>CAVTFL010000009.1:0-77136 GCA_963733925.1 uncultured Alphaproteobacteria bacterium | reverse complement strand
GGCCACCGTAGCCGGACAGGATGTTTCACGACACGCCGCCCAGATCGGGACGAGTGTCATGATCAACTGGTAGTAGCTGTTGGTGACGAAGCTCGACACCGCGAGATAGGCGCCCGAAATGATCGCCAGCGATATGAGGTCGCGCCTCAGTCGGGGAGCGGCGGCGTATCGCACTATGTGCGCTCCACGTCACGAGACCGCATTGCGGACGCGGCACGACGAAAGGGCCGGGATATATGGACCCCGCAACGAAAGGGTGGCAACACGAGCGCTCCCTCACGCGGGGATCGCATCAGGCGCGCTCCGCCGAGCGGCAAACAGGCCCTGGGGACGCAGCAGGACGATCATCAGGAAGACGACGAAGATCGCCGCATTCTGCAATTGCGGCGGCAGGACCAAGGCCGAACACTGTTGGACAAATCCGACGGGGAGGCCTCCCAGAAGGCGCCCAGGATGCTGCCCATGCCGCCCAGCACGACGCCGGAATACATGATGATGACATAGTCCAGACCGATGAAAGGGCCAAACGACAAGTAGGTTGCCATCAGCCCGCCGGCGATGGCGGTGATGCCGCTGCCCAGGCCAAAGGCGATGCGATAGGCCTTGTCGGTGTCGATTCCCATGTAGGTCGCCGCTGTGGGATTGTCCGCCGCCGCTCGCAGCGCCTTACCCATTCGGGTAAACTCCAGCAGCAGATACAATGATATGGCCGTGACTATGGGGATCGGACAGGCGAGGAGGCGCGCCTTGTTGAGGAACACCGTGGCGTCGCCGTAGATCGGGCCAATCTCGATCGCGCTGGAGGCCAGGGGCTTGCGGACGGTCTGGGGCGCGGAGCCAAAACAGGATCAGGCCGCCGTTCTGCAGGACCAGGGAGATGCCGTGCGTGACGATCAACTGGCCGAAATGACCCTCGTCCAGGGATCCGGTGGTGCGGAGGCCCGACGCGCGCGCGATCAAGAACTTATGCAGCAGGGCGCCCCTGCGAAGACGATCGGCCCGGCCAGCAGGGCGCCGATGAAGGGGCCGATATACGGGCCCAGGAACGCCAGGGCGCCGCCGCCAGTGACCAGATACAGGCTGGCGAACATGCCCAGCATCAATAGTTCGCCCTGAGCGAAGTTGACGATTCGCATGATACCGAAGATGAGGCCGAGGCCGATGCACATCAGTCCGTAGATGCAGCCGATCGTGATGCCCGCGGCCAGTGCGTTCAGCACGTTCTCGATGAGAACTTCGAGGTCCACCTGGTTTCGCGTTGCCTCCCGCACTGCCCACACGGGCGACTTCTGTTTTCTTGTACGCGTGTCTTATCTGGTACTCGATGTCCGCTCAAGCGCCCCGCGGAGAGGGGCCCAAGTGGCCGGAGGAGCGGGGATCATTATGTTATCGGGTCGATCATCAGGCCCGGCGGTAGTAGCCATTTCCGCAGTTTCGCGACATAAAGCGAGCTGAGGAGATTATTTATGCCGACCACCATGCCTGCCGGCGCCGCGACATTGCGTCCCTGGAATCCGAATTCCTGGCGCGATTGCCCGATTCGCCAAGTCCCGACCTATCCGGACGTGACAAAGCTCGCGGACATGGAAGTGCGTTTGGGCAAATATCCGCCACTTGTGTTCGCCGGGGAGGCGCGCCGCCTGAAAGCGCACCTGGCGCTCGCTGCGGAGGGCAAGGCCTTCGTGCTGCAAGGCGGCGACTGTGCCGAGAGTTTCTCCGACTTCACCGCGAACATCATCCGCGATACGTTTCGCGTGCTGCTGCAGATGGCGGTGGTGTTGACGTTTGGTGCGTCTCTGCCGGTAGTCAAGATGGGCCGGATGGCGGGTCAATTCGCCAAGCCTCGCTCGTCTGATATCGAAACGAAAGGCGACGTAACGCTGCCCAGCTACCGCGGCGACATCATCAACGGTCCCGATTTCACAGTGGATTCGCGGACGCCCGACCCGGCGCGGATGGAATTCGGCTACTTCCAGTCGGCCAGCACGCTGAACCTGTTGCGTGCTTTCTCCTCGGGCGGTTACGCTGATCTGCACGAGGTACATCGCTGGAACCTGGGGTTCGTCGAGCGGTCGCCACTGGCCGAGCGGTATCAGGACCTGGCGTCGCGGATCGACGAAACGCTGTCGTTCATGGCGGCGTGCGGCATGACCAGCGCCACGACGCGTGACCTGCGGGAGACGGATTTCTACATTAGTCACGAGGCTCTGCTGCTGCCATATGAGCAGGCACTGGCCCGCATCGATTCCACGACCGGCGACTGGTATGGTTGTTCGGCGCATTTCCTATGGATCGGCGATCGTACGCGCCAGGCTGAGGGGGCGCATGTCGAATTTTTGCGGGGCCTGCAAAATCCGTTGGGGATGAAGGTTGGGCCGAGTCAGGAGCCAGACGATCTGCTGAAGTTGCTCGACATCCTGAACCCGAAGAACGAAGCGGGTCGCGTTACGTTGATCAGCCGGATGGGCGCCGACAAGGTGGCAGCAAAACTGCCACGTCTGGTGCGCGCGGTGGAATGCTCCGGCCACAAGGTGGTGTGGCTGTGCGACCCGATGCACGGCAATACCATCAGCACCTCGTCGAAAATAAAGACGCGCAATTTCGACTCTATTCTTGAGGAAGTGCGTGGTTTCTTCGACATCCATGGGGCCGAGGGCACCTGGGCTGGCGGCGTTCATGTGGAAATGACCGGCCAGGAGGTCACCGAATGCACCGGGGGCGCTCATCGCCTGTCGGAGGCCGACCTTAGTGCGCGCTACGAGACGTTCTGCGATCCGCGGTTGAATGCTGAACAGTCGTTGGAACTCGCGTTTCTGGTAGCCGAGGAACTGAAGCGGCGTCGCCTGCCAACTGCAGCGCCAGGCTTCGCTGCGCAGTGAGGCGCGCACCGTGACCCGAAGCGGCGAAGACTTTGGTTCAGATATCACCGCGCGGACCGACAGCTACTTCAACCGCACCAAGACGATCGTCGCCCGACATGGCGACAAGCGGGTCACCTACGCGCTGTTCCTGCGCCGCCCAGTGATCTGCGCGCCGCGGCTGATGCTGGACTGGCTGAAGACCGTGGCGGACCGGCGGGGCACGGAGATCGACGTCGATCTCATCTATCAGGAAGGCGATTGGGTCGGGGCCGGTGAACCGATCGTCTATCTCACCGGCAGCATGGTACACCTGTCCGATCTTGAGACCATTTTGTTGCAAAAGATCGGGGCGGCGTGCGTCGCTGCGCACAACGCCTATCAGATGGCGCTATCGCTGCCGGCTGTTGCATTCCTGGCGATGGAGGCCCGCCACTGCGCCGGCGCGGAAATGCAGGACATGATGTCGTACGCGGCCGCTGTCGGCAGTGCGGCGGCAAGCAGGGAAGGGGCCAAAGGCTTCATTGGTAACGCCAACGATGGGACGGCGCATTGGTTCGGGTACGGCGAGAGGTTTCGGCACGATGCCACACTCCTTGATTGGCTATGCCGGTTCTACGGTACGAGCGGCCGAGATGTTTCGCGAGACCTATCCCGATGAGCCGATCACGGTACTGGTTGACTATTTCGGGAGGGAAATCAGCGACGCGCTTGCGGTATGCGCGCGCTTCCCCCACGTCGCCGCGGCGGGGGAATTGTCGTTCCGGCTGGACACGCATGGCGGCCGTTTCCTGGAGGGTCTCGATCCGGCGGAAAGCTACGCGGTGATGGAGCGCAATGCGCCAGGGGCGATCCGCCGGTATCGCAGCGACTCCGAATTGCGTTCGCTGGTTGGCACGGGGGTGTCGGCCGCGGCTATCTGGCGCATGCGGGAAGTTCTGGATCAGGCCGGATACCCCAAGGTGCGGATCGTGGCTTCGTCCGGCTTCGGCGTAGAAAAATGCCGCGTAATGGCGGATGCCAAGGCGCCGATCGATGTGGTTGGAACGGGCAGCTTCATCCCGGATTCGTGGCACGAGACTTATGCGACGGCGGACATCGTCGAATATGATGGTGTGCCGATGGTGAAGATCGGCCGCGAGTTCCTGCTGCGGAAGAATGTCGCGCGGAAGCGTAACGGGTCGTGAGGGCGTGCGCATGAAGCTCAGCATTAAAGGGCGCCATGGCCGCACGCAATCTGGTCGATGCAAGCTGCGTCCAGCCCGCACCGCAGATGCGCCAGGTCATTGCCGTTAGCGAAACGCTGGGGCTATGACGCAGCCTTTAACCTTCCTGAGCACGGACCAAGGCTGGACGGTTCTAATGGCAGAAGGCTCGGAGCATTGCTGAGGGCTTTCGCCGCTACGTAAGGCCATGCCTGGCGGCGCGTTGGTGGTTTCCCCTCTTCGGCAAACCGCCCTACACTGCCTCCCTCGAGCAGGGAGGCAGCAAAAACCATCATGCAGCACGGGACCTATGAACACATCGCCGTCGATGTCGCAGGCCACATCGCCACGATCGAGGTGCGGCGCGGCCCAAACAATTTCATCGACACCGACATGGTGGCGGAAATCGCCGATGCGCTTGAAATCTATGATCGTACCCCTGATGTCCGATCCATCGTCCTTTGCGCGGAAGGCAAGCATTTCTGTGCCGGTGCCGATTTCGGCAGCCGAGGGCCCGATGGTGTCGCGCGTGCGACGAAGCGGGGTCGGCACCTGTATAAAGAAGCCCAGCGGCTGTGGCGCACCGGCAAGCCGATCGTCGCCGCGGTGCATGGCGCCGCGGTCGGCGCCGGCGTCGGCTTGGCGGTGATGGCAGATTTTCGGGTCACCTGCCCCGAAGCTCGGTTTTCCGCCAATTTCACCCGCCTGGGCTTTCATCCCGGCTTCGGCCTGACCGCGACGCTGCCGCGCCTGATCGGGACGCAGAACGCCGCGATGATGATGTACACCGGCCGGCGCCTGACCGGCGAGGAAGCGCTGAAGATTGGTCTCGCAGATTACCTCGTACCGTTGGAGCAGGTGCGGGCGAAAGCCGTGGAGGTTGCCGACTGAAATCGCCGGATCCGCGCCGCTGGCGATTGTCTCGACCCGCGAGAACTCTCCGTCGCGGCCTGGCCGACGCCGTGGCGCAAGCGACCGAACGCGAATACGAAGAGCAGGATTGGCTGCGCAACACCGCCGACTTCAAGGAAGGCACCAAAGCGATGAGTGAGCGCCGGCCACCAATCTTCCAGGCGCGATAGGCTTTAACCGTTCGTTAAGACCTTCGCGGCTAGGACTTGGGCCTCCAAAACGGAGGCCTCGGTGAGCCAGTCGCTGCGCGTTTCACGGATCCATTTTGCTGCCTGGATCGATACGGCGCTATGGCGCGCTTTGGCATTCGCCCAGTCACTGCAGGGGGATTCGCCCTGGGTTGCGAAGCAGCTTCGCCGCACCGTGCTTCTGCTGTGGTGGACAGCCACTCTCCAACTGCACACTCACGCCCGTTACTGGCTGCGGGCGCGGCGACTGCGTCGCGTCGCGCCGGCGGGGGCGCCGCTCCCGGTCCTGGACGTCGTCAATCCGCGGACAGTCATCGTGCCATTCTCCGCTGATCCGATCGTATCGGTCATTGTTCCGACCTACGGGCAAGTCGCCTTGACACTACGCTGCCTCGCATCGATTGCGGACCATAAGCCGGCGCTGCCCATCGAAGTCGTCGTCGTCGATGACGCCTGGAGTGGTGTCGACGCGAATTGTCTCGAGCAGGTGCGCGGCATCCGGCTGATCCGCAATGATCTCAATCGTGGATTCCTGCATAGTTGCAACAAAGCGGCAGCCGTGGCGAACGGCCGCTATCTGCTTTTCCTCAACAATGACACGGAGGTTTTGGCAGGCTGGCTGGAACCAATGGTCTCGCTGTTCGGCGAGCGGCTCGACACCGGTGCGGTCGGTGCTAAATTGTTATATCCCGATGGACGCTTGCAGGAGGCCGGGGGAATTATCTGGCAAGATGCGTCGGGCTGGAATTTCGGACGCATGGAGGATCCGTCGAAACCCGTCTATAATTACGTGCGCGAAGTGGATTATTGTTCCGGCGCTGCCTTGATGGTTGAGCGATCGGTATTCGAGCGTCTGGGCGGTTTCGACGAGATCTACGCGCCAGCTTATTTCGAGGATGCTGACCTCTGCTTCCGGCTGCGGCGGATCGGTCTGAAGACCCTGTATCAGCCGGCGGCTCGCGTCATTCACCATGAGGGGATGTCGCATGGACGGGACACCTCGGTGGGCACCAAGTCCTGTCAGGTGGTGAACCGGCGTCGCTTTATCGATCGGTGGGCGGAGGTGCTCGCGCGCGAGCACTATTGGAACGGAAACAATGTGTTTCGTGCCCGCGACCGAGCGATGCACCGCAAGGTGGTTCTGTGCATCGACCACTACGTGCCTACACCGGATCGCGATGCCGGGTCGCGGACCGTCATGACCTACCTGGAGGTCCTGATCAAGGCCGGCTTCATCGTGAAATTCTGGCCGCACAACCTGAGCTACAGCCCGGGATACACTGAAACATTGCAGGCCATGGGGATCGAGGTGCTGCATGGTCCCGGCCAGGCGCCGTTCAACACCTGGATCAAAGCCGCCGGTGGCGAAGTAGACGCGGTTCTGGTCAGCCGTCCGGACGTTGCCGAGGATCTTATTCCCTCGATCCGCCGTCACTCGCAAGCGCGGCTGACTTACTACGGTCATGATCTGCATTTCCGGCGGATGCAGCAACAGGCGGAGGTGAATGGGGACGATCGCTTGTTGCGTGCCGCGGATCACATGCGCGATCGGGAGCGCTCTATCTGGCGCCAGGTGGACCTATCGCTCTACCCGTCGGAAGAAGAGGCGCAGATCGCCTCCGCGTTGGAACCAGACGCCAAGATAGGTTCGGTGGTGCCCTACTGCTTCGACCAGTTCGCGGTGCCGCGCGCCGCACCGAAGGAACAGGAAATCATTTTCGTGGCGGGCTTCGGACATCCTCCGAACGAGGATGCCGCTATCTGGTTCGTGCACGAAATTCTGCCACGGATCCGTGCCGGCGCTTTGGGCGCGCATGTTTCCATCATCGGGTCCAATCCTACCCCCCGTGTGTGGGCACTCGCCGCGGACGGCATCGCCGTGTTCGCCAACGTCAGTGCCGCCGAACTGACAGCGGCTTACGGCCGTGCCCGCGTCGCCGTGATGCCGTTGCGGTGCGGATCCGGCGTGAAGCTGAAAGTCGTCGAAGCGCTATGTGCGGGCGTCCCCATGGTCACCACGCCAGTGGGCGCGCAAGGCCTGCCGGGATTATCCAAAGTGGCGGCAGTGGTGGACGACGCCGCATCGTTCGCCGCCGCGGTTGTCCTGATGTTGCACGACGACGTGGAATGGGAAAAGCGCTGTCGCGAGCAGTTGGAATACGCTCGGGGACAGTTCTCGCGCGCGGCGTTGATGGCGTCGTTGCTGGGTGCGCTTGGGGTTACACCGTAGGCCCGCCGTATTACCAGACGGGATCGCCCATGGCTGGATGACAGCCTGACCGCAGGGAGAAAATACCATGCCCAGCCCAGCGCTGGACCGCAAACCGCATGATCATCCGCGGGTTCGTCCAGACTGGCTGGCGAAGCTGAAGGAGGACATCCTCGACCCGGACCAGCCAATCATCGATCCGCACCATCACCTTTGGAAGGCGCGCCCGGACCCGTATCTGCTGGCGGACCTCGTGGCGGACCTGCGCACCGGCCACAACGTGCTGGCCACGGTGTCCATCCAGTGCGGATCTGAGTATCGCGAGGATGGCCCGGAGGAGATGCAACCGGTCGGCGAAACCGAATTCGTCGCCGCCGCGGCCGGCGAATGCGAGAGCGGCGCTACGGGCCCTTGCGCGCCTGCGCCGGCATCGTTGGCTACGCCGACTGCCTGCTCGGAGAGCGCATCGATGCCGTTCTGGAAGCGCACATCGAGGCCGGCGGCGGCCGCTTCAAAGGGCATTCGCCACAGCGGCACATACGACGCCGCCATCGCGCCGACCGCTCCGCCGGGAGCGCCGCCCGGCCTGTACCGCGACCTCGCATTCCGAGCAGGCTTTCGCTCGGTTGCGTGCGCTAAGGATGACGTTCGAGGCCTGGTTGTATCATCCGCAACTAGGTGATCTGCTGAATCTGTTGCGGGCCTTTCCGGACCAAAAAGTCGTGCTCAATCATTTCGGCGGTCCGCTGGGCGTCGGTCCGTATGAAGGCCGTCGCGCCGAGGTCTTTGCGCAGTGGCGCGCCTACATGACGGAGCTGGCGACATGCGCGAATCTGCACGTCAAGCTCGGTGGCCTGGCGATGAACGTGAACGGCTTCGGCTTCCATCACGAGGTCTTGCCGCCGTCATCCGGCGAGATGGCCACCGCGTGGCGTCCCTATGTCGAAACCGCGGTGGGATTGTTTGGTGCCGATCGCTGCATGTTCGAGAGCAACTTTCCCGGTGGACAAGGGCATGTGCAGCTATCCCGTGCTGTGGAACGCTTCAAGCGCATCGCCGCCGGATATTCGGCGGACGAGAAGGCCGCGCTGTTCCACCGGACAGCGCAACGGTTCTATAGCCTGCCCCCGGTGGCCTGAGGTGGGTTAGACCTCGCCCCAAACCTCCTGCGCCACTTCCACGCAGCGGGACAATTTCGCCCATTGCTGGTCCTCGGTCAGTGTGTTGCCTTCCTCGGTCGAGGCAAACCCGCATTGCGGCGACAGCGCAAGCTGTTCCAGCGGCAGGAATTTCGCCGCCTCGTCGATACGCCGCTTCAACTCGTCCTTGCTTTCCAGTTCGCCGGTCTTGCTGGTCATGATCCCCAGCACAACGATCTTTGTTGCCGCGCGGCACGAACCGCAGCGGTTCGAACCCGCCGGCGCGGTCGGTGTCATATTCCATGAAATACGCATCCGAATTGATCTGGTTGAACAGCACTTCGGCGACCGGCTCATAGCCGCCTGACGCGACCCAGGTGGAGCGGAAATTGCCGCGGCAGAGATGCATCGAAATGACCATCCCCTCGGGCTTGCCGGCGATCGCCTGGTTCAGCATGTCGGCATAGATGTCCAGCAGATTGTCGACGTGCTCGCCACGCGCTTTCAGCATCGCGATCTGTTCGGGGTCGCACAGATAGGCGATGTTGACCTCATCGAGCTGCAGATACCGGCAGCCGGCCGCGCCGAACGCGCGCGACCGCCTTGTTGTAGGCCACGCCCAGATCGGCGAAGAACGGCTCCAGCGTCGGGATAAGCTGGTCGCGTCGATCGCTTCCCGGCCGCCGCGGAAATGCACCACCGACGGCGACGGGATCGTTTGCTTCGGCACCGCCGTCCGCACGTGGCTGGCGAGGAACTGGTAATGGTCGATCATCGTCGGCTTCGACCAGTCGATCCGGCCGTTCACCCGCAGCTTGTGTCGGAGCGGAACATTGCCGTGGAACTGGATCTTCTCGGTCCGGCTCGTAGATCTCCACGCCATCCAGTCCCGCAACGAAATCATAGTGCCAGTAGGCGCGGCGGTATTCGCCGTCGGTGGCGGCGCGCAGGCCGATCTCCTCCTGCCTGGCGATGGCGGCGGCGATGCACTGGTCCTCGATCTCCCGCAATGCGTCGTGTGGCAGTGCGCCGGCCTTCCACTTGGCCCGCGCCTCCTGCAGCACCTTCGGACGCAGCAGACTGCCGACATGGTCGGCACGGAACGGCGGGATCGTGCGGGCGACAGTCATGATACGTTCTCCTCTGTCGGTTGGTCCCGGCCATTCCCGCAGGGCGTGGACCGTGATTTCGGATCTTCCAGGCCGAAGGTATAGCCTAAGGTATAGCCTAACCCCGGATAGCTCATAAGGGCTGACCAGCATGTGACCTGCGTGTCGTTTGGCGGATGGGTCGGCCGAGATGTCCGACCGGATGGGTTCCGGTTACGATTTCGTGCGCTTCTGTGGCTCAATAGCCGCCCCGTAGCGCGATCACCGTCGGCGTCGGCGGCAGCGTTTCCCGCGATACATCCAGGACGGGGCTATCACGCAGATCGATCGCATACAGGAACCGTGCCAGCACGTCGCGGGTGAAATAGTGCATTGGCAACACGACGCGCGGCTGAAGTTGTTCCACCACAGCGGCGGCGTCCTCCTGGCTCATCGTTCACTCGCCATCCACCGCGACCATAACGATATCGATGTGGCCCAGAGTATTCAGGTCGGCCGGTTGCAGCAGATGGTGCAGGTGACTGAAGTGGGCGATGCACAGACCGCCAGTCTCGAACACAAGATCGAGTTCCCAGTACGCGCTCGGTGCCGCCGCCATCCCAGGTGCGGATGTTGGTCGGCAGGTTGGTGATGTGCATGTCCTGGACGGTCAGGTCGACCATCGGCATGCGGCCATCCTCCGCCCAGCCATGTAGGATGTGGCCGAATGCGAGGGTCGGGTTGGGCGTGTAGTGCGTCGCGTGCGCATGGTTCATCGTCGCGATATCCGGCGGATCGAGCGGGATGTTTACGCCGTTGTAGTCGGTGACGGCACGCACGCCGGCCGGCGAGACGATCTCGAAACTAGCGTGGCCGAGGAAGGTGATCTGCACCGAATTGTCTGCCACCGCCGCACGCCAGATCGTGGGTGTTACTACCGCGATCGGCGCGCATCCCGCCCATGCGGCGTGCAGAGGGACCAGAACCACCAAACCCATGACAAGGGCCCGTCGCATTGCCACCTCCGTCAGATTATCGCCAGCATGCGGCCGGGATGCGAGTTGATTTCAATCCCCATAGGCCTGTAACCCCGATGCGCAATGATCGAACTTTCTCCCGCGCCTGCCGCGCTGCCGCCCGGCCGCCGTATCTACGCCATTGGTGACATCCACGGCTGCGCGCGCCAACTCGATCACCTGCATGTTCGCATCGCCGAGGACCTCGGCCAAACGGCCGATCGAGTCGGCGCTGCTGCTGCATATCGGCGATTATGTGGACCGCGGGGCCGACACCGCCGGCGTGATCGCGCGGCTGGTGGACGGTTGCCCGATCCCCGGCATGGATATGGTCAACCTGATGGGCAACCACGAAAGCACCATGCTGGACGCCCTGTCCGGTGAGCGTGCCGCCGGGACTGACTGGCTGTTCGCCGGCGGCAAGGCGGCGCTGGAGAGCTACGGCATCGATCCGGAGGGACCGCGCGACCAATGGGCGGCACTGATCCCGCAATCACACCAGGACTTCCTGCGCAATCTGGTCCTGATGCACCGGGAGGGCGGCTACGCCTTCATCCATGCCGGAGTCCGCCCGGGCATCGCGCTGGAAGACCAGGCGCGCGACGACCTGCTGCGGTCCCGCCAGCCGTTCCTCTACTCGGAGGCCGATTTCGGCGCCGTCGTCGTGCACGGCCACACCCCGGTGAAAGTCCGCGGTGGTCCGCCACAACCGCATCGCCATCGACACCGGGGCGGTGTTCGGCGGCAAGCTGACCTGCGTCGTGCTGGAGGCCGACACGCTGGGCTTCCTGACCGCCGATCCGGTGGATCCGCCGGTGTCCATTGCTCATCGGTAACTCCGACCGGCGCCGGCGCTTGGTCTCGCGACAGGTTTCCCTTGCGCGCGCTTCCTGCTAGCTAGCGCCCCCCGGAGACACACGCACACCCATGTTCGATTTCGCCTGGTCGGAGATTCTCTTGATTGGAGCCGTCGCGTTGATCGCGATTGGGCCGAAAGACATGCCCGCGGCCATCCGCACCGTCTCCGGCATGATCAAGAAGGCGCGCCGCATGGCGGCCGAATTCCAGACCCATGTCGATGAGATGGTGCGCGAGGCCGATCTTGGCGACGTGAAGAAAGCCTTCAACGATATCCGCAACCTGGACCTGACCGGCACGCTGGAAAAGCACGTCGATCCGGACCGATCGATCCGCAACACCTTCGCGGAAAATCCGTTCGAGCCGACCTATCCGACTCCAGCCCGGTCCCGGCGAGGTCTCGACGCTGGAGGAGGTCGCGGTCGAGCACCCCGCCGGCCAGCGAAACGCTTGCCGAACCCGAGATATCGGCTGATCCGGGGATCCTGGCCGAACCGGAAAAGCCCCTGGCGCCGGCATTCGTTCCGCCCGGCCTGGTGCCGCCGCCGTCGCCGCGTGCCGCCACGCCGCCGACGAGGCGCCCGCTTTCATTCCCCCCGAGGCCGTGCTGCAACGCCAGTCCAAGGCGTAGGCGTCACCCCTGACCATCGGAAAGCCGAACGTGGCAAAACCTGAAGACGACCCGATTGACGACAAGCCGATGCCGCTGCTCGATCACCTGATCGAGTTGCGCCGGCGGCTGATCTGGTCGGCCGCCACATTCCTGATCTGCTTCGGCGTCGCGTACTACTTCTCCAGGGCCATCTACTATTTCCTGGCCGAACCGCTGGCCGAACGTGCTGCGCGAGCAGGGCAACCCCGACCCGCATCTGATCTACACCCAGCTCTACGAGGCGTTCTTCACCAAGATCAAGGTGGCGTTCTTCGGCGGCGCTTTCGTCGCCTTTCCGATGATCGCAGTGCAGATCTGGCTGTTCGTGGCGCCGGGCTTCTACCGCAGCGAAAAGCGCGCCCTGCTGCCGTTCCTGGCCGCGACGCCGGTCCTGTTTCTGCTCGGCGCCGCGCTGGCCTACTACTTCGTCTTTCCGTTCGCGTGGAAGTTCTTCGCCAGCTTCCAGGATCCGGTCGGCGGCGGCGGCGTGCCGATCGAGTTGTTGCCGCGGGTCAGCGAATACCTCGACCTGGTCATGAAGCTGATCTTCGCGTTCGGCATCACGTTCCAGCTTCCGGTGGCGCTGACTTTGCTGGCCAAGGTTGGGATCACCAGTTCGGCGCAACTGAAGAAATTTCGCCGCTATGCGTATGTGGGCATGTTCGTCATCGCCGCGATTCTGGCGCCGCCCGACGTCATCACCCAGACCGGTCTGGCTCTGCCGCTGATCGCACTGTACGAGATCTCCATCCATGTGTGCCCGTTGGGTCGAACCGAAGCCAGTCGAGGTCTGAGTCCATGCACGATATCCGCGCCATCCGAGCCGATCCCGCGGCGTTCGATGCCGCGATGGCACGCCGGGGGCTGCCGCCGGTTTCGGCCGAGTTGATGGCGCTGGATACGGACCGGCGGGCCGCCCAGACGGCGCTGCAGGAAAAGCAGGCGCGCCGGAACGCGCTGGCCAAGGAAATCGGCCAGGGCAAGCGCTCCGGCGCCGACACCGCCGCGCTGGAAGCCGAGGCGACGGCGCTGCGGGGCGACATGGACAGGCTGGAAAAGCGCGCTGCCGGACCTAGATGCCGGCATCCGTCGCATCCTGGAGAGTCTGCCGAACGTCCTGGATGCCTCGGTTCCCGATGGCCCCGATGAGACCGCCAATGTCGTCCTGAAGCTGGTCGGTCAGCCGCGCGCGTTCAACTTCGAGCCGAAGCAGCATTTCGACCTCGGCGAGGCGCTGGGGATGATGGATTTCGCCACCGCGGCGAAGCTGGCCGGCGCTCGGTTTACCGTCCTGCGCGGCCCGCTTGCCCGCATGGAGCGGGCGCTGGCACAGTTCATGCTCGACCAGCACACGCTGGAGCGCGGCTATCTCGAGACCATCGTCCCGTCTTTGGTCAACGAGGCCACCGCGTACGGAACCGGCAATTTGCCGAAGTTCGAGGAAGACCTGTTCAAGACCACCGACGGCCGCTACCTGATCCCGACGGCCGAGGTGCCGCTGACCAACACAGTCGCCGGCGAGATCGTGGCGGAGAAGCCGTTGCCGATGCGCCTGACGGCGTTGACCGACTGTTTCCGCAGCGAAGCCGGTTCCGCGGGCCGCGATACGCGCGGCATGTTGCGTCAGCACCAATTTCGGAAAGTGGAAATGGTCTGCATCGCGCACCCCGACAACAGCGTGGAAGAGCACGAGTGGATGACGCGTTCCGGCGAGATGATCCTGGAGAAGCTCGGGCTACCCTATCGGCGGGTGCTGCTCAGCAGCGGGGATACCGGATTCGCGTCCACCCGCACGCATGATCTGGAGGTCTGGCTGCCGGGGCAGGAGATGTACCGGGAGATATCCTCCTGCTCCAACTGCAGGGATTTCCAGGCGCGTCGGATGAATGCGCGGTTCCGTGGCGGGGCGGATGGCAAGACCGTCGCCTATGTTCACACGCTGAACGGATCGGGGGTCGCGGTCGGGCGTGCGCTGATCGCGGTCATGGAGAACTATCAGCAAGCAGACGGGTCCATCGTCGTGCCGGAGGTGCTGCGGCCGTACATGGGCGGGATGGAAAGTATCGGCGCGAAGTAGAGCTGCGCCCGCGACCGACCGTGTTGACGGCGCGGGGCAGGACCGCCTCGGGCCATCGAAGGCCGAGCCGAGGCACCCCTGCTCGCCCTGGGACAGGCTTCGGTCGACGGGAGCGCATTGGACGTAGCAAAGCCACGGACGGTGGCCCCTCCGGCCATGAAGGTCGCCGGGGAACCGTCGATGGCTTCAGTCCCTAAGCCGCGCGATCGTCTCCAACTGCCCCGGATCGTCCGGCACGGACAACCAGCAGCGCATCGTCGATGCCCAGATCCTCCAGTCGGGCCAGCCGGTCCTTTGCCTCTCGTGGCGAGCAGAACAGCGAGATCTTCGGCACGTGGGTAATCGGCAGGGTGGCCGGGGGATCGCGAAAGTCAGTGAAAATGTTCGCCAGCACCGCCCGTTTGCCGCCGGCATCGCGGAACATCTTCAAGCCGATCGCCAGATCGTCCCATGACGTTTGGATCCCCGAGGCGATCCATCCCTGCAGCACTTTCGCCGACAGGTTGATCCATCGCTCGCTGCGCCAGGCACCCAGCAGAACCGGAGGCCCGCCTTCCGTTCCCGGCCAGACCGACAGGGCAGGGCCGTAGACCGGCTCGCCAGCCCAGACCCGGCGCATGACCTCCAGATACGCGGTCAGCGTCTTGAATCGAGCGTCGTAGTCCGCCTGCACGGCGTCGAAGTCGTGCTTTGTCGAGCCGCTGCCAACGCCAAAGCGAAAGCGCCCCTGCGAAAGCGCAGTCAGCGTCTGCACCCGATGGGCATGCTCGACCGGATGGCGCAGCGGCACCTGCACGACGCAGGTGCCCAGTTCGATGCGCGATGTCTGTGTCGCCGAGAGCGCCCAGCAGGATCAGTGGATCGAGTGTCGGCTTGCCGCGCGCGAAGGCATCGGTGACCCACAGACCGTGAAAACCGAGCGCCTCGACCTGACGGGCGATGGCGGTGACATGCTCCACGACATTTGGTCCGGTTTCGGTCGCGGATGGGATGGTAACGATGCCAATGCGCATATCTGCGATGTCCTTCTATTGTCCGGTGAACCTGGCAGGCCGCTTTTCACGGAACGCAGCCACACCTTCCTCGTAGTCGCGGCTCATCGCCGGCCTGGCTCTGCAGTTTCGCCTCCAGGTCGAGTTGGTCGCTGTAGGTGTTTTCCATGCCCTGCCAGTACATCTGCCGGATCAGGCCGAGCGAGCGTGGGCCGGCGGCCAGGCCGTGCGCCAGTTCCAGCGCCTTCGGCATCAGTGACGTCGTCCTCTTCCATCCGATTGATCAGGCCCCACGACAACGCGGTTTCGGCAGGCAGCCGTTCGGCCAGCAGCGACAATTCCATTGCCCGAGCCATGCCGATCAGCCGAGGCAGCAGCCAGGAGGAGCCGCAGTCCGGCACCAGCCCGATGCGCGCGAAGGCCTGCAGGAACGACGCGGATCGCGCGGCGATGCGGATATCGCCGGTCAATGCCAGGCTCATGCCCGCACCGGCAGCCATGCCGTTGATCGCCGTGACGATCGGAATCGGCAGTGCGCGCAGCCGCATGAACATCGGATTGTACCAGGACTTCAGGTCGCTTTTGACCTCGCCGCGGGCCTCGGCAGCCCGGTCGCGCGTCGCGCGGTCGGGATCGTTCAGGTTGGCTCCCGAGCAAAACGCGCGCCCGGCGCCGGTGATCACGCAGGCATCGTGCCGAACTTGCTTCGACCCGATCCATCGCGACCGCCATGTCCTCACGCAGCTTCAGACCAAAGGCGTTCAGCACGCTCGGATCGTTCAGCGTCATGACCGCCACATCGCCGGTCGTTTCGAGGATTATCCTACCGTGTTTCATCGTTCATAGTCCTCTTCCTCCGTCCGGTTTGCAGTCCGGTGCAGGCCGACTACGCTAACAGCAATACGAACGAAAACCAGGGAGGGCGGAGTGAGCGGCTCGGATAAGCGCCAATACGTCGCACTATGAATGCCACGATCACGTCGCGACCGATCGCGCTGAACCGACCGGAGAAGTTGAACGCGGTCAGCGACGAAGTGGTTCGTCAGTTGATGGCGGCGTTCCGCCGGTTCGATGCGGATGCTGAGGCTCGCGTGGCGATTCTGTGCGGTCGCGGCCGAGCATTTTGCAGTGGGGCGGATGTGCATCAGCGGCAACTGCGCTCGCGCGAAGAGTTTGAGCGTCTGGGTGGGCCCCAGGGCCACGGTGCGAATGCAGCCGATCTGTTGTTTCAGTCTGTCACTTGGAAACCTGTGGTCGCCGCAGTGCATGGGTATGTTCTGGGGCTTGGACTGGGAATGGCCCTGGACTGCGATTTGATCGTCGCCGAGGCGGGAACACAGTTCCAGTTGACCGAGACGTCGCGTGGCCTGGGCGCCGCGAAGCATTGGGCGCAGTTCCACTTTCGCGGCGCGGCGCGTTTGGCGATGAAGTATCATTGACTGGACGGTATTTCACCGCCGAGGAAGCTCTGGCGGCGAATGTGATCAATCGCGTGGCGCCGAAAGACAAATTTTTGGATGTTGCAAGATCTTTGGCGCAAGCTGTCGCGGCGAATCCGCCTTTGTCTGTGCGAGGCGACCGTGCGAACTCGGCGCTGGTTCTTGGATCGCTATGCCAAAGAGGCCGCGTTCCAGCAGGCGCCGATGCGGCTGTATTTGACGGAAGACTTTCACGAGGCCGCGTTGGCCTTCAAAGAGAAGCGCAAGCCCGGCAGTTCAAGGGGCGGTAGACGCGACGGCCGGCTCAAACAGCCGGGTCTGACCTGGACTCGCGGTGACCAGGCGGCTGGAGCGGCAGAGAGGGCCGTGAGACAACGGTTGCCCCTGGCTGGATAAGTGCAAGCGTGACTGCCTCCGCGAAGGCAATCACGCGTCAGGCCGTCGCGAACCGAAGAAGATGTTAGACCCTGCGCTGTTCGTAACGCAACGCATTTTCAGGCTGACTGTGCAGCCCGCATCAGACGCTCTCCGTTCGGTCTAGGTACGCGCGCCGGCCTTGCGGCCCGGCTTGCGAGCCGCCTTCTTCGGTGGGGGCGCGACGGTGCGGCTGCGGCCCAAGCCCATCTTCTTTGCCAGTGTAGACCGGGTTTCAGCATAATTCGGTGCGACCATCGGATAGCTTGACGGCAAGCCCCACTTTGCGCGGTACTGATCGACCGTCATATTATGCTCGGTCATCAGGTGCCGTTTCAGCATCGTCATCTGCTTGCCGTCCTCAAGGCAGACAACGTAGTCCGGAAACACCGACTTGGTGACTGGAACCGCTGGCTTTGCGGCTTCGACCGGCGCGGCGGTCTTCGCCTACACTGGCCAATGTCTTGTAGACCTCACGAATGAGACCCGGCAAATCCTCGACGGACACCGGATTCTTCGTGACGTGGGCACTTACGATCTGAGCCGTGAGGCCCAACACATCTTCTGGCATATATTTCTTTCCTGCAACCCAGTCCGGCCAATATAGGACTGTTCGGTGAATAGCGCTATAGTACTTTGCACATTTTTCTGAACCATGGCCATCGCGTAATGCGACGCAATAGGCGATTGGTGGCATTTCAGCCCCTATTGCCGGCTGATAGCAGACGATTGGAAGGGACCGACTTGGCATTGCCGTGGAAGTTGCGCTGGTAACAGGTGTCAGCCGAGGAACCGCCGTGGCAGTCCTCTGAACTCGCCAGAGGCGACGCATCTTTGTCTTGTGGCCTGCGATTCGGAGACATTCGATAGGTTGCCGGTCTTCTCCGGAAGTCGAGAATATCAGCGTGCAGACTGTCTCGGCCGATTGGCGCGATCCGGCTGCACTTTGGCAAGCCATTGCGCCGGCAGTCACACAATTCGCTTCCCAGGCCTGTTAGTGAACAACACCGCCGCCACCAAACGAGCGGACTGATTCACTTTAAGCGAAGAAAAATGGCGGGCCGGCTTGGCCTGAAGTTTCGCGGCCGTTTGAGAGAGGCCGGAGCTTAGAGCTTCCAAAGGCAGTATTCTCAACATCGTTGAAATTGGGAGCGGCGATCGAGTCGGTCGACATTGTGGTGGATCGATCAATGTCGCGTCCATAAATCTCACCAAAGCAATGGTGGACTGATCAGGATGTTCGGGTCGATGCCATCAACCCGGATTTATCAAACCGACCATTTCACCAGCAATTCAGAGCGGGTCATTCGCGGCCGAGATCTGCCCGAATTCAGGAAGGTTGACGCGTCGGCTGTCCTACAACAGCATCATTAGGATCAAACGATACGAGGATCAGTATGTTGGTTGTTTGCGTCGCCTCGTCCACCAATTCCGATATCGATCGCGGTACAATTCCATGTCTTAAACACGATCTGGCGCGGAGCTTCAAGGCGACGGTGGCGTATGGCGAATCGCCAGGGTCGTTGGAAGCGCTCCGTTCGACCTTGAATATCTTTGGCTGCACTCTCGACAACCTTGGCATCAGGGCGTGGAGATCGTTCATCACCCTGCTGAATGCCTTTACTTCGCCGGACATGGCAACGCCATTTGCCGGGCCGAAGGGGCGGCGTGTTGCAAGGTCTTTGATGATGGTCAGGCATCGAGTAGCTACAGCGTTTTCGATCAGAACGAACCGGCGGTTGTTCGTTTGGCTTGCACGGTCCTGGCGTTTGCCAAACCCACGGCTCCGACAAACGGTTCTTACAGGCGCGGCCCGCGGCGCGGACGTGGCTGCGGGGTGATGGTGAAACGGCCGATGGGCACGGTCCGGTACCGGCGTCAACGCCGATCGCCACGGGTTGTCTCTGGGGCGTCCCTCGTCAGGATGGGTCGCGCAAACAGCGGTAGGTGTCGCCTTGCCGTAGCGTCGGGCCGCGGGCGATGTGCCCATCCATTTATGATGCCTGCCCAGGCGGCTCGGATAGGCCCACGGGCCGCGTTGGTGGCTTCTGACTGTTCATCTCCAGCCGAGAGACGCTACGCCAACGGAGTGTGCTCTCAGAACAGTCGCAGATGGACACGAGGATGAACGGCCCAGCGCGGACGGTTCCTGATCCTGCGAGAGGGTTCTATACCTTCCCCACGTGGTACGGTAACATCCGATTGGGACTCGAAATATAGGTCGATGCGCCGGCATCGGCCAGTGCGGATTACCTTCAGCGCGAAACCAAAGCAGCGGTCATTGGCTGAGGTCATGTGACCGATGATCGACTGTGGATCTATCAGTCGGATCGAATGCGATGTCGCACCGCTAGCAATGGCCGAGACGGAACTGCAAATGAAGGGGACAGATGGCAAGCCTGCGCCAAGTGTGGTTGACGCCGATAATTGGGTGCTGCAACGCTACGGTATTGAAGTAATGGGAACGGTGGATTTGTGGGGCAAGTTCGTGTTCGAGACCCGCGTTGTCGATTAGACCGGTAATCTGCTATCGCTCACCAGGATAAACAAGACAAGTACTACGCAAAATCTGGTCAGGGACCGCGAACTCTGACCTCAGTCGGACGTTCATGGACGACAAGTTCTTCCAAGTGTCTACCTTTTCTTCATCGCTCGGGTATCAAGCGTCCGGGTGCCTACGGCCACGCCGGGATCCCACCGTCCGTTCTTTCAGTCCGTGCTCGCTTGGCCGATCCCGCGGGAGAAGTGTCTTCTCTCAAAGTGTCAACGCGGATACCCGCTCCGGTCGTAGAGTCCGCGCGGATTATATCGCCGCCATTCCGTCAGCGTTAACTTTGATGGCTCGGGGCCCGGACCGCCCCTGCGCTCCGATGATGAATTCGACTGCTACGACGACCCGTACTTCGGCAGACCGGCCCTGGGCAATGAGCCCCTCCTCAGCAGCGCGCGGCGTGGCGTGTCTGTTTGCGCTTGTTCGCTCTCCGGCGCCGCGTCTCCAGGGCCACCTCGAACATTGAGCATCGCCTGAGCGGCGAACCGCTAGCGTCAACTCTCGATAAATAGAACAGCGTCTCCACTCGGGTGGACGCGTGACAGCGGACGACCAAGTCGCCCGACCCCAGGTGGGTCGGCCTTCCCGAGTGCCAATTCGTCCGGGCCGAACCAACCGTCAGGTGCGGATCAGACCTGTCATCGGGCCGACGCCGTCGCTGCCGGGGAACACCCGTTCCAACGCACCGGGCGCCAACCCAAGATGCGACGCGAGCAGCCCTTTGGCGACTTCTCGAAGGTCAGCGGTCGGCGCCAGATCACGGTTCTCGAACAGTTGACCCGATGCCAGACCTGGCCAGGTCGCCTGCACTCGGCCACCGGCGACGGCGCCTCCGAGGACAAAAGCGACTGTCCCGGTGCCGTGATCAGTGCCCTTGGTGCCATTGACCCTCGCTGTGCGGCCGAATTCGGTCATCACCAGTACCGCTGTTTGGGCCCAAGTCGGACCTAGCGCCGTCTTCAGCGCGACCAACCCGGCATCGAGTTGTCTCAGCGGTCCGGTCAAACGATTGGCCTGTGCTGTGTGGGTGTCCCAGCCGCCGATTTCCAAAGCGGCGATGCGCGGACCATCTGGGGCGCAAAGCATCTCCCCGGCCGACCCGGCGAGTGCAGGAAAGGCATATTTTTCCTTCGGTTCTTCTTCGCCGGCCGTCACCGTGGCGCTGAAGCCACGTGCGCGGAGTCCCTCCGCGATCGCAGGCCCGGTAACCGGGTCGGACCGGTGCAATGTCGCGATTGTCGCATAAAGGTCTGGTGCGGGCTGGGAGAACCCGTGTGGCGCCCAGTTCGCCACGGTCGCCGGCCCGCGCAGCAACAGCGGCACTGACACGCCGACGGCGAGCGCGTCGCCCTCGGGCCGGGCGGTCTTTGCCGGGGGCAATGAAGTGACGACGCGATTAAGCCAGCCGCTTGTCATGCGATGATCCGCGCCGGATTCCAGGCAGTCCTGCGCCTCGAAATGACTGCGCACACGGTAGCAACCGGCGACGGCATGAACCGCCAACGCTTCGTTTGCTCTGTATATTTCGTGCAGGCCACCCAGAGCGGGATGCAGGCCGTAGAACCCGCCGAGGTCAAGCAGGCCATCCGGCTGGCCAGGCCCGGGTGGCATAATTTCGCCGCGCAATCCGGCCAAGGCACGATCGCCATAGGGTACGACAGCGGCCATGCCATCGAGTGCCCCGCGAAGGATAATCACGACCAGCCGTTTGTCGGTCTGCGCCGAAGCGATTGCCAATGTCGCACGGCCAACGCTGAAGCTCGCCGCAAGTCCCAGCAAAGCGGTGCGGCGCGTGACGCCGGCGGTCATGGTCGGCCCCCAGTTCGGACCGTTCGACACGGCAGGGACATCGCGCTGGGCGAGCTGTGCCGGGCGACGAGGTACACTGCCCCGCGGGCAGTTGTCTGTGGGATGAGAGTGATCATGGGATCAACGCCTCTGGAATTCGGGACTGGTCAACAGCAGCGTCATCGCATCCCGGCGAGACCCCGCTCGGCGAACGACCTCACGGGTTTCCTGCCGGAGTAGCGGGCCCAGAGTGGTATCGGCAATCTCGACCACATCAGCGTCACCGACGCGGCCGGCGAAGCCGCTCGCCCAGTCGATCCGGCGGAGCATCGCCTCGGGCGCGGCCCAATCGGCGGCACGGTCCGACCAGCCGTCCGGCGCCGGAGGGCTCCACAGCGGTTGCCCCAAGCCGCCCAGAATTCCGAGGAGGTTCGGCATCTGAGCGGGCGGGACATCCAGCGCACGAACACTGGCGACCACATACTCCATCGGCGTGCGCAGTTTTGTCCCGGGTCGCCAGGCGGCGTCGAGTCGGACCAGCGCCGCCGAGGCCGCGCCGAGGTCGCCTCTCGTGTCGCGCAATACAGCCTCGATCGCGCGTATCGCGTCCGGCGGAGGGTCATCGGCAACGAAATGCCGCGTCAGCTTGGTGGACAGGAAGCGGTGGGTCGCGGGATGATTGGCGAGGAACGCCAGCGCGGCCACCCCACCTGCCTCATCGGGCGGAAATTGCTGTTGCATCATCGTCTGGACGCCGGGTTCGTGCGCGAACGGCCGGTAGCGGAAGCCTGGCGGGTCGGCTTGCAGATTTATGGACCAACCGGTCAGAATATTGGCGAAGGCTGTGACATCGGCCTGGGTGTATCCGGCCAACGGGCTGACGGTGTGCAACTCCATGCACTCGCGCGCTAGGTTCTCGTTCAGACCGCGATGGGTGCGTTGGCCGACGACGCTATCCGGACCGAAGGACTGGGTGTTGTCGAGGTAGAGCAGCATGGCGGGATGACGCATGACGGCCAAAACCATGTCGCCGAATCGGCCGGTCACATGCGGTCGAATGGCTTCCTCGACGAAAGCGCCGGCCACGGCCGCGCACGGGGCCCGCCTCAGCGAAATGGCAAAGTGATTGGTCCAGAACCATACTAGCCGCTCACGGAATGGGGCGGGCGTAGTGATCGCGTTCGCCACCTGGACGGCAGCCTGAGCCTTGAGCAGCGCCCGGCTCCGCGATTCGCCGGGCGCCGGCTTGGTCGCACGATCTTCACGCAACGCCGTGAGACCCGTCGCTGTGGTCGGCGGATCGTCCAACCGGGTCGGGTCTGGTTGGCGAAGCTGCTCGAGTAGCCACGCCGCGGGATCGGATGGCAGTGGTTCGGCACGGCGACGGCCGAGGCCGAAACGCACAAGGGCCTGGGCGGCAAATATGTCCATGAGGGATACTTTATCCACTCGCCATGTGTCGGACTGTGATAAATCGTCTGCCAAGCTCGCTGCCACGTGCGAGTGCAAGGATTTCGCACTTGCAAAATGGTGCGCGCTATCGCATTTCGTGGGGCACATAACCGGTCGAGGGCTCGGCCGGCACTGTAGGCGGGCGCGCGGGGGTAGTCCCCGGATCCAGGGATGGGTCACGCGCCCTTTCTGATATGCCCGCCCGCTGGCTGATTGGTAGGAGGTTTGCCGTGTCTGTGACGCCGCTCGATAGAATTAGAAACATCGGAATTACCGCGCATATCGATGCCGGCAAGACCACCACGACCGAGCGGATTTTGTATTACACGGGCGTGTCGCACAAGATCGGCGAGGTGCATGACGGCAACACAACGACCGATTATATGGAGCAGGAGAGGGAGCGTGGCATCACCATCACCTCCGCCGCGGTGACATGCGAGTGGAAAGACAACCGCATCAACATCATCGACACGCCTGGTCATATTGATTTCAACATCGAAGTAAACCGCAGCTTGCGCGTGTTGGATGGCGCGGTCTTCATTATCGAGGGCGTTGCCGGCGTTCAGCCGCAATCCGAAACGAATTGGCGCCTGGCTGACCGGTACAAGGTGCCGCGCATCATCTTCATCAACAAGCTTGACCGGACAGGCGCCGATTTCTACCGCGCCTTCGCCACGCTGAAGGAGAAGCTAGACATCGTCGCGCTTCCTCTGCAGCTTCCGATCGGCGTGGAAGACGGCTTCCTGGGCGTTGTCGACCTGGTGGAGATGAAGGCGATCATCTGGGAAGGCGGGGAACTGGGCGCCAAGTATCATTACGAGGACATCCCCGCGGATATGGCGGGGTTGGTTGAGGAGCACCGCCAGACTCTGTTGGACACTGCACTGTCGGTCGATAACGCGGCGATGGAGGAGTATTTCGAAAAGGGCGACGTAGCCATCGAGACGCTGAAGCGCTGTATCAAGCGCGGCACGATCGACGGCACGTTCCGGCCGGTATTGTGCGGCACGGCGTTCAAGAACAAGGGCGTGCAGCCTTTGCTCGATGCGGTGATCGACTATCTGCCGTCTCCGGTCGACGTTCCCGGCATCGCCGTGGCCCTGGAAGAAGGCGAGGAGGATGGCGACAACCCCAACCGCCGCCGGATTCCCGGCGGAGCCGAAGGCGCCGTTTGCCGGGCTGGCATTCAAGATCATCAACGACAAGTACGGCACGCTGACTTTCGTGCGTGTCTACGCCGGCACGCTGAAGTCGGGCGATATGGTGATGAACACCACCAAGGGCCATCGCGAGCGTATTGGCCGGATGTTCCAGATGCACGCCGACAAGCGTGCCGAAATCAAGGAAGTCGAGGCGGGCGACATCGCCGCCTTCGTCGGCTTGAAAGACACCGGCACCGGCGACACGCTTGCCTCGAGCGACGACCCGGTAATCCTTGAGCGCATGGCGTTCCCTGTGCCCGTGATCGACATCTCGGTCGAGCCGCGCACCAAGGAAGCCGTCGAGAAGATGACGCTTGGCCTACAAAAACTGGCCGGCGAAGACCGTCCTTGCGGCTTCGCACCGACCAGGAGACGGGCCAGACCATCCTGTCCGGGATGGGCGAACTGCACCTGGAGATCATCATCGACCGCCTGCGCCGCGAATATGGCGTTGATTGCAACATCGGCGCGCCTCAGGTCGCTTATCGCGAAACGATAGCCAAGACCCATACCGAGACTTATACGCATAAGAAACAGTCCGGTGGATCGGGCCAGTACGCCGAGGTCAAGATCATCTTCGAGCCACTGGAGCGGAACGGCGGCATCGTGTTCGAGAACAAGGTCGTCGGGGGTTCGGTCCCGAAGGAGTATATCCCGGCGGTCGAAAAGGGCATCAAGGTGCAGGCCGACACCGGCGTGCTAGCCGGATTCCCCACCGTGGACTTCAAGTACACGCTGATCGACGGCAAGTACCACGATGTCGACTCGTCTGCTCTGGCGTTCGAAATCGCCGCCAAGGCCTGCTTCCGCGACGGCATGAAGAATGCCTCGCCGATTATCCTGGAGCCGATCATGGACGTGGAAGTTACCACGCCGCAGGATCACGTCGGTGACGTCGTGGGCGACCTCAATCGCCGCCGCGGCATGATCCAGAACCAGGAGAGCTCGGGTTCGACCGTCATCGTCCGGGCGCATGTGCCGCTGAAGGAGATGTTCGGTTACATCTCCCATCTGCGCAGCATGACCAAGGGACGCGCGTCTTTCACCATGCAGTTCCATCACTACGATCCGGTGCCGCGCAACGTGGCGGACGAGATCATGAAAAAGAGCGCCTGAATTCGGGCATCTAGTATCAGGGCGCGGGCGGTTCTTCTGCCCGCGCCCTTTTGATGATATCCTACCTCAGCGTCAAATTATCCGTTGGATGAATAGGGGGCCGACGGCAGGCCAGCCCGCGTCCTATCGGATCATCAATGACTTGTGATTTTCGATTCGGCAACCGACCTTAGCGCCCGTCATTTGATCTTCAGCTTTGCCGCGATAGGCAGCCCGCGCATCGCGTTACCGTGATGTGATTCTAGTGATCAGAACAGGAGCGTCCCATGCGCCAATTATACCTGTGCCGTGTTTGTATTCCCGCACTCGCCGCGATCGCCGCGAGCGTTGCCGCGCCAGCTTTCGCGCAAAACTCGACGGTGATCGTCGCCCCGAGTGCTCCACCGCCACCGCATGTTGAGACAATTCCGCCGCCCCCAACGAGCACGCAGACGATGAGTTGGCAGGCCGGCCACTGGACATGGAACGGTGCCACCTGGGTCTGGGACGAAGGCCACTACGTGCAGGCGCCGCAGGCTCAGGCCGTATGGGAGCCGGGGCATTGGGAGCTCCAGTCCGGCGGTGGCTATGTCTGGGTCGACGGCCGCTGGCGCAGCTAGGCTGAGACGACGGGCGCTGCCGTTTCTCTACCCGGATGGAGTTAGATATGCGCGTCGTTCACGCCTTGCCGCTCACCTTGCCCGCGGTGGTGGGCCTTGCAGCTTGCGACTACTCGCCGCCGCCCGCCGATACCACACAGATCGTCGTGCAGCAGCCGCCGAAGACGATTGTGCCCTCGGCTCCGATGCCCCCGCCACCACCAGTGTCGGAGCTCGTGCCTCCGCCTCCGCCCAGTTCATCGCCGACAGTCTGGCAGCCCGGCCATTGGCGTTACAGTGGGATCGGCGGCAACCCGTGGACCTGGGAGAGCGGGCAATATGTCGCCGTACCGTCGGGCGCGACCGCCTGGGTGCCCGGCCAGTGGCAGCAGCAGGGTGGCGGCTGGGTCTGGCGTGAAGGCCATTGGGCCTGAACCGGCCGTCCAAGCCCGGCGCAGCCAGACCGGCTCCTTGATCCGCGCCAGGAACGCCGCTGTGGGCGGCGAGTTCCGCCTCGGTCGGTATGATCGGGTGCGGCGTGCGCGGGCCGGTGTGGACATAGACCGTCACCGGCCCGCGCGCGTCCTGGGCCGCCAGCGACAGCCCGCGCTGGCGGCCGCCGGTCAGTTCGACGTAGACCTCGGCGAGCAGCTTGCAGTCCAGCAGCGCGTTGTGCGTCGTGCGCGCCGACAGGTCGATGGAGAATCGCCGGCACAGCGCATCCAGGCTGTTCGGCATCCCCGGAAACCGGGCCTTCGCCAGTGCCAGCGAGTCGATCATCCGGTCGCGGCCCAGCGGCGGCAGGCCGGCGCGGCCGAACTCCATATCCAGGAAGCCGAAGTCGAACGGCGCATTGTGCGCGATCAGTTTGCTGTCGGCGAAAAACTCCACCGAGCGGCTGGGCGATCTCAGCGAACAGCGGCTTTCCCGCCAGGTCGCCGTTGGTGAAGCCGTGAACACGCGAGGCTTCGGCCGGGATGTCGCGCTGCGGATCGATCAGCGCATGAAAGTGCCTGCCGGTGGGCAGGTCGTTGATCAACTCCAGCGCCGCGACCTCGATGACGCGGTCGCCGTTCAGCGGGTCGAGGCCGGTCGTTTCCGTGTCGAACAATAACGCGTGCGGATCATGCCCGAAGATTCGTGAATGAAGCGGTGCAGATTTGCAAGGTGTGATTCCGTGATAATCCGGTGCGGACCACCAGGTCGGCGCGGCGCCGCTTTTCCGAATCCGGCATCTGGCGCGCGATGACCGCCTCGATGTCGGCTTTGCTCATGCGCGCGGCGGAGGCGACGCGGTAAATCTGGATCGCGCGCGGGGCCGAGACCACCACGACGGTATCGACCCGTTTCTCGCCCTTGGTCTCGAACAACAGGGGAATATCCAGCACGACCGCGCGCTGCCGCCCGCCGCGCGCGGCCGACGAAGGCGCGTTCCTCGGCTTCGACCATCGGATGCAGGATATGCTCCAGCCGCGTCAGCGCCTGCGGGGTCGCTGAGCACCGCCTGACGCAGCGCGGCACGGTCGACCGCACCGTTCGCCGTGGTGCCGGGAAACGCCGCCTCGATCGCCTTCACCGCTCGGCCGCCCTTGGCCTGCAGCCGATGCACCGCCAGGTCGGCATCGAACACCGGAATGCGGGCGCGGCGGAAGGCGGCGGCGGCGGTCGATTTTCCCATGCCGATGCCGCCGGTCAGGCCGATAATTCTCATCCCGGCAGCAGGTCCGCGGCGACGAAGCGGCGGAGCGCGTCGTCCACGGCCGGATCGACGCCGAACCACGTCCGAAATCCGGGAACGGCCTGGTACAGCAGCATGCCCAGGCCCTCGACGCAGCGGATCTGCCGCGCGCGGGCGGCGGCCAGCAGAGGCGTTTCCAGCGGCACATAGACGATGTCGGCGACGGTCAGGCCGCGGCGCCGCGCGGTCGAGGTCGATTTCGAGCGGCGGGTGGCCGGCCATGCCAAGGGAGGTGGTGTTGACCAGCAACGCGTGATCGGCGCAAGGCGACATCCCGGGCGTCCCAGTCGATCACCGCGAGACCCGGCAGTTCGCGAGCCAGTGCTTCGGCGCGCGACGCGGGTGCGGTTTGCGACCATGACCCGGACGCCGAGTTCCAGCAGCACCGCGGCGATTGCACGGGCCGAGCCGCCGGCGCCGAGGATCAGCGCCGGGCCGGCGGCGGGATCGACGTCGTGCGCGCGGAGATTTTCCAGGAAGCCCCAGCCGTCGGTGTTGCTGCCGGTGATGCGGCCGTTTTCGAACACCAGCGTGTTGACCGCGCCGGCCCGGCGGGCGGAGTCGTCCACCGTGTCGCAGATTGCGAAGGCGGCGACCTTGTGCGGGATGGTCACGTTGGCGCCGGCAAAGCCCGCCACCATCAGTCCCCGGATCGCGGCGGGAAAGTGTGCCGGGTTCGATCGGCAGCGGCACATAGGCGCCGTCGATGCCATAGCGCTCCAGCCAGAATCCGTGCAGCCGCGGGGAGCGCGAATGGCTGACCGGCCAGCCGGTGATGCCGGCGAGGCGGGCCTTGCCGGAAAGTATGGTCATCGGGATGCCCCAGGAGAGATTTCCCGCGGCGCTGCGGGGCACTTTACGGGGAGGACCATACCGACCTCTAGCCCAGGAACTTTTCGGTCCAGCTTTTGTATTCGCCCTCACGGGTGACCCTCGCCATCAGTTCCGAGGATGCGATGCCGCTCAGGGCGGACGGCTTCGTGCCCTCGCGCAGTGCCTTCAGCGTGTCGTAGATCGCCTTCACCGCGGCAGAGAACGGCTGGTGGCCCTGCAGCGCGACCCGCACGCCGCGGCTGGCCAGGTAGTCCTTGTCCTGCAGATCGCCGGACACGCCACCGAGCATCAGGGGGATTTTCACCTCTTCGGCGATCGAATCCAGGTCGTGCCGGGTCAGGCCGCCGGCGATGAACAGGGCGTCGACGCCTTCTGCCTCATACGCCTTCAGGCGCTTGATCCCGTCCGCCAGGCCGGTGATCGATGGCGAGCTGGTGCGACCGATGATGGTCAGGGATTTGTCCTCCCGCGCGGCGAGGGCGGCGCGCATTTTGCCGACGCCTTCCTCGAGGAGATCACCGTCGGCTTCTTCTCGCCGAATGCGCGGGGCAGCAGCGTGTCCTCGATCATCAGCGCGGCGACGCCGGCGGTTTCCAGTTCCTGCACCGTGCGCATGACGTTCAGCGCGTTGCCGTAGCCGTGGTCGGCATCCACCATCAGCGGCAGCTTGCCGGCGCGGTTGATGCGGTAGGCCTGGGCGGCGAATTCCGTCAGCGTCAGCACGATCAGGTCGGGCGCGCCCAGCACGGTGAAGGAGGCGATGGAGCCGGCGAACATGCCGATCTCGAAACCGAGTTCCTCGGCGATGCGGGCGGAGATCGCGTCATAGACCGAACCCGGATGGATGCAGGCGCTGCCGGCGATGGTCTGGCGGTAACGTTCGCGGCGATCGGTCCAGTGCATGGTTCCCCCCGTTTCGATGTCGCCGGATGGTAAGGGCGATCGGAGCGATGTGGAAGGGCGACGGAGTTGGCAGGGCAGCGCTTGATCGCGGTCTCAGCGCGGGCCGCCTTCAAGATGGAACCTGGAGCGAAGCGATCCAGCGGCTTGTGTCGCCGGCTGCTCCCGGGCCTCAAGGCGTCCACGCCTGCGGCGCCGAGCACCTTGGCCTCGGCTGCGCTCCCGTGGGCCCGAGCGCAGGTCCGCCGCCGAAACTACCAGAGCCATTCCCCATTTACCATTTCGAATCGACGGGGCGCTGGTATCTCATTTGGCTTTGCGCGCGCCCGCCCCAACCCCGGGGAGAATGACTGGTCGGCTCAATGGGCCGTGGCATTTACCGTTTGGTGATTACGATCTCGAGATACTCGCTTGGAACGACCATTGTCTGGTCACCGGATCGATTGCAACGCCCGACGAGATCGATGATGTCGCGCGCGAGCGCTTTCCCACGGGCCTCGTCTAGCGCCTCGAACGCCTTGAGCATTGGTCCGTAGTAGGTCCGAAAGACATCGAGGAAGTGTTGGGCCGAGCGGTAGCGAAAGGCGAAATGGCGCTGCCCTGCAACGATGGCGGACGCTGCTTCCCCAAAGGTCATCATCACAAAGTCACGTGTGCCCCAGACCGCTGGTGACCTCACGCCCACCGGCGGCGGTAGGTACTTACCAATTGTCCTGAGCATCTGGCCGATGAACCCGTCGGGGGTCCAGTTGGCAAGGCCGATCCGGCCGCCGGGCTTGCACACCCGCAGCAGTTCGGCGGCGGTTCGGTCCTGGTCGGGGCTGAACATTCCGCCAAAAGCTGAAACCACCGCATCGAAAGACGCAGCCGCAAACGGCAAATTTTCGGCATCGGCAATTTGGAAGTCGACTTCGAGTTCGTCGGCCTCGGCGCGCTTGCGGCCGCGGGCGAGCAGCGCTTCCACATAATCGGTTGACGTGACATTACACCCGCGACGGGCGGCGGCGAGCGTGACATTGCCGTTGCCGGCGGCAACGTCCAGTACCGTCTGGCCGGAGCGCAAGTCCATGGCTTCCGCTAGTTGTTCACCCACGATCTGCAATGTTGTACCAATAACGGCATAGTTCCCGGACGACCAGGCGCCGTGCTGTTTGGCTTTGAGGGCCTTCAGGTCGGCAGTGGTTCTTACGTTACCGGACGAATGGCATTCGATGACTGTGGTCATTACTGTTCTCCTTGGTGACTAAGAATTGCTGCGCTCTCATGAGCAGCGACGTTCCGAGGCACGCGATGGCTTATGGTTGCCTCCGAGTCATTCGTAAATCAGGGCCTGCCCAGACTGAATGATTGTGCCACCGGGCTTCTTGCTCGAGCGTCCTGACTTGTTGTCGTCTCTGTCCGATATTCCGGAGCGGGCTTGCGCCAAGAAGGACACTTTCGATTTTGAGCTGGCTCATCGCGATTACTGGCGATTGGAGGCCGCGTGCAAACAATCGACCGGTCTGGAGAGGGACGCCAGGGGGCCACCACGACTGAGGGTGCCGCTATTTCTGGCCGTGCCCCGGCGCATCCACCAAGTGCCTCACCGGCTCCAAGGGCACGACGTCGCAAGGCCTCAGGATGCTTCGGGCGTCAATCGCAACATTTGCTGAAAAAGATCAGCCATGGTTTTATTGGGTATGAGGGCGGCGAGATGCGCCTGTAACCGATGAAGTTCCGGCGCCGACCTATGCGACGGTCGATGCCAGACCCGCTCCCGCAAACGAGGCGGCGGCGCGGTGTCCGGATCGCGGTCAACCGACACGATACGAACGTTCCGCACCGCAACCCCCGTAATCTGCAACGGTGGGACTACACGATGAATACTGAATACTGAATCGTTCCTTTAATGGCATCATCCCCATTAAGGGTATCACCTGCCGAGCCACCGGACCAGTCGCGCAATCCAAAATTGGCTCGGACGATAACCCTGTTGGTGAGCGGTCCAGCTACCTCTGTACCTGAGAAGCACTTGCAACCGCCCTAGGTTGTGGTCAATTCTGTTGGCAAATTCAACGTCCATACCTTCTATGACCGCCGTCGCCGAGGTCACCTGAAAATTTACGTCGAATTCACGAAGTGCTAACTGGGCACTGCCGTTGCTTGAGAAATTGAACAGCTGGCCACTAATGATCTGCATTTCATCCTCCGATTTACGTTGCATCTGACCGGTGAACCCGTCAGGCATCTTGTTGGCGAGGCCGAGTTTGCCGCCGGACCGCAGACCTGCGGCAGTTCGACGTGAGTTCGGCAGTGGTCGGGGCTAGTTCCCGGACGACCCGGCGCCGAGCCGTTTAATTTTGAGTGCCTTGAGGCCGGCAGTGGTTCTTTCGCTGCCGGTTGGACGGCATTCGATGACTGTGGTCATTACTGTTCTCCTGAGTGAATGAGTGTCGCAATGCTCGTACGCGCAGCGACGTTTGCGAAGGCACGCGATCGCCTTCGAGTGATTGATTAAGTCAGGGGCTGACTAAACTGAATGATTGTGCCACCGGGCTTCTTGCTCGAGCGTCCTGACTTGTTGTCGTCCCTGACCGGTCATTCGGGAGCGCGGTGCCGGCGAGAAGGGCACGAATTGATTAAACTTACGCTCGCGATCGACTGGCGCTTGGGAACCGGTGCGCAAACAATCAGCCGGCTGGAGAGGGACCCAGCCGGCCGAAATAAGAGAACCGGGCGATGACCGACGCTGGAAAAGCGGAAAGGAGAGCGGCGCGCCCAAGCTCGCGCCGGCCTTCAGCCGCTATGCCCGGTTGCGAGCGCCATGGCAAAAGGCGTCGAAACGAGCAGCAGACGATACAGACTTCGTAAAGCCCTTAGACGCGCACGAATAGTCCCACGGCAACGTACTCGACGGGCTCAGCCCGCGGCAGCAAGATCGTGGTGACAAAACGAGCCTCGCTTGAGATAATTCGAGGCCACCACACGCTTCGGAACACAGCCGCGGAAACTCGATGACGGTGCCGACAAGCAGGGCCAGGAACAACGCCGCGACGGCAATAAGGAATGGCATAGTCGCGTCCTTTCTTATTCTGTGGGTCAGCCCCAACTAACGCCGACGGGCGCAGGGGGCGAGATAACTGTCGGGAACTGGGTGCCTTGGCCGCCGACAAGCATCGGAGCGGTCGCCACGACAACAATGAGCCGACCTGCGCCGAAGGCCGCGCTGGTTGCGAGTTGAAGGGTCAAGCGATCAGGGAAGGCAATCATGACGATCTCCATTGCTCGGCGGGTAACAGGCACCAGCCTACGCGCCCGCTCGGATAAGACGATTGAGCAGTGGCGAATTCGACACGAGGCTCGGCGCTGATTGATCTCAAAGGTTCTGATATTGGAAGAAACGCTATTCGCGCCGCTCGGACGGCGTTCAATGGATGTGGTCATGACAGGTCTCCTCTACGATTGGGAGTCGCGACGCTTCGGCGCGCAACGAAGTTTTCCGAGTACGCAATTGCTTGCGGCCTTGAGCGATCCTTAAGACGAAGCGCCCTGGACTAATATGATTAGGCTACCGGGCCTCTTGCCTAAGCGTCCTGAGTTGTTATCGTCCGGCTCAATCGTCCGGGAAGTTGCTACCGATCCTTAGTCCGGTGCCGCTGTCGTTTACCTGAAGGTTCATGTCGATGAGCACGGATGCGTTGTCGGAAGTTCTTTCTGCCGTACGTTTGTCCGGATCGGTGTTTTTCGACGTCACTGCAAAATCGCCGTGGGTCGCGGAAGCGCCGCCCGCGGCCCAGATTGCCGCGGAGGTTATGCCAGGCGCTCAGCACACAATCGAGTATCATGTCGTCACCCGCGGCTCGTGCTGGATCGAGCTTGTGGGTGATGTCGGGTCCGAGCCAGTGAGACTTCAGCAAGGGGACATTGCGGTCATTCCGCATGGCGATCCGCATGCGGTTTCGAGCGAACCCGGCATGCGCGCCGAGCCAAATCTGGAGATGCATCGACGTCCCAAGGACGAAAACGCATTGCCGTTCATGTTGCGAACCGGCGGCGAGGGTCCGAGTGATACTCATATTATTTGTGGCTTCTTCAGTTGCGACGTGCGCCCGTTCAATCCGCTGCTGGATGCCCTGCCGCGCCTTATGCGAGTTGGACCCAACGTGTCACACGGGTCAAACGGTCTGCTCGATCAATTCATCCACTTCGCCACGGCCGAAATGGGCAACAAACGGGCGGGCAGCCAGAGCATTCTCAACAGGCTTTCGGAACTGATGTTCGTCGAAGTTATCCGTTTGCACATGGGACAACTCGCGAACAACAATACGGGCTGGCTCGCGGGGCTGCGGGATTCTCTGGTTGGACGCGCACTGACCTTGCTGCACGGTCGCCCGACCCACGCCTGGACTTTGGAGGAACTCGCCTCGGAAGCCGGCGCATCCCGCTCGGTGCTGGCCGATCGGTTTACCAATCTGGTCGGCCATCCGCCGATTCAGTATTTGACGCAATGGCGCATGCAGATGGCTGCCAAGCGGCTGACGGATCCCGGCGTCTCGATCGCATCTGTCGCTTACGAGGTCGGCTACGAATTGGAAGCCGCATTCAGCCGGGCGTTCAAGAAGCTAGTTGGCCGCTCGCCCGGCCAATGGCGAAAAGGCTCGGTCTGAGATCTTAACTTAAGTTTCGCAGGGCTGCTTGCCTGTGTTGTCGCCGGAGCGAGAGGTCTGACAATGCGGGACCATTTCTGTGACCCGAGCCTCGCGGATCGGCACTTTTCCAACTCGGCGGTCGGGTGTAGGCCACCACTGCAAGATATGGGAGATGAGGCCATGCGTGATGCCGGGGACGATGTTGTGGATGATCTGAGGTGGCTCAGCTATGGCGAACTCGGCCAAGCACGTGGGATCAGCACGGCATCGGCAATCCGACTGGCCTTCCGGCGCAATTGGCGGCGTCAGGATGGCAATGACGGGACTGTGAGGGTCGCGGTCCCGGCCGACGAAGCTGCCTCAAAAGGGGAGATGGCCGATGGTCAGGAAGATGGTGTCGGACGGCAGATAGGAGAGGTTGTCGGTCTTCTGCAAACCGCTGCGGCCATGCTGCGTGAGCGCGGAGAAGAAGCGGACGCGATGTTTGCAGCCTTGAACGCGAGCGCGGAGGAGGCACTGGCGCGGGCGGAGGCCGAAACCGTAACCGAGAGGGAGGCTAGGAGACGAGCAGAGGCAGCGATGGCTGATTTCAGAGACCCGCCTCTCCAAGTTCCGCGAAGACTCCGAACGGGTGACCCGGGAGGCAGAGGCGCGGTGCATGACGGAGCAGGCTGCTAGAGAAAAAGCCGAGGCAGAGGTGGCTCAGCTCAGACAGGAAAATCTGGCGCGCCGGAACCTCGGCTTGCTGGCGCGACTGCGCGCAGCTCTTCGAAGGGAATGAATTGGGCCGTCGTCAGTTCCGTTGCCACCCGGGAAACCCACCCCATCCGACGAGGCAGAAGCAAAGAGTTGGACCACTTTCAGCCCGTACTTTCAGGCTGAGAGTGATCCAGCAACCGTCGGCCAATTCCGGGCGGCGGGTTACCTACATCAAGCCGGCTGGTGCCGGAGGCTGGGCTCGCGGGCAGCCGGTGCGCCGATCGGCAGCAGGATCCGGCCATGGGTTTCATTGATGAGTTCTGCAGCCGCCAAGTATGCAGCCATTATCGCGGTCGCCAAACCCGTGTAACCCCCGATCACGCGCAGCCATGGCATCGCGAACAAGTCCGCAGCGCCAAGAAGGTAGAAGGTGACCCAGAGCGCCAGAAACAGCACCTGAAGCATGCGGTTGAGCGCCAAGGTTGCCACCCACAGGCCGAACGAGAACGAGCCCCACATCAGTAGCCACCAGCCGACGAAACCTGACGGGACCGTAGTGGCGTAGAACTGAACAAACAGGGCGAAACTCCACCAGAACGCGCCATAGGCACAGAAGGCGACGAAGCCGAAGGTGTTGCCGCGCGGCATCTCCATCAGCCCAGCCGCGAACTGGGCGACGCCGCCGAAAGCAAAGGCGCTGACCAGAACCAAGGGCACACTGGCTCCGGTAAACCAGCCGGCATTTACCATACTCAGCATCCAGGTGGTCAGTGCGAAGCCGCTTAGCCCGAGCGGCGCAGGGTTGGCTAATTTCATGATTTATTTCCTCCGAACGGCCCGGAAACCTTGAAGGGCCACAACCAAGCCTCTTGTGAGTAGCCGGCTTGCGCCCCGCGGGGTGCGGCCACGCTCGGCTAACTGGCCGGCAACATCCAGCCCGGAGACGAGACCGTCATTGACTTCAATCAACCGATTCGGAAAATTGCAGATTAGTCCAGAGCCTTAGGTGTGGGCCAAAAAAATGGCAAAAACGGGTGGCGATGACATATCTGAGACGTAACGTCATGGTTGCCACAAGCCCACTATTCATGGCTTACGGTGCTGATTCAGGCAGATCAGGGGCGGGAGTGCCCCCACATTATGCGCCGGCGGTGCCAGGCAACCTGTCAAGCGGCGGTGTTGTAATAGGTGGCCGCGACACGCGGGCCATGCGGAAGAGAACTCGAGCGGGGCTACATTTTGATCGGCACCCAAATCTCGAACCCGCCCATCCCGGTTCGCCCATCAAAGCGCTCATCGTAACGCTCGAATACTGGCGCGTCCGCCGGAATATGCCCCGATCCAGGCAACCAATCGTTGAAAATCGCCATGAACGTGCCGCGCACCGTTGAGACGTGCTCGGCGTGTGTGAAGACGGCGTAATGCTGGGCGGCCACCCTCAGTCGAGCCAATTCCTTCGGCAATGAGCCGAAATCGCCCACTTCCACGCCAGCGATATAGTCGAAACCAGTATCGTCTGTATTATAACAAATACCGTATGCGGTCCGGCCGATCTGGCCGGGCACGTAACCAAGGTGCTCGGCGAACCGTTGCCAGAGCGCTGGTAGCCCTGCGACATTGTCGAACACAATCCGCTCCCCCAGGCCTGCGACAAGGAATGCTTTGCCATCTGTTATCTGAGGTGGCTGCAGTGGCGTCTTCTGTGCTTCGTTCATTTTGAAAGGCTCCATCAATACAAGGTTATCAACAGTTGCGCCGGCCCGGACCATGTCCGGAGTGATGCCGAACTGGTCCCGAAACGCTCGTGTGAAGGCCTCGTGCGAGCTGTAGCCGACGTCGAGGGCGACGGTCAGGATATCAGGTGCGCCGTTCGCCAGCGCTCGAGCCGCCTCGGTTAGTCGCCGCCCGCGGACATAGCGCATTACGGAACAGCCGGTCGTCATGCCAAATGCCCGAACCATGTGAAAGCGAGACACGCCGGCGATTTCGGAAATCTCCGTCAGCGTTATCTCGCCGGTGAAGTGGCTTTCAATGAACCACAACGCCTTTGCCACGGGGTTCATGAACGTCTCCTGCCTCAAGCGTCGACACGACATTACCGGCTGGCGACAAGCCCGCTTGATCCATCTTGCGGTTCACAACGGTTGTAAGAGACTACAAGTGGCCCGTCAGCGGTCGGCGGATCGAGCCTTCAGGCCGCCAGCGCCCCGGCAACGGCCCCGCTCATACACGTTGCAAGCGTCCCCGAGAGGATCGTTCTCGGACCCAGGTTGACGATCTCGGCCCGTCGTCCCGGCACCATCGCCCCCAGCCCGCCAATCATGATCCCAAGACTGCCGAAATTGGCAAAACCACACAACGCGTAGGTCAGGACCATGCGACTGCGCGGCGAAAACGTCTCCGGCGGCAACTTGGAGAAATTCAAGTAGGCGACAAACTCGTTCAACACCGTCTTAGTCGCCATCAGCATCGAGGCCGTGCCGGTTTCGGCCCATGGCACGCCGATGAGCCACATGATCGGACGGAAGGGCAAAGCGAACAGACGTTGCAGCGTGATCGCCGCACCTTCCCAGTCCGGCAACAGACCCAGTGCCATGTTGACCAGAGTGACCAGGGCCACCGTCACCAGTAACATCGCGATGATCGCCGCGAAAATCGGCAGGCCCTCAATGGTTCCCTTAACCACCGCGTCAAGGCTGCTGTGGGGAGGGTCCTCGATCACCAGCCGCCCGTCTTGCCGGTCGGAACCATCGAACGGTACCATGAGCGCTGCCACCGCCAGCCCGGCTGGCGTGCTTATGATCGAGGCGATCAGGATGTTGCCGAGCGCATTCGGAACGACTGGCGCCAGAAACGACGCGTAGATCACCATCACCGTTCCAGCCACCCCCGCCATCCCGCATGTCATGAGGGCAAAAAGTTCGCCGCGTTGCATGCGCGCGAGATAGGGGCGCACCAGCAAGGGTGCCTCCACCATGCCGACGAACACGTGCACCGCCGCTCCAAGCGCCAGTGGCCCGCTAACGCCCATCAATCGCCGGAGTAGCCAGGCGAACGTTGCCGTCACCCGCTGCAACACGCCCCAATAAAATAGCAGCGAAGCCAATGCGCTGATCGTCAGCACCAGCGGCAAAGCCTGAAAGGCCAGGATGAAGCTGGCACCGGGATGGGTTTCCGCGAACGCCGGTGCGCCACCGCCCAGATACCCGAACACGAACTGCGTCCCAGCCAGCGTCGCGGTTTGCAGGGCGTTTGCTGCGTCGTTGAGCCAGAACATCGCCCGGTCCGTGCCAGGTACGCCGATCAGCAGCAGCGCGAAGGCGATCTGCAACCCAACCCCGCCGACCACGGTGCGCCATCGAATCCGGCGCCGGTCCTCGCTGCACAGGTACGCCAGCAGGAGCAGGGACCCGACCCCAGTGCCGGTTCGGAGCATCCACTCAGCCTGGGGGCTTGAGGTTGAGCAGATGGTAGGGTGGAACCTTGTCCGCTTCCGTCATATGACTTCCACCATCATCAACCCCCTTTGTCGCCGGCGCCACGTAAGCCTATCGTCCCCGGCATCGGGAACAACGGAAATATGGCAGCGTCGGCAACGGCTCGCTGTTTGATGGTCGCGTACCGCCGTCGTCCAACTCCCCCGGAGGCCGGGCAAAGCCGAGACATACGCCCCGGTGTTGCCAACGCGGCGCGCGTGTGTCGCCTTTATCGTATCAAAAGATGCGACGTGAGACCCTGATCCAAGCGCGGACGCTGGACCGCTACGCCTCACACCATCCCGTCATCTCGTTTCAGAATTTCGAAACCCGCGTTTCCTTCGCGGTGATGAACTCCAGCAGCGCCGGCTTGCCGGCCTGCGTCTGCTCGATGCCGCGTTGGATCGCCGCCTTGATATCGCCAGGCTGCGTCACCCGCTCGCCGTAGCCGCCGAACGCCCGGGCCATCGCCGCGTAGTCGCCGGAGATGTCGGTGGACCGGTATTTCTCGGTCGAGATCGGCATCACCTTCAATTCGATCGCCATGGAGAAGTTGTTCAGCAGGATCGACAGGATAGGGATCCGCTCGCGCACCGCAGTTTCGAAGTCCATGCCGGTGAAGCCGATGGCTGCGTCGCCCCACAGGTTGATGCACAGCTTGTCCGGTTTCGCCAGTTTCGCCCCCATCGCCAGGCCGAGGCCCATGCCAAGCTGCGTGGTCTTGCCCCAGCCGATATAGGACAGCGGTTCGGTAGAGACCCAGAATGGCGAGATCTGGTCGCGCGGGCTGCCGGCGTCGTGGGTGATGATGGTGTTCTTCACATCGACCGTGTTCATCAGCTCCCAGATTACGCGATACGGGCTGAGCGGGAACTCGTTGGAGTGCAGGCGCGGGCTCCATTCGGCCATCCATTCCTCGCGCACCGCGGTGATTTCCTTCACCACCGCGGACGGATCGCGGTTGGCCTTGATTGTCTGGCGCAGTTCGCCGATCAGCGCGGCCAAGGTCAGTTTGGCGTCGCCGACCAGGCCGATCGCGCTGACCACATCCTTGTTGAGGTGGTTCGGGTCGAGCGTGGCGTGGATGAAGGTCTTTCCCTTGGGGAACTTGATGCCGAAATTGGTCTCGGTGAACGAGCAGCCGATGCCGATGATCACGTCGGCGTTCTGGACGAAGTGATGCACCGGCTTCGGCACGGCGTTGCCGCCCGAACCCAGCGATAGCGGATGGTTTTCCGGGAAGGAACTCTTGCCGCCGAGGCTGGTGGTGACCGGCGCGCCGAGCAGTTCCGCGAACTCGCGCAGTTCCGCCCAGGCTTCGGCCCAGTGGACGCCGGTGCCGGCATAGATCACCGGGCGCTTCGCCGCCAGGATCGCCGCCGCCGCCTTGCGCACGTCGACCGGGTCGGGGCCGTACTTCCGGACGCCGACCGGCGTGTAGTCGATGTCGCCGATCTCCTCGTTCCAGATATCGGTGGGATCTTCGACGATCGCTGGGCCGCTGCGGCCGTTGCGGATGGCGCTGAAGGCGCGGCGCATCACGTTCGGCAATTCGGCGGGGATAACCACCGGCTCCGCCAACTTCGACACGCCGCGCATTTCGCGGACGGCGTTGTAGTTCGGGTCGATGTGGGCGATGCGGCGCGGATAGCCCTGCGGGATGACCAGCATCGGCACCGATTCGGAATAGGCCTGGGCGACGCCGCCATAGGCGTTCTCGGTTCCCGGGCCCATGCTGCATGCAGAACGCGCCGATCTTCCGGCCGGACGTCACGCGGGAAATCGCGTCCGCCATGTGCAGGCCGATTCGCTCCTGCCGCACGATGACCGGGCGGATATCGGCCGCGGCGGCGAACTCCAGCAGATGGTTGACGGGATAGCCGCAGAGGATCTCGATCCCCTCGCGCTTCATGATCTCAGCGACAGCCTGACCGACCTTCATTCGTCCATCCCCTGTAACCGTGGTGCGTTGATGCGTGGTCCAATGCCGGAGGCAGGCGCGTCCTGGTTCGCCGCCCCTTGCGGTCGGACGGTAGGACCGCGCCGAGCGTCTGGCAACGTCCGCGGGGCGCCCGTTCGCCACCACACCTCCCGTCGCCTATCGCGTCGCCCATGTCCACTGAAGAGCAACACTATTGTTGCGCCGCCCTCGCCGTCCCACCACAATGGGTAGGATTGGTTGCGCATCGCTGCGCACAGATTCTGGTGCAGGCTTCGGCACAGGCTTCGCTGGAGAGGAACAGGACAAACATGGACGGGATAACCCGCGCGCCCGACGAACATCCGATCCGGTTTGACCTGCTGACCGAAAACCCCGTCTACAAGCCGTTCCGCTATCCGTGGGCGTACGAGGCCTGGCTGACCCAGCAGCGCGTCCACTGGCTGCCGGAGGAAGTGCCGCTGGCCGACGACGTCAAGGACTGGCACCGCAACCTGACGGACGGCGAGCGCAACCTGCTCACCCAGATCTTCCGCTTTTTCACCCAGGCGGACGTCGAGGTGAACAACTGCTACATGAAGCACTACAGCCAGGTGTTCAAACCCACCGAGGTGCTGATGATGCTGTCCGCCTTCTCCAACATCGAGACGGTGCATATCGCCGCCTATAGCCACTTGCTCGACACCATCGGCATGCCGGAGATCGAGTACACCGCCTTCCTCAAATACAAGGAGATGAAGGACAAGTACGACTACATGCACGGCTTCCGCGTCGATTCCCGGTTCGAGATCGCCAAGACGCTTGCCGCGTTCGGCGCCTTCACCGAAGGCCTGCAGCTGTTCGCATCGTTCGCGATCCTGCTGAATTTCCCCCGCTTCGGCAAAATGAAGGGCATGGGACAGATCGTCACCTGGTCGGTGCGCGACGAAAGCCTGCACTGCGCCTCCATCATCAAACTGTTCCGCACCTTCATCCAGGAGAACCCGGATCTTTGGACCGAGGATCTGCGGCGGGAGATCTATCTGACCTGCGCGACCATCGTCTCGCATGAGGACGCGTTCATCGACCTGGCCTTTGAGCAAGGCCCGGTGGAGGGCCTGACCCCGCGAGAGGTCAAGCAGTACATCCGCTTCATCGCCGACCGCCGGCTGATCGAGCTTGGGCCTGAGCGAATTGTTCCACGTGGCGAAAAACCCGCTGCCGTGGCTGGACGAGATGCTGAACGCCGTGGAGCACGCAAATTTCTTCGAAAACCGCGCGACCGAGTACAGCAAGGCGTCCACCGCCGGCACCTGGGACGAGGCTTTCGGGGATCCGCCCGTCCGGCCGACAGCGTCGCCCGCGCTAACGGTGGCGGATTAAATCAGGCCTCTTCGGCCGTTGGGCCAACAGCCGATTTGGTGGGAAACGAACCATACATGTGGATATTGTAACATCGCAGACGCCGCTAAATTCGCTGCGGCTCATTTTTTGACGAAATTGACGGCGCAGTTAACGATTTTTTCACGCGCGAGATGTTTCAATGTGCATGACTTATACGGTGCCCTTTGGGGAAGCGGGGCGGTGATCAGAATCATCATGTTCGGGCAAGGAGGGTGCGTCTATGCACCAGTTGGAGGCTTCGATGGTGAGTACCATCATGTCAGGGGTGGCGGTGAGCCAGACTGAAGACGATACCAGCCGGGAAACCGGCGCCGGCGGCGCGCCCCGGTATAGCCGGCGTCTGTCGGATAAGATTCTGATCGCCTTTCATCACGCCTGCGACCAGGCGGATTTCGAGGTCGCGGAACAGCTTCTCCATATCCTGGAGATGATGCTGACCCGTCGTCCGCTGACTCCCGATGGAACCAGGCGGCGCAACATGGAGAGCCTTGTCGCGGCCCACGAACGCCTGTGGCACCTTCGCCACCCCAATGTCGAAGATCTTTGACCGGGTGGCTGTCGCGCGCATCATCGGGACCGCATCGCGCGAGTTAGGCGTCCATCGGCAACGCCGCCGCATCCCTAAGGATTGCCTCCGCGGCATCGGAAAACGAGCCGTCCGGCAGGTGCAGCAGCATGCCCGGCAATAGCCGCATCGCAGTGCGCGCGTCCTTTACCCCGCGGAGCAAAACCAGCTTGGCGGATCGCCCGGTCTTGGGCCAAAGGGGAAAGATCGCGGTGCACGGGCATCGTGAGGCCGACATCGCCATCAGACAGGCCGGCACCGTCCCGGCGGGAGCGATCAGAGTCAGGCTGCCGCGGGCGCGCAAAGTCGCGCTGAGACGCTCGATCCAGTTCCGGATCAACGTGTCGGACCCGCGTTTGGCTATTTCCCTTGCCGGATCAGGCGACGCCGGATCGGCCGCTCGGTGGTAGGGCGGGTTTGTCATGGCATGATCGAACAATCGCGGCAGTGAAGCCGTCTCGATGCGATCGGCGACGATCCCGATGCCGGAAAAGCCGTTCGCTTCGGCATTGGCCGCTGCCAGCCCGGCCATCGCCGGGTCCACTTCCACGCCGGTAGCGTAAACGCCGGGAACCCGAGCCGTCAGGCATAGCAGGGCGGCGCCGGCACCGGTGCCAGCCTCCAGTACGTGCTCGCCCGCTCGCGCCGGGATGGATGGCCGCCAGCAGCACCGGTTCAATCCCGCTACGAAAGCCAGCGGCAGGCTGGCAATACCGGATCCGGCCGCCGAGCAGGTGCCCTTCTGTTGTCGCCATCCGCCGCCGTCACCATTCGCCAGCGTCGCGCAGCAATCGGTGCGCCCGAGGAAAATCCTCGTCGTTCACGACCAGCCGACGCTGGATCGCCCCGGCGCTACCCTCCAACACACTGGTATGCCCATCGAGCAGAAAAGCCTGGATTCCCGGCGTCCGCCAGCAAAGCGGTCAGAAACGAGAGCCGGATCGGATTGTTGGACGTGACCACGACGCGCATGAAGGGATCGTGAGCCGGATGGTGTTGCCGCGCAACAGGAGCGGTTTGTGATGATGAAACGAGCAAGGGCATTGGGAGGCATTGATTTGGGGACGATCTTCCGGGATTTCCGGGTGACGGGCTGGCGCAACGGCTGGTGGCTGGCGAACCCGGCGATCGGGACGCCGGTCGCTTGCTGGCTTGACCCCCCTCGACAGCCACCGATATGAAGAGCTTCCCTGAGGGAAGTCGGGAGAACCAATTGGGCGACGTCGCCAGTCCCCTTGATTTAGGCGTGGCGCTCGTGGCCGATTCGACAGTGCATCGCGGCGAGGACGCCCTGTCGGCTTTGGTCAGCCTCGTCGAGGAGGACCTGGAGGCGTGCAATCGCGTTATCGTCGACCGCATGGAAAGCCCGGTCGCTCTGATCCCGCAACTCGCGGCCCATATCGTTGCCGCGGGCGGGAAACGGTTGCGACCGTTGCTGACCCTCGCCGCCGCTCGTCTGTGCGGCTATCCGGATGCTCGGCACCGCGGTGCCCGCCACGTCGATCTCGCAGCCTGCGTGGAATTCATCCACACAGCGACGCTGTTGCATGACGACGTGGTGGATGAAAGCCAGCTGCGCCGCGGTCTGGCCTCCGCGAACGCTGTGTTTGGCAACAAGGCGTCGGTCCTCGTCGGGGATTTCCTGTTCGCGCGGGCCTTTCAGTTGATGGTGGATGACGGATCGCTGCGGGTTCTGGCGATCCTGTCGAAAGCGGCCGCCACGATCGCGGAAGGCGAGGTTCTGCAGCTTGTAACGCAGAACGATCTCTCCACCACCGAGGCCCGCTACCTGGAAGTCATCCAGGGCAAGACAGCGGCGCTGTTCGCGGCCGCCTGCCAGATCGGCGCGGTGGTCGCCAGCCGTCCGGATCGTGAGGAAGCCGCCCTGGCCGAATACGGCATGAAGCTCGGAATCGCCTTCCAACTGGTAGACGACGCTCTGGACTACGTCGCCGACCAGGCGACCCTTGGCAAAACGATCGGGGACGATTTCCGAGAGGGCAAGATCACTCTCCCGGTGCTTGCCGCATTTCTTGCGGGCAACGACCTGGAAAAAGCCTTCTGGCGGAGGACGATCGAGGAACTGGAACAGACCGACTCTGATCTGGATCGCGCCATGAACCTGATCGCCGGCCATGGCGCGATCAACATCACGCTCGATCGCGCGCAACGCTTCGTGCAGGAGGCGAAGGTCGCGCTCACGATTTTCCCCGATACCCCGATCCGGCGCGCGCTCGCCGATGTAGCCGATTACACGGTGCAGCGGCTGCGATAGTTGCGCAACTCGCGCGGCGGGATCTTCCGAATTAAGGTCGTCATCATCGTGAAGAAGTCAGGCCGCCGTGGCACTGCCTTGAAGCGCATGGCACTGTGACGCAGGCAGAATTTGCGGTCGCGAAATCAGTGGCGAAACGGATAAAGCATCGAGGCAAGCCTGTCCCGGCGGGTGGCACGAGACCATCCCGTCGGTTGGCGGCGGGCGGTGCGGTCGCCAGTCTACCGGAAACCGCAATCGTGCAGATCATCGGCACTGACCGGGATGGCGATGCTCTCGGCCGCCCGGTGGAATGGGAGCGGTCGGCCGGCCAACCGCCAATGATCGTCATGCATCCTGAACGGCAAGGCTCCCCCGCGCTTGCGCCGGGGGAGCGGGTTCTGGCGCGGCTCACTCCGATCGGGCGAGGGCGCTATGAAGCCCGCACGCTGCGCCGGGTCGACGAAACCCCGGGCCGCATCCTCGGTGTCTTCAAACGTGGGCGTGGAGAAGACCGGATCGTTCCCACCGACCGCCGCTCGAAGGGGGAGTGGACCGTCCCCCCGGGAAGTGTGGGGGTGCCGAGCCCGACGAGATCGTGTTGGCCGAACCCGTCGCGCAGCATCTGCACCTGGGCCCGAAGCCGGCTCGGGTGCTGGAGCGCTTGGGCAAGCTGGGCGACGCCCGCTCGATCAGCCTGATCGCCATCCACACGCACGACATCCCGCAGGTGTTTCCCCGAGGCCGCGCTGGATGAGGCAAACAGTGCCCGCGGCGTCACTCTGGGCAGCCGCACTGACCTGCGCGACGTGAAGCTGATTACCATCGACGGCGCCGATGCGCGCGATTTCGACGATGCCGTGTTCGCCGAACCTGACCCCGATCAGGCAGGAGGCTTCCGCCTGATCGTCGCCATCGCCGACGTGGCGCATTACGTCCGGCCCGGTTCGGCGCTGGACCACGCCGCGGATGTTCGTGGCAACAGCGTCTATTTTCCCGATCGCGTGGTGCCCATGCTGCCGGAAGCGCTATCGAATGGCTGGTGCAGCCTGCGACCGAACGAGGATCGCGGCTGCCTGTTCGCCGAGATGCGCGATCGACCACACTGGCCGCAAAACCAGCCATCGCTTCGGCCGCGGCTTGATGCGCAGCGCCGCCCGCATGACCTACGAGGAGGTGCAAGCGGCCGAGGACGCGCATGACGATCTCGATCTGCCGCTGGTGCATCTCTACGCCGCTTACAGATTGCTACTGGCGGCGCGGTTGGAGCGGGGCGCGCTGGATCTCGATCTGCCCGAACGGAAAGTCGAACTCGACGAGCAGGGCCGTGTCGCCAGCGTTGCGCGACGGCCGCGCCTGGACAGCCACCGGCTGATCGAGGAGTTCATGGTCCTGGCCAATGTCGCCGCGGCAGAGGAACTCGAGCGGCTTCACACGCCGTGCATGTATCGTGTCCATGCCCCGCCATCGGACGAAAAACTTGAGGCCCTGCGCGGGTTCCTTTCGTCACTGGGCATCTCGCTGCCGCCCGGTAACCAACTCCATCCGCGCGATTTTGACCGCGTCCTGTGCCGTTACGCCGACTCGCCTGAGTCACAACTGATCAGCGAGGTGATGTTGCGCAGCCAGTCGCAGGCGGCGTACAGCCCCGATAATATTGGTCATTTTGGTCTTGCACTGCCACGCTATGCACATTTCACCAGCCCGATCCGCCGCTACGCCGACCTTTTGGTCCATCGCGCGTTAATCAAGGCGCTCCACCTCGGGCGGGATGGCATTTCCGATGGGCAGATAGGGGATTTTCCGGAGATTGGGGAGCGGATCACCGAGACTGAACGGCGCGCGCAGCAAGCCGAACGTGATGCCATCGACCGCTATCTTACCGCCTTCATGGCCTCTCGGATTGGCGGGCGTTTCGCCGCACGCATATCAGGCGTGACTCGTTTCGGCCTGTTTGTCACGGTGACAGAGACCGGCGCCAGCGGCATCGTGCCGTTCGCGACGTTGCCGGAGGACTATTGGCAGTACGATGAACGCGAGCAGACCCTAACCGGCCGCCACACAAGAAAGGTCTATCGCTTGGCGCAGGAAGTGGATGTGCTGTTGTCCGATGCCAATCCCGTGACCGGCGGCATGGTATTCCACGTCCTGGAGAGCGACGAGCGCAGCCGGAATGCTCCGTCGGGGAAACGGCCCCGCCGACGGTGATCCGGATCGGCGCCCTTTTTGTATTGTTCGTCATTGGACGCGCGCAGGCCGACACCCTTGCGGCCGGGTTCGACCAGGATCGCCTGATCGCGGTCTATACTGAGGCATTGACGTTCATCGTGCCGCGGATCTTGGACCCTGTTCCGCTTCCGGTGCTGACGGTCTGGGGCCTGCAGGGCCTGACCGCGCTGGACCCCAACCTGCGGATCGGCGCCACGGACACCAGGTTGCAACTGTTCCGTCAAAGCGAGATGGTGCTTGACATCCTGGCACCGAAGGATGAGGCGCCGGCCTCCTGGGCCAAAGCCGCCGCCGTGGTGACCGTCGCGGGCCTGCCGATATCGGCGCCGGTCCGGCGGGCCGGAACGCAGGAGGTCATCCAGGGCTTTTTCGACCAGGTGTTCAGCCGGCTAGATCCCTATTCGCGCTATGTTCCGCCGATCGAAGCGAGCGAGGACCGAGCGCGGCGAGCCGGGCGGGCAGGGCTGGGCGTGACTTTGGATCAGGCGAGGTTGGGCAAGAGTGCCGCGCTGATAGCGGTGCGTTCGGTGGTACGCGACAGTCCGGCCGCGATCGCCGGGCTAAGGCCAGGCGATATTCTGATGGCGGTGGATGGTCAGCGGACGCTGGACCAGGACCCTGTTACGATCGCGGCGCTGCTGTCCGGGCCCGAGGGGTCCGCTGTTACGTTGACCTGGCGCGGACGCGATGGGCGTACCGCGGGACTCCCGATTGATCCGAGTCATGGTGCCGCCAGAGACGGTCTTCGCACAGCGCCTCTCCGATGTCCTCGTGTTGCGGGTCACCAGTTTCAGCACCAGTACCGCGTCGCACCTGGCGCTGTCGGTGCAGGATGCGCTCTCGGAGCCGCATCCGGTCAACGGGATCGTATTGGACCTGCGCGACAACCGTGGGGGTCTGCTACGCCAGGCAGTGACTGCGGCGGACACGTTCCTGCCGGCTGGACTGGTGGCAACGACGGTCGGCCGCGATCCCGATTCGAAGAACGTGTGGCGTTCCAGTGAAGGCGAGTTGGCCGAGAACGTGTCGGTGGTCATCCTGGTCGATGGCCGCACCGCTAGTGCGGCGGAAATCCTCGCCGCTGCCCTCGCCGACCGGGGACGCGCTGTTGTGGTTGGCAGCGAGACTGTTGGCAAGGGCATGGTGCAGACCATCGATCCGCTGCCCGACGGCGGCGAACTTTTCGTTACCTGGAGCCAAATACTCGCTCCGATGGGGTGGCCGATCCAGGGGTTGGGTGTATTGCCGCAGGTCTGCACCAGCCTGGGACAGGAGGCGCTGAACCGGCAACTGGCCTCGCTTTCGACCGGCTTCCAACCCATGGCCGATGCCATCCGCCGGTCCCGAACCATGCGGATCCCCGTGCCGGCGTCGGAGGTGCTGGAGGTACGGGCGCCCTGCCCGGCTTCAGAGGGGCGCCCGGCGGATTTAGAGGCGGCGCGGTTGTTGATCTCCAACCCGGCGGCCTACGCGGCAGCGCTGCTGCCGCCAAGCGTGGACCGGTAGCGGAAACAGATGGTGGATGTGGCGGCGGTCGGATGCGCGTTTCGCTGCGTCGCTGGCTTCCGCGTCAGAGCCGCTCTCAGGAGCCGTCAAGTGTTAGGCGATTGCCGCAACCGTCGGCAGCAGGGTGGGCAATCCGAGTGACCAGGTCGTTGGAGACGGGCGCGTGCCCTCAACAGCGCGCTCCGTCGCCACGAGGAACCTCGTCTACCCGGCCGATTCCAGACGGTCGGCAATGGATCGGCCGCACGGACCACCTCGAACTCCTCAGCCGGCAGCAGGTGCGAACAATCTAGGTGGTGGCAGAGGGGACCTGCCGTATCAGCCATCGCAGTCGAGCCGGACGAAATCCTATGGCAGAGCAAGGCCAGCGGAATTTCGGCTCTCCGTCGATGCGATCTGAAGCAGCGTGGGACACGATCCACTAGCACGGATCGAGGCTCTCCGCTCACGACGCCACGCCGCGGGCGTTTTCTCGGTATACCGGCGGAACAGCCTGCAGAAGTGTGCTTGATCGCTAAATCCACAGACGGCGGCCAGTTCGCAGAGCGCAATGTCGCTGGTGAGCATGAGATGGCGTGCGCGATCAAGGCGTCGTTGGATTACATAGACGTGCGGCGGCTCGCCGAAGCTTCGCGCGAAGGCGCGAGAGAAATGCGTTGCGCTAAGACCCACCACATCGCCGAGATCCGCGACACGGATAGGCTGCGACAAGTGCTCTTCGATGAACGCTTTCAGTCGTCGAATCCGCCACGGCGCAAGTCCGCCCAATCTGACGTCCATGTCAGGAGCACCACAACGGTCGAGGAAGCCTTGCAGAAGCAAAGAATCTCTGACGATGTCTGGAGATCTTGTATGGTGGGGCGGAGACCGCGACGAACAGAAGCTTTTGCAAAATACATCTCCTTCGCAGATCGCGCCTCGGCCCGAAAAACGGCGTCGCCGCTCGACCTGAGTTGCGGGTTCGTTGACTTGCCAGTCACTGCTCGGCTTCTGATCCGGCCTCGACGGCGAGTGGAGATGACCCCAAATCTGGGGCGATAACACTGAACTATTTCACATCATGATCCATCGTCTTCGGGCGCGAGCGCGACTGTTGGCACTCTAATGATTGGAATGATTGCCATCGACGATTGCCCGCATCGCAGCGACATTTTTTACCGTCAGGAGGGCCCGGTCCGTGTCGTAGGCGACGAGATCGGCGTTACGCCAAGCGTTTAGGATCGTGATGATACTGCGTGTGGTCGCGCCGAGGAGGTCGGCGAGGTCTGGCTGACGGAGCCGGTGTGTGAGCCGCAGGCCTTGCTCGGTCGGGCGCGCCTCGCCGGCTGCGAGATACAGGACTTGCCGCGCCAACCGGGCTTCTAGTGTCTCGAAGGTGGCGTCCTGGAACAGTTCGTATGTCCGCCGCTGACGCCGTGTGATCAAGCGGCAAAGCGCCTCCCCAAGCGCCGGGTAGTTCGCAAGAGCGGCGAGGAACACCGACTGCGGGATTTTCACCAGCCGCACCCTGCCCTCGGCGGTGGCCGATGCGGTGCGGGAACCGCCATCGATCACACCAATCTCGCCGAATATGTCCCCGGAGCGGATTACCTCGACCATCAAGGCCTTGCCGTGTCGATCTATAGCGCCGATGCGGACGTGTCCGTCACCACCGATTATCGCATAAACCGCGTCGGCCGGATCTCCCTGTGAAAAAATCGCATCACCGCTTCGAGGCTCCAGCGTCGTGACGCGCTGCTCCAGGTGCTGGAGTGCCTCGCCGCTCAAGCCCTTGAACACAGCAACCGAGTGCAGCGACATCGCGCTCTCCTTATCCATCCGGCTCGATCGGGTGATGGACCGAAACGGCAACGCATTAGGGAATCCCGAGCGCCCGCTGAGGAGTGCTGGAATTCGCGGCCTTGCCTGCTCGAGGTGCTAGCGCCGGTCGCGCCCAGCGTATCAGCTATTGTGAACGACCGGCCGGATCCCGAACCATCGCGTGGCCTCCTTGGGAATCCAAGGCGATGGAGGGATTACCAGAAAATGAAACGCCTGAGGTGCAACCAATAAACACGATTTCTTGTACTTGGCGAGGTTCGGTGTGAGCGAGCAAACGAGGCGAATTTGGATCAACTCCGGAATTCATTCCGCGCTTTTGAATAGAGATTTCGCGAAGAAGTTATCAGCGATGGCCTGCGCAGCTACATTTTCCGCCGCCTTGCGGGAGCCGCGGCGCGATTCTTGTCACACGCGCACGCTTAGCGTTTGATCGTCCTCCGGACACATGGAGGAAACAGTGGAATTCGAGCAGATCGAATATCAGGTCAAAGGCACGACGGCGATCATCACGCTGAACCGCCCGGAGCGGCGTAACGCGCTCAGCAGCAGACTGCTGCGTGAATTGAATGCGGCGTTGAAGGAAGCGGACGAATACAATCCGGTGCATTGCGTTGTGCTGCGTGGGGCTGGCCCTCATTTCTGCGCCGGCGCGGATCTGAACGAGTATTCCTCGGGCCGCGGGCCGGAATATCGCAGTCGCGCGGAAATCGACGACGACGTCTGGCGGCTGGAGCAAGGCCAACGGCTGCGTATCGAATTGTTCGATATGCACAAGCCGGTGATTGCGCAAGTGCACGGGACGTGCATCGGGATCGGAACCGAACTGGCATGGTTCTGCGACATGGTCATCGTCGCCGACGATGCCCGCATCGGGTTTCCGCCGGTTCGCGACCTTGGTACCCCGCCGGGCAGCATGTGGCTGTATCATTGCGGTCCGCAATGGGCCAAACGCCTGTTGCTGACGGGCGATTCGCTGACCGGGAAGGATGCGGTCGAGATCGGTCTCGCGCTGAAATCCTACCCGGCGGACGAACTCCAGACAGAGGTCATGCGGCTTGCGGATCGCATGGGCCTGGTGGATCCACATTTGCTTTCGGCTAACAAACGATTGGTCAATCTGGGGCTGGAGCTGATGGGCGCGCGCACGGTCCAGCGCATCGGTGCCGAGATCGACGCCCGCGGTCACCTTGCGCCGATGGCGATGGCATTCAAGGCGACGATGCGGGAGCATGGGGTGAAACATGCGTTCCAGAAGCGGGATGCCGCGTTCGGCAGCGGCTACGCCGCTGTGCGCGGGCGCGATCCGGACTGATCGACTGCCCATGATTTGGCAAATTGCTGTTCTCTGACCGCAGAGCACCCACGACTGCCAACAGGACCCGGGCGGCTTGCTGGAAAAGCAACGTCGCCGCACACTGGACCAGTGTCACGCCCATCGGAGGGAATCATGATCTATGAACTACAAATCTACGAATGCGTCCCCGGTCGTCTGCCGGACCTGAACAAACGCTTCAGCACCGTCACGTTGAAGATCTGGGAGAGGCACGGGATCAGGCAGGCTGGTTTCTGGACCACGCTGATCGGCAAGTCCAACATGACGTTGTATTACATGCTGGCCTGGGAATCGCTGGCGGAGCGCGAGACCAAGTGGGGTGCCTTCATGGTCGACCCTGAGTGGATTTCGGCGCGGGCGAAAACCGAGGAGAATGGGCCGATCGTTGCGAAAGTGACGAACTATATTCTTGGCCCGACGCCGTACTCTTCGGTGAAATAGGAACTCGGTGAAGTAGGAGCCGTCACCACGGTGAGCGAGGGTCCCGTCCGCGTGTTCGGCGCAACCAGTCTCCGGGCGCGGGGATGGCGGCCCATCGCGTCCAGCTCGCCATTTGACGCACGGTTTCGACGCGCAACTGCTTCGCCCGATCGCCTGTGTGCGGGCTCCGCCGTAGATTTATCGGGCGCTCCTATGCTGCACTGCACGTCCTAGCCCTGGAGGACGTGCATGCCTTCGATCGACGGTACCCGCCTTTTGCGCGATCTCTATGCAGTTCGCGAAATCGGCAAATACAAAACCGGCGTGCACCGCCCGACCTTCTCTCCCCACGATGTCGAGGCTCGGCATTGGCTCGCCGCCCGCCTGACCGAGGCCAAGCTGGACACATCCATCGACGGTATCGGCAACGTATATGGCCGAGATCCTACCCCGGGACGCAAGCTGCTGATGGGCAGCCACCTTGAGACCCAGAACCATGCGGGATGGCTGGACGGGGCTATGGGCGTGATCTTCGGTCTGGAAGTGGCACGTACCCTGGGACGCGGCATCGATGTCGCAAGCTGGGCAGACGAGGAAGGTCACTTTGGTCCCTTCCTCGGCAGCCGGTCGTTCTGCGGCCTGCTGACCGAGCACGAGATCGATGTGTGCTCGAACCGGGAGACAGGGGTTTCGTTGCGCGATGCGCTGCGCCAAGCAGGGTTCTCGGGTCGGCCCCGACAGAAAATGGATACAGCCCGCTACCGAGGCTACCTTGAGGCGCATATCGAGCAAGGCGCCGACCTTGAGGATCATTATCTGCGCCTCGGCATCGTCACCGCCATTGTTGGCAGCCGCCGCTACAGAATCCACTTCACCGGTCAACAAAACCACGCGGGGACCACCCGCATGGCCGTCCGAAAGGATGCCGGCGTCGCACTGGTGAAACTTGCTGCCGCGATCGAGGCCCGCTTTCCGGCTATCGCCGGCCCCCGAACGGTCTGGACCACCGGCGATATCAAACTCGAGCCAGGCGCCGCCAGCATCGTACCCGGCGGCGCAGAAATGGTGTTTCAACTCCGCGACACCGATCCCGCCATCCTCGACGCGCTCGACGCTGTCATGACCGAATTGCTCGAAGAGGCCGCGAAAGGTCCCTGCACGGTCTCAGTCACTTACCGCAGCAGCACCGCGCCAAGCGCGATGGACCCTGGCTTTCAGTTCGCCCTGCAAGAGGCCGCCCAGCGTCATGCGCCGGGACTGCACCAGCCGATGCCTTCGGGCGCCGGCCACGATGCACAAGTCATCTCGCAAATGCTGCCGTCGGCAATGCTGTTCGTGCCGAGTATCGGCGGTATCAGCCACCACTACAGCGAAAACACCCGTGACGAAGACATCGTGCTGGGCTGCCAGGTATTCTGCGACGCCGCCGCGGCGATTTTGGCGCGGGTATAGAGAAGCGCGAGGGCCCGCCTGGGCGGAATCCTCGCCTCTGCTTACGCCCGGGCCAGCACCAATCGCCACCGGGCCGTGCGGCCGACCAGGAACAGGATCAAGGCGAGATTGGCCAAATTGAACAGGACGCCAGTGACAAAGGCGGGACGGTAGGACAGGAACAGGTCGAACAGTTCACCGGCGAACCAGCTTCCGAATGCCATGCCGGACATCGCCGTCATCAGCACCGTCGGAATGCGCCAGGACGCTTCGCGGGACGGATACAGGTCGCGGATGGCCACCGAGTAGGACGGGATCAGCCCGGAAAAACCCAGGCCGAAGGCACTGGCGATAGCGAACAGTCCAACCTCGTCGCGGGTCAACAGAAAGGCTCCGATCGCCAGCATCTGCAATGCAGAACCGGTCAATCACGGTGAGCAATCCGCCGTGCCGGTCGGCGAAGGCACCCCAGAACTGCCGAGAAATGAACGCGCACGCCAGCATGACCGACAGCATCGCGGCGCCATGGCTGGGAATGATGCCGACATCACCACAGAACGCGACGAGGTGGGAGGCCGGAATGGCCATCGGGACGCAGCAGCAAAAGCTGGCGATGCAGAGTAGCACCATCGCCACATTCCGGTGCAGTCCCAGCACCCGCTCACCGGGACGCGGACCCTGCCTGACCCGATGAGCGGTCCCAGCGGTTCGGGTGGTGATCGCAGCAGCGTCAGCACGGGCAGGATCATGAGCACGACAGCCCCAAAGCCCAGCATAACCGGTTGCCAGCCGAAATGCCTCATCCCTACCTCGAGCACCGTTGGCCAGATCATTCCGGCAATATATTGGCCCGAGGAAATCAGCGCGAGGGCGGTACCGCGGCGGCGATCGAACCAGCGGCTGACATACACGATCAGCGGTGCGTAGATTGCCCCGTTGCCAAGGAAGCCGATCAGCAGCCCATGCCCGACATACAGCGCCCAGATCGTGCCGGTGCTGGAGAGCGCCATACCCGCGGCCATCGCCACGGTCCCGATGGCGACGGTATTGCGAATACCGATCCGGTCCGCCAGCCAGCCCATCGGAATCCCGCCGACACCGTTGCCGATCCATACCAAAGCGCTCGCCAGCGACACCACCGACCGGTTGGTGTCCAACGCCGCCTGCATGTCGCGCAAACCGACGACGGCGAGCAGCGGCGATCCGAAGGATATCGACAGGATCGCAAGCGTCAGGAAGGCAATTTGCCAGGAGCGGCCAGAACTCGATACTGCCGGCGGTGTCTCGTTGCATGGCCGTATCCTCCTGGCCCCATTGGTCGTTTGCTTGTGCCAGGGGGCGATCTATAACCATGATCGAGGCAGGGCCGGCAAGATCACCCGGCCTCATGGAGACGGATATGACCGAACCGACCGGCCCACTCAAAGGGCTTCGCGTATTTGACCTGACCCGCGTGCTGGCAGGGCCGACCTGTGTGCAGATGTTGGCCGACCTCGGCGCTGACGTTGTCAAGATCGAGCGTCCGGGCGCCGGGGACGATACGCGGGGTTTCGCGCCGCCGGTGATGCCGGGCACCCAGGAGAGTGCCTATTTCGTTGGGGTGAACCGCAATAAACAGTCGGTGACGCTGGATATCGGTCAGCCCGAAGGCCAGGAAATCGCGCTGAAGCTGATCGCGGGCTGCGACATTCTGGTGGAGAACTTCAAGGTCGGCGCGCTGGCGAAGTACGGGCTGGGGTATGAGCAACTGCATGCGCGATTTCCGCGGCTGATCTACTGCTCGATCACCGGGTTCGGTCAGACCGGGCCGTATGCGCCTCGGCCAGGATACGACAGCCTTATCCAAGCAATGGGCGGCGTCATGAGCCTGACCGGTGAGCCGGACGGGCTGCCCCAGAAGGTGGGTGTTCCGGTGGCCGACCTGTTTGCCGGACTGTACGGCTGCATCGGCATTCTGGCGGCGCTGCGCCATCGCGACCTGACCGGGCAAGGGCAACAGATCGACATCGGCATGCTGGATACGCACGTGGCCTGGTTGGCGAACCAGGGCATGAACTATCTTGCGACCGGCGAGAACCCGGCACGTTTGGGCAACCAGCATCCGAACATCGCCCCCTACCAGGTGTTCCCGACCGCCGACGGGCATATCGTGCTGTCAGTCGCCAACGACCCCACCTTCAAGCGCTTCTGCGAGGCGTTCGATCTGACCCACATGCTCGAGGATCCGCGCTTTGTCACCAACGCCGCGCGCGTCGGCAACCGCCAGCTCGTAACCGACACATTGACGCCGGTGATGATGCAGCACCCGACGAGCTGGTGGACCGAGCGGCTGGAGGCCCTGAAGATCGGCTACGGTCCGATTAACAAGTTGTCCCAGGTGTTCGAGGACCCGCAAGTCGTTGCCCGCGACATGGTGCTGGAGATGGCGCACGGGTCCGGCCAGAAGGTGAAGGTGATCGCCAATCCCGTGAAGCTTTCGGAAACGCCGGCCGACTACCGTATCGCCCCACCGCTGCTAGGCGAGCACACCGACGCAGTGCTGTCCGACCGGCTGGGTCTCGACGCGACGGCGCTGGCAGCCCTACGCGAGAAGAAGGTCATCTGATGCGCGTCCGCGCCGGCTCGATCTCGCACCGATCCGTAGCGGAGCCGAGGGGTTCCGGTCGGTTTTGAGCAGCGGAAACGATGCGCCCGCTTCCCGAACAGGTAGTCCATCTGCCGTTCGGACCCGGTCCCTACCGGATGGCGATGGACCTGGTCACGGCGCCGGAATCTGCGTGGTTCGAGTTCGATAAGCGATATCCCGCTGAGATGGCGGAAAAGCGCCGTTTGCTGGCGACCATGCCGGCCGATGTCTTCGCCGTCACCCCGGAATCGGATGATGCCCGAGCGCGAGGCGCTGGCATTGATCGTGGCGGCGCTGACGACGCATCATCCGGACTGGTTCAGTCGGGACGCCTCGGGGGCGCTGCGCAATCACCTGACCGGGGAGACCTGGGACATCCGCTCCTGCGATCCGCTGGATCTGGCCGGGCGACTGGTGCAGGAAGATCTGTGCCTGATCCAGAATGGTGCGGCCGGTCCCATGTTTACGGCCGCTTCGCTCTGCTTTCCCAGTCGCTGGCGGTTGCTCGACAAAATCGGCAAGCCTCTGGCTGCCGTGCACGCGCCGGTGCCGCTGTATGCAGATACGGCTCGCGGGTCCGGTCGACCGGTTCATGCGGAATTTGAAGCCGGGCCATATCGTGTCGCGCCTGAACTGGTCTCTGCTGGACGATCCGGCGCTGTTCCAGCCGGGCGGAAAATGGCGGCTACAGGCGCAGCACCGATATCACGCGCGAAGAATGCCGGCAGCCGCATATTTCTGCGGGTGGAGCGGCAGACTTTGCGGCGCTTACCTGTCGACCCAGGCGGTGTTGTTCGGGATTCGGGTGCATGTGTATCCGCTCGATCACGTGATCGACCGGCCGGATCGCGCCGCGGCCCTGGTCAGCGCCATCCGAGCGTTGCCGGAGGAGATCCAGCACTACAAGAGCCTACTGCCGTTCAAGCAGGCTTTGTTGGAGTGGCTGGCCGATCCCGTACGGGCTGCCGGTGAGCGGATTTCTTCGTGATCTTCCGCCTTAACCCGCGGCTTTCGCCTCTCGCCGGCGACGATGCAGGATGAACTCAGTGTAACCGTTCGGCTGCGTCCGCCCCTCGAAGATCAGGTCGCAGGCCGCCTTGAACGCTACGCCATCGAACCCGGGCGCCATTGGCTTGTACAGCGGATCGTCCGCGTTCTGCCGGTCAACCACGAGTGCCATGCGCTTCAGCGCCTCAGTCACCTGATTTTTCGTCACCACGCCATGGAGCAACCAGTTGGCGATGTGCTGAGACGAGATCCGCAGCGTCGCGCGATCCTCCATGAGGCCGACATCGTGGATATCCGGCACTTTCGAGCAGCCGATCCCCTGGTCGATCCAGCGCACCACGTAACCGAGAATGCCCTGGCAGTTGTTGTCCAGTTCCTGCCGCAGATCGTCGGGCGACCAGTTCTGGCCCTCGGCGAGAGGAATGGTCAGCAGATCCGTCAACGCCGCCCGTTTCCGCGACGCCAGTTCGGTCTGCCGCGCGGCGACGTCGACCTGATGGTAGTGCAGCGCGTGCAAGGTCGCGGCGGTCGGGGAGGGGACCCACGCGGTATTTGCCCCAGCCATCGGATGTCCGATCTTCTGCACCAGCATATCCGCCATCCGGTCCGGCGCCGCCCACATGCCCTTGCCGATCTGTGCTTTGCCGCGCAATCCGCATTCCAGCCCGATATCGACGTTCTGGTCCTCGTAGGCCTTGATCCAGGCGGTCCCGCGCATCTCATTCTTGCGGATCATCGGTCCCGCCTCGATCGAGGTATGGATCTCGTCCCCGGTGCGGTCCAGGAACCCGGTGTTGATAAACACCACGCGCTGGCTTGCCGCCGCGATGCACGCCTTGAGGTTGGCCGAGGTCCGGCGCTCCTCATCCATGATGCCCATCTTCAATGTGTTCGCCGGCAGCCCGAGGATGCCTTCCACGCGCGCGAACAAGTCGCTTGTCAGCGCGACTTCCTCCGGTCCGTGCATCTTCGGCTTGACGATATAGACCGACCCCGCGCGGCTGTTCTTGATTGGCCCCTTGCTGTTGAGATCATGCAGTGCGATCAGCGAAGTGACAGCCGCGTCCAGGAACCCCTCGGGGGTTTCCGCGCCGGAAGCGTCCAGCACTGCATCGGTGTACATGTGATGACCCACATTGCGGATCAGCATTAGACTGCGCCCCGCGAGCCAGAGCATGCCTCCATCGGGCTTGGTATATTGCCGGTCGGGATTCAGTTTGCGGGTCATCATCCGGCCACCCTTCTCGAAGGTGTCCTCCAAGGAGCCCTTCATCAGGCCGAGCCAGTTGCGGTATGCGAGAACCTTGTCCGCGGCGTCGACGGCGGCGATCGAATCCTCGCAGTCCTGGATGGTGGTCAGTGCCGCTTCGATCACGACATCGGCAACGCCCGCCGCATCGTCTTTGCCGATCGGATGGCCGCGGTCGATCACGATTTCAAGATGAAGGCCGTTATGCTTTAGCAGGACGGCCGACGGCGCCGATGCTTCCCCGCGATAGCCGGCAAACTGGGTCGGGTCCTTCAATGCAGTGATGCCACCATCCTTCAGCGCGACAGACAACGCGCCATCCTTGACTGAATAAGCTCGCCGCCCTCGCGTGGCTGCCATTCCTCAGGGGGGTCGCCCCGTCGAGGATCTCCCGAGCCCTGGCCACGACCTTGTCGCCGCGAACCTTGTTGTAGCCTCGGCCGCGAGGTGGCGCCGCCATCCTCGGAAATCGCATCGGTGCCATATAGCGCATCGTACAGACTACCCCAGCGCGCATTCGCGGCATTCAACGCATAGCGAGCGTTGGTGACGGGGACCACAAGCTGTGGCCCGGCGAGGGTCGCGATTTCCGGATCGACCTTGGAGGTGCTGACAGCTACGGACGCCGGTTCCTCAACCAGGTAACCGATCCCTCGGAGAAAGGACATGTACCCCGCGGCGTCTGCTGGCTTGCCCTTGTTGGAAAGGTGCCAGGCGTCGATCTGCTGCTGCATGCTGTCGCGCTTGTCCAGCAGCGTCTTGCACCGCGGCGCCAGGTCGGCCAGCAGTTCGGCGAACCCGCTCCAGAACGCTTCGGCGCCAATCGAGGTCCCGGGCAAAGATTCGGTGTTGACAAATTCGTATAGTGGCTTGGCAATGCGGATGCCGGCTTGCTCGACATAATCCATGCGGACTGGCTCCTGATACGGGAGAGCTAGCGTAAAGGCCGGATATAGGACGGAACTAAGAGGCCGTGCCAGCCCTGGCCGCCAACTCACGGTAGCGAAAACCGCGGGGCAGTTTGGTTGCCTCACAAAACACGCGCAACCGTGAGCTTGATTTGATCGATTGGCACCCCAGATTTGCAGTGCGGATGACGGCTAGGCCTCGTCCGCGTGACGTTTCCCCCCCAAACTTAAGCGGCGCCCTCGGGCGCCGTTTTTTTACGCGGGGGAGGGAAGGGCGGCCGGGACTATCGGGGGACCGCCAAAAGGATTTCGCTCGTTTGACTGGTCTGGGAATCCGTCTCGCTTGCTCTCAGGTCGGTCATCCATTTCAGGAGATCCCCGGCATACCCGATGGCGGCCGGGGCCGGGGATCTCTATGAACTGAGAGAAGCGAGCCGCGGGCCAAAAATCAACGCTCGGTCTGATAGAGTGCCTCACGCGCCGGGCACTTTCTGCTCATCGCGATCACCCGCTAAAGCGCCGCCTGCAGCGCGGACTCCCGCTCGAAGGACCGCTCGGTCAATGAGTGCTTGACGCGGTGCAGCAACTCGGAATGGTCCTCTTCCGATACATTATCGGACCGCATCACCATCTGAACCAGAGGGTCCTGCAGTAAGGTTGCCAAGGTCAGCGTGCTGATCGTTGTCGTGCACATTACTGTCACCATTCCCGTTGAGCACTCAGCAGTGTAGTCGCTGCTGTTGAACAGTGTGGAAATGAATTGTGTCCTAACGTTGCTCCTAAGTGGTCAGGTTTCTGGTGGATCATAGTATTTTGTATCGAGCCCGTGGCAAATCGGCATCATGCCAAGCTTGGCGGCGGCTCCCTGGAATTCGCAGCGGTCGTTGCTGCGGGGAGGCGCGCCAAGATTGAAACATACGGAAACACGATTGGCCCCTCAGCAGACAATCTACAGACGAATATTGCCCAGGATCGTTAAATCGACTTAATCCTGAACGTTTTGTAAATGGATATGTGGCGTCGGACCCAATCGCCACCTGATGTTCGGCGGAGGCCAGCGGAAAGGTGTTCGACGCTAGGTCGCCCGGCGCCGCGCCCCGTGACCACTGACACCTACTCCGCCGCCTTGGCCTTCCGTGCCGGCCATTCGTCCACCGGGATCCGCGGCATTTCGAATTTGTCAGTCACCCGCGCATACCAACCGCTGCCATGCAGGCGCCCGATCAGGTCCAACTGTGGTGTATCGATATGGCAGCGCTCAGCGTCCAGCACGCAATCGTCGCGTACGTAGATCGCGAGCACTTTACCCAACACCACCGCGCGATCGATCCCCACATCGACAATCACCAGCCGCTCGCACTCGAACGACACCGGGGCCTCGGCGATCCGTGGCGGCCTTACGTGCAGGGACGGGGCCGTCGTCAGGCCCGCTTCCTTCAATTCGTCGACCTGTTTGGGAAAATCGATCGCCGTAATGTTCATCTGCTCGCGCAATGCGTAGCTGACCAGATTGATAACGAATTGTCCGGTGCGGCGAATATTGCCGCCGGTGTCCTTCACGTCGCCTGGTCCTCGCCCACCGATGCCGAATACCAGCACCGGCGGATCGCCAGACACCGCATTGAAGAACGAGAATGGAGCGGCGTTAACCGTCGCATCCGTATCCTGGGTCGTCACCCAGGCGATCGGCCGAGGCCCGACGGTCGAGGTCAGCAGCTTGTAGATGTTCTCGCTTTTGGTATGGACGACATCGAAAAGCATGGCCCGCCTCATGTGATTGCGTGTCTCACCTCGTTACGCGGCACCCCGTCAGCTGTCCAGACAACGGCTCTGTGGCCCGACTGTCCGCGATTTCGTTTTCATGAGCGGATCGACGCCGGAGAGGAAGGCGCGAGGGTCGATGTCGGAATGCCCTTACCAAGGCCAGGATCAACACCGTGCGGCGCCGCCTGCGTCTGTCAGGGTAGTATCCAATTGCCACCGAGGGTCTGCCCCGGTGCCCTCACCGTCCCGATTTCCGCCGCTAAGCCGCTGGAGACACGGTCCTCCGCCGAGACGATCAGTAACGGAGGTCTGGCCGGCGTACGGCCCAGCCTCTTGGCATATCCAGCTCGGCGGGAAAGAATGCTGCCTCCAAAAAAGAGGAAGCTCGGACATGAGCACCACCACCGCGCCCAGCACCTACATTCCGGTCCGCGACGACTGGCTCGCGCGCCGCAAAGAGGCGATCCTTGAGCCAAACCTGCCGATCGTCGATCCGCATCACCACCTCTGGGAACGGCCCGACTGGGTCTATATGCTCGATGACCTGTTGGCCGACATCAACAGCGGCCACAACATCGTCGCTACCGTCTTCCTGCAGTGCCGCTCGATGCACCGTGCCTCGGGTCCGGAGGCGTTCCGCCCGGTCGGCGAGACCGAATTCGTCAACGGCGTCGCCGCGATGAGCGCCTCCGGCGGCTATGGTCCGGCGAAAGTCTGTGCTGGAATTGTCGGCCACGTCGACCTTCGCAACGGCGACAAAGCCCGTGACGTGCTCGAGGCGCATATCCGCGCCGGTGGCGATCGGTTCCGCGGCATCCGTCACATCACCGCCTACGACCCCGACCCGGGCCTGATGAACCCCGCCTACGCGCCACCGCCCCACCTGATGGACCGACGATGCATTCCGAAAAGGCTTCGCCTGCCTCGCGCCGCTGAACCTGTCGTTCGATGCGTGGCTGTATCATCACCAGATCCCGGACCTGACGGCCCTTGCCCAAGCATTCCCCGGCACGCAAATCTGCCTGAATCACATTGGCGGCCCCCTGGCTATCGGAGCCTATGAAGGCAAGCGCGACCAAGTCTTCGCCGACTGGTCGAAGTCGATCCGCGCTCTTGCCGGGTGTCCGAATGTGGTGGTCAAACTCGGCGGCATGGCGATGCGGCTCAATGGCTGGGACTTCCACACGAAAGCCGAACCGCCATCGTCAGAAGAACTAGCTGCCGCTTGGAAACCTTATGTCGAAACCTGCATCGAAGCCTTCGGCGCATCACGTTGCATGTTCGAGAGCAACTTCCCCGTGGACAAAGGCTCCTACGGCTATGCCGCGTTCTGGAACGCTTGTAAGATCATGGCAAAAGACGCGTCGCCGGCGGAAAAGACCAACCTGTTTAGCGGCACGGCATCGCGCTTCTACCGGCTGGAAATCTGAGGGACAGAGTTAGCTCAGGCGTTGGTAATGCCGCCGTCGATGGTGATCGTCTGCCCGGTGATATAGGAAGCATCGGGCGAACACAGGAATCGGATCACCGAGGCGACCTCCGAGGGCTTTCCGAAGCGCTTCAAGGGAATCTCGTTTCGGTACGCGTCCCCGCGTTCGGCGATGATAGGGGCTGACATTTTTGTCTCGATCACCCCTGGCGCGACCGCGTTCACAAGAATCTCCGGCGCCAGCTTCCGCGACAGCGCACGCGTCAGCCCGACCACGCCACCCTTCGCCGCCGCATAGGGCACCCGATCCGCGCTGCCCCGCCGATAGGCGATCGAGCTGGTCAGCACGATCCGTGCCGGCTCCCGCCTGTCGAACCGCGTCGAAAACGCGACCGCCATGTCATAGGCATTCGTCAGGTTCGCCGCGATCGCCCGGTTCCATACGCCATGCTCGTCGGGATCGAGGTCATCGCGTTCAAACAGCCCTGCTAGATGCACCAGCGCATAAACCGGTGCTCCAGCCGCTTCTATGACCCTGGCACACTCCGCCGGCGTGTCCAGCGGTGAGGCGATGGTGCCCAGCCGCACCCGTCCGAGCACCGACTGCGCACGCTCCAACGCGATCTGGTCGATATCGGCCATGATCACGTGGCCGCCCTGTTCCATAAACGCCGCGCACGGTTTCGATACCGATGCCGCCCGCGCCGCCGGTAACGACGATACGCTTGCCGGTGAACGCCGAGGCCATGGTCAGGCGACCAGCGCTCGGTTGTGGCGACGCTGGCCGTGTTGAAGTAGGGGGCGCTAGGCGTCTGCGAGGAGATGCTGGTAATCGAGCGTCGCCATCACCTGCACGCGCCGCATGTAGCGCGGCTCGTTGTCATGTAGTCGCCGATGGCGTTATGAACAGTGCCGATATTATCCCACATCAAAACGTCTCCCACCGACCAGTGGTGCGCGTAGAGATACTCAGCGCGCTCTTGGTGACGGAACAGGAAGTCCAGGATTTCGCCGCTCTCCTGTCGGTCGATGCCATCGATGAACATTGTGTAGCCGACATTGGCATACAGTACCGAACCGCCCGGTAATCGGGTGTCGGCGGAAAATTGGCTGAGACACCGGAGGCTTTTTGGCCCGTTGCTCCGGGGTCAGAGGCTTTCGCGTGGATCCGGGCTTCGCCACCATCATGTCCCAAAACTTGGCGAAGTCGTGCGTCGCGGTGCGGCCTTCCAGCCTGTGCTTCAGCGCGTCGGGCAGGTCGTCATAGGCGGCGTGCATGTTGCGAAATTGCGTCTCGCCTAGTGTCTTGCCGTTGCGCTTTGGCACGTGCCGCGCGTGCAGGATGTTGGCAAGCGCGATGTCGCAGCTGTATGACATATCGGTGTGCCAGCCCTGCCCGGCGTCATTGGCGCCGATCTGCTTCCCGTCCTGCTTGATATTGGACAGGATCATCATTTCTGGGTGGTTTGGCTCATGGTAGGCATTGGCGACGTTGACTTCCAGGTCGCCAAAGCGACGCCCGAAGGCGGCAAACTGGTCATTGCCCAGGCTTTGGCACGGAAAACACAGCACGCCGTGTTCGCCTAGAGCGCGGAGGATCGCGTGGAAGTCTGTATCCGGCAGCGGTTTTGCGAGGTCGATATTGGTGACGCGTGCGCCGAGCGTTTGGCCGCTTGGGATAATGTCCATCACTGCCTCCCACGCGCCCGAAAATCGCTGTTCGACGGCGGCATCCCCAGCTCGATACCTTCAATCTGCGCTGCAAGCGCCTGACCGCTCGGTAAAGTCTCCATGGTCGCTTTCCTTTGCCTGCTATACCGCCAGGCCGGCCAACCGCACAACCGCACCAACCACCTCGTCCGGTGCCTCGCGCGATAGAAAATGACCGGCACGCGGGATCTGTCGCCGCTCGATCATGGCGGTGAACAATCGGTCCCGCGGTATCGAACTGGCCTGCGAGCCAACACCGTCCTCCTCTCCGTGTAGGACGATCGTCGGCACGCCAATGGCCGGCTGACCTGCCAACCGCACCTCCAGACCGTCATACGCCGGATCGCCTGGTGCATTGCCGTAACGATGGCGATAAGACTGGATGGTCACGGCGACGAAATCGGGATTGTCGAAACTCCTGACGGTGGCCTGCAATGTGGCCTCATCGAAGGCCAAATTCGGCGACCATAGCCGCCACAAGAGCCGAGTCAATTCGCCGCGGTTGGCGGTTAACCCGGCCCTGCCTCGATCAGTATGAAAATACCACTGATACCAGTAACGATACTCCTGTTGCGCCGAACCCGGGCGCGCACTGGCGGCGATATCCTGGATGCCGTAACCGGTGATGGCGACCAGCCGCGAAACCCGCTCCGGCCACAAGGCCGCAACGACGCAGGCCGCGCGGCCACCCCAGTCATAGCCAACCAGGATCGCGTTGCTGATGTCCAGCGCATCCATGAAATCCCGCACATCAGCGCCCAACGCGGCCTGCTGACCACTGCGGGGCGTCGCCGCATCCAAGAAACGCGTGAACCCGAATCCGCGCAGCCAGGGAACCAGCACGCGATACCCGGCGCCGGCCAGGGCCGGAACCACATCATCATAATCGTGCACATCCGACGGCCAGCCGTGCAGCAGGATAACCGCCTTCCCATCCGCCGGCCCGGCCTCCAAATAGGCAACCTCCAGGACCGGCGTGCGAATGGTCTTCATCGTCACACTCAGCGCATCAGATTATTGGTCACCGCGCCGCCTGTGGCGGTTCGTCCGCCATCAACGACGTATTGCGCCCCGGTGATGTTCGAGGCGAGGTCCGACGACAGGAAGATCACCAGATTGGCGACTTCCTCGGCCGTCCCATACCGACCGATCGGGATGTTGGCTTGATAACGGTTCTCCACGCTCTTCGGATCATCTGGGCTCAGCATCGACTCCAGGGAATGGATCATCCGGGTATCGATCGGCCCTGGACAGACGCAGTTCACTCGCACGCCAGCCCGAGCCACCTCGCCCGCGGCGGTTTTGGTCAGCCCGATCACCGCGTGCTTGGAGGCAACATACGCCGGCATCCCGGGTGACGCGACCAACCCCGCGACTGACGCCGTGTTCACCACCGAACCACTACCCTGCTTGAGCATCACCGGCAGCACATGCCGCAGCCCCAGGAACACGCCCTTGACGTTCACCGCCATCACCCGGTCGAACATCTCTTCATCATACTGATGGGTCGGCGCGAGGCTGCCCTCAATGCCGGCATTGTTGCAGAAGCAGTCGATGGATCCGTATTTTTCCAGTGCCAGCTTCACATAGTTCTGAACGTCGGCGGACTGAGTGACATCGGCGGCGACGAAGAGCCCCTCCGCCCCTTGCTGGCGCAATATCCCGGCGCTCGCCTCTCCTGCGGGCTGGTCCCTGTCCACGACCACCACCTTGGCCCCGCGGGCCGCGAAACCCACCGCCACCGCCCGGCCGATCCCGTTGCCCCCGCCCGTGATTAGGGCAACTTTGCCATGGAAGTCCATTGTTTCCTCGCTTCGTGGTTGGCGTTGCGAGAAAGGCTAGACTATCCAGCCGCGGACGGGAATTGCCCGCTGTGTGGCCTACCCCCAGCGAAAACCAGCGGGGGCGGCATTCTCACCGATCCCGGCACCTGGCGTCGGTCCTGACGTATCCGAAGGCCACGACCACGTTGGCGTCTGCGGGCTGTAAGCGGTGGCTTGCGCATAATCAGAGGCTGTCGCAGCGAGAAGATCGGCCGAGACAGGATCCGCCGCTGCCAGAAAGCCGGCAAGAGAGCTGAAGAAGGGATGAAGCGGAGCATGTGGGTTCTCCTGAGCAGCAGGATCTAGCCGACAAGTCTGCAAGCACGTAGCCGTACAGGCGCCGCTTCCCTTTTGAACGGCTTCATACATCCGCGGGTCGGCGAGAGATATTTGAGAGAGGACGGGGGCGCATAAACGATGCCAAAGCCTGGACAGTCCCGAGTTGGTGATGTCATGCTCGCGGAGCGACCAGCGGCCCGATGGGATCAAGGAAATGAACGTTGCTGATTGGCTACGATCGCTTGGTCTTGAACGATATGAAGCGGCATTCCGCGAAAACGATGTCGACCCCGATTTACTGCATCAGCTAACGGCGGACGATCTTAAGGAGCTCGGTGTCGCAACGGTAGGGCATCGTCGCCGTCTGTTGGCGGCGATTGCCGCACTCAAGGATGACAAAACCGCATCGCAGTTGATCGGGGCCGCTGGCGATGGTCAGCGCGCGACATCCGCGGCTGAGCGGCGGCATATTTCGGTGCTGTTCTGCGACATCGTGGGCTCAACCCCCCTCTCGGTCCGACTTGATCCAGAAGAGTTACGCGAAGTCCTGACCACATACCAGGCTGCGGTTGCGCGCGAGATTGCTGGCAAACGCGGTTATGTCGCTCGGTTCGTCGGCGACGGGGTCCTGGCCTATTTTGGCTGGCCGAACGGGGACGAGGCGCACGCAGAGAGCGCCGTACGCGCCGGTTTAGCGATCCCTGGAGCGGTCGGTCGCCAGGAGCTTTCGGTGCGTGTCGGGATCGCAACCGGTTTGGTCGTCACGGGCGACCTGGTCGGTGTCGGCGCGGCCCAAATCGTCACAGCCGTAGGCGAGACACCGAACCTCGCTGCTCGCCTGCAGGCGCTGGCCGAGCCCAATACAGTGGTGGTGAGCGACTCCACGCGGCTCCAACTCGGCCAGATGTTCGAATTGGAAGAGCTAGGCCTCATCCCATTGAAAGGCTTTGACAAGCCGGTCCGGGCCTGGCGAGCGACAAGGGAGACTGGCGCAGCGAGCCGCTCCGAGACGGTTTATGCGAGCGCGCTGACACCGCTGGTGGGCCGTGATGAGGAGCTGGACTTACTGGTGCGCCGCTGGCGGCAGGCAAAATCCGGCGAGGGGAGTGTCGTGCTGATCTCAGGCGAACCAGGCATTGGCAAGTCACGCTTGCTCGCGGCGCTTGAGGAACGCCTGGCGGCTGAACTACGCACCAGCTTGCGCTACTTCTGCTCACCGCACCACCAGGATAGTCCGCTCTACCCGATCGTGGCACGAATGGAACAAGAAGCGGGCTTCGACAGGCGCGACAGCGCCGCCGAACGCTTGGCGAAGTTGGAGGCCGCCCTCGCACCGGCCATACGTGAGCCCGATGACGTGACGCTCTTCGCAAGGTTGCTCTCGATACCGCTGGACGGGCGCTATTCGACCCCGGAAGAAAGTCCCCAGCGGTGGAAGGAGCAGACATTCGCCGCTCTCGCTCGTCGGGTGGCCGGTCTCGCACACCAGGCTCCGTTGCTATTGGTGTTCGAGGACGCCCATTGGTCAGATCCGACTTCGATCGAATTGCTCGATACGCTGATCAAACGGGTGGCCGAACTACCGGTGCTTCTGATCGCATCCTTCCGCCCGGACTTCACTCCGTCCTGGTTCGGCCGTCCCGGCGTGAGCCTGATGGTCCTAAATCGGCTGGGTCGACGCGAGTCAACGCGGCTCGCAACGCAAGTCACCAGCGACGGTCCACTCTCATTGTCATTGCTCGACCAGATTGTGACCCGAGCCGAGGGCATTCCTCTCTTCATCGAGGAGTTGACGAAGGCACTACTGGAGACGCCTGAGCACGACGCCGCAAGCTCGGCGCTCGCTGTTCCGGATACGCTGCAAGCCTCGCTGATGGCTCGCCTCGACCGGCTTCAGGGCGGGCGTGAACTGGCACAGATCGGGGCTGTTCTTGGTCGAGAATTCAGCCACGAAATGCTCTGTCATGTCGCCGGAGAGTCCGCCGACACCCTGGAAACTTCGCTGACGGAGCTTGTTCGCTCTGAACTGGTATTTCGGACCGGGACGCCACCTAACGCACGCTACACCTTTAAGCACGTCCTGGTGCAGCAGGCGGCCTATGAAACTTTGCTCCGCAGCCGCCGCCAGGATCTGCATTCGCGCGTCGCTAAAGCGATCATGGAGCGGCTTCCGGACGAGGCTGAGCACTGGTCGCACCTCCTTCTCCACCATGCAACGTTGGCCGGCGACCATGAATTGGCGGCGCAAGCGTGTATCGCTGCGGGTGAGCGTTCGCTTCAGATCTTTGCGCATGAGGAAGCGTACAGGTTGGCTGAGCGTGGGCTGAAGCATCTCGATAGCCTGCCGGATGGTGAGCAGAAGGCTCGGTTCCACGTCAAGCTGCTCGTGGTCAAAGTTCATGCTGCCTACAAGCACAGGGATGAAGTGCCGGAGCTTGTAAAGCATTTGCAAGAAGCTGCCGAGACCGCAAGGGCATTTGGATTGCACAACGAGGCTGTTTCTGCCCTCCACTCCATATCGTGGCGCCAACAGTGGTCGAACGACGCCACGGGCGCCAGTCAGTACCTCGCTCAGGGCGGAGGAGGTCAGCCGAAAGGCAGATGAGGTTACTCGTTGCCAGCAGGTAGCAAATACTGGCCGATGCTTGCTGGAGGTGGAGCAGCAAATCCCACGCGCGTTCGTGCTGATCGACCAAGCGGAAACCATGGCGAAGACCCTGGAACAAGACTACGTCGAGCTTGAGTGGGCGCGCTCTCACGCTGCTCGTTGGAAAGGGGATCTTGACAGAGCACATGCGCTGATGACCAAGGCTGTAGAACTAGCGCGGTTGCGCGAGGAACGTTGGCGAGAAGTCGAATGCCTGATCTGGCTCACGATGATAGATCTTGAGCGGCAGAAATCATCGAAGGTCGAGCAGTATTGCGACGAAATTGATGAAATCGCTGAGCGCCTTGACCACGACCTGCCTCCGGTTTCCGCAGTATTCCGCGTGCTGGCTCAGTTCGGATCGGGCAGAAAGGACCTGTCGTCAGCGCTCGATCGGGCTCTGACGTCACTACGTGACTTCGATGACAAGGCGCACCTCGCTTATGCGCTCAATTTCGTCGCTGATGACGCTCTTTCCCGAGGCCAATACAGCCAGGCCCAGCTTGCGGCGGCCGAGGCGCTAACAGCGGCACACGCGATGTCGCGAACCACGGAAATCGTCGTCGCGGTCTCGCTCCTGGCCCGCGCGGATACACCTGCGGCGATTGGCCCGGGGCGTCCGCCCGCCTTCAGGCGTTGATGCGCGAGTGCGATTCTGCGAACTCTCAGCGCGCGGGCAAGGACAAGCCTCGAGAGGGCCGCACACGGTATTGGGTTCGCGTTGGCAGGGGACCCAACGCAAGACAGCCCGTTCACGTCCCAACAAATTCGAAACTGAGGAGCAACCAATGGGTTTGGTCATCGTCGAGCGTTCCTTCGAGCATCCGCCCTCTGACGCGGACCTAAGCACGCTTGCCCAACGGATGGAGCAGTGCAAGGAGATCCGTTCCATCACCTGGAAGCGGAGCGTGATGTCGAAAGACCGGCGGCGCGGGTTCTGCGAGTATGACGCCCCGGATGCTGAGACGGTAAGAAGGGTCCAGCTTGAGGCCGGAGCCCCGTTTGACCGAATTTGGTCGGGCGAAGCGCACGAGTAACTAAACTGGGAAACCTCGAGACTGTTCGGCGCTGAATGGGGACCGCGCCGCGACTAAGGTTGGTCAGCCGCTATGGCGCGCTCGGCAAGCTGAGGCGCCTCCAAGCGAATCAAGCCCGCCGAAGCTGCGCCTCATCCACCACGCGTTCGTGATTGTCCAATGCGCTTTTCGCTCGGGTACTGGCAGCCCTGACTCGACACCGGCATTCTGCGAACGATGGTGTATATGCCGGGTCGAACATTTACGTTCGAGCTGTTCGTCATCAGGGCTACCTTATCGCCGGCCGCGAACTTGTATTCAGCCAAGTGGGCGTACCTCCGTGGACATTGGGCCGGGATTGAGGGCGGCGCAGCAAGCGCCGCCCGACATGTCAGCTCGCCTGAAGATTGACGGCAGAGGTCTTGCCCTGCTGTCCACGCTCCAAGTCAAAGCTAACCGTCTGACCCTCGTTAAGGGTCTTTAGCCCCGCCCGCTCGACGGCCGAGATATGGACAAACACGTCCTTTGAGCCGTCAGCCGGCTGAATGAAACCAAAACCCTTCTGGGGGTTGAACCACTTTACAGTACCTGAAGCCACGTGAAGTCTCCGCAACTGGCCAAATCCCGCGCACATGCGGAACATCTTACTTTTCAATTGGGGATAGAACAGCGCGCCGCGGTGCGATTTAGCGTCACAGAGCGGGGCGAAATAGGGATCTTGCCCCGGCTGAAAAGTTCAGCCGTCGGACCTTCTTACAGGACCCTGCGAAAATAGGACAGCCTTTATTTTATCCGGCCGACACAACCTCGGCATTGGCGAATTCCAGGCGCGCCTCTTCCAGGCACCCCCAGACATACGGCACGAGCGAGCGGGCGACATCGAGGTGGAAAACCTCCGCCGTGATCCGCCACAGGACCACTTCGGCCTTGCCCAGCAGTGTTCGCGTGCACATGCCCACCGGAAATGCAGGCACATCAAGATCGAGTGCACAGAATGCGTTCAGACACCAGGCGGCTCGGGCGCCGGTGATCTCCAGGGTCTGCGATCGATGCGAGACGTCGACAACGCTGACCGGATGGTCACCCGCTGCTCGCACCGCTCGCGCCGCCAGGTCTGAGGCGGTTTCCGGTGCCAGGATCAGCCACTCGTCCGGTCCCAGCCACAGCGCGGCGCGCTCGCGGGAAATTACGGACCGGCACGGCACCGTCGGCAGCAGCACCCCCAAAGCCAATCCGATCGCAGTGCTGGCCGCAGAACCTGCCCGCACCGAAACCCGCGTGGTGGCCGCCAGAACCGCGAGTTGCACCACATCGCTCAGACGAGCAACCGGCGTCGGCTTGACAGTGCCCGGCAGCAGCGGTTCGGAGGGGCGGCGCCTCAACGGCCGGGGTGTTAGCCGTTTACCGAGCTTATCGACGAACACCGGATCGGCGACCGCGACGCGAATGGGGCCACTCGGCGTCGGTACCAGAAGCTCCGAGCCAATGCGAGCTCGTCCGCCCGCGACCAGAGCCAGCGCGAATCCGCGTCCCATAGTGGCGCTGTGGTAGGAGGAGGTCACGTGACCAATACTTGCGCGTGGCATTCCCGCCTGGCTCCCCGACGGCTTAGCAAGTGTATCGGAGCGGCCGATCTGCCCGCCCGCCGACGCATTTGCCTCGGGCATGCCCGGCTGTAACGGAGTTACCTGGGCTCCTTCCTCCAGGATTGTGGCTGGATCGACCGGCAACAATCCGACCAGCTGATGGCGATCCGTCCGTTTCAGGTCGGGCAGCGACAACGACCGTCGGCCGACGAAGTCACCGCTGCTAATCGTCCAGCCAAGGGCGACATCGTCCGGCGTGACAGTCCCATCCGTCTCTTGACCGACGATGATGAAGCCCTTCTCGGCGCGCAGCACATGCATGGCATCGGTGCCGTACGGCGTTACATCATGCTGCCACAACGTATCCCAGACCCGCTGTGCCTCGGTCGGCGGCAGGTTGATCTCGAAACCGCTCTCGCCGGTGAAGCTGACGCGAAACAGCCTGATCGGCACATCACCAATATGACCGGCTCGTACGCTCATGTGTGGCATCACGCCGAGATCAATATCCGGAATGAAAGGCGCCAGGACCTCCGCTGACCGCGGTCCTTGCACCGCGATGATCGCCCACTGATCCGTGACCGACGTTAGCCAGACCCTCAAATCGGTGAATTCCGTCTGAAGGTAATCCTCCATATGGTGCAGCACGTAGGCGGCACCCCCGCTCGTGGTGGTGACATGGAAACGATCGGCCGCCAAGCGCGCGACAATTCCATCGTCACGAATAAATCCATCCTCCCCCAGTAGCACCGCGTAGCGGCACCCCCCCGTTGCCAGTCTGGTGAAATCGCCGGTGTAGAGACGACTTAGAAATATCGCCGCGTCCGGCCCGACGACTTCGATCTTTCCCAGCGTGCTGGCGTCGAGCATAGCCACATCGTTGCGGACAGTCAGGCACTCACGGGCTATCGCGGTCGTGATCGTTTCGCCATCCAACGGGAAACACCGCTCCCGCTTCCAGGTTCCGACATCCTCCAGCACCGCGCCAGGCGTCGCGATCGGCGGCAACCGCACGGGCGCAAAGAGCGCTTCTCGAGATGTCCCGGCGAAGGCGCCAAAGGTGACCGGCGTGTAGGGTGGACGGAACGTGGTCAGGCCGATGGCCTCCACGGGCTGCCCGGTCAGCGCCGCCACCTTCACCAGGGCGTTCAGGTTGGACGTCTTGCCCTGGTCCGTAGCCATTCCCGTGGTGGTGTATCGCTTCAGATGCTCGATCGCGACGAACCCTTCCGCCGTAGCAATGAACAAATCCTTGGTCGTCACATCGTTCTGAAAATCGACAAACGCCGAACGGTGCACCCCACCGGCAACTGGCGGTCCGGGTGGCGCCATAGCCGGCATCCCGACGACCGCGAACGACCGAGGCTCACTGCCGCCCGCCGCCGTCCCATCGTGCAAGCAGGACGCCAGATCGAATACTCCGCCGCAGGCCCCGACCGCCCCCTCCGATGGCAGATACGTTCCCGACTCCGCATCGAACACGAGCGGTAAGCGCGATTGGCATGCCAGATGCACCGAGGGCGTCCAGCCGCCCGACATCAAAATCGTATCGCATGGAATGATATCGGTGCGGTTCGCAAGCTTGGCGGAATGAACACGGCCGCGCCCCTCGGTGCCGGCGATGGTCGTCCCGGCTTGGATCGGAATACCGAGCGCGCGCGCCGCGGCCACGGCTTCGCCAGTCCGGCGCGGATCGCAGATCGACGATCCCCGCGACCGTCACGCCAGCCGCATGCAGGTCGAGGGCGGTGCGATAGGCTCTGTCATCGGCTGTAGCGATCATCACCCGCTTGCCGGCCTTGACGCCATACCGATGTAGATACGTCCGCGCTGCCCCTGCAAGCATCACGCCGGGCCGGTCATTGCCGGGAAACACCAGCGGCCGCTCGATCGCCCCAGTGGCCAGCACCACCCGCTCGGCCCGCACGTGCCACAGCCGTTCCCGTGGCACCCCCCGGCGGCGGTTCGCCGAGATGATCGGTGACCCGCTCCACCAGCCCCATCATGCCGCCCGGATACCAGCCGAAGGCCGTGGTCCGCGGCAGCAGCGTGACCGACTCGCCAAGCGTCGCGACCGCCTCCCGCACCCAGTCCGGCGCCGGCCAGCCATCGATGGTCACATCAGGCTCGTCCAGCAACGATCCGCCCAGTTCCGCCTGCTCGTCGCACAGGATCACCCGCGCCCCAGTTGCCGAGGCGCCTAGGGCCGCCGCCAGCCCCGCCGGGCCGCCGCCGACGATCAGCATCTCGCAGTGCACATACCGGTGCAGATACCGATCCGGGTCCGCATCGACCGGGCGCACGCCCCAGACCCGGCCGCCCGGCGAATGGCCGGCTCATAAAGCCGCTTCCAGAACGACCTCGGCCCCATGAATGTCTTGTAGTAGAACCCGGCTGACAGCAGCGGCGCCGCCAATCCAGCCATGGCCCCGAGATCGAAACGAAGTGATGGAAATCGATTCTGGCTGCGGGCCACCAGCCCATCGTACAGTTCGACTTGCGTCGCCCGCAGATTTGGCGTGACCCGCCCGGCCCCCCGATCGATCGTGACGAGCGCATTGGGTTCCTCGGACCCCGCGGACAAAATGCCACGTGGGCGATGATACTTGAACGACCGCCCAACCAGAGAAACGTCGTTCGCCAGCAGCGCGGATGCCAGCGTAGTCGCCAGCAAACCCCTCATACGAGCGACCGTCGAAGGTGAAACGAAGCACCCGCCCGCGATCGATCCGGCCGCCATCCGGTGAGCGGAACGGCTGGGTCATGGCGGCGTTCCGCCAGGCTTGTAAGTCGTAGCGATCCGGTCCGTGATCGTATCTCGCACGCAATTAAAAAACCGCCCGCAGCCATGCACGTGCCGCCACCGCTCGGTGTGCCGTCCCTTCGGATTTTCGCGCAGATAAAGATAAGCTGCCCAAGCCGCATCATCCACCGAGGCCGGATCGGCCGGCCGCGTCATATGCGCCTGGCCTCCGTAACGAAATTCGTTCTCCGGCCGATTGCCGCACCAAGGGCAAGGAATGAGCAACATCAGTGCGCGACCGCCGCCGCGGCAGATTCATCGATCAGCCGGCCGGACACAAACCTGTCCAGACCGAACGGTGCTGCGATCGGATGCGGCTCCCCCGAGCGATCGTCGCCGCGAATACCTGCCCCGATCCAGGGGTCGCCTTGAACCCACCGGTTCCCCACCCGCAATTCACGAACAGGCCCGGCACCGGCGTCAGCCCGATGATTGGAGACCGGTCTGGGGTCGTATCGACAATTCCACCCCAGCTCCGTAGCATCCGGAGCCGCCGAAACGACGGAAACAGCTCACAAATCGCCTCCAGCGTCGCGCAGGCGATATGCAGCCCTCCGGCCTGGCTATACGACGTATAGGCGTCCGTTCCCCCGCCGATCACCAACTCACCCTTGTCGGACTGCGAAACATAGGCGTGGACCGTATTGGACATCACCACGCACGGCATCACCGGCTTCACCGGCTCACTGACCAATGCTTGCAGCGGAAACGATTCCAGTGGCATCCGCACACCGGCCATCTTCATCACTACACTCGTATGGCCAGCGGCCACTACGCCAATCCGCCGCGCCGCGATCAGCCCCCGGCTCGTTTCAACGCCCATCACCGCGCCATCGGCATCGCGCACGATGCCTGTCACTGCGCAGTTCTGGATAATATCCACGCCCATCGCCGACGCTGCCCGTGCATAACCCCAGGCCACAGCATCATGCCGAGCGACACCACCCCGTCGTTGCAGGGCGGCCCCAAGCACCGGATACCGCGCGGCGGGACCGATCTCCAAAGGTGGGCAGAACGCCTTGGCTTGGATGGGGGTCAGCCACTCATTATCGACGCCCTGTAATCGGTTGGCATGCACGTGTCGCTTGAATGTCTGGATATCATGCTGGTTATGTGCCAGCATCAAGACGCCACGCGGCGAATACATCACATTATAGTTCAACGCTTGGGCCAAGCCCTCCCACAACCGAAGCGCGTGCTCGTAGAGCGCAGCACTTTCCGGCCGCAAATAGTTCGACCGGATGATCGTGGTGTTTCGCCCGGTATTCCCACCCCCCAGCCAGCCCTTGTCGAGTACCGCGACGTTGCGAATTCCGTGCTCCATTGCCAGGTAAAATGCCGTGGCCAGCCCGTGGCCACCGGCGCCCACGATGATCACGTCGTACGACGCCTTGGGCTTAGCGTCCCGCCACTGCCTCTCCCAAACCTTTCCAGTCCCATGTCGCAACAGGGACAGAAAGGAGAATCGTGCTGTTTCCCCCATCGCGGGGCCTCCTTGCCACACCCCCCGCTTCTCGCAAAGCCGCGAGCCTTCCCCCTCGCAACACCTGCGGCTATAGACTTGTCACAAACTGGGGATGAGACGATGGCCGAGTTCGACTACATCATCGTGGGCGCCGGATCCGCCGGCTGCGTGCTGGCCAATCGCCTCAGCGAGGACCATCGCTGCACTGTCTTGCTGCTGGAGGCCGGCCCGAAAGACAGCTCGGTGTGGATCAATATCCCGGCCGGCTTCACCAAGCTGCTTAACAACCCGAAATACAATTGGAATTTCGAGAGCGAGCCGGAACCCAATGTCCATGACCGCCGCATTCCCATTCCGCGCGGACGCACTTTGGGCGGCTCCAGTTCCATCAACGGCATGCTCTATGTCCGCGGTAACCCGCTCGACTACAACACATGGTCGCAGTTCGGAAACCGCGGCTGGAGCTATGACGCGATACTGCCCTATTTCCGTAAGGCGGAACACTTCGCCCCCGGCGGCGACGAAACCCGCGGCCGAGGTGGCCCCCTGAACGTCGAGCACATGCGCGAGCGTGCCGAACTACTGGATGCATTCATCGATGCCGCGGTCGACCAGGGATATCCCCGCAACAAGGACTACAACAACGGCCGTCAGGAGGGCTTTGGCTATTACCAGGTCACCCAGAGGAACGGCGAGCGCTGGTCCTGCGCCCGCGGCTACCTGGATCCCATTCGCAAACGCCCCAACCTGAAGATCGAAACCGAGGCTTTCACCACAAAAGTGCTGCTAGAGGGCAAGCGAGCCGTCGGTGTCATCTACACGCAAGGCGGCACGACCAAGGAAGCCCGCGTCAACCGCGAGGTGATCGTGTCCGCGGGGGCCGTGAAATCGCCTCAGATCTTGGAACTTTCCGGCATAGGCGATCCGGCGCTGATCTCCTCACTGGGGATCCCAGTGCAGCACGAATTGCCCGGCGTCGGCGAAAACTACCGCGACCACTATGCCCCCCGCATGAACTGGCGAGTCAAGCTGCCGGTCACGTTGAACGAGCGCAGCCGCGGCCTCGCCTTGGCCAAGGAAGTCGTGAAATATTATACCCAGCGACGTGGCATCCTGACCTTCACCGCCGGCATCGTCTTCGGGTTCGTCAAGACGCGGCCCGAACTGGAGGAACCCGACGTCCAGTTCCACTTCGCCCACGCCAGCTACGGTAACGCCCAGAAGCGCGACCTTGAAGCGGAACCCGGCATGACGCTGACAGCCTATCAGTGCCGGCCAGAGTCTCAGGGTTCCATCCACGCCAGGTCGAGCGATCCGCAAGCGGCGCCAGCGATCCGGCTCAATTTCCTGGCCGACCCAATCGACCAACGCGTGCTGGTGGACGGCATGAAGATCGGCCGGAGCATCATCAACGGCCGCATCATGGACCGATACCGCGCCTACGAGATGAACCCCGGCGACAAGGTCCAGACTGACGCCGAGCTACTCCAGTACGCGCGCGAAACCGGCCAGACGACCTACCACGCGATCGGCACCTGCAAGATGGGCCAGGACCCGATGGCTGTGGTCGATGACCACCTGCGCGTGCGCGGCATCGCTGGACTTCGCGTCATCGACGCTTCCATCATGCCAACCGTCCCCTCGGGCAACACCAATGCCGCCGTCATCATGATTGCCGAAAAGGGCGCCGACCTGGTCAAAGCCTCGGCAGCCGGCGATTTGCGAGCGGCGGCCTAGGAAGGCCAACCCTCCTCTTTCTGAAGGGGGCACTGCCTAATTAGGCCGGCCGCGCCCGCCAGGGTCGAAAGAAACGATCCGGCTGAACGGGACGACTTTCGCCTTGTCCGCGGCTCGGCGAGACGAGTCCAGCGGATCCCTCAACGAGTCACGAATTGAGAATACCGGTCGCCACGTTAACCCGTCTTCGCGGATT
>CAVTFL010000008.1:0-98381 GCA_963733925.1 uncultured Alphaproteobacteria bacterium | reverse complement strand
GGAGGGTTTTTGAGAGATCGCTCCGTTGTTTTTCAACGGGTTGAAGGCAAAGGTCTTCACTACATCAGGGTGCGGTGGCGACCGCGACGGTGGTGATTCTAGGTGGTGGCTGCGGCGGCAACTGAAGCTTGAGTTGCTGGATCAGAAGCCGGAGTTCAGGCTCGGGCTGGGTGTAGCGGGTCAACAAAAGTTCCCGCCCATCGGTCGTCGGCAGATGAACATCAATCATCTGGACAGTGGCGAATTTCTCTAGAACGCTGCGTGCGGTCAGCCCGGGGGCCAAGGCATGCAAGCGACGCTGCAACGTGACCTGCATGCAGTACGCGAGGAACGCGATGAAGATGTGTGCCTCGATCCGGCGCTGGTCCTGATGGAAGACCGGGCGTATCGCCAAGTCCTGCTTCAGGTTTTTGAACGCCTCTTCCACCGCGACCAGCTGGATATAGTACTGCCACAACACTGCGGGATCGTCTTCGGCGAGGTTCGTGCGCAGCAAATAACGCCCCTCGCGCCGGCGGACACCGCGAAGCTTCTGGCGGTTGAGGGTGTAGATAAACATGGAACTTTCCTTGTCCATCTCGATCTCGACCAGACGCCATGCAGCCGGTGCGCGCGATCGCGCAGCACCCAGCTTCATCAGCATCTCCTCGCGCGAGATTTCCATCGCGGCGAGATCGGCAAGCCGCTTCCACAGCCACTTCAGTTGCCGCTTGCGCATCGCACGTTCCTTGGTAACGCGGTCGGCACTCTCGGCGTAGACGTAAAGTTCGCTGTCCTGTTCAAGCAGTTTGACTTGCACACCGGCCCGCGCCTCGACCCAGGGCTTGGCCAGCAGGGGTTTCTCCAGACGCGACAGACGGCCTTTCGGTGTTCCCACCAGATACCGCACCGGCGGGTCGCTGGCACGCATCTCGGCCAGCACCGCTTCCGTCGGAATACCGCGATCCATGATCCACCCCCGCCGGGCCCGTCCGTATTGCTGCTCGATCTTGTCCAGGAACATCCGCAGCGTCGTGCAATCGGCCGTGTTGCCGGGCAGCACCTCGTAGGCCAGCGGCAGCCCGTCCGGTGTCACCACCAGCGCGATCACCACTTGCGGACAGTCCGGCCGCTTGTCGCGGCTGTAGCCGTGCCGACGTTTGTCGCCCTCGGGCACGTCGGCAGCGTTGATCTCGAAATAGGTGCTGGTGAGATCGTAGAGCAACACGTCGAACTCGGCATTGAACAGGTCACGCCAGCGCGCCATCAGGTGGGAGAACAAATCTGCTTTGTGGGTCAGCAGAAAATCGTGACAGGCATAGAGTTTGTGCGGTTCGGCCAGTCCGAAGTCCGCACCCAGCAGGTCAGCCATCGCCGAGCGGCCAAACCATTCGCGGTGCAGTTTCCACTCGCTGCCAGGCGCAATGAGCCGATAGCAGGCCAGCACCTGCAAAACCTGATCCCAACGCGTGCCCTTGCGGCTTCGCGGCAGGCGATCTGACCAGAACCGATCCAACTGCAACTCGCGCCACAACTGCCCGGACAGCCAGCACGCGCCCCACTGCCGCGGCCGGCAGAGCCGCATTTCGGACAGCCGAAGCTGCACCATCGAAACGTCGGCTGCGACCGCGGCGCAGTGATCTTCGGGAAACAGCGCCAGCGTTCGCGGACGCCCGGCATCCTCGTCGAGCACATCGATGGCCTTGCGCCAGACCGCTGCTTGCGAGGAGTTGATTTCACCCAGGTACAACACGTGACGCTGCACCACACGGCCACCATGAAGACGCTGATTCTCGACCACGCTCCAATAGTTGTGCGTCTTGCCGTCCTTCTTCCGTTGGGTCTTGCGCAGGAACATGACCCAGCGAATTTAGCGAGGCGAATCCGTCGGTGGGAATCGGCTAGGTCTTCACTACAGCGGTTTTCGGCCGTGACAGGACGATATTATCCCGTGTCATTAGAACGTTATCGGCCTCGATCCAGACCAAAATCGGACTTTCCGGGGCCGAATCCGCGAAGACGGGTTAGCGGTTCGTTAACCCTACGCCGTCATGTTACGGGTCGGCCGGAAGGATCCTGGCCGTTTCGCGGCAAATACTGCCTTCCCCCGTTTGAAGAGGTGACGGGATGAGATCGGTCCACCCGCCAGCGGCGGATGATCCTGATGATGATGGCTTCCGTGCGACCGGCCGACCGGGACGAAATCGGACCGCGTCCATAATAGCAAAAAGAAATGTGGTCGGTCTGATCGGAGTGGGGGGTTCATAGATGCCTGAAGAAACTCCCATCGAAGGCCGGCTCGTTCTCTCCGGCGAGGTCACCATACAGTCTGCCAAGTCCATCCACTCCAAGCTTTTGGAGATGGCGGGCCAGCTGGTGGTCGAAATCCATTGCGACGGCGCAACCGAGACCGATCTTAGCCTCATTCAGTTAATTCTGGCAGCCCGGGCGAGCGCGCGGAAGTCTCGCCGGAACGTGGTGCTCGCGCGACCGGCTGCGGGCACATTGCGCGATGCGTTGCAGCGCGGGGGTCCTCGGCGCAGTCGCGGACAGACCAAATCCGGATCAGGCTTTCTGGACGCAAACGGCAGCAACGCAATGACAAGGTCATCCTTTGCGTGGACAACTCGGCCAGCATTCGCCAAATGGTCAAGCTTACGGGGGGCGGGCTATCAGGTGGTCCGGGCCAGCGATGGCGCGGAAGGACTGGCGAAGGGCGCAAGTCGGCGGTTAATCTCGTTATCACGGATTTGAACGTGCCAGTAATGAACGGACTACGGCTGATCCGCGAATTGCGGAAATTATCGGCCTACAAGGGCGTGCCGATCATCTTCCTTACGACGGAATCCGACACTGGTCTAAAACAGCAAGCCAAAGCCGCCGGCGCCACGGCGTGGATCACGAAACCGTTCCAGCAGGAACAACTCGTCGGGGTTGTTCGGAAGGTCCTCGGCCCATGAGCGCGACCGACCCCGCCGCGACCTTTCGCCAGGAAGCTCAAGAGTTGCTGGAGGTGTTGGAGCAAGCCCTGCTCGACCTCGAGCATGCACCGGGCGACGCCGTCTGGTCGACAGCGCCTTCCGCGCCCTGCACACGATCAAGGGTTCGGGTGCGATGTTTGGCTTCGACGCGGTGGCCGCTTTCACGCATCACGTCGAGACCGCGTTCGACCTGGTGCGCAAAGGCAAGGTCGCCGCGAGCCGCGACCTGATCGCCGTGGCACTCACGGCCAAGGAGCGGTGCGCGGCTTTGCGCTCGACCTTGCCCATGATGCCGACGATCACCATGACGCCGATTTTGTGAAGTATTGAACGCGATGAACAGCAAGACCCGAAATCGAGGTCATGGCCACGGCCACCGACCCGTTCGTCGCGGCCCGCCGCATGCAACAGGAAGTCCCCGACGTCATCACGCTCGACATCGAGATGCCGCGCATGGACGGCATCACTTTCCTGCGGAAGATCATGGCGCGACGGCCCGTGCCGGTCGTTATCTGCTCGTCGCTAGCCGAGATTGGTTCGGAGACATTGTCGCAGGCCTGGGAAGTTGATGCGGTCGAGATCATCGCCAAGCCGCGGATCGGTACCGCTCAATTCCTGCAAGAATCGAAAATTCGGATCTGCGATGTCGTGAAGGCAGCGGCGCGCGTCCGCCTGTCGTCCATGCCCGGTCAGGCCGCTCGTTCCGGCCGCACGCCCAGCCCGCCGAAGAAATTGACGGCTGATGCCATGCTGGCACCACCGAGCGCCGGCCAGGCCACGGCGCACACGACAGAGACCGTCATCTGCATCGGTGCATCAACCGGCGGGACCGAGTTGCTTCGGATCGTCCTCGAAGCGCGCTGCCAGTCCTGGCATCGTCATCGTGCAGCATATGCCTGAAAAGTTCACCGAGGCATTCGCCCGCCGGCTGGACGGCCTGTGCGAGGCCGAGGTCAAGGAGGCGGCTGACGGCGATACGGTGCTGCGCGGGCGGGTGCTGATCGCACCAGGAGACCGCCACACATTGCTGCAAAGAAGTGGTGCCCGATATTACGTTACGGTTAAGAACGGACCGCTGGTATCGCGCCACCGACCATCGTTCGACGTGCTGTTCTCGTTCCGCGGCATGATACGCCGGCGCGAACGCCGTCGGTATCACCATGACCGGCATGGACGACGATGGCGCACGCGGTCTGCTGGAGATGCGGCAGGCCGGCGGCTCACCATCGCCCAGGACGAGGCCAGCTCGGTCGTCTTCGGCATGCCAAAGGAGGCGATCGCGCTCGGCGCAGCCGACAAGGTCCTGCCGCTCGACCTGCTGGCAATCGAAATCGTCAGAGCCGGCAGCCGATGAGCAGGGTTGCCACGGACCCTCAACGCGGCGCCGACGGTTTGCCGCAGGTATTTCTGGAACCGGGTGGTCTCTATTGCGCCGCCAAACCGGAGGTGATCAGAACTGTGCTCGGTTCTTGTGTCGCGGTCTGTCTGGTGGATCGGCACGGCCGGGCGGCGGGCATGAACCACTATGTGCTGCAAAGCGGGCAGTTGAGCCTACGATATGGAGGTATAGCCATCGAGCAGCTGATTTCCAAAATGTGCCGGCTTGGCTGTGGAAGGGGCGATCTGCGAGCCAAGGTGTTCGGGGGCGCGGCGGTGCTACCATTCGGTGTAGCCGAGGACACGGTCGGCACCAAGAACGTGAATATCGCACTCGAATGGCTGGGCAGCCGCTCGATTCCCGTCGTGCCGCGTCGCATCGGCGGGGAAAGCGGCCTGCTGATCCGGCTTTATACCGCGACCGGCCGGGTCATGGTGCGTCCAATTGGCGGGACCGCCGGTAGATTGGCGCCTGGCCGGATAGAGACCCATGATTCTCGGAAGGGCGACCTCGGCGACGGTTTGGTCCCTTCCGCCGGGACGGCGTGTATCAATACGGGCTCGATTGGACGCTAGGATGCTGTCTTTGGCGAAATCGGCCGGATCACCCGCATCATCACAGGGGCGTCGGCGTCGATGGAAGGCCGCTTCCTGGATATTGGCGGCCAACTCGGAACGGCCGTCGACACGATCGGCACGCTCGACGCTCACCTTTGATCGACTGGCAAACGAATTAAAAGGCGAGAATCTGCGTGGTGCCACGCAGCAGCTGTCGCGCGTCATGACGGCCGTCGCCACCGCCCGTGTTGATGACGGCAAGAGGACCGTATTTAAGCAGCTTGCAGACCTGATCACCAAAATCCAGGAGCGGATCGCGCAGATGGGCAAGGCTGTCAGTGACCTCGGCATGCTCGCAATGAACACCAGGATCGAGGCCGCCAATATCGGTGACGCCAGACGCGACTTCCCCATTTTCACCGCCGAGATCGCCCGAACATTGGGCCTGGCGCACACCAGTCTGGATGACCTTGGCAAACGAACTCCGCGGCGTCGGGGACCCTCTACGCCTTGCGGCCACCAGGGAGGTCGCTCACACACAGCATCGCGCGGATGCGATCCGTTCCGTTCCGGCCAGGCTGGGGGAAGGCATCGCCGCGATTACCGATCGCGGCAAGCGCGCAGTTGCCGCTGCCTCCGTCGTGGCACAGCAGTCTCGCAAAGTGGGGCAAAGCATCAGCGACGCCGTGATGGCTTTACAGATTGGCGACATCACCCGCCAACGACTCGACCATATTGATTTCGCACTAACTATCGTCGCGGAGATCCTGGGTCCGCCAAGCGTAAAGCTGGCTCAGCACGGCGACTGGACCGCGTTGACCGGTCCCCAACGTCATGCGCTTGGCGGTTTCTGCAGCCGTCTATTGTCTGCTCAGCTTCTTGATGCCTCGGACGAATTCGATCGCGAGATGCAGCAAATCCTGTCATCCGTTGAGGAACTGGCAACGGATGCCGGAGCCATTTTGCATTTGGGCAGTTCTGCTGCGGGGGCCGCTGACGACGGTCGCAGGACCTTCCTCGGCAAGGTGGAAGAACAAGTGGCGGAGGTGGGTAAACTGCTCGCGGGCGCCGCCACCGCGAGGCGCGAAGCCGACACCTTGTCCGTTTCCGTGTCGGAAGCGACCGAGCGATTGGTTAGCCAATACCACGGCCCTAAGGTCACTGGAGGAGGACATCCGGATCATGGGCCTCAATATGAGCCTGAAATGCGGCCGGCTTCGTGTGTTTGGGCAGCCTCTTATGGTGATTGCCCAGGAACTTCGGAGCTACTCCCATCATATCGCCACGGAGGCCGCCGCTATCACGGTGCATGTGGACAGCATGGCGGCAATTGCCGGCTCTTTGCGGTCCGGCGAGCGCGATGAAAGGGCCGCCCACGGTGCGAGCATCGCTGCAAGTATGGCAAACTCTGTCTCCCGGCTGGGAGCCGCCGGGGAAAGTCTCGCGAATGCGCTGGCATCGCTTGCACAAGACACTGAAAACGTCGCCTTGTTGCTTCGGGACACGGTCGCTCGCGCCACTGTCCACGAAGAACTCACCAAAGACCGGCGTGTGGCGGCAGCTGATCTCGCAAGCGCCACCGGGGATAGCAACCCGGAAGAAGAGATCGCGTCGCCCGAACTGGAGCGCCTGATAGGACTTGTTGCGGGCTGCTATACCATGGAGAGGGAGCGCATCATCCATGATCGCCAACTGAACGGACGAATGGACGGGAGGACGTCCCTTGCCAGGCCTCCTGCCGAAATGGCTACCGCGCCGGCCGACCTCGAGGACACCTTCCTCTAACGAGCAGCAAACGGCGCGCAGCATCGAAAACGATCGCTGGTTCGCGCAAGTGGGCGGCAGCTTGGGAGCATCCAGCCAGCGCCTTTTGGTCGTTGCGGGAGCTATGCCTCCAACAGTCGGCGCAGCAGCTCGACGTCTTCGGCGAAGGTGCCGTCGCGTTCCATCAGTTCGGTGACACGAGACACCGCGTGCATCACCGTGGTGTGGTCGCGGTTGCCGAACTTTCGGCCGATCTCCGGCAGGCTGCGGCTGGTGAGTTGCTTCGCCAGATACATCGCGACCTGCCGCGGCCGCGCAACCGCCCGCGCGCGTCTGGCCGAGGACATATCCGTCAACCGGATGCTGTAATGTTCAGCGACTTTTTTCTGAATCTCTTCGATCGTAACCCGTCGGTCGTGCGCCTTCAGAATATCATGCAAAACTTCGTGCGTGCTTTCCAACGTGACAGGGCGGCCAAACAAGTTGGCATGCGCGACCAGGCGGTTCAGCGCACCCTCCAGCTCCCGCACGTTGGAGGTGATCTTGTGCGCGAGGAACTCCAGCACCTTGCCCGGGACCTCGACACCCGCGCGCGCGGCCTTCGCCTCCAGGATGGAGATGCGCAATTCATAGGTCGTGGAGTGCAGGTCTGCGACCATGCCGCAACCCAGACGGGTACGCAGCCGGTGTTCCAGCCCGTTCAGGTCGGACGGCGACTTGTCGGCCGAAACGACAATCTGCTTTCCCTGCTCAACCAAATAATTGAATGTGTGGAAAAATTCTTCTTGCGTATTGTCCTTGCCGATCAGGAACTGCAGATCGTCGATCATCAGCACATCGACGCTGCGAAGATTTTCCTTGAACTCCATCGTCGATTGGCTGCGGATCGCCGCGATGAACCGATACATGAATTTCTCGGCCGACATGTAGGCGACCGAGACCGGAGGACCGGCGCGATCCGTCAGTTCCCAGGCGATGGCGTGCATTAGATGGGTTTTGCCCAATCCCGACCCCGCCGTAAAGGAACAGCGGATTGAACCCTGGGCTGGACGGACGTTCCGCCACCCGGCGCGCGCAGGCATAGGCAAATTCGTTAGGCTTTCCAACGACAAAGCCCTCGAAGGTGAAGCGCGGATCGAGTGGCGCCGCCAGATCGGAGCGTGGTTCGGTGGCGCGTTCGTCCTGCCATCCTGGCGGTCGCCGCGGCGGCAACGTTGACCTGAGGCGGCTCGACCCGCGCGGGCTGCACTTCTTCGCGACTGTGCCAGCACGGTCTCCGCCAGGGCGGCTAGCTGCGAGACGGCGCCACCCACGCGGATATCGACGCGCCGGACGTCGGGGTTTTCCGACTGCCACAACGCGCGCAAGCCGGTCGCCGTATCGCGTGGACACCCAGTCACGCAGAAATCGCGTCGGCAGATTGACTGTGATTTCGTCGCCGTCCAGGCCCGACGAGGGTCATCTGGCGCAGCCAGGTGCGGTATTCGACCTCACCGACCTCAGCCTGCAACCGCCCCTTGATCCTCGTCCACTGGACCGCAGATCTGCGGCATTTCCACGATCTCAGGCTCAGTCGTGGTCATCCATTGCTCCCCCTGCGTCAACAGCACGCAGCTAGAATTGATGTGTTACCGGCGAAGTGAGATCGTCCGGACCTTCCCCTGTTTCGGCCCAACCGAACGCAGTTATCCTGCCCTGCGGAAGGTTCTGAATTCGGATAACACTGCTTTCCGGCTGGCAGGCACAAGTATGTCAGAGTTTAGGATGGAGGCAATCGAAAATTAAGGTCGGTCAAGACGAATCGAAATGAACGAAATAACATTACCATGACAGACCGTGGCCCATGCCAAGCAAAGCGCCGCTCCACAGGACGGCGACAGAACAAGATAAACGCTGAAGCCGCGTAGTAACGACTACTCGGGTCAGGCCTGATCATGCGCCCCTGGAGGACGCCGGTCAACCGCTCGGGCGACTCGGCCGGCGGCAAAATCAGGCGCTCGGCAGCGCCTTGATCCGGGCGGACAAGCGGGACAACTTGCGGGCCACCGTGTTGGCGTGGATCACGCCCTTGCCCGAAGCTCGCTGCATCTCCGGCTGGGCAGCCCGCAAGCGCCTCCGCCGCTGCCGACTTGTCCCCGCTGGCGATCGCCGTTTCGACCTTCTTGACGAAGGTGCGCATACGCGATTTCCGCGCCTGGTTCCGCGCGGTACGGGTAACAGTCTGACGGATGCGCTTGCGCGCCGATGCGGTATTGGCCATGCGTTCTTCGATCACAACGTTAAGGGGCCAAGCGACTTCCTGGCTACATTACCAGGGCCGAGTTGGCGGAAGACGCGGGTTCTACGCACCGGCCCCCCCGAGTCAAGGTCGTGCGCGGCTCTGATACATCAAGATCATCACACAACCTTTATGGATTTACCGCACCCGGAACGACGCCCAGCTTCGCCTTTTCCTCCGGCTCCACATGGATGGTGATCATCAGGTGGCCCATCTCCGCCTTCAGCGCGTCCTCGATCCGGTCGCAGATCGTGTGCGCGGCGGCGACGGTCATGCTGCCCGGCACCACCAGATGGAATTCCAGGAAGGTCAGCCGCCCGGCATGGCGAGTACGCAGATCATGCGCCTCGATCGCCCCGGCGGCGCTGCTGGCGACCAGTTCCTTGATCCGGTTCACCATCGCCGGTTCCGGCGCCTGCGTCCATCAGCCCGCTGACCGACAGGGAAATCATCCGCATGCCGGACCATAGCACATAAACCCCGGTCGCGGCGGCCAGCAGCGGATCCAGCACATACTGGCCGGTGAAAACCGCCAGGCACACGCCGGCGGCGATTCCCGACCGAGGTGACCACGTCAGCCAACAGATGACGGCCGTCGGCCTGCAGCGCCGGAGACCGCAAGCGGCGGCCCGCGGCCACCAGCACGGCGGACCAGATGCCGTTGATCACGGTCGCCGCGGCGTTCAGAGCGATCCCCTGAGTCGGCGCCTCCGAGCACATGAGGGTGCCACCAGCTTTGCCACGCCTCCTCGAAGATCAGCAGGGCGGCGACGACGATCAGCACGCCCTCGATGACCGCGGCGAAAAACTCCGCCTTGTCGTGGCCGTATGGATGATTGGCGTCGGCCGGGCGGGCGGCGAACCGCAGCGCACCCCAGGCAATCAGGCTGGCCGCGACATTGACGGTGCTCTCCAGCGCGTCGGAATAGAGCGCGGCACTGCCGGTGAGCCACCAGGCGGCGCCTTTCAGACCAAGCACCAGGCAGCCCGCGCAGAGACTGCCAAGCGCGAAGCGCTCCGCTGACGTCATGCCAACGCCGCGTAGCACATCGACGCGCGCCAGTCAGCCGACTGTCCCGCTGTGGCCGCCGCGCGACACGGGATCCAAAAACGTTAGGCGTAGACTAACCGCGACACAAGGCTACCTCTGCAGGGTCGCCACGATCCGCGCCCGCCGCATCTGGTTGGCCCGCATCGGCCGCAGCACGAACAACGCCAGCAGGACCACAATACATTGGTCACCGCGGCGACCAGGAACACCGACTCCCAGCTTCCGGTCGCCGACTTCAACACGTTCGCCAGCGGCACCAGGAACGCCGAGGTGCCCTTGGCGGTGTACAGCAGGCTGGCGTTGGCGGTGGCGTATTTCGGTCCGAACGTGTCGGTGCAGGTGGAGGGGAACAGCGAGAAAATCTCCCCCCAGGTGAAAAAGATCAGCCCGGCGCACAGCACGAAGGCCCACGGCGTGTGGCCGGCCACAGCCAGCAGCCAATAGCTGATCGCCCCGAGGATGAACGCCAGCGCCATGGTTGGTTCCCGCCCGATCCGGTCCGAGATCGCGCCGAAGAACGGCCGAGCCAGGCCGTTCAACACGTTATCCAACACCAGTGCCACGCTGAGCGTGCTCGCCCCCATGAAGATCGCCGTGTCGGAGATGCCGTAGTCCTTGGCGATCGGCCCAAGCTGTGCGGTGGCCATCAGCCCGCTGGCCGAAACGCAGATGAACATCGCATACAGCAGCCAGAAGATCGGCGAGCGCAGCATTTCCATGCTGGTCGAACTGCCCGCATTCTGTGCAGGTGTGACGTTGGCCTTGTGGAGGACAGGAGGATCGGCCGCTCCGGTCCCCGCAGGACGCGGGCGATGATAACCAGGACCACCGCCTGGCCGATGCCGAACCACAGGAACGCCTGCTGGTAGCCGGCCGCCGCGATCGTCAGGCGGATCGGAACGACCGTCAACGCCGCACCGGCACCGAAGCCTGCCGCGGTCAGCCCAACGGCGAGGCCGCGCCGGTCGGGAAACCATTTCACCGCGTTGCCGACACAGGTGGCGTAGATCGCACCGGCCCCGGTGCCCGAAACGGCGGCGCCCACATACAGAAGCGCCAGCGAATCGGCGTAGGCGTTGACCACCCAGCCGGCCCCGACCAGCATGCCGCCGGCTGCGATCATCAGACCGGGTCCGATGCGCGGGCCCAGACGATCGACAATCGCGCCGGCCGCTGGTGTCAGCCAGGTTTCCGTGGCGATGAAGATGGAAAATGCCCATTGGATCTCCGCCAGGCTCCAGCCGCGCAGCCACGTGCATCGGATCGACGAACAGCGTCCAGGCGTATTGCAAGTTGGCGATCAGCGCCATGCAGACCACGCCCAGCCAAAGCTGGACCCAGCGCCCGCCGAGCTTTCGGCGGCATCGGATGCGATGTATCGGACAGCGGCTCGCTCCCAGAGTGCCGGTTCGGCATTTGTCGTCTCTTCTTGGACGTCCAGTCCCGATCCGGCTATAGACCGCTCGAAATCTGTACGATGAAAGCGGTCACACCGATCGTCGCGGCTGATGAATATGACGTAGGAAATTGAGATGGCGGCGCGCGCCGAGGTCGCGCTATTCAGCCGGCGAAACCGGAAGAGGGAATGCCTATGCGCCGAGTTCGTGAGTGCGTTGTCGCGTTGACTATGCTGTCTGCCCAGCCGGTGCTGGCGCAGCGTCAGTGCACGTCTCTGTCGGACCAATCGGCGTTCGAGGTTCAGGCGTTGCGCAGCGAACTGATGGTGCTGGCCACCGGGCTGCCACGACGATGATCGGTACAACGCCTTTATTCGGCGCTTCCAGGCTGATCTGCAGGGCAATGAGCGGGCGATCAACGCATATTTCCAGCACCGCTACGGCCGGGCGGGGCAGACCGAGCACGACCGGTTCGTGACCGATCTCGCGAACGCGATCTCTCGCCAGGGCAGCGACCTGGGCGGCGATTTCTGCCCGCGCAACGGCATGATCTTCAACGAGGTATTGGCGCTCCAGTCGGCGACGGAACTGGCCGATTTCGCCGCGGGCAAGAATCTTGTGCCGGCGTCGGTCGAGATCTGCACGCCGATGGCGTCCAGCACTGCGACGGTGCGCAAGGCCTCGGCGAAGGTCGCGAAGAAGAAGTAGCGGCTGTTTGGCCTGGCTTTCGGCTGTCCACTCGGCGGCGCGTCCGGGGATTGATCGGATCTGCACCACTCGCCGATCCGTTGGCCTACGCCTTGCCGGGGTCTTCCAGGCCGATCGCGCGCAGGCGAGCGCCCTCCTCGTCCCACCCTTTGCGTTCCTTGACGTTGAGGAACAGATGGACAGGGCGATCCAGCAAGGCCGTGAGGTCTTGTCGGGCACGGACGCCGATGGCTTTGATCTTGCTGCCTTTGTCTCCGATCAGGATCGCCTTGTGGCCGGCCCGGGCGACATAGATCGTGACCTCGATCCTGACCGAACCGTCCTTGCGGTCCCTGAAGGACTCCGTCTCGACAGTCGCGCCGTAGGGCACCTCCTCATGCGTTTGCATGAAAATCTGCTCGCGCACAGTCTCGGCCGCCAGCAGGCGGTCGGGCAGGTCGGTCAGATCGTCTTCGGGATACAGCCATGGTCCTTGCGGCACCACAGCGGCCAGCCTATCGGCCAGACGACGCACACCGTCGCCGGTTTGGGCGCTGACCATAAACGTTTCCTCGAACGTCGCCAGCGCGTCGAGCGACGCGACCAGCGGCAGCAGTGAGGGCGGTGTTACAATGTCGATCTTGTTCACAACCAGCCAGCAGCGGCGGCCCGAAGCGCCCAACCGCTGGGCGATCTCGCGCACGTCCCCCCGGAGGCCCGATGCGGCATCGACCAGCAAGATCGCGAGATCGGCGTCGGCGGCACCGGACCAGGCAGCCTCGACCATCGCTCGGTCCAGCTTGCGCCGCGGGCGGAAGATGCCGGGCGTATCGACCAGCGAGCACTTGCAACTCGGCCCGCATGAGGATGCCCAGGACCCGGAACCTGGTGGTTTGGGCCTTGGGTGAGACGATCGACAGTTTCGCGCCGGTCAACCGGTTCATCAGGGTCGACTTGCCCGCGTTCGGGGCGCCGACAATCGCGACGAACCCGCATCGCGTCGGCGGCGGTTGGCTCAAGCGGACAGCCGAACGAGGAGGGCTTCCGCCGCCAGTTGCTCGGCCGCCCGGCGGCTGCCGGCGGTGCCGTTAGCCGCGGACGATCCTACCGTCACTGTGACGGTGAATTCCGGTGCGTGCGGCGGGCCGGCCCGCCGATGGATCGCATAAGCGGGCAGATCAAGCCCTCGCTTTTGCGCCCACTCTTGCAATGCCGTCTTCGCGTCCTTGGGTGGCTCCGCCTGCACCACCATTGCATCGTTCCAGGCGCGACGAACGAAGTCACGGGCCACCTCGAGACCTCCGTCCATATAGAGTGCACCCAAGGCGGCCTCCAGCGCATCGGCCAGGACGGTGGCCCGTTTGGCCACCCCGGCCTTCGCTTCACCGGGTGAGACCGAGAGCTCGGTCGCCAGACCCACTGTTTCCGCCACACGGGCCAGGACCGGCTGCGACACCAGGTATGCAAGGCGCCGGCCGAGTTCGCCTTCCTGCTCGCGGGGAAAGCGTTCGGCGAGCCATTCGGCCATCACCAGGCCCAGAACCCGATCGCCAATGAACTCGAGACGCTCGTTCGAGACCCGCGGTCGGCCCTTGCCCTGGACGGCAGAGCGATGGGTCAGAGCTTCGGTTAGCAGGTTGGGGTGCTGGAAGACGTGGCCCAGAATTGCTTCGAAGGATTCACTCATTCAATGAGCAGGGATCAGTGTACGGGCTGAAGCAATCGGCTCCAGCGAATTTCGAATGGCCACTCCCAGAATTCCCACCAAGGATATTCGGCGTCGATCGAGAAAAAGAGGATCTCGGCGCGGCCTACGAGATTTTCGACAGGCACGAAGCCGACACCATCCATGAAGCGGCTGTCAGCACTGTTATCGCGGTTGTCGCCCATGGCGAACACATGACCAGGAGGCACGAGATACTCCTGCGTGTTGTTTACCCAGCCGTCGTCACGCTCCTTAAGAATATCATGCTTAACCCCATCCGGCAGGGTTTCCTGGTACAGCTTACGCATCATCTTGATGCCGTTGTCGTCGGCAAGGTAGTCGCCTTCGGGTTGGCGCGGGCAAAGTTCGCCGTTAATATATAACTGACCCTGGCGCACCTGAATGCGGTCCCCCGGCAGTCCGACAATTCGCTTGATGTAGTCGATCGACGTATCGTGGGGATATTTAAACACCACCACATCACCGCGTTTGGGCAGTGAACCGAAGATCCGGCCGGAGAACAGCGGCGGCGCGAATGGTAGCGAATAAATCGAATAGCCGTAGCTGTATTTGGACACGAACAGGTAATCCCCGACCAGCAAAGTCGGGATCATGCTGCCGGAGGGGATGTTGAAGGGCTCGAATGCCACAGTCCGTACCCCGACGGCGATCAGCCCGGCATAGACAATGGTCTTGATGTTCTCGACCCAGGCGTTGGATTGGCGCCTGGGCTTTGCCTTTGTGGTCGCCATGGGGGCAACGGACTTTCAGATTGTGTTGCGGCGGCCGGGACCGCGTGAAGCGGGCGGATGAAGCCTATGGTCCCCTGCGCTGTCAAGGAACGCACTGATGTCGCCTTGAGCGGGCCGTGTGAATCACCCGCCTCCGACGTTCTGCGCAGCGCGATTGTCCGCGGGGATCGCGGAGATTACCACATGGGCATAGGCATACGGGTACTCATCGGTCATTGTCAGATGGACTTGAGCCACCATGCCCGACGGGGTGATCGCGCGCAGCCGTTCGGCCGAGCCCCCGGTCATCTGAAGGGTCGGCTGACCTCCGGGAATATTGACAACGCCTAGGTCGGAGAAGAAGACCCCGCGCCGAAAGCCAGTCCCAAGAGCCTTCGCGGCGGCTTCCTTGGCGGCAAACCGCTTGGCGAAGGTGGCGGCGCGGATCGTCTCCGTCCGTTGCAACGCCTTCGCACGCTCGGTTTCCGTGAACACGCGGTCCAGGAACCGCACCCCGTGCCTCTCAATCGCCTTCTCGATACGGCGGATGTCACAAATGTCGGAGCCAACGCCGAGGATCACCGCACGGCACCCGGCTTTTTCGACGCCACGTCAGAGCGCAGATGGCAGGACCAAGCCCTGGGCCAGGTCTGGCGATACCGCAAATGTAATGAAATCAAGCCTCCGCCACGACGCGCGGGAGTGGAAATCATGCGCCCGTTGCCCGTTCCACACCTTTGATCGACTTCAGGCCGCGCAACCCGACGATCACCTTCGATAAATGACCGGTGTCACGAACATCGGCATCCACCAGCACCTCCATGAAATCTTGCTGGCGGTTGACGATCTTGAGGTTGGCGATGGCACCGTCCTGCTTGGCGATGGCATTTGAGATTTCCGCGATCGAGGTCGGCTCGTTGGCTGCGATCACACTGATCCGGGCGGTGTGGCCAGCGCTTTTCGAAGAAGCTCCCGCCTTAGCGACCGCCTTGTAGTTCCAATCGACGTCGATGAACCGCTCCGGCGTCGCGGCGAACGCGGTCAGGGTCTGACAGCCGCGCCCGTGGATGGTGACGCCCTTGCCAGTGGTCACAATTCCGACGATCTCATCGCCCGGGACGGGATGGCAGCAGCCCGCGAAGGCAAAGGCCATCCCTGGCACCAGCCCGGTGACCGGCATGTCGATATCTTGCCGCGCCGGGGCTTTTCCACGTGGCAGCATCGGCTGCACCATCCGTGGTGCGCGGGCCGCTTGCCGCAACTCCGGATACGCGGCGTGGACCACGTCTCGTGCGACGAGGTTGCCATTGCCAACTGCGACATACAGATCGTCGACCAACGCGACCTTGAGGGCCTTCAGCGCCGGCTCGAGCGCTTTCTCGGATCCATCGACACCGGCCTGGCGGAACGCCTTGGTAAGTTCAACCTTGCCGGCGTCGCGGCTCTGCTGGCGTTGCTCCTGATGGATGAAGCGGCGGATGCGCGCGCGTGCCTTGCCCGTGACGACGAAGCGATCCCATTGCGGCGACGGCGTGCCGCCACGGGCGGTCATGATCTCGACCTGATCGCCATTTTCAAGGTGATGGCGTAGCGGCATCAGCCGGCCGTTCACCTTAGCACCGACGCAGGTATCGCCGACCTGGCTGTGCACAGCGTAAGCGAAATCGACCGGCGTGGCGCCGCGTGGCAACTGGATCAGTTGACCCTTCGGCGTGAAACAGAACACCTGGTCGGCGTAAAGTTCCAACTTTGTGTTTTCCAGGAACTCGTCCGGCGCCGTTGAGTCGTCCAGGATTTCGAGCAGATCCTGCACCCAGCGGAAGCGCTGCATGTCGGTGCCGTCAACCTTCTTGTCCGGCGCCTTATAAACCCAATGCGAGGCCACGCCGTTTTCCGCAACGTCGTTCATCTCGGCGGTGCGGATCTGCACCTCGATCTTCTGGTTGCGCGGCTGGCGGAGGGTGACACCCGTGTGCAGCGACTGGTAGCCGTTCGATTTCGGTGTGGAGATGTAATCCTTGAAGCGGCCGGCTATCACCGGGAAAGCGGAGTGCACGGCGCCTAGGGCGGCGTAGCAGTCTGCCTTTGTCTCTACAACAATGCGGAATGCCATGATGTCGGATAACTGCTCGAACGCCACGTTCCGGCGATGCATTTTCTCCCAGATCGAGAACGGGGATTTTTCGCGGCCCATAATCTCGATCGGCTCTACGCCGGCTTCCCGGCAGACCTGAATAAGCTCGCTGCGGACATCGTCGATGACGTCCGCGCCCTGGCCTCGGAGGAAGTTGAGACGCGCCACGATGGTGGCATACGCTTCTGGCTCAAGCTGAGTGAACGCCAGCGTCTGAAGCTCGGTTTTGATGGCATCCATCCCGATGCGTTCGGCGAGCGGTGCGTAGATCTCCATCGTCTCGCGGGCGATGCGCTTGCGCCGCTCTGGGTCACGGACAAAATGCAAGGTCCGCATGTTGTGCAGCCGGTCGGCGAGTTTCACCAGCAGCACCCGGATGTCCCGGCTCATAGCCAGGACGAGTTTACGGAAATTCTCCGCCTGTTTGGTGCGGTCCGATTGCAGTTCCAGTCGGGTCAGCTTCGTCACGCCATCGACCAGGCCGGCGATTTCCTTGCCGAACCTGAGCTTCGATCTCCTGAAGTTTGGTTGGCGTATCCTCGACCACGTCGTGCAGCAGTGCGGTCGCGATCGATCCTACATCCAGCCGGTAATCGACGAGGATGCCGGCCACCGCGACGGGGTGGGTGAAATAGGGGTCGCCGTTCTCCCGGCGCTGCGTACAGTGCGCTTTCTCGGCCAGGTCATAGGCCACATCGATTAGGCTGGTGTCGGCCTTGGGATCGTAGTCATGGATTTTTCGCGTCAGATCGCACTGGCGGATGATTGGACCGGGCGGTTTGGGCAGTTCGCCCAGGGCGCCGGCCGGCACCAGCTTCACCGCGGCCCGAGCGGGGGTCGGCGCGGACTGGTTCATCTCACCGCCGAAGCCCCCGCTGTTCATCGGTGGCTACCGAGCGGCTCGGCCGCCGAGTTCTGCCTCGATGGCGGCTTCCAGGTCTTCAGGAGAAAGATCCTCGGCTCCTTCGCCGGGGAGGCCGCCAGCTTCTTCGTCGGCCGCGACGTCCTGCAGACCGAAGATGTTCTGGTCGGTCGGGATAAGGTCGAGCACTTCCTCGTCCGCTGGTTCTGGTTCTGGCGACCGGGACAGTGATTTGATCAGGTCCTGTTCAATGCGGGGGAGCTCGATCGTCTCATCGGCGATTTCGCGAAGCGCCACCACCGGGTTCTTGTCGTTGTCGCGATCCACGGTAAGTTCTTCGCCGCGGCTGATGTTGCGGGCGCGCTGGGCGGCCAGCAGCACGAGCTCGAAGCGGTTGGGGACCTTTTGAACGCAGTCTTCGACGGTAACGCGCGCCATGCGCTCATTCTCCGAGGATAGAATGAAGGGGAACGAACCATCTAAGTGAGTGGTGAGACATTGGCAAGTTATAAGGCTGCAATGCAGCGATACGACGCAAGCAATTGGTTTAGCGCGGCATCATCAGAGCCCGCCAATGTCAGGATTCGGCGAAGATCTTCCCCAGGTGCGTTTTCCGCGCCACACTTCCGACGGCAACCGGAGTAGAGGCCCATGGAAGCTCCAACCTTTGACCATGCGCTCCACCAGCAAACGGCGGATATCCTCGAACTCTGCACCGCCTGCGGCGCCTGCGCGGAAATCTGCCCGATGCCCGCCCCGGCTGGCCTCGACACGACCGCGCCCCAACGCCTTACCGCCGGGATTCTGACCCTCCTGCGCGGAGGCACCCACGCGGATGCCGCCCGCTGGGCCGAGGTATGCTCCGGCAGCGGCCATTGCGTCCCGATCTGTGAGTACGGCGTGAACCCCCGCCTGATGCTCGCTTTGGCGCGCGTCGCCACCTTGGAAGCCGCGGCCCCAGCGCATCGGCGGCAGACCGGCTTCACCCGTTTCGGCGCCATGACCAAGGGTGTCCGGGTGCTGTCGCGGCTCCAACTTCCGCCTGACGCGCTGACTCGCTTCCGCGCCACAAGCGATGGGGGACAGGCGCCGGAGGTCGTCTTCTACACCGGCTGCAACGTCCTGAAGACGCCGCATATTGCCCTGCTTGCGATTGATATCTTGGACGCGATGGGCGTCCGTTATCAGGTGATCGGCGGCCCTTCGGCTTGCTGCGGCGTCCTGCAATTCGGTGCCGGAGACTTGGCGACGTCTGGGCGCGTTGCTTACCGCACGATCGACCGGCTGGCTGCCGCCGCCCCGCGCGCGCTTTCCTGGTGCCCGACGTGCCAGGTCCAATTGACCGAGATCGTGGCGCCAGCTGCGAAAGCCGCCCTGAACATGACGCCGTTCGTCCGCTTCCTCGCTGAGCGGATGGAGTCTCTGAGGCCGCTGCTGAAACACCGGGTCGAGAAACGCGTTGGACTGCACGAGCATCCCGGCAATCCAGGGGTGCCCGAGGCGGCCCAGACGATCCTCCGCGCGATTCCCGGTCTGGGCTTCGTTGACCTCGAGCAGCCGCGGGTTGGCTACATGTGCAACAAGCTCACGCCGCTGCCGGCGTTCAAGCAGGACGTCCATCGCAGCCAGTTGCAGGCGGCGGCCGATGCTGGCGTGACAACGCTGGCCGGCATCTACCACGCCTGCCATCGGGAGCTGTGCAGCCATGAACGCGACTGGCCATTCGAGGTGGTGAATTTTCTGGAACTGGTGGGCGAGAGTATGGGGTTGGAGCGCCCCGACCTGTTCAAGCGGCTGAAACTTATGCAGGACGTCGATGCGATTTTTTTGGATGCCTTACCGCTGATCGAAACAAATGGACTGGATTTGGATGAAGCACGGGACGTGGTCCTGCGCGATATGCTCGGGGAGCAGTCGTTGCCTTTGGGTCGGTAGCGAGAGTTTCGGACGAGACGAGCGAAGTGAGCGGGCGGTGCGGCCTGGTAAGGCCACGAGCGTTGCGGAAATGGGGCGTGCGACCGCGAGGTATTGGGCTACTTCTACAGCCGCTTCACCGGAGCCTGCCGATCGCGCGCACTTTAGGTCTAACTGATCTCAGGCCGTAATTCGATGAAGGTCCTGCAGCATCGTCAAATGCATCTGGATCACGACGCGGGCGAGGACGGCGATGTGCTCGTCATTGTTTCCAGTCAAAGTTGAATTCAAGAACGCTTGTTGGATGTTCAGCAGTTGCAGGTGGCCGACGATCTGCCCCTGAATATAGGCAGCGTCAAAGATCTTGCCTGATTGGCTTTGCAGTTGCTGAAGCAGCCCTGCGTGCTGCGCATCGAGCGGCACGGGCGGTGGGTCGTTGACGTCAGTCAGCACCTGCGCGATCGCGTCTGCTCATCTACCTCGAAACACCGCGAACTGCCTGACCTTCGGGTGTACAGCCTGCACCATCGCAAGCTGACTAGTATGTTTCGAGAACGTTCCGACCAGAAGCGTCTGGGCCCTGTATTGAAGCGGGGTGATCCGTGTCGCTTGGCCGGGCTCCACCGGGGTCTGCGCAAATACCGGACGACGTGGCATCGCGGTCAATGCCGAACTCGCCAAATGCCGGAGAGCGCCATTATCGCATTTCGCCGATCCATGAAGGTGTCTCCGCATTTGGTTTGCCCCGGCGGAACGCGAGCGCTGCAAGCCGGTTCGCCGGCTGGAAGTTACGTTCCCTCGATCCTTCCTCAAACCTACCAGGAGCACCGATTTGGCGCTCGCCCGCCGCCAACCTGTATGCGCAGTTATGCACCTGGGACCCGACCGACATAGGCGCCAACGCGCTGTATTCCGGGGATGTTGGAATGCCTTGCGAGCCAAGAAGGCCCGCCCTGCTGATGTCCGGCGCCACGGGTCTATGTTTCCGCGTTGCGGACAATGAGGCAAAACCGCCGTTCCTCGCCACCGCGTCGCTGTGGCCGATCCCGAGCATTTGGGCCATCGCGCCGGGAGCCCGGTTGCCACCTGCCGATATGCTGTTTTTCCGGAAGGAAATGCGAGCATGGCTCCTCGGTACTACAAAGAAACTCATTGGCTCTGCGTGGTTGGTCTCCTTCTGCCGCGATCCGAGGCGGTTGATCGGACGCTTTGAGCGGCCGCCGGGGCCGGCACCCGGAAAGAGCGTTTAGGCTGCCCGGGCACGGGGCTGTAGTTCGACGTGGAAGCCGAGCTTGGCGAGCTGAGCGACTTGATGCCTGGTTTTCACCTCGCTCGAGCGGAATGCGAAACGATCATCCGCCGGCCGCTGACGCCAAGAATGTCGCTGATCACCGAGTCCAGCTTGATGTTGGCCTCTTCCAGCGTCTTCTGGATCCGCTGGATATGGCTGGTCTGCTCGCGGGAGAGTTGCTTCCTGGCACGCAGTATCGAGCGCAGGTCCCGGATTGCCTCTTCCGGAACGAAACTCGCCTTGACCAAGCCGCAGGCCACCAAATCTGCGATCCACATCGCGTCGTTCACATCCGTCTTGCGGCCGGGCACATTCTTAATGTGCGCCGCATTGGCCACGATCAACTCGAATGCACCGTCGCTCAGGATGTTCCACACCGGCTTCAGTAGACCCCGGTCGCTTCCATCGCCACATGCGTGCAGCCCGACGCCGTCAGCCAGCCTAGCAACGCTTCCAGGCCGCACGTCGTGGTCTCGAATGTCCCGCATACCCGTTCGATCCCGCCGGCCGCCATGATCTGCACACGGCCGACGATCATCGCCTTGTGGACGTCCAGACCGGAAACCCTCTCATGCATGACTTCCATCTGTCACTCTCTCCTGCCGGGGCCGCCGGGGCCTCACGAAGAGGAACTCTACAAAGCGTGCTCCGGGACGTTACCGTCCCGTGGCTCCAGTGGGGGTGCTCGAGGTACCCCGGGTCAAATTAGGAAACGGGCTTCCGCACCAGAGAAAAACCGACCTCGGTGCCGACGGCTCCACGATACTATCGCCGCCGCACCGCCGGGCCAGTTTCATCCAGGGTCGGTCGGCCGGAGGTGAGTGGCGAACTAGGAAGAAAATAGGACGGACGTTCCTCAAATCGCCGCCTTCATAGGATGTTTTCATCCAGGGCGGGGCGGCGAAAGGCCGGTGGCGAATTAGCATGTGATCGCGGGCGGCGGAATGTTCGCGATGCTCGGAGATCCGGGTGCTCGGCTTTATCGGCTTGCGGATTTGCGCCTCGTTTTGGCCGCCATTCGGCATTTTCCGGCTCATCGTCTCGCGACAACAGTAAGTGCTCGACGGCCGCCGGCCGCCACCGGAGCACCCAGAAGCGGCGCTCCGCGCAAGAGGCTTGGGTTTGTGCATGCCGTAGTGACTGTGCGAACGGAAAATGGTCTACCTCTTCGCTTCATCGCGGGATGCACGCCTCCGCCGGTGGCGATCCTGCTCGAGGACCGGATGCCTGATCCAACGTGTAGACTATGCCGTCGAACCACAATCGCAGGGAGTGATGACATGCCTTTCAAAGTAACCCGTAGCAACCCGCCTGCCGTCCGTGCGCCGACCGGCTACACGCACGCCATTGAGGTCTCCGGCGACTACCGCCGCCTGATCATCTCCGGCCAGGTCGGAATGGCGCTCGACGGGTCCGTGCCAACATCACCGGAGGGCCAGATCGCCCAGGCGCTGGCCAATCTGCGCGCCGTGTTGTCGGCGAACGGCATGGCGGTAGAGAATATTGTCAAGACCACCGTATTCCTGACCGACCGAGGCCTACTGGATACCTACCGCCAAGCCCGCAGCGCGATGTTCGGAGGCCACGCGCCGGCCTCGACCCTGCTGTTTGTGGCCGGGTTGGCCGATCCGCGGTGGGTGGTGGAAATCGAAGCCGAAGCGGTCGCGTAATATGGACCTGATTCATCGCAACACCGTAGGCGACGCGATCCACCGTGCCGCGCGTTTGTTTCGGGATCGGTCGGCTCTGGTGTTTGGCGACCGAGACTGGTCCTTCCGCGGCCTCGACCAGGCCGCCGACCGGGTCGCCGGTCATTTTGCCGCACTGGGCCTGGCCGCAGGCGACCGGGTCGCCGCCTATGGGCGGAATTCGGATGCCTATTTCATCGCCTGGCTCGCCTGCGTGCGCGGTGGCTTCGTGCATGTGCCGGTGAACTACGCACTGACCGGTGAGGAGCTGTCTTACATCGTGCACCAGTCGGGATCACGGCTGGTGCTGGCCGGCGCCAGCCTTTACGGCAATCTGAAGGGGATCGACGTTCTCACCCGTCGGCTCGAGGACTTGGTCGCCGTCGCGCTGGACACCCACGCGCCAGCAGCACCGGAGCCGCGACTTGCAGGATGACTCTCTGGCACAGATCGTATATACATCCGGCACGACAGCCGCGCCCAAGGGTGCGATGATGACGCACAAGGCGATGATGTCGCAGTATTACTCGGTCATCCACAATATGGACTATGCCGAGACCGACCGCCCGCTGGCAGCGCTTCCATTATATCATACAGCGCAGACTCATGCCTTCACCATGCCGCAGCTTCTGGTCGGCGCCCGCACGATCCTGATCGAGGCCCCGGCCCCTGACGTCGTTCTTCGACTGATCGAGCAGGAACGCATCACGTCCTTCTTCGCGCCGCCAACGGTGTGGATCAGCCTGCTGCGGCATCCTGATTTTGCCGCGCGGGATCTGACCTCGTTGGAAAAGATCTATTACGGTGCTTCGATCATGCCCGTTCCGGTGCTGCATGAACTGCGCGAGCGACTGCCGGCGGCCCGTCCCTACAACTGTTATGGCCAGACCGAGATTGCGCCCCTGGCGACTGTTCTGCGCCCGGAGGAACACGATGCACGTCCGGCCTCGTGCGGGCGGCCGTGCCTCAATGTGCAGACCCGCGTTGTCGATCCGGACATGAATGACGTGCCGTCCGGCACGCATGGCGAAATCGTTCACCGCTCGCCTCACCTGATGGTTGGCTACTGGGACAAGCCACTCGAGACGGCGGAGGCGTTTGCTGGCGGGTGGTTTCATTCCGGCGATGTCGGTTATTTCGACGAAGAGGGGTATCTATACATAGTCGATCGCATTCGCGACGTGATCAACACCGGCGGCGTGTTGGTTGCAAGCCGGGAGGTTGAGGAGGTTTTGTTCACCCATCCGGCTGTTTCGGAAACTGCGGTGGTCGGGCTGCCAGACGACAAATGGATCGAGGCGGTCACGGCGTTTGTCGTGCTGCGCCCGGGGGAGACGGTAGAAGAGGGGGCGCTCCTCGCATTGGCTCGGGATCATCTTGCGCCATTCAAACTGCCGAAGAAGGTGGTGTTCGTGGATCATCTGCCGCGCAACACGGCGGGCAAGCTGCTGAAGCGGGAATTAAGAAAACAATACGGCTAAGGAAACGACAGATGCTTTTGTTTGATTCCATCGGGCCAAACCCGAAAGTCGTTCGCATGTCCATCGCCGAACGGGGCAACTCCGGGATTCCCACACAAACCGTCGATCTATTGGGCGGGGAGAACCGGCAGCCGGCCTATCTGGCAAAAAATCCGACGGGCGAATTGCCGGCCCTGGAACTCGACGACAGTTCCTACCTGACCGAGATCACGGCCATCTGCGAATATGATGAGATCGCGCCGGGCGGCCCAAGCCTGATCGCCGCCACTGCCAAGGAGCGTGGTGAAACCCGAATGTGGACGCGGCGGATCGATCTGGGAATTGTCGAGCCGCTGACCGCCGGCTTTCGATATTCGGAGGGATTAAAGATGTTCTCCAAGCGTATGCACTGCATTCCGCAGGCCGCCGATGACCTGAAGGCGATGGCCAAAGAAAAATTAACGTGGCTGGATGGTCAAATTGCCAGTCGGCAGTTCGTCTGCGGCGATCGCCTGACTCTGGCGGACATCCTGCTGCTCGCATTCCTGCAATTCGCTGGCTCTGTGCGGCAGCCACTGGATCCGGCCAATACCAGTCTGGCCACGTGGTACGAGCAGATGGCGGGGCGGCCAAGCGCAGCCGCGTAAAGCCCGCTTGGAGCGAGTGGAAACAGACCGCAATGCTCATGCCGCGGCGGCGTCGAAGCGTTGCGGTCGGGACAGTCCGGATTGCTCGGGCAACCGGCGTCGCCCGGATTCAAAAACTCAACGGCTGGTCCATCACCGGTGTCCACCGCTTGTTTTTGACCACCGACAGGAAGGATTGGTTCGACGCATGGTGATTGGTCGGGCTGAGTGACAGCGCTGGGCCACTGAAAATGTCGTGCCAATCCTTCATGCTCTCCATCGCATTGATGAAACTGTCGAGCGTCAGATCCCGGCCAGCTTTCTCCAGAACCGTGAGGATGAAATTGGCGCAGGTGTACCCGGCCTCGCCCAGATAGTTCACGTCGATGCCGAAGGTTTTGCGGTATTCGGAGGTAAACGCCTGCACCGCCGGCTTCGGATCGTCCGGGTACCGATAAAGCGCCGGGGCCATCGCGTAGAAGCCTTCCGCCGGTTCACCCGGCGCTTCCGCCACGGCGGTGGAATAGCTTGCGAACTGGCCGCAGCAATCGACGTTCCAACCGATCTTGTGGATCGTCTGCAGAATGATCGTGGTGTCCTTCACGATGGTACCCATACAGATCAGATCGCAACCGGCCTCGTGCTGGCGCTGGACTGCCGCGTTGAAATCGGTGTCGGTCGGCCGGTGGGCCGTCTCAGTCGCCAGCGTCAATCCCATTGCCTTAAGCTGCGCCACTACCCCGGCGTGAACGTCCCGGCCGAAGTCGGTATCCTGGTACATCGAGCCGACGACCTTCTTCCCGCGCTGTTCGACGAAATGCTTCACCCCAGCCCGCATCTGGTCATAGTACGAGGCAAACTGCCCGAATTTCAGCCGATTGAACGGCTCGTACATTGAGCGGGCGCAAGTTAGCGGAAACACGTTCGGCACGTTTTTCTCGAACATGGACGGCATCACCGCGTCGTTGTGCGGCGTGCCGCCATTGCCGAGGGCGAAGAAGATATCGTCACGGTTGAGCAATTTGTTCATCGCCTGAACGGCTTTTGGAACGATGTATTCCATGTCCTCCACGATCCAACGGATCTTGCGGCCATGGATGCCGCCCCGCGTGTTCGCCTCCTCGAACGCCATGCGCATGGCGTTGGCGTTGTTGACGCCTTGCACGGCGGTGACGCCGGAGAGATCGGTCATGGTACCGATGACAATCTCGCTGTCGGTCACGCCGCGGGTAGCGGCGGCCGCGCGACGGATGATGGCCGGAGAAGCGAGAAGGCCGGCGCCACCCAGCACCAACCGGCGCGACATCGCGCTTGTTTTACTCATGACAGAGACTCCCTGGCGCGACTGGTTTATTCCGGCCGCCTTTTACTAGCCCCGGCATTCTGCCCCGCCTGAGCGGGTCCCGTAAAGGATGGGCAAGAATTGCGGCGGCTTCAGCCCGGTGAATGTGGCACTAAATATTACGCGTCCGGGGGCAGTCGGAGCAATCTTATTTTGTCGCTCCCGGAGCGGGCGCAGTCGCATCGGGCGCCGTTTCCAAACCCGGCGGACAGACAAACGGCCCTGCACGGTGGGCTTTCAGTTTCTCCCACTGCGTTATCTCGCGATCGTAATCCGAGATAATTAACGGACAAATTCAAACAACGAGGGCTTCGAGAAATCGCTATGCCCATCAATCACCGACTTGTCGGCGGACACCACCCAGAACGGAGCGTTCGGATCTAACCGGCTTGTGGGGGACTGTTGAAGCACCGTTCCGTCAGCGTACACACGTTTCCACGACTTATTGACTCGACCCGTCGGCCGCTCAGTTCGATCGAAGTCGCTAAAATTCGCGCACTCCTTCGAGAGCTTGGCCGGTGTCAGCCAGGCCTATTGCGAACTTTGCAGCGCGCTTATGTGATGTGTCGTCATCCAATCGATATGGCCAACAGTATCCACCGCTTCTTGATGCTCTTCACCGGAGGTAAATTTTTCATTGAGCGCCGGAAGAAACCGCCCGAAAGGAAAAGCATAGTTGGTTGCCCAGTCCGTCTCGGAGGTAATCGTAATCAACACCGGCGATTGATATTCCTTGAAGCACCCCGTCCGATCCATCGTGGCTCGGTAAATTGGATCGTAGCGCGTCGCCTCAAATGCTGGGTTGATCAGAAAGACAATATCGCCATAGCTGCGAATGTCCCTTTCGGAGTCGCCGCAGATGCCACTGCCAGCGGTCGCCGAGGTCAACGGCACGGTCGCATTCTCAATGAAGCGTTGGGACAATGCTTCGTGCACGATCAGTCCACCGAAGCTGTGACCGATGATGACCAAACGCGTTGAATGACTGATATCCAGATAGGGCGGCGCAGGTCCGGCACCCGTCCACCTTGCGTGCGCGTCTGCAGCGCTTTTGCGATTCCAGAAAGTAAGGTATTCCAGAACAAAATCCCGTGTTATCGCAGCGCCACGCCAGCCGACATAAACACCAATGACCTTTCGCGGCCGGATCGGTTCCGTTGTGCCACTGGAGGCAGGCTTCTGCGCATGGATGATCGTCGGCATAGGCAAGCCGGCGTGCCTCTCATCATGGTCGCGGGCGCGGATAATGGCCTTGGCAGTCTCTATACCCTGAATTCTGTAAAGCAGATTTCGGAAGAGAACAACGTTCGGGTCGTCGAAGGACGCATTGTGCAACCAGCCGTGCACAAGTCCCACGATCAAAGCCCCGTCGGGATATGCTTCACGCGCTATGTTATTGAAGACCGTGTGCAACTGGTTACGGTCGTGAAATTCGCCCTGGTCGCTCAGTTCGACGTAATTGATTGAAAAGACCGTCACTTGAGTGCCTGTCGCAAGATATTCGACCTGTACATCTTTGCACTTCGGGTCCGGGACGATGTGACCCTCAGCCCCCCGCCCGAAAAATCCTGGACGCCTGCCTGCCTGTAAGCACTATTCTGCTGGCAACTGGACAAAGCCGACAACAAAACAGCCGCTGCCATAAGCCTCGACCTCATCGACTTCCTCTCCCGGCATATTTATTTACTTATTATTGAGCCACCCGACATGGCATGATTGCATCAAACCTAACGACCCGCCACGTCGAAATAGAGACGAACAACTTAAATTTGATACGAGCGTTTCCGCCACGACAGTCAAGCGGGATGGCTCGCCGCATCCAACTTCGCAATCAACTCCTCGTCCAGTTCGATCTCCGCGGCCTCCACCAGTTCCGCCAACTGTTCGAGATTCGTCGCGCTCGCGATCGGCGCGGTGACGCTCGGGCGAGCGATCAGCCATGCCAGCGCGATCTGGCCCGGCTTAGCTTCGTACCGAGCCGCCACCTCTTCCAGCGCCTTGATTACCCCGAACCCGTGGTCGTTCATGTACTTCTCGACGCCGCGACCCCTGGCGCGGCCCTCGGTGTCTGCCGAGGACTTATACTTGCCGGTCAGGAAGCCGCTGGCGAGCGAGTAGTAGCCGATCACCCCGACCTTCTCCCGCAGACACAAATCTTCCAAAGGCCCTTCGAACTCCGACCGTTCCACCAGGTTGTAGTGCGGCTGCAGGCTTTGATAGCGCGGAAGACCCTGGGTGGTGCCTATCTTCAGCGACTCCGCCAGCCGGTCAGCGGAGAAATTTGATGCGCCGATCTCACGCACCTTGCCTTGCCTGACAAGATCCCCATAGACGGACAACGTCTCCTCGATTGGCGTCTCTAAATCGTCGCGATGCGATTGATAAAGATCGATGTAGTCCGTTTGCAGTCGGTGCAGCGAAGCTTCGACGGCGGTTTGCACGTAGGCCCGCGACAACCCCCTCTTCCCGGGCGCCATCTCGATCCCGAGCTTCGTCGCCAGCACAATCCTTTGGCGGTTGCCGCGCGCCTTCATCCAGCCGCCAATGATCGTTTCGGACTCGCCGCCGCTGTTGCCGGTATGCCAGCGCGAATACACATCCGCCGTGTCGAGGAAATTAAACCCGGCTTCGAGCCAGGCATCCAGCAGGGCAAAGGCAGTCTTCTCATCGACTGTCCATCCGAACACATTACATCCTAACGTGATCGGCGGCACTTCCAATGTCGATTGACCCAGCCTGCGCTTTTCCATTTCAGATCCCCTCCCGCACGCCAAGGATACCGGGCGCACCCTAGGCATCGGCCAAGGCGCAAGTCAACGCACCCTAATTCGGCCGGGCGCGTACCAGTCGGCCTGGCGTGGCCCCGGTATAGACGCCGTTCTCGAACGTTGAGACGCCGGACACGAACGTATTGCAGTAACCGTCGACACGCTGCACCAGACGCCGCCCCTTCATCGGCAGATCGTAACGGACTTCCGGAATATGCAGCCGCATCGCCTGATAGTCGATCACGTTGACATCAGCCTTTTTCCCGACCGCCAAGCGCCCGCGGTCACGAAAGCCGAAGAAATCCGCTGTCTCGCTGGTCTGCCGCTTCACCATCATCTCCAGCGGCAGCCGAGGCCCCCGCGAGCGATCCCGAGCCCAGTGGATCAGCATCCAGCTTGGGACGCTGGCATCAACGATGGAGGAACAATGCGCGCCGCCGTCGGAGAGTCCGAGGATCGTCGCATCATCCGTCAGCATCATATGAATGATGTCCAGATTGTCTTCGTTATAACCTACAATCGGAAAGAACAAGAACCGTTCCGCCCCGCCGGCAAGGTAGTCATACGCGACCTCATCGGGCGTGTGGTTGGAACGCGTCGCCATCGCCGCGATGCTGTCCTTCTCTTCAGGTTCGTAGTTCGGCGGGTCGCCCATCGGGAACATCCGGTTCCACCGGGTTACGATGTGCTGGCGGAACTGCGACAACCGGTCCAGCAACCGCGGCGAGGGTGCCTCCGACAAGACCTGAGCCCGGAATGCTGGGTCCTGCATCCGCTTTATCCGTTCTGTAACCGGAAGCGTCAGCAACGCCTGGTAGCTTGGGCGGATGGAGAATGGGTTCAATGCCGTATCGATGCCCAGCATTACACCCACCGGCCGCCCGGCGACCTGAGCCGTCACCATCGCCCCTTCCGCTCGGGCTCTATGGACGCCGTCCATCAGCCGCCTCCAACGTACTTTGTCGGTCGGACGGTCGGTCAGCAGGAACCACACCGGGCGGCCCGTTTCTTGACCGAATCTGGTCATCCATTTCAGCTCTTGGGCCTCGTCGTCGAAGTCACTGTTGACGCCGAACGCGCCGTAGCCGAGACCTTTGAACGCCGATCCGATGCCAAGCAGTTCGTCGACTTCGGAGTATCGGCCGGGCACCATTTCGCCTGTCGGCGTCTTATGCGAATTTGTCCGCGACGTTGTGAACCCGAATGCCCCGGCCTCCATGCCGGCCCGAACCGCATCGCGCATCGTCGCGATATCGTCACCCGTGGCGGGCTCCCGGTTGATCGCGCGCTCGCCCATCACGTAAACGCGCAGCGGATGGTGCGGGATCTGTGCGGCAATATCGATGGCCCGAGGCATCTGGTCGAGCGCATCGAGGTATTCCGGAAACGTCTCCCAGTTCCATTTCAACCCGTCGGCCAGCGCGATGCCTGGAATTTCCTCGATCGATTCCATCATGCCGATCAGCGCGGAATGATCCTCGTTCCGCACCGGGGCGAACCCGACACCGCAATTGCCGAACAGAATTGTCGTGACGCCATGCCATGACGACGGAGCGAGCACCGGATCCCAGGTCGCCTGACCATCGTAGTGGGTATGGACGTCGACCCAGCCCGGGCGTGACCAGAAGGCCGTCGGCGTCGATCTCCCGCTTGCCTGGACCCGCCTTGCCGCCGACTTGGGTGATTGTGCCGCCGTCCAACGCCACGTCGCCGGTATATGCTGCCTTTCCAGTCCCATCGACGATCGAGCCGCCTCGGATCACCGTCTCATGCATGGGTCGCTCCCGAATTCGCTTCTCGGGGTTGTATGGGAGACCGTCCCGCACCAACGGTCAAGTTTTGGTCCCTCGGCGTCTTGCCGGGAAACCGGGTCGGACGTACCAAGCGCCCACCACGCCGAGATAGACCGGGAGCTTCCACCGATGCGATTTGCCGCCACGATCGTCGCCGTCACCGTCGCAGCCCTGCCGCTGGCACACGCCCAGACCCCGGCCACGTCCGTCCCCGTACCCGAGGCGATGCCGTTTGATATCCCCTACGGCACGCCGATCGGGCTGGATGAGGCACAAAAGGCGATTATGGGCGCCGTGGCCGAAGCCAAAAAACATAACTGGAAGATGTCCATCTCGATCGTCGATCCCAACGGCTACCTGATCGCGCACGCAACGATGGATGGCACGCAATACGGCTCGATCTTGATCTCTCAGGCCAAGGCGCGGACCGCGGCGATGTTCCGCCGGCCGTCTGGGGCGTTCCAGACAGCGATCAACACCGGCGGTTTTCCGTCGAACCTCAGCCTGCTCGGCATGAACGGCGCGGTCGCGAGCGAGGGCGGCTTCCCGATCGTCATCGACGGCAGGTTGGTCGGGGCGATCGGCGCCAGCGGCGGCATCTTCACCCAGGACGCAGTCGTGGCCAAAGCCGGCCTGGAGGCGGTCGGCGGGAAGTAATGAGGATCCCGCTTGTCCACAGCTACTCTGGAGGGCTACGCAGGCGTACAAGGTTTGTACAGGCAAAGGGATAGACACCCATGGCGACCCGACCGGTTATGCTGGTGATCTTCGACGGCTTCGGCTGGCGGGAGGACAGCGCCGATAACGCCGTGCGTCTGGCGAAGACCCCGACCTTCTCCGGGTTGTGGGCATCCTGCCCCCACACGTTTCTGCACACCTCCGGCCGCGACGTCGGGCTGCCGGAGGGCCAAATGGGTAACTCCGAGGTGGGGCACCTGAATATCGGCGCCGGCCGCGTGGTCAAGCAGGAGTTGGTGCGGATCGGCGACGCCGTGGCGGACGGCAACATCGCCGAGGCGCCCGCCTTCGTCGCGCTGGTTGACGCGCTCAAGAAAACTGGTGGGACCTGCCACCTGATCGGGCTGGTGTCGCCGGGCGGTGTCCACTCGCACCAGGACCATGGCGCCGCGCTCGCAGGATATCTTCACAAGGCCGGCATCAAGGCCGTGGTCCACGCGATCACCGACGGCCGCGACACCCCCCCGCAATCGGCCGCCGAATACCTGAAGCATCTCGAGGCCGCCCTGCCGGACCGTGTGCCCGTATCTACCGTCATCGGCCGTTATTTCGCCATGGACCGCGACAAGCGCTGGGACCGCGTCTCACTCGCTTACGGCGCGATCGCCGATGCCGAGGATGCCCGCGTCGCCACGGCTCAAGCTGCGATCGAGGCCGCCTACGCCGCCGGGAAATTCGACGAGTTTGTGCCGGCCTCGGTGATCGGCGACTACGCCGGGATGAAGGACGGCGACGCCGTCTTGTGCTTCAATTTCCGCGCCGACCGGGTTCGCGAGATCCTCGCCGCTCTGCTGGATCCTGCGTTCGACGGCTTCCCTCGCAAGCGCTTGGTCAAATTCGCGGCGGCGGTGGGGATGACCCGTTACTCCGACGCTCTGGCGCCGTTTCTGGGCGTGCTGTTCGCGCCGGACCACCTGGACAACATCCTGGGCGAGGTCGTCGCCAACGCCGGCAAAGCCCAGCTTCGGATGGCGGAGACGGAGAAATTCGCCCACGTCACCTACTTCCTGAACGGCGGCCAGGAAACGCTCTACAAGGGCGAGGACCGGATCCTGGTTCCGTCCCCCAAGGTCGCTACCTACGATCTGCAGCCGGAAATGTCGGCGCCGGAACTAACTGACAAGGCGGTCGAGGCGATCGACTCCAGGAAATATGACCTGATCGTGCTGAATTTTGCCAATCCGGATATGGTTGGGCACACCGGCGTCCTGGCCGCGGCTATCAAGGCGGTAGAGACAGTCGACACCGGCCTCGGTCGGATCGCCGAAGCGATTCAACGTCAGGGCGGTGCGCTGTTGGTCACCGCCGACCACGGCAATTGCGAGCTCATGAAAGACCCCGAGACCGGCGGACCGCACACGGCGCACACGACGAACCCCGTGCCGGTCGTGCTGATGGGAGGCCGTGCGAAGACGATCCGGGAGGGGCGTCTGGCCGATCTCGCGCCAACCTTGCTGGAGCTGATGGGGATCCGGCAGCCGGCAGAGATGACCGGCCATTCCATCATCAACCAATGAGGCAAGAGCCCGTGCATGTCTATTGACCGGCCGCCATTACCGCCCTTCACCCTGGAATCCGCTCGGCAAAAGGTCCGCGGCGCCGAGGATGGCTGGAACAGCCGTGATCCCGACCGCGTTTCCCTCGCATACAGCGAAGACAGCGTGTGGAGGAACCGAAGCGAGTTCCTGCAGGGCCGCCCCGCGATCGTCGCCTTCCTGACCCGCAAGTGGAATCGCGAACTGGATTACCGCCTGATCAAGGAACTCTGGGCTTTCACCGGCGACCGCATCGCTGTTCGTTTTGCCTACGAATACCACGACAACTCGGGCAATTGGTTCCGTGCATACGGCAACGAGAACTGGGAGTTTGCCGCAAACGGCTTGATGCTTGCCCGCCACGCCAGCATAAACGATCTGCCGATCGCCCCGGCCGCTCGTCTGTTTCACTGGGACCGTAGCGCTCCGCGACCGGCTGACCACCCGGAACTGTCTGAACTGGGCCTGTAACGAGACCGGGGCGGCTTCACGGCGGCCCACCGGCGGGATCATGGAAACCGCGACGGGGTGTCAGTCGCGTCGAGGGTCATCCTCCCCGTACTGTGCGGCGCAGGCTCGACGGCGGGCCAAGCGGTGGCGTTCGCGCGTCAGCATCGGCCGGACGTGGCGGTGCTCGACATGCAGCTTCGCGGCGGCATGTTGGAAAGTTACTGTTCGCATCAGGGGGTTTTGCTCAGACCGGCATCCTCCATCATCTTGCGCGAGGATCTTGCCAAGCGCATTACCTTGGGGCACTTATCGTTCGTTGCGCTGTCACTCGACTGGATGTCCGTGCTGTGCGAGGCGTGTGGGGCGGACGGGACAAAATCAATTCAGTCGCCACCCCCTCGGTTGCCGCCCACGCGGACCCGTATAGACTGAGACCATGGATGGGCCTCCAACCACCGCGACCTCGCTGACCACGACCGATCTCCTGGAGCGGCTGGTGGCGTTTGACACCACCAGCCGGAACCCGAACCTGGCGTTGATCGGCTTCGTCCGCGATTACCTCGACGCTTTGGGCGTGCCTTATCGCATCAGCGGCGATCCCGCCGGCCAACAAGGCCAATTTGCACGCCGTAATCGGCCCGCGGGAAGCCGGAGGACTGGCGCTTAGCGGACATGTCGATACGGTGCCGGTCGATGGTCAGGCCTGGACCGGCGATCCGTTCGCATTGCGCCGGCAGGACGGCAAACTCTTCGCGCGGGGCAGTTGCGACATGAAGGGCTTCGTCGCCGCCTGCCTTGCAGCGGTGCCGGATTTTCAGGCGCGCAACCTGGTCCGCCCGCTCCACCTGTTCATCAGCTACGACGAGGAAGTCGGCTGCCAGGGTGTGAAACGCCTGATTCAGGACATGGATGAATCCGGCCTGCGCCCGGACCTTTGCGTGGTCGGGGAACCCTCCGGGATGAAGCCAATCGTGGCGCACAAAGGCAAATTCGATCTGAAAGTCGTCGATCCGCGGCCTGACGGGCCATTCCAGCGAGGTCTCGAAAGGTGTCAACGCTGTGCAGGCCGCCGGCGAGGCGATAGCTTGGGTCGCCCGCGAAGCCCGCCGCCTGGCCGCCGAAGGTCCGTTCGAGGAAGGCTTCGATCCGCCGCACACCACTATCCATGTCGGCACGGTGCAGGGCGGCACGATTCTGAACATCATCCCCGACCGCGCCGTCTTCACGATGGAGTGGCGCTTCATTCCCGGCGATTCGCCGCATCGTCATTTGGAGCGGATGCAAGCCTGGATCAGTGAAACGATCGAGCCGGCGATGAAGGCGGTCGATCCCGCGTGCGGCTTCGCTTACGACGTCGCCCTGGAGATGCCGGGGATGGAGTTGCCGCGCCGACCACGCCCTGGCCGCCGTGGTGAAACAGGTCACCGGCTCCAACACGACAGGCAAGGTCAGCTACGGCACCGAGGGTGGGTTTTATCAAAAGGCCGGGATTCCGACGATCATATGCGGGCCGGGCCACATCGCGCAGGCGCATCAGCCGGACGAGTGGATCGCGGAAACCGAATTGGCGGCCTGCGATCGTTTCGTCCGGCGCCTTGCCGAGCGGCTGCTTGCGTGAGCCAAGGCGCACGATGGGTCCCCACACATCCCCCGCCCCGCTGCCCGACTTCAAGGTCCGTCTGGCCGCGCCGGATATCGCGCCATGGATCGAAGGCAACAGCGGTATCGCCGGCATCACCACGCGGGATTCTGGCCGGCCGGGTCGGCATGTGGCGCTGCTGTCACTGATGCACGGCAACGAACTCGCCGGGGCCATCGTGCTGGACCGTCTGTTGCGGGCCGGCACTGACGCCCACAAACGGGAAACTGTCGTTTGGCTTTCTCAATTTGGCTGCGTTCGACCGCTTCGACCCCCAACGCCCGACCGCCTCGCGCTTCGTCGACGAGGACTTGAACCGGGTTTGGGACGCCACGCTGCTTAACGGCCCGCGCCATTCGATCGAATTGGACCGCGCCAGGGACCTCCGTCCCTTCGTGGATTCGGTCGACGTGCTGCTCGATCTGCATTCGATGCTATGGCCGTCGGAGCCGCTGATACTGAGCGGTGCCCCAATGAAGGGAAGGGAACTGGCCAAGGCGATCGGCACGCCATCGCTGGTCGTCTCGGATCATGGCCACGTCAATGGTCGCCGCCTGATTGATTACCCTCGGTTCGCCAACCCCGACACGCCATACGCCGCTTGTCTGGTTGAAGCCGGCCAGCATTGGGAGCAGACGACCGTCGACGTCCTGCTGGCGAGTGTCGCCGGCTTGCTGCGGCATCTCAATATCGCTGCACCTGACGCGCCGCTGCCACCCGCGCCGGTCCAAAAGCGGGACACGTATCGCAACCGTCACCACGGCGGTTACGGCGATGACCTCCAGTTTTGCCTTTGTGCAGACTTATCGCGGGGGCGATATCGTCCCGCGCCGCGATACCCTGATCGCGATGGACGGTGAGACGGAAATCCGCACCCCACACGACAACTGCCTGCTGGTTATGCCGAGCCTGCGGCCGAGCCGGGGCCATACAGCGGTGCGGTTGGGGCGGTTCGAGTAAGAAGACAGTGCTCCGCGCCTCGACCCGCAAAGGGCCGTCAGCCCTTGGAACCCGGTATTCGGTGGATGGTTGTCAGGGGGGCGTCTCGGTTGCCCCCTCCCGACCACCGACCCATTAATAGGATCAAAGGAACCGTCGGCCCTTTTGCGAGTCCAGGGCGGAGCCATGGCCTTCCTCTTCCTCCAACCGCCCACGCTGGCGGCGGCCGATCGCTAGTTCCGTTACGACGCCATGCAGCGTACGCAGTTCCTGCTCGGTGACCTCCCCTCGCTGAAAGAAGTGGCGGAGGTTGCGCACCATGCCAGGGCGCTTCGGAAGGTTGCGCAGGAAGCCGCATGCGTCGAGTTCATCGACCAGGTGCGCCAGGAAATTGTCGAGTTTGCCCTTGTCGGCGACCTGCGTCTCATTGGTCATCAGGATCCGTGTCGGTGTGTCGTCACCGGCGGTCCACCACTCGTAGGTCATCACCATGACCGCCTGGGCCAGGTTGAGGGACATGAATGCGGGATTGAGCGGATAGCGCACCAGGGCGTCGGCCGCGGCTATCTCGTCATTGTCCAGACCGGCGCGTTCCGGGCCGAACAGCAGGCCGGCTTGCAGACCCCGATTGGTGATCTCGCGCAGTTCGGCCGCAGCGCCGCGGGCGGTCAGCACCGGTTTGACGATGTGGCGGGGACGCGGGCAGGTGGCGAAGACGTGGTGCAGGTCGGCAACCGCGTCGGCGACTGTTTCATGCACGGTCGCGGCATCAAGAATACGGTCGGCACCGGAGGCTGTGCGCCAGGCTTTCTCCTGCGGCCAGCCATCCCTGGGGGCAACAAGGCGCATGTGAAACAAGCCGCCATTGGCCATGGCTCGGGCGCAGGCACCCACATTGTCGGCCAATTGTGGCCGCACCAGGATCACCACCGGGCTGTTGCCGATCGGGTGCAGGTCGGCGCCCCCGTCGCGCCCCGTCATCAGGTCGCGCGCCGCCAGGTCGTGCCCTTGGGACCGTCCTCAAGCACGATACCCTGTGCCGCGAGTTCGGCCCGTATTGCGTCCGCTCGGGCAAAATCCTTGGCCTTCCGGGCGGCGAGACGTTCGGCAATGGCGGCTTCGATGTCTGCGGCGTCGTCGGCGGGCTTCGCAATGACTAAGGAATCGCTGGTCGACAATCGGTCAGTGAGAGTGACCGAATAGCGCCCTTCCCAAACGTCAGGATCCTGCTGCAACAGCCCCAACACGTCACCAGCGGCCTTCAGACCGGACGCTGCATCGCGGTCGCCGGTCATCGCCGCGTCGGCCAGACCGTGCATCGCCGATATCGCCAGGGGCGTGTTCAAGTCATCGCACAGCGCTTCCATCACCCGCGGCGGTATGTCGCCGGCGACAGCATCCGGAGCTTGTTTCAACGCCCGATAGAAACGATCCAGCTCTCGCTTGGCCTCAACGAGACCCTGGTCGGTGAAATCCAGCAACGACCGATAGTGAGTCCGCAGCAACAGCAGGCGGATTGTCTCGCCCCGGCCGCCGGCCTTGGCCAATACGTCGCGAACAGTGAAGAAGTTACCCAGGCTTTTGGACATCTTCTCGCCGTTCACTTGCAGCATGCCGTTGTGCGTCCAGTAACGGGCAAAGCGGCTGCCGGGAAAGGCGCATAGGCTCTGCGCCATCTCATTCTCGTGATGCGGGAAGATCAGGTCGCTGCCACCGCCGTGGATGTCGAAGGTCTCGCCCAGGTATCTCCAGGCCATCGCGGAGCATTCGATGTGCCAGCCGGGCCGGCCGCTGCCCCACGGGCTGTCCCACCCCGGCAGGTCGTCAGTGGATGGCTTCCACAGCACGAAGTCACCCGGATCGCGCTTGTAGGGGGCGATCTCCACCCGAGCGCCCGCGAGGAGCTCGTCCTGAGTTCGGCCGGAAAGCTGGCCGTAGCCGGGGTCAGCGGCAACAGCGAATAGCACGTGTCCCTCGGCGGCGTAGGCATGGCCGGAGGCGATTAGGCGCTGGATGATCATGATCATTTCGGGGACGTGGGCCGTGGCGCGCGGCTCTTCATCAGGCGGCAAAGCGCCCAAGGCCGCTATGTCGGCGTGGAAATCGGCAGTAGTGCGGGCGGTGATGACGCTGATCGGCTCGCCTGCTTCGCGTGCTCGGGCGTTGATCCTGTCGTCCACATCTGTGATATTCCTGACATAGGTCACATGTGGATACAGCCGTCGCAACAAACGTGCGAAAACGTCATAGACGACAACCGGCCGGGCGTTACCGAGATGAGCGAGATCATACACAGTAGGGCCGCACGCGTACATGCGGACGTGGGCCGGATCGGCAGGTTCAAACCGCTCCTTACGGCGCGTCAGGCTGTTGTGCAGGAAAAGCTCGGGCATCGGGTGGTCCATCGGGGTCGATCATCGGCCACAAGTTGGCTGGGGCTTTGTCCGCGAAACCTGCGGCGAACGCAATGCGATTGACTCGGCAGGGAAGGGTCGTTAGCCACCGGCTCCCCACTGAGAACCATTCGCAAATGCCGAGAGCATCATTGACCCCTGAGGCGACCCTCTGCACGGCGTCCCGCCTGCGTCGCTTTCTCGCCGTATTCGGCCCGGGCCTGGTCGTGATGTTGGCAGACACCGACGTCGGCAGTGTGATCACCGCCGGCCAGAGTGGCGTGTGTGGGGCTACCGCCTGTTGCTGCTGCAGCTGATCTGTGCCGATCCTTTACATGGTTCAGGAACTGAGCGCCTGGCGCGCGGTCGATATCCCTTATCGCAACCCCAACTATCTGTATCTGTCGGCCGCAAACATCGGCGCAGTGGTGATGCCGTGGATGGTGTTCTACCAGCAGTCGGCGCTCGCCGATAAGCGGCTGCGCGCCGAGCATCTGACGGCGGCGCGATGGGACACCGCGATAGGTGCGCTGTTGACGCAGCTCATCATAACGGCGGTGTTGGTCGCCTGCGATGCGACGACCGGTCGAGCTAATCTCGATGCGTCGCTCGCCACGGTCGGCGAAATGGCCGAGGCGCTGACACCATTCCTCGGCACCTCCATTGGCAACCTCATCTTTGGCTTGGGCGTGCTTGGGGGCTGGAATGGTCGCCGCCATCGTGGTGTCACTTGCGTTTGCCTGGGGCCTGGGGGAAGTCACCGGATACCGCCGCTCGTTGGAAATGCGACCTCTGGAGGCCCGCTGGTTTTATGCCGTTTACGCGCTATCCATAGTCCTTGGCGCGCTTGTCGTCGCCGTTTGGCCCGACCTCGTGTCGCTGAACGTCGCCGTGCAGGTCATGAATGCGTTCATGCTGGGCTTCCTGATCGCCCTGGCGGTCAAGGCCCTGCCCCGACCCCACCGCCTGAGCGGCTCGTACCTGTGGATCGTGGTCATTGTCGCTACGGTGACCTGCGCCCTGGGGGTACTCGGCGGGTTGTCCGGTGCGGGGCCTGGCGTGACCAGACTACGGCTCCGCCCTCGACCCGCAAAGACGGCCGGCGCCCGTTTGCTCCCGGGTTCCAAGGGCGCCGCCCCTTGGCGAGTTGAGTCTTCGGCTTCTCTATGCCAGAGCCGCCACCGGCTGCTCCGGCACCGATCCCAGGTATCGATCCAGCACCTCGTCGGTTGGGCCATCCGCCACGATCTGGCCTTGGTCGAGCCAGAGCGCCCGCGTGCACCAGTTCCTGACAATGCCCATCGAATGGCTGGACAAAACCAGGATGTCGGCGCTGCGCACCATCTCCTCCAACCGGTGACGGGCCTTGTCCAGGAAGGTCGCATCGCCGGCCAGGAACCACTCATCCATCAGCAGGATCTGCGGCTTGATCGCGGTAGCCAGTGCGAAGCCCAGCCGGACCACCATGCCCGCCGAGTAGATCCGAACCGGCAGATCGAGGAAGTCGGCCAGTTCGGCGAACTCCGCCACGTCTTCTTCCAGCCGTGGAAGAGCGGAGCGGGGAAGGCCGTTGTACAGCCCACGCAGCAGGATATTCTCCCGTCCGGTCAGTTCCATGTTCATCCCGAGATTGGGATCGAGTAACGCGTTCAGGCTTCCCTTCACATGCAGCTTGCCAAGAACGGGTTCGTAGATGCCACCCAATACACGCAGCAGCGTGGTCTTTCCCGCGCCATTGGCGCCGACCAGCCCGAGCCGCTCACCGCTTGTCAGGCGTAGGTTAATATCGCTCAAGGCTCGCACAACGACGCGCTGCTGCTGGTCCTTTGCCAGGCGGCCGGAGGCGGCGGCGACCACCATCTTTTTGAGACTGCGCGAGCTTCCGTGGTATAGCGGAAACAGGACAGAGAGGTTTGTCACCTCGATAACGGCTTTAGCGGCCATCGTTCAAACCCAAAATGTCACGCGACCCCGGGCCCGGACGAAGAATGCCCAGGAAATCGCACACAGACCGACGCTGTAAACGAGGGCGCCCAACCAGGTCGTGCCGGCCACGCCGGTTCCTAGAATCGGACCGCGGACAATCTCCAGCAGATCGAAGAACGGGTTGAAGGCCAGATTGGCGACTCCGTCGGCCCCGAGCTGGTCCGGCTTCCAGATGACCGGGGTCATGAAGAAGGCGATTTGCATCACGCTGTTGACGATCGGCTGGATGTCACGGAAGCGAGCGCAGAAGGCGCCAAGGATCAGGGTCAGCGCCAGCGCATCGATTGCCCAGAGCACCAGACCGGGGAGCGCCATCAGCGAATCAATGGTGGGCCACATCCGAAAGATCGCGAACACGACGACGATGACCACGATGTTATGCGCCAGCGCGACGGCGTTGCGGATCAAGGCGCGCAGTGAGAAGACAAAGAACGGCATACGCACGGATCGGATCACGCCTTCGGCTTCGGTGAAGACTGTGCAGGATTCCGATACGAGCGACGCCAGGAAGCCCCACAGCACCTGTGACAGGGCCAGGAACGGCAGATAGTCCCGTAGGTCGATCTTGAAGAGCGTCGAATAGAGCACGCCCAACGCCCCAACCATCACGCCGGTCGAAATGGTCAGCCAGAACGGGCCTAGCATCGATCCGCGGTAGCGCAGGCGGATATCCAGCCATCCGAGCGCCCAGGCCAACCGCCAGAGGCGAACGCCGCCTGCGAGGTCGGCCATCGCCCAGCGGTTCCGTGTGGCGATGGTCATATCCGCCCGCAGATTGAGTTCCGTCGCGGGGGCGACCGTCGTCGCCGCGGGGGCGATCGTTATCACAGCGCTGCTCATGTGGCGGTGCGATTACTCCATTCGGGGGGTGGACACAACATTCGGGTGCCGTCGGATGATGCCGTGATCGTGATCGAAGGTCACACGAAAAGCTGACTTTTTAGGACATCGAAATCTCATTCGACGACGAAGACGACCACAAAAATGCACCAAATCGACTCGGACGCGACATAGCCGAGATGACTTGCAAGAAAGATGGAAGTCGGTTAATGGGTTAGATAAGGTTCCTGCGTGATTAGTTAAGCGGCGACGTTGTCAGCCGTCTCGCCATTTTATTGCCGCGCTGCCACGGAGACGCTTTTGATGACCGAATCCGATCGCCTTGTTACGCTCCGTCGTCTCCGCGCCATTGGAACCCTCGCTGTTATGACCGCCCTTGCCGCCTGCAGGTACGGTTGCCCCCCAGCAGGACGCGATTCAGGAAACCGCCCGATACGTCGCCCACGCCAAACACAACTACACCCCGCCCGGCCCGGCGGAGGACCCTTGGGGTCCATACATCCGCGAAGCCTCCAATAAGTTCGATATACCTGAGATCTGGGTCCGCTCCCTTATGCGCGTCGAATCCGGGGGCCAGGAATACCTCAACGGTGATCTGATCACCTCGGGCGCCGGCGCGATGGGCTTGATGCAGGTGATGCCCGCGACGTACGACGAATTGCGGGATCGCTACAATCTGGGCGACGACCCGTTCAATCCGCATGACAACATCATGGCCGGCGTCGCCTACATGCGCGAGATGTACGAGATCTACGGTTCGCCTGGATTCCTGGCCGCGTACAATGCCGGACCCGCGCGGCTGGACGATTATCTCGCGAACCTTCGGCCGCTGCCGGACGAGACCCGCCACTATGTTGCGATGATCGGTCCCAACCTGCGCGGAGTCTATCCGAACAACCGCTCGGCTGCCGACGAGCTGGCGATGAATGCGCTTCCGGTCAACATTCCGCCCGGAAGGCGCTACAGCCGTCCGGTGATACTTGCAAACGCCAGGCCGATCGGCGGCGGACGGGTGCCGCAGCGGACGCCGGTGGAGGTGGCTCAGCTTCCTGAGCCGCCTAGGCATGGGGGCGGAATGTGGATCGGTCAGCAACTCGCACTGGTCACGCCGCCGCCAGCCCCGCCGCGCGGTGGTTTTCGCCTTATTTCCACAGCCAACGCCGCCGACGCCGCTCCGGCTCGGCGCGAACCGGTTGGGCCGGGCCAATGGGCGATCCAGGTCGGCGCTTTCTCCAACCAGGGGCAGGCGCACAGCGCGCTGGCTGCGGCGCAACATTCCGCACATGTGGAACTGGCGGTCGCGCATCCCTTCACCTCCATGGTGCATCAGGGTCACGGCATTCTCTGGCGTGCCCGTATGACTGGGATGTCGCGAGACACAGCCATACAGGCGTGTGAAAAAATTACGCACAGCCGATCGAACTGCATCGTGCTGTCCCCGGACGCTCAGGGGAACGGCTGATACGTTCGGTCTTCCAAGCGATTGCGTGGGACTTAACGGGTTTTCTGAGAAACACCGACGGCAGGTGATCGCGGTCCCCTGCGGCGCCACCCAAGGTGGTCGCCTTCCAGGTAGTGCCTCGCGGAGGCATTACCTGCTTTGGGATCAGTGCCGGGGATCTCGACGGATCAGATCGGGACGCCAGAATTTGATATCGCGAGGAACCGCAGCGCGGGCCTGGAATCCAGGTGTCACTGGATATCGTAAGGGTGCCCATTGTCGATGACGCTCTCGCTTAAGCCGCGGCAAATCAACCTGCCTCTGATGTTCCTGTTCTTGATCGGTCGGTTGCCGACCTCGACCGGGCTGATTGCCTCCAGCATGGCAGCGGCCCGGATGACGATCCAAAGATCACATCTTGTCGTCATCGCCGCCGCTCGCCTGGCGCTCCGGATTGAGACGCACCTGCGGGTCCACGCGAGGGCAGGGATCGTACCTTCGCCCCTGGTACCGGTAAGTTGGGCGACACTTTGGCGGCCGGCTGTTGCGGGCCAGCTCGATATCTGTGGTGGGGTGCGTTCGCCAGCCCATTGCTAGCCCGCCGAAGGAGGATTTGGCGATGAGTAGTGCCGAGGAGCGTTACACCGGTGGCTGCCTCTGCGGCGCCCTGTGTTATGAAGCCGATGGCGAGCCGATGATGACCGGTCACTGCCATTGCGAGGATTGCGGCAAGGCTTCCGGCTCTGGGTTCGTTCCGTTCATCGGATTTGCGAGCAGCGCCGTGCGCCCCAGGGGTCAAACCCGACAGTTCGTGTCCAAATCCGCCAGAGGGCACGGATGCCGTGCGCAACTCCCGTCCCGTTCGCATCAGCCTGGTGTTCGGCCGAGAAATTGGGAAAGATCATTCTTTCACGATCTACGCGGGTTCCCTCGACGACCCGTCGTCGTTCCGTCCAAGCATCGCAATCTTCACTCGCGGTCGGTCGCCGTGGGCTGTCATTCCGCCGGACCTCATCCGTCACCGCTGTTAAGCCTGCACAGCCTTGAGCTTGGGACCGCAACAGCCGGGGTGCGGCATCGACTTTCGATCATGCGCTGGGAAGGCGCTGTATCATGCGGTCCGGGAGCGTCACCAGAGCCGTGGCGTCTCGATAGCTGGCCAGCAGGTCATGGGTGCGCGCAGGCGGTGTCACATAAAGCGCCGTGGACAATGCGTCGGCCACCATCGCGCTGGGGGCGAATACGGATGTTGCTATGTAATGACCAGCACTAGCGCCCGTCGCAGTATTGAAAAGATGATGGTATTTGCCGGTCGCTTCGAACTTCGTTCCATAGCCGCCGGATGTGCAAAGCGAACCTTGAAGAAGGTCCGTGACGAGGGCGAATTTCTCCGGGTGCCGCGGGTCGGCAAGGCCGACTTGCCAGGGCCGGTCATCAGGATGGCGGCCGAGCACGCCGATCTCGCTTCGCCCCAGATCGGAAAGCACCTGTTCGAAGCCATGATCGCGCAAGATGCCGATGATCCGATCGGTGACATAACCCTGGGCGATGCCGTTGAGGGTCACGCCCATACCCTGCCGCTGTAGCGAAACCTCCCTTCTGCCGAACTCAATGTCGTTCCAATTGATCAGCGCAAGTGCAGCCGCGACGTCACGCTGCGGCGGTCCCTCTGGCGCCGGAGCCTGCGTGCCGAAGAAATGCCGGGCGTACAAATCCCACAGCGGCTGCACCGTGACGTCGAACGCTCCTCCGCTTAACGTGGACAGCCGGCCGCACTCCGACAGGACTAGCAGCAGATCATGTGAGGGCGCAGTAATCCGGCCATCCCGATTGAGGCATGCGACTTCGCTGTCGTGTCGATACAAAGCGAAGATCTGCTCCAGTCGTTCGATCTCGGCTACGCAAAGCGCCACGACCCGCTCGGCCTTCGCATGGCTCGAATGATAGAGCAGCAGGCGAGAAGGCGATCCCAACGACGTGCCGTTCCATTGATACAGCACCGCTGGATCCAACTGTCGGCGGTCGCTCCCCAGCAAGGGCATGCCAGCAAACGCTCCCAAGACCGTCGTGGCGCGCCGGCGCGTCAGGCCTCTGGGTTTCATCTGCTTGTCGCACTGGCCGGCATAGGCCGGGGCCCAGGCGCCCGCTCCAACAGCTTGCGGCGCCACACCATCGGTGGGCAAGTGTGGTCGTCGTAATAGGTGACCTGGCAGTCCAGGCAGTAGAAGCATTCGTTCATGTTGATCTGGCCGTTGCGTTTGATCGCGCCCACCGGGCAGACTGTCTCGCAGACACGGCACCGGCTGCCGCACTCCGTATGGCGTTTCAGCGAATTGAAAACCCGGACCTTGCCAAGGATCGCGAGTTCGCCGCCGAGCGGGCAGGCAAACCGGCAATAGAAGCGCTCGACGAACAGACTGGCGGCGATCAGCGCCAAGGCATACGCGACCATCGGCCATTCGGTCATGAAACGCAGGATAATCGCGGCCTTGAACGGCTCGATTTCGGTGCCTGCCATCGCCAGGTCCCAGGAGAAGAACGAGATCGCGACCAGCGCGACGAACAAAATGTATTTCGCCACCACGAGCCGACTGTGCAGTACGGCTGGGATCTTGACCTGGGGAATGCGAAGGCGGCGGGCCGCCTTGTTGGTCAACTCCTGCAGCGCTCCGAATGGACATAGCCAGCCGCAGAAGGCGGCACGTCCCCAGAAGAACATGCTGACGACCGCGAATCCGCAGAGAATTGCGATCAACGGATCCGCAAGCAGGGAGTCCCAGCGGAAGTCCGTCACCAGTGAATGGATCCAGGTTATCACCAATACGACCGTCAATTGCGCACCGGTGTACCATCCGAGCCAGACCAGGGTCCACGTCAGGAAGCCTATCCTGATCCATCGGTGCAACCGGGGACGGCGGCTGATCGGGGCCTGCAAAAACAAAATCGCGGTTAGCGCCGTTAGGGCGATGCAGAGGACGGCAATTTCGCCCCAACGCCCACGCCAAATCGCCACCCAGGCCAAACTCCCGTTGTCGTCGGCATCGTTTTCGGCCGCGGTGGAATCTGTCGCCGGCTTCAACAGATAACTATCGGGCAATCGGTATGGCAGCGTAAAATCTGCGAAGACGGGCTTGCCGTCGGCTGTTTCACCCGGAACAAGCAAGCGGATCTGCCACGGACGAGCGGGATCGAGCCCGTCTTGGCCGGGAAGGAAAACCAAGGCCCGTTCGGTCAAAGGCGGGGTGCCGTCGGAATGGAGGAACGGCAGGCTGGTGATTGCCTTGGCCGGCAGGCGGATCGTCTTGTCGCCTTGCACGAGCTGAAGTGGAGCGATCGTGTCTGCGTTCTCCCAGTCCGCACCTAGGGCGGAAAAGCGGCCGTTGGCGGCGATGAGCAGAACCTGGTCGTCCTTACCGCGTCCTGCGGCATACATGTACCTGTCGTACCATTGCGTACCCAGGATATTGATCCCGATATTCGCAGGCGTGAGCAGCGCCACGTACAGATCCAGAAACGGATCATCGGCGCCAGCCGCGCGATCGCCGCCAACGAGATGCGTAGCGCCCCGCTCGCGTAACTTTCCGAGCACGTCTTTGGTGGCGAGATGCAGGTGAGCAATCGCTCCGGCGGCCTCCAACGCACCCCAATCGGCGGGCTCAAAATGATCGATGTCGATGCCGCCCAGGTGCTTGCTGGCGGATGCCAGAACGCCCCGGCTACGTGCCACGAGGCGCGCACCGCGAACGATCGCATCGCTCATGAAAATAGAGCTCGTAGTTGCATGCGCGATCGCATCGACTTTCGGGGGAGATTGTCCTGGTGTCACCGCCGCTGAGGGTGTCGGTTCGCGGTACCACTTGCAGGTGGGTGTTGATATCGTAGCCGGTGAACTGATCGGGGAAGTGAAGAAAATCCTCATCGCGGAGGCCCAGGATCCCGATCGCCTCGGCATGGCGGACGAGTTTCGCACCGGTAATCCGGCCGGCGAGCCCCAGACCAACCAGCAATACCAGAGGGCGGTCGGCAAACCCTCGGGACCGCGTTACGTCCCAAGTTGAGAAGACGTACCCGATCGGCCGGTCGGCTTTGTACACCGTGGCCGCCGGTGGCGTGCCGCCGGGGTCGCCGATACGATCGGCGCCGGGAAACAGAGATTGGAGAATGCTTGGAGTCAGGTACTGGGTAACAGTCTCGCCGGGGCCGGGCGGCTCACCAAAGGCCCAGGCAGGTGCGACCCAAAGCACGCCGGCCAATACGAGCGCCAGAATGAATACACCACACCGGAGGCGGCTGTGCGCCGTCCGGTCGGCGCACTGCGCGTCGAATATCACGTCCCTTTGGCCGTGTCTCGAAGCGCGCGCATGGCCAGGTAGTATCCCAGGACACCGAAGCCGGCAACGATCCCGAGGCTGACGGTGGCCGTATCCGAGACCGGCCCGCGACGCACCGGGTTGGAGATGTGCACCTCGACCACCGGAAACTTGACCTGACTGATTGCCGCCGTCAGTGCCGGGTAGCCGCGCGAGAAGCCGGCCGGATTGACCAGCGCACCGTCGAAGCTCTTGTCGTTAGCTTCGTACAAGCGATTGATAACTTCACCCTCGATGTTCGAGTGGAAGATCTCTACCTCGATATCCAGTTCGCGCGCGTACTGGTGTATGTGCTGGTTGTATTGGTCCAGCGTCATGGTGCCGAAAATCTCGGTCTGCGTTTTGCCGCGCATATTCATGCCGGCCCCCTGGACAACGAGGAGTTTCATGGCGACGTTTCCTTGAGTATCAGAACCAAACGGTAGGCGCCTGGACGATAGGTGACAAGCGCCACCAGGGGGGAAGCATGAACACCACCGATCTGATCGAAGCGTTTTGGCAGGCTCGGCAGCAGGGGGTCTACTTCCCCCCTGCGTATTATGGAAAGCTCAGCGTTGACGAGGCGTACGCGGTCCAGCTGGGGCTGATCGAGCGCCGACGTGCGGCCGGGGAGCGTCAACTCGGATGGAAGGTCGGCCTGACCGCGAGCGCGATCCAGCAGCAGTTTGGCTTCCATGAGCCGGTATTTGGCTGCGTACTGGACACCCAGCCCTCCGGGCATGTTTTTGCCTCAGGGGAGCTCATCGCGCCGGGGTTCGAGAACGAGCTCTGCATGCGGTTGCGTGAGGATCTGCCCGGGACGGCTAGCCTGGAGCAAGCCCGGGCGGCTATCGATGTGGTGTATCCGTCGCTTGAGATCATCGAAACGCGGGGGCCGTTCACTGAGCAGATCGCGCTGGCTCTGGCGGACAATGCGCAGCAGAAGACGGTGATCCTGGGGGCGCCGGTGGCGTTGCCTACCGACCTGGCGGCTATCGAGGCTCGGGTGTCGGTCAACGGCAAACTGGTTGCAACGGGGACGGGGGACGCAGTTCTCGGCAACCCGCTGAATTCGATCGTATGGCTCGCGGGTAAGCTCGGCGTCTATGGGAGAGGCCTGAAGGCTGGGGAAATCGTTATGACCGGTTCGTTCACCCGGCAGTTCCCGATCACGCCCGGGGCCACGATCGAGACGGTGTTTTCCAAGCTGGGCGCAGTCCGCACCGCAATGTTGGCCTAGGTCCTCGCGGAAGCGGCTGAACCCGTACCATGGGCCAGGCAACTTCCTACTTTCGGCTGCTACGATCCGTGCTTGCCTGCCGCCGCCACCACCGCTATATGCCGCCCCTGTCTGCGAGACCCGGGCCTGGAGGGCATGCCCGGCCGCGACTGTTTGCCCTGCGCGGCCGATCCGGGCGGGTAGGCACGAACCAGAAGGAGACCAAAATGCCCAAAATGAAGACCAAGTCGTCGGTCAAAAAGCGATTCAAGATAACCGCGACCGGCAAGGTTCTGGCCGGACCCGGCATGAAGCGCCATTGCCTGAGTGCGCGCAGCCAGAAAGCCAAGCGCACCAACCGTGGCAGCCAGGTGCTGACCCACGCTGACGGCATCACCGTCAAGCAATGGGCCCCCTACGGCATCACGTAAGGAGGGGAACGCAGCATGGCACGCGTCAAACGTGGCACTACCACCCACGCCCGCCACAAGAAGGTCTTGGAGCAATCCAAGGGCTTCGTCGGCCGGTCGTCCACCAATTACCGCATCGCGCGGGAGCGGCTGGAGAAGTCGCTGCAGTACGCATACCGCGATCGCCGCGTCAAAAAGCGGGAATTCCGCGGCCTTTGGATCCAGCGCATCAACGCCGCTGTCCGCGAGCACGGTCTGACCTACAGCCGATTTATCGACGGCCTGAAAAAGGCCGGGATCGAGATGGACCGCAAGGTCCTCGCCGCCATCGCGTACGACGATGCAGCCTCTTTCGCGGCAATCGTGCAGAAGGTTCAGGCCGCCCTGGCCTAGTATCTGATCGCAAAGAAGCGTGACCGGCGGAGTGGCCACCATTCGGCGCATGAATCCGATACTTCCTCCGTAGCGCCGGTTTCCAACGGAACCGCGACCAAGGAACAAGGGGCCGCCTGAACCGGGCGGCCCTTTCCGTGTACGGGACTCAACCATGAACGACGACCTCGAAGCCCTGCAGACCTCCACCGATGCCGCGCTGGCCGCCGCCGTGGACCTGCGCGCCTGGGATGCCGTCCGTATCGCCGTGCTCGGACGCAATGGCAGCCTGACCGGTATGCTCCGCGACCTCGGCAAGACGCCCCCGGAACAGCGCAAGGAGCGAGGGGCCGCTTTGAACCGTCTGAAGGACGTGCTGACGTCGGCGATCGAGAGCCGGAAGATTGCGCTCGAGGACGCAGCGCTTGACGCACGCCTGCTGTCAGAGCGGATAGATCCCACTCTGCCGCCGCGCCCCCGGGACAACGGCCTGATCCATCCGATCAGCCGCACCATGGAGGAAATCAGCGCTATCTTCGGCGCCATGGGTTGTACCGTGGTCGAAGGCCCGGACGTCGAAAGCGACTGGTTCAACTTTGGCGCTCTCAATATCCCGGCGCATCACCCCGCTAGGGCGGATCATGATACCTTTTATCTTCCTCCAGGCCGCGACAGCAACACGCCGCTGGTGCTCCGAACTCACACCTCCCCAGGTCAGATTCGCACAATGCTGTCGCAGGAGCCCCCGATCCGGGTCATTGTCACAGGACGCACGTATCGGGCGGACCACGATGCCACCCATTCGCCGATGTTTCATCAGTGCGAGGGGCTGGTGATCGATCGCAACATAACGCTCGGCCACCTGAAAGGCTGCCTGATCGATTTTCTCCGTACCTTCTTCGCGATCTCGAACCTGCCGGTCCGCTTTCGGTCATCTTATTTTCCGTTCACCGAACCCTCGATGGAGGTGGATATCGGCTGGGACCGCAAGACTGGCGAACTCGGCCACGGCGGCGACTGGCTGGAAATCCTCGGCAGCGGGATGGTGCATCCGCGCGTCCTGGCGAATTGCGGCATCGACCCCCGGGAGTGGCAAGGCTTCGCCTTCGGCATGGGGGTGGAGCGCGTGACCATGCTGAAGCACGGCATCGCCGACTTGCGGCCGTTCTTCGAATCTGACCTGCGCTGGCTGCTACATTACGGGTTCACCCCGCTGTCGCCGACGATGCTGCACGAGGGGGTCTGAACAATGAAATTCACCCTCTCTTGGCTGAAGACACATCTTCAGACCGATGCGCCGCTCTACCAAATCGCTGACACGCTGACCCAAATTGGGCTGGAATTGGAGGGTATCGAGAACCGCGGCGAAGCCTTGGAGTCGTTCCGGGTCGCTCACGTCATCGAAGCGATCCAACATCCTAACGCAGACCGCCTTCGTGTTTGCAGAGTGCACACGGGCACCAGCATCGTCTCTGTCGTTTGCGGTGCGCCGAACGCCCACACTGGCATGAAAGCAGTGTTCGCCACCCCCGGTGCGTTTATCCCGGGCACCGGGATCACCCTGAAAGTTGGCGAAATCCGCGGCGTCCAAAGCGCCGGAATGCTGTTGTCCGCCCGCGAGATGGGCCTTGGCGATGACCATTCGGGCATCATCGAGTTGCCGGCCGACGCCCCAATCGGCATGTCCTATCCCGCCTATGCCGGCCTGGACGATCCGGTCATCGAAATTGGTGTCACCCCCAATCGAGGCGACTGCTTCTCGGTTCGTGGCGTCGCGCGTGACCTCGCGGCGGCCGGTTTGGGGATTCTGAAGCCATTTGCGCCCACCATCATCCCACCGGCGTTTGATGGGGGACCGCGGTGGGAGATCGCATTTCCGGAAGCCTGTCCCTGGATCATTGGCCGCACCATTCGCGGCCTGAAGAACTCTCCCAGCCCGAAATGGCTACAAGACCGGCTGACCTTCATCGGGCTGCGGCCGATCAACGCGCTGGTCGACCTCACAAATTTCTTTACGTTCGACATCGGACGGCCGCTGCACGTTTTCGATGTGGCAAAACTGTCGGGTGACACGCTGACGTTGCGACGCGGTGCCGGCGAGACGATGCGGGCACTGAACGGCAAGGACTACGTCGTCGATGAGGAGGACTGCGCGATCTGTGACGCCGCTGGTGTACAGTCGATCGCCGGCGTGATCGGCGGCGAGGCCACCGGCTGCGACGAAACCACGACCTCGGTGTTCGTTGAATGCGCCTTGTTTGATCCGATCCGAATTTCGCTCACCGGCCGGCGCCATCAGATCGTCTCCGACGCTCGCCAGCGGTTTGAGCGCGGTCTCGATTCCGCGATCATGCCGGCTGCGATCGAGGCAGTCACCGCCATGATCTTAGAATTGTGCGGCGGCGAACCCAGTGCTGTTACCATGGCCGGCGCTCAACCGGCCTGGCAGCGTGACGCCGCAATGCGCTTCGCCCGCATCGCCAGCTTCGGTGGGTCCGACATTCCGGCCGGTGAAGCGGTGGAGTCGCTGGAACGCCTGGGATTCATGGTCCGCCGCCGCGATGCCGCGCAAGTGACGGTCGCAGTGCCGTCCTGGCGTAACGACATCGCGGCACCGGTCAGCCTCGATCAATCGCCGATCCTTGACCTGGCGAAGGCCGCGAAAGCAGCGGAGGGCTGCATTGCGATCGAAGCGGAGAACGACCTGATCGAGGAAGTCCTGCGCCTGCGTGGCCTGGACGCCGTTCCGGCCGTCTCCCTGCCGCGCGAGAGCCCGGTGCCGCAAGCGACGCTCACCGCCCGGCAGCAGCGCACCGCGATTGCTCGCCGCGCGCTGGCGGCCTCCGGCCTCATGGAATGCGTCACCTTCAGCTTCGTGGCTCGGTCTGACGCCGAAAGGTTCGGCGATACGCTTGACCCCCTGCACCTGATCAATCCCATCGCCGCTGATCTCGACCAGCTGCGCCCAACGCCGCTGGTGACGCTGGCACTGGCGGCGAAGCGCAACGCGGCGCGGGGCTCCCCGGACGTTGCGCTGTTCGAGATCGGACCGGCGTTCTCCATCGATGCGCCGGACGGGCAGAAACTGGTCGCTTCCGGTCTACGATGCGGACAGACGCCACGCGACTGGCTGACGCCACAGCGTCCGGTCGATGTCATGGACACGAAAGCTGATCTCTGGGCACTGCTGGCTGCGATCGACGTGCCTCTGGAGGGGTTACAGGTGACAGGGGCTTTACAAGGGATAAGTGACGCACCTGTTTTCCTTCATCCTGGGCGGTCCGGGACGGTGCGGCAGGGACCCAAAACAGTGCTGGGCTATTTCGGTGAAATCCACCCGCGGTTGCTCGCCGCACTGGACCTGCGAGGGCCGATGGTGGTGTTCGAGTTGAACCTGGACGCAGTCGCGAATCCGAAGCGCCGCAGGAAGTCGGCGCCAGATCTGTCTACATTCCAGCCGGTACGGCGCGATTTCGCCTTCATCGTGGATGGCGGAGTGCCCGCCGACAGCGTTCTGCGCGCTGCAAAGGCTGCGGAACGGGCACTGATAACCGGCGTAACGCTGTTCGACCTTTATGAGGGCGATAGGATGGCAAGCGGGAAGAAGTCGCTGGGGGTCGAGGTGACGTTCCAGCCGCGAGATCGGACACTCACGGACCCAGAAATCGAGGCGGCCTGTCAGAAAGTCATCACAGCGGTGGCGAAGGCGACGGGAGCGACGCTGCGGTAGGGTCTGCCTTGTCGTCCGCCGACATTGCCGGAGCCCTCCCGCCGCACCATACTCAGGTCAATGCAGAGCGTTGTAACCCTGACATTGAACGGTGAAAGCCAGGTTTTTGAAGGGCAAGCCGACGGGCCACTGTCCGTTGCGGCACTGTTGGTCTTGCTGAGGCTTGACACCAAGAAGGTCGCAGTGGAGCGCAACGAAGAAATCGTCCCACGGTCGCGCTACGCCGAAACCTGGCTAGCGAGCGGCGATTCGTTGGAGGTCGTGCATTTTATTGGTGGAGGCTGATTATGGACGTGGCAAACGCGACGGACGACACCTGGACGGTGGCTGGACGCACGTTTTCGTCGCGGCTAATCGTTGGCACTGGCCGCTACAAGGATTTGGAGGAGACTGGGCGGGCGATCGAGGCGAGTGGGGCAGAAATTGTCACCGTCGCGGTGCGGCGGGTGAACCTGTCGGATGCCGGCGCGCCGATGCTGCAGGATTTTGTCGATCCGAAGCGGTATACCTATCTGCCCAATACCGCCGGATGCTTTACCGCCAAGGATGCGGTCCGCACATTGCGGCTGGCTCGGGAAGCTGGCGGCTGGAACCTGGTGAAGCTCGAAGTCCTCGGGCCGCCGCCACTGTTGTATCCTGATATGCAGGGCACGTTCGAGGCTGCCGAAGCGCTGATCAAAGATGGGTTCGAGGTGATGGTCTACTGTGCCGATGACCCCCTCGCGGCAAAACGGCTCGAGGATATGGGCTGCGTGGCGATCATGCCGCTGGGCGCTCCAATCGGGTCAGGTTTAGGAATCCAGAATCCGGCGATGATCTCAATGATGATGGAGCACGTGACGGTGCCGTTCCTGGTGGATGCGGGGGTGGGCACGGCGTCGGACGCAGCAATCGCGATGGAATTGGGTTGCGACGCCGTGCTGTTGAATTCGGCGATCGCGCACGCCAGGGATCCGGTGCTAATGGCACGCGCGATGAAGGCAGCAATCGAAGCGGGACGGTTGGCTTATCGCGCCGGCCGGATGTCGCGGCGAATGGGAGCGGACCCGTCCAGTCCGTTGACAGGGTTGATCCGATAGGGGCTCGCTAACCGCGCCTCGCGCCGGGCGCGGAGAAGCGAAAGCGAAAAAGCTGTTACATGTTGGTATTCGGCCAACGGCGCGAAGCCGTTGAACTGTGTACTGGCGTAGGTCGTCACATAGGCGCCGGCCGGCAACAGCTCCACCCGGTCGCCGCAAAGTCAATGCCAAAGGGTAGCCTGTAGTTTGATGTCTCATACAGGATATCCGCCCCGTCGCACGTTGGACCGGCAATCCCCACAGGACCCGTCGGCACACCAGCAGCGCACCGGATCGTTGCGATCACGCCGGCAAACCAACACAACCTCGGCGGAAAAAGCCAGCGTCGCCGACGATTAACCAACCCGGCTCCGTACATGCCGGGGAACGAATTCCCGAATGCTCGGTCATCGCGGCCATGATCGCATCGCCGAATTGATTGGTCTCCGGAACCGGCTCCCGGTAACGCGCGGGAAAACCCCCGCCCAGGTTGAGCACCCGCAGATTGATCCAGGCCTCGGTCGGGTCGATGAACAGCATTGCGACCTTGCCAATGGCGGCTTCGTAGGCGTGGGTCGTCGTTTGCTGGCTGCCGACGTGCAACGAAAGGCCGTATGGATGCAAGCCCAGTTCGCCGGCCCTCAATATCAATTCCCGAGCGTTCTCGATGGTCGTGCCGAACTTGCAGGACAGAGGTCAGTCAGCGCCCTCATTCTCCACCAGGATCCGGCAGTACACTCGCGCGCCGGGGGCCTTGCGGACGAGCTTCGCCACTCCTCGCGTGAGTCGAAAGCAAACATCGTCACTCCGGCTTCATGAGCGCGACGGATCGCTGCCACCTCCTTGTTGGTGTTGCCGAAGCTGATCGCCTCGGGACGCGCCCCGGGATCGAGGCAAGCTGTCACTTCCTCGATACTTGCTGGATCGAATGGCTGTTCAGGTGGACCAACCGCATCAGCACCTGAGGAGCGGGGTTCGCTTTCACCGCGTAATGGATACGCCAACGGCAACGCGCGGCAAACAGCGCGAAAATTGGCTTTCACGCGCTCCACATCCAGCACAAGACACGGCGTTGCCGGCTGATACTGCGCAAGGAATTGGGGGATTTTCGGAGGCATCGCTTTCGGCCTCCCCACGGGGAACGCTCACCTATCCAGGCGATGAGCGTAGTTGACCAAACCGTCGAGTGAACCAGCGACCAAACGATTGCAGCACGCTTGACGGGCCGCGAGGCACGGGCGTTGCTGCGTGGGTTGCATCTAGGACCCGTACCAGCCCATGCAATAGGAAATTCGCATGAGGGGTCAAAAACCCGCCCCGCCGGCGCTACATGCATGAACTGGTTCGACAATCGAGGACACGTGCGAGCAGACACCATCCAACAGCCCTCGGTTCGGACCGACCGGTCCTGGCATGCCCTGCTCGGGCGGACATTCCGTGCCAGCACCACCGATCGTATGTCGCTGGCTGCTGCCGGCTGTGCGTTCTATGCGACGTTGGCGCTTTTCCCAGCGATCAGCATGCTGATCTCGGTCGGCGGGATGGTGCTGAATCCGGTTACCGCGGAGCAGCAACTGACTGTGCTGTCCGGCTTGCTGCCGCCACCCGCTTTCGGTTTGATCGAGGATCGGGTCCATCAACTGGCCAGACAGGATAGCGGTAGTCTGAGTATCCACCTGCTGATCAGTTTCTTGCTGACGTTCTGGAGCAGTTCGACCGGCAGCAAATCAGTGCTTTCCGCCGTCAATGTCGCCTACGACGTGACTGAGCAGCGGCCATTCCTGCGGTTTCAGGCGATCGGGTTGGCGATGACGCTCGTGGCCGTGTTTTGCGCGATCGTGGCGATCGGCGTGTTGGTGTTGCTGCCGGCGGCGATCGATTTCCTGGGTCTTTCCCGCCATGGTGGCGCGTTGATCCACGCTGCCGGTCTAGCGATGATGATCGGCTTCTTTTTCGTCTCCATCACCCTTCTCTATCGCTTTGGCCCTAGCCGGGCGACGCCTCCGCAGCCACGCATCAAGCCCGGGGCGGCGCTGGCCACGGTGCTGTGGCTCGTCGCGTCGGAACTCCTGTCGCTTTACGTGTCTCGGATCGGCACGTTCGGCGCGACATACGGGTCACTCGGCGCGGCGGTCGGCGTGATGTTATGGTTCTATATCTCAGCTTACGCGGTGCTGCTCGGAGCGGAACTTAACGCCCGGCTGGAGGAGATGAGTGACGAGCAGGAGTCGGCATGAAATGGAACCTATGCCGATAGGGTCGGGCTAGTGCTGTGCAGCGGGGGTTTGGGCGCGGTCGCCTCGAGATCGGACGCTACTTTGATGGCGACGATCTGGCCGCTCTGCTGAGCAACCCCTTACTTGAGACAGAGCTATGCCCCGGGCAAAGAGAGCTGGGTCGAGTGCTGATCCGGGCCATTACCGGTACCGATACGTAATAGCTGTTTAGTGCGCTCTCAGTGGAGGTGACCAAAGTAACCTCACCTGAATTGACGTCCGATCGAATACACAGAAACGAATTTGATTGTTGAATTTGGATCAGGAACTCATTCACTAGGTGTGAAGCCGAGCTGGGGCCCCGGATAGTCCGGAAACTGTTTCCGAACAGAATGGACCTTGCGAGATTTTGAGGCCCATCGGCTGTTCGTGGCTGGCCGAGCCAACGGTAGGAGAATAACCTGACGCAATTTATAGTTCACATCGGTCCGCACAAAACGGGAACGACCTATCTTCAGATCACGCTTGATACGCTTCGTGATGTCCTGGCCGAATGCGGGATCTGCGTTCCGAAAGTCTGGAACGCCGCACCGGGTCTCCCGAGCCATATGCAACTCGTATGGGCAATGCGAAATGGTGACCTGACGCTGGTTCAAGATCAGGTTCGGGAAATCCTGGCGTGTCGACCACGCCATGTGGTCATTTCGTGTGAGGCCCTGTCCAGACTTGACCTGGCACAGATTGGTCAATTGCGGCGGCTGTTGGGTGCCGCGCCCGCCCAGATAGTGTATTACGTTCGACGGTGGCCGGAACGCCTGCCATCGCTCTGGCAGGAGACCGTGAAATTCGGACATACCGACACGTTGCCCGAATTCTTGGCGAAACATCTCACGGGAACCGACAATTCAGAGTTACGCGATGCGTCCGTCATTGACCGGTTCTCCGCCGTATTTGGCGCACCTCAGGTCAAGGTTGTTTGCTACAGCCACCTGATGGAGCGAAGCCTCGACATCGCCGCCCACTTTCTCGCATCCTTTCTCGGTTTGCCTGATATTGCGCTGCCAGGCCCCGGCCGCCCCAATCAATCTCTCCCGATCCTTGATACAGAACTGATCCGCACATTGAACGCCATTCATGTGCGGCGCGGCGGCGAAACGTCGTCCGCTCTTCGGGAGTGGTTTCTCGCGCACAAGGAAGGTTTGGTGCCAGACGCTATTCTGGACGTGATGCGCAAGTGCCTCAACACAATTCGGCTGGATGAAACCGCAAAGCCGTTTGTCCTTGCGTCCCAAGAAATCCAGGCCCGTTATGCTTCGTCCCTCGTTCCACCTTGGTGCGTGGGCACATTGCATGAGCTTCGCATGATTGATGTGCCCTATGTGCGGCACGACTATCTATTGGAACCGACCACAGCGAAGATCTTGGGTGATATTCACGACATGTATCTGCGCACGCTGTAGCGGCGATGCATTTCCGCCGCTCGCGGGAACATCGTTTTCGTAAAAGCCCAGTCGCGTCGAATTCCTCATGCGGATCGCCCTCTCAAGCGAAGGGTGGTGGGACACGGTAGCGGAGTTGCTGGCGGGACCCCGTCTTTGCCCCAACAGGCGTCTCGCGGATCGGCTTCGTTCATCAACGGACTGGTGTTCACCAGCCGACACCCCTGGCGATCCGTTGCAAAAGCCAGCCGCTTTTGTTGGATGCTGGCTGGCCTCCGAACCCTCCCTGGATCCGATCGGATTTGCGGCGCGCCCGGAATAGCCCGGCGGGAATTCTCGCCGCCGCCCAAGCATAGCCTGAGCGGGGATCGCGATTTCGACGAGGTCAGCTCTCCGGCGAACTCTCGGTGGGCCGGGTGGCATTTTTGGATAACTACTTGGCTGACTTCACCGCGCGGCGGCGTGAGAAGCCGAGCCCTGCTATACCAGCTCCAAGAAGCGCCAAACTGGCTGGCTCCGGTGTATTGATTTCCGCCCCAAAAACATTCTCGAAGGTGGGATCCAGGTTAGGGCCGTTTGAAGTTTCGAATGGCGGGTTACCTCCGATAACGAACGAACTGATCGAACCGACAGTCGGACCAATCAGGCTGCTATCGGCGAAATACGCCCATTCCGCTGTGGTCTGGTTGGGGTTGGTCCCGCCATTGTTTGTATCGGTACCGGATGTTAGCTCAAGCCAATAGTTCCCGGGAGTAACCGCGATAGGACTGCTCGGGGTTACCGTGACATTCGTAATCGCACCACCGCTCACCAGTTGGCTATCGCTAATGGTACCGATGAGGGTGGGGGACGAAAGCTTAACACCGCTGCTCGTCGCCGGAAGACCACTACCATTATCGGCAACAAGATAGACCAAAACGGACCCACCATCGTTTGTGGACCCGCTGAGGAGGCTGTCCGCCAAGCCCACCGTCACAGACAAGATCGACGAGGCCGTAGCCACATTGAACTCATCACCCATTGGGTCGTGTGTGAGATTGGATCCTGTCAGAACCCCAAGCTTAAATGCACCCGTCGATGTGTAACCGTCGATAGTGTCATAGATGGTCGCCGCACTGGCGGATCCCACGGCGAGAGAAGCAGCAAGCCCAATCGCAATTCCTGAAAATTTCATCTTACGACCCTTACAAGCTCGATCTTTCCAAGTGATCGCTGATACGCAATCTTCATGCCAACGTACTAATTTTCGAGTATTCAATTAGTTAATTGTGTATATCACGAAGCCGTTATGGAACCTGTAAGGTTTTCCGACAGTCGGCCGTGGAACTTGCTGGCCTTCCTTCCACGACCCGCTCCGTCTTGTTCCAGATAAACCTCCAGTGAGGCCAGTCAGACCCTGAAGAGCCACGCCGAACGGATAACAAACGAAATGCTGCGCACGCTTTCCCCGTAAGCGACGACCTTCACACCACCTTGAGCGGATGCTATTGCACTGTCGGAATCTTCGGGTCATCGAGCACATATTCTTCGAGCGTTGCGCACCGAACGGTTACAATCGCCGGCCCCGAGACGCCATGCCACGGAACTTCCGCCGAGCCATCCGTCCACCGCCACGGCGACGATGCCGTCTGTTCGGCATCGTGCCAACCTGCTATCAAGCGCGGATCGTCAGCGGCGACGACGACGTCACCTGCATTGGAGCTAACGCCGATGCGGCTGACCTTCACGCCCAAGCGCCGTTCAACGCCCAGACCGGGCTCACGCAATGCACTGCGGGTGCCAACGCGCGATTCCAGCAACACGCCCCCCCTCCCTGGTGGCACGACAAAGCTATAGATGCCTTGACCGATCGTCGTCGGGCGAATGCAGATTCCATCGGCTGATAACCTGATCCCGGCATCCGGCGTTGTCTTCGTAGGGATCTGCAGAGCGACGCCTGGGATCGTACCCTCCAGCGTGTAGCCTAGCCCGCGGATCAAGTCGCCATAACGCTTCTCGAAACGCGCAACCTGGGGCGCCGACAACACGTCACGCCACCTGGAAATCGTGCGAGACCGAATCTGCGGCCGTTCCGCGATGGCTGCCTCATCCATCCGGCGGATATCCTCCGACCGAGCCACATCCAAGGCGGCCTGACTCTGATCGGCGGTGAAGCCGAAATGAGTAAAGATGCGCAGCATCGCGCTGTCAAAGTCCACCATTACGTCTTCCAGTCGCACGTCAACCGCGTCCGCGCCGCTCAGTGTCCATCCGCGCATTGATGCAAGGGTCCAGGCGGTGTAGCCTTCCAGTTCGAAGTCCAGCCCATCCGCCACGGTGCGGTCGAGCAGGTTCGCTTGATAAGATTGACCGTTTAGCCGTTCCAGATATCGCCGTTTCCAGTCCTCAGGCCGATGCGCGACGGAATAGTCCACCTGCGGCCATTGGATAGGAGACCCGGAACCCACCGGGACATTGCGGCACCAACCTTCGTCGCAATGCAGATGGTAGAAATAGCCAGACACCCAGATATCGCGCGGATCACGGATCAGCCGGACGGCGCGATACGGCCGCTTCGGCGGGCCGCGCAACAGGGAATGCGGCAGCATAACTATGTCCGGCTCAGGGTCGAGCCGCTCGACCATGCCGTAATGATTGACCAGGCTGAGACCCAGAATTGTCACTCACCTTCGTCATTACGTGCAGGAACAGGCTCGTCCCGGACTTATGATAGGAGAAGCAGAGCAACTGAGGCGAGATCCGCGACATTCCTTCGTTACCTCGGCAGCTTTTATAGCGTAATGTCCGTGTGCACAGTCCCGGCCCCCGACGACCTGGGGATAGAGCCCTCTTGCAACATTTCGGTCACAAAGCTCCAGCCGAATCGCGTCGCGGACGGAACCGTGGCCAGCGTGGTTCGGGTATTTTCCGTTGAAGCCATCCGTTCCGGAATGATACCCAGCCCATACCATCCCAGCGCGGAGCGTGCATGACCGAACTTCATTGGCTGCCGAGCGTGCCCGATTGGCGTCGGCGTCTCCGCGCACTGCCAGCCGACCCGGCCGCTGCCTGGGAAAACGCCGTCGCGCTGGCCAATGCGCGGTTGAATTTCGTGCTGACCAACGCGCTGGACGAAACCGTCCGCCGTGTTCTGCCCGACGGGCCGGAGACGCTGGCGACCAAGAAGGTCCGGCTCGCCGTTCTCGGATCGTCCACCCTGGCGCACCTCCTGCCCGGCATCCGCACCGCCGGCCTGCGCCGCGGGATCTGGATCGACACCTACGAGAACGACTACGGGCAATACCTGCCAGGAGCTGTCGGAAGCGCGATCTCCGCTGCATGACTTCAAGCCGACCGCCGTCCTCATCGCGCTGGATGCCTACCACCTGACCGCCGGCGTCACCTCCGGAATGGATGCCGAGACCGCGCAGGCGGCCCTCGACGAGATGCAGGATCGGATCAGGGAGGTCTGGCGCCTGGCGCGCGAAGCGTTTCGCTGTCCGATCCTCCAGCAGGCCGCCCTGCCGGTGCATCTGCCGGTGCTTGGCAATAACGAACATCGGCTGCCGGGGTCGCGAGCATGGTTCGTAACGCGGCTGAATGCGTGCGATCCGCACGATGGCGGAGGCCGAGGGTGTCGACATTCTCGCCGTCGATGACCGCGCCGCCCGCGACGGGATCGGCAAATGGCACGATCCCGCGCTGTGGCACCGCTCCAAGCAGGAAGTCTCGCCCACCGCCGGCCCGCTCTACGGCGATCTGGTCGGCCGCTGGCTGGCGGCCAAGCAAGGCCGCTCCTTCAAATGCCTCGTGCTGGACCTGGACAACACCGTCTGGGGCGGCGTGATCGGCGATGACGGGCTGGAAGGCATCGCCCTCGGCCAGGGCAGCCCGCTCGGCGAAGCCTACACCGCGTTCCAGGAATACGCCCGCGAACTCGGCCGTCGCGGCGTGATCCTCGCCGTCTGCTCCAAGAACGACGAAGCCAACGCGCTGGAGCCGTTCGAGAAGCATCCCGACATGGTGCTGCGGCCGGCCCGACATCGCCAGCTTCGTCGCCAACTGGTCGAACAAGGCCGACAACATCCGCGCCATCGCGCGGGAACTGAATATCGGCCTCGATTCGCTGTGCTTCATCGACGACAACCCGTTCGAGCGGAACCTGGTGCGCCAGGAACTGCCGATGGTCGCGGTGCCGGAGGTATCGGACGATCCGACGGGCTATCCGGTGGCGCTGGCCGATGCCGGCTACTTCGAGGGCCTGTCCGTCACCGACGAGGACCGGGAGCGCACCAGCCAATACCAGGGCAACAAGGCGCGCGATGCGCTGAAGGCGGCGGTAACCGACCTCCCGTCGTACCTGCGCGGGCTGGAGATGCAGCTGGTCTGGAAGCGGTTCGACAGGATCGGCCTGCAGCGGATCGTGCAGCTGATCAACAAGAGCAACCAGTTCAACCTGACGACCCGCCGCTACACGGATGAAGACGTCATCGCCGTGATGGCCGATCCGGACGCCTTCGGCCTGCAGCTTCGGCTGCTGGACCGGTTCGGCGACAACGGCATCATCGCCATCATCATCGGCCGCCTGCAGCCGATCGCGCCCTCGGGGCCAACCCCAAGGAAATGACCTGTATATCGACACCTGGCTCATGAGTTGCCGCGTGCTGGGGCGACAGGTGGAGCCGACGACGTTGAACCTGATTGCTCAGGAAGCAGCGAAGCTGGGCGCGCGGCGGCTGGTGGGCGAGTACATCCCCACCAAAAAAAACGCCATGGTCAAGGATCACTATGCCCGGCTCGGCTTTGCCGTTATGGAAACCGACGACGCCGGCGGCAACCGCAACATCCTGGATCTGGCGGCGTTCACCCCTGCCGAAACGTTCATCCATGTGGTCGAGGGCTAACATCATGCCGACTGAAGCCGAAATCTACCGCGACCTGACCGAGATCTTCGCGGACGTGTTCATGCGCGACGATATCGTGCTGTCGCCCGCCCTGACCGCAAAGGATGTGAAGGGCTGGGACAGCTTCAAGCAGATCGAGATCATCATGGCGTCCGAGGAAAAGTGGGGCATCAAGTTCAACACGCGCGAACTCGATGCGCTGCGCTGCGTCGGCGATCTGGCGAAGATGATCGAGACGAAGGCGGGGTAAGAGAAGCTAACCCTCCAGCAAGTGCCCGAACGCCCGCAGCGGGCGCAAATCGTCGCAGATGATCTTGGTGATCGCCAGCAAGGGCACCGCCAGGATCGCGCCGGCGACGCCCCACATCCAATACCAGAAGATCAGCGCCAGGATCATCGCGACCGGGTTGATGGTGAAGCGTCGGGCGAGCAGCATCGGAGTGGCGAACTCGCCCTTCGATAATGTGAATGCCGAAATACAAGCCGACCGGCAGCAGCGCCCACCAGGAAACGCCGAGCGACACAACGCTCGCCATCAGGAAGATCGCCATGCCGACCATGGCGCCCAGGATCGGCACAAAGTTCAACACGAACGCGACCGCGCCCCACAACACCGGGTTCGCAACGCCGCACAGCCACATAACGCAACCGGTGGCGGCGCCCACAAGCGCGTTGATGCAGGAGACGGTCAGCAGATAGGCCGAAACGTCGCGTTCGATGTGCTGGGACAGTTCGACCGCCTGACGCTTGTCCTTGAACCGCGGCAGGATCTCGACCATGCGTCGGAGGAAGGTTTCCCCGGACACCAGCAGGTAGAACAAAATCAGCAGTGTGGTGAACAGGCCCGAGGTCAGCGGACGCCGAACCGGACAGCACGGCGCCCAGCAGGTTTTTCACAGCCGGCGCCTGCGGCGCGGCACCGGGTTCGCTGCCAAATCCGGGAATCTGCTTCATCATCCGCTCGCCGGCTTCGATCGGTGCGTGCAGGAAGCTGAGGCTGTCTCGCAGCTTCGGTATAGCGTCCGGCAACTTGCCCGCCCAGTCAGCGGCCGGCCCGGCGAGCATGCTGATGGTGCCGCCGAATGCCAGCAGAACCAGCAGCACCGACAGAATCGCTCCGACGGCGCGCGGGATGTGAATGCGCTCCAGCAGGCGGACGAATGGTTGCAGCAGCAGCTTGAGGACGATCGCCAGGATCAGCGGCAGAACGATCTCCGCCGCGACATACAGGACCGCCATGCAGGCGAGCGCGAACAGGCCACCGAGGAAGACGGTCTTCGGGTCGGTGGGCAGCGGCATGTCGTCAGAATCGTCGTCGACCGCGTCAAAGGTCTTCGTCGCCATGACCGATCCCACGGTCTTGCCGCGCGTGACATCGCCCTCGATCTCGGTAACCGCAACGAAGTCGCTGCGAGTTTCCTCGGCAACCAGTCTGTCATCGAGACGGTTTTTGGGCTGTTCAGTCAGACCACCAGTTCCCTGATATCGCACGCGAAAACGCGACGACTGAAACGCTGCCTGTGACGGGGGGTGGCGCCACCCCCAATCATCTCTTCGGCATGACCAGGCGGAAAGTGCGCCGGGGGGTCTCCATTGTGATGGAACTGAAGACCGAGCGAAACCCCCGGACATTCCAAGCAAGCCGCAGGTCAGTGTCCGCTATCGCGGACCGCTTGCCGAGCACGGTTTCGATGACGCGGCGCGAAGGCCCATCGATGGCTCGGGCCAAGGCGTTATTGGCAAGGCCCGTCGACTGAACGAGGAGGGGGATCTCTCTAGGATCGTCGATGATAGTCAGTCGACCATCTCGGCATGATCCGCTTCGTCCAGGCACCTCCGTCGACGCGTGCAAACCCGGTCCTTCTACCGCTCGGCGGCGCGGGCACGCTCTTTGTCGAAATCGATCGCGTTGCTGGCGGATGCGCTCAACATCGAGGACTTGGTGACCGCGAGCGCTGCGGCCGCGGCATCGTTCTCTACAATCTTCGCCATCACCGCCTCTTTGGCGCGATCGAAGTATTCGCGGTTGGTTGCCACGAATTCTCGCGATCGTCGCAGTTCGCACAAGTATCCGTTGATCTCTGGTACCACGTAACGCGCCACCATATCCCAGCTGCGCATTGTGTTTTCCGGATTGGCCCAGTCGTGCACGAAGCCGACGACGGTGCCGAAGCCGCCGCTAACCTCCAGCACCGACTTGATCCGTTGGACCAGATCGTCTGGCGTACCGATAGTGGCCGCCGCGCTGTCGGAGAACGCCGTGGCATCCACCGCATCATCGGGGGTTTTGAACGGCTTCGCGCCCGGGCGCTGCAAGGTAGCGGTGATGTACTCGTTGTGGTGCCGCATCAGGCCACGCTTGGCCTCCTCCCGAGCCTTCTCCCGCGTTTCGGCGATGTGCCAGCTCAGCAAGACGCGCCAGTTCTTGCGATCGACGGTCGTGCCATGCTTGGCGGCGGCCGCCTCGGCAAAGCCCCATTGCGTCGGCAACGCTTGCAGACCCTCATGCGACATCGAGCCGATCGAAATGATGCCGATCCCATGCTTCCCGGCCAGCGTCATCCCAGACGGGCTGATCTGCGAGGCGACAACAAATGGCATTTCCTCCTGCAGCGGCCGCAACTGCAACGCCGCGTCCTGCAAGGTGTACCATTCGCTCTTCGCGGTGACCCGCTCGCCGTTGAACAGCCGGCGGATGATGCTGATCGCCTCATCCTGGCGGTCGCGTAGCACCATCGGATCGACACCCAAGGTATGTGCATCCGACGCGAGCGCACCCGGCCCCGAACCAAAAATCGCTCGGCCGCCGGTCATGTAGTCAAGCTGCACCATCCGCTGAGCGACGTTGTATGGATGATGGTAGGGCAACGACACGACACCGGTTCCAAGCCTGATCCGCTTCGTCCGCTCGCCCGCCGCGGCGAGGAACATCTCGGGCGAGGCAATCATCTCCCAACCGCTGGAATGGTGCTCACCGCACCAGAATTCGTCGAAACCAAGCCGGTCAATATGTTCGACGAAATCCAGGTCGCGACGGAATTGCAACAGCGGGTGCTCGCCGATCGGGTGATGCGGGGCGAGAAAGGCGCCAAAACCTAGTCGCGGCATAAATCAGTCTCCTGGAGGGTGTAACCACGCCAAAAAACGGTAGGCGGGGGGATGGCGCGAGGCAAGAGCCGGCACCCGCTGCCGCCCGCAGTCACACGATCGGCCCCTTAATCTCCCGCATCAGCTTCTGCCGCATGGCTTCGGTGAAATCCTTGTACTCGCGGCACGTGACCGCGAAGGCGCCCGGACCGCCGATCACTTCGTCGGTGTAGGAGGAGAGCAGGTCCGGCTCCTCATGCAGGATGCAAAGGCCATTGATCGTTATGTCGGCCGCCACCATGCGATCGCGAATCGGGCCCGGGCGCGATCCCGTCGTTCGATCGTCCGTCGCCGATGACATTGACAATGTTGCGCTTGGGAACCGCCGGAACCTGTGCCAGCAACGTCAGCGACGCCAGCAAGGCCTCGCCGATCGCGGTGGTGCCCGCCTTGACTGTGCGCGGCATGTTCTCGACGTCATCGGCAAATCCCCGCAAATCGGCCTCGGTCAAGATCCGGGTCCAGCCCGTCATGATGTCCTGCTGGCCGGCACCCGACCACAACAATAGGGCCAGCACGCTCGTCCCGATCAGGCCGGCCGCCACAGTCCGATCACGTAGCGCCACGGCCATACCGCCGGCGATCAGACCGAACTCTTCGTAGGTCACGCTAGCCGACCCGTCCACCGCCAGCACGATCGCGAGTTCGACGTGATCCACGCCTGCTCCCAGGGCTTCGGCGACGCGCCGCCCGACACTCTTTGGCAATATCATAACGGGCTCAGAGGAACAGGATGCGGAGGTCCTTTCTAAAGGTGAGCTGTAGCGATTGGGGGTGGCCGGGAAGGTCCCGGCCTTGCCTATACGGGTCGCGTCCATCCATGCGTCTGACGTGAAGCAGCCATCTTAAATCTGGCGAACGTTGCAAAGTTCGTGCTAAATTTCGCCGCAATCGACGACCAAGGTGTGTGCATTGCGGTATCGCATCGGTCTGGTGGCGCCAAAAAGGTGCGACAGAGTGGCTGGAGGTTCCTGAATGCCGACACCCCGGAAGGAAATCCGCGGCAGCCGGGCGTTTGCGGTTCCATTATTCGGGATCGTTGTATTGCTGGCGCTGTATTGGGTGCTGATGGACTGGCAATACGTGCCGGAGATCATCGGTTCTGCGCTCGCTACGGCACATTATTGGCCACCCTGAGGTGGCGGACGAACCAAACACGCCCAAAGCCGCCCATTCCGGGCCCAAATCCCATTCGGCCGCTCCGCCGCCCCATATGAGGGTTCGATACTCACGAACTATCGTGATGTAGTTTCGCCCGACTATACCGGGCGAGCCGCCTCAGGTGTGGCTGCCGCGCCAGCTCAGCTCCTCTCCGGACGCCGGATCGAACACACGCGCCAGATCGGACCGGCTCATGCCGATATCGCTCAGTTCGCGATCCGACATGACGCGAAAGCTCGAGTGCGGCTTCATTGTTCCGACGCCAAGCAATGAAGGCGGCAACGCGACGGGACAGCCAAGCGGCAAGTCCTGTCTTGCGGCATGCCCTGCAGCGCGGCGGAGGGGGCCCGCAGGTTCGGCTCTTCCCATTGCGCGTCGATATAGCTCAAGCTGGGCAGCTTGAAGGATGGAATCAGCGGTGTGAGCGCTCATGACGAATATCCATACAGACCCAGGTCGAACGCGGCGTCGGGGTGGCGGCGGCGCCCCCGGGTCTTGATGCACCGCAACATAAGTCACATGACGCTCGGATTAACTGGGCAAAACGCCTAACTGCCATGCGCGCACGCGCGGGGCCGGTTAACAAGCTATGAATTTTACTCAGATGAACGATGCGGAGGGAGTCGAAAATGAGTGCTTCCGCGTTATCAGCGCTGCGGCAGGAACTGGCTCGGCAGGGCCTCGATGGCTTTATCGTCCCGCGGGCGGACGAACATCTGGGCGAATATGTCCCGCCGTCGGCCGAGCGCCTGGCCTGGCTGACCGGCTTCACCGGCAGCGCCGGGCTGGCGGTCGTGCTGGCCGCGACCGCCGCCGTGTTCACCGACGGCCGCTACGTCCTGCAACTTGCCGAACAGACCGACCCGGCCTGTGGCAGCGTCTGCATATCACCGAAGAACCGCCGCCGGCCTGGCTGGCCCAACACGCGCCGAAGGCACGGCCGCATCGGCTACGACCCGCTGCTGATCAGCGAAGAAGGCCTCGCCCGCTACACCGACGCGGGCCTGCGCATGGTGCCGGTCGAGCGCAACCCGATCGACGCGGTCTGGACCGACCGGCCGGCCCCGCCCAGCGCGCCCGCCCAGCCGCATCCGCTGGCGCTACGCCGGCCGGTCGTCGGAGGACAAGCGCGCCGATGTCGCGAAGCTGCTGCGGGAGGCGAAGCAGGACGCGGCGGTGCTGACCGATCCGGCCTCGATCGCCTGGCTGCTGAATATCCGCGGCGGCGACGTGCCGTTCACCCCCTTCGCGCTCGGCTTCGCGCTGGTCCATGCCGATGGCGGCGACCGAACTGTTCATGGATCCCGCCAAAATGCCCGCCGAGACCAGGCACTGGCTGGGCAACGCGGTCTCGGTCATCGGATCGCGCCGCGCTGCTGCCGGCGCTGGCCGGGCTTGAAGGACAAGACCGTGCGGGTCGATCCGGCCGGATCGCCCGTCTGGTTCGCGCAGCAACTCGCGAGGCCGGCGCGACGGTGGCCGCCGGCAGCGACCCCTGCCTGCTGCCGAAAGCCTGCAAGAACGACGGCGAGCAGCAGGGCGCCCGCGCCGCCCATCTGCGCGATGCGGTCGGCTGTCTGCCGCTTCCTGCATTGGCTGTCGAGTGCCGCGCCCACCGGCACAGAAACCGAAATGTCGGCCGCCGAAGCGTTGCTGGCGTTCCGCCGTGCAGGTCGACGGGTTTCGCGGCGAGAGCTTCCCGGCGATCTCCGGCGCCGGCGAGCATGGCGCGATCATCCATTATCGGGTGACCGACGAATCCAACCGCTCGATCAAGCCGAACGAGGTCTATCTGATCAACTCCGGGCGCGCAGTATCCGGACGGAACCACCGATATCACGCGCACGGTCTGGACCGGCCCCGGCGCGCCGCCGGACGAGCGTGCGCGACCGGGTGACCCGCGTGATGCAGGGCCATATCGCGCTGGCCACGCGGTGTTTCCCGAAGGGCGTGGGCGGCGCGCATCTCGACGCGTTCGCGCGCCGCGCGCTGTGGCAGGTCGGCCTGGACTACGACCATGGCACCGGCCACGGCGTCGGCAGCTACCTGTCCGTGCATGAGGGGCCGGTCAGCATCTCGCGGCTGGCCCGGCCGGTGCCGATCGCCGCGGGCATGATCCTGTCGAATGAGCCGGGGTTCTATCTGCCCGACCATTACGGCATCCGGCTGGAGAACCTGCTGCTGGTCGCAGCCGGCCGCTCTGCCCGACGCCACGAAACCGTTCCTGCGCTTCGAAACCCTGACCCTCGCGCCGTTCGATCGCCGCCTGCTGAACCCGGCGCTGATGACGCGCTAGCCGGAGCGGGCGTGGCTCGACGCCTATCACGCTCGTGTGCTGCGGGAGGTGGCACCGGCTCTCTCCCATGATGCGCGGGACTGGCTCGTGGGGGCGTGCGCGCCGCTCTGAGCTCCTATAGCCTCGTACCGGAGGATGTCCTCCAAACGTCAACTCGCGATCCGCCCGACATTTTCTCGCCCGTAGCGACCCTTCACAAAGGCCTTGCCAGCTTCGGCCCGCCGTCGCTGTTCTCCTCGGTCACAGAATACTTGTTGCATTGCCGCGGCCGCGCCAGCCTCGTCTGGTTCCGCCCAGCTTTGACCGTCTGAGAAGATGTATTCGCCGTCGTCGACGGAGCGCAAAGTATAGGCAATCGGGAAGCCCGTGTGCTCCGTCAAGAAATCGGTATTTCCGGAATAGTTGGTGGCGATAATAGCCTTGCCGAACGCCATCGCTTCGGCCATCCCTAATCCGAAATCCCTCTGAGCGGTGGAGCGATACATAGCAATCGCTCTCGCGGATCAGCGATAGCATCTCATCGCGTGAGCACATGCGGTCGACCACCTTGATCCTCGGGTCGTTTTCCGCAGCCCTTAAAATCGCCGACCTGATCTCCGGATAACGATCGGTCGCGCCCGTAGACTTGATGACCAGGCCGACATCTTCAGTCCGATCAGGAAAGGCACGCTGGAACGCGCGCATGACGCCGAGGGGGTTCTTTCTGGCGGGATACGAGAAGTAGTCGAACGAGAACATGAAATAGAACCTGTCCCAATCCATGCCGAAATGCTTTCGTCCGAACTCGCAGAGTGTGTTGATTTCCACACAAGGCGGAACAATGCTGATGGGACCACTGAATATCTCGCGGAAAGCATTCCCGACAAATTCATTGGGCACCCAGATCTCATGGATGCCTTTCATCATAGGGCCCCATTCCGACGGTGCCTGAGGCAACTCCCAATATGTCCGCAGGATGTTATAGCTGTGCGCCGTTTTCCAGCGACCAACTTCACGAAACATCATCGGTAATTGATCGGGTGACATTTCGATGACATTGACGCGATAACGGCGTCTGAGATCGTAGCGATCGGCGGCAAAACGCGAGATGAAGCGGGTTTCAACACCCGAATTGAATGGATACAGCGCGAAAGGCAAATGCGTCGTGGCGACCGAGCGTATCAAGCCTCGTAGTGATTCACCCAGACCGAGACCGGCTTCGATATACCCGATGAACAGGACACCGGGCTGCATGAAGCGATTTTCAAAGACCGGTACGGCAAAGACGTCCCGCCAGTGAGGGACGCTCCGGGCGCCGCGGTTGACACGAAACGCCGCGGACCGGGCTAAATCGGAAAACATGACGCGGAGCGCGGCCACACTCCCCGCGTCCATTTGAGTAGCACTAAACTTAGCCCGCGCCCGCACGATGTACCTCGACAGGCGAGACGCCTGGTTCGCACGCCTCACAGACAGTGTTGACATTCAAAAATCCCAGAATGACGGTCTGTTGAGGCGACTTCCTTACGTCTGTTACTGGACATTTGTTTCCGCGACCCATTGATTCTCAGCTCGGACGCCGCCCGACCAACTCACGCCGCATTGGATGCAAGTGCCGAACGGTTTGACGCGTTGGGTGTGCATGCCGCGGCCCAGTGTGCCTTTCGCCCACGCCGGGGAATTAGACCGTAGTTCCCTCCGATCCGGAACCCGCGCGACCATTCGATGGGGACTGCCGTGATAGCCGCCCGGCGAAATTTTGGAAAGTTGATGCCTAGCGTTCCATCGAGTCACGACTTAGCGTGCGACAGTCCTGCGCGCAAGAGCGTCGTCTCCTTTGTCCTTTCACAAACTAGACCAATGGCACGGCAAGGAGCGGTTTGAACCGTACAATCGCGTGTGTGACATGACATTTACTGCGCGCCGCTGCAAGTTGCCGTCGAAAAGCAAACTAACGGGCCGTGCTCCCCATCACAGTCTCCCGTGGAGAAAGATATCGTGTCTCAAGCATTCCCTGCGACCGCAGTTGCTCACGCCCCGCGCCCCGCACGACAGTGCCAAATGTCCACCGATTCGTACACCAAGCATGTTTGCCGATGGCCCGGGTGGACGAGGAAATTCTAACGGCGCTTTCCGGCCGGCTTTGAATTGAGCCACCATTTCACCGGTTCGGGTTCCACGGCGGGCGCCTCCGGCGCGCGCGGCCGACGGGAGGTAGTAGCAGCTATGACTTCGGGTTCTGCATGAGGCCGCCGGGTCGTTTCCACTCGGTGAGGCGCCGGAGTTTCTTCCGACAAGGCCCGGACAAGCTGTTCCGCCGTCTCACGTGCGGATTCCGATACCTTGAGCGCCTTCTCGGCCGCCTTGCGCGCGTGACGTTCGTCGGCGAGTTGGTTCTCATAGCATTGCACGGCCTGTTCAGCGCCCCGAGTCTGCGTGAGAGCCTCCTGGAGCCGCTCCTCCGACGCGCGCGCATCAGCCCTGAACTGGGCGATCACGTCACGCTCGCGCTGAAGGGCTTCGACGGCTTCGTTCTTCGCGAGTTCGGCATGGCCGATCTTGGTCCGCAAATCATGTGCGAGGGCTTGCACCTCGGCGAGCGACCGCTCCGCCCTTTCGCGGGCGGCGGTTTCCGCGGCCAACGCCGCTTCGGTGCGCTGCAATCGGCTGCTCGTAGGCGGGACGACGGAAGCGGCTCCGCGATGCGCCGGCAGATCGTGCCCTTGGTCGCGCCGGAGCACGGTGACTGGAATATCTCCATCCTGGACAAATCGGCGCCGGTGCAACCCACCGTTGAACCGATCGCCCCCCCGATGCGGCTGCTCAGACCGTTCCGGGTCGGATCGATGACGTGCCCCTTCACCCAGCAGGCCAAGGGCTTTTCGCATCTGCGATTCGGCGTCATCGCCCGGCTCGGTATCGCTGCCGGCCGCTGGATTTGTCGCTCGGACCACTCTGTCTTGTTGGCTTTCGCCCGCGAGATTCTCAGTCGTAGTTTTAAATTTTCAGACAATTCCATCACCTAGCGATTAGGAGTAGCAAGACCCTGTCATGCTGGCCCCCGAGGGCATAAAGGCCACCTTGCAGCACCGTCCCGTTGGACCGTTGTCACGCGCTTGATTCTTCCTTGGATTGCATGTCAAAGGACACATTTTCAAACGATTAGCTCCACGGGGGCGGGGACGCTAGCGTGACAAAGCTTATTTCGTGTTAACCCGGCCGATTCGCATCACCCAGCCACGCTTATCTATCGCTTGATACTAACAATAGCAAGTGATCCGCTTCTTTAAGGCTTATTCACCTTTCCTGGGCGGGCTACCATCAGCTCGGGTTGGATCCGATGCCGTCTCGGCGGCGATCGTTTGAGAGGATGATCTATGGATAGGGACAGTGCGAGCATCGTGGCAGTCATCGACGACGACGATGATGTGGGCGATGTCCTCGGTGGATTGCTGGAAACGATGGGTTATCAGGTCGAGACCTACCGATCCGGCATGGATTTCCTTTCCGAGGCGCGGCTCGACCGCTTGGCCTGCCTGGTCGTCGACCAGAACATGCCCCGGATGACGGGGTTGCAGATGATCGAAAGTCTGTCGGAACGGGGCGTGAATATTCCGGCTCTACTGATAACGGGCATTCACGATCCAGAGGTCGAGCGCAAGGCGGCCAGTCTGGGCGTGATGACCGTGCTCGAAAAGCCAATGTCGCACCATGAGCTTTTGCGCTTTATCTCGGTGTCAGTGGGCTAATATCGCCGTTCGGTACAGGAAGGTGCTCGGCGTATCCGGTCTGGCGACGAGAGCGGTTCTGCTGCGCACCTCATTCCCTGCGTTTGAACCAGAGCACGTTTGTGCGTGCGAAACCGCGGCGACGGGCCAGTGAGCAAGGCTTGACCAACCACAATATTAACCGCGAAGGGGAAGGCAGACGCCGAAACTAGATCCAGCCGGTACCCGAGCCTTGGGTTTCGGCTATTTCCGTCTCATCAGGGTTCATTTTCGAATTGGACGAGGACAGCGCACTAACCGGCCAGGGAGTCCCACTCGCAAGGCAGGCGACGCTGCGAGCGAGGAACCTCCCAATCGTTGCAGTGCCCGTAGCTTTATATCTACATATATGTATCTACACGTTTGATTCCAAGCGGTAGACCGCTACCCAGATCAATCTCGGCGGGGCTTCGTGTGACAATCCCGATGCTCGAATTCGCGACACTACCACCGTCGGCGAGGATATCATTACGTAGACAATAAACCGGGATCTACACGATCCATCGCTCGGTCGGCGGTGGAATCGCTGCCAAGCAGAAGTTCTCTGCGCTGGTTCCCGATGCAACCACCGCAATCACGTTATGCCCAAGGTGATATCGCCAGCTACGATGCCGCTTCAAGCGCCTCTTCGGCCAACAGCCAAGCTTCCTCGGCGGCAGCGGATTCCTTGGCAATGGCGGCGAGGCGAGTGTTCGCCGCGGTAACCTCCGCCGCCCGCCCCGGAGCATAGATCGCCGAGTCGGCCAATCTGGCCTCGATTTTCGCCCGTTCCGAGGCCAACGTGGCGATGCGTTTCTCAGCGTCCTGAGCCCTTTTCCGCATCGGCGCCAATGCTGCTCGGGCTTCAGCGCGTTCCCGCCGGTCGTCCTTGCGGGTCACGGCACCCGGTCTTGGGGCGGGGAGTGCCCGTTCGACCAGCAGCGTGCGGTAGTCGTCGAGGTCGCCGTCGAACGGCTTCACCGTCCCGTCGCCGACCAGCCACAACCGGTCCGCGACCAGTTCCACCAGATGTGGATCGTGGGTGATCAGCAGCACCGCTCCCTGAAAATCCGACAACGCCTTCACCAGGGCGTCGCGAGCGTCGATATCCAGGTGGTTGGTAGGCTCGTCCAGGATCAGAAGCTGCGGCGCGTCGCGCGTGGCCAACGCCAGCAGCAAGCGTGCCTTCTCGCCGCCCGACAGGTTGGCGATGGGGGTTTCGGCACGATCCGCGTCCAGCCCGAACCGTGCCAACTGCGCACGCAGTTTGGGCGGCAGCGCATTTGGTAGCGCACGCGCCATGTGGTCGATCGGGTTTTCCGCAACGACCAGTTCGTCGGTCTGATGCTGGGCAAAGTAGCCGACCTTCAGCTTCGGACCCCGGCGAACCTCCCCCGACAAAGGCGCCAGACGCTCCGCCAGCAGTTTCGCCAATGTCGACTTGCCGTTGCCGTTGGCTCCCAGCAGGGCTATCCGGTCGTCCATATCAATGTTGAGGGACACGTTCCGAAGAATCTTGGTCGAGCCATACCCAATATCGACCCGCTCCAGCGCCAGGATCGGTGGCGCAATTCGGGCCGGCTCAGGGAAATTGAAGCGGGTCGGAGCATCCTCGATCACCGACTCGATTTGCGGCAGGCGTTCCAGGGCCTTGATCCGAGCCTGCGCCTGCCGGGCCTTGGAAGCCTTGTAGCGGAAGCGGTCGATGAACGACTGAATATGCGCCCGCTCCGCCGCGACCCGCTCCGCAGCACGCGTCTGCTGCATCGCGCGTTCGGTACGGATGCGGACGAATTCGTCGAAACCGCCGGGCGTGACCGAGATCTTGCCTTTGTCCAGATGCGCGATGGCTTTCACCGCGCGATCCAGCAAGCCACGGTCATGAGAGACCACAAGCGCCGCGCCAGGAAAACGCGCGAGCCAGCTTTCCAGCCACATCGTCGCTTCAAGGTCGAGGTGGTTGGTCGGTTCGTCCAGCAGCAGCAGGTCGGGGTTGGCAAACAGCGCGGTAGCGAGGGCGACGCGCATGCGCCATCCGCCCGAGAACTCCGCCACCGGACGGCTCTGAGCCGCCTCGTCGAACCCTAACCCTGCCAGGATCGTTGCCGCCCGCGCAGGGGCCGAGTTGGCACCGATGGTGACCAGCCGGTCGTGGATTTCCGCCAGACGGTGCGGGTCGGCCGTCTCGGTCTCTGCCAGCAGTGCCAGACGCTCGGGGTCGCCTTGCAGCACGGTGTCGAGCAGGGAAATCGGTCCCTCGGGTGCTTCCTGCCGGACGGTGGCGATACGGGCACGCGACGACAGACGCATATCGCCGCCGTCGAGGGCGATCTCGCCGGCGATGGCGCGCAACAGGGTGGACTTTCCGGCTCCGTTGCGGCCGACAAGGCCGATCCGCCGGCCGGGATCGATCGTTAGGTCGGCTTCGTTCAGCAGCGTACGGCCCCCCATACGAATGACCGCGCCCGAGATGACGAGGAGAGACATACGCGGGGTTTAGCGCCGGAACCGTCGCCGTGGAAGCGCGGGTTTGCACAGGTATATCAGTACGTCATAACAGCGGACGCGGGTCATCCGCGCCGCGTGCCCAATGGCCGCTCGGGCGACAGCGCCACGATAAGACATGCGACCGCGGCCACCGCCGCGCCTGCAAGAAACGTGGTGGCGAGCGCATGGCGATAAGCGAACACCACGGCCGCGTCGGCCGTCGCCGGCATGTGGTCCAGACCCTCGCCGCCGATTCCAGCTGGCATCAGCGTGTGCAACCGAGCAGTCAGGATGGCGCCGGACAAGGCCACGCCGATGGCGCCACCCAGGGAGCGGAAGAATGCCGACATCGCGGTAGCCGCCCCCAGATCGGCCCTGTCCACCGCATTCTGGATCGCCGTGGTCAGGTTGGGAAACGTGACGCCGATGCCAAGGCCCAGCACGATCAGTGTGACCTCGCCGGTGGCCACGCCCCCGCCGGTCAATGCGCTGACGGCCAGGGTCGCGAAACTCACGGCGGCGGCCAGCAGGCCGGCGGTGACCAACAACTTGTAGCGCCCGGTATACGACACCAGCCGGCCGCCTCCGACCGAGGCCACGATCACGCCGCCCATCATCGGTGCGATCAGCAGCCCCGCCGTAGTCGGGCTCGCGCCTTGCACAAGCTGGAAATACAACGGCAGGAAGACGGCCGCCGCGAACAGCCCCATCGCCGCCAGGCCGACCACCAGCACGCTCAGCACGAACACCCGGCTGCGGAACAATCGCGGCGGCAACAGCGGTTCCGCCGCCCGCCGTTCGGTGGCGACCAGTAGCACGATGGATACGGCGGCGACACCGCCTAGCCCCAGGATCGTCTGCGATGACCAGGCGTAACTGTTGCCGCCCCAACTCAGCCCAAGCAGCCCGCAGCAGGTCGCCACGCTCAGCAACAGCGCCCCGAGGTAGTCAACGCTGTGCGAGACTCGACTGGCGTGCGGCTTGAGGCCAACGCCGATCATGACCATCGCCGCTGCGCCGACCGGCAGATTGACGTAGAAGATCCAGTGCCATGACAGCGCCTGGGTTATGAGCCCGCCCAGCAAAGGCCCGGCGACGCTGCATGCCGCGAACACGCTGGCAAATAGACCCTGGTATCGGCCACGCTCCCGCGGCGAGACCAGATCGCCGACGACCGTCTGCGACAGTGTGATCAAACCACCGGCGCCCAGTCCCTGCACCGCTCGGAACACGATCAGTTCTGTCATGCTGCGCGACAGGCCGCACAGCGCTGAACCGGCGAGGAAAATCAGAATTGATACGAAGAACGCCGGCTTGCGGCCGAAAACATCGCTGAGCTTGCCATACAGTGGCGTTGTCATCGTGGACGCGACCAGGAACGCCGTCACAACCCAGGACAAATGGGCCAGTCCGCCAAGATCGCTGACGATACGTGGCAAGGCGGTGGCCACGATGTTCTGGTCCAGAGCGGCCAACAGAAGCGCCAGCATCAGTCCGGCAAATACCAGCCAGAGCCGCTCGGCTTCGCCTCGACGCACGGACAGGGCGTCGACCGCCGTCACCGTGACCGGATTGCGTGATGCGGGACCAGCGCGAACCGGGCGCTCTTAATGGTTCGTCACTTCGATCATGGCGCGAACCTTGGGATAGATCTCTCGCGCCCAACGCGATCCGCTGAACACGCCATAATGCCCAACCCCGGTCTGCAGGTGATGGCGCTTGTGGCCGATCCGGACACCGGAGCACAGGTCCAGCGCTGCCATGGTCTGGCCGATCGAGCAGATATCGTCGCGTTCGCCCTCGACGGTCAGCAGAGCGGTGCGCCGAATCGCCTCCGGCTTCACCTTCTCCCCGTGCCAGGTCAGCTTGCCGAGCGGCAGATCGTGGTCCTGAAAAACGCGTTGGACGGTTTCCAGGTAAAATTCGGCAGGCAGGTCCATCACCGCATTGTATTCGGTGTAGAACTTCGAGTGCGCTTCGGCTGCGACCACGTCGCCGCAGGCCAGGGCGCGGAACTGGCTGATGTGGGCATTGATGTGACGGTCCAGGTTCATGCTCATGAACGCCGTCAACTGCAGGAACCCCGGGTAAACGCGCCGGAATGCGCCCCTGTAGCGCCAAGGAACTTTGTCAATCAGTTTCTCCTCGAACCACTCGATCGGGCGGGATTTCGCCAGTTCGTTGACCCTGGTCGGGTTCCGCCGGGTGTCGATCGGGCCGGCCATCAGCGTCAGACTGCGCGGCTGTGCCCGGTTTCCGTGTTCGGCCATCACCGCGGCGGCGGCCAGGCCGGCGACAGCGGGCTGACACACCGCGATCATGTGGCCGCCCTCGCCCATGACCTCCATGAAGCGGATCAGATGATCGACATACTCGTCGAACCCGAACGTGCCGTGTGACAGGGGAATGTCCCGAGCATTCTTCCAGTCGGTGATATACACATCGTGATCCGGCAGCAGCACCGATACGGTGCCACGCAGAAGCGTTGCGAAATGTCCCGACAGCGGCGCCACCACCAGCACCCTGGGCTGCACCACATCGGTATCCTTGCGAAATCGTAGCAACGTGCCGAAGGGCGTCTCAAAGCGCGACTCCTCGGTTACCTTCACCACGTCATTGCCCATCGTGGTGGACTCGAAGCCATAATCCGGCCTGCTATGGGTGAGCCCGCTTTCCGCCAGCAAGGTACAAGCCGCGCCAAACTGTCGCAGCGCCGTTGGCATGAAATCGCCCAGATCCATGGCGCGAACCAAGCCCGCACCGAAGCGGCCCAGTTGACGCGCGGGGTAAAGCAGGTCGGCTTGCGCCTGATATATTTTGTAGATCATTGCCCGCTTGGTCACGCGTCCCCTGTCAGTGGACTATTATAGGTTGTCACAAGTGCTCGCCTTGTCGGCGGACATGTTGCTATCTTGCGGTGCAACATGCCAGCACGTTCGGGGGTTTGTCACCATGGCAGGAGCCACGCTTCTGATAAGCAGCAAAAATTACTCCTCCTGGTCACTGAGGGGATACCTTCTTACGCGCCTCTCCGGACTGGCTTTCGAGGAGCAAGTCGCCGATCCAGACGACCCGATGAATCGCAAAGAATTGCTTATGCAGTCGTCCTCGATTCGGGTTCCGGCGCTCATGCACGACGATGTAGTCATTTGGGACATCCTGGCGATAGCTGAATATCTGAACGAAACGTTCCCCAACGCCGGAATGCTGCCAGCCGAGCGGGCGGCGCGAGCGCGGTGCCGGTCAATCTCGGGCGAGATGCACTCCGGATTTTCGGCGCTGCGCGAAGCGTTGCCGATGAACCTGAGGCTGTTCCGGCCCGGTTTCGCGGTGTGGTCGGCGGTGCAGGCGGACATCGACCGGATCACCGAGATTTGGCGCGAATGCCTGACCGTGTGGAAAGGGCCGTGGCTGTTCGGGGCGAAGCCGACGATCGCCGATGCCATGTATGCACCGGTCGTGACGCGGTTCCGTAGCTATGACGTCGCGATGGAAGGCGCCTGCGAACGCTATTGCAGGCAGATCATGGCGTGGCCCGAAATGAAGGAATGGTTCGCCGCTGCCCAAAAGGAGCCTGAGCAGATCGACGAACTGGATATCGAGTTCTAGCACTTTGACCTAGCTTAGGACCTGCCGCAGAACAAGTGCTGCAGTCTAGGCACTGCCGCCCCAACGCGTCATGGTCGGCCCCCATCTTCTACCCGACGTCATGGTCGGCGCAGGCTGGCCATCCATGGCTCGCGGTGCCGAACTCGCGAAATCCGTGGATGGCCAGCCCGGTCGACGCCTCCGGTATCCTACTCCCCTGACAACTCCCGCCGCCGCCGGTCCAGCTCGTCGCTGTATCGGCGTAGCGCGTATTGCTCGGTCAGCAGTCCGATCACATGCCGGCCCTGTGCGTTATCCACCACCACCAGCGCATCGCTCTCGGCGTTCTCGAACATCGCTACCGCTTCCTTGATGGTCATTTGCGGCAGCAGCACTGTCTCCGCGTGTTGCACGATATCCCGCACCTTGTGGTCGTCGTCGGCATCGGCATGTGCCTCGGGCAGCAGCACTATCCCCGCATAGCGGTCGTCCTCGTCCAGGGCGATCACCCGCTGTGAGGTGCCAAGGGGAAAGTCGCGCTTGAATGCGCTCAGCGGTGTGTCGGCCCGCACCGTGCGCATTTCCCGCCGCATCATCCGCCCGACGGTGAGGTTTCGCATCCAGCCGATATCAACCGCGCTACGGATCGCCTCCCCGCGCAGATGGAACCGCCACGTCGCGAACGAATATCCGAATGTGCGCCGCACGGTCAGCGAGGAAACCACGCAGGCTGCCAGGACCGCCACCGTCATCGGCAGGCTGCCTGTCGCCTCCAGCGCCAAAAACCCCATCGTGAGCGGCCCGCCGATAATCGCGACGGCGAGGCCACTCATGCCCACCAGGGCGCACACCTCCTGCGGGATTGCATGGGTGGTGCTGACCAGCGCCAACGCGCCGGCGAAGGCCTTGCCCAGCAGCGCTCCCAGAAACAACGAGGCGAAGAACAGGCCGCCGCGAAACCCCGAGCCGATCGAGATCGCCGAGGCCGTCGCCTTGAGGATCACCAGCAGCACGACCCAGCGCAACGGATCATGTATCTCGAAGGTGATCCCCAGCGCTCCGTGTCCGGACGACAAAACGGCTGGTGTCACCAAGGCCAGGGTTCCGATCGCCAGGCCACCGATCGAGGGGCGTAGCCAGACCGGGACGCCGCTCTTGCGAAACAGGTCCTCGGTGACGGTGACGCCGCGCATGATGGAAATGCCGAGCAGGGCACACAGCATGCCGAGTGCGAGGATGGGGATGTAGTCGAGGGGGTCGACATGACCGGGTACCTGAGGGGTCAGATCGAAGATCGAGCCCCCGAGGGCCTGCACGACGGCCTGAGAAACCAGCGCAGCGACGGCCACCGGCGCAAACGACACCAAGGTATAAGTACCGATAACCAGCTCAAATGCGTAAAACGAGCCGGTGAGCGGAGCATTGAACGCGCCGGCGATCGCCGCGGCCGCACCGCATCCCACCAGCAGCCGCAAATCGTTGCGCCGGACCCGGAACGCATGACCCCAGCGCGACGCAATCGCCGATCCGATTTGAGTGTACCCGGCCTCCAGCCCTACCGATGCGCCGACGCCGTTCGACAGGATCGTCTGCAGCACGACGATCAGGCTTCCGTTCAGCGACATCCTGCCACCGAACAATGCGTTGGCCTCGATCGGATCGACGGTGCGCCGCGGACGGACGCGGGTGATGCCCAGTGTCAGCAGGCCGAGGACGAGGCCGCCGACAACCGGAACAAGCAGCGGTGCGCAGAGGATCGAGCGACACCATCGCACTGAGGCGCTGACTTCGGGCTGATCCCGAATAGAGTTTCGTGGATGAGCTGGGTCGTCTCCGTCATCAGCCAAACCGCGATGCCTGTGGCACAGCCCAGAAATGCCGCAAGAACGACCAGCCATATCTCGTCGGCCCGGACCAGCGCTCGCAAAACCTGAGGAGCGTGCATGACCGCGGAACCGATTGGCCGCCGGGGACGGCGGACCTGTGCCCGCCTGTTGATTGGGCCGATTTCATCGGCGGTGGACGCAACTTCCCCTACGAGACGGGCGTCTTCGGGGCCCGCAAATGTGGAATTGCCGGGAGGTGGCGGCATTCGAGACGTCCAGCCGAAAAAGAGAGGAGTAAGCGTGTTTTGGGACCGGACCCGGTCCCACGCAACAATTCATCTCCGATTGGGGTGCCAGTGTGGCAAAAACATCGCTTCCAACATTGCTATTTAGCCACGTTCCGCCTTGGTCGCCTCCAGATCGTCCTCGATGAACGCCCGCACGACCTCCAGGATCGGCTCGCTGGCGGAGAAACCAAGCGTGCGGGCGTGTAGCGCCTCGAATGCGGGCGGCCATGTGGACACAATGGCCGCGATGGATTCGTCCGCGATACGTTTGACATGCGATGAGGCGCCGGGCGCCACTGCGTCTAGCGCCTGCAATAGATGGGCGACAGTCGTGCTGATCCCGGGCGGATCAATACTCCGGTCCAGCCCCATCTTGCTGGTATCCATCACCGCCGCATGTAGCAGCCAGTCCACCGCCCGTCGTGGGCTGCAAACCCAGATGGCGAAATCGTCCGCAACGGGCAGTTCTGTGTCCAGGCCCAGAAGCGGCTCACGCACGATGCCGGACACGAAGGAACTCGCAGCCTTGTTCGGGCGCCCCGGCCTGACGATGACCGTTGGAAGCCGCAACGAGACTGCGTCCAGGAAACCTCGGCGAGTGGCATCGGCCAGGAAAAGTTCGGCGGCGGCCTTTTGCGCACCGTAGCTATTGCCCGGGATCTGGCGGGTATTATCCGCGAGGACGGAATTCTGGTCAGCACTGAAGCTAGCTACCGAGCTGGTAAAAACCACACGCGGGCGGGTTCCCAGCGCTCGGCATCGATCGATTACTGCGTCCGTGCCGCGCACATTGACCCGGCGCCCGAGGTCGAAGTCTGCTTCCGCCTGCGCACTGACCACGGCGGCGAGATGGAAGACGACATCGGTACCGGGCGGAATTGCAGCGTCAGGCAAGGCAACGACGTCACCGCCGACCGAAGTGATGGGAAAGGACGCATCCGGCTTCGGTGGCTCGGCCACATCGAACAGCGTCAGCGCGGTGACCGGCTTCCCACCAAGCGAGCCATCCCTCGCCAGTTTCGCGGCAATCTTCCGGCCGAGGAAGCCCCCGCCGCCAAGAATTGAAACTTTCATCGAACCGTCCTTCCTCCATTGTAAAGAGATAGATTGCACCGGTGCAGCCGCCGGTCCACCGTTGCGGCGTGAGCATCTCCGATTCCTTTGAACTTTTGGTCAATCCGCGATTCGGAGCGCCGGGCGTGACCGTTCTGCCGGCCGCAGGTTTCCGTCGGGCAAAAGCCGCGATCACAGCGTGGCCGGACTACGCGCCGACGCCGCTGCGCGAACTGCGGGATGTCGCGGGATCAGCGGTCGTGCGAATCAAGGACGAGGGGTCCCGTTTCGGCCTTGGGAGCTTCAAGGCGCTTGGAGGCGCGTACGCGGTCGGGAAGCTTCTGGCGGCCCAACTGTCGCATCAAGGTGTGGCACGGTCGGCGTCTTCGACAGATCTGGCGGACGGGCTGTATGCCGAATACACGCGACAGGTCACTGTGACGTGCGCAACCGACGGCAATCATGGGCGCTCGGTCGCGTGGGGCGCGCAGCGCTTCCATTGCCCGTGCGTCGTTTTCGTGCATGAAACAGTCAGCCAGGGCCGCGTCGATGCCATCGCCCGACATGGCGCCAAGGTTGTCCGCGTTCCCGGCACCTATGACGACGCGGTGCGCGCGGCAAACCGCCAGGCAAAGGCAGCCGGCTGGTTCGTCGTCTCCGACACATCTTATCCCGGCTATACCGAAATCCCGCGCGACGTGATGCAGGGCTACCGCCTGATGGCGGAGGAGGCAGCGGATCAGTGGGCTGGGCCCCCGCCAACACACGTGTTTATACAAGCCGGCGTGGGCGGTGCAGCGGCGGCAGTCTCGATACAGATGCGTGAGCGGTTCGCGCCGTCCCCGCTGCTGATCGTGGTAGAGCCAGAAAGAGCGGCATGCCTGCTGGAAAGTGCCCGGGCCGGGACGATGACCGTCGTGCACGGCGGTCTGGGCACGATCATGGCGGGGTTGGCCTGTGGCGAACCTAGCCTGCTCGCATGGCAGGAACTGGAGCGGGCGGCCCGGGCGTTCATGTCGATTTCGGACGAAGCGGCGGCCGACGCGCTACGGCTTCTGGCAGCTCACGGCCTCGCCGTCGGCGAATCGGGCGTCGCAGGACTGGCTGGTCTGCGGCTGACGGTGGCTGATCCGGGCTCCCGCGAGGCGCTGCGCCTGGGTAACGACAGCCGTATCCTGCTGTTTGGCACCGAGGGTGTCACCGACTCGGTTGTTTACGGCGATCTTTTGCGAATATCCCGGCGTTAATGGTTCATCAACCAGTTGTGGCCTATTTTGGTGCATTGTCGATGGAAAGAATTGCAAATGGCGGCGTTAACCTCCAAGACCGTCTTAGAGAAGCGGAGTGTGCGGATGCGTGCCAGATGGCCACTAGTTGCGACGGTGCTTAGCGTCGCTGTCGCGTATGTCGCATATCCCTATGTCACGCTATACCGGCTTGGGTTGGCGATCCATGGAGCTGACGCTGCTGCCCTGGAATCATTGGTGGACTGGCCGGCCGTGCGAGAGGGGATAAAAGAGGATGTCTGCGATCTGGCCTCCAGTGAGCCGGCTCCGAAGCCCGGGGGCGCATTACCGCCCTTCGGCGCCTCGTTCATGCGGGGCATCGCCTCCAACGCAATTGATCAGTCGGTGACGCCGCAGGCACTGCTAGCCGCCTCCGCCTCCACCACCGTGCCAGCTCCGAGCCACCCGGCCCCGCGGGGGGCGGACATCCGCATCAGTTGGGCGTTCTTTGACACTCCGACAACGTTCATAGTCAGCCTAACGGCGCAGGATCAGGCAGAACCCGTCAAACTTGAGATGGATTTGCGTGGCGGCGAATGGCGGGTGCAGCGGGTGTGGTTGCCCGCCGAGTTGTTGCAGCCCGGGTCGCGGACGTAACCGTCAGGACTCTAGTGTACGCGCCTCGACTGGGTCGCAGGCTTTCTTCCAGGCACTGAACCCGCCGCCGATGTGGGCCACGTTCTCCAGGCCCTTATCCTGCGCGGTCTTTGCTGCAAGGGCAGATCGCCAGCGGCCGGCATAAAAGAAAACGAAGCGCTTCGGTTCAGCGAATACCGGCTTCGCGTAAGGGCTTTCAGCGTCGATCCAGAATTCCAGCATTCCCCGCGCGCAGGCGAAGGCGCGCGCATCTTGCCTTCGCGCTCCATCTCCCGCGGGTCGTCCAATCGCCGCTTCGACCGGAAGAGTTTCGATCTCGGCGTTCTTGCGAGCAGCTGTTTGTAGCCCTTCTTGAAGGGCATACTCTGTTTCCTTTCATCGCGTCGTCCCGATTAATGGACTGGGAAGGGACGGGTCTGCGACGCGACGCCATGTGGTTTGCGTAGGTCCAACTTCCATGGCTCAAGGTGCCGATCCGGCAAATCCCTGAACGGTACGCCCCTGGCTGATCCCGGCATTCTTCGCACATTAGCGTCCGATGGATGTCGACCAGATCAAGCGACGCAGTAAGGCTAGAGGCTGCCCAAGAACCAACCTACATGCGATGATCCTCAACCTGATGCCGAGCGGGCTTCTAAGCGCGGCGCAGCAGATGCCGCGGGAGAATCAATACCGTGAATATCCTCTCGATCCAATCCTGGGTGTCCTACGGCCATGTAGGCAACGCCAGCGCGGTGTTTCCGCTGCAACGGCTAGGCGCCGAGGTTTGGGCGATCAATACCGTCCAGTTCTCCAACCATACCGGATATGGCGATTGGAAGGGCGAGGTCTACTCGGGACAGTCAGTGCGGGATCTGGTGGACGGCATTGCGGCGCGGAACGCATTCAAGCGGTGCAATGCGGTCCTGACGGGGTATGTTGGCGGGGCCGATATCGGTGAGGCGATTTTGCATGCGGTGGCATCGGTGCGGCGGGCAAATCCAAGGGCGCTGTATTGCTGCGACCCGGTGATCGGCGACGCCGATACCGGGGTATATGTTCAGCCGGGAATTGAAGCATTTTTGCGAACTCAAGCTCTGCCGATTGCAGATATCGCGACGCCCAACCAGTTCGAGATCGAGCGGTTGACTGGATTGGATTGCTCTACGCTGCATGGCGCCAAGCAGGCGGTGCTGCGGCTGCGGTCGATGTTGTACGGGGGCGGGCCAGCCTGTGTATTGCTCACCAGTCTCGATACGGACAGCACGCCGGCGGATTGTATCGATATGATGACCTTTGAGCAGGGGACGTTTTACGTATTGCGGACGCCTCGGCTGCGGGTGAGCGTCAACGGGGCGGGGGATGCGATCGCGGCTTTGTTTCTGTTTCACCGGCTACGGACCGGGAGCGCAGTGACGGCGTTGGGGGCTGCTGGATCCTCAGTCTATGGTCTGCTGCGGCGGACGGCGGAGGCGGGCTCGAGAGAAATCCTCACGGTCGCGGCACAAGATGAGTTCGTGGCGCCGACCCAGGTATTCGCCGCCAAGTGCTGCTGACGATCGCTAGCCAGCGGCGCCCCGACCTGTGTAGCTACAGGGCTGGGTGAGGTCGGGCGGTCTTGGCGGTGGCCAGGAACTGAAGGACTTGATTGCGGGTTTGTTCGAACCCCGATGCTGACGGGTGGCTGACGCCATCACCTAGGTTGTATCGTTCATCGACCTTCTTGATTTCGAAATTTCGACGGCACCTTTACCAATATTCGGATTATCTCTGTAACTCAGCGCCCGACCTTCTCGAATTGCCGTACAATTTGTCTGAACGCCTTTCCGGACCAACTCTCAGCTCGACTTTCCGTCGACCGATTGCTCCTTGTCAACGCATTCGCAATGGTGCTGCTCACGATGCTCGGTGCCGGTGTATGGATCGATTACTCAAGTCAATACAGCCAAGACCCGCACGCACTCGTCGTTCCGCCAGGGATGCATGCTCTACGACCTTATCCCGACCAAGCCGGACAGCAGACTGGCCCCGCTCATGGCCCGCTTTGCCGAGACCGTCCCGCAGTGCCAGTCGTTCAGCGGTCTTTTTGAGGTCGTTTGAAATGAGGGGACGAGTGAATTATTCTCTCGCGCCTCTTTCACTTGAGCGAATGTAGGTCGGTTCGTCAATCTGCGAATGTTAAGAAATATCTTCAGCCAGGAAAGGCAGGCGCTCGAACCGTTGTTCAGGAATTCGGTCTGCCCATTTCGTTTACCAAGCATAAAGCCCCCTACACTGGTACATGGCTGAGCGCGGCGACGGCTTGCTGGGCTCGCACACACGATGTCGATCATGGCGCCCGATCATGCATAAGGATTGGCATCCAATTCAATTCCCATCGAGCCAATCGCGCCTCAGTCGCCTCGCCGTCGTAGTCCGGCCGCGCCGGCTCCTGGGTGAACGCCTCTCGATCGCGGAGGCAAAGTGTGTTGATCACGCAACGGTGTCCGGACGGCGTTTCGCAGACTGCTCCGACGTAGACGCCACATTGGCGACAAAACAGATAGTCCGCGGTGCGGGAACCGAAACGATAGTGCTGCACTAGGTCCCAATCTGACGCCCACAGGTCGGCCTGTCCCGCGGGGTCGGATACGGTGCGGGTCCCGTGGGACCGGCAGAAGGAGCATGTGCAAGAGCGTAGCAGTATTTCAGCGGGCGGACGCGTCAGCCGCACTTGAATGCGAAGGTTCCCGCAATGACAGCCGCCCCGGTGTTCGATTGGCATGATCGTCAGGTCTCACGCGTAAGTCGCTAATGGGTCCGCCGATAGCCCGGCGCTGATTTTGGCCGCGTGGGTCGGCTGCCACTCACCGGCTCAACACCGATCTTACCCAGTCGCACGCTTCGTCCATCGCATCACTCGCCCGATCAACGACGCCAGGCCAAAAGAAGAAGCCGTGGTTCATGCCGTCCCACCGCTTCATCTCGGTCGGTACCCCGGCCTGACGTAATCGGTCCGCGTAGTATTCGCCCTCATCGCGGAGCGGGTCGAATTCCGCAGTCACCACCAGGGCCGGCGGCAACCCGCTAAGGTCGGCGGCGCGGAATGGGCTGGCGTGCGGGTGATCTCCGTGTGACGGATCGGCCAGATAGTGATCCCAGAACCAGATCATGCCCGCGCGGGTCAAACCGTAACCCTCGGCGTTTTCGCTCATGGAGGGAGTTCCTGGCTCGTAGTAATCGGTCACCGGGTAGATCAGCAGTTGACACGACAGGCGCGGACCTCCCTCGTCACGAACGCGCAGGGCCGTCACTGCCGCCAGGTTGGCTCCGGCGCTGTCACCGGCGACGAGCACGCGGCCCGGATCGGCTCCTAAGGCCGCGGCGTTCGCTGCTGCCCAACGGGTCGCGGCCAGGCAATCGTCAGGCGCGGCAGGGAATTTATATTCGGGCGCCAGACGGTAATCGACGGAGACGACGACGCAGCCAGTTCCGGCGCAGAGATTTCGGCACATCGGATCGTGCGTATCCAGGCTACACACGACGAATCCGCTGCCGTGGAAGAACACCATGAGGGGGAAGGGGCCTTCACCCAGCGGGGTGTAGATCCGCAGTCCCAACGACCCTCCGGATCCCTGCATGTCGCGGTTGACCACGCTCGCGACCTTGGGCTTGCGCAGGCCCGGGAAGTCGCGGGCGGCGAATTGCGCCCGGGCGTCCTCCACCGACAGTGTATGCAGTTCGGGCAACTTGGCGCGCAGGGCCAGCAGCATCTGAATCTGAGTGTCGACCGGCATCTCAGGCGACCTCGAACAAGCCTGCGGCACCCATGCCGCCACCGACGCACATGGTGACAACGACGTATCTGATGCCTCGGCGCTTGCCCTCGATCAATGCGTGGCTGGTCATGCGGGCGCCTGACATGCCGTAGGGATGGCCGATCGAGATTGCCCCGCCGTTAACGTTTATCTTGTCAGGGTCGATGCCAAGCCGTTCGCGGCAGTACAGCACCTGGGAGGCGAAGGCCTCGTTCAGTTCCCAGAGGTCGATTTCATTCACGGTCAGGCCATGCTTCGCCAGCAGTTTTGGGACCGCGAAGACCGGGCCGATGCCCATCTCGTCCGGCGCGCAGCCGGCCACCGCCATGCCGCGATAGATACCCAGCGGCTGGAGCCCACGGCGGGAGGCTTCGGCTTCCTCCATCAGAACCACGGCCGAGGCGCCGTCGGAAAGTTGCGACGCGTTGCCGGCGGTAATAAACCTGCCTTCCTTCACCACCTGTCCATTGGCGAAGACCGGCTTCAGGCTAGACAGACCGTCCAACGACGTTTCCGGCCGATTGCCCTCGTCCTTGGTGAGCGTGACGCTCTTGTGGCTGGTCTCGCCAGTGGCCTTATCGGTGACGAGCATCTCGGCTGGCAGCGGGACGATCTCATCGTCGAAGTGTCCGGCCTGCTGCGCGGCGGCGGTGCGCTGCTGAGAGCGTAGCGCGTATTCATCCTGCGCCTCCCGCGAGATGTTGTAGCGGTCGGCGACCAACTCGGCGGTCTCGATCATCGCCATGTAAAGACCGGGGACGCGGGAAAGCAGGTCGGGATCCTGGCCACGCGAGCGGTTGATAGCGTTGGTCTGCGTGAGGGAAATCGACTCCAGGCCACCGCCGACGGTGATTTGCATGTGGTCGTTGATGATCTGCTTCGCCGCGGTGGCAATGGCCATCAATCCGGAGGCACATTGGCGATCCACCGACATGCCGGCGACACTGTCCGGCAGACCGGCGCGCAGAGCGGCCTGGCGCGCGATATTGAAGCCCTGCGTCCCTTGCTGGACCGCTGCCCCCATAACGACGTCCTCGACTTCCGCTGGTTCGATCCCGGCGCGGGTCACCGCATTGGCAATGACGTGACCACCGAGCGCCTGGCTCTGCGTATCGTTGAACGCGCCGCGGTAGGCGCGGCCGATCGGGGTGCGGGCGGTGGAGACGATGACGGCGCTGCGCATGGTCTGGCTTCCTTGGACGGGACGTTTCACGGCTTATGCGCCAGAGGCCGCCGGATTTGAAGGGCGGTCCGGATTACGTCCCAGGTTGGACCGGTGCCCGGCGACAGGCCGGCGCCGCGGTTCGAAGCGATTGCGCTCCTCGCTCACGACTTGGTTGAGCGTAACGTCCTTGCCGTCCTTCACGACATTGATGTCCAGCGGCAACGTGGCGGTATTGGTTTCGAGTTCGAACGGCGAAGCAGAAGACGCAGGGCGTTTCCTTGCTCGGTGGCCGACAGCTATGGCGGTGTTTGCACGGGTCAAGGCAGTATGGTGCGGTTGCTGTCCGGCACCGGCCCGATTAGCGTCGAAGGCCTATACGGAAGAAGCGGATGAGCGGAATGTCCGGATTATGAGTAAGCATGTGGTGGCGACAGTTGGGGAAATTCGGTCGGGTCAGCGGAAACTGGTTACAATCCGCGGGCGGCAGATCGCCGTGTTCAACCTAGGCGGCGAGTTCTTCGGCCTGTTCAACCGCTGCCCACACCAGGGCGGTCCGATGTGCGAGGGCATTCTAACGGGTCTGATCGAATCCGACGAACCCGGCAATTACCGCTATTCGCGGAAGGGCGAGATCTTGCGTTGCCCGTGGCATGGGTGGGAATTCGATGTCCGCACCGGCCAGAGTTTCTGCGATCCGTCGAAGATTAGCGTCCGGAGCTACGCCGTTGAGGTGGCCGAGGGGCGGCGGATCATGCAGGGTCCGTATGTGGCAGAGACCATTCCGGTGATGGTCGAGGAGCAGTATGTTGTCGTAGAGATGTGATTCTTCGACGCTGTGGCGTCCGCTGACGCGGCGATATGACACGCGGGATTTCTGCGCTGATATTCTGGTCTGCCTCGCCGCCATCGCCGCACAATTTGATGTCGTTATCCGGTGGCGGCCTTACTCACGTTCGGTCCGGGAAGCTGAACGCCGTAAGTGCCACGGCGAGCGCCACCGCCCAAACGAGGTAGATCGCGACCAGCCAGTCCCTCGAATTGAATCGCCGCGCTAGCCACCAACCCGGTGAGCCACCAAGCGCCAAGGCCGCACCGGTAGGTGCCATGCCAAAGGTATCGCTGGCATAAAGCGCCATGAAGAAGCCGACTATCAAGGCCACGAACACTGGCGGGATGCAGGCCAGAATCAGCATCTCGTGCCGCATTCTGCCGCTGGCGACGATCACGAAACCGAACAGCACGAGGGTCGAAAGGTAAGCGAGCGCCTCGGCCAAAATTTAGCTACCCACCTTCAGTGTCGAGACAAGACCCCTCAAGCAGGTCAGTAGCGAAAAGGACGTCAGCTGTCCGGTCTTCGGATTTTCGGCGCTTGGCACGTTCTCGATCGTCATGGTGAAGCGGGCAGCCACGGCTTCGACCCGGATCGTATGGATGTTGCGAGTGACGCCTGGGTCCGCCCAGATCCGCACCTTGGTTCGGACCGGTCCGATCCCGGCCAGGGCCAGAGCAGCGGCGACGTTCAGGTTGGCCGGGAAGCCGGCGGCGGCGTCAAGCGCGTTGCCCTCGAACACCAGCAGCGGCTGGATCAGGTCCATGACGTCGATGTGGTTGTTCTCCAGATGCGGTGCGCCGATCAGGTTCATCGGCGGCTTGCGGGTTTCGATGACGACACTGTCGACTGGCCCCTCGGCCACGGCGCGCACCGCATCGAGACCCAGCAGGGCGCCTGTCGGCACGACGATGCGGGCGCCGGTCCGGCGGGCCAGGGCGACAAGATGCATGCGGGGCAGCAAGGCACCAACCGAGGCTGGGACGAAAACGCATCCGGCCTCCAGCGCCGGCAGGGCAATCCGCTCGAATGTCGAAGCCGGGGCGCACTCGACGACGATGTCAGCATCGGCGAGCGCGGGTATTTCGACCAAACGCGGTGACGACCGGAAGCCGGCCAGGTTGGCGCGTCCCTTGACAGGATCGCGGCAGGCCACTGCGATCAGCCGCAATCCGTCAATGCCGGCGTCAAGCGCCCGAGCCAAGGGCAAGCCGATCGCGCCCAGCCCGGCGATCGCGACCGTTTTGTTCATGTCCCCGTCCTCACTTCACTACCTCGATCCGCGCTCGGTTCGTCACCGCCAGGCGATCGAGCCGGCCTAAGCGGGTTCGTCCGTCCTGTTCATAGTAAAGAAGGGATCGGCCGATTCCACGGAAATAATCAGTATCGCATACCCATCGGTCAGCCGCGTCTGGGAGTTGTCGTGACTATCGTCACGCCGAGTGCAATAGCGCTAGCGGTCGCAAGCACACCTGAACTGCGAACTTGCGCGTCTTTCAGCGCATTTCGGGGCACAACTCTTCGATGCTGATGGCCATTTTATCGATCCTCGGATCCTGTTCGTTCCCTGAGCCCGCGGGTAGCCATCAATCTCCTGGCGGGCAGCAACTGGCCGGCGGTCCTGTCTTCAGTCACGAGGTAATGGGGCGAGCAACGGGACTCGAACCCGTGGCATCCAGGACCACAACCTGGCGCTCTACCAACTGAGCTATGCCCGCCATCCAGGGGGCGCGATGTAGGCCGGTTACGGCGCACCCGTCAAGATTCCGCGCCAACCTTCTGTCCGGCGCCTAGGAAGGTGATCAGGAGCCTTTCCGGTCGTCATGTGAGGGTGGGTGAGCCGCCAGCCAACATCAGGCGGCCTGACCGTATACCTCTACTTCCTCCAAGTGCAGATAGTTCGTGTCACGCAATCGCAGCAGGACGACGCGGAAGGACTGGGTGGTCGATGCGTGGACCATAAGCGGGGTTCCATCCACGCCAAACGGCTCGGTCGCGGCGCGCGACAGCAGAATTGTCCAGTTGGTCCCGTCCGGGCTGGCCAAGACATCGAGCCCATTTGCCCGTGCGGCGAGGCCCGGGTCGCCAGAGCGGTTGTAAATGTGGATCTCGGCGATGCGGTGTGGGCCAAGTAGATCGACGACCCACCAGGGCTGCGGCTCAAACTGGGTGTGAAAACCGTAAGTGCCGTTTCGTAACCCGTTGTTGCCTCCACCAGAAACTCGGCTTCCCGCAGGTTGCTCGGTGGCTGGTTCAAACACCGAACTTTGGAGACATGGCTTGTTCAAGGCGACGTTTTCATATGTCGGCAACCCTAACGGGGGTTGCAGGCCGAAGCGTAGTGCGGTCGCGGTGTATCGATACCAATAAGCCGCCAGCTCGGGGTCGTAGATAGCATTGTTGCGCACAAGAACCGATTTATATCCCCCGGTTTCGTAGAGCGATCGCCAATATTCGCCATTAGGGAAGCCACCACGCCGCCAACGCCGCAAAAAATCCTCCTCCGACTTGAACTGGAAATGCGCGATGTAGGCCCGGTCGATCACGGCGTCGTCGAAACCCGGCCGCTGGATGAAGGGATCGGCGGAGGCAGGAAAACACTCGGCGCGACGGGGCTACAACCCGCAGAGCGGTGCCATTCCTAGCTTTCCGAGCGGTTCGAGGTGTGGTAAGCGAGTGTGGTTCTTCTGAGGCCCACATTATGCCACCTTACATACAAAAACGCCGTCAGCGTTATACGCAATCCTCGAAATCCCGAAGGATCTACGGGCCGCGGTCGGCAAACCCCGGTTCGTGAAGTCGCTCGAAACCGACAGCCTGTCCGAAGCCAAGCGTCGCGTCTCGAACGTCATATTGGCGTGGAGGGCCAGCCTGGATCGGGTTCGCGCTGATGCTGGGCGACACAGCGATACCTCCTCTGGGGACGCCGCCTACTTCCGCCGGACGCTGCGCGCCGCCATCACCGAGGAACAGCGTGCCCGCGTGCTGGAGCACATCGAAGCCGCCGCTTGGGAGATCGGCCGGGTAAACGTGGCGAACGTCGGCGATCGGGCGTCCAGCGACCCCACGGCGCAGCGGTTCTATGCCGAAGCCACGGGGGCGGTAGTGCCAACGCTGGAGCATCTGGACGAATGGCAAGCCACATGCCGGACATCTCGAGAAGGCCAAGTCGATGGCCCGGTCGGATGTCCACCGGTTGGCCGCCAAGTTTCCCATGCTGCACGACGTGCAGAGGCCGGCGGTCGACGTTGGGCCACGGGGCTGATGAATGATGACGGCTTGGCGCGGGGACCGTCCAGCGCGTCCTGAGCGCCGGGCGTGGCTACTGGCGGTATCTCCAGACCACCAATGTCGTCCCCGAGACCGAGGAGCCGTTCGCCAAGCTGGACGTGGCCCGGCAGGCCAAGGTCAGGGGCGCATCTGAACTGCGACAGGCATTCGAGCCGGCCGATGTGGTCAAGCTGCTTGGCGCGGCCGAGGAGCGGGAGGATACGCGATTGGCCGACCTGATGAGGCTGGCTATGTGGTCACGGGCTGCCGGATCGAGGAGCTATGTGCCCTGAAGGTGGCGGATGTGAACGGCGATAGCTTCCGGATCGGGGCGGCCAAGTCGCATGCCGGCCTTCGCGTGGTGCCGATCCATGCCGAGCTGGCCGCCGACCATGGCCAGGCTGATCGCGTCGAGCAGGGATGGCTACGTGATGTCGGGCCTGCCCAAGGACAAATATGGCGACCGGTCGAACGCCATCGGCAAGCGGTTCGGCAAGCTGCGGAGTGCTGTGGGTTTCGGGCCGCAGTTCGTTTTCCATTCGATTCGCAAGACGGTCATGACGATCTTGGAAAATGCGGGCGTGCACGAGAACGTGGTCGCGGATATCGTCGGGCACGAGAAACCGCGGATCACTTATGGGCTCTATTCGGGTGGGACGACGCTGGAGGTGAAGCGAGCGGCCCTCGCCAAACTGGCATACCCGGTTACGCCGTAACGCTAACCGCACGGCGGCGGGTTTGGACTACTCCACCCGGCAAGCTGTTACGAATTGCCGCCCATAGGCCGTCATCCTCCACACACTGATTGTGTCAGTGTGGATGCAGCGGCTTGTTTGCAGGGCCTCAAGTGAGACCGCCAACGCATCGTCGATGAACCCCTCGACCCGCCGTTCGCGCAAGATGCGCTCCATTGCGCTGATTTGCGCCTGACTATTGGCCTCCGCGCTAACATCCCGCACACCAAACAGGTCTAGCACGGCCACGTCGAGCGGTTCCAAGCCCTTGAGGGTTGAAAAAAAGTTATCGCGCACCCTCGATCCGCCATCAATCATCGCATTGGCCAGCATGCGCGCCCAAAGGTCCTGTAGTTGCTCCCGGCTTTCATCCATCGCCGCTTCCAGTAACGGCAGCACGACGGATGGGCTGGGCTCGCCGATACGGACTGGATCAATATTTTCCAGGAGCGCATCCCGTCGTGCTTTCAACATTCCGAGCTGCAGTAGCCGTCGATCGTGGAGCTTGTCCGCCCCCAACCAATGCCCGACTACATCACTCGCGATCGTGGCCAGTTGGCTTTTGCCCAGCGAGCGGCCGGCGTCGCCGACAAGGGTGATGAGGTCCCGCGTCGTCTTCGCGGCTTCCTGGCCTAGCTTCGCCTGCTCGTCTGTTATCGGCACGGGTATCAGCATCGATACCTCCAGTTCGACCCGGGCGCCGGCATATCACCAGGCCATGGGGATTGCCACCGGGATCGCCGATCGGCAGCCCGTCCTGACGCCCTCGCCCCGGTGTCGTAGAAGTTGGCTCCCGATGAAACCCGCCTGTAGGGGAGCGGCGTTCCTGTCGTCGCATGAACGATCCTTTCCCCGCCTCGGCTACGGCGGGGTCTTTCCTTGGGTGCGGCGGGTCGGGCATCTCCTCGACCGGATCATCAAAACCCGCCTTGTTCCTCGGCATCTACCGATTATCCGTGTGTGCGGTCACCAGCATGGCGCTGACGCCGCTGGTTCCATTTGTCGACCAGCTTCTCGGCTTCTCCGAGTTGCCCGATGGGAGCAAGCGCCTGAACGATGTCCTGGCGATCCACGTCCGGCACGTCGGTTGTTTCGCCGCGGGCAAAGGGGAGCAGAACATGGGGCGCTGGCCTGGAGTTCGGCAGCATCCAGTATGCAATCCTCTACAGTAGACCACTGACGCGAACCAAGGTTGTTCCTATCCGTCCCGAATATATCCAGCTTTAGTCTAATGTGCTGCATCCTGAAAGCAGCGGACCAATGCTGCCATCTTCTCCGCGGGCTTGTCGTCGACGAACTCAATGCACTCCTTGAGGTCGAAAAGCACATTCTCAGGCAACTGAGGCTGAGACACTCTCACCGGGCCATTATTCGACGGATCGGCACTCCCGTCCGGGAGAGAACGCGGTCGTAGACTATTCAAGCCTGCGATGCAGTAACCTGCATATTCGCCGATTTTCGAAAGAGCCAGTGGGAAGCATGGCCAAGGCAGCTCGCGGCGCCCGCCGCCGTCGGTTATCGTTCGCGAGTTTTTCCGTCTGCTTATTTGCCGGCTCAGCACGTAGATGGTCGCTATGGCCGCAGCGACGGCCGCGAAGCCAGTCCAGCAACGTTTCCCACTGAACACCCTGACCGGCCGGCAAGGCGCCGCCCGTCGCCTTCCCACCTCCACGCCCATCGCGAACCCGAGCGGAGCGATGATCCCGAACATGGCGATGGTGAGACCAAGAGCGCAAAGCGTCCGTTTCATGCTGCCGTATCCGTTCCCGATGACCGATCTGGCCCCGGTCACCGTGGACTTCGGCAAGCAACCGCGCCAGTGGCCGGGTGTGAGGCACGCTAATATCCCAACCCGGCCGGGTATCGCAGAAGTCAACTACCTGACGAAACCCGCCAAGCGAAACGGCGTTCATGTGCTTGGCGTATCCTTTCCCCGCCTTGATTATGGCGGGGTTTTTTCTGCTACCCGGTCTGCGTGTGATTTCCTCCACGGCGGTCAACATCGATAAACGGCAGAATTCCACGGCTTTGAGGTGATTTCCTCCGCATCGGTCAACCCCGTGGCACCGACGTCGGAATTCCGATATCGCTCGCGCTGCGGCCCGCATACAATCGGGGCCAGGGCATCCGGGGAAACTTTGATGAGCACCACCGCACCCAGCGAGCCAATGCAGCGGCTTTGCTTTGTCATCGGACCGATTGGCAGCGATGGGACACCAGAGCGAACGCACGCCGATTTTCTACTCCTTGGCCTGATCAAGCCCGTCCTGGAGGCGTCGGATTTTGGCTACAAGGTGAAGCGAGCCGACGAAGATGCGGACCCTGGGCTGATCAACGAAAGCATGATTGCCGACATCCTACACGCGGATCTTGTCGTGGCAGATCTGACCGGCCTCAACCCTAATGCATTTTGGGAGCTCGGGGTTCGCCATTCCGCCGAAAAGCCGGTGATCCACATCGCCGCGGCGGGAACGAAGCTTCCATTCGACAATTTCGCACAGCGGACGATCTTCATTAATATACCCGACTGGCACAGTCTCGAAGCTGCCCGGACGCGCCTTGCTGCGTCCGCCCGCATTATCAATGCGCCCGGCTACGTCACCAGCAATCCCATCACCCAGGCCAATGCGAGCGTAAAGATGCGGGAGAGCGCCGACCCGCGAGACCGTGTCGTCGCGGACATGCAAGCTCAAATCGCCCGGCTTTCGTGGGATATTCAGCGCTTGGAGGCGCGGGAGAGCGAGGCTGTCGCGACATTGCACGCCCTTCGAAACTCGGGACTGGGTGCGTATGGTTATCGCACCAACACCCTTGGGGACGGACCCAACCCTTTCGAAGTTGCAGCCGGAACTGGTATCGCGGCTGCCGCCACTTCGCAGGGATCTGGGATTACGACACTCCGAACTGCCCGAAGCCTTTTCGATCAGGCCAGTGCTGTGCCGAAGAACACCTGAGATACCGGAGGGGCGTGACGTCAAAACGCCGCCTAGGTGCCTTCGCGGCCGCCGGCTACGGCGCGGACGTCAGCTAGGAGCCGCGAACCTCCCAAGCCGCTGGCGCCCTTCCCAGGCCCGCCGTAGCGATGCGACGATTGAGGGGATCGGGCAGGCTATCCCGGACTTCGGACGCCATCCTGACCACGATCGCGCTCATGAGTTCTCTTTCAACCATGCCACCGGCGAGGTAACGGGCGACCCACTCCGGATCGGCCATACACTTGGCCCGCTCTGCTACGGCGCGCTCCCGCACCGGATGCCGAGACAACCAGGTCCTTACCGCTGGTCAGATAAGCCGCATCCTGGGCATTGAGCCCCAGCTCACGGAGAGCGAGATCGAGGCTGCGGTCTGGGCATCGGTAAACGGCGAGAGGCCAAGTGGGCCGGTGGCGTCGATCGTCCTGACGTTGATGGGCGACGGTGCAGATGGATCGGCGGCAGCCGGCGGCGTTGTCTCGGTAGGCGTGGCGGCCGGCGATAGTTGCGCCATCAAAGCGGCGACTTCGGCCTCGGTAGGCATCCCGATCGGCATATCAGGCTCCTCCCAGACCCAAGGGACCGAGGCCCGTGATCCGGCTGGGCAAGATGCCTTTCCCGTCTGCTTCGAGAGCTTGCTGCCTTGCAATTTCTTCTTCGTCTTGCGCCTGGGCGGCGAGCGGTCACCGAGGCCAAGTGCGCCGGCGGCACCGGACTGCAACGGGACGTTCTTCTGATTGATCGGTGGCATATTTACTCCTCCGTCTCGGCCGTAACCGGGCCACGGGTGGCGCTATGCCGAGGGTCGGATGCGTCTTATCGCGCGTCAGTTCCGCCGGCTTGGCCGCGGGTGCGCCGGGCTTCGATGGCTGGGGATTGTCGGCATGGTTGGCCGGGATGGTGAATGGAAGAGGCATAGTGGTTATCCTTCGATGAGGGTTGATGCCGCATCAAGAGCCGGTGCGGCGACGGCATCCACGACCACGGCGGCCGACAGATTGGGTTGCAGGTGGTGCGACAGGTCCACCTTCGGGAACTGCGTGGCCTGGATCTCCATCGCGCTCATTGTCTCCACCGGGGCCACTTGGGCGGCTGGTGCCGGTGCTGGGATCGGCCTCGGAGCGCGGCGCGGATTACCGGAGCCGGCGGCGGGGCGATGTTGGCGAGAGCCCGCAACACATGCTCATTCGCGCCCGGGATCTGGCCTTCGAGCGGCGGGATCGCGCCGGGATTCCGGGCCGCAACGATGGACGGCGGTCGCTCCCGGGAACGCCGGTAGCCTGGATTTGCCAGACGCCACAAAAGGATCTGCGCTGATACGGTAAAGCTCGTGCTCGACGGCGCGGATGAGGTCGCCCGTGCCGAGGAGAGCACCAGCCGGTCAACGCCAGCACGGTCCGGACCGCTGCCGCTGAGGCTTTCAGGATCTCCCTGTAGCTCTGAACTGCCGCGGCCAGGTGGTGTTGGAGCTGGGCCACGTGGCGGGCTCGATCGGTCAAGGCGCCCTTGACGGCCGCGACCTGTTCCGCATGGGCGATGGCCCGATCGTTCTGGATTGCCTGCTTCTGACGATCGCGGGCAACGTCGAGCGCGGCGACGGTGGCAGAGACCTGCTCATGCGCCAGGTCACGGGCGCGCCGGGCCGCCGCGAGGGCTAGGGATTGGCAACTGATAACGTCCGGCTCGGTGGCGGCGATCGCTTCGAATGACGCATCGGCCAGTTCCTGGTCTGCGATAACGAGCGCAGCCCGGGCCTCGACCAGCTTGGCCTCCATCCTGATTACCGCTTGCTCGGACGGCGGGATCACCCGCTCTGGTGCGACTGGTAATGCCGGCGGCGCCGTAGCAGCGATCCTGGCTGCCTTTCGGCAGCCGCTTTCGCTCTTTTCTGCTGGGTGTATGCCTCCAGCCTGGCCCGGCGAGCCTCTTGCTTGGCGGGGTCAATCGTTTTCATAATGTTTCCTCCTCAGTTGGGGTTTCGGTTAAGTCGGCGATTGCTTGCTCCAGAGCGGCCACGTGGACGCCGTCCAGTAGCTCCTGGTCGAACAGCGGGCGCGGGCGATCGCATTGGATCGGGCGATCAGCTCGAGCATGTTGGTCATCAGAAGTTCACCCGGCTGATGCTGGCGTAGACCGCCGACGCATTCGTCAGGGCGAGG
>CAVTFL010000007.1:0-215961 GCA_963733925.1 uncultured Alphaproteobacteria bacterium | reverse complement strand
CCTGTGCATGCGCAGCCAGCCCGGCCAGACCTTCCGTGTCGGCAAGACGGGCCTGATCTCGTTCCGACGTAACGACACCTGTCTGGCGATGATCCTGCCGTCCGGCCGGCGCCTGATCTACTGGTATGCCAAGCTTGAAGAGGTTGACACCCCTTGGGGTGACAAGAAGTGGGCGGTCACCTACTACGCGGAAGACAGCCAGAAGAAGATCTGGCGCCGGTTCGTTGCGTACGGCGGCCTAATCTGTGAGAACGCGGTGCAGGCCACGGCGCGCGACGTCATGGCCCATGCACTCGTGCTGTGCGAGCGCCGAGGGATGAGGCCGGTCCTGACGGTGCACGATGAGGCAGTCGTGCAACTCGCGAAGCGAGATTACCCGCTCGCCCGGTTCGCCGCCGAAGCGGTGCTGGATGTCATGCTGGAACGGCCGCCCTGGACGATCGGGCTGCCGATCGCGGCCGAGGCCTCCGCCGACACCCGCTACACCAAAGGCTCAAAAGAAAACACCGTCAGCGGCTATACAAGGAATTAAGAAACGTGGGTGCAATAGCTTACTGCCTGGAACACGGCGTACCGAGAGATCTTGTAACCCCGCTGCTCCCATATAACGTCGGCTTCGGGGACAAAGGTCATGGTAAGGCCCCTGCGGCGTATAACACCGCCACCGGGCGATGGGAGGGGCTTGATCATTGGGAACGGGGTTGCCACGACCCCAATACCATCCTCCGCAATGCGGATGCAGCAGGGGGTAACTGCGGTGTCATCTGTGGGGTGCCATGCGACAACTTCCAATTCGTCGCCCCTGATATCGATCTAAACGATGGGCCGAACGCAATAAAGTGGCGAAACGGTTTCCTGGCGCTGGTCCAGCAGATGTGGAACCAGGAATTGCTGGTCCGCGAGACGTTGCCATACCGCGCGCTGCTCCTAGTCGCCATCCCGGTGACCGCCGATGGGGGTGCGAAGAAGGTCGTCAGCCTCGAATGGACCGACCCGAAGGTTGCCGGCAGCAAGCCGGAATACATCGGCAAAATCGAGATCCTGGCTCGTGGGCAGCAGTGTGCGGTTGCCGGCACCCACGAGTCCGGCAATCAAATGCTGTGGTTTCGCCAAGGCATCTCGGGCCCGGGTAATGAACGGTTCCCCGCGCCGCCGGTAAAGGATGGCCTGCCGAGATTTGAAACGTTCGATGATGTGGTGGTGGCTATCCTGTCCGTCCTGGATGCGATGGCGCCGGCCGGTTTCACCTGGACGATGCATTCCACGACAAATGCAAGTGGGCCGCCGCCGGATCTCGTCGACTTGGCCGCGCCGAGCGCTGCGGAGCTGGCCGGACTGCTGGATCAAACTCCCAATCCTCGGACCGTCGATCGCGAAATATACGTCGATTTCCTGCATGCTATCAGCGGCGCCCGATCAGGCCTCAAGGCAGTCAAGGGTGCGCTGTCGCAGGCCGATGAGGACGAGATCGCCAATGCAGTAGCCCGCTGGGCGTCGCGGTGGAGTGCACCCAACGGCCATACGGCTGGCACGTTCGACGAAGAACGTTCCAAATGGTGCAGCGACATTGGTCAGCCGAAGGATACGCACTACGCGGGCTGGCGCCATGTCATGCTGCACGCCCAATCCTTCGGCGCACCTGAGTCCGCGCTGTTTGATCTCGCAATGGCAACCGCACAAGCCCAGTTCTCGGCGGACCCAAACCCGCCGCCAATGACGTCTGCGGACATCCCGGGCGATTCGGTGCTGACCAAGCAGCAGATGGATATACGTCGGAAGGTCAGCCCGAACCTCGTTCACACGACAGACTTCGCTGTCGCGGAGCGTCTCCTGCCGTTTTTCAGCGGTAATGCCGTGCATGTCCCATCGCTCGGCAATTGGCTTGTCTGGGACGGGTTATCCGGGTGGAAGACTGACGACGTGACGTCGGCCAAGGTCCAGGTCATGGTGATGGACCGGATTTGGGCATACTGCGGTCAATACGGCGCGGCCAACCCGGCCATCGGGCAAGCGGGCTGGAGTGCCACGACCCACGACAAGATGATGTCGGCCAGCAAGCTGAACCGCGTTTCCGAACTATTAAAGGGCTTTCTCGGCAAGGCTTCCTCGGCTGTCGATCTCGGCTTCAGAAAACTGCAAACGCCGCGGTCCATGTATGATCTGGAAACGCTGCAGCCGATCGACGTTGTTATCCGAAAGGGGATGCTTGAAACCAGGGCCACCGGGGTTGAACCGGCCGCGCCCGGCAGCAGCACGCCGCTTTTTGATATGCTTATCCTCGGCCTGTGCGACGGCAATCGTGAGGTGGCCGAGTGGCTGCTGCACTACATCGGGTATTGCATACTGGGCAGCCCAGGCGAGGCCATATTCGTGGTCGTCTGGGGCGCCGGCGGCAATGGCAAAAGTACACTGGCCAACGTCCTTCAGCGGCTTCTCGGCAGCTATGCCGTTTCGATCGACGCCAAGGTCATTCAGGAAAGTGGCCGCAATCAACACCCGGCCAGCCTGAACCGCCTGCGGAATAAGCGCATCGCGACGATCAGCGAGCTGACCAGGGGTGAAGGCTGGAACGAGCGTGTGCTGAAACAGATCACCGGCAATGACGAAATCGAAGCCCGGGACATGAATAAAAACCCGACGCCGTTCCGCAGCCAGGCCGGTCTTATCATCTTCTCAAACGATAAGCCGCCTTTCGAGCGTGCCGACCCCGCCATCCAGCGCAGGTTTCGATTGATCAACACAGTGATCCAACGGCCTGAAGGCCAGCGCATTCTGCACCTGGAAGACCGGATCGTAAGCGAGGAAGGTCCCGCGGTTCTGCGCAAGATCATGGAGTATGCCCAGCGGATACACCTTGCCGGCCGCATGCCTACGCTGCCGGCCGCCATGCGGGCAAACGCCACCGAAACCCTTTCGGAGAATGACCCGATCTTCGGGTGGTTGCAGGCTGAGTGCGAATACGGCACTCCGGAGACAGAGAACGAAGAGGTGCCGGTCGAAGATCTGAAGAAACGCTGCGAGGCCTACATTGCGCGCGGGCAGAAAGACACAGGTGGTTTCGCCGCTGACAAACTATCGTCGAAAGACTTCACGGCACGCCTGCGCCGTGAGGGTATCTCGCTGGAAGATCCGATCAAAACCGACAAGGAAGGGCGGCCTGTCCGTCACCGTAAACCGGTCAAAGGGTCGGGCGGCCAGGTTGATTGGATCTATCTGGCGCGCGGCATCCGGCTGAAGGTGAGGGGCGTCGCGTGAGCGCCCTGATCCTGATCGGCGACGGCCGCGTGCTGCTGGGTGAGTTGCCGGGCGGCTCCGTCCAATGCGTGGTCACCTCCCCACCATATTGGGGCCTCCGCTCCTACCTGGCCGCCGACGATCCGAACAAGCATCTCGAGATCGGGCAGGAACCCACGCTCGAGGCCTATGTCGAAAACCTGGTGGGTCTTTTCCGCGCCGTCTGGCGGGTGCTGCACCCGACCGGCACGGTTTTTCTGAACCTCGGTGACGCCTACGCGAACACCGGCGCCGGCGGCCCCAATACCGGGCTTGCTGCGCTGGCCGACCTGCACCGCAGACCATCGCGCGCAATCCAACTTCCGACGAGCAAGGCGAGGTGAAAAGGGGCCCCAAAAAGATCCCGACCGGGCTGAAGCACAAAGACCTGCTGATGCTTCCCGCCCGGGTGGCTCTCGCGCTGCAGGCGGATGGGTGGTGGATCCGCAGCCATATTGCCTGGGCAAAAGACTGCGGCATGCCGGAAAGCGTGAAGGATCGGCCGACGCAGCGATGGGAATCGGTCTTCATGCTGACGAAAAACGAGGCCTATTTTTGGGATCAAATCGGGGCGGCTGAGCCGTCGGTAAGCGTCGATCCCAAGCACCCCAGTTTCCGTCCGAACAGCGTCGAGATCGCGAAGAGAGGGCGCAAAACCTTCTCCGCCAAGAACGTGGAGTCGATGCGCTCCTACTCGGCAACGCGCAATATGACGAACGTTTGGCGCATAAACCCCAAGCCATTTAAGGGCGCGCACTTCGCCACCTTCCCACCCGACCTGCCGCGAAAAGCGATCCAGGCGGCGACGTCGGATGCCGGCTGCTGCCCGAGCTGCAGGTCTCCGTTCCGCCGCATAATCGAGAAGGGTGATCCTGATCTGGAACACCAGCTCGCGTGCGGCAGCGATGTCGCCGGTGAGTATGATGGCCAGGCGACGAAGGATTACTCGGCGGCCGGAGTGCAGAACGCGTCCGACGTCAAGCGCCGGATCTTGGCCGGGATGGTCAAGAAGACCACGATCGGGTGGGAGCCGACTTGCCAGTGCCCTCCCCTGCCCCCGGTGCCATGCCTGGTGCTTGACCCCTTCGGCGGCAGCGGCACCACCGGTGCGGTGGCCGAACAGATGGGCCGCGACAGCATCATGGTTGATCTGAAACCAGAATACGTCGCCATGGCGATAAAACGACTGGGCCGGAAATGCAGTCTTTCGTGACTGTTGGCTTGAACGACCGGACATGGCCGAAAGCGGAATGACAGCTTACGGGCGAAGAACTCGAAAAGCTGTCATTCGTAACGCTGCTTAGCGCCTATGGCGAGCCGTCGTTCGTCATTTCCGGTCGGGTTGATCGCACGCCTGGGCTACACCCGATCCGCGTCGGGCACCTGATGGGCGGTGGACATCGGCTTGTCCCGCCGGTTCGTCCAGGATCGAGACGGTCGCGGTCATGCCGGCTGACAGCACGATCGGGCATGGTACGTCGTCCAACTCCACCCGGATGGGGATGCGTTGCGCGAGACGCACCCAAGTAAAAACCGGGTTCACCGACGGAAGACCTTGCACCCCCGGCACAGCGTCCGCAACGTTGATGCCGTGGCCAAACCCGGCGACATGCCCCAACGCAGGCCGGTCTGGATAAGCCATCAGCACCATCTGTGCGCTATCGCCGACCCGGATGCGCGGCAGCTGGGTTTCCTCGAAATAACCGACCACCCAGAAGCTGTCCGCATTCACGAGCGTCACCGCCGCTTGGCCGGCCGTGGCGAAGCCTCCTTGTTGCAGGATCAAATCTGAAACCCAGCCATTTACGGGTGAGCGGATGGTAGTGCGCTCCAGGTCGAGCCTCGCCTGATCGAGGGCGCCGGTTGCTTCCAGCACCGCATCGTTGGCGGCCTGAGCGATTCCAGTGGCATTTTGTCGCTGTTCAGCGGACACGGAGAGGTCCGACAGCTGGGACCGACGCCTCGCCTCCGCTTCCAGATAGCTTGCCTGGGCCTGGGCCTGCCCCAGCCGTCCAGTCGCCTGCTTGAGTTTGTTCTCGTAGCTGCGGGGATCAATCTGAAACAACAGGTCGCCCTGGTGTACAAACTGGACACCCGTGACGGCCAGCGAAACGACCGTGCCCGACACCTCGGGTGCCACTTGGACGGTGTAGACCCGCACCCGTCCATCTCGCGTCCACGGTGTGTATTCATAGTAGTTCCATGCCATCCAGGCGAGGCCGATCGCAGCGCCGAACGCAATCAACGTCGCGATGAAATTGAATGCGGCGGGCGGCGCCCACGGGCGCGTTGGCATCGTTACGCCCCACCGAAACGGAGCGACAGGATCAATAGGGCGGTGATCGCGACCAGCACGCTCAGGTCAAACAAGGCTCGAATTCCATACGAAACGGTTGATGCCGGTTTTATCCAGGAGACGTCGCAAGATGAGCGAGATGACCAATGCCACGGCCAAACAGATCAAGGCCGGGCTGACGAACACGCCGAGCAGGTCGATTTCGCGCAAAGGGATCACCGCACGTTTCCCCCGCGAAGGCCGGGCCAGAGTTCCAACTCGCCCGCACCGATCAGCAACGACAAAGCAACGATTCGGTCGTGTTGGAGCGCCGTGCGGCCCACATGGTTGGCCAGTTGTCCTAATGCGGAACCGGCCTTCAGGCCTTTCGCCTGCACGATCGCGCGTACCTGGCGCCCGAGATCGGCGTCCTCGCGCCGGAGCGCCAAAACCAGCAAGCCGGCCAGTAGCAGCGCCTGGCCACCGTCCACGGCGCCGTCTTCGCCGCCAACCTGGGTGAGCCGGTCGAACATCCGGGCCAGCCAGCGATCGGTGTCTGGACGTAGCAAGTCCGGCACGCGCACGCTGGCAAGAAAGCCCTTGGCCATCCGTCGCCTGGCGCGCCAGCACCGTGTCGAGGCGGATGCCGGCGGCGGCAGCGCGGAGAAGGCGATCACTGCCAGCCCCAGACCCAGCAAAGTCGCCACCACGTTATTCAGTGTCGCGTCCAACTGATATTGCATGACATTGGTCGGGGCGACGATATTCAACACCACGAGGCCGTATCCCCCGCCGGACACCGCCCGTGCGTCCGAACGCCCCAGCGCCGCCAGCATGCCCACCGGCATAAGCACCGCAGCAAGCAGGGGAAAACTGCCGCTTGTCGTCAACACGCTGTAATGCACGACAACACCCACGACGGCGGCCAGCGCTGCACCGATGAGAAAGTTTCGCGTTGCGACGGCCGGGTTTGGGCGCGCGGCCAAGAGCATCGACGCGAGCGCTGTCCAGGTTACCGCGGTTGCCCCCGAGGGCCAGTCGGACACGTACCAAAAGCCATTGGCCAAGGAGACGGCCGTGGCTGTTCTTATTGCGTTGTTGAAGGCCTGGCGTCCATCCCGGTCAATCGAAAGCGACCGAGCCGGGGTATGGCGGTTGTTGGCCCGCCGCCCTGCACGCAGCAGCCGGCTGGCCGACCGGACCTGTCGCAACTGCCGGTCCACGCCGGCGAAATGATTTCCCAACAGCGCGCTGGCCCCGCTGCCGTCCGTCGGCCCCAACCTGCGCTGCAGCAGACCGACGGCAAGCACGTGCAACAGGCGGATTGGCGCATCGTTCACCGCGCGCCGGCCAGTCTGCAGTGACGGTTGTTCGGTGAACGCGTCGGCCACCGCGGGATCCAGCGCCAGAACCTGGGAAACCGGCGGTTCGGGCACATTGCCGCCGCATTGGACAGCCCGCAGCCACTCACCGCACGCTGCCGCCGCGCCGTCCAGCCGGACGGCGAGGCCGCTGCTGACCTCGCGCACACCAGGTGCAACCAGAACGGCCGAAGCGTGGGCGCAAGCGATGCCCAGCAGCAGCGTCGAGCACCGGTCGACCGCCACCTGGAAGACCAGGCCAGGCTGCTCCACATTGCCCAGTGTCACGATCGGCACCGTGTAGCCCATCAGGGCGAAGCCATACGACCGCTGCCCGCGCTCCATGCTGGCGAGTGCAGTCAACACGGCAAGCCACAACGCGATGGCGGCATCGAAAGCGAGGGTAGACTGAGCGAAGTTCGCGATCAGCGCAATCGCGATGACACATCCGATAATGCTGCTGACAGCCCGCCACAGGCTTTTCTGCAGCGAACTTGCGCGCGTCGCCAGTGAGACGGACAGCACAGTCCAGCCCGCCCATTCCGGCCGATCGAGTTCCAGCAGCATGGCCAGGTAAAGCGCCACAACAGACGTCAGCGCGAGCCGAACCGCACCCACCGCTTCTGTCGGCCACCATGGTCGCGGCATCCGTGAAGCGATTGCCGCGCACCAGATGCGAACAGATCGTCCCAGCCGATGCAGACGGTAAGTCGTTGCCATCTCGCAGGAACCTTTCTAGCCTGCGCACTCTGTTCACCGACTTTCCTGTGTCAATCCCTGGTCCGCGACTGCAACGGGCCGGCCCTGCGACATGCGTGTCGTTTGACACGACGGCGATCAGCCGCCAGCCTCTAGATGGTCGAGGCGGTGATGTGCGGGCGGGTCGACAAGAACCTGGACCTCGCTGCGACAAACCCGGATGCAGCGCGCATCATATCGAGGAATGGCGTTGACCCCAATCTCTCCAGGAGCCGACATCCCGGTCTCAGGCAAATCGACTTCTCTCAAAGTCGGAGACCTTTGAGAACCGACAGGAGCATAGCGATGGCCGAAGTTGATCGCAGGACATGCTTCAAAGGCATCGCGGCTTTAGCGGCGTCGACCCTCGCCGCAGAAGCCGCAAGGGCCGATGAGGCGCGCGTCGCGCCGCTGGGCAGCGGTCAGGTCGGCGCACCGCAGACGCCGAGCCCGATCACAACTGGCCCCAGCCAAACCCAAGGCATGGCGCGTTTCGCTGTGCGCACGCGATACGAGGACCTCACGGCCGAGCGGCGGCAGCGGTTGAAGATCGCCCTCCTGGACGCCTTGGCCTGCGCCATCGCTGCGCTCGAGGCGTCGCCCATCCAAGCATGGCTGGCGCAGACGAAAGCGTTCGGTGGTTCGGATGCGCGTTGCACCCTGATCGGCGGCGGACAGGCCAACGTCGTCTATGCGGCATCCTACAATGCGGGGCTGGTTCGCTATCTCGATTTCATGGACAGCTACTTCGCCGGCGCCGAGCTCTGCCACCCTTCCGACAACACCGGGGGGGTTCTCTCCGCCTGCGATGACGCCGGCCGCTCGGGGAAGGAGTTCCTGACGGCCCTGGCCGTCGCCTACCAGGTCGAGGCGACGCTGACGGGCGCCGCCGGCTTCATGGCTCATGGGTTCGACCTTACGACGCAGCTCACCTTCTCGCTGGCGGCCGGGCTGGCCAAGACGCTCGGGCTGGACGAGGATCAGACGACGTCGGCCATCGGGATCTGCGCCTCCAGCGGCGTTCCGCTGCTCGTGGTGCGAACCACGCCCATCTCGCAATGGAAGGGCCTGCTACCGGCCCAGCTGGCCCTGGCGGGAGTCCACGGGACCTTCCTGGCCTCGCGCGGCATGACCGGTCCGAAGTATGTGATCGAGGGCCCCAAAGGGCTCGCCCACGCGCTTGGTCAGCCGATCCAGGTCGATTGGGATCGCGTGCAACTGGACTGCTTCGATCGGCTCGCACTCAAGAGCTACAACAGCGCCGTCCCGACCCAGTCGGCGATCTTCTGCATGCTTGAGCTGCGTAAGGCTCACCCGTTTGATCCTGCCCAGGTTGCCAGCATCCAGGCGGAGGTCGTCCAGGACACTTACGACTTCACCGGCGGCGGGAAGTTCGGGCCCAAGACCAACGTCCACGTCAAGGAAGACGCCGACCACAGCTTGCCCTACCTGCTGGCGGTGGCTGCGATCGACGGCGAGGTCCAGCACGGCGCAGCTCACCCCTGAGCGGATCGCCAGGCCGGACGTCCAGGGTCTGCTCCTGAAGGTTAAGGTGAAGCCAGATGCCGGCTTCACCGCCCGCTATCCCGCCGAGATGCCCACCCGGGTGACAGTCCGGCTCACAAACGGCCAATCGTACAGCCAAGAGGTGAAGGACTATCCCGGCTTCCCGACCCGACCGTTCACCTGGGATGATGTCGTGGCAAAGTTCAACAAGCTCGTCGGCGACCGGGCCGATGCGGGCCTGCGCCAGAACATCCAGGATGCCGTGCTCTCGCTGGAGAGCATCCAGGTGAAGGACCTGATGAGCCTGCTTGGCCAGGTCAGGACTGGCTGAGGACTGGGGCAGGACAGTCCCGTGCTACTGAGCGAGCAATTGCTCGCTATCCACAGGAGGATCTCATGATCACCGAAGACTACTTCCGAAGATCTTCAAGGGTCTTGAGCACGGCGATGGCACGGGCTTTTTCGAGCATGTAGATGACGAGGTCGATTGGGTCGTCGAAGGCATGCATCCGCTGGCCGGTCACTACAAGCGAAATGATTTCCTGGCCGGGACCTTCGCGAAGCTCAGCAAGGTTCTGCCCAAGGGGCTCAACTCCTCGTGGAGCATCTGCTCGTCAAGGACGATCAGGCCGTGGTGGAGCTTCATTCCCTGGCGACTGCCAAAAACGGTATGCGATTCGACAACCGCTACTGCTGGGTCGTCCACTTCGACGGTAAGGTCATCGACCGCGTCCGCGCCTATCTGGACTCGGCCATGGTCGCGCGCCTGTTCGAAGAGAACCCCATCTAATTAGCCATGCCTCGACCAACCCACATCGTGACCGCCAAGCCGCCGCGGCGGAAGCGCCCAGCCAAGACTGCTGCCGTCCGGGTGCGCCCGTATGTCTGCTTCCGGGGAGCGCCCAGGTCGCCCGGGGCGACGGGAACGGGCGCAAAGCGGATCGGCGGGTTTGACGTGTCCGATGGCGGTCATTGCGTGTGAAGATCGCCGCGGGAGGTATGGAACCCTATCGGAACACGAACTCCTTGTATCCGCCTTTGGCGACTTCGTCAGTCTTGCGACGGAAATGCACGCCGTTGCCATTGTAACCGAGCACGCGGCGCACCTGACTTCCCTCCACGTTACGGTTAACGCCGGTCTGCCAGGAGTCGACCTTGGAAGAGAGCAACGGTTCGGCCGCCTTGATCACGGTCTGCGTCCACTCATCCACCTGCTCCGGCCTGGTTTCCACACGGGCAGAATTGTGCTCCCGCATGAACCGCAGGATGCCAGTCTGGAATTGGACGCTGTGTTCGATGGCCTGCGGGATATTGCCGCGCGCGGTGTGCGGTCCCAAGACCATCATCATGTTGGGGAAGCCCTCGGCGAGCATACCGAGGAAGGTGCGCGGGCTTTCGGCCCATGCATCCTTCAGCCTTAAACCGTTCGAACCGCGGATGTCGATGCGGTCGAACGCGCCGGTCACGGCGTCGAACCCGTGGCATAGATCAGGATGTCGAATTCATATTCCCGCTTCCTCGTCCGGATGCCCTTCGGCGTGATGCATTCGATCGGTTCGTCGTTGAGGCTATCGATCAACGTCACGTTGTCGCGGTTATAGGCCTCGAAATAACCGCTCTCCAGCGGCACGCGGCGGGTGGCAAAGCCATGGTCCTTCGGGATCAGCTTCTCCGCCACATTCGGGTCCTTCACGCGTTGGCGGATCTTCTTGGCGATGAAATCGCTGATTGCGGCGTTGGCTTTCTCGTTGACCACGATGTCACGGAAATTGCCCAGCCAGATGCCGAAGCCGGGCTCGGTGTAAAGCTTCTGCCAGAATGCCTCGCGTTCTTCCTTCGGCACTTCCAGGGTCTTGCGGCGGTCCATCTGGTGGATGAACCACATCGGCGTCGAGGCGCAATGGGCGTAGATTTCGTCGTAACGCGCCTTGATCTATTCCATCTCCCCCTTGCTGATCTTGGAATTGTGCAAGGGCGCGGCCCAGTTCGGCCGGCGCTGGAAAACGGTGAGCTGCGCGGCCTGCTTGGCGATTTCCGGAATCGCCTGAATCGCGGTCGCGCCGGTGCCGATGATGCCGACGCGCTTGCCGGTGAAATCGACCGGCATGTGCGGCCACCGCGCCGGGTGGTAGGCGGGGCCGCGGAAACTGTCCCGGCCGGATATCGCGGGTAGCGTGTGGGCGGAGAGGATGCCGATGGCGGTGCAGCAGGAACCGCGACTTCGCTTGCTGACCGCTTTCCAGGGTCACGTTCCACTGGTTCGCCGCCTCGTCCCAGTGCGCGGCGGTGACCGTGCTGCGGAACTGCATGTCGCGGCGGAGGTCGAACTTGTCGGCGACGTAGTTCAGATATTCCAGAGTGTCCGGCTGGGGGGAGAAGTGCTCCTTCCAGTCCCATTCCTGCATCAGTTCCTTGGAGAACGAGTAGCCATACGTCCAGCTTTCGGAATCGAAACGGGCCCCGGGGTAACGGTTCCAGTACCAGGTGCCGCCGACGTTCGTTCCGGCCTCGAAAACCCGCGCCGTCATACCGAGTTCGCGCAGGCGGTAGAGCATGAACATGCCGGAAATCCCGCCGCCGATGATGATCGCATCGTATTCCGCGACCTGATCCTTGGCCTGTCGTTCCGCCAGGACGTGCGTATCTGGCATGGTGTCTCTCCTGCTTTTGCGCGTGCGGCCAAAATCCGCCACGCTCCCCGTCGATCAGGCGGTATTATTTGCCGCCGACCGTTCCGTCATTGTTCAACGCTATCGCTTCAACCGGACAGACCGCAAGGATCGGCAGGCCGGCGTGAGAATGCGCGGTTACGACCTTGATAAATTGCCACCGGGCGTGTGCTTGTCAACGAACGCGGATGCAACGCCGCCTTCGGGATCGTTGAGTGTCCCACGAATGACCGATACTGGAAGGGATGGTTCTGGTCGTGCAGCCCGGACAAGCTGACGCTGTCGCTGCCAGCCGCTTTGGCAGCAATCGACCCAGAGCGGACGCTTGATCGAGTCGCCGACCAAAATCGGATTTTGCGCGATAGAGAATGCCCGACGTTGACTGGCCCTCATCTTCTCTCATCCTGGCGATGATCTTCTCCCCCAGATCAGACCAGTTTCCGGAGTTGCTCCATCAACGTGAGCCAGACAGAGATCTCCTGGGCGCCTCGATTGAACGTCGGGTCGAAGTGGATTTCATGTGCGCCGATACGCCGGCAGCCCTCGACGTCCTCCTTGATCTGCTCCATCGTTCCGGTGAAGATTGCCCCATCCTTGGAACGAGGCGCCTCGGTGATCTCCACGTTGGCGCGGACGATCAGTTCGAGCTTCTCGGGATCGCGTCCTGCGGCCTTGGTCATCTGCTTGATGCCGTCGAACATCTGCTCCATCGCAGTCACCGGGAACGCGACGGGGTTCCACCCATCGCCATACTTGGCAATGCGCTCAAGCGCCGCCGGCACGAATGCGCCCAGGTAGATCGGCGGGTGCGGCTTTTGCACCGGCTTGGGATTAATGTGGGACTTCGGGAGCGTGTAGAACCGGCCCTGAAAGACTGCGGGATCCGTGGTCCAGATCGCTTTCAGCACCTGAAGGAACTCATCGGCGCGCTCCCCGCGGTGCTTCATCTCGGCGCCGAGGGCGTCGTGTTCATCCTTTGACCAACCCAACCCCAGGCCAAGCCGCACACGCCCACCCGAAAGGACGTCGAGTGTCGAGATGCGCCGCGCCAGCATCACTGGGTTGTAGTAGGTCATGTTTATCACGCTGGTACCGAGCGCGACGCTCTTCGTGCGCGCGGCCACGAACATCAGCGCCTCCAGCGGGTCCAGAACGTGTTTGTATTCTTCCGGTAGCGAGCCGTCTGGCGTTACCGGATACGGCGACTGCGGCTTAACCGGCCACAGCAGCCGTTCGACCGCCCAAAGGCTGTCGTACGCCAGCGCTTCCGCTCGCTCGGCGATTTTGATCAGGTTGTCCATGGTACCGATGGGGCCGATATTGCCTAATGCAAAGCCAACTCGCATGACGCCCTCCTCCGCCGTTCGGGAACATTCCGGGTGCCCCCCGCTGGGCTCGCGCCCGACAGGATGCAAGCCTACTGCGGCGCCCGTTCAAACGAAACCCGCGTAGAGTCGATCCACTTCGCTGGGGATACGTTCAGGGGTGCTCCTGGTATGGCGGTAGAGAACGGGAGCTTGCGTGCAGCGACGCCACGCACCGCCGAACGTCCGATTTCCACCATCGCAGCCGTTGAGGTCGGCGACGACGGCGTCTGTTTCGAAGGAGTCGCCCCGAGCGGCCCAACGACCGTCATAAGCGCGAAGCAGCTGGCGCCATAGGGCAGGAGCTGGCCGGAAGCCGTCTGTCTGTTACCGGGCGTGCAGGGCGGTAAAGCGGACGCGTCTTTGGGCGGGCGCTCCAACAGTTCACCACTCAACTCGGTCGCGAGACCACCAATCGGGTGATTCCGGAACCGGGTGTTAAGCGCCACGTAAGGATGACGCCTTCGCGCCCATCCGTGAACGAGTTCGCTACCCACGCCAACGTTATCAATATGCCCGCGTTCATAGGGGCTTGTTTTCGAGAAGATCGCGCTGACTTTGCCCATGCAGACGGCAAGCGACACGGTCATCGGGCAAAGTGGATGCGGCGCTCTACGACACACCACCAAGCCTCTCGACCCAGTCGGCCATGGCTTTGCCGTCCTGAAGCAGGGAGATCGACTATGATCAGATGCGTCAGGATGTGGACCGGCGAGGACGGCAATTCCGTGTTCGAGGAAGGCACGATCGCGCTCGGCGAAGGCGAGCGCGGCGACTTCATCGGCAAGCCGACCAAGGCCAAGCATATTTCGTTTCGCGAGACCACGTCCGGTGGGTCGTTCGAATGGCATCAGGACCCGGAGCCGCGCTACGTGATCACGCTCGGGGGGACACTCGAATTCCAGACGAAGTCAGGCGCGACGTTCACCATTCGCCCAGGCGACATCCTCATCGCGCAGGACAACAGCGGATCGGGCCACGAGTGGCGGCTTATCGGCAACGACCCATGGCGGCGCGCCTACGTGGTGTACGAGGACGGCGCCGATCTGGGCTTCGTCCCCACGAAAGCCACCCCCTAATCGCCCCGGAGCCATGTCATGCCACCGCAGAATTTGGACACTCCGGACGTCGTCCTCATCGGTGCCGGCATCATGGGCGCAACGGTCGGCACCGTGCTCAAGGAACTGGAGCCGTCGCTATCCGTCGTGATGTTCGAGACGCTCGATGACTGCGGGCAGGAGAGCTCGGAAGCCTGGAACAATGCCGGGACCGGCCATGCGGCGAATTGCGAGCTGCGCGACGGACGCCGCGTCAACGTCCACGTCGATGGCCCCTTCGTCCTCAATGACTCGCACCTGCTCATCGACGCTGCCCTTCACGGCGCGGGGTTGGCGATGGTGATGGAAGACATGGTGGCGCCGTTCATCGCCGATAGACGCCTGGTCCGAGTATTGGAAGACTGGAGCCCGCCGTTCTCCGGCTACCATCTCTACTACCCTAACCGGCGCCACCCCTCCCCGGCGTTCGCTGCGCTTCTGGAGGAACTACGGGCCAACTCTCATCTATAAGCAGGGCGATCGGGTAAACCGTCCAGGCGTTGCCCAAACGGCCGCTTTCGAGAAGTGCCGATCGATGTGTGAACGGCTGGGATGGGCGCGAAGCAGCCGAGGTCCGCGTATCGCTCTGCGACCGTCAAAACCACTGTGACGAGGTACTAGGGCCGGAAATAGGAAAGGGCCTACGGTTTTCGAAACCGATCTGTTGATGCCGAGGACAGGCGAGGATGCACGGTTAGCGATCCGCATGCACTGCACTTAAATCGCAGTTCGTTAATCGGTCGATTACCCAAGCCGCGTTGAACGATAGCCGGCAGGTCAGCCTTGGCCTCGTGGTCCCAATTTGCGCAATTCAGCCAAAGGATCACCTGATTTTTCAGCCGGTTTTGCGGGGTGGGGATGTTGGCGCGGTCGATATCGCGACGGCTCATGCGTCGGAATATGTTCTTTCTATGTTCCGCTGACAATCCCCCATCGGTCTTAGTCCGAGTGGGCCACGGCAATGGGAATGCGTCGCGCATCGAAAGGAAGTCCCGGTAATTGGAAGGGGGCCTTTCGGTCCCCCCTGAGCGCCAGAAGGCGTGAACAATGCACAGGCAGGCCCGGGGATAGGCCGAGCGGCCGAAGCCGTACACAGGCGCTACTACCGATCGCCCACGCCTGGCTCTTAACCAGGAGCGAGGGTGGGCTGTGAGCGGTCAATCTGGTGCTCGCGCTCGGTCGCGGTCAGAGGCTTTACAAGCTGTAAAAATAGGGGCGACAGACCACGAACATTTTGCGGCTTATTGTCGATCTTTCGTCTGGAAACTATTGATTTCGCACGGTAAGCAGCTTCCAGTTCAGCAAGCGTTAGCCCGCGACGACAATACACCACTATGCCCAGAGGCTGAGCCCCTGGGCGCCGCCACCTCCTGCCGGATCGCAGCACTTCAACCGCCGGGGGCGGGTGCCTGGGGCAAGGAACGGTAACGTCTCTGCGAATAGCACAGGGCTCGCGAAACAATATTTCGTCGATCGTGCCCTGCCCGAAACGCATTTGCCGGCCACAGACACTAGTCGATCGTCGCGACAAGGCGTTAACCAAAATCCGGTTAATTGACACTATTGCATTGCACCACTGAGGTTTTCACACCCCATATGCTTGTCGGGACAGCCGATATGCCGTTACTCAGCGGTCAAGTGGGGATGCAACCGAAGCGGGAGGTTTCGATATGGCCCAGGCAGCCGAGGTGAGAAAACGGGGCAAAGCCAAGGATAAGGCGGTGGACAGGGACAAGCTGCTGCAAGCGTATCGCACCATGTTACTGATCCGCCGTTTCGAAGAAAAGGCCGGACAACTCTATGGCATGGGCCTGATTGGCGGTTTCTGCCACCTCTATATCGGGCAGGAAGCGGTTGTCGTCGGTGTGCAGTTGGCTCTGACCGATGGCGATGAGGTCATTACGTCTTATCGCGATCACGGTCATATGCTGGCGACCGGTATGGAGCCGCGGGGCGTGATGGCGGAGTTGACGGGCCGCTCCGGCGGGTATTCGCGCGGCAAAGGCGGGTCGATGCACATGTTCAGCAAGGAGAAGAAATTCTTCGGTGGGCACGGCATCGTCGGCGCTCAGGTCAGCCTTGGCACCGGCCTTGCGTTCAGCAATCTGTATCGTGGCAACGATCGGGTCTCGATCACGTATTTTGGTGAGGGTGCGTCGAACCAGGGCCAGGTGTTTGAAAGCTTCAACATTGCGGCACTGATGAAGTTGCCGGTCGTCTACGTCATTGAAAACAACAAATACGGCATGGGTACGTCGGTCGAGCGGGCTTCGGCGAGCCACGACCTGTCGCAGAACGGCGCGCCGTGGGGCATCCCGGGTCAGCAGGTCGACGGCATGGACGTGCTGGCGGTGAAGGAGGCGGCGGAGCAGGCGGTGGCGGCGTGCCGGGCAGGAAAAGGGCCGTCTTTGTTGGAGGTGAAAACCTACCGGTATCGCGGCCACTCGATGTCCGATCCAGCGAAATACCGGACTCGGGAGGAGGTGCAGATGATGCGCACCCAGCATGATTGCATCGAAAACGCCCGACATCGCCTGGAAGCGCTGGAGGTCGAGGAAAAAGTGTTCAAGTCGATCGACGACGAGGTGAAGGGCGTCATCCAGGATGCCGCCGATTTCGCGCAAAGCAGTCCAGAGCCCGAACTGTCCGAGCTGTATACCGACGTGCTGCTGGAGGGCTGACCATGGCAACTCAGATTTTGATGCCAGCGCTGTCGCCAACGATGACCGAGGGCAAGCTGTCTCGATGGCTGAAGGGCGTCGGCGACGAGGTGCACGCCGGCGATGTGATCGCCGAGATCGAGACCGATAAGGCGACGATGGAGGTCGAGGCGGTCGATGAAGGCAAGCTGGCGCGTATTTTGGTGGACGAGGGCACCGAGGGTGTGCCGGTGAACACACCGATCGCGGTGTTGAGCATGAATGGGGAAGACGTGTCGTCCGAACCGGCGCCAAAACCTGAAGCGCCTACCCAGCCCAAGGTAACCGCAGAGGCGGCGGACCCGAAGGCGATCGCCGAACAGGGCGCGAAAGGTCAGCGCAAAGAGGCATTGGAGGCGGCTCCGGCCCCCGAGAAAGACTGGGGGCCGACCAAGCCGATTACCGTGCGCGAGTCGCTTCGTGACGCCATGGCATTGGAGATGCGGCGTGACGGCGCCGTGTTCCTGATCGGCGAAGAGGTCGCTCAGTATCAGGGCGCCTACAAGATCAGCCAGGGACTGCTGGACGAGTTCGGGGCCGGGCGAGTGATCGATACGCCCATCACCGAACATGGTTTTACCGGCCTCGCAGTGGGCGCGGCGTTGAGCGGGCTGCGCCCGATCGTCGAGTTCATGACGTTTAACTTCGCCATGCAGGCAATGGACCAAATCATCAACTCAGCTGCGAAGACACTGTATATGTCGGGCGGCCAGATGGGATGCCCGATCGTGTTCCGCGGACCGAACGGGGCCGCGTCACGGGTCGCTGCCCAGCATTCACAGTGCTATGCGAGCTGGTATGCGCATGTCCCGGGCTTGAAGGTGGTGTCGCCATGGTCATCGGCGGATGCCAAGGGGCTGCTGCGCTCGGCGATCCGCGATCCGAACCCGGTGATCGTGCTAGAGAACGAAATTCTGTATGGGCAGACGTTCGAGTGCCCGGTAGACGAGGATTTCATCGTGCCGATCGGCAAAGCGAAGATCGAGCGGGCCGGTTCGCACGTGACGATTGTTGCGTTCAGCATCATGGTCGGCGTGGCGATGAAGGCCGCCGACGCGCTCGCCGAGCAGGGGATCGAGGCGGAGGTCATCAATCTGCGGTCACTTCGCCCGCTGGACACCGCGGCCATCGTGGAGAGTGTGAAGAAGACCAACCGGCTGGTGACGGTGGAGGAGGGCTGGCCGTTCGCCGGGATCGGTGCCGAGATAGCGATGCAGATCATCGAGCACGCATTCGACTGGCTGGACGCACCCCCGGTGCGGGTGCATGGGGTGGACGTGCCGCTCCCCTATGCGGCTAATCTGGAGAAACTCGCGCTACCCCAGCCGGACTGGGTGGTGGAAGCGGTGAAGAAAATCGTCTGAGCGGGGAGCGTAGCTGATGCCGACCAATATCCTGATGCCGGCGCTGAGCCCGACGATGACCGAGGGGACGCTGACCCGTTGGTTGAAGAAGGAAGGCGAACCAATCAAGGCCGGCGACGTGATCGCTGAGATTGAGACCGACAAGGCGACCATGGAGGTCGAGGCGGTCGATGAAGGTGTGCTGGGCAAGATCCTCGTAGGCGACGGCACCGAGAACGTGGCGGTGAATGCGCCGATCGCGATTTTGGTGGATGAGGGAGAGGCGGTGCCGAGCGAGGCTCCGGCAGCCCCCGCGCCCAAGCCGACAGCGGCGCCTGCGGCCAAGGCGGCTGCGCCAGAGCCGACCGCGGCCAGGCCGGCTGCGCGGCCTGAGGCGGTTGCGGCCAGGCCGACGCCCGCGGCCAACGGTCACGCGCCCTCCGGCGAACGCATTTTTGTGTCGCCTTTGGCACGGCGGATGGCGATGCAGGCGGGAATTGATTTGTCCAGCCTGAGGGGCAGCGGGCCGAACGGGCGGATTGTTCGGGCGGATATTCAGTCGGCGCAGGCGGGCGGTGCGCCGGCTGGTCAGGGACCGGCCGCTGGCCCTCCTCCAGCGACGGGCGCCGCCACATCGCCCGCCGTGCCGCTGGGCAAGGCAACAGCCCCAGCAATCACCGCGCCGCACAAGCTGGTGCCGCATTCGACGATGCGGAAGGTCATCGCCAGGCGGCTGTCCGAATTCAACAGCCACGATCCCGCATTTCTACGTGTCGATGGATATCGAGATCGACGCCATGATCGCGCTGATGAGTCAGTTGAATGCGAAGTCCGCGCCGAAGGACAGCGCCGGGTGCTTATCTGATCACGATCAACGACATGGTGATCAAGGCAGCTGCGGCGACGCTGCGCAAAGTGCCGGCCGTGAACGCAAGTTGGACCGACGACGGCATGGCGTTGTACGACGACGTCGATATCAGCGTCGCGGTGTCCATCCCGGACGGGCTGATTACACCGATCATTCGCCAGGCGGACACCAAAGGCCTTTCGACGATCAGCCGCGAGATGAAGGATTTGGCCGGGCGCGCTCGGGCCGGGAAATTGAAGCCCGAGGAATTCCAGGGCGGAGGATTTTCGATCTCCAATATGGGGATGTTCGGGGTGTCGGCATTTACCGCGATCATCAACCCGCCCCAGTCGGCGATCCTCGCGGTCGCGGCTGGACGCAAGCGGCCCATCGTGAATAAGGACGGCGAACTGGCGGTTGCAACTGTAATGACCTGCACCTTGGCCGTCGATCACCGCGTCGCCGATGGGGCGTTGGGCGCGACCTGGATGCGAACATTCAAGCAGGTGGTCGAGGACCCGTTGAGTTTGCTGCTGTAGGATGCCGCGCTTTATGCTCTCGTGATCTGTAACGCGATCCTCCGCCCGGCCACGCCGACGGACGTCCCCGAGGTGCTGCGCCTGATCCGCGCGCTGGCGGAGTATGAACGTCTCCTTCACGAAGCCACCGCCACCGAGGACGACCTGCGGAAGGCCCTGTTCGGCCCCCTGCCCCGCGTCCATGCCGTCCTCGCGGAGATCGACCGCAGCCCGGTAGGGCTCGCGCTTTCTACTTTACATTCAGTACCTTCAAGGCACGTCCAAACGTCTTTTTGGAAGACCTGTTTGTCGATCCCGCATATCGCAGCGCCGGCATCGGCCTAGCTCTCATGCGCCACGTCGCGCAACGGGCGTTGGCCGAAAACTGCCGCCGTATCGAATGGCGCGTGCTGAACTGGAACCAACCCTCGATCGTCTTCTACCAGCGTATCGGTTCCGAGCCGATCGACGACTGGCACACGCGACAACTCGGCGGCGACGCGCTCGTCGCCCTGGCGAAAGGAATTCCCTATGGCTGAGCAAACCTTCGACCTCATCGTCCTTGGTGGCGGCCCCGGCGGTTATGTGGCGGCGATTCGAGCGGCGCAGCTTGGGATGAAGACGGCGGTGGTGGAGCGCGAGCATCTGGGCGGCATCTGTCTGAACTGGGGCTGCATCCCGACCAAGGCACTGCTGCGCACCAGCGAGATCAACCACCTGCTGCATCATCTGCCGGATTTCGGATTCGCGGCGGTCTCGCCCAAATTCGACATCGATAAGGTCGTAAAGCGCTCACGCGCTGTCGCGAAACAGCTTTCGTCAGGCGTGGCGCATCTGCTGCGCAAGAACAAGGTCTCTGTGTTTGATGGCGCCGGCAAACTGGCCGGCAAACAAACCGTTTCTGTTGTGAAAGATGACAAGGACGTTGCTACGCTGAGAGCTCCGCACATCATCCTGGCCACCGGCGCGCGCGCTCGGCAACTTCCGGGGATCGAGGCGGACGGCAAGCTGATCTGGTCTTACAGAGAGGCGATGGTGCCGACAGTGTTTCCGAAATCGCTGCTGGTGATTGGGTCGGGTGCGATCGGTATCGAATTCGCCAGTTTCTACCTGAACATGGGCGCGCAGGTGACGGTGGTCGAAGTGCTGCCTCGGATTCTTCCTGTCGAAGACGAGGAGATCTCCGCCTTTGCGCATAAGGCGTTCGAAAAGCAGGGCATGAAGATACTTGTCAATGCGACAGTGAAAGGCGCTAAGAAAGCTGCCGACAAAGTGACCGTGACGATCGAGGCGGCCGGCAAAACTCAGGATACGACCGTAGATCGTGTGATCTCCGCCGTCGGCATCGTCGGCAACGTGGAGGGCGTCGGACTGGAAGGTACCGGCGTGAAAGTCGATCGCTCGCACGTGGTGATCGACGAATACTGCCGGACCGGCGAACCTGGTGTTTATGCCATCGGCGACCTCGTCGGGCCGCCGTGGCTAGCCCACAAGGCCAGCCACGAAGGCGTGCTATGCGTCGAGAAAATCGCTGGCTTGAACAACGTGCATCCTATGAATGTGCTCAACATTCCTGGCTGCACCTATTGCCGTCCGCAGGTCGCCTCGGTTGGCCTGACCGAAGCCAAGGCCAAGGAGCAAGGCCACGACGTGAAGGTCGGACATTTTCCCTTTATCGGCAACGGCAAGGCCATCGCGATGGGCGAACCAGAGGGGATGGTCAAAACAGTCTTCGACGCCACGACTGGAGAGATGCTCGGCGCCCACATGGTTGGTGCGGAGGTGACCGAAATGATCCAGGGCTACACTATCGCCAGGACCCTCGAGACAACGGAAGCCGAACTGATCGAGACGGTGTTTCCACATCCGACGGTCAGCGAGACGATGCACGAGGCGGTGCTGGACGCCTACAAGCGGGTCATCCACTTCTGACGTCGCGATCCATGGAAAGCCCCGTTCCGGGGCGTACGCCGAAATCAATTCAGTAGAGACCAGGTCAGGGCTTGTGCCGACACCGGGAATCTGCGGCTGAGGCGCCAGTTGGCCCCGTTGAGCGATGACCAGCATACTCCGATCACCGAGTTCGCCCTTCCAGGCCGCGTAGAGCAGATACCCTCAGACTGCCAGTGCCGGACCGACCCCTGCTGGTACTGCTGTGAACCGTCGCTGCGGCGCCCGCCCGCTGGGAACAGTGTAGCGCGGAGAGGGGACAAACTTCCCCGTATATATAGGAGTTCGCCACATATATAGGAATACTATATACTGGCCGTCCAAACCTCATGGTTTATATAGTCGCGCTGACTTAATTGCTGGCGTGCTGAACATTCGTCCGGCTGGCTGCGCCTTCGCAGCGGGCTGAGGAGCATCGACCATGCTTGACCTGATCTTCGTCGCTACGGGCGCCGCGTTCCTGTACCTCTGCGTCCTGTACGCCTTCGCCTGCGACCACCTGTAGGACCCACACCGATGATGCTGGATTATGTCCTGGGCGGCCTCGTGACCGTCTTCCTTCTGGCTTACCTCGTCGTCGCACTGATCAAGCCCGAGCGCTTCTAGACCGGCCTTTTCCGCGGAAAGTAAATCATGACCGTCAATGGATGGCTGCAGGTCGCCTTGTATTGCGTCCTGCTCGTGCTCCTCACCAAGCCGTTGGGGGGCTACATGACGCGCGTCTTCACCGGGGAGCGGACACTTCTGTCGCCGGTGTTGAGGCCCCTCGAACGGGGTCTTTATCGTGTTTCAGGCGTCGATGAGGCGCAGGAACAGCATTGGGTAACCTACGCCATCGCCATGCTGGCGTTTACCTTCGCCGGCTTCGTTGTGCTGTACGCGCTACAGCGGCTGCAGGCCGCGCTGCCGTTCAATCCTCAGAAACTCGATGCGGTATCGCCGGACCTTGCGTTCAACACCTCAGTCAGTTTCATCACGAATACCAACTGGCAGTCCTACGTGCCGGAAACCACCATGAGCTACCTGGTGGAGATGGCCGGGCTCACCGTGCACAACTTTCTCAGCGCCGCTACCGGCATCGCCCTGGCGCTGGCACTGATCCGCGGCTTCTCCCGGCGCTCGGCGAAAAGCGTCGGCAATTTCTGGGTCGACTTGACCCGCTGCGTGCTGTACTTGCTTTTGCCGATCTGCATCGTCGTCGGTCTTGTCATGGTGTGGCAGGGCGTTCCGCAGAACCTTTCTGCTTACACCGAGGTCACGACCTTGGAAGGCGGCAAGCAACTCATCGCGCAGGGCCCGGTCGCCTCCCAGGAGGTGATCAAGATGCTCGGCACCAACGGCGGTGGCTTCTTCAACGCCAACTCCGCGCATCCGTTCGAGAACCCGACCGCGCTGACCAACCTGATCCAGATCCTGCTGATCTTCTCCATCGGCGCAGCGTTGACAAACGTGTTTGGCCGCATGGTTGGCGATCAGCGCCAGGGCTGGGCGATTTTCGCAGTGATGGGAGTGCTGTTCCTGGCCGGAACCGTGGTCGCCTACTCGTCCGAGGCCGCCGGCAACCCGCTGTTCGCGCATCTGCCGGTCGACCAGACCGCCACCGCGCTGCAGTCCGGCGGCAACATGGAGGGCAAGGAGGTTCGTTTCGGTATCGCCAACTCGGCGCTGTTCACGACGATCACCACCGATGCCTCCTGCGGCGCCGTCAACAACATGCACGACAGTCTAACACCGCTGGCCGGCATGGTCCCGATGGTCAACATTATGCTGGGCGAGATCATTTTTGGCGGTGTCGGCTCCGGGCTATACGGGATGCTGCTGTTCGTCATCGTGGCGATGTTCGTCGCCGGACTGATGGTGGGCCGCACGCCCGAATACCTCGGCAAGAAGCTGGAGGCGAAAGAGGTCAAGATGGCCATGTTGGGCATCCTGATCCTGCCGCTGTCGATGCTTGGCTTCACCGCGCTGGCCGTGGTGATCAAGCCAGGGCTGGATGCTTTGTCGAACGCTGGGCCGCACGGGTTCTCCGAGGCGCTTTACGCCTATGTCTCGGCAACCGGCAACAATGGCAGCGCCTTCGCCGGGCTGTCCGCCAACGTGCCGTTCTGGAACTCCACTCTCGGCCTGGCGATGTTCATGGGCCGCTTCCTGATGATCATCCCGATGCTTGCCATCGCCGGGTCGCTCGCCGCGAAGAAGATCGTGCCAACATCCGCCGGCACCTTCCCGACGGACGGCGGCCTGTTCGTCGGCCTGGTCGTCGGGGTCATCCTGATCACTGGCGGCCTGATCTTCCTACCTTCTCTCGCTCTTGGGCCCATCGTCGAGCACTTCTCGATGCTTGCCGGCACAACCTACTAAGGCACCTAAGATGGAAACCAGAACCCACTCACGGAGCGCGAAGTCCAGCATGCTGGACACGGCCATTCTGCTTCCGGCCGTCGGCCAGGCGTTCCAGAAACTCGACCCGCGGCTGATGATCCGCAGTCCGGTGATGTTCGTCGTGGAAGTTGTCGCGACCCTGACCACAATCATCTTCCTGCGTGATCTTCTGACCGGCGGAGCCTACCTCAGCTTCACCTTCCAAATCATCCTGTGGCTATGGATCACCGTGCTGTTCGCCAACTTCGCCGAAGCCGTGGCCGAGGGTCGCGGCAAGGCGCAGGCGGCCTCGCTCCGGCGCGCCAGAACCGACACGATGGCGAACCGGATTACCGCGACGGGAACCGAAACCGTCCCGGCACCGGAGCTTCGCCAGAACGACATCGTCCTGGTCGCCGCGGGCGAACTGATCCCGAGCGACGGCGAGGTGATCGAAGGCATCGCCTCGATCGATGAATCTGCGATTACCGGAGAATCCGCGCCGGTGATCCGCGAAAGCGGCGGCGACCGGTCGGCGGTGACCGGTGGCACGCGCGTGCTATCGGACTGGATCAAGGTCCGGATCACCGCCGCGCAAGGCTCGACCTTCCTTGACCGGATGATCGCGCTGGTGGAGGGCGCCGAACGGCAGAAGACGCCGAACGAGATCGCGCTGAACATCCTGCTCGCCGGTCTGACGATTATCTTCGTCTTCGCCGTCGCGACCATTCCGAGCTTTGTGACCTATGCCGGGGGGTCGATTACGGTGGTCATTCTGGTGGCGCTGTTCGTCGCCCTCATCCCCACCACGATCGGCGCGCTCCTGTCGGCCATCGGGATCGCTGGCATGGATCGGCTGGTGCGGTTCAACGTCCTGGCCATGTCCGGACGAGCGGTCGAGGCGGCCGGAGACGTCGATACGCTGCTGCTGGACAAGACCGGGACGATTACGCTGGGCAATCGCCAGGCTACCGAATTTATGCCGCTCACCGGAGTCACCCCGCGGGAGCTGGCCGACGCGGCGCAGTTGTCATCGCTGCCCGACGAAACCCCGGAGGGCCGCTCGATCGTCGTGCTGGCGAAAGAGAAATACGACATCCGAGGCCGCGACATGGCGCCGATGGATGCGCGTTTCGTGCCGTTCACGGCGCAGACTCGTCTGTCTGGCATTGATTTCGATCAGTCGTCCATCCGCAAGGGCGCGGTGGACGCGGTGCTCGACTGGATACGTGGGCCGAAGGGGGCAGACGGCTCCGGCGGCGTTGCCACGGCCGTGCGCATAGACGCCGCGGTCAAGGAACTCAACACCATCGCCGAAACCGTCGCCAAGGCCGGCGGTACGCCGTTGGCCGTGGCCAAGGACGGCAAACTGCTCGGCATCATCTACCTGAAGGACATCGTCAAAGGCGGTATCCGCGAGCGTTTTTCCGAATTGCGTCGCATGGGCATCCGCACGGTGATGATCACGGGCGATAATCCCCTTACGGCCGCTGCGATCGCCGCCGAGGCGGGGGTCGACGACTTTCTGGCGCAGGCGACACCCGAGGCCAAGCTGAAGCTGATCCGCGATGAGCAGGGCCAGGGCAAGCTGGTGGCGATGTGCGGGGATGGGACGAATGACGCCCCTGCCCTGGCTCAGGCCGACGTCGGCGTGGCGATGAACACCGGCACCATGGCGGCGCGCGAGGCCGGCAACATGGTCGATCTCGACAGCGACCCGACGAAGCTGATCGAGATCGTGGAGATCGGCAAGCAGTTGCTGATGACCCGCGGCGCGTTGACCACGTTCTCGATCGCCAACGACGTGGCGAAGTACTTCGCCATGATCCCGGCGATGTTCATTGCGTTCTATCCTCAGCTTCAGGCGCTGAACATCATGCACCTGGGAAATCCGCAAAGCGCCATCCTGTCGGCCATCATCTTCAATGCGCTGATCATCATTGCGCTGATCCCGCTGGCGCTGCGTGGCATCCCTTACCGACCCATCGGCGCTGCCGCACTGCTGCGCCGCAACCTGCTGATCTACGGGGTGGGTGGGATTGTCGCTCCGTTCATTGGGATCAAACTCATCGACATGGCGGTGACCGCGGTGGGGCTGGCGTAATGGGCACCGCTTCTCACCCCATCGTCATGCCCGGGCGTGTCCCGGCCACCCGCCCCCGAACCGTTCACGCACAAACGGTCGGCGCACGAGCCGCGATCGCGACAAAGATAATGGAAGCCTGAAACACACGCGCTGCCTGCCACGCGACTGACTTGAAAGACCCAGGAAAATGCTCCAGCAAATCCGCCCCGCCGTCATGATGATCGTCTGCATGACGATCCTGACCGGCCTCGTTTACCCGCTTGCCATGACGGGCATCGCCCAGGCCATCTTCCCGCACCAGGCCAACGGCAGTCTTATCGAGCGTGACGGCAAGGTTATTGGCTCCTCGCTCATCGGTCAAAACTTTACCGGCGAGACCTACTTCCACGGTCGCCCTTCCGCGACTACGGACACCGATCCGAATGACGCGACCAAGACCGTCCCCGCGCCGTATAACGCCGCCAACTCAGGCGGATCGAACCTTGGCCCGACCTCCAAGGCCCTGCTGGATCGGGTCACCGCAGACGTTGGCAAGCTGGCGGCCGAGAACCCCGGCACCCCGGTGCCGGTCGATCTGGTGACCACATCGGCCAGCGGTCTCGATCCCGATATCTCGCCGGCTGCTGCGCTGTTCCAGGTTCCCCGCGTCGCCAAGGCGCGCAACCTGCCTGTGACGAAAGTCCAGCAATTGGTGCAGGATCATACCGTTGGCCGCATTGCTGGCGTGATCGGCGAACCCCATGTAAACGTGCTGGAACTGAATCTGGCACTTGACGCACTGGCCCACTCGTGACCGGCAGGGCCTGAACGGATGCCGAAATGGGCGAAAGCGCGCAATCCGACCGACGCCCCTCGCCCGACGCCCTACTGCGGGAGGCAGAGAAGTCCCAGCGCGGACGGCTGAAGATTTTCCTCGGCGCAGCGCCGGGCGTCGGCAAGACCTACGAGATGTTGTCCGCTGCCCAGGCGCGCCGACGCGAAAACATCGATGTCGTCATCGGGGTAGTCGAAACGCACGGCCGGGCGGAAACCGAGGCGCTGATCGCGGGGCTCGAAACCATTTCGCGCCGGACCATCGATTATCGCAGCCGAACGCTGACGGAGATGGACCTCGATGCGATCCTGGCCCGCCGTCCGCAACTCGTCCTGGTCGATGAACTGGCGCACACCAATGCCCCCGGCAGCCGGCATCCCAAGCGCTATCTGGACGTCGAGGAACTGCTCGCGGCCGGCATTGACGTCTACACCACGCTGAATATCCAGCACGTCGAAAGCCTGAACGATGTGGTGGCGCAGATCACCCGTATCCGCGTTCGGGAAACCGTGCCGGATTCGGTCATCGAGCGGGCCGACGATATCGAACTGATCGATTTGACTCCGGAAGACCTGATCCAGCGACTGAAGGAGGGCAAGGTCTACGTCCCGACGCAGGCCGAGCGGGCGGTTCGACACTATTTCCAGCCCGGCAACCTGACGGCCCTGCGCGAACTGGCGCTGCGGCGAACGGCACAGCGTGTGGACAATCAGATGGTTGACTACATGCGTAGCCACGCCATCGACGGTCCTTGGCCCGCCGGCGAGCGTGTGCTGGTCTGCGTTCAGGGCGGCAGGAAGGCATCGGCCACTGTTCGCCACGCCAAGCGGCTGGCCGATCAGCTTCGCGCGCCCTGGACCGCGATCAATGTCGAAACCGCTCGGGCGAGCGGGACGACGGCGGAACAGGACAGCGTGGTGGCCGCGTTGCGGCTCGCGCAGCGCCTGGGCGGCGGAGCCAGTGCTGATTCCGGGCCAGGACGTGGCCGAACTCGGTGATCGACTATGCCCGAGCCAATAACGTCACCCATTTGATCGTCGGCAAATCGGATAAGCCATCCTGGCGCCAACTCTTGATGGGGTCGATCACTCACCGCCTCATCAAGCGCGCGGGAGGCATCAATATCCATGTGATCGAGGTCCCGGCCGAACGCACGGACGGCACGCCCGCCCCGCCCACGACAGAACAGAAGCCGGCGTTCGATCCAACGCCTTACGTCATCGCGGCCCTGCTGGTTGGGCTGGCGATTCCGGTGGCGACGGCGCTGCACGAATTTCTCGGCATTACCAACGTGGCGTTGGTGTTCCTGACAGCGATCCTGATCGGCGCGGTGCTGTATGGCCTGGGACCTTCGGTGCTCGCCTGCTTCCTCGCCATGCTGGCGTACAACTTCTTTTTCCTGCCGCCGCTTTACACATTTACGATCGCCGATCCAGAAAACGTCGTCGCGCTGTTTTTCTTCACGGTTGTCGCGGTCGTCGCCAGCAACCTGGCGGCTCGGGTCCGCGGCCAGGCGCTGTCCGCGCGATTGCGCGCCCGTCAGACCGACGACCTGTATCAGTTCAGCCGCAAGCTGGCCGCCGCGGTGACGCTGGACGACCTTCTGTGGGCGACAGCGCACCAAATCGCATTGATGCTGAAAGTCCGGGTCGTGTTGTTGTTGCCCGAAAACGGATCCATCTCCGTGCGTGCCGGCTTCCCGCCCGAGGACATGCTGGATGAGGCGGACCTCGCCGCCGCGAAGTGGTCCTGGGAGAAGAACCATATCGCCGGCCGTGGGTCGGACACACTGCCCGGCGGCAAGTGGCTGTTCCAGCCGCTGCGCACTGGCCGGGGTCCGCTCGGTGTGGTCGGCATCATCCGCGATGAACCTGGACCGTTGCTGACGCCCGACCAGCAGCGCTTGCTGGATGCCTTGGCGGATCAGGCGGCGTTGGCGATTGAGCGGGTCAACCTCGCCCGCGACCTGCATCAGGCGCGGTTGCAGGTGGAGACCGATCGGCTCCGCTCAGCCCTGCTGACATCGATTTCGCATGACCTGAGGACGCCGTTGGCCTCCATTCTTGGCTCGGCGACAAGCCTGCGGTCGCAAGACGCTATCCTCGACCGCCCAACCAAGGAAGCGCTGCTGGGCACCATCATCGAGGAGTCGGATCGGCTGAACCGCTTCATCGGCAACCTGCTGGACATGACGAGGCTGGAGTCGGGTGCGTTGAAGCCTCGCACCGGGCTGAACGAATTGTCCGAGGTAATCGGGTCCGCCTTGCAGCGCGGGTCGAAAATCCTCGCGGGGCATCGGGTCGAGGTCGATCTGCCGCCGAACCTGCCCATGCTCGCGTTGGACATGGTGCTGTTCGAGCAGGTGCTGTTCAATCTGCTGGATAACGCGGCCAAACATGCCTCCATCGGCAGCCAGATAACCATCGATGCCAGCCGCGACGGCGATACCGTCGTGCTCCGCATCATGGATGAAGGCGAAGGCATTCCCGAGGGTGATGTCGACCGCATCTTCGAAAAATTCTACCGCTCCGGCGGGGCGGATCGCAGACGAGCCGGGACGGGTTTGGGTCTCGCGATTTGTCGCGGCTTCGTGGAAGCCATGGGTGGAACGATAACGGCCAGGAACCGCGTCGACCGGCGCGGTGCCGTGTTCATCATCACCCTGCCCGTCCCCGTCAACGCACTTCTGCCTGAAGAGGAAACGACATCATGAGCACCGGGACCGGACCGTTGCGGGTTCTGGTGGTGGACGACGAACCGGCGATCCGCCGCTTCCTGCGCGCCGGGCTTTCCAGCCAGGGCTATGTGGTCAGCGAACTGGAGGAAGGCTTGCCGGCGGTCGACGTCGCCCGGCGCAAGGGCGCTGATTTGATCGTGCTTGACCTTGGCTTGCCCGACATCGACGGCACCGAAGTGATCGGCCGCATCCGTGCGGGCGGCTCCTCGGTGCCGATCATCGTTCTGTCCAGCCGCAGCGATGAGGCGGCGAAGGTCGATGCGCTCGACCTGGGTGCCGATGATTTTGTCACGAAACCGTTCGGTATCGACGAATTGCTCGCGCGGATCAGAGCGGCGCAACGTCATCGTTTGCAGCGGGAGGGCGAGACCCCGATCTTCCGTAGCGGCGATCTGACCGTCGATCTGGTGCGCCGCATCGTGACGGTACGCGGCGAGGAGGTGAAATTTTCACCGCGCGAATACGGCGTTTTGCGGTTGCTGGTACAGCACGCCGGGAAGGTCCTGACCCATAAGATGATCCTGCGGGAGGTCTGGGGAGCAGACACCGACGTCCAGTATCTCCGTATCTACGTGCGGGCGCTGCGCCAGAAGATCGAGGCCGACCCTGAAAGGCCGGTTCATATCCTGACGGAGACGGGTGTAGGGTACCGGCTGCGGATCAACGACCAGGATTCCTGAACCGGATGGAAATCTCCGACTTTCTGACGCCCGATCGGGTACTTCTAGATGTCCGGCCTCGCGACAAGAATCAGCTGATCAGCGAGATCGCCCGGGCGGTCGGGCGGCTGGTTCAAGGTCTGGCCCCAGAAACGGTGCAAGCCGCGCTGGTGGCCCGGGAACAGCTTGGCTCCACTGGCCTGGGTGGCGGCTTCGCCCTGCCGCATGCTCGGATTGAGGGCCTCGACTGCATATCTAGGCTTGTTCGTGCGCCTGGCGAAGCCGATCGACTTCGATGCGATCGATGGCAAGCTGGTCTCTCTGGTGTTCGTGCTGCTGATTCCATTCGAGACTGCGACACCACATGTCGCCGCCCTGGCCGCGATCTCTCGTAAGTTCCGGGACGGCGACCTGGTAACGAATCTGCGGAAGGCTAAAACGCATGTCGAGGCCTATGGTTTTCTAACAAACCATTAATCCGGCACCGCACCATCTTGTGAGACGTCCCTCGCGGTGTAGTGCCCACCTATCGCTCGAAATCGGCGGAGGTCAGCGATGGATGGATCAATTTCCCGGCGCGGGGTCATGGTGGGTGCAGCAGGCGGCGCCGCCTTGGCGACAGTGGCCCGCGCCGATGATACCTCCTCTTCCCCCGTTGCCCGCACAGGCACGACGTCGCCCGGCACGACGGTGCCCGTCACACTGCGAGTGAATGGCGAGACGCTGAAGCTGGTGGTCGACCTGCGGACCTCGCTGCTGGATGCGTTACGGGAGTACGCTCGGACTGACCGGGACCAAGAAGGGCTGCGACCGCGGCGCCTGCGGAGCCTGTACCGTCCATCTGGATGGGCGGCGGGTCGTATCGTGCCTGACTCTGGCGGCGCGGTGCCAGGGCAAGGAAATCATCACGATCGAGGGTCTGGGGGCGGGCGGTCGTCTGCACCCCGTGCAAACGGCGTTCATCGAACATGACGCCTTGCAGTGCGGCTACTGTACGCCCGGACAGATCATGTCCGCGGCGGCCCTGATCAAAGAAGGGCACACCAGCAGCGATACCGAAATCCGCGAATGGATGAGCGGCAATATCTGCCGTTGCGGTGCCTATCCAAACATCGTCGCCGCAGTGCGCCAAGCCACGCAGGAGGGCTGAGCCATGCAGGCTTTCACCCTGATCGTACCACGCGACACCCAGACGGCGATCGCCGCGGCGTCCCAACCAGGGGCCAAATACATCGCTGGCGGCACCGATTTGTTGCAACTCGCAAAGGACAATGTTGAGACGCCGGAGCGGCTGGTCGACCTTGAGGCGCTGAATGCTTCGAAGATCCATGCCGACCGTGACCACCTGCGGCTGGAGCCGCTGGCGCGAATGAGCGATGTCGCCGCCCATCCCGAGGTCGTGGCTCGGTGGCCTGTGCTCTCGCAAGCACTGCTGGCGTCGGCATCGCCTCAGGTGCGCAACATGGCGACGATGGGCGGAAATTTGTTGCAGCGCACACGCTGTGGATATTTCCGCGACACTGGTTTCACCTGCAACAAGCGCCTCCCCGGCTCCGGTTGTCCGGCGATCGATGGTGAAAACCGCATGCACGCTATTCTGGGCGGCAGCGATCAGTGCATCGCGACCTACGCCGGGGACTTGGCAGTGGCGCTGATCGTGTTGGACGCGGAGCTGGAACTATCCGGGCCGAACGGCAAACGAATCGTTCCGATCGGCGATTTCCACGTGGCGCCCGGCGATACGCCGCATCTCGAAACGATCCTGTCACCGGGCGAAATGATCACGGGTATCGAGATTCCGGCCTCGGAGGCGGCTAGGCGGTCGCACTACCTGAAAGTCCGCGACCGAGCGAGCTTCGAGTTCGCGTTGGTATCCGCCGCAGTCGCGCTGGAGTTGGACGGCGGCACGATCCGGGATGTCCGGGTTGCCGCCGGCGGCGTCGGCACGAAGCCGTGGCGATTGCCGGAAGTCGAGGCTGCGCTGACCGGGAAGCCGGCCGATGCCCCGACGTTGAAGTCCGCGGCCGAGCAGGCCGGTGCTGGTTCGAAACCGGCGCGTATGAATGGGTTCAAGCTGGTGCTGCTGCGTCGCACCGTGCTGCGCGCCCTGCAAACCGTCTCGGCCTGAAGGAGAGCGTCATGGCCATGATTGGCAAACCCATCGACCGCATCGATGCCCACCTGAAAGTCACCGGCGCGGCCAAGTACCTCGGCGGAATTCCGCGTGCCCAACGCCGTACATGCGGGTACTGGTGCAAAGCACCATTGCGGCGGGATCCATTACCGGATTCGACCTGAAAGAAGTCGAGCGCATGCCAGGCGTATTGGCGATCATCACCCCCGACAATGCCGGCAAGCTGTCGCAGCCGGAAAAGGTCCCGCAGGCCGTCAGGGGACCGTTGTTGCAGAACAAGGAGATTCTGTTCAACGGCCAGCATATCGCTGTTGTTGTGGCCGAAACGTTAGAACAGGCGCAGGCCGCCGCCTCGGCTGTCCGTGTCACCTACTCCCGCGAAGAGGCGACGACTTCCATGGACGGCATGCTCGGGCAGGCCTATGTCCCGAAACAATTTCGTAATGGTCAGCGGCCGCCTGATTCCAATCGCGGCGATCCCGAACGCGCCTTCGAAACCGGCGCGGTGAAATTAGATGCCACTTACATCACGCCCATCGAACACCATAATCCGATGGAGCCACATGCGACAATTGCAGCGTGGGAGGGCGACAAACTGACGGTATGGACCACGACGCAAGGGATTGGCGGTGCCCAGGCGACTCTGGCCGGTCAGTTCGGCATCGCTAAAGACGATGTGCGGGTGATCTGTCCGTATCTGGGGGCCGGCTTCGGATCAAAGGGCAATACCTGGCCGCCCGCGACCTTGGCCGCCCTGGCTGCGCGGCAGGTCAAGCGTCCGGTCAAATTGGTGTTGAGCCGAGCACAGATGTACACTTCGAACGGGTATCGGCCTCGGACGGTGCAGAAGTTGAAGATGGCGGCGGATGCGAACGGATCTTTGGTCTCGGTCCGCCATGATGGCTTTACTTCCATGTCGCAGCCCTCGCTGGGGGAGTTTGCAGAACCGGTGGGGCTGGCGACGGAGATGCTTTACGCGTGCCCGAACGTCGCGGTCACGCATCGGTTGGTGGCGTTGAACGCGGCGCTGCCGACATATATGCGGGCACCGGGCGAGGCGTCCGGCGTGTTTGCGCTGGAATCCGCGATGGATGAGATGGCTGTGGCGCTTAAGATGGACCCCGTCGAGTTCCGTTTGCGCAACTATGCCGAGACGGACCCGCATGAGAACAAGCCTTTCGCCAGCAAGGCCCTGCGTGCCTGCTACGAACAGGGAGCGCAGGCATTCGGCTGGGAGAAGCGATCCGCCGAACCGCGCTCGATGCGCGACGGAAATACGCTGATCGGATGGGGGGTCGCCACGAGCACCTATCCAACGAACCGCTTGCCCTCGGCGGTCAAGGTGCGGATGGACAGTGCGGGCAATGTTGTTGTCCAGTGCGGCACTCAGGACATTGGCACCGGGACCTACACCGTCATGGCGCAGGTGGCATCGGATGCCCTGGGCGTCCCGCTGCACCGTATTCGCTTCGAGCTTGGCGATTCCAACTTTCCGCCTGCTCCGGTTTCCGGCGGGTCGATGACCGTAGCGAGTGTTGGACCGAGCGTGCAGGCGGCGTGTGGGGCACTCGTGGACAAGCTCAAGGACCTGGCTCTGGCGGATCAGAATACCGGGTGGCACGGGCAATCTCGGGACGCGCTGGAAGTGCGGGATGGTAAGGTCGTCGGCCCGGATCGACGGGTTCCCGTCTCGGCTTTACTGGAACGCGATGGTCATTCCTTCATCGAAGCGGAGGCAAAGACGCAGCCGGGTGAAGAGAAGCAAAAATTCTCCATGCACTCTTTTGGGGCGCAGTTCGCAGAGGTGCGGGTCGATCCGGATCTGGGCACGATCCGGGTCGGCCGCTTCGTCGGTGCGTTCGACGCGGGCCATGTGCTGAACCCAAAGACCGCGCGCAGCCAGTTGATCGGCGGCATTACTTACGGCATCGGTATGGCTCTACTTGAAGAGACCGTGGTGGATGGCGAGACCGGACGGATCGTCAATACAAACGTAGCTGATTATCTGATGCCGGTGAACGCTGATGTGCCAGAAATCCAGACGATCGTGGTGCCGAACGACGATACAAACTCCAATACGCTTGGAGCGAAGGGGATCGGGGAATTGCCCATGGTCGGTGTGGCGGCAGCGATCGCAAATGCGGTATATCATGCGACGGGCGTGCGCGTGCGAAAGGTGCCGATCCGGATCGAAGACATTCTGGTGTAGGGTCTTCCGTGACTCGCGGATAGCGTCATTGATGAGGAGAACTTGCACTACTTCTCGCGAATGTCGGACAGAGGAGGGCATAGGGCTCGGCTGAGCGTCTGATTAAGCGTGCATCCGGGCGCCCTTCGTTATCTTGTCTACCAGCCTTCTGTCTTCGCGCAGAGCCAGACCCACCACGTTCAGGTTATCGGGCAGGTGCTGTTTGACCGCTGCGCGGTTGGCGGCGTCATGGCCGGTCGCAAACATCTCCTCGATGTAAAGCGAAAGTCGAACACCACGGTCCATCGCCCGTCGATAGATCGTCCTTATTGCTTCACGACCCGCGTTCAGCACGATCATCGGCTGAATGATGAGCGCATTATATGTGTTGCCCGCAGCGTCTTCGTAGGGCTCACCCAGCAATCCCTGATTCGCGCCAATGATGCCGCTTGTTAGGAATGCCGTCACGTTGAGCGCTTGCCAGGCGGCGAGATCATCGCGCACGACGATCGCGATTTTCGTATCGAACATCCTGATCCTTCTCTCCTTCTGATCGCACGCCTCGCCAAAGCTGACGCCCTCGAAGTCGAAAATGCGGCTGTCAGCCTATTCGGGCTCGGTGTCCTCATCCTGGTTCAGCTTGGCTCACAGGAGAAGACCTGGACGTAGGGACGCGCCGGTGGAACCGGCGGACGACATCGGGCGCGTTTGATGGTAGCGCTGAGTTCATTTGGTGCCGCCGGCGCTCGAATGCACTCGGGGGATTTGCGACTTGAGTATCGGTAGGGACGACAGTCTCCAAATCGGAGGGGGTCTCAATTGACTTGTCGCTGCTGTGCGAAAGGTGTTGAATAAACCGCGCGAAATAAGAAAACGGCCGCGGGCCCGGCGGAGGGAAGCAATGGAAAAGGACGGACTGCGGCGCAGGCAGTTTCTGCGCACCAGCGGCATCGCTGTAACCGCGCTCGCCACCGGCGGGTCGATGATCTTCGGTCCAAGCCACGCCTGGGCGATGACAACGGCCAATCTTGATCCTCACGCCGCCAAAACCCTGCTGGTCATGACCCACGATCTATTCCCCCACGACCGGCTGGGCGTGCAATACTATGCGGTCGTGGTCGATCAGCTCGACAAGCAGGTCGGCGCGGACGCCGCCGCCCGCCAACTGCTGGTCCAGGGCGTCGCTCAGCTTGATGCCGCCCATAACATGCCCTGGATCGATCTCAGCGACGGCGCGCGAGAGGCCGTGCTGCGCAGCATCGAGAAGACTGAGTTCTTCACCACTGTGCGGACCAAGACGATCGGCGGCCTCTACGGCAATCCCCAAGTCTACCACATGTTTGGCTATGGCGGCCCTTCCGTTGAGCTTGGCGGTTATATCGACCGCGGCTTCGACGACATCGGCTGGTTGCCCAGCACCTGAAGGGGGAAAAATCCATGGCCAAGACATTTGATCTGAAGGACGATTCTGTCGTTGTGGTAGTCGGTTCGGGCGCCGGTGGCGGCACACTCGCGAACGAGCTGGCGCAGAAGGGCGTCGACGTGGTGTGCCTCGAGGCCGGGCCGCGGCTGACGTTGAGCGACATCGTCAACGACGGCGACACGATGTTTGGGCGACTGACCTGGCTCGACAAGCGCATCGGTACGGGCGAACTGAGCCCAAACCTACCGCTGTGGGTCTGCAAGACTGTCGGCGGCACCAGCGTGCATTGGGCCGGCGCTGCGCTGCGCTTCCAGGAACACGAATTCAAGACGCGCACGATCTATGGCGAGATCCAGGGCGCCAACCTGCTGGACTGGCCCTTGAGCTATCAGGAACTCGCACCCTTCTATGACAAGGCAGAGGACAAACTCGGCGTGACCGGCACCCACGGTATCCCGCGGCTGCCCGGGAACAATAACTACAAGGTGCTCGCCGCGGGCGCTAAACGCGTCGGCTACAAGGATTTTCACTCCGGCAATATGGCAATCAACTCCGAGCCGCGCGATGGCCGGCCGGCGTGCCATCAAATCGGCTTCTGCATGGCCGGCTGCGCTATTGGTGCGAAATGGTCAACGCTCTACACCGAGATTCCGAAAGCGGAAGCGACGGGACATTTCGAGCTCCGGCCCGAGAGCATGGCGCTGAGCATCACCCACGATGCTAGCGGCCAGGTGACGGGCGTGGTCTATGCCGATAAGGCGGGAAATCACTACGAACAACGGGCGCGCGCTGTCTGCGTCGCCGGCAATTCAGTCGAGACGCCACGCCTGCTGCTGAACTCGGCATCATCGAAATATCCCGATGGGATGGCGAACTCCTCCGGTCAGGTGGGCCGCAACTTCATGCGGCACATGAGCGGAACCGTCTACGCGATCATGCCGGGCCGGGTAAACTTCGAGCGCGGCACTCAAATGGCGGGCATCGTCAAGGACGAGGCCGGCTTTAATCCGAAGCGTGGCTTCGCCGGTGGATACGAAATCGAGACGTTGCCGGGCTTCGGCCTTGCCGGCATTGCCACCAACCTGATCCCTGGCGCTTGGGGCCGCGACTATACGCGGATCATCGAGATGTACGATCACTTCGCCGGTATGTGGCTGGTCGGCGAGGACCTGCCGCAGCAGGGCAACGGCGTTACCTTGCACCCGACCGAAAAGGATCAGCATGGATTGCCGGTGCCGGTGGTGCATTTCACCGACCACGCTAACGACTTCGCCATGCGCAACCACGCCTTCAAGGCCGGCCGCGCAATCTACGAATCGCTCGGTGCGACCGAGGTGTTCGAGCTACCGCCGTTCCCCAGCACGCACAACATGGGCACGTGCCGTCAGAGCGAGGACCCGCGGGATGGTGTGTGCAACAGCTTCGGGCAGTCTCACGATATCCCGAACCTGTTTATCTCGGACGGCAGCCAGTTCACCACGTCCGGCGCGGAGAACCCGACGCTGACGATCGCCGCACTCGCCATCCGCCAGGCCGGATACGTCGCCGACCAACTGAGCAAACGGCAGATGTAGTCGGGGATTCCGGGGGCGCGGTTATCGTCCGGCCTGGTATCGCGCCCGGAACCCGCTCCCATCGTGGCCCTCCCCCGGGCATGTCTAGGGGATCTGCTGGACCCTATCGCGATACCTGCGTCCCACCATCAGCGTTGGCCGGGATTAGTACGCCCACCCACGGCGTGGTGTCTCGCGATCTGGCCGAAGCTGAGGATGCGCTGGGAAGCAGTCGCTAAGTTAGTCGGTTCCGGTAATCTTGGCCATCAAAGGTACCGACACCATCGACAATCCGGTGCCTACCTCGACGTAGCCCACGCGGAACACGCCGTTGATCGGATGCGTGCCGGAACTGACCGGCTTAACGCGGATCTCAAACACCAGCGTGCCGTCTTCATCTTCAGCCGACACAACTTTCTTCTCGAAAGCAACACCATCGTCCCATGAAGAAAGCTGGCCCACACGGTTATTATAGCCGTGAAGGATCTTAAAGCCTTCGCGCGGGCGAAGCGTGGCGACCAGGACCGTGGTCTCGCCGACCTTGGCGCTCACGTCGCTCACCTCCACCGTGTAGGCGCTCGCGCTCGCTTCCTCGGCCACAGCGCGTAGTTTGGTGGTTGCGCCCAGCGCACCCAAAAATGCCACCGTTAGCACTGGCAGGTAAAGCTGGCGCACAATCATGTTCAGTCGAACGCGTCGCATCGTTTTATCCTGATATCGTCAACGGGATACCCCTAAAAGGCAACCAGCCGCCACTTCGGGCGGCTGGTCTCACTCAATGCCTGCAAGGAGGGAAATGCATCAAGGCTTTACTTACTGACGGCGAACACCCAGACAACGCCGCCCTGGGGCACGTCAGCGTTCCAACCAGGCAACAACTGACTAAGGAGTTGCTCCTGGCCGGCGGCATCGATGCCGTAGCCGGATTCGACCGCGATATATTGCACGCCGTTGACCTCAAAGGTGGAGGGCGGGGCGATGACGCCGGAGTTGGTCTTAAAGTGCCACAGCTCCTCTCCCGTCTTGGCATCATAGGCCCGGAACTGGCGATCGTTCGTGCCGCCACCGAACACCAGGTCGCCCGCCGTCGTCAGCATCGACCCCCACATCATTGAATTAGAGTAAAGATCCCGCCAGACCCGCTTACCGGAATTGACATCATAGGCTTGAAGTTCCCCGAAAAAGGCCGCCTTGGTATCCACCGTGAAATGGATGTCGGGTATTGAGACACCAGTCCACCACTGGCCGGGAACACGCTGGTCGACCTTGCCTTCCATGTGGTTACAATGATTTTCGTTCGAGGGAATGTAGACGATGCCCGTCTTCGGGTTATATGCCTCGAACGGCCAATCCTTGCCCCCCCACAGGCCCGGGCAGAACTCGGCATTCTTGCCCGTACCGGGCTTGTGCGCGAGATCGACATCCGGACGACCGGTTTTCGGATCGATGCTCTTGAAGACGTTCTGCGGGACGTAGCCCTCGGAGTCCAGGTAAGAAATACTGCCGTCGTTGTTGCGCTCCAGCCAGTAGAGATAGCCATTCCGCTGCGGCGTCAACAGACCCTTGGTCTTGACCCCATCTTTCTGGAAATCCACCAGCATCGGGGCATTCATCGCGTCCCAGTCCCACGAACTCGTTCTGATGATACTGGAAATGCCCTTTTATCTTGCCGGTGTCCCCGTCAAGCGCCACGGTCGAGGATGTGTAGAGATTGTCGCCCGGCCGCATATCGCCGAACCATGGCGAGGCATTTCCCGTTCCCCAAAACACTGTGTTCGTGTCGGCATCGTAGTTGCCGGTCATCCACGTCGAGGCGCCGCCTGTCTTCCAGGTATCCGGCTTCTCCCAGGTCTCGCTTCCGGGCTCTCCGGGCGCGGGCACGGTATAGGTCTTCCACGCCAGCTTTCCAGTGTCGGCATCGAACGCCACGACGAAGCCGCGCACGCCGAACTCACCGCCGGAGACACCAACCAGCACTTTGCCCTTCACGACGAGCGGTGCCATCGTCGTATAGTAACCGGTCTTCCAATCTTCGACCTTGGCTTCCCAGGCAACCTTTCCGGTTTTCGCGTCGAGCGCCACGAGGGTCGCATCCAGAGCTGGAAAAAAGACCTTGTCGCCATACAGAGCCACGCCGCGGCTTGTATTGTGCAGAGCGCTGAAGCCCGGTGGCAGCTTGCCCTTGTAGCGCCACAACAGATCACCGGTTGCGGCGTCCAGCGCCATGACCTGGCTGTACGGCGTGGCGACGAACATCACGCCGTTGTTCACGATCGGCGGGGCTTCATGGCCGGAATCAACACCCGTCGAGACAGTCCAAACTGGCACGAGGTTCTTCACGTTCCCAGTATTGATTTGATCGAGCGGACTGTAGCTCCATCCCTTGTAGCCGCCGCGAGTCATGAGCCAGTTTTCCGGCTCTGGGTTGGCCAATCGAGCGTCGGTCACCGGCGTATAATCTGCGCTATAAGCGGTCCCGACTAGGCCCGCCACGAGCAGTGCGCCCAGGCTCGCCCCAACCATCAGTCTTTTCATGTTTATACCCCCAGTTTATTTAGGCGTTCCCTTAGTAATACGGCACGGCTGTGCGGACAAGACGGCAATCGCCCACCGCATCAGTTTGCGACATCAGTTCGGAGTTGGGCCGACAGCTCCGGTGAAGCCCGAGGCCACCAGCAACACCCCGTCTGCTGCCTTCAACGGCAGCGCTGGCAACGGCCGCGGCGCAGGACCTTCCAAAACCTCCGCTCCGTCCTTTGGATTATATACTGATCCGTGGCAGGAACAGTGAAACGCAGCGCGTTCGGTGGACCAGGTATTTACGGGACAGCCTTGGTGGGTGCATACGCCTGAATAGGCAACTACACCGTCTGCCGACCGCGCTAACGTTTCGGGCGAAACACCAGTCGTATCAACCCGCGTGAGGATCACGAGATTGAGGCGAGACCCATCGCGCACGCGGCCGCTCGGATCGGCCGGATAGACCTGTATAGGTCCGCCCTCCGCCACATCGGCACTCTTGACAACCTGGCCCTCCATGGGACCCACCAGATAAACAAAATGATCGCCCGCCTGCGGCAAGATTTCCGTCGGATCTTGGTCGCCGTCCGCTTTGGAACTTGCGGCCCACCACGGAAGCAGCCCCAGTGCTGTCCCCAGCACCACGCGACGGGAACAATCACACCCGCCTTTCTCATTGCGAAGCGCCACTCTTATGTTCTCCTCCCGTCTCGCAAGAATCTTACGCGCGATCGCCATAGCCTGTCCAGTCGTCGGAAGTGAGAAACGTGGCAGTCGGATGGCCCTCCGCCACCCCACTGGCACCTTTCTCCGAGCGGCCATCTTTGTCCGTCGCTAGACCCGTAGGACGATCTCAACATCGGGCTCGTCTGCCCCACGCGCGCAACAGAAGAGCTTTCGACGACCGCATTGACACCGCCCCGCATGCGTTGCTCTATGGAACGAGCACTGCTCGATGAGAATGAGAAGGTGCTCCTGTTCGGACCTCAGTTTCGGCCGGCTTCGGAGAGGGGCACGGACAAATGGGTGTGCCGTTTGGCAACGCCCACCTCGAACGGCAACTGGGACGGATAACTGATCAGACGGGTGTTCAGGACACGGCGAAACTATGCAAATCGCGGCTCTTCATTTGATCGTGGAATGTTCTGCGCTTCCTCAAATATCGCCTTGGCGACGCGACGGATGCGACCCGACTGCCCAATCCTTCGTTCGACCAAGGGGTTCATCGGTCTCGGCAATCAGGATACTGGGCAAGGAGCAATCTGAGTGACTGACGCCAAACCAACTCAGAACAAACCCTGTTCGGAGGGATGTAAGAGCGGCAGGCTCGATCCACTGCGCCGGGGTCTGTTGCTCGCGGGGGCCGCCATTGCGGCGGGCGGCCTGTTGCCGAACGGGGGTCGTGCCGACGACGAAGATCCTAGGAGGAAGATGCGTCCGCAGGTCGGTGATCAGTTTGTCCGTTTTGAGGGTGATCAGGAAGGTGCGGTGATCACCGCCGAGGATCTGCATCTCGGTGCCGATCCGATCATTGCCTGGGCGATGGACCCCGCGACAAAACTGCCGCGCGACGGCTCTCGCCTTAACCAGGTTCTGTTGCTTCGCCTTGACCCGTCCTCGCTGGGTCCGGAGACGTTGAAGCACGCGGTCGACGGGATCGTGGCATATTCCGCCATTTGCACCCACGCCCAGTGGTACGGTCGCTGGCTGGATGCCGGAATCGCAGGTCCTGCATTGCCCCTGTCACCAGTCCGAATACGACCCACGACACAACGCAGAGGTGGTGGCGGGACCAGCACCGCGGCCATTGGCCGCACTCCCCTTGAAAGTTGAGGATAAAAAGCCGACAGTGGCGGGAGGTTTCACAGGGAAAATAGGTATGGATCAGCCAACCATGTGACAACCTAGCCTAAATAATAACAGGAAACGACACTCAGGGAAGGAAAGACCACAATGGTCGGAAACAGAAAAGTCTTATTGGCCACAGGGGCAGCCGTGCTTCTGGGAGGGTTGAGTACGGTTGCGGCGACTGCCGGTGAGGTGGCGAACTACAGCCCCGTTACGCAGCAGCGGCTGTTGAACCCTGAACCGGGCAATTGGTTGCTGTACAGACATGACTACAATGGTCAGGGGTTCAGTCCGCTGAAGCAGGTCAATACGGACAACGTAAAATCCCTCTCGATGGTCTGGACATTCTCCACTGGTGTGAATGAGGGCCACGAGTCACCGCCGATGGTGAACAACGGAGTCATGTTCGTTACTACGCCGCAGAATCAGGTCATCGCATTGGACGCCAAAACGGGCGACCTGATCTGGCGCTACAAGCACAAGATGCCGGAGGACCTGTTTCAGCTTCATCCGACCAACCGCGGCGTCGCGATGTGGCAGGATAAACTCTTCCTGGCCGCGACCGACGACCACCTGATTGCGCTCGACGCCAAAACCGGCAAGGAGCTTTGGGACACCAAGGTGCAGGACTATCAGAAGGGCCAGTACTTGACGTTGGAGCCTCTGGTGGTGAACGGCAAGGTCATGGTTGGCGGATCGGGTGGCGAGTTTGGCGTGCGCGGCTATGTAGCGGCGTTCAATGCCGATGACGGCAAGGAATTGTGGCGGACCTACACGGTTCCGGCGCCGGGCGAGCCGGGCAGCAACACCTGGTCGGGCGATGCGTGGAAGACCGGTGGCGGTTCGGTCTGGATCACCGGAACCTGATGATCCGAAACGCAACATCGCCTATTGGGGCGTGGGCAATGCCGCGCCATGGCCGGGCGAACTGCACCCGGGCGACAACCTCTACACCAGTTCCACGATCGCATTGAACCCGGACACCGGCAAAATCGTCGGCCACTTCCAGTCCCATCAGAACGACTCGTGGGACTGGGATGAGATCAACTCGCCTATGCTGATGAACATGACGTATGAGGGCAAGACGTTTGACGGCTTGGTCCATCCCGCCCGTGACGGCTGACTTGTGGGTGCTGAAACAGAGCGAAGAAGGAATCGACTTTGTCGACGCCAAGCCGTTTGTCAACCAGAACGTCTTCAAGAGCGTCGATCCGAAAACCGGCCGCCCAGAGGTGAACGTTGAGCACAAGCCGGTCGTCGGCAAGAACGTGACCTTCTGCCCGTCGCTGTGGGGCGGCAAGGACTGGCCGGCCGCCGCGTACAGTCCGAACCTCCATTTGCTCTTCATCCCGGCGCAGAACAACATGTGCGGGGAAATGATCGGAGAGAAGGTGCCGCGGGTTCAGGGCCAGTTGTGGCTCGGTGCCCAGATACCCAGTCTCAAGCTGCTTCCTCAAGGTGACCACATCGGCGAACTGCAGGCCTGGGACCTCCAGACGGGCAAGCAGGCGTGGATGCATCCGTTCCGAAGTCGCAGTTGTTCGCGTCGACTCTGGCAACCGCCGGAGACTTAGTGTTTATCGGCGGCACCAATGACCGGTGTTCCGCGCCTTCGACGCCAAGACCGGCAATGTGCTCTGGGAGCAGAAGACAAATTCTGGCATCATGGGCATGCCGGTTGCCTTTGAGGTCGATGGAACCGAATATATCGCCATCCAGTCGGGCTGGGGCGTCGACGCCCAGCGCATTCAGGACGGTCTCGCCGCGACCGACTGGAAGCTGGATCCCGACGTGCCCCAGGGCGGCGTGGTTTGGGTGTTCGCTGTAAAGAAGTAACGATAATTCGATACGAGCGCACCCAACAAACGGTGCGCTCGCCCCTCCGGTTTTCCTCCGCTGGCAACTATCCCGCTGAGGTGTTTCGTTGAGGCCCTAGTTTTGCTCCCGGACGAGTTCCTCTTTCATCGCCTCATCCCGTACGATTTCGACGCTCGCTGCGCCTGGGCCGGCTGTCGCAGTCAGCCGGACGGCGAAATGGATCCCCGAAAAGGCCGTTTCATGCATGTCCCCCAGACACTCGTGCGCCGTGATGTCATGATCGCCGCCGATAGCGATGTCCTTTGTGCGGCCAGGCGGCAGATCGGTGGACGGCACCGACGCCAGGCCGCGAGCAAACACGGCGTTCTTGTCCTTGTCCACAACGTCCAAGTGGAGTGCGATCGGTCCGAGGTCTCCAGATGAGGGGTTTTTGATCTTGAGTGAGATCATCGGCTGACAGCCTTCCCGTTTCTCGGCCCAATAGGTCTTGACGCCGAAGAACTCGGCGCCTCCTGCACGCACGACGTCGGATTGTCCGAGAGCCTGAGTGGCCACGGTCGTCGTCAGTAAAGTCGCGAGCATCAAGCGCATCGACCGAGATTCCCCCCGATGACCCAACGCGAACGATAGCATTCTGCCGGGTTAGACGAAAGCCGGGTCGCTCCATCCCCAAGGCTTTTAACGCTCACAGCGGCCCCGAGCGCCGCGGCTCTCCGCGTGGCGCCTGGTAATCTGTATTTCGACGAAACCGTGCTGAGCACCCGAACCCGCCATCTGTTGGGACAATCGGAGCGTGGATGCTGCCAAACAGGCGGCGCTCTCGCGGAACGCCCAAACCTCGAGTAACATTCTTGCATGCGCGTGCCCGCGTCCCGGCGCATCCTCCCATCGCTCCTCCTGCATCCAAACAAGGCGAGAGTGCACCCTCTCGCGGCGCCATCGTGACGCACGATGCCCCGCTTGAACTCGTGGCAATTGGCGCGTCCGCCGGGGGCATAGGCGTTCCGCCAGTTTTTCGCGAAAATGCCGCCCGACAGCGGGCTGGCGTTCGTCGTGGCCCTCCACCTCGCGGCCGGACGCAAGAGCATGTTGCCGGAAATCCAGGCACGCTGGACGACCATGCCGGTGGCCGAGGCGTACCGACGGCGTCGCGATCAAGGCGAATTATGTCTTCGTCATCCCGTCGGGCACGGTCGCGCAACTGCGGGACGGTCACCTCTGGTTGCTGCAGATGGAACCGGATTCGCCCCGCAGTGTCACACCGATCGATGCGTTTTTCGACTTCGTGGCGGCCAGCCTGACCGAGGGCACTATCGGCGTCATTCTCTCCGGCCGATGACGGTTCACTCGGCCTCAAGGCGATCAAGGCGCGCGGCGGCCTGACGCTCGCACAGGGGGCGGACGGTTCCGGTCCGGAGTATCCCGGGATGCCGGACAGCGCTGTCGCCGGTCGTCGACCGGTACGTGCGGGTCGAGGATATGCCCGAGCGCATCCTCGCCGCGCGTCCGGCGCGCCTCGCGGCGCAGCGGGACGGGGACGAAGCCGCGCCTGACCTCGGCCAGATCGGGATGGCGATCTGCGACATCCTGCGCACCCACCTCGGCCATGATTTTTCCCATTACAAGCAGGAGAATTTCTTACGGCGCGTGCAGCGACGCATGCAGGTGACGCGGCTGACGCGATACGACGACCAACCCGCCTGCTGGAGACCGACCGCGAGCAGGTCGTCCTGCTGTTCCGCGCTAATCAGCGTGACCAGCTTCTTTCGCGACGCGCCACGTTCGCTGTACTGGAAAGCGATATCATCCCCCGCCTGTTCTCCAGCAAGGATGCAACCAGCGAACTGCGGATTTGGGTACCGGGCTGCGCCACCGGCGAGGAGGCCTACTCGCTCGCCATTCTGATGCGCGAGCACATGGACAAGGTTGCCACTTCTCCCAAGGTCCAGATCTTCGCCAGCGACATCGACGAGGTCGCCATCGGCCCGGCTCGAGCGGGACGATTTCCAGCGACCTTGCTGGAGGGCATGGCCCCAGAACGGCGGTCCCGGTTTTTTTGCCGAGGCGCCAGACGGCTATCTGGTCCGCCAGGAGGTCCGCGAACTCTGCACATTCTCTGCCCACAGCCTGATACGTGATCCGCCGTTCTCGCGCATTGACATAGATCTCTTGCCGCAATCTGCTGATATATATGGATAACCGCCTGCAGGATCGAGTGATTCCGATCTTTCACTATGCGCTGGTCTTAAAGGGTATCCTCGTTCTCGGCTCCTCCGAAACGATTACCCACCACGAGCGGCTGTTCGAGCCTCTGGGCCGGTCGCACCGGATTTTTGTCCGACGGGAGGGTCCAGCGAGGTTCCGAGCGTTTATCCTTTTTCGCTTGGTACATCCCGAGCTGGGGCGGGGGTAGATATGGCCGATCGGCCCGATCCCAAGGCGCATTGGTCGAAAGCGGTGGCTTTCGCCAACCGGCGCATCCTGGAACGCTTCGCTTCCCCCTTCGTGGTGGTGAACGCCGGCGGTTAGATAGTGCATTTTTTGAGCCAGATCGGCCAATTCCTTGAGCCCGCACCCGGCTCGCCCACCACCAACCTGTCGACAGCCCGGCAGGGCTGGGGTCCGGAACTTCGCTCGGCGCTGCGGCGTTGTGTCGAGATGGACCACCGGTAGAGCATTTGCGCTCCGGCATCGGGCCGGACGGTGACACAGCATTCCCGGTCAAGTTGGTGGTCGAGCCCCTGCCGAGCACCGAGAATGACCCGCTGTATATGATTGCGTTTGTCGAGACCGGTCAACCACGACCGGCCGACGGCGATCTGCCACCCGGCGCCGAGCTCCCCGAGGCGAATGCGGGCCTCGCGCACATTGAGCGGGAAAATCGCGACTTGCGGGAGCGGCTGCAATCTGTCGCCGAGCAACATGCGCCAGCGCTCGAGGAACTTCGGAGTTCCAATTAAGAACTGCAGTCCATGAACGAGGAGTTGCAGCCGACAAACGAGGAGCTGGAAACCTCCCGCGAGGAAATGCAGTCGATCAATGAGGAATTGAACACCGTCAATGCCCAGTTGTCCTCGAAGGTGGCGCAGCTCGACCGCAGTAATGGTGACCTGAAGAACCTGTTCGACAGCACCAAGGTCGCAACGGTCTTCCTCGATCCGTTCCTCATCATCCGCAGCTTTACGCCGGAAATCGCTGGTATCTAGAACCTGATTCCCGCCGATATCGGCCGGCCGCTGACCGACATCGCCAGCCGGCTGACCTACACGACTTCGAGAGGACGTCCAGGCTGTTCTGCACATCCCTCGAGCCGCTGGAAAAGCGAGTCCAACGGCAGAACGGATCGGCGCACTATCTAATGCGTATTCTGCCCTATCGCAGCCCCGACAGCACAGTAGACGGATCGCTCATCACCTTCGTCGACATTACAAGCATTGTTCGTGCCGAGGAACATCAGCGGCTGTTGGTCGATGAGTTGAAACACCGTGTCAAGACATGCTGACCGTGGTGATTTCGTTGGCAACGAACACGCTACGGCAATCGGGGACGCTTGAGGCATTCCAGGAGGTCTTCCTCCTTCCTGCGCCCCTGCTTGTCGGTAAACGCGTTCTTGTCGTCGAGGACGAGTCACTGGCGGCGATGCTGATCGAGGGTCTGTTGGAAGAATGCGAATGCATCATCGTCGGCCCGGCGGTACCGTCGAGAAAGCGCTGAAAAGACGGCTCGAACCGAGACGTTTGACCTGGCGGTCCTCGACGTGAACCTGCGAGGCCAGATGGTCTATCCGGTGGCGGAGTTGCTCTCGGAACGGCATATACTGTTCCTCTTCCTGTCTCGGCTATGGTGATGAAGCAATTCCCCTTGGCGACGCTACCTGGAAGGTTTGCGCCAAACCTTTCAGAGGAAACGACCTGGTGAAGATGCTGTCCGCGACACTCCTGGCCGAGAGGCAGTGATTGCGTGGAAGCACACCCTCGGCGTCGTGTCCTCGCTTCATTGCAGCAACGACCGAGCTCGTCGAGACGACCGGTGCGAAACCCAACCTGACTATCGTTTCTGTGCCGCCAGCCAGCGGAATACCACGGAAAAATCCTTTCCGCCGTCACCCCCATCGACCACCGCCTGGTAGAATGACAGTGCCTTCTCCGCCAACGGGGTCGGCGAGCCCGTCGCTTCCGCCGCCGCCTGCGAGAGTTTCATGTCTTTGACCATCAGGGCGGCGGCGAAACCGGGCGCATAGTCGCGGTTGGAGGGGGCCGCGGGCACCGGACCTGGCGCCGGGCAGTAGTTGGACAGCGCCCAGGAATTAGAGGTCGCCGTCGCGCAGATCTGGTGCAGCTTGTCCCAGTCCAGCCCAAGCTTTTGCGCAAGCAGAAAGCCTTCAGACACCCCAACCATATTGATCGCGAGCATCATATTGTTGCAGATCTTGACCGCCTGCCCCGCCCCCGGCCCCCCGGCGTGGAAAACGTTCTTGCCCATCGCCTCCAGCACGGATTTGCCGCGAGCAAACGCCGCCTCGGTCCCGCCGACCATGAAGGTCAGGGTGCCGTTCTGCGCGCCGGCCGTGCCGCCCGATACCGGAGCGTCCAGCATCGCGAGGCCGGCGGTTTCGGCGGCGGCAGTGACAGTGCGGGCGCTCTCCACGTCGATCGTGGAACAGTCGATCAGCAGCGGTCCCTCGCCCGCGGCGGCCTCGATCAGGCCGCCCTGGTGCAGGTAGACATCGCGCACGTGCTCGCCTGCCGGCAACATACTTATGATCACCGAGGCATTCTTGACCGCGTCCGCCGCGCTGGCCGCAATCTTGCCGCCGACCTTGGACAGAGCCTCCAGCGCCCCTGGAGTCAGGTCGTAGCCGGTGACGGCGTGGCCGGCTTTCACCAGGTTGGCCGCCATTGGGCTACCCATGTTACCCAAGCCGATGAAACCAATCGTCGCCATGGTCACAGCACCTCAAATATTTCGTAAACGGGACCTTCGGGCGGCCGGCTGCCCGTGCCGATGCCGAAGGCCTTATTGAGCCAGGCATATTTCGGGGAAGCGGTGTCGAAGGTAATGACCGTCCGGAAGTAGTATTCGGACGGATCGACAAACTGGCCGCTGTTGACTTCTCTCCATCACCGCGGCGGGGCCATGACGCAGGCCGCGATACGTCAAAGCGATTGACGCACCGTCGTCGGTCTGGAGCACAATGCGGACATCAAGCGTGGTCACGCCATCCGGCCGGTCGATGATCCAGTCGGAGCCGCCGGGCAGGACCGTGCCGCGCAGTCTGGAGCCCTCGAACGTGCCACCGGCGACCAGGCCGATGCGGCGGTTACCATTTGGAGTCTCGCCGATGGGCTGCATGCCGCTCACGGCAAGCTTCAACGTAAGTAGATGAGACGTACGAATATCAGCCATGGGCCTCCCTCCCGAGGGTTGACCCAAATGAGAGCCGATCCGCGATGGGGAGACAAGAGAGCAGCGTACCGCTCGGCGTACTCGCCGATTTTCCCGACGACAGGTCGCGGATATCGCAGAGAGTGGCAATTCTCTCGTGTGTCGAGCCCGACAAGCGCTCAGGTCAGGCGCATAACCCGCCTTGGGTCCCCACGTTTGTTACTTCAAAACGACAAATCCACCAACCGCGCCGCTGTGCCAGCGATCGAGGTGTCCGGTCGGATCGGTGATGATATTCCGGATTGAGATCGACGCTATCGCGGCCTCCAACGGGCGTCCGCAATTGGTCTGTTTCGGCGACGGCCGCGTGATAAAGATCACCTGTCGCGCCCCCACCTGTCATTGCGCGGGCGGTAGTGACGCGGCATCTGCTTTCCCATTCAACGTCGGATTTGCCGTTCGCTATCGTCCCCGCAATCAACAGCGGCGATTTGCCAATGCTGCGTCGGTCATAATGAGAATTGCGAAGCGTACGTCTTGCCCTCTTGACGTACACGCCATTTTGGTATAACCACACACCCGTAACTGCGTGGGAGGGTGCAACCCAAGCATGACTCCACCGAGCATAGAGTGAGTTGCCGACCATCGTGGCATCGGCAACTAAATCAACAGTCCACGCAAAGCTTGGCTTTTAGTGCCGAGCAGCGAACATAAGCTTCGCATTAGACCCCCGGTAACGCTCTGCGCGTGCGGGGGTCGTTGCTATTTCGGACGCCTGTGCTCGTCCGCCCAATCTCGGAGCTCATTTTCAAAAATTCAATTGATTTGTAGGATCATCGGCAGTTGGATGGCATTTGGTCACACGGAGAGCCGATTTATGGTGACGCTCGACGCCATCCTAGACGATGCGAAACACCACCCGTTCTCCGCAAATACGACCGTTCTCAATGCCGACCAGTTTGATACCGTTCGTGGGCCGTCGAGCCCGGTATTTCGCGCCAGAGTGGATGCCGCCTTGGCCGGGGCCGGCGACCTTATGAAGGTTCAGCAACTGAACTGCCACGAGGGTTTGGAGGTCATTGAGCCGGTACAGGCAGGTATCCATGGAGGCTACTGGTACTGCGAAATCTCACCCACACCGGTGAAACGCTTCCGGCGGGCGAAGGCCGTTACCGCTCAATTGTTGAAGCGTTGGAAGCCGCCATACAATGGTGGCAGGCAGAGACATGGTGCCGGGGCGTCATCGTGCGAAAGTATGACGTTAAGCGTTCCAATGGGTCGGCCTGAGCCGGCACCGGGCCGCCGATATGGCTCTCCGGGGCTCGGCAACGCATTGTCGAACGACGGACACCGGCCATTGGCGGCGGGCGCTAACCCGGCGTAACCTTCGTCCAAACCGCCGGAGGAACCTGCAATGCCCGCCTCATACCCGCTCCCGGAATCCAATCTGTCGTCGCTCGGTTTCGCCTCCAGGCCACTTGACCACCTCGACGCACTGATCCAGTCGCACGTCGCCGAAGGTCGCTACCCCAGCGCCCAAATCGCCCTCGCACGCCACGGGAAGCTCTGCCTATTCCGCACTTACGGCAATGCCCGCATTGAAGGCGGCATCGTCCCCGCCACCAACGAAACCCTGTTCCTGCTATTCAGCCAAACCAAGGTGCTGACCTCCGCCGCCGTCTGGACGCTGGTCGAGGAAGGCAAACTCTCTTTCATGGACAAGGTTGCCGACCACCTCCCGGAGTTTGCCGCGCGCGGCAAGGTCGACATCACCTTGCAGCAGGTCATGACCCACCAGGGCGGGTTCCCATCCGGCGACGTCACCCAGGCAAGTTGGACCGACCATGCTCTGATGCGTGCCCAGGTCTGCGATTTTTCGCTGGAGTGGACGCCCGGCAGCCGCCTGCAATATCACCCGCGCGCCGCCCATCTGGTGCAGGCAATGGTGCTCGAAGCCGTCACGGGGCAGGATTATCGGGACGCCATCCGAGAGCGCGTGATCGAACCGCTCGGCCTCGGCAGCGAGATCTTCGTCGGCGTGCCGGAGGCGCAACAGGTCCGCTGCGCCGACACCTATGCGCCGGAGAAACGAGATAACTCCGCCGCCTTCCGCGCCGCCGGCCTGCCTAACGGCGGCGGTTACGCCACCGCCCGAGGCGTGGCCGCGTTCTACCAGATGCTCGGACACGGCGGCCGCCTCAACAACGTCCGCCTGTTCTCGCCGCGCCTGATCGCCTACGTCGCTCGCAACCATACCGGCGAGAGCCCTGACCACGCGATGTCAGGCATTCCGATGCACCGTGGCCTTGGCCCGCATGTCCGGGGTGAGAGCGACAGCATCCGAGGCCTGGGCACGATCGGCGCACCCGTAACGTTCGGGCATGGTGGCGTCGGTTCGTCATACTCCTGGGCGGACCCAAGCAGTGGGGTTTCGTTTTCCTATCTGACCAATTTCGTCAGCCCGGACCCATGGCACACGCTACGCCTCGACCGCATCGCAAACCTGGTGCATGCGGCGATCGACTGATCCATCGGCTGATCTATGATTTGGAAGTAATGGCATCGCGCCACGCTTTCGGGATCATCTCCCAGCACCGATGCCGGACTTGCTGGCCCAATTCTGCCGAGCCGGCGACCCGCATCATGGCAGCGGATTCAGAGCCTGGTCCCACGACGGTTCGGCAAGCGAGGCTGATGTAGCGGACGCGATCAGCCAATTCCGAAACAAAATGATCTTCGGCGTATCGGCGGTCGCCTCTGGGGTAACCACGTAGTAGCCAGCGTCCTGCGGCAGCACAGTATCGAACGGCGCGATCAGGCGCCCAGCCGCGACGTCCCCATCCACGAGTTGCTGGCGTCCCAGTGCCACGCCGAGGCCTTCCACAGCCGCCTGTATCGCCAAAAAACTCATGTCGAAGGTCAGGCCCCGTCGCGCAGCAATCGAAACGGGCAGACCCGCGGCGGTCAGCCACAGGCGCCAGTCGTCGCGGAAAGTCATCGTGTGCAACAACGTATGACGTGCAAGGTCCGCTGGCTGATTCAGCGGTTCCGAACCATGCAACAAAGCCGGCGCGCATACCGGAAACAGTCGTTCGGCCATCAGCCAGTGCGCGCGCAACCCCGGCCAATGGCCGTGGCCATAGCGAACCGCGACGTCTACCTCCTCCCGGCGGAAATCCACCAGGTGAGTTGAGGTCGTGATCCGCACCTCCATGCCGGGATGAGAATCCTGGAACGCCGCCACCCGGGAAACCAGCCATTTCGTCGCCAGCGAGGCAGTGGTGCTGACAGTCAGCCGCCCGTCATGGCCGGAACGGTGCAGCCTCTCAGTCGCCCGTCGCAGGTCTTCGAACGCAGCCCGCACGGAGGGCAGGTAATCCTCCGCCTCCTGCGTCAACGTCAGGTTACGGTTTTGGCGGATGAACAGCTTGATCCCCAGTTGGTCTTCCAACCGGCGAATCTGATGGCTGACCGCTGTTTGGGTGACATTCAACTCCGCGGCTGCCTCCGTGAAGCTCAGCATCCGAGCGGCGGCTTCGAATGCGCGAAGACCATTGAGCGAGGGAAGGAGCATGATCCGGCCACGCCTCGGATGAATTTATGTCATGGATAGCCTGATAAAGCATCGTTTGTCACGCGCTGCCAGACGGCCCACTTCCCGCGCAGTTTCAACGCCTAGTCGGAGGCTGTGATGAGCTTCGTAACACCTGACGTCCTGACACTTTACCAGGCGCACTCGCGTCCTTCATCCCACCGTCCCTCGGGGACGACCGGATGGTTCAGCCGCCTCATCCAAATGTGGCGCGCTCGGATCAGGGAACGGCACGCATTGGCCAAGCTCGACGATCGTGACCTGCGCGATATTGGATTGTCGCGGTGGGAGATCGAACGCGAACTGGCAAAGCCGTTTTGGCGCGGCTGAGATTATCCACAGCAGGAAGGCGGCAGCATCCGTTTCGTTGGCGGAGTGTAGCCTGCAAACGCGCGTCCGGGTGGAACGTTCGCCTGCCTGAATCATGCGATCCAGCGAAGGAATACGGCATTTGGCGCAGTACAACCTGAACGGGCCCTGATACAACAACTCGGAACCAGCGTTCCGACGATCTCGGCTTGGCCGGAGCCTGTGCGGTCCGGGCGGGGTGCCTATTCGCCGGCGCACGTTTATGACATTTCATATAGTGGCCCGCCGATTTGTGCCTGGACATGGGGGCTCAGATCAACGAGGGTCGCGGCGCCTTGCGGTATGACACATGACAAACCGACCGAACGCCGCTGCCCCGGACCGGATCGACCTGACGACGTGTGACCGGGAGCCGATCCATATCCCGGGGACCATACAACCCCATGGCGTCCTGTTTGCCCTTTCAGGTCCTGACCTGCACCTCACGACGGTCAGTGCCAACGCGGCCCAGCACCTGAATTGCGAAGCGGCGACCTTGCTGGGCCGACCACTGAAGGATTTGGTGGACGACACGTCCCTCGCGGCCGTCGCCAATACCGCCGGGTTGCGGAACGACATTCCGACCCGCCTGATAAATGTGCGCCTCAAGGGCGTCGCCACCGCACCATGGTCTGCTCTCATCCACAAAACCCAAGCCGGTATGTTGCTTGAGGCTAAGCTCCCGCGTCCGGGCCCCACCATGGCCATCACCGACCTGTTCAATCGTTATGAACAGGCGACCCGAGCCCTACACGCAGCCAACAACACCGTCACGATCTGCGCACGCCTAGCTGAGGAGATCCGACGGTTGACCGGCTACGATCGGGTCAAGGTCTATCGATTTCGACCGTGATTGGCATGGCGAGGTCATAGCGGAATCGAACAACGGCCGGCTGCCATCCTATCTCGGACTGCATTTCCCTGCCTCCGACATTCCAGCCCAGGCGCGGGAGCTGTACCGTCGCAACCTCGAGCGGCAGATCCCCGACGTTGCCTACACTCCGGTGGCGCTGATCCAGGCCGATCCGGAACCGTTCGACCTGAGCATGTCGGTGCTACGCAGCGTTTCGCCCATCCACATTGAATACCTGCGCAACATGCAGGTTGGCGCATCGATGTCGGTTTCCATATTGCGCCACGGCAAGCTTTGGGGCCTCGTCGCCTGTCACCACCATAGCGCCCACTATGTCTCGGCAGAGCTGCGCCAGGCGGGCGTGCTGCTTTGCCAGCTCGCAGCCTGGCAACTGACGCTGGTCGAAGAAACCGACACGATGCGGCGCGGCGTGGATATGAATGCCATCGAAACTACATTGTTGCAGGAGACCACTTCGGGCCGGGATTATCGGGACTCCCTGCTCCGCAACAGCAACGCGCTGTTGGAATTGATGCAAGCCTCTGGTCTCGCGCTCAGCAGTGCCACCTCGGTCACTACGCTGGGCGCCACGCCCTCGGAGGAATCGCTGCGGGATCTGCTCTTCTGGCTGTCGCAGCAGGGCCCGGCGGTGTTCGAAACCGACCACCTCGCGCACCACTATCCGCCCGGCCGCCGCCCTCCCCGAGGCCGCCGGCATTCTCGTCGTCCCGCTCGGCGGGACATCGGACAATCTCATGGTCTGGTTTCGCCCGGAAATTGCTCGCACCGTCTCCTGGGGCGGCGACCCGGCAAAGCCCGTTGAACCAGGCACCGGCCGTCTCAATCCGCGCAATTCATTCGCGACATGGACCCAGGACGTCCATGGTCAGATCACTCCCCTGGGCGCGGCACGAGATCGCCGCCGCGAACAGCCTTCGCGATACGATCGTCGATATCATCCTGCGCCGCTCGTTGGAGTTGGAACAGATGAACGCGCAACTGACGCGCAGCAATGAGGAACTGGAGGCCTTCGTGTACGTCGCGTCCCACGACCTCAAGGAGCCGCTGCGGCAGATCGAGACGTTCAGCACCTTGTTGGAGCGCGTCTTCAACAACGGCAAGATGACCAACGCCAATCCAACGCGATGGTTTGAGGGCATCCAGTCATCGTCGCGGCGTCTACGGTTGCTGATCGACGACCTGACCGAATTTTCCCGCGTTGGTCGGCATGCCAACCCACTCGGCCCTACCGCGCTTATGGGATTGCTTGACAATGTGAAGACTGACCTCGGGAATGTCATTGAGGATACCGGCGCGACAATCGATGTAACGTCCCTCCCGGTCGTCATGTGTGACCGCCTCCAGATGCAACAGGTGCTGCAGAACGTGTTGTCCAATGCCCTGAAGTATCGCCATCCGGACCGGTCACCCGTGCTAAAGGTCGAGGCGAAGGTTCATCCAGCGCCAACCGGCACCGATATGTCCCGGTTCCCCATTCTGGAACTCACCATCGCCGACAATGGCATTGGCTTTGACGAACGCTATCGCGAACGTATCTTCGAACCCTTCCAGAGGCTGCACAGTTCCGACGACTACGAAGGCAGCGGCATAGGGCTGGCGATCTGTCGCAAGATCATCGACCGCCACGGCGGCACCATCCGCGCGAGCAGCCGTCCCGGCAAGGGATCGGTCTTTTCGATCACGTTGCCGATGCGTCCCCTTCCCAAGGAAACCGACCATCCATGAACGCCGCCAGTCCAGTGCCGCGGAATCCCGTATCGATCCTGGTCGCTGAAGACAACAAGTACGATCGGATGATCCTGCAGCAAGCATTCGATGAACTTGGCCTGGACATTAACCTTTTCTTCGTGACGAATGGGGAGGACGTGCTGGACTACCTCAATCGCCGCAATGCCTATGCGGCAGATGGCGCCGCGCCCCGGCCGGACCTGATCCTTATGGATTTGAATATGCCTCGGATGGATGGCAACGACGCTGTGAAGGCAATCCGGGCGGATGCCGATTTGCGGGTTTTGCCCGTCATAGCGCTTTCGACCTCCGACAATCCGAAGCAGATCGCACAGGCGTATGCAAATGGAGTGAACGCTTTCATGACGAAGCCGGGCCGTTTCGACGACTTCGTTGACCTCTTGCGTGATTTTGGTGATTTCTGGATCCATCGTGCTCGGCTGCCGAAGATCGCCTGGCAGGCCTGAACGAAAGGAGCCTGCAATATGCGAATTCTGCTGATCGACGATTTGGCGGCCTACCGTGAGGAATTCGCGTCGATCCTGGCAGATTCCCAAATTAAGTATTCTGCCCTTGACCAGGCGACCAACGTCGCCGATGGAGCGCGGTTGATCACACTCGGCGCGCACGATCTCTATTTCGTCGATTTTCGCCTGCCGGGCGGCAACGGCCTGGAACTGGTGCGCGACGCGCGTGCCCGGGGCGTGACGAAACCGATCATTGTTCTGACCGCCTTCGGCAACCCACTGATCGACGACGCCGCGGAGGAAGCCGGTGCAAGCGACTATCTTGCAAAGGGCGAGTTTACACCTCAGCTGCTCAACCGCGCCATCCGCTATGCCGTGCGCAACGCCGCCGCCGTGACAGCGGCACGGGCGGCGGAAAGCAGGTTCCGTATGGCCCAGGAGATCGCCGGCATCGGCACGTGGGACTACGACCTGCTCGCCAATACCTTTGCCTGGTCCAAGCAGATGCGAGTGCTCTACGGCTTCGATGCTGACAGCATGGAACCGGTTCGTTTCGCTACGTGGCGACAGGCCGTGCATCCGGATGATCGGGACATGGCACAAGCGCTCATCGTTGACTGTGTCAGCGGGCGGGCGCCGTATGACGCGCGGTTTCGCATTTTGCGATCGGATCCAGTGCATCCGGACATCCCTCTCGCTGTGCGCTGGATCGCCGCCAAGGGGGAGTTAGTGCGCGATGCAAGCGGCGCCGCCGAGCACCTGGTCGGTGTCAACATCGACATCACCGATCAGCAGGCCGTGGTTACCGCGTTGCACGATAGTCGCGACGTTGCCTTGGCAAATCAGCGGGCAACCGAGGCGCGCTTCCGTACATACTTCGACAGTTCGCCCGACTGCTTATTCCATTTCCGCCGCACAGTGGACGACCGTTTTGTGTACGAGGCAATAAATCCGGTGGGCCTGGCGCACGCTGGGCAAACGCTGGATCAGGTCCTGGGTCGCACGCCCGAGGAGGTATTAGGGGCGGAGACTGGCGGTATCGTCACGGAGAAGTTTCGTCAGGTTTGCGAAACCGGCCTGGAATACCGCTATGAGCCCACCTTTCCCATGGCTGAAGGGCCGGTGGTGTTCGAAGCGGTGTATTCGCCGCTCCGTAACGAGGCCGGCGATATCGTCGGCGTCCTCGGCAGCGCCCGCGACATCACCGAGCGCCGCAAACTAGAACAGTCGCTGCATCAGGCGCAGAAAATGGAGGCGTTGGGCCAGCTCGCCGGTGGCGTCGCGCACGATTTCAACAACCTTCTTACGGGTATACAGGGCTGCTTTGAACTGCTCGACCGGCATGTCACATCTCCCGCGGGAAAGCGCCTGCTCACCCAGGGGACGCGTGCCGTGCAGCGGAGCACGGCACTGACCTCAAGACTGCTTGCATTTTCCCGTCACCAGCCACTTGCCACCCAGCGCGTTGACCTCAACGCCTCGCTCGAGGAAATGTCCGAGATGCTGGCCCGCACGCTCGGCAGTGATATGCACATCGGCGTGCGCCGCGCCGCTGACCTGTGGCCGGCCTTCACCGACCGTAACCAGATTGAGCTTGCCATCCTCAATCTTGCGATCAACGCCCGCGACGCGATGCCCATGGGCGGCAGCCTGACAATTGAAACCCGCAATGAGACGGTGCCTGAACCGTGGAATGGAATGCAGGCAGGCGACTATGCCGTGATCGCACTGACTGACACCGGCACCGGGATGCCGCCTGAGGTGCTCGCCCGCGTCCTGGAGCCCTTCTTCACCACCAAGCCATCCGGCAAGGGCACCGGGTTGGGGCTGAGCATGGTCGCCGGCATCGTCAGGCAACTCGGCGGTGGACTACACATTACCAGTGAAGTCGGTAAGGGCACCTGCGTTAGTCTCTATCTTCCCCGAGCGGTAGCCGAATCCGCGGCCGCAGCGACGGCTCCAGGCGTGTGTATTCTGCTGGTCGACGATGATCCGAATATTCAGGCCATCGTTCCGGAATACGGCGCCCAGGCTGGTCATATCGTCAAAGTCGCGAAGACCACCGCCGAAGCCGCGATGCGGCTGAAGGCCAATGAGCGGGTTGACGTCCTGGTCATCGATTATTCGATGCCGGGACTGTCCTGCACCGATCTCGTTACTCAGGCGCGAGCGCGTCGCCCCGGCCTTCCCGTGCTGGTGATTTCGGGAAAGATCGAGAACGCCAATACGTTAAATCTTCCCTTCCTCGCCAAGCCGTTCCGCCAGGACGCATTCAACGGCGCTATCGTCAACTTGCTGCGCCGCGGCGAGCGAGCCGGCGACGTCGTCGAATTACTGCCGGACGCCGCGCAGTCTCGCTGAGGATAGCCCGCAGAATTGTTCGGCGGGACTGTGGTCGCCCCGCCGCGTTCTACAGTCCCATCACCACGCGCAACTCATCCAACGCGGCCGGGTCCTCAATCGTCGGCGGCGTCGGCACGGTTTCCCCGTCGGCGATCTTGCGAATACTGGCCCGCAGGATCTTGCCGGATCGTGTCTTCGGCAACCGAGCCACCACGCGCGCATCCTTGAACGCGGCCACCGGACCGATGCGTTCGCGCACGAGGGCGACGAGTTCGGCGGCAATCTCTGCCTCCGGGCGCTGGACGCCGGCTTTCAGCACCACGAGGCCGATCGGCGTCTGGCCTTTCAGTTCGTCCTTGGCGCCGACAACGGCACACTCGGCGACGTCCTTGTGGGACGCGAGGACTTCTTCCATCGATCCGGTAGACAAACGATGGCCCGCGACGTTGATGATGTCATCGGTGCGGCTCATGACCCAGACGTCTCCTTCCGCATCGATGATGCCGGCGTCGCCCGTGCGGTACCACCCGGGGAAATCGGCCAGATACGACCGGCGGAAGTTGTCGTCGTCCTGCCACAGCGTCGGGCTGTTGCCGGGCGGTAGCGGCAGGCGCACCGACAAATTGCCGCTCTCTCCGGCCGGCAGCACGTTGCCGCCATCATCCAGCACCTGGAGGTCGTAGCCCGGGCACGCCCGCCCACCGGAGCCGGGCTTGAACGGAAACAGCCCGAACTGACGGAAGCCGGCGGTAATCGCCCAGCCGGTCTCGGTTTGCCACCAGTGATCAACCACCGGCCGGTTCAGCAGCTCGTGCGCCCATATGGCGGTAGGCGGGTCGCAGCGCTCGCCGGCAACAAACAGCACCTCAAAGCAGGAGATGTCGTAGTCGCGCAACAATTTCCCCTCGGCGTCGTGCTGCCGGATGGCACGCATGGCGGTGGGGGCTACGAATAACACTTTTACGCGATGCTGGGAGATGACGCGCCAAAATGCGCCCGCATCGGGGGTGCCCACCGGCTTGCCCTCATACAACACGGACGTGCAGCCACGCAGCAGTGGCGCATACACAATGTAGCTGTGGCCAACGACCCACCCCACGTCGGACGCGGCCCACCAGACGTCGCCAGCGTCCAGACCATAGATCATCTTCATGGAGTTCCACAGCACGACAGCGTGTCCGCCATTGTCGCGAACCGCGCCCTTGGGCTTCCCGGTGGTTCCCGAGGTATACAGGATGTACAGCGGGTCGGTCGCCAGGACGGAAACGCAGCCATGCGGTTCGGCGGCCTCGACCGCGGCGTTAAAATCGTAGTCGCGGCCGGGCGTCATTGGGGCTTCGGTCTGAGGGCGCTGCAGGATCAGGCAGGCGTCCGGCTTGTGCGAGGACATCGCGATGGCGGCGTCCAGCAGGGGCTTGTATTTGATCACCCTGCCCGGCTCCAGTCCGCAGGACGCCGAGATGATCACCTTCGGCTTGGCGTCGGCGATGCGGACGGACAGTTCGGCTGCCGCGAAGCCACCGAAGACGACGGAATGCACCGCGCCCAGACGGGCGGTTGCCAGCATCGCGACCACGGTCTCGGGGACCATCGGCATATAAATCACAACGCGGTCGCCTTTGCTCACGCCCAGGGCAGCGAGCGCTCCCGCCAGTTTCGCTGTGCGCTGCAGCAGGTCTGAGTAAGTGAAGCTCCGCACGGTGCCGGTCATCGGGCTGTCGTAAATCAGCGCGGGCTGGTCGCCACGCCCGGCTTCGACATGACGGTCCAGGCAGTTGTAGCAGGTGTTCATTTCCGCGCCGGCGAACCACTGCCCAAATGGGCCGAGCTTGGGGTCGAAGACCTTGTCCCAGGGCTTGTCCCAGGTGATCCCTTGGGCTTCGCCAGCCCAGAACGTCACAGGATCGCGCATCGAGGCGCTATAGGCCTCCGAGTACGATGTGGCGTTGGTCATGATACGTTGCTCCCTTGGTTCGTTGCGGCGCTTTTCCGATGGGGCCGGCCGCCGGCCAATACAGACTACAGTCAAGACGGGCTTGCACGCGACCTCGACGAATGGTTTTTGCGAGCATAGCGAGGAGGGGGAAATGATGCAGATCAAAGATCTGGCGGCGGTGGTAACCGGCGGCGGTTCAGGATTGGGCGCGGCGACGGCATCTCGCCTGGCGGCGCTGGGCTGCAAGGTGGCGGTGGTGGACATCAACAAGGCGGCCGCCGAGGCTCAGGCCCACGCGATCGGCGGCATCGGGGTGGGCTGCGACGTGGCCGACGCAGCGTCGGGCGAGGCTGCGTTCAAGGCGGCCGCGGCAGCGCATGGACCGGTGCGGATCCTGGTCAACTGTGCGGGTATTGGCTCCGCCGGGCGGATCGTCGGGCGTGACGGGCCGCTGGGATTGGACGCGTTCGAGCGGGTTGTCCGCATCAACCTGATCGGCAGTTTCAACATGCTGCGTCTCGCGGCGGCCGAAATGTCGGCGGCCGAGCCGCTGGAGGAAGGCGAACGCGGGGTGATCGTCAATACCGCCTCGATTGCCGCCTACGAAGGCCAGGTTGGGCAATCGGCCTATGCGGCCTCCAAGGGCGGCGTGGTGGCGATGACTCTTCCGGCGGCACGGGAGTTGGCCCGAGTCGGCGTGCGGGTGATGACAATCGCTCCCGGCTTGTTTCACACGCCGATGGTGGATGGCTTGCCACCGGATCTACAGGTGAGCCTGGGCGCGGGGATTCCGTTTCCCACGCGACTTGGGCGCCCATCAGAATACGCGGAACTCGTGGAACACATCGTGCGCAACCGGTTTCTGAATGGCGAAGTCATCCGTCTGGACGGCGCGCTGCGCATGCCCCCGCGATGACCTATCCCAGGCCTGTCGGTCACCACATAGAGTTTATTGGCCTGTCAAGAAGGTCTGCCGTTACAAAACGGTGCTGGCTGTGGTTTTGCCCACGGGCATTCGTCGCAAGAAGGCGGGCGCACTCCGTTCCGGTGCGTTAGTCGAGTGATTACGCGTTACTTTTTGCTACTGGCGACGTCCTCTCCGGGAATTGTGTTGTCGGCGTGGATGTGACTTCCGATACACAGATTGTTTCTAACGTAGCGGGTATCATGACTGAGATCGTCGATGTAGCGATTATCGGCGCGGGGCCCTACGGGCTTTCGATCGCCGCTCATCTTGCCGAACGCGGAGTGGATTTCCGTATCTTCGGCAGTCCCATGCACACCTGGCGGACGTCCATGCCAGAGGGCATGGTGCTGAAGTCCGAAGGCAACGGATCGGACCTTTACGATCCCGCCGGCGAAATGACACTCGGCCGCTTCTGCGCGGAGCGCGGCCTGCCCTACCGTGATGTCGGATTTCCTATCCCGCTTGACACATTTGTCGCATACGGCATCGCCTTTCAGCAGCGCTTCGTGCCGCGGCTGGAGGATCGCCTCGTGACGGACGTCAAGCCAGCCTCCTACGGTTTTGATCTGCATCTGCAGGACGGCGAAGTTGCCCCGGCACGCCGTGTGATCGTTGCCGCAGGCATCCGAGCCTATGAGTATATGCCGCCAAAATTGGCGGCGCTGCCGGCCGGATTGGCTTCCCACAGCGCCATGCACGTCAAGGTCGACCAATTCGCCGGGAAGGAAGTGGCGATCATCGGCGGCGGCGCCTCGGCGGTCAATCTTGCCCCGCTGTTGCTGCGGGTGGGTGCCAGCGTGACGATGATCGTGCGCCGGCCCAGGATCGCCTATTGCGGGCCGCCGACCGAGCGGTCGTTGTGGGACAAGGTCAAGGAACCGGAATCGGGTCTGGGGACAGGCTGGCGCTCGTGGGCGTGCTGCGCGATGCCCATGGTATTTCACGCCATGCCGGAAGTCATTCCGCGTCATGGTGGTGCAAAAGCATTTGCCAGCGGCGCCAGGCTGGACGCTGCAGCCACAGGTGGACGGCATCGTTCCCACCATCGCCGGTGCGTTGATCGCCCGGGCCGAATCCCTGGACGGCCGGGTGCGGCTCGAGTTGGACCTTCGGGACGGCGGAAAGCGGGTCGTGACGGCCGATCATGTCATCGCCGGAACCGGCTATAAGGTGGACATGCGGAAACTGCCGTTTTTCGGTCCTGACCTGCTCGAGCGGCTGGACTGCGTGAACAACACGCCGCGGTTGTCGCGCTGGTTCGAGAGTTCGGTCCCAGGCCTGCATTTTGTCGGCACCGCCGCGGCCAACAGCTTTGGACCGATGATGCGTTTCGCCTACGGGGCAGGATTCGTCTCGCGGCGTTTGTCGAGGCATCTCGCCAGAAGTCTCGGCGCGGAGCACCGTGCGATCAGAGAAGACAGCTTCCGGGGCCTGGGCGAAGCCAACATTGGCACGAACCTAGCGGAGGGCCGTTCACCTCAACGCAATCATGCTCTAGTCGCCGCCGAGATCGACCACCTCGGCGGGGGATGCGACGATCACGTCCGCGCCGGCCTGCTGCAGTTCCGCCTGGCCGCCGTAGCCCCACAGCACGCCGATCGACCGAAGGGCGTTGGCCTGGGCGGCTTGGATGTCGTGCAGGCGGTCGCCGACCATGGTCGTCCGCGCCGGATTGTAGCCCTCGACGCGGAGGATCTCGGCCAGCAAGTCCTTCTTGTCGTCCAGGCCGCCGCCGGGCAACGCGCCATACACCCGAGGCAAGTATTGCCGAAACCCCAGATAATCGACGACCCGCTCCGCGAAATCCCGGCGCTTGGACGTGGCGACACAGAGCGCTCGTCCGGCCTCGGTCAGCGCGGCCAGCATCTCCGGGATCGCCGGGGAACGCCGTGACACTCGTAGATACCCACGGTTGTGTATCGGGCGCGGTAGGTCGCCGAGACCGAGGTTCACCCGGTCGTCACCGTATTTCGCCAGCAGCGTGCCGACCGATACGGCGATCGGCGGGCCGACCGCCCAGGACAGGTCGCCGGCCACCGCTCGGGTCGTGTCCCAGTTCGGCTAGCATATGGCGAAAGCAGGCCTCGATGCCCGGACGCGAGTCCGACAAGCGTGCCGTCCAGGTCGAGAAGGACCGCAGTACCGGACGCCAAACTCAAGCCACCTTGCCGAACAGGCCGCCGTGCGCGCCGAGGTAGCTGCAGATGCGTGTCGGCATCGCCGTAAAGCTGATCGATCATCGTGACGCGCTTGAAGTAGTGACCGACGGCATATTCGTTCGTCATGCCGATGCCGCCGTGAAGCTGGATCGCCTCCTGCCCGACGTGGCGTCCGGACCGGCCGATCTGCACCTTGGCGGCGGAGATCGCCTTGCGGCGTTCGATCGGGTTTTCCTCGGCGGCCATCACCGCGGCGAACATCGCCATGCTGCGGGCTTGTTCCACCGCGACCAGCATGTCCACGGAGCGATGCTGCAGCACCTGGAAGGACCCGATCGGGCGGCCGAACTGCTTGCGGGTCTTCAGGTATTCCAGCGTCAGGTCCTGCATCGATTGCATCGCACCGACGGCCTCGGCGCACAGCGCGGCGATGGCTTCGTCGACAACGTGCTCGACCAGCGGCAGCGCGTTGTCGCTGATCACGTCGTCGGCGCCGACACGGGCGTTGGCGAGCGTGAGTTCCGCGGCCCGCAGGCCGTCCTGGGTCGGATAACCGCGCCTCGCGACGCCCGGGGTGGCGGGATCGATCAGGAACAGACCGATGCCGTCGCGGCGGCGCTGGTCGCCGGACAAGCGGGCTGTGACGAAGATCTTGTCGGCGGTAGTCCCCGTGAAGCACCACGCTTTTGGCGCCATCGAGAATGTAGCCACCGCCGTCCTTACGGGCCGTCGTGCTGACGTCGGCGAGGTCGTAGCGGGAGTGCCGTTCGACATGGGCGAAGGCCAGCTTCAGTTTGCCGGCGGCGACCTTCGGCGCCAGGCGCCCAGAACTGACGCTGAGGCGGCCCGGCGCAGCAGGCCGCCGCCCAGGATGACGGTGGCGAAATAGGGCTCCAGCACCAAGCCGCGGCCGAATGCGTCCATGACGATGGCGGTTTCCACCGCGCCGCCGCCGAAGCCGCCCAGGGTTTCCTCGAAGGGAAGACCGAGCAGACCCATCTCGGTGATCTGGTCCCACATCGCGGCGCTGTAGCCGGCGGGTTCGCGCATATATTTCTTGCGCTGCTCGAACTGGTACTGGTCGGCGACCAAGCGGTCCACGCTGTCTTTCAGCAGACGCTGGTCTTCGGAGAGATCGAAATCCATGGTTACCTCTCTATTCTGCTGTGGCGGCCACAACCGCGCTCGGTGTCATTCGCGACCTGACAATCCCACTCAGGTGACTATCGACCAAGGCGATGTACTTCCCAAGTCAGCCGTCCGCGTTACAGCCCGAGTATTGCTTTGGCGATGATGTTGCGTTGGATTTCGTTTGATCCGCCGTAGATCGAGACCTTTCGGTAGTTGAAATACATCGGTCCCGCCTCGGTGGCGTAGTCCGGGCCGATGATGGGTTCGTTGTTGCCCTCGAAGTCGCGCTGGTAGGGCATGACGTAGGGACCGACGACCTCCATCAGCAATTCGGTCAGTTGCTGCTGGATAACCGACCCTTTTAGCTTCAGGATCGACGAGGCGGGGTTCTGCCTTCCTTTGGCCAGCTTGCGCTCGTCCGACACCACCCGAAGCTGGGTCATTTCCAGGGCTTTCAGTTCGACCTCGACCGCGGCGAGTTTTTCCTGGAAGCGCTGGGTTTCGATCAGCGGGCGCTCGCCGACGAATTCCAGCGCGGCGAGTTCCTTGATGCGGGCGATCTTGGCTTTCGAGGCGCCGACGCGGGCGATGCCGGTGCGTTCGTTACCGAGCAGGAATTTGGCGTAGTCCCAGCCTTTGTTTTCCTCGCCGACGAGGTTCTCGGCCGGGACTTCGACGTCGTCGAAGAAAACCTCGTTTACCTCATGGCCGCCGTCGATGGTGACGATGGGGCGGACGGTGATGCCGGGCGTCTTCATGTCGACCAGGATGAACGAAATCCCCTCCTGCGCTTTGGCACCGGGATCGGTGCGGCATAAGACAAAAAATCCAGTCGGCGTATTGCGCCAGCGTGGTCCAGGTCTTCTGGCCGTTGATGATGTACTTGTCGCCCTTCTTCTCCGCCTTGGTGCGCAACGATGCCAGATCGGAGCCGGAGCCGGGTTCGGAGAAGCCCTGGCACCAGAAGATGTCGACGTTGGCGGTGGCCGGCAGGAAGCGCTCCTTGAGTTCCTGGCTGCCGAACTGGGCGATGACGGGACCGACCATGGAGACGTTGAAGGCGATCGGCGCCGGGCAGTTGCGCCTGCTGCATTTCGTCCTGGTAGAGATAGACCTGGATCGGCGTCCAGTCCTGACCGCCCCACTCCACCGGCCAGTTCACCGTGGCCCAGCCGCGCTGATTGAGGATGCGCTGGGCGTTGATCATGTCGTCGCGGGTGAGCCCCTCGCCTTCCGCGACCTTGGCGCGGATGGAGTCAGGGATGGCGGTGCGGAAGAAATGACGCGCTTCGTCGCGGAAGGCGATTTCCTCAGGCGTGAAGTTCAGGTCCATTGGACGGGTCCCCTATTCCTGCGCTGGCTCGTTATACGGGCGGTGGACCGGCGTCAAACCCCCCGTTTTCAGTCAGGGCGCGGCTGGCAGACCGGGCGGTTGGCCAATCTGGCCAGCGTGCGCGGACAGGCGCCCGCGATACGCCGGTCTATGACTGACAGAAGCCAGGACCTTGCCGGTGGTCGGCGTGTCGTGCCACGAGTTGCGCAACATTGGGAGGACCCCATGGACGAGACCCTCGACTCCCTGCTCGGTTTTGCTCCAGACCATGATTCGCCAATCCCCTACATGCGGCGCACCCGGGATTATTACGCGGCGATCGGCTACACGACGCCGTACCGCTGGGCGCATTATCTGGCCGCGCCGTTCACCTCGCTTACCAAACCGCTGAACCGATCGAGAGTGACGATTGTCACCACAGCAGCGCCCCACCAGCCCGACAAGGGCGCGCAGGGGCCGGGCGCGCCCTATAATGGGAGCGCAAAGTTCTATCAGGTCTATTCCGGCGATACCGCACTCGACCATGATCTGCGCATCTCGCATATCGGCTACGACCGCACCCACACCACGGCGACCGATAGCAACACATGGTTCCCCCTGCCTGCGCTGCGCCGAACGGCTGCGGCCGGGCGGATCGGAGCGGTGGCGGCTCGGTTTCATGGGGCGCCAACCAATCGCAGCCACCGCGTGACGGTCGAAACCGACGCGCCGGAGATTTTGGCTCGGGTCCGTCAGGACGGTGCCGACGTCGCTGTGATCGTTCCGAACTGCCCGGTCTGTCATCAGACCAGCGCGTTGGTCGCCCGGCATCTGGAGGCGAACGGCATCCCGACCGTGGTGATGGGCTGCGCCAAAGACATCGTGGAGCACGCTGCTGTGCCGCGTTTCCTGTTCAGCGATTTCCCCCTGGGCAACAGCGCCGGCAAGCCGCACAACCTGGCGTCCCAGGACCAAACGCTGGAGCTGGCTCTGCGTCTGCTGGAAACCGCACCTGGCCCACAGACGACGATGCAGTCGCCCTTGCGTTGGGATGCGGATGGCAAGTGGAAGCTGGATTACCTGAACCTGGAGCAGATCGGCGAAGTAGAATTGCGGCGTCTTCGGCAGGAGTTCGACCGGCAGAAAGAATTGGCTCGCCTTAATCGCGTGTAGAGGGCGGCATGAGCGTTCAGCCTGTCGATGGCGTCCGTTCCCGTGACTTCACCCGGGTGCTGCTCGGGGCCTAATGCCAGCTGCCAACTCGCTCCGCCGGGAACTGAGCCACGGCGGACCTGGGCTCCAAAGGTCATGGAAGTTTGTAACTGCCGCGATGCGTGTTGTGATCGAAGTTGGGGCCGCCCTCGGGCGAGCGGAGCTGGCTCCCGTCACCCTCATACGTCGCTGAACCGGTTACGCCAGTACACTTCCCGGTACCCGTGCTCAGCGTAAACGATCCGGGGACAATCTTCTGATCCATTGGGTGCTTCTCATCGGCAAAATGAGAGCGACTTGATCCCCCGCGGGATCAGTTCCCACGCAGTAGCCATGGGACAGACGCACGCCGCTCGTGAAGTCGCCAAGACCCACGTCCAGTGATTGAAAAGGCCCTCCTTCACAGTCAACACCGTCTAGGGGCGGCGGCGAGTCGGATGCGAGGGGCCCTTATCGTGCAACTCGTCTGTTAAGTCTCGGGCTTATAAATCAAGCCGCACCGCTGGCTCGATTGGGTGCCAAACTTCGCTCGTTACGCTGCCCGCATGTCTGGGTCGTGATGCCACCCCCAAAGGACGCGATGCCCCGTAGTAGGGGCTGATCCGATCCGATCAGATATCGATTGTTTGCCTCCCAAATTTATAATCCAGGTAATGCAGAATGGTTGAAGTTGTATCATGCAGGTCATGATCGTCGCGACCGAAGGGGTTCGCGAGCGTTTCGTTACCGGAAGGTCAGCCGAGAATCCGGATCGGGATCATTCGGCGAAGTCGCGGCAACCCGAGCAGGAAACCGGCAGAGCGCCGCCTCGCGGCTTTCGGTCGCCTTCGGGAACCCCACTTATACGGTTTTTTGCGCGTCGTCGATCTGCTACTGCGAGAACACCTGCCCGATCTGGTCGGCCGAAACGGGGTATTCTGACCGGGCCCTACCCAGGACTGGACGGTCTGTCCAAGCCCCCCGGCCTCAAATTTCGAAATAATTGCCGCGGCGCCCTGATTGTTGCCATCGCTTGCCGCCAGCTCCTGCTGAAGAATGCCCGCGATAGGGGAGCCCCCGCCCTGCTGGGCCGCCGCCCAGAGCGCCGGCAAGATGTGAGCCAAAAAACCCACTCATGCCCATCCCGCTGATCGTGAGGATCGGCCGAAATCAGATCGCCCGTGGGCCGCCCCCATCGCCGCGGTTGCGAACGACGAGGCGATAGATCGCCAAAATGATTACCGCACCGACAACCGACCCGATAAACCGCGCGCTCTGTTCGCCCTGGTACCAGCCGAGCGCTCGCCCGAGCCACGTCGCCAGCACGGAACCACCGATCCCGAGTAGGATCGTAACGATGAAGCCGCCCGGATCCCGGCCCGGCATGATGAGCTTGGCGATAGTGCCGGCGACAAGGCCGATGATGATAGCCCAAAGGAAAGCAAACAACGAAAGCCTCCATGCTGCGTGCCGGCCAAGGAAGTGCAGCGAACTGATTCGTAACAGGCGTATTGCACGGACGCATCACAAAACGCCTGCCGTTATTCCTCGGTCACGCCTACTTTTACCAAATAAGTCAAGCACTGTCGGAATGATTATCCTGTCGGCAAAACCCGCTGCCTTGGCCGGCGTTCGTTCGGAATTTTTAGCCCGAGGCGCCCCATTTTACCACACTGGCTTCCGCCTGCGGGAAGCGGCGTATTGGCACACGCCAGCACAACGAGGCTCGCGACCGGCTCGATCATGCCACACGAGCCTCCCTGAAGCCGGGGGCCCGCAGTGCTATTCTCACGCAACCCCCAGCGCAAAGGCCGCTCAGCTCCCCGTCACCAGCTTGTCCTGCGTCTTCGTTTCGAAATCACTGGCGTCATGACGCTCGTGCAACTGACTTGAAGGCTCGCCAGTGACACGGTTGACCATTCGCCCACGCTGCACGGCTGGACGCTTGAAGATTGCCTCGGCCCAGCGCTGAACGTTCTTGTATCCTTGCACGTCCAGGAACTCGGCCGCCTCATAAAGCCAACCCTTCGCCACACCGCCATACCAAGGCCAGACGGCGATATCAGCAATCGTGTAGTCGCTGCCGGCCAAATACTCGGTCTCCGCGAGGCGGCGGTCGAGCACGTCGAGTTGCCGCTTCGCCTCCATAGCGAACCGATCGATTGCATATTCGATCTTGGTCGGCGCATAGGCGTAAAAGTGGCCGAATCCTCCGCCTAGGTATGGCGCGCTTCCCATCTGCCAGAACAGCCACGATAGGCATTCGGCGCGTTCACTGGCCTCGGTCGGCAGGAAAGCGCCGAACTTTTCAGCGAGATGCACCAGGATCGCGCCCGACTCAAAGACCCGGATCGGCTTCGGGCCACTGCGATCCAAAAGCGCTGGTATTTTGGAGTTGGGATTGATCGCCACGAAGCCGCTTCCAAACTGATCGCCGTCGCCGATCCTGATCAGCCAGGCGTCGTACTCCGCGCCCCTATGACCGAGGGCCAAAAGCTCCTCAAGCATCACCGTGACCTTTACGCCGTTTGGCGTCCCCAGCGAATAGAGCTGGAGCGGATGGCGGCCGACTGGCAGTTCCTTGTCATGCGTGGAACCCGAGATCGGGCGGTTGATGTTCGCGAACCGGCCGCCGCTGGGCTTGTTCCAGACCCAAACCTTCGGCGGCGTGTAATCGGATGACTCGCTCATTTTCAAAACTCCAAGTGTTTGGCGGGGCGCGCCCAATCGCAACGCGCGACCGACTCAATCTGCACGATGAGGTCAAACGTGCCGCAGGGCAACACCGCTTAGCGCGCATCTGCTTCGAGACGGTACACGAACGCCCGCCCCGGCAGATCCGCGGGTGGCGCCTTCTGGTGAACAGCGGTCACAGAGCTTCCCCACCCAATGCTCGCATCCGGTCGAACAGGCACTCAGCCCCGTTTCGGGTTCCGGCTAGCAGGGGCACAGCCACGACCAACGGATACGTTGAGTTGGCGCAGGCCGAGGCGCTAGGCCCCGCGTCGCCGACGGACCAGCGCCGCCCCCTGACCGAGCGCCGCAAGTTTCGCCGTCGCCACGTCAACCGACATCGGCGCCATGCCGCAATTGGTGCAGGGGAACAGCCGTTCGGCCGGCACGAATGCCAGCGCGTCCTCGATCACCTCGGCGACCTGTTCGGGCTTTTCCACCTCATTGGTCGCGACGTCGATCACCCCGACCAGCACATCCTTCCCATCGAGCAACGCCAGTAGCCGCAGCGGTACCCTCGAATTGCGGCACTCCAGTGAGACCTGATCGATCGAACTGGCCGCCAGCACCGGAAACGTCTGCTCGTATTGCCGCCATTCGGCACCGAGCGAGCCCTTCCAGTCGATGTTCGCCTGAATACCATAACCGTAACAGATATGCACCGCCGTGGTGCAACGCAGCCCTGCAGCGGCCCGCTCCAGCGCGTTGATGCCCCACGTCGCAACCTCGTCCATGTAGACGTTGAAGGCCGGCTCATCGAACTGGATCGTATCGACTCCGTCGTGTTCGAGTGCGCGGGCCTCCTGATTGAGGAGATCGGCGAACGCCATCGCCAGAGCGACCTTGTCACCGTAATGCCGATCGGCAATCGTATCGACCAGAGTCATCGGCCCCGGCAACGTAAATTTCAACGCCCGGCCGGTGTGTGCCCGTGCCAGTCGAGCCTCGGTTTCATGCACTCGCCGGCTCAGGCGCAGCGCGCCGGTGACCGTCGGCACCATCGCCTTGTAGCGATCGTTACGGATTCCCATCTCGACTTTGTTGTCGAAGTCGATGCCCTCGATCTGTTCCAGGAAGCCATGCACGAAGTGCTGACGCGACTGTTCGCCGTCGGTGACGATGTCGATGCCGGCGTCTTCCTGCCGCTTCAACCACAGCAGCGTCGCATCCCGTTTCGCCGCGGCCAGAGCCTCCCCCGAGCCCTTCCATGGTGCCCACAGCTTGTTCGGCTCGGCCAGCCAGTCCGGCTTCGGCAGGCTGCCGGCGATCGTGGTGCGCAGCATCTCGGTCTCCCCCGGGGCCTGGTCACCCCAACTCTCTATGAAACGCCAAGCCCATAGCACGGCGAGCCGTTAATCGATAGGACGCCCCAGTGCGGTGGCAAGCAGAGGCGGGTGAGTGGCAAGTAGAAGCACAGTCTATCGGGCCGGCTGGGGTAGCCGTGGCCACGTCTCCGGCCGGGTCATGATCCCACCCCCAAGGACACGATCCCGTGCGTAGAAGACGCAGGCCTGTCCGGGCGCCGGCAGGGCCGGTTCATCCAGGGTGACAGTGGTCACACCTGCCTCTATCCGCACCGTCGCCCCTCGAGGCTCCTCGCGTGCCCGCAGCTTCACCGCGCAATGCATATCCGCGATCGGCGTGGGGGCCAGCCAGTTCACGTCGCGCAGCCGCACCGAGCGCATCCCCGTCCCTCGCGGCCCCACAACGACGCGCTGCCGGCTGGGATCGGTGGAGACAACCACCTGACGCTGCCCGTCCACCATCGTTGCCTGGCCAAGCCGCTTGCCCTGCCCAACCGTGTATCGTGCGATCCCATCATGGGTGCCGACCACACGGCCATCCGCAGTGATGATCTCGCCTTGCTCCATTGCATCTGGCCGCAACCGGGTGACGACATCTGTATAGGCGCCGGTAGGGACGAAACAGATGTCCTGGCTGTCCGGTTTTTCCGCCACGCCAAGACCCAGACGCTGAGCCACGTCGCGCACCGCCCGTTTGTCCTCCATGCCACCCAGCGGAAACAGACACATCTCAAGCTGCGCCCGCGTCGTCGCGAACAGAAACCAGCTTTGATCGCGCGCCGGGTCCGCCGCCCGATGCATCTCCGGGCCATCCGGCCCCTCAACACGCTGGACATAGTGCCCGGTGGCAAGCCGCTCCGCCCCCAGATCACGCGCCAGAGCCGACAGGTCAGCGAACTTCACCGTTTGGTTGCAGGTGATGCAGGGAACCGGCGTCTCCCCATTGGCATAGCTGTCTGCGAAACCGGCGATCACCGATCGGGCGAAGCGCTGTTCCGCGTCGATCGTGTAGTGGGCGATGCCCAGACGATCCGCCACCCGACGCGCATCGTGGATATCCTGCCCGGCACAGCACGCGCCTTTCCGCCCCGAGGCCGCTCCATGATTGTAAAGCTGCAAGGTGACGCCGATGACCTCATGCCCCGCCTCGTGCAGCAGGCCGGCAACGACACTGCTGTCCACACCGCCTGACATAGCAACCACGACGCGCATCGCTCAGCCCATCGCGTTTCGTGTCGCGGCCGGCAACTTCACGACCAGACCGTCCAAGTCAGCTCGGTATCACGATCTGACATCCCAACCGCGAAGTCTGGGTCAGGCCAAACGCCAGATCCAGCATGTCCTCCTCGTCCTCGGTCGGGCTTTCGAGCTTCTTGAACCAACCCGGATCGACGATGACGTGGCAGGTCGAGCAGGCCAGCGAGCCCTCGCAGGCCCCTTCGATATCAACACCATGCTTGTGGGCGATCTCCAGCACCGACAGGCCGAGCGGCGCGTCAACCTCGCGACGGGTGCCGTCGCGCTCAATGAAAGTCATTCGGGGCATACAGATCGGGCCTTGGTTCATCAGGGTGTGCCGCTGCGCACGCAGCGTGGGCCGCGGACAGCGCTGCGGCGGCGTAGTCGATATCGGCGGCGGAGGTAAAGCGTCCAATTCCAATCCGCAAGGTTTGCGCTGCCTCCGCGTCCGAAAGTCCCATCGCCCGGAGCACATAGGAGGGCTCGACCGCCGCCGAAGAACACGCCGACCCGGTGGACACGCACAAATCGGGCAGCGCGGCCATCAGGTCCGACGCCGTTGCCCGCGGAAAGGTCAGGTTAAGGTTGCCGGCGATGCGCGCCTGGAAACTTCCATTGACCCGAATACCGGGAATGTCGTCGCATAGACGATCCAACAGCCCGTCGCCGCAAGCCGGCAATCCGGGCGGCCTCCGGCGCCATCTCCATACCCGCCAAACGGCAGGCCTCGCCGAGCCCAACGATCAGCGGCGTTGGCAACGTGCCGGACCGCAGCCCCCTCTCCTGCCCGCCGCCGGAAAACAGCGGCGCCAGCCGGACGCGGGGGCGGCGTCGAACGAACAGCGCCCCAACCCCTTTTGGCCCGTAAAGCTTGTGCCCACTGATGGAGGCCAGATCGACCTTCCAGCCGGCCACGTTCGAGCGGTATCTTGCCAACCGCCTGCGCCAGATCTGAGTGAAACAGTGCCCCCGCCTGCTTCGTGATCGAAGCCAGTCCGGCCATGTCCTGGATCACGCCCGTCTCGTTGTTCACCGCCATGATGCTGACGAGCAGGGTTGGGGTCTGCAACGCCTGCCGCAGCGTCATCGGGATCGAGCAGTCCGTCCGGACCAACCGGCAGGAAAACCGGCTCGAACCCTTCGGCCGCCAAATCGCCAACCGATTCCAGGACGCATTTGTGCTCGGTGGCCACGGTGATAATTCGGCGGCGCGTATCGCCCATAGCTCGCTGCGAACCGCGCGGCGCCCTTGATGGCGATATTGTTGGCTTCAGTGGCGCCGGAGGTGAAAATGATCTCCCGCACCTCGGCCCCGATCAGGGCGCCAACCCGAGCGCGGGCTTCCTCCACGGCCGCTTCCGCTTTTTGACCCATAACATGCTCCGCGCTGTGCGGATTGCCGTAGTCCTCGGAAAACCACGGCAACATCGCCTCGAGCACGCGCGGGTCGCACCGCGTGGTAGCCTGATTGTCCAGATAAACGGGCTGATTGGGGCTCGGCGGTAGGTCCATGCCTCTGACTTAGGATCAGGCAGCCCGCGAGGCCAGACCGGGAGACAGCCGAGCAGCCACGCGTTCGTATGCGGCCGCAAAGGCAGCGATATCGGCTGGCGTGACGTTCCAGGGCAATGACACGCGGATGGCTTCCCCTGCCAGCGCGCCAAGACCCATTGCCGGTCAGCACATGGCTGGTCTGCACCTTGCCCGAACTACAGGCCGCGCCGGCGCTGACCGCGATGTTCTCCAGGTCTAGCGCGATCACCTGCACGGCGGCTGCGGCACCCGGAAGCGCGAGGCACGTCGTATTGGGCAAACGCCGGACCGGATCGCCGCAAATCACCGCTCCACACGCCAAAGCCGCCCGCTCAGCGCTATTTCGCATCTCCGCAACCGACACCAGATCGTCAGCCTGGCTCGCTTCGGCCGCCGCCGCGAAGCCAGCGATGAGCGCAACTGCGGAAGTGCCCCCCCGACGTCCTCGCTCCTGCCCTCCGCCACCGATCAGGGCCTCGGCGAAGGGTGCGTCAGGTGCCAGCAGCAGCCCGCCAACGCCGGCTGGCCCGCCGAGCTTGTGCGAGGAAATCGCGATACTGTGAGCACCAAGGCGATCGAGCCGAACCGGCATGCGCCCAGCCGCCTGGACCGCATCGACATGCAGCAAGGCACCATGCCGCCGACAGATTGCCGCCGCCTGCTCCACCGGCTGGATAACCCCGGTCTCGTTGTTCGCCAGCATCAGGCACACCAGCGAAGCCACGCCGTCGGCAAGCTGCCCGCCGAGCACATCCAGATCGACGACCCCGTCGCGGCCCACCGGCAGGACGCTTGCCTCGCCGGCCGCGAACCGGATCGCATCGTGCTCAATCGCACTGACCAGGATGCGGCGTTCTCGCGACAGGGCACGAATTGCCATGGCGTCTGCCTCTGTGCCGCCCGAGGTGAACACCAGATTTTCAGGCTGGCCACCGAAGCACCGGGAGATCAGTTCTCGGCCGTCCTCCAGGATGCGTCGCGCCGCCCGTCCCGCCCGATGCACCGACGACGCGTTCCCAGTGACCTCGAATGCGGCGAAGACGGCCTCCCGCGCGGCGGGACGAAGCGGTTGGGTGGCATTCGCGTCCAGGTAATGCACGTTGTTCATTCCGAACCGCCTCCAGCGAGGGCCGGCCGCCCGCAAGTCCCCAGACAAAACTGGCTCAACCACACCGATGATATCATACCGGTTAATACTTGCATTGACCGATATGCGCCTAGCTGGCAGTCGCGGGCTCACAAAAAGTAGCTTTGATCTCGATTGGTGCAACCGCCGGTTGGATAAGACGGCCTAGGACGTTCGATCCGGTGATGCAGAGGCACGCGATTCCACAAGCATCACGCTTGAGTCCGACCGCTCGCGGAGTCTTTATGTCCGGAATGTCATCCAGCCCGGGGCGGCCAAAAGCGGAAAGGCGATCGATAGATAGACCGTGATTCCCACAGAAGTTACGTGCGATAGTATAATTTGACTGACAGTACACATACATAGATGAAAAAGACGGCGGCCGACGATGTCGGAAGGTGGTGAGCGCAGCTTCCGTTTGCCCTTATTTCTCTCGCCAGGACATGAAAGCCATGCGACATTTCCATTATGAATGACCGCTTCACCTGTCCTATGATAGCGTCCTCCTCCTCGGGGAAGTGGACGCCTCGGGGACCCCGACGACGACAGGTTGGCAATAAGGGAAAAGCCGGTGCTTTACCCGGACTCCGCAGTGCGAACTAAGATTTCCGGCCGTACCGGTCAAAAATTGATGGTTTGATTCTCCGCCACGGAACTGACATCAAGGGATTGCGTTCCCAAATGATTAGCGGGATCGAAGCGGGTCACACGGTGATGCTGACCAGCGACATTTGCAGGCCCGGTAGGGTGTCCAAAGCTGCGGTGGCTTTGGAACAGGTGCTGCCGGAGGGACAGGAAACAGGTCATATATTGCCATGCCCGAGGTAATGTTTGCCGGCCCGGATGGTCGGCTCGAAGGTCGTTATCATCATTCTAAGGAAGCTGGGGCGCCGGTTGCGCTGATCCTGCATCCGCATCCGCTGCATGGCGGAACCATGAATAATCGCATCACCTATTCCATGTACCAGGCCTTTCAGAAGCTTGGCTGTTCCGTGATGCGATTTAACTTCCGCGGTGTCGGTCGTAGCCAGGGCCGCTATGACGGCGGCATTGGCGAAATCGGCGACGCCGCGTCCGCGCTGGATTGGATGCAGGCGGTTAATCCCGGACATGGTGGGCTCTGGATCGCGGGCTACTCATTTGGTGCGTTCATCGGCATGCAGCTTTTAATGCGCCGTCCAGAAATTTCCGGATGGGTCAGTGTCGCGCCTCCAGCCAACCACTACGACTTTGGGTTCCTGGCACCGTGTCCATGCGGCGGCTTGATGCTGCACGGTGACGCGGATGAACTGGTGCCAGAGCCGGCAGTTCGTAAGTTGGTGGACAAGCTGAATACGCAGAAGAACGTCCACGTGGATTACCGCGTGGTTTCAAAGGCAGATCACGTTTTCGCGCGTGACGCAGAGACTGTCGCCGATGCGATCGAAGACTTCTGCGGCAAGGCCATTGCCCGCAAACAGATGGCGCTTGCCGCCGACTAGCGGTCGGTTCATGCTTCACCGACTCAATTACGTCATGGCCGGGCTCGTTGTCGGCCATGACGTAAATCCAAAGTCGATGATGACCGCTTGAGTGGTCCGGTCCCGGCCGTTGCCCCAAAATTCCCGAGAGCAGTCAAAAAAGCCGAGCTAGTCCGCCAGTTCGCATAGCTTGGCGGCATGCAATACCGAGAGTCCGAGCCTTGCGAGGGTTCCGGACCTCGATTTCTCCGCTAAGAAATCACGCGTGGGAGGCGGGCCGTATCAGCTTCCCTGCTAACCGTGCCTGATTGCGGAGTCCGAGTGCTTTCCTACGGAATCTGTGGCCGACTTCCCTCCGTCCAACACGTCAGCCGCTCGACCAAGCGCAGACGGAGGCGCCAAATCTCGATCCAAAAGTGCCGAATGAGCGCGAACTGGTGGGAAACGCGATCAAAATCGCGTAATCAACCGCCTCCCTCCGAGGTATGGAATCGCATTGGCCAAACCCGCTTCCCGCTTCGTCTGCCAGTCTTGTGGCGCGGTCACCCCGAAATGGGCTGGCCGTTGTGAAACTTGCGGCGAATGGAACACCGTCGAAGAAGAAGCCGTGCTCCCCCGCCCCGGGCCCGCCGCCAAGGCGGCCGGTCGTAGCGTCGCGTTCGTTGGTTTGGCCGGCAGCGCCGAACCACCGCCGCGCGCGCCCATTGGCATCGCCGAATTGGATCGCGTGCTAGGCGGCGGTTTAGTTCCTGCCTCGGCCGTGCTGGTCGGCGGCGATCCAGGTATCGGCAAATCGACCCTTCTGCTGCAGGCCGCTGCCCGACTTGCCCGCTCCGGCCGCCGCGTCCTGTACGTCTCCGGAGAGGAATTTGTCGATCAGATCCGCCTGCGCGCCCGCCGTCTCGGCGTTGCCAACTCATCTATCGAACTAGCCGCCGCGATCAATGTCCGCGACATCGCCGCCGGTCTCGAGCAGGCCAAGGAGACCACGCTAGTGGTGATCGAACTCAATTCAGACCATGTGGCTGGACGCCATCGATAGCGCCCCCGGAACCGTTGCTCAGGTCCGAGCCTGCAGCTTCGAACTGATCCGGCTGGCAAAATCAGGAAAATTTGCCCTGGTCCTGGTAGGCCACGTGACCAAAGATGGTGGCATAGCCGGCCCGCGCGTCCTGGAGCACATGGTCGACGCCGTCCTCTATTTCGAAGGCGACCGCGGCCACCAGTTCCGCATTCTTCGCGCCGTCAAGAACCGCTTTGGCGCCACCGATGAGATCGGGGTGTTCGAGATGACCGAGACCGGCCTCGCCGAAGTCCCCAACCCATCCGCCCTGTTTCTCGCCGAGCGCCGCGGCAATATCGCTGGAAGTGCCGTTTTCGCAGGTCTCGAAGGCACCCGCCCGGTGCTGATGGAAGTTCAGGCCCTGCTCGCTCCGAACCCCGCCGGCTCGGCCCGGCGGTCCGTCATCGGCTGGGACAGCGGCCGGCTCTCAATGCTCCTCGCAGTGCTCGAAACCAGGGCGGGCGTGCGGCTCAATCAGACCGACGTGTATCTGAACATCGCCGGCGGCCTGCGCGTGAACGAACCCGCCGCCGATCTCGCTGTCGCCGCTGCCATAGCATCCGCGGCGTTTGAGGCGCCGACAAGCCCCGGCATGGTCTATTTCGGCGAAGTCGGCCTCTCTGGCGAGGTCCGTCAGGTCGCCCAGGCCGAGGCTCGGTTAAAGGAAGCCGCCAAATTGGGATTCGACGCAGCCACCCTGCCCCGCCGGGTCGCGCACGGAAACCGCAAGCTCGCGCCGCCCGAGGGTCTGCGACTGGAGGAAATTGGCCACATTGCCGATCTGGTTGGACGCTTCGCGCCCGAATCGGCTAAGAAGAACGCATGATCCGCTTGGCGGCCAGCGCCAGGGAGACGATAAGCTTGGTTTCCTGTCCGATGGCGGTGGCATGACGTGGGTTGACCTCGCGGTCTTCGGGTTCCTGTTAGTCTCTGGCCTGCTCGCCTTCGCGCGCGGGTTGGTGCGGGAAGTGTTGGGCATTGGCGCCTGGATCGGGTCGATCGCAGCCGCATTCTTCGCCCTGCCGGCAACCCGAGGTATCGTTCGCTCCTGGTTTTCATCGCCCGAATGGGTCGATCCGGTCAGCTTCATTGTCGTTTTCCTGCTTGCGCTGATCGTGTTGATGCTGATCGCGCGTGGCGTCGGCGGTTTTGTGCGAAGATCGGCGCTCGGAGGGGTTGATCGCACGTTGGGGCTGGTATTCGGATTGGCGCGAGGTGCCGCGGTCGTCATCATCGCCTATATCATTGGCCAGATGGTGTTCCCAATCGAACGTTGGCCGGACGCGGTTCTCGATGCGCGAACATTGACGCCGACATATGAGGCCGCACGCTGGGTTCGTAGTCAGTTGCCCGAACCCTATCGTCCCCATGCACTCGACCCACCGCCGGCGGGGCGAAAGGCTACAGCGGAGGCCTTGCTACGCGCCACGCCGCAGGGGCGTGCGACCGGTAAACCGCCCGACCGCGAATAGGAGCTGTTGCACATGGCCTTTACCAGCCGGGATACCGATGACGACTCCCTTCACGAGGAATGCGGCGTTTTCGGCGTCTGGAATGTGCCGGATGCCTCCGCGGTCACCGCTCTGGGGCTGCATGCGCTGCAGCACCGCGGCCAGGAAGCCACCGGCATCACCAGCTTCGACGGCGCCCGCTTCCACTCCCATCGCGGTATGGGACTGGTCGGCGACAATTTCGGCGACGCCAGGGTAATTGAAAAGCTCCCCGGCCGCATCGCTGTAGGACACAATCGCTACGCCACCACCGGCGACACGGTTCTGCGGAATGTCCAACCGCTTTACGCCGATTTCGAGTTTGGCGGGTTCGCTGTCGCGCATAACGGCAACCTGACCAACGCCCATGTGCTGCACCGCGCCCTAGTCCGTCGCGGCTGCCTGTTCCAGTCCACCACGGACTCGGAGGTATTCGTCCACCTCATCGCCATCAGCCTCTATTCCACTGTGGTTGACCGGCTGATCGACGCGCTGAAGCAGGTGATCGGCGCCTACTCCCTGGTTGCCCTTTCTAACGAAGCCCTCATGGGTGTGCGCGATCCGCTCGGGGTCCGGCCCCTGATCCTTGGCCGCATCGGTTCGGAAGGCACCGGTGGGTGGGTGCTGGCGAGCGAGACCTGCGCGCTGGACATCGTTGGCGCCGACTTCATCCGCGACGTCGAACCCGGCGAGATCGTCGTCATCAACGACCATGGCATTCACAGCATCAAGCCCTTCAACAAGCTGAAGGAGCGCTTTTGCGTCTTTGAATACATCTACTTCGCCCGGCCGGACTCGGTGATGGAGGGCATGCCGGTCTACGAGGCGCGCAAACGCATCGGCGCCGAACTGGCGCGGGAAGCCGACGTCTCGGCCGACGTGATCGTACCGGTGCCTGACTCCGGCGTCCCCGCGGCGATGGGCTACTCCAAGCAAAGCGGCATCCCATTCGAGCTTGGCATTATCCGCAACCACTATGTCGGACGCACTTTCATCGAACCGACCGACCACATCCGCCACCTCGGTGTGAAGCTGAAGCATTCCGCCAACCGGCCGGTCCTTGAAGGCAAGCGCGTCATTTTGGTGGACGATTCAATCGTGCGAGGCACCACCAGCAAGAAAATCGTCGAGATGGTCCGGGCGGCTGGCGCGACGGAGGTGCACATGCGAATCTCTTCGCCGCCAACCACCAATTCCTGCTTCTACGGGATCGACACGCCAGAACGCAGCAAGCTGCTCGCTGCGAGCCACAACGTAGCGGAAATGGGACACCTCATCGGCGCCGACAGCCTGGCCTTCATCTCGATCGATGGGCTGTACCGGGCGCTGGGAAAGAATGGGCGTGATCCGGATAAGCCCTACTACTGCGACGCCTGCTTTACCGGCGACTATCCCATCCCATTGCCGGACCAGCAGGATAACGCGGACCGCCAACTCAGCCTACTGGCAGCGCATCACTGATGTCCGGCTTGCCTGATGGGGCCATCGCGCTGGTGACCGGCGCGAGCCGCGGCATTGGCGCGGCCACTGCGGTGGAACTGGCACGTCTGGGCGCTCGTGTGGTCATCACCGCGCGCACCCAGGGCGGCTTGGAGGAAACCGACGACGCAATCCGAGCGATCGGAGGCCACGCCACGATTTTGCCACTGGACCTGCGCGAGGGCCCACAGATCGACGCGATCGGCCCAAGCCTGTTCCAGCGCTTCGGCCGGCTGGATATCCTCGTGCACAATGCTGCCTCGTTGGGGCGATTGACCCCGGTGTCCCATATCCTGCCGGATGACTGGTCGGATGTCGTTGCGGTCAATTTGTCCGCGGCCTGGCGGTTGATCCGCACCTGCGAGCCGCTGTTGCGTCAGGCGCAGGCGGGGCGCGCCGTGTTCGTGACCGAAAGCCGGGCGCGCGACCCCAAGGCTTACTGGGGGGCCATGGGCGCGACGAAGGCGGGCATGGAACATTTGGTGCTGACATGGGCGCAGGAACTCGCGACGACGCCCGTGCGGGTGAGCCTGTTCGATCCCGGACCCGTGGCGACACGCATGCGATTCAATGCATTCCCAGGCGAGGACCGCGCGACTTTGCCGAAGCCGGAAACGGTCGCTCCGGCGTTGGCCGCGCTTTGCCTGCCGACACAGGAGACCAGCGGGTCGTTGTTTCGCTTCGGATGATAGACCGATCCCGCGAGATCGCTAGGTACCGATCGACCGCCGCAGACCGCTCCTCCTCAGGATTATGCGTGCCCCGCATTTTCCACCACCAGAGGCACGAATTACGCGAAGCGCAAGCGACCTGGGCCACCGATACAAGCATTGCGGGCACCGACGGCGCCGGCGCGATGCCGGAGACCGAGAGCTGGCACCTGAAGCAAACAAATCTTCGTGGATTGGCATCCTCCGCGTCGAATTTGCGTTGCGTTATTGCAAGAGCGCACAAGAGCGACATTCGTCGGAGGTCTATATTAATGCTGCTGAACAATGAGTGTGTGACCTTGAAAAGAACTCTGCATCGGAAGATTTTCCGATACACGTTGCGAACAGTTGACGAATGAAAACTGCAAGACCGCTTCTGGCTACTAGTAAAAATCAATAGGAGCGTCTCACTCGATCGAGCCTTCATCCGGCGTCCTAACCACAAAGCCACCGGATGTAAAATCAAGTATATTTCTCCGAAATTGCTCATTGAGCATAGTTTCGCCAAATCCCTTTGCGAGCAAATCAGACTTTTAAAAGCGTTGATGCCACGGCAAGAGCAGACGGAGGCGGAAGTCGGCCACGATCGTCGCCGAAAACAGCGCCTAAAAGAATATGCAGTTCCTTCGTGTGGTTCGTCGGTTTACCAAAATCGAAGCGCAATGTTCGCAATAACTTCAACTGAGATTCGTTTGGATCAACTTGACACGCATCACCCGCCATACATACTGGCGCACATGGCCAACTCGTGGAGAATATCGCACCGGGGAGTGGCTTATGCTTTCGGCATGCTTGCCTGCCTGTCGCTCACTGTACCCCGACTGGCGATAGGAGACGAGACGTCGGACAGCCAATCGCCCGCGTTAGTGGAATCCCACCGGCAAGGGGAGGCCTCGATCGTTGCGCTGCTGGCGAAGCTGGAGCGGCAGGTCGAAGAGGATCGCCCGGCATCGGCGCAGGACGACGCTGTTGCCGAGACTATTGCGGACCTACTCACACTGGTGCCCTACGCACCGCCCTCGGATGCAAAGTTAATATTGGCACTACCCGCCCATTTCATGAAACGTGCCCGAGAGGCAGAGGCCGGAGGGCGCGATGGCGAGGCCAATCGCTTCGCGATGTTAGGCAACCTTTTGGCAGACGTTTTCAAACCAACGGACGCCACAGGCCAGCAGGCGCCGACGGTGTGGGGGCCGGAGCCGCCCAACACTCCAGCAAGCGGCAGCCCTTCAATCGCGGCACCCCCGGCTTCGCTGCCTGACGATGCCGCCGGAAGCGGTCACACCCCGATCGACGCCGCCAAGGACAGCGCGATGACATCGCCGGCCAGCCGGGACGCCTCGCCGGGCCAATCGTCTGCCGACCTGACTACGCGGGCTGGGCGCCCGAGCGACAGCCCGGCCGGCACTGTAGCGCCGGCAGCGGGCGCAGGGTACGGTCAAACGTTCAGTCCAACGGAGCCCCGACAGCAAGGGGCGTCGCCAATCGTCACGTTGCTTGCGAAGCTCGACAAGCAGATCGCCGCGGATCCTGCAACGTTGACGGAGACCGTAGGTGAGACCATCGCTGACCTTCTCGCGCTGCTGCCGAATGCGATGCCCTCGGATGCACAGCTGGTGCTCGCGTTGCCCGTGCATTGCGCAGCGCGCGCACGCGAGGCGCAGGCTGGCGGACGCTTCGATGAGGCCTATCGCTTCGTGGCGGTGGGCGACATCGTCGGGAACCTGGCCAACGTAAAGGCGCCAAACGACCGGGCTAATTCGCAGGACCCACAGTGGTTGGAGACCAAGCCGGCAGCCACGGAGAGCCGCAGCCCCTCGATTGAGGCAGCGCCGGTGTTGCTGCCCGGCGACCGTGCCAGCAAGGACGCGCCGGTCGGCACCACCGTGATCGGCGGCACCCAAAATGGAGCGATGATGTCACCGCCGAGCCCGGAGGCCTCGCCGAGCCAGGCACAAGCCGCATTCGCCGGACGGAAGGCCGACAGCCGACCTATAACTGCGTTCGCCAACGTGCCGGCGAACGGTGGGGAGAGGCGCCAAGCGGCACCACCCGCGACGCCTCAGCCGCAAGGAGCACCCTCGCTCGTCGCGTTGCTTGCGAAGCTGGACAAGCTGATCGCCACGTATCCTCCGGGGGCGGCGCAGGATCGGAAAGTCGCCGAGACTATCGAGGACATCCTCACGGCGCTGCGAGACGCACCGCCCTCCGATACAAGGCTGATGCTGGCAATGCCGGTCCATTTCTCGAACCGCGCACAGGAAGCGGAAGCTGGCGGACGCCACGACGAGGCCAATCGTTTCGCGATCCTGGCTGGGCTTCTCGAAGACCTCTTTAAAGGCGTGACGCTGCAGGATGCAACCACGCAGCAGCCGAAGGCGGAGCGGCCCGCGGTCGCGGTGAACGCCAGCCCGTCGATAGCACCCGCGGCGAATCCGCTCAATCCTCTTGGCGATGATCGTGTCAGTGACACGCAGGTTCACCCGGCCTCGACGACATCGCCTGCCGGCCCCGCGCTCACACCGGGCATGCCGTCTGCTGAAATTGCCGGGCACGCGGACGCCAGAAGTGGGGTGGCAGTTGGACCGACACCCGTCGCTGCGAACCTGGCACCTCCGAGGGCAGCGGAAGAATCTTCGGATCCGGCGAAGAATCGGCCTGCAAAGAGCGATGGAATGAAACCACCGGAGAACCTGCGTGTGACTTTGCGGGAGATGGCCATGCCAGCCGGCGCGGATACCAGGCAGCCGTTGGGAACGCTTCTGATCTCCCCCGACCGTCCGAGCGCGGTGGCCAAGGGTACGGCCGCACCGCCGCCGCGCGTCGCCGCACCATCCGCGAGAAAGGTGGCGACATCGACGGCGCATGCCGTGGATCCGCAGTGCCGGGCGATCGCGCTAAAATTCGAGATAGGAGAAGAACCATCCGATGCAGAACGCAGCTATTTGCAGCACGGCTGCCGTCAGCATGGTTGAACGTCACCGCAACCCGTGCATCGGCTCCGTGGCAGTGGTGTTGGCTACTATGCTCACCGCTTGCAGTCATCCTACCTCGCCACAGCAAAGCGCCGCCACGAGCGTGGCCGCCCCGTTGCCGTCGCTGAAAGACGGCGTGCCTGTGCTAGCCACTGCGTTGGTGACGACCGCGGTCCTGCCTCCTCCCCCGCCATCCGGGCGCTACCCGGTGGTCATCGATCCTTGGATCGATGTGACGACGGGTAGCCAGGTCGCCACCACCAAGCTGATGCAGCAGGAACTTGAGACGCTGGCTCCACAACACTTCCCGCAGCTCGAATTGCTTCCCTTCACACCGGAAAATCTCGCGCGCAAGCCGGTGGTGCTGCTCGGAGCCATCGCGCCCGTTGCTGGGCCAGGAGCCGTCGAACCCGTGAGCGGGCATCCCGGGGCCTATCGCGTCTACGGCATGCTGGCGGATCTGGGAACCGGCAAAATTGTATCGGCAAAGGACGCTTGGGTCAGGCCGGATGATATCGATCCGACACCAGTTCGATTCTTTCGGGACAGTCCGGTCTGGCAGCCGGACGAGAGCGTCGTCGCCTATCTTCAGACCTTGCAGGGCCGCCCGGGTGATCCGATCGATCCGGCCTATTTGCAAAATCTGCAGGCGGAGGCGCTGATCACGGGTGCCAACACGGCTTACGGCGACGGGGAATACCAGCCGGCGCGCAACCTGTACAGCGAGGCAGCCAGCCTCCCGGAAGGGGGACATCAATTACGCGTGTATGATGGCCTCTATCTCACCAACTGGGCGCTGGGTGATCGACGGTCGGCGACGCAGGCGTTCTCGGAATTAGTGGACTATCAGTTTTCGCACGGGCGGTTGTCGATGAAAATTCTATTCCGTCCCAACTCGACCGCGTTCTGGTCGGATCCGCAAAATCCCGCTCCGTACGCGGACTGGCTGAGAGTGATCGCTCGGCGGACCGTCGCGGACCAGACCTGTTTGCATTTGACCGGCCACGCGAGCCCATCCGGACCCGCGGCATTGAACGATCGCCTGTCATTGGCCCGCGCCGAACGCATTCGCCAGGATCTGGTGGAGATCGAACCAAACCTGAAAGACAGGATCACGGTCCAGGGCGTCGGGTCGCGGGAGGCGATTGTCGGCACGGGCAGCGACGACGCGGCGGATCTGATCGACCGTCGTGTCGACTTCCAGGTAGAGCCCTGCACGCGCGCAGCATCACGATAGTAACGTTGGTCCCCGGGCATTTCAGGCTCCTGGTATGAATGCCTCCACACGCACACATTTTCAGTGGCGCGCCGAGCGGGAGAGACAACGCTCGGTTACGCCCAAGCGTTGTCTCTCACTGATTCGGGACTAATCGAATCCCTGCTGCCAACGGGACAGAAAGCTAATCGTCGTCCTCGCCAAAAGTCATGATCCCGTGCGCTATCGCGGCCGAACCAAACGTTCCCGCGAAGCCGAAGTTCAGCAGGGCGAAAGCGAGCCACCCTCCTTCCGCGTGCAGCATCAAATCACGCAGCGACCCTGTATTGGTCCCTACCACGACCATCGCGCCGGCTATCCCGCCCAAGCACCCGGCGAGGCAATGGGACAGCAAGTGCCGAGGGAATTCCATAGACAGAGGACGATGTAAGTCGCTCAGCCGTTGCATTGGTTCGGCGTTCTCTCGGTAATGTCAAATGCGTTGTCGAACCAGTTGGCGTTTGCGCAGCGTTTGGCGCCGACCGGTATTCGAGCACACGCCGGCCACCAAGTCGGTGCGCATCCGCTTCATGCGGCATCACGGGCAACGGCATACAGTTTGCCAGGTACCAAATGGATATGGGAGTGGCCAGCCATGCCCGAAATCTCGCTGAACCTTCTCGACCTCAACGGCGTTCTCTATGACCATGATCGCGAGGCAAGGACCCCACTCGCTCGCCTCGGCTTCCGGCCTTTCGCAGGGTTTGATCCGGGCCGCGATCTGGGAGTCCGGTTTCGAGGATGCCGGCGATGCCGGCGCCGTCGATGCGCAGGCCTACCTACGCGGGTTCGGCGCGGCGATTGGTTACGACCTGTCCGAAGCCGAGTGGGTCGCGGCTCTGGCTGTCGCGGTCACCCCGATACCCGAAGCCCTGTCAGTAATGGGCCGCATCCGGACAGACGTCACCTGTGCCGTATTGACCAACAATAATCTACTCGTCCTGCGGCATTTTTCGAGGCTGTACCCAGAGGTTGCGGCGCGCGTGCACGAGCGGGCCTGTGTCTCGGCTGAATTCGGCGCCCGCAAGCCCGAACCCAATGCCTATCGCCGTTGCTTGGTCCGCCTCGGTGCTGAACCGGCCGCTGCGCAGTTTATCGACGACAGCCAGGCCAACGTCGAAGGGGCCCGGGCGGCGGGACTGAACGGTCACCGGTCCGACAGCGCCGAAGACCTGGCGGTCGCGCTCCGGAGCCGTGGGCTGCTGCTCGAATGACCTCCGATCCGGAATTGCATAGAAGACCGACGTGGTGATAGGCCAGTCAAAGTGGCGATCTGCGGGATGAAGGCCATCAGCCCGGACAGCAAACCCCAGGTGAGCATGATGCGCGCGATTTATTTGCGCGCTCCAAAACGTTCCAGCAGCAGGTTCGACGGCACCTCGAAGACGATATAAGCGAGGAAGAAAGCGCCGGCGCCGAGCGCATAGGCGGTCGCGTTCAGGTCGAGTGCTTTGTTCATTGTATTATAAGAGCGGCAAAGCCGACGTTGACCCGATCCAGATAAGCGACAAAATAGCAGACGATCAGAAATGGCACGAGCCGCATCGAAACCTTGGCGATCGTACTTCTTTCGATCTGATCCATTTGATGTTCCCAAATAGCACTTTCAGTGCCGCAACGTGTCTCGTTACGGGATAAACAGGAAAGCGTGTGGGGTCAAATCGAAGGGCGGCGGACGATCCCGCCGGAGGGGCTGGCGCGTGCAAGAACGGCGGTGAGGCGCCGCTGCTGAGATGGGGCCACGGTGTGGATGGTTGCCCTTCGGCAACCATGATGAGAAACCCTCCTTGAGCTGATCGTTCGCAGCCTTGCCAGAAAATCCGTTGCGTTCTCCCCTAAATCAGTCAACGCTGGGAGGCAGCGACCTAGCGGCAGAACAGGCTCGGTTCGAGGAGTACACAATGTCCACCACCACCCTGTCCGGCGGACTTCCGGACGCCGAACACAGCGTGCAATTGCGCAAGGCGGTCATAGCCGCCACCGTCGGCACCACCATTGAGTGGTATGACTTCTTCATCTACGGCACGGCCGCCGGGCTGGTGTTTCCGAAACTCTTTTTCCCCACAGCCGATCCGCTGACCGGAACGCTCGCGGCTTTCAGCACCTACTTCATCGGCTTTGTCGGCCGCCCGATTGGTGCTGCGATCTTTGGCCACTTCGGCGATCGAATCGGCCGCAAGGCGACCTTGATCTCCACCCTGCTGCTGATGGGAATCGCGACATTCCTCGTCGCCCTGGTGCCCGGCTACGACTCCATCGGCATTTGGGGCGCCGTCATCCTCACCATCCTTCGCATGCTGCAAGGCATCGGCGTCGGCGGCGAGTGGGGTGGCTCGGTGCTCATCTCCATGGAGTGGTCACGCACCCACCACCGCCGCGGCCTGGTCGCGTCCTGGCCGCAGTTCGGCGTGCCATGCGGCCTGTTTCTGTCAAACCTCGTGATCCTCGCCTTCAGCGCCTGGTCTGGCGCCGATTTCATCGCCTGGGGCTGGCGCGTGCCGTTCCTCCTCAGCATTGTCCTCATCGGCATCGGCCTGTGGATCCGCATCGGCATCCTTGAGACGCCGGTCTTCGAGCAACTTGTCGCGACCAACCTGATCGAAAAGACCCCGATCGTCGAGGTGATCAAGAAACAGCCGCGTGAGATCATCCTCTCCGCCCTTGTGCGGATGGCCGAGCAGGCACCATTCTACATTTTTACTGCGTTCATCTTCGCCTACGGCACCGGCGTACTGAAAATGTCACGAGAATTGGTGCTGTCGGCGGTGCTGGTGGCATCAGTGTTGTCCTTCGTCAGTATCCCGCTGTTCGGCCATCTCTCCGACCTGATCGGCCGGCGGAAGATGTACCTGATCGGCGCAGCGGCAATGGGCGTGTTCGGCTTCCTTTATTTCGCCATGCTGGGTAGCGGAGCGCCCGTGCTGGTGTTCCTTGCGATCGTGCTCTCGCTCATTCCGCACGACATGATGTACGGACCTCAGGCCGCCCTGATCGCCGAAGCGTTCACGCCACGCCTGCGCTATAGCGGTGCATCACTGGGCTATCAGCTTGCCTCGATCATCGCCGGCGGTCCCGCCCCGCTGATCGCGACCGCGCTGATCGCAGCGTATCACACCGGCTACGCCGTCGCGATCTACATCGCCGCCTGCGCGGTGATCAGCCTGATCTCCACCGCGATGATGCCGGACTACACCGGGAAGGACATCTCGGCCGAGTACGATGCCGCGAATTGAGCCGTGCCCTTGAGTGAGGCGCCGGCATTGGCCACATGAGGGGCGAAAGGACCCGAGCAATGCCCAGCCTGAACGACCTGCGCGCCCAGCGCGACAACCTTGAACAGCGCATCGAGGCGCGGCAGCGCCAGCTTGGCGCCGATCACCCGGACCTCGCCAACGATCTGCGCGACCTTGGCCGCCTGTCGCACGAGCTAGGCGACATGATGGACGCCCAGGCGCAGTTGCGGCGCGCGCTGGCCCTTGCACACCGAGGCGTTTGGAGCGGACCATCCCGAGGCCGCCACCGACATCAACCACATCGGCCTGGTCCTGCACGACATTGGCGACCTGGAAGGCGCCCACGCGGCGTTCGAGCGTGCCCTGGCGATCGATGAGGCCGCGCTGGGAAAGGATCATCCCAACGTCGCCCGCGACGCCAACAACCTGGCCGGCGTGCTGAAGGACCTGGGCGACGGGTTCTCCGCCCGGGAGGCTCTGGACTGGTCCCTGTCGATCTACATGAAAACGCTCGGTCCCGATCACCCGACGACCAGAACCGTAGCGCGAAACCGCGCCGGCCTGGGGTGAGTTGAGAGCCTGACCTCCTACGCCCGGCTTTCAAGCCACCGCCCGGCGCCCGCGAGCGATTGATTGATCACCTGATCCATGTCCAGGTACTGGTAAGTGCCGCAGCGGCCAATGAACGCCATGTTAGGCAAGGCGCTCGCCAGGGCACGATACGCCCGGTACAAAGTTTGGTAGCGCCCGTCAGCGGTTTTCACTGGATAGTAGCGCTCGTTGTTATTGTCGCGATAGTTGCATGGCTCCTCGACCGTAACCGTTCGACGGCCGGTTTCCCGATGCAGATGCCCGGGAAGGCAGTGCCACCACGCTTCGCGCGTGAACCGGCCTTCGTTCGTGTAGTTGCGAACGCTATACGGCTGACCGTCCCATTGCGTAACGGTCTTCTGATGGAATCGCAATGAACGGTACGGCAATTCGCCGAGGCTCCAGTCGAAGTATTCGTCGATTGCCATGCTGTTAAAACAGAAATCGTATGCCTGCTCCATGCCGGGAGTGTAGTCCACCGACAGTTCAACCGCGATCGCCGGATGCGCGAAGATCGCTTCGAACAGTGCGATATAGCCATTCGCGGGCAGCGCCTGATGGCGATCAGCCGGGAAATACTGGTCGTTGCTATCGAAACGGATCGGCAACCGTTTGACCACGCTGGCATCCATTTCCTCCAGTTCCATTCCCCACATTTTCCGTGTGTACGGACGGAAGAACAAGTCGGTCAACACGTCGCCGATCTGCGATCGCAGATGTTCGTCGGCATTCTTCGGGTCGGCGATCGGCACCGCGACACGCCGCAGAAAGGCCGCCGCTTCCGCCTCGGTTCGCAGCCTTTCGCCGAAGACTGCGTTAATCGTCTCACGGTTGATGGGCAGCGGGGCAACTTCCCCGCCAGGAAGGATCGCACACACCCGATGGGAATAGGGAGTCCAGGCGCCGAACCGCTGCAACCAGTCGAACACCGGCGTCGCATTTGTGTGAAACAAATGCGGTCCATAACGATGCACCCGCACGCCATTTGCATCGACCCAGTCCGCCGCGTTCCCACCGATGTGCTCGCGACGGTCGATAACATGAACCGTATAGCCTGCCTCGGCCAAAGTCCTTGCATAGGTGGCTCCGGCGAAACCAGCGCCAATGATCAGTATGCCGGCCATTTATACGATCAGGCCCCTCAACGCGCGTTCATCGGGTGGAGCGCGGCGAATTGCACGATTTGTTGGGCCGAGCGTCGCATACCGAAGGGCGTCACGAGGGTTTGCCAGGCATCCTCGACCCGAGCGATGGCCTCTGCCGGCGCCGCCAGAGCGGCTTCAACCGCCTGTTCGATCCGTTCGCGTATAAAACAGAAACGATACGGTTCCAGCCCAGGCATGGTCTCGTCCGCGAACCTGTTGCTGTCGCTGACCGGCACGACACCCGCCGCCAGCGAAAAGAACACGCGGTCATGGACCGATTCCTCGATTAGAGGATTGGTCGACAGGCAGCCGGCGTAGCTGGGCAACCGATCGATCATCGTCCGCCACGGCACCGCACCGTGGAACCGCGCCGCAGCGCCGTCCCAGTTGATGTGGTCCCACCCGCTGCCAAACACGTCGACCGGGTAGCGCAGGACGCTTTGCATCACCAGATTGGCGCGCTTGAAGCGAATATAGGCGTCCACCTCCCGGATCAGCAGCAGTGCCAGCCGGCTGTTACCGTCAAAAAACAGTCCGAACGGTTCGGCGATCCGCTTCGTGACGGGAAGAAAATCTGCTGTGGAACGCGCAAACAGTTCCTCAGCCGCAGCGAAGACGATCCGTTCCAAATTTGGACCGAAACCGCGCCAGGCGGCCTCAATCTTGTTGGTATCGGCTCCGCTCTTGGTGAACATGATGCGGCCGTTGCGCCTGGCTGGCGGCAACGGCGCCTCAGGGAACAGACTGCGCGGCGGGATACCCAGATGGACCCCGAAAGCGATCCCGTTCGGATTGAGATAGCGAACGTTGTAGCGCGCGTGGTCAGGGAAAACGTAGCCGTGCAGCAGGTAGGCGTTGCGGATGACGTGACGTACGGGAAAGTAACAAGGATGGTCGCAGCTCCAGTTGAACAGCGGGACTTTCGCCACCTCCCAGACCAGCTTGCCGTCAACGCCCAGCTCGGCGCCGATCCCGGACATGGTGAGCGCGAAGGAGATCCCGCCCTGCTTGAGCAATTCAATCAGCCGCTGCGGCCAGTCCTTGCCGTCAGCGGAGAACATCGTGACATCCAACCCCTGCGCCGCCAATTCGTGCGCCGTCAGCTCCAGCAAGCCGCCCAGGGAGTTGTACGCGCTGCCCGGCCAGCGCAGAATGAGCACTCTATTCGCCATGGTCCGCGTTGTCCCGCCGTCCCCTTCGGTCTAGGGCGGCACCTAGGCCATGGTCAATTACTATATGGAACGATACGTCATGAGCACGCCCGGCCCGACCGGGAAAGCGGGACCGCCCCAGCGACAATGTCGCGAGCATGTCTCTTGATTATTTTCCTAAAATATGCTTATTAAGCTCAAACTATATCAGGCGCGGCAATGCCCATCCAAAACCATTTCCCTCAGCAAATCGAGGCGTTTCACGCCGCCATACTCGACGATTGTGACCGGGCGGCCCGACCGGCGCAGAGCGACTCGATGGTTCTGCGCCTACGCGCCAACGCACTGGCGCTCGCCAAAGTGCAACTCGCCATGGTGGCTCTGTTGAGGTCTGAGCCACCCGAACCCGCGGCCGATAGCCCGGCCGCGCCAGACCACGCCTCGGTGCAACGGCCGGAAGAAAATCCGGGTGTCCGTGCACCGGACGATGCAACGCCCCCGGATCCGCCTCCTGCTGCCCTTACCGAGCCACCCCTCCCTCGCCCGTCCCCGTGGCCCGACGACCAGGACCGCGTCGTAACCGGAGATGTACCTGTCCCGCTTCGTCTCCCAGCGACTGACGCCGGAGGACTCTCCACACGAGGTCTGGCAGAGCCTGCAGGAGGCTGATCCGGCGAAGCAGTGGCGCAACCCAGCGTCACCCGGGGCAGGCTTCCGATCCGCATCCCGCTGATGTAAACGCCCCGGCACTGTAAGCTGGAGCCTTTATGACCGCCCCATTTCGTGCTTCCACACTGGTCCCCGCCATGGGGCCAGACGTGATCACGCCGCTGATCCTGGCGCTGCCCAAGGGGCGCATTCTGTCCGAGTGCGGTCCCCTGCTCGCACGCGCCGGCGTCGTTCCCGCCCCCGACTACGCCGATGAGGACAGTCGCCGCCTCCGCTTCCCCACCGAAGACCCCTTGCTGGATGTCATACGGGTGCGCCCTTTCGATGTCGCCACTTTCGTGGCCTTCGGGGCCGCGCATCTTGGTATTTGTGGTGCCGACGTGCTGATGGAATTCGACTATCCGGAAATCTACGCCCCGCTTGATCTGGGCATCGGCAAATGCCGGGTGTCCGTCGCCGAACCGCGTGAGACCGCCGGAACCGACGACCCCTCGCGCTGGAGCCAGGTGCGTGTCGCCTCGAAATACCCCAATATCGCGCGCCGGCACTATGCCAGCCGCGGCATCCACGCCGAGGTCGTGCAACTGAACGGCGCCATGGAACTGGCACCCGGGTTGGGGCTATGCCGGATGATTGTCGACCTGGTCCAGACAGGATCCACGCTGAAAGCCAACGGACTGGTGGAAACCGAGGTCATTGCGCCGGTCACCAGCCGGCTGATCGTAAATCGCACTGCGCTGAAGACCCAGCCCGAGGTGGTGGGCGCCTGGATCGCCCGGTTCCGCGGCGCGCTGGACCCCGCATGATCCAGCTGTCCGTCCGTGACGCCGATTTCGAGGCCCGGTTTACCGCCCTGCTCGGCCAGGCGCGCGACACCACCGAAACCGTCGATCGCGCCGTCGCCGACATCATTGCCGCCGTCCGCGCACGCGGCGATGCGGCGCTGATCGACTATACGACACGGTTCGACCGCCTCACTCTGACCCCTGACCGCCTTCGCATCTCCACCGCCGAGATCGACGCCGCGACAGCTTCCGTTCCCGCGGAACTGGCCGCTGCGCTGGACTTGGCCGCGACCCGGATCGAGGCGTTTCATCGCGCGCAATTGCCGCGAGACCTGCGGATGACGGATGCGGCCGGCGTGACGATGGGGATGCGCTGGACCGCGCTGGATGCCGTCGGCCTATACGTGCCGGGCGGGAAGGCGGCCTATCCGTCTTCCGTGCTGATGAACGCGATCCCGGCGCGAGCGGCTGGGGTTTCCCGCATCGCCATGTGCGTGCCGACACCGGACGGGGTGCTCAATCCCCTGGTTCTCGCGGCTGCACGACGCGGGGGGGTTTCCGAAATCTACCGGATCGGCGGGGCTCAGGCGGTCGCGGCCATGGCGTACGGGACAGCGTCCATTGCACCGGTCGACCGCATCGTCGGCCCCGGCAACGCCTATGTCGCCGAGGCCAAGCGTCAGGTGTTCGGGCGCGTGGGCATCGACAACATCGCCGGCCCGTCGGAGGTGGTGGTGCTGGCCGATGCCGATAATGATCCGCGCCGGATTGCCGTCGATCTGTTGGCTCAGGCCGAACATGACGAGGCGGCGCAGTCCATACTGATCACCGACGACGCGGCGTTCGCGGATGCGGTCGCGGCGGCCGTGCTGGCCGAGCTTCCCTCCCTGCCCCGAGCCGCAATCGCCGGGGCGAGTTGGCGGACGCATGGGGCGGTCATCGTTGTGGAGGATTGGACGCAGGCCATTGCACTCGTCGATCGGCTGGCACCGGAGCATCTGCAACTGATGCTGCGTGATCCAGATTCAGTGTTTGCTCGGGTGCGGCATGCGGGAGCGGTGTTTATAGGAGAGTTCTGCCCCGAAGCGATCGGAGACTACGTCGCCGGCCCTAACCACGTCCTCCCCACGGGGCGAACCGCCCGCTTCGCCTCCGGCCTGTCGGTGTTCGACTTCCTCAAGCGCACCACGTTCGTATCCACGACCCAGCCGGGGTTAGATCGGATTGGTCCGGCGGCCGTGGCTCTGGCAGAAGCCGAAGGGCTACAGGCTCACGCTAGGAGCATCGCGCTGCGACTGGGTGGTAATGCGGGGTAGCGGCCGGCTTGATACCGCCAAAACGTCAGTGTTGGCGAAGGCCGCCTCCGTCGACTCTGACGTCGCGTCGGCATACTGAATTAGCGAATCCTTTTCGGCCCTATGATCCGATCACGCGCTGGGCCCAGCCCAGCAGGCCGCGCAATCGCATGCCTTCGGACGCGGTAACGCACAGGCAGGGTTCGCTCCCGATAACCATGGGTGGCTGATCGTGATCTGTGACCGGTTCCGACAGGTCACCCGCGCCGTACGTCCCACTCCCATCGGCGAAGGCGCCGGAAAGGACACAGGTCAATTCCAGCCCCGCATGGCCGTGCCGCGGCAGCGACCGGCCGGGCTGCCCAAGCAGCAACCCTCCCCAAGCTGCGCCGGACGTCACCAGCGGGCGGTATCGGGTGCCGCGTCCGACCGGCCACCAACGTCCGAGCGCCACGCGGTTCAACGGGGCCGGCAGGTCCGGGTTCAACACCGGCGGCGTTGGCGGCGCCGGATCGTCCAGTCGCACCAGCAGCCAGTCGAGCGCATCGACGGACAGTGGCACCGGCGGAAGGTCCTCCAGCAGCGCACCACCGGTCGCTTCGAGGGTCGCCAGGGACTCTCGGCACGTGGAACATTGCCCGAGATGGGTTGCGACGACCAGCGCCAGGGCTTCCGCCAGGGTGCCCGCGGCATAAGCGGCGAGCGTCGCCTCACTGGGATGATGCGCGATCACGCCAGGTCCCCCAGCGCCGCGCGCAGACGGATGATAGCCAGGCGCAGCCGCGATTTGACGGTCCCCAGCGGAATGCCAAGCTCCTTTTCGATTTCGGCGTGGACCTTGTCCTCGAAGAACGCCTTGCGGATTACCTCGGCCTGGTCCGGCGGCAGCAGGCTCAGGGCCGACCGGATGCGCGTTTCCTGTTGCGACATCGCCAGGACGCGATCGGCCTGCACCGGCTCGTCCTGCTGCTCGATCGGGTCGGACATCAGCTCGGAGGGATGCCGTTCGCGCCGCAACGTATCGATCCGCAGGTTCCGCGCAATGGTGAAGATCCAGGTCGACACGCCCGCTCGGGAGGGGTCGAACAACCGAGCCTTCTGCCAAACCGCGAGCATTGTTTCTTGTGTCAGTTCCTCGGCAGCCGAGGGATTGCTGCCTGCGCGCAGCATCCAGGCTTTCACGCGTGGGCCGAAATGCGCGAATAGCTCCGCGAACGCCGCCCGGTCTCGGCGCACGGCAATCGCCTCAACCAGGGCAGCGTGATCAACTGGGCCAGGGGGTGACGATGTTGGGCTCATGCCTCCCGCAGATATCCGCCGACGGAACAGAAGCACCAGCCCTGTTTGCCCGGATGGCGAAGGAGGGCATGTCATCTGAAACAAGGCGGCTGATGAATTCACAAAGCATGTTACGTCGAATACCGCCAAATGGATCACCTCGCCGTTGCCGCCACGTCGAAAGCGGGAACTGGTCTAAAGAAATCCTTCTGGATACCCAGCGCCAGGCCGAAAACCCGGGCCCGAACCAGTGCGCCCCCAGGAGAGAGCAAGCCACGGAGAGGCTGGTTCTTCCGCCACCATCGAAACGAGCGTGTCTATGGCTGGACAGCTCAACGTCCATCATGCCCCTGCCTTGGCCCTCCAAATACTTCGGCAATTTTCGAAGATTTCTGGCTTGCTGCCGGCTCACGACGCAGATACCGTGTGCTCAGTTTCGAGCGGCACTGGTGCCGCTGGTGCCGGGCAGCGCAGCCCTCAAATCCACCCCTTTCTTCTTCGGGACGCGGATCCGAGGGCTTTTTGTTGCGTTTGCCCGGGGTTGTGCCTGCTTCAAGAAAATGGGAGTTTTCAATGGCCGGGTCAACCCAACACCACTCAAGATTGGAAGATGCCGAGGAACAGGTCGATCATTTGCTCGGCAGTGAATACGAACATGAACCGGTGCCCGCGAGCGCGCGGCGCAGCTTGTTTTCGGTGACACTTGTATGGGCAGGATTCCCGATGATCATCACCGGCGCGATGACCGGTTCGATCCTCGTGCTCGGCATGGGCTTCACCCCTGCGCTGACGGCAAAAATCATCGGCAACCTCGTCATGCTGGGCTATGTCGGGGCGCTGGGCATCCTGGGCACGCGCGGCGGGGTGAATTTCGCGCTGCTCGCTAGCATGGTGTTTGGGCGCAAAGGTTACGTGCTGGCTTCGGGTTTACCTTGCTGCTCGGATGGTACGCGGTGCAGACGGGGATTTCCGGCGCGCTGGTGAGCAGCACTTATGGGTTGAACTACGTGCTGATGACGGTGATCGCAGGCCTTCCCTATATAGGTATTACCTTCATCGGCGTGCGCGGCCTGCACTATAATTGGGCTGATCTCTATCCCGCTTTTCGTCATACTCGGCCGATGGGTAGCCGCCCACGCGGCGAGCACGACGACCTGGGCCGCAATCGTGGCATATCCCGGCAACAACGGCGCGGCCACCATGTCCATTGGGCGTCGGGCTGACCGTCGTGGTGGCGCTGTCTATCGACGCCGGCACCGTCACCGCCGACTTCAACCGTTGGGCGGCAAATCCGCGGGATTCTCTGATTTCCACCTTCAGTGCCTTTCCCTTCGCCAACATCGTCGCCATGCTGGTCGGCGGCATCATGACCGCGGCGCTGGCCGTTCCCAACGCCAATCCGTTCGGCGCCGACGATATGTTCGGCTACATGAACCGCATGCAGATCGGCTGGCTCAGCGTATTGGCGTTAGTGTTCCTCTACCTCAACCTCGGTTCTGTGTGTTCGCACTGCCTGTACAATTCGGCCACCGGATGGTCCCGCATCGTCAACCCCCACATGCGAGGCGCCGCGATCGCCCTGGGCGTAATCGGCATCGTGGTAGCCGCCGGGAACATCTGGGCGTTCTTCATCCAGTAGCTCGAGTCTGCTGGGTGTGCTGGTACCCCCCATCGGTGCGATCATCCTGGTCGACCAGTACCTGGTGCGGCCCGGCACAAAGATCGCAGCCGACTACCGGCCGATGGCATTCGTCGCCTGGGCGATCGGGTCGGCTGTCGGCCTGGTGGTCGAAAACGCCGCCCCACAATACTCTACCGCGCTGTCGTCCATGGTGGTCGGTGGCGTCGCCTATTGGGCGTCGCCATTGCCAAGCCGGCCGCGCAGACCGCGTGAGCCGCTGCCGGTATGACGAGAGTTCCATCAGCAACACCGCGCGGCGTTCGTCCGCGCGCCAGCAGGGAGGACCGTTATGGACTACCAAATTTTCGAACCCGGCGACGTCGTGCTGCAGAACGGCGCCACCATTCGCAACTGTAAGCTCGCCTACAAGACGTTCGGCACCCTGAATGCAGCGAAGAACAATGTGATCGTCTACCCGACCTGGTATTCGGGTCACCATACCGAAAACGAGTGGTTAATCGGCGCCGGCAAGGCGCTCGACCCGACCACGCAGTTCATCATCATCCCCAACATGCTCGGCAACGGCCTGTCGTCGTCCCCAAGCAACACGCCGGAACCGTATAATGCCGCACGTTTTCCCAAGATAACCGCCTATGACAATGTCAAATTGCAGCACCGTCTGGTCACCGAGAAGTTCGGCATCGAGCGCATCCCGTTGGTGACCGGCTGGTCGATGGGCGCCCTGCAAACCTTCCACTGGGGCGCGATGTATCCGTCGATGGTCGAGCGCATCGCGCCGTTCTGCGGTTCAGCGAAGTGCTCGCGCCACAATTTCGTCTTCCTCGAAGGCGTCAAGGCGGCGCTGACCGCTGACGTCGCGTTCGCCGACGGTTGGTACCAGACCAAGCCGGAAAAGGGGCTCCGAGCCATGGCGCGCGTCTATGCGGGCTGGGGCTTTTCGCAGGCGTTCTACCGCGCCGAACTCGATATCAAGGCGATGGGCTATTCCTCGCTGGAGGATTTTCTCGTCGGCTTCTGGGAGGGGCTCTTTCTCATAAGAGATGCCAACAACCTGCTGACCATGCTGTGGACGTGGCAGAATGGCGACATCAGCGCTAACGATATGTATCACGGCGACTACAAGAAGGCCCTCGCTTCGATCACCGCCAAGGCCTACGTAATGCCAGGTACAACCGACCTTTATTTCCCACCCGAGGACAGCGAATTCGAGGTCGCCAACATGCCCAACGCCGAGTTCGTTCCGATCAGGTCGATCTGGGGTCATTTCGCTGGCGGCCCCGGGCTCAATCCCGAGGACGTGGCGTTCATCGACGCGAAGCTGAAAGAACTGCTGGCCAGTTAGAGCAGGACCGCGCTGAGCGAGACCTTCCAGGCCGCAAAAGCGACCAAACCAACAAATCCGCGCCGGTATCGTGGCCGGCGCGCCTATCGGGAGACTGTCATGACCGTGTCGTGGAAAAATGATGCCTCGACGATCGCTGAGGCGGTGCGTCGCAAGGAAGTTTCAGCCGTCGAGTTGACCCGTGCCGCAGTGGCACGTGTCGAGAAACTCGACACAACGCTGCACGCGTTCTGCACGCCGACGCCCGAACTCGCGCTGCGCGAAGCCGCGGCGGTGGATCGGTCGATCGCCGCCGGCCAGCCGGTCGGCCCGCTCGCCGGCGTGCCTTACGGGATCAAAGATCTGATCTGTTCGAAAGACGTGCGGACGATGTCCGGCGCCGTAGCCTACGCCGACTTCGTCCCTGACGAGGACGACGTCGTCGTCGAACGCATGCGAGCCGCCGGGGCCGTCTCGCTCGGCAAGACCAACGTGCCCGAGTTCGGCTACAGCGGTGTCGGCCACAACCCGGTCTGCGAAACCACCGTCAACCCGTGGAACATCGAGCGCACATCCGGCGGATCGAGCGCCGGATCGGGCGCCGCGGTGGCGGCCGGGCTGTGCCCGATGGCGCTCGGCAGTGACGGCGGTGGTTCGGTGCGCATCCCGTCGTCCTTCTGTGGCCTGGTCGGCGTAAAGGCATCCATGGGCCGCGTCCCGCTGTATCCCGGCACCAAGGACGAGCGTTACCCTGGCGTTTCAAGCTGGGAGTCGCTCGAGCATATCGGCCCGATGACACGCACCGTCCGCGACGCCGCCCTGATGCTGTCCGTCATCGCCGGGCCGGACGAGCGCGACCGCCTGTCGATCCCGACCGGCGACGTTGATTGGCTGGAGGCAGCAAAACCGCGCGACCTGAACGGACTGCGCGTCGCCTACAGTTCGGACTGGGGTTACGCCGCCGTCGATCCCGAGGTGCGGCGCGTGGTCGGCGAAGCCGTGCGGGTGTTCGAGAAGGATCTCGGCTGCGTTGTCGAGGAAGCCCATCCGGGCTTCACCGATCCGCTCGGTGCGTTCTGGGCGCTGGTGGCGATGGAGTCCGACCTCAAGGGCATGCGCGCGATCGTCGCCGAGCACGGCAGCAAGATGACGCCGCATCTGGTCGACTTTGTCACGCGCAACTGGACCGCCGAGGACCTGACCAACGCGATCATGGTGCGCAAGGCGGTGACCAATAAGATGTGGCGGTTCATGCGCAACTATGATCTGCTGCTGACACCGACGCTGGCGGTACCGCCCTTCGCCCTGCACATCCAAGGTGTCGAAAAAATCGACGGGCGCATGGTGACGCCGTCCGCGTGGCTGGCCTTTACCTTCCCCTTCAACATGACGGGCCAGCCGGCGGCGAGCGTTCCGGCCGGGTTCACTAAGTCTGGGCTGCCAGTCGGGTTGCAGATCGTCGGCCGTCACCTCGGCGACGCCTCGGTGCTGCAGGCTGCCGCGTCGTTCGAAGCCGCAAAACCCTGGGCCGACGTGTGGCCGGCAATGGCGCAATGACGGCAGTCGACCTGTTCCGCATCATCTCCGAACCGTACTATCGACCGGTCGGCGATGAGGTAACGGTGTTCGAGGCAGCCTACCGCTACCGCTTGCCGGTCATGCTGAAGGGCCCGACCGGCTGCGGCAAGACGCGCTTCCTGGAATACATGGCGTGGCACCTGCATCGCCCGCTGATTACGGTGGCCGCGCACGAGGACATGACGGCGGCCGACCTCGTCGGTCGCTTCCTGCTCGTTCCGGGCGAGACGGTCTGGCACGACGGGCCACTAACCCTCGCTGTCCGAGGCGGCGCGATTTGTTACATCGACGAGATTGTCGAGGCGCGTCAGGACACGACGGTTGTCATCCATCCGCTGACCGACGCCAGGCGCGCACTGCCCCTCGAAAAGAGGAACGAACAGATCCCGGCGCACAGCGATTTCCAGCTCGTGATCTCATACAACCCCGGATATCAGAGTGCGGTGAAGGATCTGAAGGAATCCACCAAGCAGCGTTTCGTTGGGATCGATTTCGGCTATCCCGCGCCGTCGGTAGAAGCCGAGATCGTGGCCCGCGAGAGCGGCGTCGACGCAGCCCTGGCCGCGACACTGGTGGAACTCGGCCAGCGGTCACGCAACCTCCGCGGGCAGGGTCTGGAAGAGGGCGCATCCACGCGCATGCTCATCCATGCCGGGCTGCTGGTATTGGCAGGCCTGGATCTGGCTGCGGCGGCGCGGGCGGCCCTCGTCCTGCCACTGACCGACGACATGGAATTGCGCGAGGCGTTGGGCGCCGCCATCGCTGCCTGCCTGGGATGACGCAGTCCGAGGCGGCTGCCGCTCCGCAGTCTTCGAGTTCGCAGCTTCCGAGTTCGCGCCTGCTGGCCGCGCTGCGGCGGCGACCCACGCTGGAGGCGCTGTCGCTGCAGGCATGGGAGGCGCTGACGCATCACGGGGACGCGGCGGGTGCGGAGGTTTGGGCCACCAACGTTCTGTCGCTGCTGAATGCCAATGCGGGCGTGGCTTGCATCGCTGCCCTGCTGCGTCTGCGCGGCAGCCCCGCCACGCTGGCGGAGGTGGCCGCCCACGTCACCGACATCTGCCGCGACGCCGGCGCGACCGCGGCGATCACCTGCATTGAGACCTGGGATCGGCTGCGCGTCCCGGGTCTGTGGCGTGGCTTTCGCAGGCTGGCGCACGAGGCACCCGACTGTGTGGGCCTCGCTGCCGCCAATGCCGGGACAATCCTGCAGGCGCTGGGACCCGACAGCCTGACCGATTTTATCGCCCTCGGCCTGAAAGGCGCCGGGCGCGACAAGGCCCAACGGGCGCGTTTCTTCTCGCTGATGGACCCACTCGCGCGGCGTGCGCTGGCGCGGGGCGGCGGCGGGCTCGCCGCGCATGAACGCCGGCTGAAATTGTTTGGCGCGGCGCTGTGGGGCAAGCCGCCGATACTGCGACCTTTCCCGATCTCGCCCGACCGGCTGCCGGCACGGCGAGCCAGCCTGGCGGATGGCGTGATCCTGCTGCCGGAAAGCTTCCTTGGTGTGCCGCAGCCGGCGCAGGGGCCGTTGTTCCGCGCCTCCGTGGCGCACGCGCTCGCCCACCTGATGGCCGGAGCGCCCCGCCAGCCAGTCGGCACACTGAAGCCATCGCAGCTCTCGCTGATCGGGCTGGTCGAAGACGCCCGCGTTGAGGCTTTGGCGATGCGCCGCTTCCCGGGCCTGCAGCGGCTTTGGGCGCCGTACCACGTCGCAAACGCAGAGGGGGGAATGGCACCGGCTTTGCTCGCCCGTCTGGCGCGAGCGCTGTTCGATCCCTTCTACCAAGATCCGCACGGCTTCGTGGCGAAGGGGCTGGCGCTGTTTACCGACGCCGATCTGCACGACCACACGGCCAGCCGACGCATCGGCGGACTGCTTGGCAACGACCTCGGCCAGATGCGCGTGCAATTCAACGCGCGTACCCATGTCGTCGAACCGGCGTACCGCGACGACAACCTGGGTCTATGGGAGTTCGGCGCGCAGCCCGATGCGGCGCCCGAGATCCTCGAGATGATGGTCGAGGCCGCCCGCCTCCGTCAGGAAGAGGGCGACGGCCGCATCGACAGCCAGCCTCCGTCGAGCCCTGAAACGGCCCGTGCCCGACCGCTTATCGTGCCTGCGGTCGATGGGGTCGTCCTCGCCCATTACCCGGAATGGGACAGGTTGCAGGGCGTTGAGCGTCCCGACTGGACCTGTGTACGGGCTGTCGCCCCACTTCCAGGCGACGCGCGGCCCCTGGAAGCCGAAATGGAGGCGAGGCCGGACCTCAGGCGCCGTATCGATAGGCTGGTGCGGACAGCCCGCCCGGGACGTCCGCAACGGCTGAAGCACCAGCCGGACGGCACGGAACTTGACCTGGACGCCGTGCTCGACGCGGAAGTGGCGTGGAAAGTCGGCGAAACGCCCGATGAACGTCTATATCGAAGCAGCGCGCTGCGCGCCCGCGATTTGGCGACATTAGTGCTGCTCGACGTCTCAGAATCCACCCGCGGTGGCGGCATACTGGATACCGAACGCCTGGCGGTGGCGCTTCTGGCAGACGCCATGACGCGCCTGGATGATCCATTTGCATTGATGGCGTTCGCCTCCAACGGCCGTGAGCAGGTACGTCTCACCTGCATCAAGGATTTTGCCGAACCGTTCGCTGATATTCAGCGCGCCCGGCTGGCTGGGCTTGCGCCGGGGCTCTCGACCCGTCTGGGTGCAGCGCTGCGTCACGCCGGCGCGGAGCTTTCCGGCGTCCGCAGTTTCCGCCAACTTGTGCTGGTATTGACCGACGGCGAGCCTTCGGACATCGACGTGCCGGACCCGCTCGATCTGGTCGAAGACAGCCGGCGCGCAGTGCTTGGCCTGCGTTCCCGCGGCATCGACACGTTCGCGGTGCTGCTGGGCACCCACGGGGCGGAGACCGCGGCGCGGATATTCGGCCGCTCCGGCTACGCGGCCTTGCGCCGGCTGGAGGATCTGCCGGCCCGGCTGTCCGATCTGTATTTCCGTCTGTCGCACCGCTGATCGGCCAAGCCGCCGGTGTGGGCGAATTCAAGCGCTGAAGCGGGCGCGATAGTCCTGCGGTGTGGCTGACAGCAGGCGCAGGAAGCTGCGGCGCATCGTTTCTTCCGAGCCGAAGCCGCAACGCTGGGAGATGCGCTTGACCGGCAGACGGGACTCCGACAGCAGCCGCCGCGCCGCTTCCACCCGCAGCCGCTCGACCGCACGACCAGGCGTCACCCCGGTTGCCTCCGCATAGTGCCGGCTGAAACTGCGCTCACTCATCCCGGCCTGACTGGCCAGGACCGGGAGCGAGATATCGTCGGCCAGATGGCTGTTGATCCAGTTGTGCAGTGCGCCAAACTTGTCCTCCGCCGTTTGCAGGGACAGCGCGGCGCTGAACTGCGCCTGCCCGCCCGGACGCTTGAGGAACATAACCAGGTGGCGCGCCGCGGCCAGCGCCACGGTGCGGCCCAGGTCCTGCTCCACCAGCGCCAGGGCCAGATCGATGCCGGCCGTCACCCCTGCCGACGTCCAGACTGACCCATCACGCACGAAGATCGGATCAGGCTCGACACGCACGGCGGGGAAGCGCCGGGCAAGCTCGGCGCAGAATGACCAATGGGTTGTTGCTCGCCGCCCGTCCAGCAGGGCTGTTGCGGCCAGCAGGAAAGCACCGGTGCACACCGAGGCTACGCGACGTGCGTGCTTCGCTCGCTGGCGCACCCAATTGACCAGCACCGGGTCAGCGGCAGCCGCCTCTACGCCCGGGCCGCCGGCGATCATCAGCGTATCCACTGTCGCATCTACAGGTGGGAGAGGATCCGCGACGAGCCCGAGCCCGGCCGAGGCCATGACGGACTGCCCACCCTGCGCCACGATCCGAAGCTCGTAGGGTGGCGTTCTCCCCGCGGCAGCTCCCCGAGGTTTAGTGACAAGATCGTTGGTAGTTGCGAACACCTGAAGCGGCCCTGTGACATCGAGCAACTGCACCGCCGGATAAGCGAGCACTTCGATGACACGAACCGCATTTGGCGCAAAGCGAGGGGACCTAGACATTTCTGCCAGCTTGACTTAGTCGGATCGTTTTGTCGATACCTGTCGTTCGGCGTCACCCAACGGCGCACCGCGCAAGACGGATTTTACCTAAATCGAGATTATGGGTCCTGCTCACGGACGTGCGAGCGCGAACTTGACGGAACTTGCTGTTGGCTAACGCGCGTTGCGCGCGAGTCGGCTGACTTACTATGAACTCCTATCCCGGTAGTGGTCCATGCGGCTTCGTCGGCCTATGTTTGCCGGAATGGACAGCGTCATCACTCGACAGGCCGCGGACCTACGCGCTCGCCGCCTCGCTCAGCGGCTCGCCTGGCTGCTGGTCGCACTGCTTTTTGCTCCGCCGCCGGCTCGCGCGCAGGACTGGCCCGTTTATGGCGGCGATGCAGCCGGCACGCGCTACTCTGCCGCAGCGCTGATCACCCGCGACACAGTCAACCGCCTCGCGCCAGCCTGGACGTTCCACACCGGCGACCGTTGGCCGTCGGGCCGGCAGGGTGCCAGCTTCGAGGACACGCCAATCCTGGCGGACGGCCGACTGCTGGTCTGCACGCCGACGGATCGGGTCATCGCGCTCGATCCGCTGACCGGCCGCCCGATATGGAGCTACGATCCGGAACTAGCGGCAGGCCTTGAACCCGGCAGCAGCTTTTTGTGCCGCGGCGTCGCTGTCTGGCACGACGCCAGCGTCGCTCCGGCTTCTGTTTGCGCTGCGCGCGTCGTGCTGGCAACGCTGGACGCGCGGGTGATCGAGCTCGACCTCGCCACTGGCGCGCCCTGCGACAGCTTCGGCGAGCATGGTACCGTGCGGCTGCCCATCGACCCCGCGCCGTTGTATCCCGGCGAACTGGTGCTCGACTCGCCGCCGGTGATGCTGAACGACACGCTGGTCGTCGGTTCAGCGCTCGACGACATGACGCGGGCGCTATCGCCGGGGGCCGACGTCTGGGCGCTGGACGCGCGCACCGGCGCGACGCGCTGGCGGTTCGATCCGGGTTCCGGGCCGGGCATGACCGAGGGCGGCAAACGGCTGTCTGGCGGCGGCAATGTCTGGGCGCCGATCGCGGTCGATGCCGAACGGAACCTGGTGTTCCTGCCGACGGCCTCGCCGACCGCGGCGTTCTGGGGTGGCGAACGGCCGGGCGATGACCTTTTCTCCTCCGCGGTCGTCGCCCTGGATGGCGCGACCGGGCGGGTGGTGTGGCGGTTCCAGACGACGCATCACGACATTTGGGACTACGACGTCGCGGCGCAGCCAACGCTGGCGACCGTGCGGAGCGATGGGCGCGACGTGCCGGTGGTCGTGGTCGCGACGAAGATGGGGTTCCTGTTCGTGCTGGACCGCTCGACCGGCCAACCAGTGTTCCCGGTGACGGAGCAGCCGGTCCCGGCTTCGGACGTGCCCGGCGAGGCGGTATCCCCGACGCAGCCGATCCCGTCCGCGCCGCCGCCCCTGGTGCCGCAGACGCTGCGGCCCGAGGACGCGTTCGGCGTTGCGGTGGTCGACCGGCTGCAGTGCAGGCGGCGGATCGAGCACCTGCGCTCAGAGGGCCTGTACACGCCACCCAGTCTGCGCGGGTCGGCCATCTATCCATTCACCGGTGGCGGCGCGAATTGGGGCGGCGGCGCCTTCGACCCCGCGAGCGGCCTGTTCGTGATCAACATGATGAACCTGGTGCATGTCGTGCGACTGATTCCCCGCGCCGACATGGAAGCGGCGCGGCAGGCGGAGCCGAAGGCCGAGATCGGTCGCGGGATCGGCACGCCGTATGCGGCCGAGCGGACGCTGCTGACGTCGTCTTTGGGCGTCCCGTGCAACAAGCCGCCGTGGGGCACGCTGGCGGCGGTCGATCTGAGCGCTGGGACCATTCGTTGGCAGGTGCCGTTGGGCCAGAAGGCGTTGGGGATGCTGCGAGGCCTGCCGAATCTCGGCGGCCCGATCGTGACGGCGGGAGGCCTGGTCTTTATCGCGGCCGCGCTGGACGACCGTCTGCGCGCATTCGATGCCTTGACCGGACGAGAGGTTTGGCAAGCGGCCCTGCCGGCCGGCGGCCAGGCAACCCCCATGACCTATATCATTGGCGGGCGGCAGTTCGTCGTCATCGCCGCCGGCGGCCACGCGAAGCTGGGCTCGACCCGAGGTGACGCGGTGGTCGCGTTCACTCTGCCCGCCGGGGATGAGAGCCAGAAATGAAACCGGTGACGGCCGGCAAATGAACACCGCCGGTATGCCAAGCCCAGTAATGCCGCATAGGGGCGGTCGCTCTCAGGACCACCGAACGGGGCCAGGGCGCAAGTATGACGCTGCCTTGGCCATCAACGGCCCTCATATGACTTTGAACATTCGACGCAGCTTCACAAATGAAGATATTTTGTTCAAAGTCAGCACATTGAAAAAGCTACGGATTTTTGATGCATAAATCAGATGCGAAAGTGAGGCGCGAAGAGTTGCGCAAAGGGTGAAACTCGTGACGAAAAATCACCCCTGTGAAATCAAGAGTTTGCGAGTCCCGAAAATCGGTCCTTCTTGCCGCGGTTTCCGTCCGCACGCACCGTTGTGTCCGCGAAAAACAAGGAAATTCGCAGCACCCAAAGTGCAGAACGATGTTCCGCCCATTTTTCGACCGGTGATGCTTGCTTGGTGGCAAAATGCAATGGCTGGGCATTGAGCTGCGACTGAGCCAGCCGCCCGGCAAAGGGTACATTGGACGTTGAGAAACCTTACGTGGCGGCCTTTGGCACAGCATCGATCCAAGGATTGAACAGCAGCACTTGCGTGCGTTTATAATCGCCTACGTCCCGCGTGACGACGGCAAGACCGTGATGCGACGCCGTCGCAGCGATGATCAGATCGGGCTGTGAGAAAGCGTGCGCTGCTTTGCGGCCCTCTTCGACCATGAGACGCCACTTGAACATCACGTCCTCCGTGACCGCTAGCAGCCTGTCGGACTTAACGCCATTCGACATCCGTGGCAGAATTGAAACGTCAATTCGCAGCCACCGTCGGATGCCACCGCATAATGAACTTTCGCCCCACCGACCGCCTGACCAGCTTCTTGATGCCGCCCTCGGTCGACGAGTGGCTGCCGCAGAGACACTTGGCGCGTTTCGTAGTGGAGGTGGTGGATGGTCTGGACCTGAGCGCGATGAGTAAGAGCTACCGCGGTTCGGGTTCGGCTTCCTACCACCCGGCGGTGCTGCTGAGCCTGCTGGTGTACGGCTGCGCCACTGGGGTATTTTCAAGCCGCAAACTGGAACGAGCCACCTACAATTCGGTGGCGTTCCGCTTCATCGCCGCGAACGACCATCCTGACCACGACACCATCGCCACATTCCGGCGACGGTTTCTCAAGGAGATCGAGGCGCTGTTCGTCAAGGTGCTGCTGCTGGCGCGCGAGATGGGGATGCTCAAGATGGGCACGGTGGCACTGGATGGGACCAAAATTCACGCCAATGCCAGCCGCCACAGCGCATTGTCCTATGAGCACGCGGGAAAGATCGAGGCGCAACTAAGAGCGGAAGTGGCCGATCTTCTGGCGAAGGCAGAGGCCGCGGATCAGGCGGATGTCCCGGACAGCATGTCGATCCCAGAGGAACTGGAGCGGCGCAAGGTGCGGCTGGATAAGCTTGCAGCGGCCCGCTCGACGATCGAGGCCCGGGCGAAGGAGCGGTTCGACCGGGAGCAGGCCGAGCATCGGGCAAAGATTGAGGCGCGGGAAGCAAAGATCGAAGCCACCGGCAAAGAGCCCGGCGGCAAGCCGCCCCAGCCGCCGGCGGAAGGTCCGCTGCCGACGGATCAGGTCAATCTGACCGACGAAGAATCACGCATTATGCCGGTGGCAGGCGGTGGGTTCGAGCAGTGCTACAACGCCCAGGCGGTGGTGGCCGAGGGCAGTCTGCTGGTGGTGGCCGTTGATGTGGTGCAGGCCGCCAACGATAAGCAGCAACTCGAACCGATGCTGAACCAGGTTGTTGCGCTGCCCAAGGCTCTGGGCAAAGCCGAAACACTACTCGCCGACAACGGATATTTCAGCGCGGCCAATGTTGCCGCCTGTGAGGCGGCGGCGGTTCAGCCGCTGATCGCCATGGGGCGTGAGGCGCACCATCCGTCGCTGAGCGAGCGCTTTGCCGCTGCGCCACCGCCGCCGAAGGACCCCACGCCGGTCGAGGCGATGGCCCACCGGTTGGCGACGCCGGAAGGCAAGAAGCTCTATCGCCTGCGCAAACAGATGCCGGAACCGGTGTTCGGCATCATCAAGTCGGTATTGGGCTTCCGTCAGTTTCTGCTGCGCGGTCTCGACAAGGTGCGCGGCGAGTGGAGCCTTGTGACCATGGCCTGGAACCTGAAGCGGATGTTCACCCTTTGCTCCGCCCATTGAGGCGGGGCGACGGCCTCCTCCCCCAAAACGAAGGCCAACGAGACCGATACCGGCAGTCACGCCCACCCAACGCACGCTCATTGGCGGTTAAATCGACGGCTCCGCGTCGGGAAGTTTCACGCCCTCAGTCGGCCGGAAACCCGAGTCCGACAGGCTCACGTTGTTCGAACATTGGGCACACTTTGTGTGTGAGCCAGTCATTGAGTGCGACGCGCTGGTTTGGGTCAGGGACAAGCTCGATGCCAAATCGGATTTCCGCGAAGGTCACAGAGCTTACATAGAGAAGCTCAAGCGGTTGCGAGGCGATGAAGGCGAGGACTTTCGGTTCTGGTCTTGGCCGACGTAGCTCGGACAGGATATTTGTATCGAGAAGCCAACCCGTCACAGAGTCACGTCGCGCACAGGCATGGCCTCGCGGCCCGGCTCGATGCTGACGTCTCGAAATGGTGAGGTCTGCATCGCGGCAATCAAAGCTTCGCCCGTTTGATCGCCCTTGAGGCGGCGAAACTCTTCCGCCGAAATGACCACGACTTCCTGGCGCCCGTGCACGGTGACATGTTGAGGCCCTTCGCTGTGAACACGCCGCACCAGTTCGCTAAAGCGCGCCTTTGCGTCCTGAAGCAGCCAATGACCGGGCGAACGCGCGGGCTTTGTCCGGGGACGATTGGGAAATTTTTCAATACTAGTCATAATGACTAGATTATCTCATTCTGAGACGTTGGGCCTAGCCGCATCCACCTTGCCGACAGCGCCCGCCGGACGAGCATCACGATCACGCCGACCCGCATTTGGCGCGAAACGAGGGAACTTTGGCATTTCCGCCAGACCGCGCCCCGATACAGTTCATCTCGTCCATTCCCGCAACTCGGACCTGGAGAAGACCGTGGTCCCCCACGACACCCACCTGCAAATCGGATCCCTGCTGTTCGAGGGCGTGGATCAGATCGATCTGACAGGCCCCTTCGAGGTGCTGTCGCGTATTCCGAACGCGACCTATCGCATCTACGGCAAGACTGCCGACGCCGTTCACGATCTGAAGGGTTTGCGGCTGACGCCGGATGCGACGCTTGCTGATGCCCCCCCACTCGACGTCCTTCACGTGCCGGGCGGCTTCGGTCAGGAAGTCTTGATGGAGGACGCCACGGTGCTAGCCTGGATCCGCCAGCAGGCTGCGGGCGCATACAGCGTTTTTTCCGTGTGCACGGGCGCCCTGCTCTGTGGCGCCGCTGGCCTGCTTAAGGGACGCCGCGCGACGACACACTGGGCTTCGTTTCACTTGCTGCCATGGTTCGGCGCGATCCCAGTGAACGAACGTGTTGTCGTAGACGGAAACTGGGTTTTTGCCGCCGGTGTCACGGCCGGGATCGACGGCGCCCTGCGTCTCGCGGCCGAGTTGCGCGGTGATGACGCAGCGCGGGCTATCCAGCTTCACATGGCGTATGCGCCCGACCCCCCCTTCGACAGCGGCACTCCCGAGACCGCGCCGGCCGCGATACTGGCGCAGGCGCGGCGATCGGTGGCAGGCATCACGGCGCAGCGCGAGGCGACCGCCCGTCGTGTCGCTGCCCGTCTCGGCATCGCGATTCCCGAGGCCGCCGAACCGTGCACCGCCGGAGACTCGTTCGGCTGCAACTGAGCGCGCCCGTCCAGTGCCGTGAACGGCGTGGCGCGAGAGGTAAGAAACCGGGGGGCGAGGCGGAACGGAGCGAGGGATCGATGAGGAGCGCGTGCCTCTGGCGCTATCCTAAGGCTCGGTCCAAAACCTGCCTCAGCGTTGTGGCGCCGCTCACTCCTGCCGCCGAGACATGTCCGCCGTCGGCAATCCGTTTGCGCTGGGCGTCCTCCCAATGGCGGCCGTCGAAGAACCGAGTCGGCTTCAGGGCTGGACCGTCGATATCGTCGAGACCTCGCGCGTTCACGATGATCATATCCGGCTGGGACCGTGGGACGTAAAACACGTGCATGCCGCAATGGGCACAAAATGGGTGTTGCGCCACGCCGGTGCCGAACGTGTAGACAGTCAACGCGTCTTTGCCGAGCAGCAACTCGAAATCAGCCGGAGAGATCGGAAGATGGAGAATGCCCTTCTTCGTGCAAATACTGCAGCTACAGTGAGACAAAAGATTCAGGTCCACCGTTGCCCGGAACCTTACCTTGCCGCAATGGCAGCCACCTTCTCGAGTTCTCAAGCATCGTGCGGTTCCCAATGATATTTGCTAACAAGCGGGCGAGTTGTTTTCAATGAAAGACGCGTCCGGCATCGATGACGATCGTCTGGCCGGTCATGGTCTCCGTGCGGCACATGGTCATCACCATATCGGCGCAATCGTCCTTGTCAGCGGCCTTCTTAAGCAGCGAGCCAGACGCCGAGCGTTCGATCTGCTCGGGACGGAGATTGGCTGTGGCGCGCGTGCCCTCTAGCAGTCCAGGCGCTACGCAGTTGACGAGTGTTTCAGGCGCCAGCGCCACGGCCATGCACCGCGTGAGGTGGATGAGGCCCGCTTTTGACACGGCATAGGCGATGGACGAGCCCGTCGGCGTGAGCCCCGCCACCGACGATATGTTGACGATGCGGCCTCGCCCTTGCGCCTTCATAACGGGCGCCACGGCCTTGGTCAGGCGCATCGGTCCGGTCAGGTTGACCGCCATGATCTTGTCCCACACCTCAAAGGTGAGATTGTCGAGGTCAGGGAACGGGATCGAGATGTTGTAGGCGGCGTCGTTGACAAGAATGTCGATACGACCAAAACGCCTGGTCACATCGCCGATCAGGCGCTCGACCGCCCTGTCGTCGGTGATGTCGCAGGCGAACGCCGCCGCGTTGATCTGATAGCGCGATGTCAGTTCCTGGGCGACGCCTTCTGCCTGATCGCGGCTCCGCGCATACATGACGGCGATATGCGCCCCTTCCTTCGCCAGCGCGTGACAGATGCGCTGCCCAAGCCCACCATTGCCGCCGGTCACCAAGGCAACCGCGCCTTTGAGATCCATGAGCTTCCTCCTGCATGCGGGCGCGCGGTTTGCTCGCGGCGACCCAAAGTGTCGCTGCCAGATTGCTATCGGATCTACAGAGCAGGCAAGCCGTCGGGATCACCGCGGTGGCACACGTCCCGTGAGATTGGGAATTTGTAGTTCCCGATCCTGTCGAACCACCAACCGCCGGCGCCAGCCTATGTTCAGATCATGCCTTCCCTGGCGAACGCGGCAAGTTCTTGATCCAAATGTCCGAGCCGAAGTGTTGGCCTGTTTACCTTGTCCCATCTTGCCACTGGGTCATAACGGCAGCCGCGCTTTACCCTTTGCAGCGGTGTGTCCGGCAGGAGGCCTCCGCCCAGTTCCAGGGCGATCAACCCATTGCAGACTGCCGGGTCGTCCATGTTGCGATCGAGAGCGCCCTCAGCCGGTCGTGACTGGTGGAAGTATAGCGGGTCAGTTCGGACTGGCTTCGGAGTTTGTCGCCTGCATGATCGATGGTTAAATTCGGCCCATCGGACCCCGGCAAAATCAGCGTGTTTCGGCGCGCAATTCTGACCCGGATAAACGGGGTACCGGCGTCCAAAATTGACCCACCCTGCGGTTGAGCTCTGGCCTGCCTGCTTCGGCGGGAAGCAGGTGGTGGGGGATGCTGATTGTGGAGACGGTCGCTCGCAGTAACCGAACCCGCTCTCGACACGAGCCTGCGGGCGAACCAGATTTCAGCCAGTCGAAAGAGGAAACCGAACATGGCAGACAACCAACGTTGGACCCACCGCCCGCCAGGCTCCACCTGGGGCGATTGGGGACCAGACGACGAGCGCGGCCGGCTTAATCTGCTGACACCCGAAAAAGTACTCCAAGGCGTCGCTGAGGTGAAAACCGGCAAGACCTTCTGCCTGTCGCTGCCGCTGGACTATCCCGGCGGAGCAATCCTGTCGCCGAGGCGCCATCCGCCGGTCTTGAAGCCCACCATGCGTGGTGAGAAGCCGAACATGAACTATCCGCTGCGCTGCGATGACCCAACGGCCACCGACATAATATGCGATGACCAAGTCATTCTGACCCTACAGTACTCCACCCAGTGGGACAGCCTGGCCCATGTCGGACAGATGTTCGATGCCGACGGCGACGGAAAGGCAGAGGACGTATTTTACAATGGCTATCGTGCCGGACGGGACATCATCGGTCCCGCCTACTATGACGAAAAAGGCAATATGACGCCGTGTGACCAGCCATCAGGGGCGCGTCACCTGGGCGTCCAGAACATGGCTGAATCCTGCATGCAGGGTCGCGGCGTGATGATCGACTTGGAAGCCAATTTCGGCCGCTCCGGTCGCAAGGTCAGCTACGAAGACCTGATTGAGATCATGCGCAAGGACAAGGTCGTGGTGGAACCCGGCGACTTCGTGCTGTTCCGGACCGGCTTCGACCAGATGCTTTTAGACATGGGCAAGCAGCCAGACCGGGAGAAGCTGTTCAGCACGTCCTGCGCCCTCGACGGCCGCGACGCGCGGTTGCAGCAATGGGTGACCGACAGTGGAGTTGTTGCGCTGATCTCCGACCATTTCGCCGTCGAGGCGACGCCGGCCAGTCCTTGCATGGACGACTTCTGCGCCACGCTGCCGCTGCACGCGCATTGCCTTTTCCGCCTCGGCTGTTACCTGGGCGAGATGTTCTACCTGACACCGCTGGCTGACTGGCTCCGTGCCCACGGCCGCAACCGCTTTCTGTTCACCGGTCCGCCACTCAGACTACCGGGGGCAGTTGGCTCACCAGCCACACCGGTGGCCACCGTCTGACTGTTTTGGGTGTTCCTTGCGAAGGTCGCGATGTCTGTGCGCGCAAGCGCCGGTGCATTCGTAACGGATCGCCAGCGGGGGAAATGCGGGCCGGACCACCGTGAGGTTCCAACGCGACGGCAACATCGAGTAATTGGGCCGCGTGCGGCCCCTGCCAGGCCCGTCCGACGGCTCGGTCTCCTGACGATGCATTATCTCGACGACCTGGTCGAACCCGCGACATGGCTCGACTCTGGCGAGGAGCGCAAACCGACCCGTCAGCCTGAAGGACCGACGCAAGCGCGCCGGCTGGAATGCCGATTACCTGGAATGCATCCTCCGTTAGATCGCATGACATTTAAGCGATTCGCCTGCGGGGGGCGGTCGTGGACTTGCGCGCAATTGACAATGCGCACATCCTCTCAAACGCTGATGTATTGACATTTTGTCAAGCCTCATTCTGCGGGGGTTTGCTGTGGGCAAGCGTCTCTTCTCCCTTTTTGTGATTGCCACATTCGTTGTCTTGGGAATGGGAAGCGTAGCTCCTGCCTTAGCGCGGAGTAGCGCCCACGGGGCCGGTATTGCCCGATCTCCGGCACGGCTTGCGGCGCGTCTACCGTTGCTTTTTTCCGAGGGACGTTTCGTCGCGCCAGGTATGATCGCCGGCGTGGGTAGTTTTCAAAATGGCTTCTCGCGTCGCGGTGGCCGATTTGGAAATTACGGATGGCTTGGCGATTGGCCGTATGCGGGGTGGCCCCTCGATACGACCCAAGCACAGGTTGCGACTGAAGTCCCTTCACATCCGGAGGTCATCGTCATCTCGGGCCCGAACAACGGGGGAGGGCGGGCCCGACCGGAAGATGACTACAGCTATGTCGCTGGTTGTCACGCCATCCCCAACGGGTATCACTGCGATGCGCCTCGCCAGCAGTCCCAGTCTCAGTAACGGCGATGGTGCCGGGAGAAGCGTGTGAGTTTAAAATATCGGGCCGGCATGATGCAGACGAGCACCATCAAGTTGGGCCTAGCCGCGTTCATTCTGACGGCGCCGGGCCTTAAGGTCGGACAGAGCAAGTCCGTTTCGACTTGGACTTTAACAGCGGTGACGTAGGGAGCGATCTATTCTTCGCCGTTTACACTGCGCCGCTCCGTTACACGCCCGCTTCGTCCCTACAGGTTCGATTCGATGAACGCCAAGGCGGCCGGCACTGTGTGGTAGGGCAGGTCAAACTCGGACCTGACCCAGTCATCAAGATGCATATTTCCGTCGTAGTCGCGCCATATGCACCAGCGCGGTGACTTCGAACCGGGCGGGCAGATTTCCAGAGCCTCCGGGACGAAGCGATGATCCGTTGCTACGGCCAGTCGGACACCGGGCCGATTCGCCACCCAGGCCAGAGCTGTCTGCAGATCTTCCATGTCAAACGACAGCCCTTCCAAAGGGGCTGGTTCAGTCGGTGCGGGATCATCCATGGCGTCCTCAGGTCCTGTGCGGGTTGCGGTGTCTCGGCAGAGCAGTCAGTTAACCCCACAATAGTGATGGAGAGGGAACAAATAACCGAGACGCCGGATACTGTGAGCACGCTCCGTTCGATTTGAATGCGATCACTGGGACGTGATATCGCCGGGCGCCTTGTGGGTCCGCAATCAGCCAATCTTCGTCTGGTTCGGGCGGGAAGCCCTGAGGACGTCGCGGTAGGTTGTCGCGGACGGCCCTAACCATGGCGAGCCGTGCACTATGGCAGGGCGGCCTGTGCTTCGATCTCTACCTTCAATTCCGGCAGGACGAGGGCGGAGACTTCGACCAAGGTTGAAGCCGGACGGTGCGGGCCGAAATATCGCTGCCGGATCGGATTGATCTTCGTGCGATCGGCGATATCGGTCAGGTATACAATCACCTTCACGACGTGCTCCGCGGCGGCACCGACCGCTTTCAGGCAGGCATCCAGGTTCTTGATTGCAAGTTCAAACTGTTCAACGACATCCTCGGGGATGCTGCCGTCGGCTGCAATTCCGACGGTACCGGACACCCAGACGAGGTTGCCCGATTTCGTGACGTGGCAGTAATGGCTAACGGGCTCCGGCTGGCCGTCCAGCATCAGGCGCTCAATTGGCGGCATCGGTTGTACTCCCCTATTTACATGAACCAGCCCCCGCAGCGGCGTGGCTGGCACGTTGAGCCGGCGGAACGGCATGGGGTCGCGGTCTTACTCGGTCGGGTGAAAGCGCCCTCATTCCCTACTGGTCGACAGCGTAACCTCGACGATGACCTATCCCCATGGTTCACGCAATGGACCTTGAATTGTACGGCTCATCCCTGGGATGGCCGCTCTGGCGGTTTCCGGCGGCGACCCGCGGTCGCTGCCGGAGGCAACCTGCCGGTGGGGCCATCGGGTCCGCGGTGCATTTGAGGCCGATAGTGGGATTGCGGTTCGTTCGCCAACCGGCTAGGAACCGTGTCTTCGCTGCGGCGGATGGGCGCGTAGCTCAGCGGTAGAGCATTCGCTTCACACGCGAGGGGTCACAGGTTCAATCCCTGTCGCGCCCACCATCCTTGCATGGGCGGCTTACCGAGGAAGCAGATTGGTCTTCGCGAGATCGATCACCTCGTTGCCTCGCCCGCTCATGACCGCTCGAACCGCCCAAAGGCTGAAGCCCTTGATCTCCTCGAGATTGATCGTGGGCGGCATGGAAAGCTCCTGCGTCGCGGTGACGACATCGAGCACCGCCGGACCGGCATGATCCAGAACGCCACGCATCGCGCCGGGAAGATCGCCCGGATCTTCGACCCGGACCGAATGGATGCCCATCGCGCGCGCCATAGCCGCGAAGTCTGGGTTCTGCAGATCGACCCCCGACTCGATAAATCCGGCAGCCTTCATTTCCAGTGCCACGAAGCCCAGCACGCCGTTGTTGAAGATGATGACCTTCACGGGAAGTTTCATCTGGATCAACGTGATCAGGTCGCCCATCAGCATGGCAAACCCGCCATCGCCCGACATCGAAATCACCTGACGGCCCGGTTGCGACGCTTGAACTCCGATCGCGTGCGCCATCGCGTTGGCCATTGAGCCGTGGACCCAGGAGCCGACCAGCCGCCGTCGCCCATTCATCGTGAGATACCGGGCTGCCCAGATGGTGGGCGTTCCCACATCAGCCGTGAACACCGCATCGTCCTTTGCGGTCTCGCTTAGCACGCGAGCCAGGTACTGCGGATGGATCGGCTTGCGGCCAGGTGTGCCGCGGGCGAGTTCGTCAAGTCCGGCACGGGCTTTTCGATAATGTGCCAGGCTGTCGTCGAGGTGCGCCCTGACGGTCTTGGTCTGCAATTTTGGCAACAGGGCTTCAATCGTGGCCCCGACATCACCGACCACTCCGACATCGAGCTTGCAACGGCGACCGAGGTTCTCCGGCCGGATATCGACCTGAGCGATTTTCGCGGTCGTTGGGAAGAATTGTTTGTAGGGAAAGTCCGTTCCCAACATCAGGAGCACGCCACAAGCGTGCATCGCCGCATAGCCGGACGAAAACCCTATGAAGCCCGTCATGCCGACATCGTAAGGATTGTCGAACTCGACGTGGTCTTTGCCGCCTAGTGCGTGCACTATGGGACTTTTCAGAGCCTCGGCGAGCTTGATCAGACCGGCGTGGGCCCCGGCACACCCGCGCCCACAGAACAAGGTTACGCGCTCGGCGTCATTCAACAGCTGAGCCAACGCCTCCAGCTCAGGTTCGGCGGGACGGATCACGGGACGAGCCGGAAGGAGACCGCGCTTGGGAGAAATGCCACGCTTGGGTGCTGGCCGCAGCGCCACGTCACCCGGAATCACTACTACGGCCACGCCGCCTTGGCCGACCGCCGCTCGGATGGCGTTCTCCAGGACATAGGGGAGTTGTGCCGGGTCAGAGACGAGTTCGCAATAGTGACTGCACTCACGGAACAGTTCTTGCGGGTGCGTTTCCTGAAAATAGCCCCCGCCGATTTCCTTCGAGGGAATGTGTGCGGCGATGGCCAATACGGGTGCCCGGCTGCGATGCGCGTCGAACAGACCATTGATGAGATGCAGGTTTCCCGGTCCGCACGAACCGGCGCAAACCGCGAGCGTCCCTGTAATCTGGGCCTCTCCGGCGGCGGCGAAGGCGGCGACCTCTTCGTGACGCATATGCACCCATTGGATCGCCTCTCGGCGACGCAGGGCCTCGGTGAAGCCATTCAAGCTATCACCGACAACGCCATAGACGCGCTGTACTCCCGATTGCACCAGAGTTTCGGCGATAAGGTCGGCAACGTTGTCTATAGGCACCGATAATGACTCCTCGCTTTACTTGGGGTCTGGAGGTTACTTGGGGTATGGATCGATCCGCGTCGCGACTATATCGGCCGTGTCCCACCCGGCGATGGGGCTGGCTGGGATATTAGGCGTTTTCGCTCCCCGCGGAACCCCGCCTCGAGCGGCCGCGGACCACGCTCGTTCTTCCTCAATCGTGTCGTGGCCGCGCGGTCGAGGACAAGCCGCGAAAATCGGTTGCGACACGTCCGTTGTCGAAGCGGGGGCGAGTTCCCATCTGTTGCGCTTACGGGTGTGGAGCAAGGCAAGCCGATGATGCGGCGTGCAAGTGGACCAATGGACATAAGGACAGCAGCGAGCATCGCACTGATCCTGTTCGCCTGTTATTCGGCTTGGCTGACATCCATTATATTCTGCGCGACCAACGGTCATCGCCCGCTCATGATAGCGGGCGCGACCTTCTTTCCGGTCGGTGTCGTGCACGGCGTCGGCATCTGGTTCGGCGGCTGGTAGCGGACGCTTGTCACGCCCCACGCGGGTGACGCACAATCCTCCGCGAAAGTTGAGCTCGAGGCCTACCCCTGCAGCAAATGGCACCCGCCTTCGTCGATTGGCCGGAACGCGTCCGTCGCCGGGACGGTTCGTTTGTGAGTATAGTAATCCCACGGTTCCTTCGAGTCCGCCGGCGATTTCACCTGGAACAGATGCATGTCGTGGATCGCCCGCCCATCCCTCCGCACGGCTCCTTTGCCGAACAGCGGATCGTCCGTCGGCGTCGCCTTCATTTGATCGATCACGGTGCGCCCGCTTGCCTTGGCCTTGTCGGGTCCCAACATGGCGCACGCCTTCAGATAATGCATCACCGCCGAATATTGCGCGGCATGGACTGATCCCGGAACATTCCCCGGCAGCAGCACGGCAAAGCGTTTCGCAAAGCCGCGCGTGCCGTCGCTCATGTTCCAGTAGAACGGTTCCGTCAGCAGCACGCCTTGAGCCGCGGCCAGCCCGACCCCGTGCACGTCGTGGATCAGGAACAGAAGGCCGGCGATCTTCTGGCCGCCTTGCTGGATGCCGAATTCGGACGCCTGCTTGATACAGTTCACCGTGTCGCCGCCGCCATTGGCGAAACCGATGACCTTGGCGCCACTCGCCTTCGCCTGCAGCAGATCCGAGGAAAAATCCGTGGTCCCAGGGAACGGCGTCAGCGCCTGGCCGAGGACCTTGCCGCCCGCGCCCGTCACGAAACTCGCCGCGTCACTCTCCAGCGAGTGGCCGAAGGCGTAATCGGCAGTGATGAAAAACCAAGTGTCCCCGCCATCCTTCACCGTCGCATCGACCACCGCGTGTGGCATCGACCAGGTATCGTACGCCCAATGCAGATGGTTTGGCCCGCAGTGAGCACCGGTGATATCGGCCGAAGCGCCGCCGGTGAAGATCGCCGCCTTGTCCTTTGCCTTCACCATGTCGCCGATGGCGAACGCCGCAGAGGACAGTGGCACGTCGGTAATGAGGTCGACCCCCTGGTTGTCAAGCCAGTCACCGGCGATCCCGACCGCGACATCAGGTTTCAACTGCAGATCGGCGGACACCACTTCCACCTTCACGTTTGGATGCAATTGCGAAAAATCCTCGACGGCGAGCTTTACTGCGTTCACCGATCCGATGCCGGTGTTGGCCGCGTAAACGCCGACCATGTCGGTCAACACGCCGATGCGGATGGGCTTCGACTGCGCCCGAGCGGCTCCGGGCAGGACAGCGGCTGCCGAGGCTGCGGCAAGCACATGACGACGCGTTACGTACATCAGATCCTCCCATCTTCCTGTGGCAAGAGCGTCCCCTGCTTTGCACCGCTTCGCAAGCGCCGGCAGCGTCCGCCGGTCTGTGCCGTGCTCAATGCTGTGCAGGCGTTACCGGGGGCGGCAGCCCCACCGGCCGCACGTCACCTTTTCCGCAGACGATAAAGCGTTCGGTCGGCATCCACCAAACCTCGTCCGGCCGAATCTGGTCGATCCATTTCCAGTCGAAGCCGCAGAAACGGTGGTGCAACCAAACGACCCGGCCGGTGTGCTGCAACAGCATCGACACGAAGAAGCCTGCGGTGAATAAATCACCGATGATCATGATGGTCGGTCCAGAGCGATCGTTTGTGGCGAGGGTGGTGACAAATTTTGGGTCCTGGTCTAAAGCTTCCCGTTTTCCGGGCGGCAATGTCAGCAGGCGTTCCGTTTCCTTCAGGTTGTCCCCGGTACCAGCTAATCGAGCAAGATCGCCGCTCACGATCGTTTCGGGCGCGCCGAGCACGGAGGCTGGGTCGAGTGTCCAGTCCGGATGAGAGTCGGCTCGCACAATCGCATTGAAGGCAGCCACCCCGCCGAGTTCCGTCCAGTGAGTATCATGCATGCGATAGACCTTGCCCTCCGCTTTTGCCGCGATGAGGGCAGGTCGCAGGTCGACCGCGGGAACCCCCCGCGCCGCCAGATCGTCCAAAAGTACGTCATATTCCGTGCGTTGTCCCCGGTTCCGCGCCCACAACGGAAGCTCGTCCCCGTAGATGGTCGCGGAATTTGGTGGTGACGCGACAAGCAACCGGACGCCGCGTGCGGCAAGCAGAGTGTGCATCGTCCCCAACAGGTCGGCAGTTCGTTCCAGTTGTCCGTCGCGCCGGATCAAACCCGCGCTCTGCTGGATCATTTGATCGCCCCGGAAGAACATCCACCCGTTCGACCCGGCCAGAACCAGCGGCTTGCCGGTTTTCAGTGGGGCCCGGCTCATGATGAAGCCGTAAGCCTGGAGAAAGAGCCGGCGCATGCCGAAATGATCGCTCAAATAGGCATCGGTCTGCCTTGGCAGATTGCGCCACCCGGCGAGGCCCTCCGGGAACGCAGGCGCGGGTGCCAACGACCTCGCCTCGATGCTCGACACGGTCTTTCCGCCGGGTGCCAGGGCCCCGACAACCAGTGGCAAGGCGAGCAAGAAACCTGAAAGCAGAGCCCAGTAACGGCGATAGTGACGCAACATGGTCAGAACCTGAAATAAAGAAACGGACTATAGGTGCCCGCGGCGACAAAGATCATTGCCACGATCAGCAGTCCGAAGGTCCAGAGCGTGTCGGCGGACGCCACCAAACGCGGCGGCAGCACCGGCAGGCGCACCCACCGAGGCAACACAGCCAATGCCGAACCAGCCACCAGAAGTACTGCGAGGCCGGTGCTGAGTGTCGCGTGCATGTCGAGGCTCATCGACCCCAGCCCGTGTCGCCCCATCAACCCGCCGTAGATGGCCCACGCCGTGTGCAAATCGCGCGACCGGAACAGCACCCATCCACCCATCACTGCGAGCTGGGCGTAAGCCCAGCGAGCCGGCCATGGGAACCGGGCAAGGCGTGACAAGTGGAGACGTTCCAGCACCAGGAAGCCGCCGTGCCACGCGCCCCACGCGACGAATGTCCAGTTGGCACCGTGCCAAAGCCCGCACAGGATGAACACCGTGAGCAGGTTCCGATAGGTTCGCAACAGGCCGACGCGATTGCCGCCCAGCGGGATATAGAGGTAGTCCCGCAGCCATGCGGACAGCGACATGTGCCAGCGGCGCCAGAATTCGGTGATCGAGAGCGACGAATACGGCAAGCGAAAATTGCGCGGGAAGGTGAAACCCATCACCAATCCCAGCCCGATCGCCATGTTGGAATAACCGGCGAAATCGTAATAGATCTGGATCGTGTAGGCAAGCAGGCCGATCCAGGCCTCCGCCATCGAGGGCAGCGGCGTGTGGTCGAACACCACCTCGACCAGCTGCGCCAACGGGTCGGCGATCAGGACCTTTTGCGCCAGCCCGATGATAAAGATACGGGCTCCCGCCGAAGCTCGGGACAAGGTGTGACGCCGCGCGCTCAACTGACGTGCCACGGTCTTGTAGCGGACGATCGGTCCCGCCACGAGTTGGGGGAACAGCGCGATGTAGAGTGCGACCTGGACGGGGTCGCGATTCGCCCGGAAGCGCCGGCGGTAAACGTCGATGATGTATGACAGGCTGTGAAAGGTGAAAAAGGAAATGCCAAGCGGCAGGGGGATATCCGGCAGGTTCACCGCAGCGCCGAACGGCGCCAACAAAACGTCCAGATTGGCAACAAGGAAATTGGCATACTTGAAGGCCGCCAGCAGCAGCAGGTTGGCGGTGACCGCGAGCGTCAGCGCTATCGCGCGCCCGGAGCCTCTGCACGCATCGATCACTACCGCCGCAATCGTATTGAATGCGATGGAAGCAAGCAGCACCAGCACGAACCAGGGCTCGCCCCACCCATAGAACAACAGCGAGCACAGCAGCGTGACGAGATTTTTACCTTGGATCGATGGCGTCACAAAATAAGCGGCCAGGAATAGCGGCAGGAAAAAGAACAGGAACGGAATAGATGAGAAGACCACCGATGGATTATCCTTTATCGCCGCCGCATGGGTTATCTCTGCCGCGCAGGGCTCTACGAGGGTAGGCCCTTGGTGGTCGAATACTCGAAATGCAGCGCCTGATCGGGATAGACGATCGGAAAGATCGCGTGTGCCGCGACCGCCGCCTCGCTGAATCCTTGCAGGATCAGTTTCAGCTTGCCGGGGTAGGTGGCCACGTCGCCGATCGCGAACACTCCCGGCAGGCTGGTCTGGCCGGTGGCCGGATCGACAATCACGTGATGCTTCTCGCTGTGCAATCCCCAGGCGGCAATCGGCCCCAGGTCCATCGACAATCCGAAGAACGGCAGCAGAACATCGGCCGGCAGTGACTTCACCGCGCCATCCAGCGTCGCGACCTCTACCGCGGACAGTACCCCGTCAGCGCCGGCTAGCCCATGAAGCTGATAGGGGATCACCATCTCGATCTCACTCTTTCGTGTGGCCGCATCCAACTGAGCCGCACTTTCCGGCGCCGCCCGGAATTTCGCCCGGCGATGCACCACGGCGACCTGGGCGATGTCTTTCAGCGCCAATGCCCAATCGACAGCCGAGTCGCCGCCGCCGGCGATAACCACCCGCTTCCCCCGCAGATCCTCTCGGCGGCGGACGTAGTACTGCACCGCACCGCTGGCCTCGTACGCGGCGAGCCCATCAAGAGGCGGTCTGTTCGGCCCAAACGCCCCTGCCCCAGCCGCCACGACGACCGCCTTGGCGCGGACGATATCGCCCTGATCGGTCGTCAGCGTGAAGGCGCCGCGCTCGCCGGTCAGGCCGTTGACCTGCCGTCCGAGCAGTCTTGGCGTGCGGAACGGGGCGATTTGGGTCTCGAGGCGGGTGACTCAGGGCGCCCGCCTCGATCGCCGGATGGGCTGGAATGTCGTAGATCGGCTTCTCCGGATACAGCGCCGTGCATTGGCCGCCGACCTCGGCCAGAGCGTCGATCAGCACGCTGGACAGCTTGAGCATGCCGAGTTCGAAAACGGCGAACAGCCCGACCGGGCCGGCGCCGACGATCGCCACGTCGGTTTCGATGTGCTGTGTCATGGCTCGCCCTATACGTCGCTTTTTCGTCAGCACAAGCGCCATAACACCTCGGTGACAGAGTCTCGCATCCTATCGCTTGGTGCCCCACCTGCACAAAATTGCTCCCTTTTTTGGTAGGAACCGCTCCATGGTGTGGCACACCCGTGGCTAAAAGTGTTGTCGCTATCCCCGTCCGGGATGAAGCCGATCGGATCGGCCCGTGCCTCGCACGCATTGAACGCGCAAATCCACCGCCCCGGATGCGGTGGTGCTGCTGCTGAACAACTGCACCGATGAGACCGAAACGATCGCGCGCGCGATGGCGCCGCATCTGGGTTTCGGCTGGACGTAGTGCGACGGAACTTGCCGGCCGCGCAGGCCAATGCCGGCCATGCGCGGCGGCCTGGCGATGGCAGCTAGCGGCCGAACTGGCCGGGGAGCGAGGAATCCTGCTGACCACCGACGCGGATTCGATCGCCCCGCCGGACTGGGTCGTGCGCAATCTCGCGCCGCTGGATAAGCGGGCCGACATTGTCTGCGGCCGGGCCGCTATCGATCCGCGGGAGGCGGCGATGATCCCGGCGCATCTGCATGAGGACGACGCCCGCGAATGCCGCCTGATCGCGCTGTTGGATACGCTAGCCTGGACGCTCGATCCCGAATGGCACGATCCGCCGCCGCGCCATACCGAGGCCTCGGGCGCAAGCCTGGCCGTTCGTGTCGATGCGTATCGGCGGGTCGGCGGGATTCCTGCCATCCCGACCGGCGAGGATCGGGCGTTCGTGCGGGCATTGTGGATGATGGACGCGCGGGTGCGGCATGACCCGGCCATCGAGGTGGTCGTCTCGGGGCGAATCATTGGCCGCGCCGAGGGCGGCATGGCCGACGCCATCCAGCGCCGGATGATACAGCAGGACGAATTTACCGACGATCAGGTTGAGCCGGCCGAGGATGCGTTCCGCCGCTACAGCCTGCGCCGTCGAGCGCGACGAATGTGGAGTGGTGCGCCGGACGCGGCTTTGGCCCGCGATCTAGGACTGTCCCACGCGCGTCTGTCTGCCTGTCTCGCGCATCGCTTTTTCGGTTCGAGTTGGGCAGAGCTGGAGGCGCGCAGTCCTGTGCTGCAGCGCCGCCGCGTCCGGTTCGTCGATCTGCCCGCAGAGATCGCGGCGGCCGAGGCGTTGCTGGACGACGTTGCGATGCCAGAAACGTTGGCGGCCGACTGAGATGGGCCAGTCAGGGATGTCCGATCTGGTCGCGGAATCATCGGGGGCAGGTGACATAGTGCATGCGGTGGCCAAACTTATCCCCTGGATGAAGAGCCGAGCCGACGCGCTCGACCGGGATGCGGCGTTTCCGGCGGAGGAAATCGACTGTCTCCGGCGTGCAGGCGCGTTGTCGCCTCCGTTGCCGGTTCGGGGGTCGGGCACAGCCGATGGACTGGCCGCTTTGCTGGTGTCGGTCGGCGAGGGCAACCTCGCGGTCGGACGGATCCTGGAGGCGCATGTCAACGCGCGGCACCTGATCGCGCGATACGGGACGCCGCGCGAGGATGGCCGGCTGTATGCGCTCTGGGTGACCGACCCACCCGCGAACAGTCTCCGGATGCGGCGCGCTGGCAGCAGGGTGATTTTGAGCGGCGGCAAACAGTTCTGTTCCGGTGCCGGCCATGCGACCGGAGCGGTGGTTACCGCTTTGGACGAGGACGGGGCCACCCGGATGCTGGTTCTCCCGCTTTGTATGGGCGAGGTTGTGAGGCCCCTGCCCTCGCCATTGCAGGGGATGCGGGCAGCGGTCACCGGCGCGGTGGATTTTACCGGCTGCGAGGTTAGCGCCGAGGCGATCCTGGGGGGGCCCGGTGATTACCTGAGGGAGCCGGATTTTTCCGCCGGCGCTTGGCGCGGATCCGCGGTGGCGCTGGGCGGCCTGATCGCTCTGCTGGATCACGCGCGCAGCACAACTTCGGGAATCTGGGCGGCTCGACAGTCCGCATACCCAGGCGCGGCTTGGGCAAGCTTTTATCGCTCGAGAGACCAGCCGGCTATGGGTTTCAGCGGTTGCGCGGATCGCGGAGGATCCGGCGGCGGATGCCGGTTACCGAGTTACGACGGTGGGGCTTGGGCGGATCGCGGTGGAGACGGCCTGCCTCGACGCGATGCGGCTGATCCAGCGGTCGCTGGGTCTGTCGTCGTTCCGCCAGGGCACCCCAGTCGAGCGGATCTGCCGCGACCTGTCTACGTATCTGCGCCAGCCAGCCCCCGACGAGGTGCTTACCGAGGCCGCGGCCTGGTTCGCCGCTCATCCGCGCGCGACGGTCTTCCGATGACCGCACCAATGACCGCGGGAGACTGTCATCGCGCGTGGCAACAGTTACCCTGTGGCGATCTCAATGACATCATTGGCGAGGGTACCTGCGTCATCCTGGCGCCACACCCCGATGACGAGAGCCTCGGCTGCGGCGGTCTCATCGCCGCCTGTGTCGCCGCTGGGCGGCCCCCGCTGGTGGTGATCCTGACCGATGGCGCGGGGTCTCATCCACATTCGCGGACGTTTCCTCCCGACCGGCTGCGCGCACACCGCGCCCAGGAGGTCCGGACCGCCGTCGGAGTGCTCGGGCTTGGAGCGGACCGCCTGGTGTTGCTTAACCAGCCGGATACGGCGGCTCCACGTGACGGCCCCGGCTTTGAGGGGGTGGTGGCGTCGCTTCTGGGGCTGATCCGCCGGGAGCCGGCGTGCACGGCGATCCTTGCCCCGTGGCGGTGGGATCCACACTGCGACCATGAGGCTGCGTCGGTATTGGCTGCGGCCGTGGCGTCTGGGGCCGCGATCAAGCACGTCGCGTATCCGGTCTGGGGCTGGACGCTGCCGGCCGATACGGTCATTCCCGAGGCGGGTATCGGCGGGTTCCGCCTGGATATCAGGCGCTTCCTGCCGGCCAAGCGCGGCGCGATCCGGGCGCATCAATCACAATACGGCGACCTGATTACCGATGACCCCGACGGTTTCCGGCTGCCGGCCGACCTGCTGTCGGTTTTCGACGCGCCATTCGAGACTTTCGTCGTGCCATGAGTGGATCGCGCTCCGCCACGCACTTCGAGCGTTTGTACCAGTCCAATCCGGACCCTTGGGGGTTCGAAACAAGCGACTACGAGCAGACCAAATATCGCCGGACGCTATCCGTCCTGGAGGAGCGCCACTTCACATCGGGCCTGGAGGTGGGCTGCTCCATCGGCATTCTGACGCGCATGCTGGCGCCGCATTGCGATGCCCTATTGGGCGTGGACATCGTCGAGGACCCGCTCACAGCGGCCCGGTCTCGCTGCGCCGACCAGCCGCAGGTGCGATTGCGACGCATGCAGGTGCCAGCGGAATGGCCCCGGCAACGCTTCGACCTGATGGTGTTCTCCGAGGTGCTGTATTTCCTCTCGCCCGAGGACATCGATTGCTGTGCGGATCACGTGCGGTCCAGCCTATTGCCGGACGCCGTAGTTGTTCTGGTCAACTGGCTTGGCCAGACGGACGACCCAACGCCCGGGAACGACGCCGCGGAGCGCTTTATCAATACGGCCGCCGCCAGGTTGACGGTCACAAGGCAAGAGCGGCACGAGGGCTATCGGTTGGACGTCCTGATGGCCGCGTGAGGTGGCCGCCGATTGGAATGGCTCGAATTTGAGAACTAGCCTACAGGCAAGGTGATCTCACATATGCATTGTATAAAAGAAACCATGACTTTGCAACTATTGGGAAGTGTGATCCAGAAATCTTGACGGAGATGCGGTGAGCGGCGCAAGTCTCGCGCGCCACTCCAGGCTCAGCGTAGGATCACGCCCGGTGCTCAGCGGCACCGTCAGGGCTCTTTGTTCGGGTCATCCGCCGGGTTGACGTAGACGATTGCGAACGGACCCTTCCCATGCACTTGCACGATCGTCTCTGTGGTTGCCCAGGCATAGTGGTTCATGCCCGCCGGCATCGAGACGAAGCCGCCCGGCACGAACGTCTGCCCCTTGTCCGCATCGAACTTGTCCCCCATTCCCGCGTGAAAGCTTCCGGACAGGACAGTGACATTCTCTGTCGTCGGATGATGATGAGCGGGAAACCGATAGTTTTCGGGCAGTTTGAGACGGACGACGTAGGGACCATCCTTGAACGGATCTCCCGAAAGCACGGCAATCATGGCGCCCTTCGGCAGGCTGGGTGGCACCGGCCCCCACTTCACTGCATTTGGCCCGCTGACGAGATCCATGGAACTTTGCGCCCACGCGGGCAGCGAGGCAGCAGTCATTGTTGCAAGTGCCAGCGCAATGATACGCATGGTTTCCTCCGTTTCCTTCCGGCCGTGGGGATCACGGCGGGGATTTGATGAGGTTGCCGGGAGGGCGACCGAAAGACTTTGCCCAGAGCTTGATTTGTCCTTGAGATGAGCGTGATTATTCGATGAGACTGACTTTCGCGGCCCGGAATCGGGGCACTGAAGTGCAATTTCTCTTCGCCGAACACACACTTGATATCGACCGGCGCGAGTTGCGCCACGGATTCGAGCCCGTCGCCGTGGAGCCACAGGTGTTCGACCTGCTTGTCTTCCTGCTGCAGAACCGCGACCGCGTCGTGAGCAAGGATGATCTCATTGCTTCGGTGTGGGGCGGCCGGATCGTGTCAGAATCAACGCTGACCAGCCGTATCAACGCCGCGAGAAAGGCAGTCGGCGACAGCGGCGAGAACCAGAAGCTGATCCGCACCATCTCGCGCAAGGGCCTCCGCTTCGTCGGCGCCGTGCGCACACGAACAGCCGACGCCGAACCGGCAGACGCCCCCGATCCGTCGTTGGACGAAATACGAGAGCAATCGCGCCCGTCCTTGCCTCTGCCTAACCGGCCCGCCATCGCCGTCCTTCCGTTCACCAACATGAGCGGCGATCCAGAGCAGGCGTATTTTTCGGACGGCATCAGCGAGGATATTATCACGGCGCTGTCCAAACTGCGCTGGTTCTTCGTGATCGCGAGGAATTCCTCGTTCATCTACAAGGGGAGAGCCGTCCATATGAAGGAGGTCGCCGAGGAGCTCGGCGTCCGCTATGTGGTCGAGGGTAGCGTGCGCAAGAGTGGCGATCGTGTGCGCATCACTGCACAACTCAACGACGTCGTCACCGGCAGCCACCTTTGGGCGGAACGGTATGACCGTGACCTCGGCGCGGTTTTTGCGGTACAGGACGAGATCACTGAGGCAATCGTCACCGCGATCGAGCCGCAACTCTATGTGGCGGAAAACTTTCGTGCTCAGCGCAAGCCTCCGGACAGCATGGATGCCTGGGATTTGGTCATGCGGGCATTGTCGCATTACTGGCGGCTGGCGCGGCAGGACAATGTGGTCGCCCAGGCGCTGCTCGAGAAAGCGATCGCCATCGATCCGAACTATGGTCAGGCTCTGGGCCTGCTTGCCACCAGCCATATGTTCAGCGCCCACATGGGTTGGGCGGATATGGCGACAGCGACATCGATCGCGGAGCGCGCCGCGCTCGCGGCCATCCAGGCCGATGGCGAGGACCCCTGGGCGCACCTCGCGATGGGTTGCGCTTATCTGTACGCGCGCCGCTTTGACAACTCGGTGGCCGAGTTTGAACTGGCGCTGCGGCTGAATCCGAATTTTTCCCTGGCGCAAGGCTATTATGGCCTGACCCTGTCCTATTGCGGGCGCTGGGAAGAAGGCGACCTGGCCGCGCGGCGTGCGCTGCGGCTGAGCCCGCGCGATCCATTTTCGGCGTTGTATTACGGAATAGACGCGTACGCTCATTTCGTCGGACGCGATTACGACGGGGCGATGGGGCTGGCGCGCGAGGCCATCCGTCAGCGCGGCGATTTCGTCGGCGCTCATCGCGTGCTGACCGCTGCCGCCGGCATGGCAGGACATACCGAGGCGGCTGCAGCGGCACTTCAGGAGCTACGCCGCGCGCAGCCCAATGTTTCGCTCGCCTGGATCGCAAAACAAATGCCGATCAAACAGGATGCCGAGCGGCAGCACTATCTGGAAGCGTTCCGCCGCGCGGGCCTGGACTAGCTACGGCATCAGACACTGATTGAGCCTGATGGCCGTTTTGGGTCGTTAACGGACTTCGGTGCTGACGAACGGGAAGGAGGTATCTGAGGGCATTTTTCCTATAAAATGTAGTGCGTTTTTCTCTCGGCGGCGCGACGCCAGGCTTCTGCGTTCTGGCTCTGGGGACGGGATCCGCACAGGTAAGGGGAAAACTGTCCATTCCGTCAACTCACCACCCGCGGTTTCTGAAAGCCGCCGGTGCCGCAAAACTGTTACAATACAGAAACCTCACGACAATTGGTCGTGACGGCGGCAAGCCGCTCGCCAGTGAAGTTCACGAGGCCCTAAACTGTTGTGTCACCCTGATCAGCGCGCGACGGGCAAGCGCCGCATCCCAGGCGAGCGCCATCAGCCCGACGACTTGGTCTGGCCGTTGCACCAAAGATCTCACCACGGCCATCAGTCCAATCCGGCCCTCGAGCCCCAGCGCGACGAGTGCCGCTGGCGGCAAATCCCGTTCGGCCGAGTCGCAGATCGCGCGCACCACTACGAACGGCAGCCCATAACCCCGCGCGATGCTGGCGACGGGGCCGCTCTCCAGGTCAATCGCATGGGCGCGCGTCGCCACAAACAACCGCCGCTTCGCCGCCGCGTCGGCGACGACCGTCGCACCCGCCAATACCGTGTGTCCGGTCAGTCCGCCGAAGCGAGCCGCTAACTCGGGGGCTGGCCTAAGCGCCTCTCCGTTCGACAGCACAGCGGACGGAACGATCCGTGTTCCCGGCCGCAGCGCCGGATCGAGGCCACCTGCCAGCCCGAAGCTGACCAGAGCGTTTGCCCCCTGCTCGATCAATCGCCTCGCCGCCGCCCCGGCACCCGCCGGTGTCCCGCCACCTGCCTGGACCGGACAGCCAAGTCGGGCCGCAATTTGTGCCTCAGCGGCCAGACCGACAATGAATACCAAGCGAAACGTTCAGAACCCGACCTCGACTCGCCGCACATTTCCGCGCATCAAACGGCGATACCGGGCCAAGGCCAGCAGCGGGAAATACAGTTTGTAGCCGTGGTAGCGCAGGTAGAACACCCGTGGGAAATCCGACCGCTGTGTAGGGCAACTCCGCCCACTCACCGTCCGCCCTCTGCGTCGCGGCCAGAAAGGCGATCCCACTGGCCGTCGCCGGATGATCCGCGGCACCCGCTGCCATCAACCCGAGCACCGCCCAGGCCGTCTGGCTGGCGGTACTCTCGTAGTACCGGCCATGCGGGGCGTTGCCGTAGCTTTCCTCGTCCTCACCCCAGCCGCCATCGTCGCGCTGGACGGACACCAGCCAGTTCACCGCCCTGGTCATCGCCGGGTCGTCTGGCGCGATGCCGGCCGCGTTCAGGGCGCACAATACCGACCACGTGCCGTAGATGTAGTTTGTGCCCCAACGGCCGAACCAACTCCCATCCGCTTCCTGCTCTCGCCGCAAGTATACGATGGCGCGCACCATCACCGGATCGTCCTCGGCCATACCAATTTGAGCAAGAAATGACACGCATCGCGCGCTGACATCGGCCGTCGGCGGGTCAAGCAGTGCACCGTGGTCGGCAAACGGAATGTGGTTCAAGTAATGATGTGTGTTCTCCGGCTCGAAGGCGCCCCAGCCGCCGTCTGACGACTGCATGCCGATGATCCACTCCCTCGCCCGGTCGATGGCCGGGGCGTAGGCCGGATCACCGTTTCGGTGAAGTAGCATTCCAACGACCGCGGTATCGTCCACGTCCGGATAGTGCGGATTGGTGTATTGGAACGCCCAACCACCTGGACGCAGGCCAGGACGGCGCACCGCCCAATCCCCGACGACGTCCAGGATCTGCAGAGGCTTCAGCCAGGCACAGGCCGCATCGGTCGAAACGCCGGCCTCGGCCAGCGCGTGCCCCGCGAGACTGGTATCCCAGACTGGAGACAGGCAGGGCTGGCAGTATGCCCGATCCTCTTCCACCACCAGCAACTTGCGCACCGACTGCCACGCGATGGCGGCGGCTGGGTGATCTGCGGGATACCCCAGCGTGTCGAACATCATCACGCTGTTCGCCATGGCGGGGTAGATCGCCCCGAGCCCATTCTCGCCGTTCAGCCGCTCGGTGACGAAGGCCACCGCCTTGTCGATCGCCCGCCGGCGTGCCGCCTTCGGAAAAAACGGCTCGGCCGCGCGCAGCAGCACGTCCACGCCTTTGAAGAACCGTCCCCATCGAGACCGATATGGACCCCGTATCCAATCCGTCACCTGCTCGGGCGGCGTGCAAAAGAGTTCGGGAATCCCAATTGCGCGAGGGTTGCGCGCCTTCGGCCGCAGCGCCATCAACACCATCAGCGGCACGATCACGGTGCGCGACCAGTATGATACCTTCGACAAGTGGAACGGAAACCACAGCGGCAAATGCATGATCTCCAGCGGCATCACCGGGACCGCCCGCCACGGCACCTGACACCGAACAGCGCCAACTGCGCCCGCGTGAAGACGTTCGTCCGTTCCGCACCGCCGGCTGCCAGGATCGCCTCGCGCGCCCGGCGCATATGCGGAGCGTCCGGATCGTCACCGATCGCCTTCAGCGCGAAATACGCCTTCACGCTGGCCGAGATATTGAACGCCCCATCGTGGAACAACGGCCACCCGCCATGCGCGCCCTGGATGCCCCGCAGGTAGACCCCGATCCGAGCCTCCAGGTCCGGGTCGATGCGCGCCAGGAAATGCTCCAGCAACACATACTCCGCCGGGGATCGTCGCATCCGCTTCCAGCTCGAACACGAAATGCCCGTCTGGCCGCTGCCGTCGCGTCAGCGCATCCGCGGCTCGTGTCACTGCGGACAGCAATGCTGTGTCATCGACAACCGGTGCGATTATCGCATCGAGGGCCATGGTGTCCTCAGCAGTCAAAGCGCCAGCAAGGCATGCCGCGGCGGCGCGGCCGGACCTTATGGCGCCCTCGATTGTGGCGGGCAACCCGGTGGCCGTCCAATCCCCGGCGAGGGTCAGGTTCGTGGCAAGATTGGTGCGCGTCTGTGGTCGCCGCGGTTCCTGCTGCGCCGTGGCCGAGAAGGTGGCACGCTTTTCCTTCACCACGCGATAAGGGGGCATTTGATCCTTCAGACTACCCGGCAGCCCCAACGCGTCCACGACATCCGGCCACACCATGGCCGCGATCGTCTCGTGCCGGATCGTCCACCCGATTGTTCGCGGCGCTGATGGTGACGGAGACATGTCCGGGTTTCATGAATACCCATTCCGCCGTGCCGGACGTCAATCCGACGAACCCTGCTTCGGCCGGCATCCCGTCGGACATCCGCAGCAAACCCGAAATGGATGTTGAGAATCGCCTGGAACTCGTCGGGCGCCGACAGCTCCGGGCAGCAGGTCGCGGGCAACCCAGGGTGGCACCGCGAGCACGACGGCATCCTCGAGGGCCGAGCGGGATCGGTCCGTCCGGTTGGCGCAGCCCTGTCACGCGGCCGCCTTCGATGGTCAGTTCCGCGATGCGGCTGTTGAACCTGATTTCGGCACCTCGCGCCTGCAGGGTCGCGATCGCGGGATCGACCAACGCCTCCGACAGGCCTTTCCTCGGCAACATCGGGACGCAGGCCTGGCCACCCGCGCATGCAGGGTCTCTCGCATCACAACGCCCAGCAGACGGGCAAGACCTTCCCGCGCGGGTGTGTTCAGGGCCGCGACCGCCAGAGGCTCCAGCAGTCGCCAGTACAGGCATCCGCGGCGCATGCTCTCACCGACGGGCGTGTCGTCGCGGATACGCACGATCCGCGCCATATCCGAGGTAGTCCGAAAGCCGCGTCTCCGGCACGCGGCGATCGGCTCTGAAGATCCACCAGGGAATGCGACCCCGGTTTGGCCGCACCGTCCAGCGCTCGCCCGTCTTGAGGTCCATGAAGGGAAAAATCGCTTCGGTCCGGGATTCGAAAGAAATGCGACGGCGCCAATTTCCACGATGTAGGCTCGTGGCAGCGTGGTTTCCGGACAGCAGAAGGTGGTTGCCGTTGTCGATCCGCAGATCGAGTTCCTTGTCGAAATACGACCGACATCGACCTCCAGCCGCTGGTCCAGCTTCATGGACGACAGTTGGCCGACCGGCGGCGGTCAGCGAAAGCGCCGCCGAAAGGCCCGCGAGGCCGGCGCCAATCACATGAACTTGACTCATCAGCTCGTTATCTTTTTGCGCTTTTGGTTGGTTCGCACTCGGTGCATTCGTGCGAACGCGAGGGCCAAGCAAATCAAGCGGACACGGAGTTACATTAAGTTCTCAGGGAGTTACGCGGAGTGGGCCGGTGTGGCAGGTCGTTTTGAATTGGCCGGGTTCATAGGCCCGGTCGACCGATCAGGACAAGTGGGACCTTTCTCGGTGAAACTCTGTGCGAACTTGGTGTAACTCAGTGTGTGCTCGATTGCTCTGTCTCCCCGATCGTCCGGATCAGAGCAGGCAGAGCGCCCGAAGCTCGTGCCGAAGCGAGGTCGGCAGGCTGTCCAGTCCCAGGATCGCGCCGAACGCCGGCATATCAGGCGGCGCGCCGTCGGGATCGAGATAGCGCCAGCCCTGGAACGGCCGAGTCGGGCGTCCCACCAGGGGCACGAGTTCAGGGTCCAGAATCAGGCTGGTGCACGGCGTCAGATCGTCGCGCCGGTCCTCGATGATGTCCATGATGCGCTGTCGCGCCATCATTGTTCCGGCGATCACCCAATACATCGAACCGCCATCCAAAACCTCGGCCCGCCGTCGGGGGAAATTGCGCGTGCGATGGCGCAGCGGGGAGCGGTCCAGCAAGCGTTCGGCCTGCAATTCACGCAGATGATCGGCGTCTCGCACGCCAACGGCGAGTTTGGTCAGGTGCAACATGGTTTGGCGACTCGGTGTAGGCGGTTTCGTCACGCCATTGTAGGCCTAAACGCCGGACGCTTCACCCCGGTCGTCAGCCGCGATGGGGATCGCGCCCAATGGACGCCCTCGCGCCCCGGCGGATCGGCGGATCGACTACCGGCTGCCGATGAATTTTTCCGTGATTCAGGGGTCGTTAACCATTCCGGCGCCAGAATTGCTTCATGCACATCGTCGCGGACGCACTCGGCCAGCCCTCCGTCCCACCGATAGCGGACAACGGCCAGGCGCTTTACGTGAGCGGGCTGATGGCACTGCGAAACGGCGATGCCCAGGAAGCAGTGACGCTGCTGACGCAGGCGCTGCACCGGCGACCCAGGCATCCGGGCATGCGGCGCAACCTCGTGCGGGCGCTGCTGGTGGCCGAACGGTGGGAGCAGGCAGCGATGCAAGCCAACGCCGCGCTGGCAGGGTCGCAGGACGACGCGGAACTGTATTTTGCCCACGCGACGGCACTGAACGCGCTCGGGTACCATGCGCGCGCCTGCGCGGCTTTCGCCCGGGCCTTGTCGTTGCAACCGAACCATGCGCCATCCTGGCTGAACATGGGAAACGCCTCGGCTGATCTGGGGGATTTTGTCTCGGCCGAGACGCTCTATCGAACCGCGATCCGGCTCGATCCGGCGCTGGTCGAAGCCCATGCCAGTCTCGGCTACCTGCTGACGATGCAGGGCCGGTTGCCCGAGGCAATCGAGGCCTGCGAGGCGGCTATCCATCTGTGTCCGGATTTCGTGCAGGCGCATTGGAACCTGGCGATCGCGGCTTTGCTGAGCGGCGACCTGCCGCGCGGATTTGCCGAATATGAGTGGCGCAAGCGGCACGCGCGATATCAGGCGGGTTTTCCGCCGCTTCCCGGCCGGAGGTGGGACGGATCGGATCCGAGCGGGCGGACGATTCTGGTGCGGGCGGAGCAAGGATTTGGCGATGCGATTCAGTTCGCACGGTATTTGCCGCTGATCAGCGCAGCCGGCGGAGTGCCGATATTGGTGTGCGCTCCCCCATTGCTGCCGCTGATCCAGTCTATGCCGGGCGTTAAGGCCGTGGCGTCGTCGGGCGCGCTTCCGGCGTATGACGCGTGGATCGACCAAGCAAGTTTGCCCCACGTTTTTGGCACGACTCTGGAGACGATCCCCGCCGCTGACGGCTTCCTCCGGGGAGAGCCCAGGCGCGTGCGGGACTGGTGTGCCCGCTTGCCCAATGGACGCAAAATCGGGGTTGTATTCGCGGGCAATCCGCGGCACCCGGGCGACCGACGTCGTTCGGTACCGCTGAACCTGATCGATAAGCTGCTGAATATCCCCGGCATTAGCTGGGTGAACCTGCATTACGGTGAGGCGGCTCGCGGTCTCGGACTTCCGGATCAAACTCCATGGCTGACCGACTATGCGGAAACCGCGGCGCTGATCGAGAGCCTCGACCTGGTCGTCTCGGTTGATACATCTGTCGCGCACCTTGCCGGCGCGCTCGGGAAGCCAGTATGGATTTTGCTGCCCCATGCGCCGGACTGGCGTTGGTTGCTAAATCGGACCGATAACCCGTGGTATCGATCGGCTCGCCTGTTCCGCCAATCCGCCGCCGGAGACTGGGCCAGCGTGCTGACGCAGGTCGTGCATGCCATTGAGCAACATCCGTTTGAGCAGACGCGGAAATCGCGTGATTTAACGGAGAGCCAGTAGGGCACGAGAGAACTACTGCTGGCTCGTTTGCCTCAGGAAAGGTCAGTTGCAGGCCCGATCGCAATGGGCCGCGGGGGCAGTACGTCGCAATTCAGGATGTTGTTGCTGATTCGTTAGATTAAAATTCGTTCAGATCGGCTGAATTGGGGCCGCTCAAATCTGAACGGGGTAATCGCAAAGATGAAGCGCTCGACACGATCGATAGCAGCATAGCTGGCCGCCACCCCAGGAGCAGTTGCGGTTTCTGGTTCATCGGCGGCGCAGACAGCATCGCCTGCCGCAACGACAGAAGTGACGATGCGTCGTCCTGACGTTCTGACCCGTTGCGGTTGGAACCGAAACAGACCAGACGGCCGCCCGGGCCGTTTTGCACGAAGGACACGCAGACGAGCCGTCGCCGACGAGTCGCTCAACTCGCCCCGATCCCTAAGTCTTGGCTTTCATCAGATTGGATGGCACGCTGTTCGCTAGGTTGTTCTGGGCGTTCGCCAGCAGCGCGTTTTTCGTTGAACTGCTCAGACTGGAACCGAGCCAATAGTTGGCGACCTGGGTGGCCATGGCGGCAAGCGTGCCAACCAGGACCGAACCGAACTGACCGTCGGACGTGGTTAGGTGATTGGTCAGGACCTCGTAGGTCGCCCATCCGAACGCGCCGACAATGACCACCGAAACCACCATGCTGCCGTATGCTAGCCCGCTATGGGCCTGCGCCAGGCTTGCGGCCATATCCCTCGCTGACGATGCATCGCCGAAACGAGCCTTCAGTTCGTCCAGCGCATCCTGTCGCAGCACTTCGGCTTCGGCGTCTTGCTCCTTCTGCATTTGCAGGTGCAGGTCCGCGAGCTTCGCAGCGAGGTCAGCCGATGCCTGCTGATTGGACTGAATGTGGGCGACCGCCGCGGCCACGCCACCGGGCGCGCTGAGATCGGCGACCGTCCCGACGACCGTCTGGACAACGGACGCCACCTTGGCGGTGGTATCGGCGCCCTTTGGTCCGAAGATCATTCCAGCCAGTTGCGGTGCCAGACTCAGCACGAGGGGGATCAAGAGGGCAAACATACTAGGTTCCAATGGCATGCAGCGCGGCCTCGCAGAGGCGGCTTCGTTCCGCCGCGCCGGCCGTGCCGCCGTTGATTTTTCGGGTGAGAAGATCGATCGACCAGGTGTCGGCCGCCGCGTTCAATTCATTGAGGGTCCAGAACCAGGCGGCGCTGTCTGCGGCTCCGGTCTGCGTGGCTGCGTGATTGACGGCCTGGGCCAAGGTCATGTTCATCGCCTGCGCGAAGTGCTCATACGCGGTGCGACCGGTGATCTGGATCAGGCCACGGCCGCGGAACCGCCAGCCGTCGCCGGAGGCCTCGTCGCCATTGCCCATGCGACCGGCATAGACCCGGTTGGCGAGGAGTTCGGGCTGCAGGGCGCAAGCCTCGGCCGCTTCGGGGCTGGGGAACCGGTTGGGCCACACCTGGCACAGGCGCGTCGCGCTGTAGCTCAGGTCTTCTTCGAGGTCGCGAAAACCCGCGCTTTCCTCCGCGCATTGGCCGAGGAATGCGGCAACACGACGCGGGGTGGTGATTGCAGCCGTCAGCAGGGGTTTGGCCAGCGCCGCGAGCCAGGCGGCACGCTCGGCCCCGGCCAGATGCGGCGCGACGGCTTGCAACCCGCGGTCCAGTCCGGGGGGCGACGATGGTGGGGCGGTGGCGAGAACCATGACCGCGGCGGCCACGGCGGGATCGGGCGAGGACGAGGGCCGCTGAAAAAAGTCCTCGAAGGCGGCTAACGCGCCTGACATTGGGAGGGCCAGGCGGCAACGATTTGGCTTTGCAAGGTGGGCTCTTGTTGTCGGGATGAACGACGAGGAATGTTTCGTGGGAATAAAATCATAAAATCGGGACGATGTCAAGATGATTCGGGGTGTTTGGACATCTGAGGTCTTCAAGGCCTCGTGGATGCTAACGCATTTTCACCGCACGGGGACGCGCCGCTGCCGGTGACCACGCTGAGTTTTTCTTCAACGTGATCGGGACCACCAACCGCACAAAGCCCGGGTCCAGGCGGAATGATCGGCGAACAGATGGGTCGGTGTCGCGAATCGGCCGGTTCCGGCTGGTCGCCCGTTACCTTTCCTCTTTACTTGGCACCCCTCTTTGCTTGGCGACCCATCATGCCCTCGCCACTTTGCTTTATTCTTTCCAGCTTCCTAGGATGCGACGAGCGCACGGGTCCCGATGCGCCGCCGGCGCGCGGTTTTTCTTCGCCCGAGGAGGACACCTTCATGGGGAGGCTCGATAGTCAGGTAGCGTTGGTAACAGGCGGCGGTTCGGGCATCGGGCGGGCGGTGGTCTCGCGCTTCGTCGAGGAAGGGGCGCGTGTCGGTGTGATGGAGCGCGTGGCGGAGAGAGCTGACGCGCTGCGGTCGCAGTTCGGCGCGGCGGTGGTCGCGGTTACTGGCGATGCCGGCAACCTCCCTGACAACAAGCGAGCTGTCGCAGAAACCGTGAACGCCTTTGGCCGGCTCGACGTGTTCGTCGGCAATGCGGGTGTCTTCGATGTCTACGCCCGGTTCGCCGACCTCTCAGAGGAAGAGCTAGCCCGCGCCTACGACGAATTATTTGGGGTCAACGTCAGGGGCTGCATTTTCGGTGCCCGAGCGGCCCTGCCGGCGCTGCGCGAGACCGGCGGGTCGATGATCTTTACCGCGTCGGTGGCGGGCCTCAACTCGGGGGGCGGGGGCGCGCTCTACACCGCCTCGAAGCATGCGGTGGTGGGCCTGATCAAGGCGTTGGCGATCGAACTTGGGCCGGATATCCGGGTCAACGGTGTCGCGCCCGGAGGAACAATGACCGATCTGCGCGGTCTGGCCTCACTGGGCAATGATGACCGCTCGCAGTTTGCCAATCCGGCGACCGAGGAGCGGCTGCGCGCCGGCAATCCGCTGCACCTCGCTCTGCAGCCGGATGATCTCGCTGGGGCCTATGTTTTTCTGGCTTCGCGCCGCGATGCGAAGGGGATCACCGGCACGATTCTGACAGTCGATGCCGGGGTCCTGCTGCGCATGCCACGTCCGGGCAGCTGGCCTACAACGTGATCGCACCGATCATGCGATCGAATAAAGAATAGATTGCTTTTGCCTGCGTAGTCAGGCTGAAAATCGGCTTAAGGGAGATAAACCATGGTCGCCGACGGGTGAACTCGTCAATACCGATCGTGGCCTGATCAGCCGGCGTATCTTTAACGATCCGGACATTTACCAACAGGAACTGCAGACCATCTTCGCACGTTGCTGGCTGTTTCTGTGTCATGACAGTCAGATCCCGCGGCCGGGGGATTTTTTCACCACCACCATGGGCGAAGACCCGGTGCTGGTTGTGCGTGACAGTGCAGTGCAGGAACCGTGCGCGCGTTCCTGAATGTCTGCCGCCATCGGGGCAACCGTCTCTGCCGCGCCGGGGATGGCAATGCCGCGAGCTTCATCTGTGCCTATCACGGCTGGACCTATGCCAATGACGGCCGCCTGACCGGGGTGCCAAACCTCCAAGAGGCCTATCATGGCGAACTGGACCGCGAACAGTGGGGCCTGGTTCCGGTCGCGTAAAATCGCCGACTACAAAGGTCTCTGGTTCGCCACCTTCGATCCGCTCGCGCCGTCGCTGCGCGAGTATCTTGGTGAGATGAACCTGGTATCTCGATGCGTTTTTCGACCGTCGCGAGGGCGGTGTCGAGGTCATCGGCGGCATCCACAAATGGATCGTGCCATGCAACTGGAAGTTCCCGGCTGAGAACTTTGCCGGCGACGGTTATCATGTGCAGTGGAGTCATCTTTCCGCCGTTCGCACCGGTTCCGGCGGCGACTTTCGGGTCAAACCCGACCCTGGCGGGAGGGCGCTCTCGCCTGGCAACGGCCACTCGATAATGACCGTCGGCCCCGAAATGGCCGCCGATCCGCCGGCACCGGAGATCCTCGCCTACGAGGCGGAGATTCTTCCTGAGCTGCAACGTCGCCTGGGGCCGCGTCTTGGCCTCATCAAGCCGATCGTCGGTACCGTCTTCCCTAACTTCTCAATGTTGCGGCCGACCTCGCGAACCTTTCGCGTGTGGCACCCTCGCGGACCCGACAAGACCGAGGTCTGGGCGTGGGTCTACGTGGACAAAGCGGCGCCGGCGCACGTCAAGGAAGCCCTCCGGCTGTCGGGCGTGCGCGTGTTCGGCCCGTCGGGCACGTTCGAGCAGGACGATATGGACAATTGGCAAGGCTGCACCGAAACCGGGCGTGGCGCTGTGGCCCGCCGCTATCCGCTCAATTACGCAATGGGGCTTGGCCACGAGCGGTTCGATCCGGATCTTGGCGCCTGGGCCAGTGATTACCGCTACAGCGAGAGCAACCATCGCGCTTTTTATGGGCGCTGGGCACGACTCATGACGGGTGCAAGCTGGGATGAGCTCGGCGCTGAAGCTGAGCCACCGCGTGCCCGACCGGTGGCGGCAAGTATCATGGAAGGGTCATGACGAATGCAGTTCGAAGGACTTGTGGATGCTGACCACGGAATGATCAGCCGCCGGATCTTTGTCGAGCCCGAGATTTACGAAACCGAGCTGGAGCGAATATTCGCTCGTTGCTGGCTGTTTCTGTGCCACGACAGCCAGATCCCACAGCCGGGCGATTTCGTGACGACTTCGATGGGCGAAGACCCGGTGCTGGCGATACGCGACAGCGCCGGAACCGTCCGCGCATTTCTCAATATCTGTCGCCATCGCGGTAACCGCTTGTGCCGCGCGGACGACGGCAATGCGTCGAGCTTCATCTGTGCCTATCATGGCTGGACTTTCGGCAATGACGGGCGCCTCACCGGTGTACCGAACGTATCACGGTGAACTGGACCGCGCGCAGTGGGGGCCTCATACCGGTGGCGCAACTGGACCGTTACAAGGGTCTCTGGTTCGCCACCTTCGATCCCACCGCACCGCCGCTGCTTGAGTATTTGGGCGAGATGGCTTGGTACATCAACACGTTCGTCGACCGCCGCGAGGGCGGCATCGAGATCGTCGCGACGCACAAATGGATCATGCTTCATATTCATGGACAAGGCGGCGCCGCCGGAGGTCAAAAAGGCGATCCGGCAAGCAGGAATCCGAGGCTTTAGTCCCTCCGGTTCGTTCGAACAGGACGATATGGACAACTGGCAAGAGTGCACCCAAACGTGCCGCGGGGCGGTGTCACGGCGTATGCCGCTGAACACTCGGATGGGGCTAGGACATGACCGTTTCGATCCGGCGCTTGCCGCGTGGGTCAGCGACTATCGGTACAAGCGAAAGCAACCACCGGCAGTTCTATCGGCGTTGGTCGGCCTTGATGCAGCCTCCCGATCGAGACGCACGGGCGGGCGCACCTGAAAGGGAGGCAACCTATGCCTGATGAGGATACGATCCGCGGGGTCGAGCAGTTTCTCTACCGGGAGGCTCGCCTGCTGGACGAAAGGCGGTTTCGCGACTGGCTCGAGTTGTTCACCGAGGATGTCCACTACTGGATGGGCTCGCGGTCCAACCGGTATCCCAGATCGAGCAAGGCGATCACGATGCTCGATCCGAACCGTTATGTCGACGAGGATGTAACCGGGGCGGCCGAACTGAGATTGTTCGACGAGGACATCAAGACGCTCACTGCGCGGGTCGCACGCATTGAGACCGGCATGGCCTGGGCGGAGGACCCCCCATCGCGGACCAGACACCTGATCAGCAATATTGAGATCGTTCCGGGTAGGTCAAAGTTCAAAGTTGACCGTTCATTGCAACTTCATCGTCTACCGCAACCGTGGCGAGACTGAGCAGGATTTCTATGTCGGCGCGCGGGAGGACGGGCTGCGTCGGGTGGATGCTGCGTGGAAAATCGCGCGGCGGCGGCTGGTTCTTGATCAGAACGTCCTGTTGGCCAAGAACCTAAGCATCTTCTTCTGAAGCTAAGAACTAGGCACCTCGCCGCGGCGGATGCTCAAGAGTTCGGCAATCGCCTTAAGCGGTGAAGATCGTATGGACTAGGATCCGGGAACGGCGCGGAGCCTCGGTCTTGGGGCTCGGCTGGCCTCTCCACGTTTCCAGCGGGAAAACCGACCAGAGGCCGGCGCAGGGCTCGCGATTATCGCGACGCGGATCATCCGGCGATTGTCCTCATCCCGGGAAGCTTGCACGCAATTTGCTTCGGAGGTCTGCCCGTCGCGGCAACCCGCCGCCGATGGGATAGGATGCCGTGGGAGCTCTGGATGCCGGCCTGTATCGAGGACACTGTCATTGGCCCCCGACGGAGCGAGGTGTGAGCGACGCGCTGCACCATCTGCCGCCTGGCATCGAACAGCCGCAGGCAGCCGAACTAACGGCTGAGGCCATCCTCGTTCAATTCCAGGGCTTGCTGGCGATCTCGGACGTCAGCCTCAAGGTGGGGCGCCACGAGGTCTTCGGGCTGATCGGGCCGAATGGCGCGGGCAAGACGACGCTGGTCAACTGCCTGACCGGCTTCCAGCAGCCAACCTCCGGGCGCGTGTTGTTGGCAAACGAGGATGCTACCGGCTGGAGGCCAGATCGCTTCCGCAAACGTGGCGTTGCGCGCACGTTCCAGGGAGGCAGGCTGTTTCGCGACATGACGGTTGCCGAAAATGTCGAAGTGACGGCTCTTGGGCTCGGCATGTCCCGCCGCGCCGCCCATCAGCATGCGATGGCGATGCTCGCCTGGGTTGGGCTCGCAGACCGAGCGGACGTGGTCGCAGGCACGTTGCCCTACACCGACGAGCGTCGCGTCGGAATTGCGCGTGCCTTGGTTCTGTCACCCGCCTTCGTCCTGCTCGATGAGCCGGCAGCGGGCATGTCGGATGCGGAATGCGACGAATTGATGCAGATGATCGCGGTGATTCCTAAGGAGTTTACCTGCGGCGTGCTGCTGATTGAACACAACATGAGTGTCATCATGGGCGTTTGCCATCGCATCCATGTGCTCGACGGCGGGCGGACGATTGCCGAAGGGCGCCCGGAAGAAATCCGTCAGGACGCGGCTGTCATCTCGGCCTATCTCGGCATGGAGGCGTAACGGGCGATGCTCGAGGTGACTGACATCCATGTGAACTACGGGCGATTGCGCGCTTTGAAAGGCGTCTCCCTGTCGGTGCAACAGGGGGAGATTATCTGCCTGATCGGGCCGAACGGCGCGGGAAAGTCTACGACGCTTGCCTCGATTGCGGGCGGAGTCACGCCGCACCGAGGCAGCATCACTCTGCAGGGCGCACCACTGATCGGAACGCGTCCCGAACAGATTGCCCGGCTGGGGGTTTCGCTGGTGCCCGAAGGGCGGCATGTGTTCGGCACACTGACGGTGGCGGAAAATCTCCACGTTGCGAGTTATATGCGATCGGATCGCGGTGACGTCGCAGCTGATACGACCGCCTGCTGGCCATGTTTCCCGCTCTGAAGGACCGGATCAACAGTCCAGCCGGGCGCCTTTCGGGTGGAGAGCAGCAGATGCTGGTGATCGCCCGAGCGCTGCTGACCCGCCCACGACTGTTGCTGGTGGATGAGCCTTCGCTGGGGCTCGCGCCGAGAATTGTTGATCAGGTCTACGAGATCCTCCTCACGGCGCGGCAAGCCGAGGGACTGACCTTGTTGCTGAACGAGCAAAGCTCGCACCGCATTCTTAAACATGCCGACCGTATCTACGTCATCCGCAACGGGCACATCCAGCTGCACGGCACCGCTGCCAACCTGCAGGACGGCGAGGCGATCAAGCGCGCCTATTTCGGCTTCGGCGAAGAACCGGGCGCCGACGACGAAAGAGATGGCATCACGGAGGACGCGTGTTGATCGGTTTGCTTCAGAACGTCATTGACGCGGCGAGCCTTGGAAGTCTCTACGCCCTCGCGGCGCTTGGCGTGGGACTGCTCTTCGGCATCCTGCGATTGGTGAACTTTGCCCACGGCGACTTCATTTCAATCGGGGCGTACGCCTTGATTGTCCCATCGTTCGAGGTGACCGCGCGGTTGTTCATCGGCGACTGGAACTGGACGCTGATGATCCCGACGGTGACGCTGATCGTGGTGATCGTTGCCCTGATTTCGGATGCGCTGGTGTTCCAGCCGTTGCGCCGAGCGACAGCGCCGACGCTGATGATTGCATCGTTTGCCGTCAGTTATGTGATCCAGAACGGCATCCTGATGGTCTATGGGGCTCGGCCGAAGGCGGCGAATCTTTGGTCGGGGCTGGATCGGCCATTATTGCTGGGCGATCTGCGGGTTCCGCTGCTGCAGGTCGTCACGATCAGCGTGACGCTCGTGTTGATGGTAGCGCTGACCCTGTTCCTGAAGCGGACGCGGTTTGGCGTGATGATGCGTGCCGCTGCCGAAGATTTCCGGATGGCGCAGTATCTTGGCGTTAACGGGAATTTCGTCATCGGCCTGGCGTTCGCGATCAGTGGGATACTGGCGACTGCCGTCTCGCTCCTCTACCTGTCGCAAACCGGGACGCTAAGCCCGACGATGGGGGTGCCGCTCGCGCTCTTCGCGTTCGTCGTCCACCGTGATCGGGGGTATGGGCAGCCTGCCTGGCGCCGTAGTGGGCGGGTTTCTCGTCGGCTTTGTCGTGATCATGCTGCAAGCCTACTTGCCTGAGGACCTGCGGGTCTTCCGCGACGCTTTTGCCTTCACTTTTGTGATTTTGGTCCTGCTTGTGCGGCCCAGCGGCATCGTGCGCACGCGGGCCTTCGTCGAGCGGGTGTGACGTTCATGGAGCGATCCGCCCGTCCTTCGGTTACCCGTCCTTCGACCCTCCTCGCTCACCCGTCGTTACTGGCCGCTTCTGGCATTGTGTTTGGCCGTGACGGCGATCGTTGCGATTGCCTCGTTCGGTAGTGATCAGCTTCAGGTGACGATCACCGAGATGCTTATCCGGCTGATCGCCGTCATCGGCCTTTATGTTTTCATCGGCAATTCGGGCATCCTCTCGTTCGGCCATATCGGCTTCATGTGCATCGGGGCCTATGCCGCGGCATGGGCCACCGTTGATCCAAACTGGAAGCAGATGATGTTGACCGGCCTGCCGGATTTTCTGCAGACGAACCAGTACGGCTTCCTGCCGGCGGTTGCCGGTGGCGGGCTGCTGGCAGCTGTGGTCGCATTGTTGCTCGGCAGCGCAATCATGCGGTTGTCCGGGATCGGCGGCTCGATCGCGACATTCGCGTTCCTGGCGATCGTCAACAGCGTCTACTCCAACTGGGAATCGGTCACCGCGGCGACGAGTTCGATCATCGGCGTCCCCACTGTGGTCGGGCCCTGGGTCGCGTGGATATTCGCGATCGGCGCACTGGTCGTCGCTTACTCATTTCAGGTTTCGCGCTTTGGCCTGATGCTGCGCGCGTCTCGCGACGACGAGGTTGCGGCGCGTTCCTCCGCCGTTGGGATCGTGAAAGTCCGGCTGATCGCCTTTGTGGTCAGTGCCGCGATAATGGGCGTCGCGGGCGCGCTTTATGCGCATTTTCTTGGCATCCTGACCGCCGACACGTTCTACCTGAGCCTGACTTTCGTTACGATTGCAATGCTGGTGGTAGGCGGCATCGGGAGCCTGTTCGGCGCGGTCACCGGCGTCGTCGCGGTAACCTTGGTCGTCGAGGTGCTGCGCCATCTGGAGGCCGGCGTCCCGGTCGGCGCGACGACCGTGCAATTTGCCGCAGGGCAGCCAGGAGATCGGCCTTGGCATAATCATGGCGCTGATCATGGTGTTTCGTCCCTCGGGGCTGACACGCGGGCGCGAAGTGGGATGGCCATCCAGGCCCGCGGTCGGGCGGCCAAAGGCGGCGGAGACGCCCGGCGCAGCGCCGGCAAATTAGCGCGGGTGTTCGGCGCAGGCGGATCATCCATGCGAAGTCGTTCGGCGCCGGTCGTCAGCGCCGTAACGCCGCGGTCGCCGCCATGTCCATGTCGCCGGCGTGATCCAGAGCGACGCGATAGACGGTGCGCGCCCGTTCCGCCGAGACCCAGCCCTCGCGAACATCCTTCGCGACCGCACCCGGGTCACGTTCAGTCGGCGACCCATAGCCACCACCGCCGCACGAGAACGAGCGGACGCGTTCACCCTCCAGGATCTCCACTTGCGCGCAACCGGGAAGCTTCTCCGCCTCGCCATTTCGCGTTACGCGAAACTGACGGGCCGGCGCGCCATCGAGACCGCCTCGGACACCTTGCGGCGCGTTGTCGGTGCCGTCGCTGACATAGCCGATACTGATGTCGCAGCCGATCGGCCCGAACTCGACCAGAATGCTGCTTGCCCCGCTATGCCGCCCGGCGCCTTCGGTGTCGGGCAGGAACCGGCGGGAATGGATGTGGATCGGCTGGCGCAGCTCGTCCAGCTCGACGCTGTCCTGAAAGCAAAGGCCGGCATTGCCGACGTGGCACAGCGTCTGCCATGCGTCGGTCGCCGGGCCGCCCGGGCCGCCTGACAGACCGAGGAAGACCTGGTTGACGAAGCGCGCGCCGTTCGGCGAGGCGCCGGAGATGACCCCGGCCGCGGGCGGAATGATGGCGCCGGATTCCGCGAGCCCCTGTCCTTCCGCCATTGCGGCGAACGCGGCCTGCACGCAGTTGGAGACGCGATCGGCGAGGTTCGTCGTCGCCACGGAACAGGATGTCGGGTGCTCCGGGATGCCGACGATGCAGCCCTCGCGCAAATGGACACGCAGGCGACGGAAAGCCCCGGCATTCTTCGGCACGCCGTGGTCGATGCTGTTGAACAGTCCCGACCATCGCCGCGGTGCGAGCACAGGCCTCCGACAGATTGAGCCCGCACGGCATGCAGTCCGGATTGTCGGTCAGGTCGATGTCGACCATCGCCTGTTCGGTATCGACTGTCACCTCCGCTTTGATCGGGATGCCTTCATCGGGCGTGCCGGGGAAGTGATCGTGCCGTGCTGGTGTGAAAGCCCTTTCCCGGCTTGAGCCGCCTGATCGCGGCGATCATCCGCTGTTCGGTGTAGTCGAAGTAGTCCTCCTCATGGGCATGCAGCGTGTCCCAGCCGACCTCGGCACCGAGGGCCAGTAGCTCGCGCTCGCCAATTCGCGCGGCGCCGATCATTGCCAGGTAGTCGCCCCACCATTGTTCGGGAACGCGGATGCGCATCTGGCACATGCGGATCACGTCATCGATATTTTCGAAATCCTTTTGGACCTGTACGGCGGGAAAAATCAGCGCGCCCTCGTTGTACACATCGCGTGCGTCGCCCATGTAGGTGGTCGGCTGGCTGTTGCCGCAATCGGCCTGGTGCGCCTTGGCAAGCACGGTGAAGTGGTGCGTCCCGGCCGCGTCGATGACCGGCACCAGGATCGTATGGTCCGCCGGGTGCGAGCAGCCGTGATAAGGCGAGTTGTGCAGGAAGGCGTCGCCGCGCCGCAGGGTCTTATGGAATCGCTTGACCGAAGCGGCCATCAGGTCCGGCCCCGACAGCACGTGGATCGGCAGACTCTCGGCCGCCGCGAGCAGGCGGTCGTCACGCGTCACGATACAGCAGGAGAAGTCGCGGGCGATGTTCAGCACGCCGGAGCGCCCGGTGCGCAACAGCGTGTTCGCCATCTTGCGCGCCACGCTCTCCAGCCGGTTGTTGATCAACGCAAGCCTTACGCCGTCACCGCGGCGCGAAGTTGCCTCGCTCATGCCATTCCCTTTCTTCAGCCGATACCGGGATCGAGTGACAGGCTCCCGGACGCCCGCCGTTCGGCGACCGCGCCCGGATTGACGACCACGGTGGTGAACGACGATTCGATAATCGCCGGCCCCGCTCACCTTTCGCCGGGCGCGATCGTCTCGAAGCGGCGCAGAGTCGTCGGGATCCGGCCGTGGCCGGGAAAATAGGCCATGCGCGCGCCTTCGCCGGCACCGCCAGGCTTTGCGACGGCGCAGCAGTCCGCTTGCTTCTCCCCGGATGCGGCAGGCGACCGAGACGCTCCAGCCGACGATTTCGATTGGCGAAGTCCGCATCACGAATCGCGAACACTTCCTCATGCGTGCGGTGGAACGCATCGACCAGCGCCGCAACGTCTTGCGGACCGGCAAAACGAGGCGTCGGCAGCTTCACCTCCAGTTCCCACACCTGCTCCGGGTAGCGCGCCTCCGCCCAGAAGGTGACCGTCTGCTCGCGGGATCCCTGGCCCGGGCCCGGCGATGAAAGCCCGCGCCCGCTGTTCCAGCGCTTCGAGCACCGCGTTGGCCCGGCCAAAGTCGAATTCGGTGCTGCGGGTGAACAACGTGGCGTGAAACTGCGCGGTCAGGTCCGACATCAGGGCGCCCGCCGCCGACAGGGCTGCGCCGACCTCGGGGATCAGCAGACGCGGCGTTTCCAGACGTCGCGCGATCAGCACCGAATTCAGGCCGGCCGCCCCGCCGCCGCCGACCAGGACCGCCTCGCGTGGGTCGATCCCCTGGTTGACCGTGATGTCCAGGATCGCCTGCACCATATTCTCGGTCGCGACGGTGATCACCGCCGCGGCAGCCTCGTCGAGGGTCAGGCCGAGGGGGCCGGCGACATCACGCGCGATCGCCGCCTCGGCGGCCTCGGGCGCGAGTTGCATCGAGCCGCCGAGGAAAAATGCCGGATCGATATACCCGAGGACGAGCGCCGCGTCGGTCACTGTCGCCTTGGTGCCGCCATGGCCATAGCAGGCGGGTCCCGGTTCGGCGCCGGCGCTGCGCGGTCCGACGTGCAACATGCCGCCGTCGTCGATCCAGGCGATCGAGCCGCCGCCCGCGCCAATGGATCGCACGTCGACCGACGGGAACCCGGTCATGTGGCCGCGATACGGCTGTCCGATCCACGTCTCCCTGCTCCACGGGATGCGTCCGCGCCGCACCAGTGACACGTCGTAGGTGGTGCCGCCGGTGTCGGCGATCACGGCCGTGTCGTTGGCTTCGTCATGCGAGGCAAACCAGCGGCCGGAAACCGGGGCCATGGAGGGGCCGGAGTTGATCAGGTGGATGGGCGCCTCGGCCACATCGGCTGCGTCCATCACGCCGCCCTGGGAGGTAACCACCAGCACGCGCCCGGCGAAGCCGTCGTCGCGCAGCCGTTTGGTCAGTCCGGCCATGTAAGCCGCGATCATGGGCTTAAGCGAAGCGTCGATGCAGGTCGAAGAGGCTCGTCTATACTCGCGGAAAGTCGGGTTAAGGCGATGTGAGAGCGTGTAGGGCACACCCGGCAACTCGGCATCGAGCAAGGCCGCAATGCGCAGCTCGTGGGCCGGGTTGACGATCGACCATAGCAGACAGACCGCGACGGCCTTTACTTCGCGCGATCTCAGTTCGGCGATCACTCGCCGGGTCTCGGCATCGTCGAACGGCGCGTACTCCGAGCCGTCCGGGCGCAGCCGACCGGGGATCTCCCAGGTCAACGAGCGGGGAACGTAGGGTTCGGGGTACGGCACGGTATAGTTGAACGGCTCGGCACGTCCGCCTTCACGAAGCACCAGCACATCGGGATGGCCTTTGGTCGTCAGGAACGCGGTGCGCGCGGTATTGCCGGTGATGATCGCGTTGATAGCGTGCGTGGTGCCGTAGATGAAAGTCTCGCCTTCGGCCAGCAGGTCGCGGAGGGTGAGGCCAAGGCCCTTGGCTGCTTCCCCAAGAGCGTCGATTACGCCTTGGATCGGGTTTGCCGGGGTGGTCGGTGCCTTGAACATGTGCGGTGCGCCTGCATCGTCCTCAACTAGAAGATCGGTGAACGTGCCACCCGTATCGACCGCAAATCGCATAGGCTCTCCCGTTGTGCCGCGTGCGCGATGTCGCGGCATGCGGAATGGCACTGGCAAGCAATTTGCGTGCAACTGTGTTTGGACACCTGACGCGGTGCCAAATCGAAGGAAATCGTCGTGGTCATTCCTGGGAAGACGGCGTTGATTACCGGCGGCTCGCAGGGTATTGGCGAAGCGATTGCCTTCCGGCTGGCAACGGGGGGCGTTGTGGTAGGCGTTGTTGCTTCGTCGAGCGCCTCAGTCGCCGCGTTGGTGGACGAGGCGGACAAGTCACTTGGCGGAATTGACATTCTGATCAACAGCGCCGGCATCTTCTACCCGACGCCGGCCGGCGGCACGGCCGAAGCTGACTACGATCGGATGGTCGACATCAATCTCAAGGGCACCTGGAATGCGATCAATGCGGTCGTCCCGCTGATTAAGGCGCAGCGCCGGGATGGATCGTCAATATGGGATCGGTGGTCGCGGCGATGGGATTCAGCGGCTATGCCGTTACTGCGCGACGAAGGCGGCATCGCGATGATGACGCGGGCGCTCGCGATCGAACTCGCACCCATGGCATCAGCGTAACTGCCTCTCGCCCGGCAATACCGCCACACCGATGAACCTCGACATCCGCACCAAGCAGCTGAACCATGCTGACGCGATCACGCGCGCACCCAAGCGGGCAGCCTATTCAGTGCCGAGGACATGGCCAATATCGTTGCGTTTATGGTTTCCACGACGCACGAGCATGCACGGCGCAAATTCTGGCCGACGAAGGCTTTTCCGCCGGATGTAGGCGTCGCGATGGGCGAAACGTTCTTGTCACGGGCGGGGCGACAGCGTCGGCCGGGTGATGGCCGAAGCCTTTGCGCGCGCGGCGATCGGGTGCATATCTGCGATGTTCGGCGACGCTTGGCCGCACGCTCGCGGCAAACCCGGAATGCGCGGAACTGTCGCCGACGTCGGCGACCCCGCGGCGCTGTCGCGCGTGTCGGGAGCCGTCGGCTGGTTCGGCGATGTCAGCGTGCTCGTCAACAATGTCGGCATCGCTGGCCCGCGCGGCTCGAGAACATCGCGCTCGAGGACTGGGACCAATCGTTCGCCATCAACGTGACCGCAATGTTTCATGCGATGAAGCTCCTTGTGCCGGGTATGAAACGGCGTGGCGGCGGCGTCATCATAAATTTCTCGAGCGGCTCAACCCGTACCCGCCTGCCCGGCCGGACCGCCTATGTCGCCTCGAAATTCGCCGTCGAGGGCCTCACGCTGAACGCGGCGCGCGAGCTTGGACCACACAAGATCCGCGTCAACGCGATCCTTCCCGGCATGATCAATAATCGGCGCATGCAGGACATCGTCGCGGCCAAGTCCCGCGAGACCGGCCGCGCAGAGGCGGCGATCGAGGCTGACTACCTTCGGTTCATTTCATTGCGCGCAAAGACAGAGCCCGCGGACCTCGCCGCGATGGTGCTGTTTCTCGCCTCGGATGCCGGGCGCTTGTTCAGCGGCGAACTGATCGCGGTCAGCGGCAACCTTGAATGGGAGGATTGAGGCTAGCGGCAACCCGACGCGGCCGGGGTGGCCGTTACGCCCAGCCCTTCAGATGCGGGGCGTAGAAGTTCACGGCCAGATTCAGCGAGCGGAACAGCCACAGCCCCTTCATGCCGCGCGTAGACTTCGTCGTAGGCGCTCAGCAACCAGCGCGCCTCTGCCTCGCCGTTGTCGGCCGTCACGGTGCACGGCATGATCAGCCGCCACTGACCGGTCGCGGCATCGAGCGCTCTGCACCTCGATGATTGGATTCAACACGAGATGCGCGGCGAAGCGGATGCTGCCACTGATGCCGCGGAAAAAAGCACGGATTGCCTCGCGTCCTTCATAGCGCCCAAACAATCCGCCATCCCAGATCGCGTCGGGCATGAACAGCGCGGCGAATCCGTCCGGCTCGTAGTCGGCGTCGCACAGGGCGCAATAGCGCGCCTTCAGTGCTTTGATTTCCTCGATCTGCTTCCAGGCGTGCGAGGCGCTCTTCGATGCTCTGGGCCATGCGGGTCTCCTTGCGGTAGAGGGCGGCCCGCATGGCGCATGGCCCGCGGGCCAGGCCGATTTACTTCTTCAGGCGGTACAGGACGTCGTTCGGCACGGCTTCGGTCAGGTCCTGAGCGTCGATGACCTTGTCCGCACCATCGACCACATCCTCGATCATCAACGGGATTTTCACCTGGATGTGCAGCTTGTTGGTGAAACTGCGTGGCCCGAGAACAGTCGGTACATTTTCAAACGTCTCCAGCTTGGCCGCCACCGCCTTGGGATCGGTTGTCCCAGCCTCGGTCACGGCCTTCGCCCAAAGTTGCAGGAAGGCGTAGACGGGGAACGCATATTGCGAGGCCGGCAGGGAGCCGTACTTGGCCTTGAACGCATCGGCCAGGGCGGTGACTTCCGGCCGTGGGTCGCCGACCACCGCCGCCTGCACGGCGATATAGAAGTCTTTCAGGTTCGGCACCGCCGCGAGCCAGTAGTTGCCATCCATCGAGCTGCCGCTGAGGATTGGGACGTCGATGCCGGCGGCGCGAATTTGCCGTATCGCGCTGGCACCGCCTGGGTCGTACGTGCACAGCATCACGTTATCGACTTTCTTCTCGCGAATGGCGGTCGCCAGGCGCGTGACCTGAGAGGCAATCGACGCATCGCCATTCTTGAACGAGTCTCGCCCGACGATGGTCCCGCCCTTCATCGGGTATATCCAGTCATAGCCGGCGCAGACCGATTTGTCGTATTCGACGCTGTCGTCGAGCAAAACGTAACCGTTCTTCCAGCCCTTCTTCTCGACCGCCCATTTGGCCAAGACAGCGCCCTGCAGTTGCGCCGCGCCCGAGGCCGTGAAGGAGAGATTGCCCACCCCCAGGATGCCGGCCTTCGGATCCTCCGCGCAGAGGAACACCGAGATTATGCCGGCACGCTGGGCCTGTAGCGCGGCCGGAGCGCCGTAGTCGTAATCGCACGTCACGAACGCCATCACAGCGCCTGCCTGGACGACGGCAAGCCCTGCCTTAGCGCCCTCTGCCCGGTCGGATTTGGTGTCGGCATCCACTGCGCGAAGTTTCTTGCCGAGGAGCCCACCCTTTTCATTGGTCTGGTCGATGAACAGCTTGGCCATCCGTGTGCTGTCGCCGTCGTAGGCCTGGATCGGTCCGGAGAGAGCCACCGAAAAGCCGATCACGATATCGTCGGCCGCCGCTGCAGGTTTGCCTCCCCCGAATAGGGCCAGTCCCGTCATCGCGGCGAGGAAGACGGTCCGTCTGATCCATCGCGTCATTCTCTTTCTCTCCGGTTACATCTTCTCACACTTGTCGGAGAGCAAAAGCAAACGTCGTGCCGAAGTCAGCGGAGCGAGATGAACTGTCCGTCTATCAGTCCAAACCTGCTCGGTCGCCGCCGGTTTCTCGGGGATTCAGATATCCCCCTCTAGATCTGCAGGTCGCGCTTCGCCACTTCTCGATCCCGCAACTCATCGGCGTCTCGTTCTGCGATGATTCGCCCCTTGTCGATCACGTAACAGCGTTGCGCGAGCGACAGGATCACGTCGAGATTTTGCTCCACAAATAAAACGGTCGTCCCAAGTTCGCTATTGACGCGGCGGATCACCCGCATGATCTCGAGAATGATTGACGGCTGGATGCCTTCGGACGGTTCATCGAGCAGCAGCAGCTTCGGGTTGCCGATCATCGCGCGCCCAATGGCGAGTTGCTGCTGCTGACCGCCGCTCATGGTTCCGGCCTTCTGGTCGCGCCGCTCCGCCAGGATGGGGAAGAACTCGTAGACCATATCGTAGAGCTTCTTGTCCGAGCGCGCGCCGATCATCTCGCCGACACGCAGGTTCTCCTCCACCGTCATCCGCGCGAAAACTTCCCGGCCTTGCGGAATATATCCGAACCCAAGGTGCGCTCGCCGCTCCGGCAACATCGATGAGATGTCTATGCCATCGAAACGGATCGACCCTGCCCAGACACGAAGCTGTCCGATCAGGCAACGCATCATCGTCGATTTGCCGACGCCGTTGCGTCCGATGACCGCGACGATCTCACCGAGACCTACCTTCAGATCGATTCCCTGCAGGATCGGCGAACTGCCGTAACCGGTGCGCAGGCCGGCCACTTCCAAGAGCGTCTCAGATCGCATCGTGAGGGGTGCCGAGATAGATCGATTGTACGTCTTCGTTGGCGGTGATCTCGTCGATCGACCCCTCCGCGAACAGCCGCCCAAAATGCAAAACCGTCACCTGCTCGGCGATCTGGCGCACGAACGCCATGTCGTGCTCGACCACCAGGATCGTCATTCCTTCACGCTGCAGCGCCAGCACCATCTCCCCCGTCTTGAATGTCTCCTCCGGCGACAGCCCGGCCGTGGGCTCGTCCAAAAACAGCAGCGCCGGGTTCAGACCGATCGCCATGGCAATTTCCAGCCACTGCTTCTGACCATGTGCCAACTGTCCCGCCGGCTTGGCCGCATCGCTCGTCAGTTGGGCGAAGTCCAGCAGGCGGTCCACCTCGCGTCGCGTCTCCGCTCGACTGTGATGCCGCTGCAGCGCGATGGTCAGGTTCTGGGCCACCGGGAGTTCCGGGAAAATCCCTGGCACCTGCATCTTGATGCTGATGCCGGCACGGATCCGCTCCGACGTCGGCAGGGCAGTGATGTCGCGGCCACGAAACCAGATGCTGCCCTCAGTCGGCGTGATGCGGCCAACGATCAGCTTGAACAGCGTGCTCTTGCCGGCACCGTTCGGGCCGATCAGACAGTGCACCCCGCCCTCGTCGACGCCGAAGTCAAGGTCGTCAATCGCCGTGACGCCGCCAAATCGTTTGGTGAGGCTGCGGGTCTCAAGCAGCTTAGCCACCATGCGTTCCCTCACGCAGGCGAATCTCGACGTCCGCCGCAGCGTCCGATCGGACATCCGCACGGGGGCGCAATCGGCTCGCCACATCCACCACCCACAGCACATAGCCACCCGGCGCCACCAGGACCGTCACCACCAAGAGCGCTCCGATCGCGATCAGCGCATATTGCTGGCTGACCACGGTGAGCATTTGGAAAGCATAAAGCACAACGAAAGTGCCGATCAGCGTCGCCGTCACATCCTGCCGGCCACCGACCGCGACCCAGATGATCGGCATGGCCGCCGCCGGCAATGCCATCGAAGCGGGCACGATAAAGTTGCCCCAGGCGGCATAGAGCGCACCGCTGAGCGAGGCCAGGAATCCGCCAATTGCAAACGCCGCAAGCTGATAGCGTCGGATGGCATAGCCGAGAAGTTCGGCGCGTTCGGGATTCTCCCGGCTGGCGACAAGAACATTGCCAAAGCGAGAATTCACCAACACGCGGAGCGCCAAATACGTCACCACCAACAGGACAAGCACGAGGTAGTAGAAGTTGGCGCCATCGAACTTGATGCGATGACCGTCGAACCAGTCGATCGACAGCGACGGGATACGCGTCATCCCGTTGTAGCCGTTCAGCCGCGCTCGGCCGATGCGCCACTCCGGTCCCGCCGTCTGGTTCATAAAAGTCGCGAACGCCAGGGTGACGGACAACGTGACGATACCGACGAACACGCCGTTGATCCCGCCATAGATCATAAAGTAGCCGAGCAGGGCCGCAAATGCCGTTCCGATCGCCAATGCCAATATCAGCGCTAGCAGCGGGTAGGAGTGGGCAGCGCCGAAATTGATCGCCATGACGCCGTAGGCATATCCGGCCAGGCCAAAAAACGCTGTCTGCCCAAAGCTGAGCATCCCGCCATAGCCCCACAGTAGCCCGAGCCCCAACGCCATGAAGACCCACACGCCGAAATACGCCGTGTTGGCCACGGCGAACGGCTCCGCGTACAGCGGGTAGATTGCGGCCAGGACAACCACCAGCACCGCCATGGACCAGAAACCGGTGCCACGGCCGATGGTCTGCGGGCCATTCAGCAACGCAGCCAGGTCTCGCAATGCCATTCTCCCGGTCTCAGAGCATGATCGTCGTCGTGTCGAAGACGCGCTATTCGCACGATGGCCGAAGGTCCGAGGGCGTGAATCACGCGATCAAGCAAAAGGTTGCAGAGCATGACCGGGTCAACCTGATCCGATCATGCTCTAAGCGCGTCGTCGCATCAGAAAACCGCTGAAGCCGTCGGGCAACAGCCGAATGACGATGCACACTGTGACCAGTAGCCCGATCAGGCCAAAGACCTGACCCCAGGCGGCGGTACAGGCGGCCCGAATGATCGCAAGCACCGCCGACGCAGGCGCGGTGCCCATCAATACATCCGCCCCGCCGACCACGACGGTGACGAACGATTCGACCACGAACGTCGCGCCCATGGTGGGGCTCAGCGTCAGGGTCGGTGCGTAGATGCCGCCGGCAAGTCCGGCCAGCGCCGCGCCGATCCCGAACGTCTGAGCGTAAATCCGCTCGACGGGAACGCCGAGCGAACGGGCCATCGCCGGGTTTTCGATCGTTGCTCGGGCGTGGACGCCGAAGCGAGTCTTCATGAACAGCAGATAGATGCCCAGCAGGACTCCAAGTGCCACCGCCAGCATCACCAAACGATAGATCGCGAAGGAATAGTCGCCGAACGACAGGATTCCAAGCGGAGTGCCGATCGTCGTCCACGCCGAACCCAGCACGAGCAGTGCGCCTTGGGTGAAGATCAAACTAACCCCCCACGTGACGACCAGCGAGTTGATCGGCCGGTTGTAAAACCGGAAAACGATGGTCCGCTCGAGTATAATGCCGAGGACACCGGCCGCGAGCGCACCGATCAGGATCGCCAGCGGCAGCGGCACGCCGGTCCGGGCCATCGCTGTCGTGACGTAGGCGCCGCAGGTAATGAACTCGCCGTGGGCCATGTTGATGACCCCCATCATGCCGAAGATGATAGCGAGTCCGCTCGCTGCGAGTACCAGGAAGGCGAACACGTCCGCCACCTGGTACACGAAGGCAAGTGTCTGAAAGGCGATTGTGGTCATAAGCTCAGTTGACCGGACTTACTTGTTCGGCAGATAGCTAGGTGTATACTGATCTTTCGGATCATCCTTGGTCAAATCGCAGCCGATCTGACCGAGCCAGTATGGATCCACACGATCCCAGGTCTTCTCCACTTTGACCGAATGGTCGGCGGCCACGGACAGCTGCGTCATCTGGTGGCTGGCATGCTGCGATTTCGGATCAATACAGATCTGACCTTCCGGTGCGTCGATGCAGGCCTTGCCGGTGGCGATCTGCTCGCGGATCTTGGCGATGTCCGTCGAGCCGCCCATTTCGACCAGCTTCTTATACATGTACACCGCGGAGTATTCGTTCTCGCCCATGTCGTTGATGTAGAACTCGTCAGGATACTTGGCGCGCCAGCGCTTGACGAAGTCCTTGGCCGCGGGGCGGTCAATCTCCTCGAACCAGTTGATGGCGACGTGCATGCCCTCCATGGTCGGTGGCTTGAACCGCTTGTGCTCGAAGCCGAGACCAATGGTTATGGAACTGCCCATCGGGATGTGCAATCCGGCAGACGCTGCCTGCTCATAGAATGCGGACTGCGAGTTGCCGACAACCAGCGACATCAGCCAGTCGGGCTTGGCCTTCTGGATGTTCTGGATAGTCTGGCCAAACTGCGACACACCGAGCGGAATCAATTCGGTGCCGACAATCTGACCGCCGGCATCGGTAACCAGCTTCTTCGTCCACTCGGTGGAAATCTGGCCGAAATTGTAGTCCGCCGCGATGATGTAAACCTTCTTGCCGTACTTCTCCATCATGTACGGGATGAGCGTCGAGAACTGCTGCTCGGGCAGCCCACCGGTGCCGATCACATTGCCGTCGCACACCCCGCCCTCGTACTGCTGGGCGTAGAACAGCAAGGCGTTGTCTTTGTCGATGATCGGCCGGATCGCCTCGCGTGAGGCGCTGGTGGCCGCACCGAAGATCACCTCCACCTTGTCCTTCTCGATCAGGCGGCGGGCGAATTCCTGAAACTTCGCGTTGTCGAACTGCGGATCGTACTCAACGATCTCGACCTTCCGGCCGAGAATGCCCCCGGCCGCGTTGATCTCGTCCACGGCCAGATGGGCGCCGTGCACCTTTGGCATGGTGAAGATGGCGATGTCCCCCGAGTGATCCTCCAGGACGCCGACCTTCAGTGGTGGCTTGTCGTCCGCTCTCGCGGGGGCGGCCCACCCCAATGCCCCCCCCACTGCAACGCAGGCGAGTGCACCGCACGCGATCGAGGCGACGGCTATTCTTCGACGTTTGCCCATTTTTCTTGCTCCTGTTGCACGGCCGCCGGCCGAAGATTTCTGCGCCTCGGTTCACGGTCGTGAAAGCAAGGGGTATGCCACGAATGCGGAGGGGATACCAGATCAAGCGGGTGGGCGCGCGTCCCTGATCCTTATTACGGCCGGGGCATCCCTCGCCGCCAGCCCGTCTTGGCCGGATAAGACCTGCCGCCAAGGGATCTTTCCGGATCGGCACCCCAAGCCGAGTATGGACCGATTTACACCGATCATCATGTTCGACCAATAGTGTCGCTAAACCGATCTAGTTTCATCTGAAATGACATGATCTGCATATACGGACATCTGTATCAAGCAGGATGATGAAAGAGCGTTCAAGAGGGTGGGTTTCTAAGAAAATTGCATAAAGAGTGTGCAATGACGCGCGCTGGTGTTCGGCTCGACCGGAATGTAGCGCTGGCACAGGGTTTGCCTGATGCAACGCCAGCGGGAATTCAACGCGACGGCAAGCGCACGTTTGCCGCCGCGAACACGTGATCGTTGATCGGGAGAACCAGCAGAATGCCGTACCTCGCCATTTCTCGTCATCTGCGCTCCCTGAGCATTGCTTGTGCCGCTAGCCTCACGCTGGCCACCGGCACAGCCCGCGCCGAGACAGTACTACGGGTCGCCATGAGCGCCGCCGACATCCCCGATTGGACCGGGGCTCCCGACCAGGGCTACGAGGGTTTTCGCTTCGTCGGGTTTTCCATTTACGACAGCCTGATCGAATGGGATCTTTCCCATTCCGAGCGGGCGCCGGAGATTCGTCCTGCGCTGGCTGAGAGCTGGGCAATCGATCCGAGCGACCATAAGACCTGGATTTTCAAACTCCGCCACGGGGTGAAGTTCCATGACGGCTGCGACTGGAATGCAGACTCGGCGGTGTGGAATTTCCACCGCGTGGCGGATTCCGAAGTCGCCCCAGTACAACGTGCGACACCACGCGATGCAGGGCTGGCAGATCACCAACATCGTTAACGTTGACAAGATCGACGACTACACCATCGCCGCGCACACGGCGATCGAGGACTCGCTGCTCCCATACGAGATCACGGGCTACTTTCAGGTCTCCAATTGTGCCGTCACCAAGCTCAACAACGACTACGCCGCGTACGCCAAACAGCCGGCCGGCACCGGACCATACAAGTTCGACAAGGTCGTGCCGCATGAGCGCCTGGAACTTGTGAAGAACACAGACTACTGGGACAAGGGTCGGATTCCCAAACACGATCGGCTAGTCTTGTTGCCGATGCCGGAAGCCTCCACCCGAGCTGCGTCGTTGCTGGCCGGTCAGGTCGACTTTATCGAGGCGCCGTCCCCCGACACCATCCCGCGCTTGAAGGAGGGCGGGATGACGATCATCACGGTGCCCTATCCGCATAACTGGGACTATCAGCTACGCGTCGACCGGCCGCCGTTCAACGACCTTCGCGTTCGGCAGGCCGCCAACTATGCAATTAACCGCGACGAACTGATGGACATGCTGCAAGGCGTCGCAACGCCCGGTTATGGCAAATTCATTAAATCGCAGGTCTGGTACGGCCAACCTATGCAGTACACCTTCAATCTCGACAAAGCGAAAGCACTGCTGAAAGAAGCCGGCTGCATGCCCTGCAAGTTCACAGTCGGCATCTCGACCTCGGGCTCCGGGCAGATGCAGCCGTTGCCGATGAATGAACTGGTGAAAGAGCAGCTCGACGCCGCCGGCTTCCAGGTCACGCTGGCGCCGATGGACTGGAATTCCCTGATCGACGTGTTCATCGGTGGCTCCCACAAGTATGACAAATACGACGCAATCAACGTTAGCCTGTCATCGATCGAGCCCGTGCAAGGCGTCATGAAAGGCACGATGACCCGCTATCAGCCGCCTAACGGTTGGAACTGGGGCTATTTCACCGATCCGGCCATCGATCAGCTGGGTGAGCAGGCATTGTCCACGTTCGATGTGCCGACCCGCGACAAGCTGATCGCGAAGCTTCACGAGACTGCGATCGCCGACGCCCAGGAAATCTTCATCGCTCACGACCTCAACCCGAGGGCAATCTCACCCAAGGTGCATGGGTTTGTGCAGGCGCAAAGCTGGTTCCAGGATCTGACGCCGATCACGGTCGGCCCCTGATCTAAACCTGAGCCCCACACCCAATCCGGTGGGCGCCCGCCCGCCGGCAAGGAGCCTAGTATGTGGCTTTATGCGGCCCGGCGCATTCTTATGACGATACCGATCAGCATCGGCGTGACTGTGATCTGCTTTGCGCTCATCTACCTGGCACCAGGCAATCCGGTGCAAAGCTTGCTGCCGCCCGATGCGACCGCGAAAGACATCGCTGAACTGCAACACGCATACGGCCTCGATAAGCCAATCCCGATCCAATACTTGATCTGGCTCGGGCACGCCGTGACCGGCAATCTCGGAATCTCAATCCAGACCAACCGTCCCGTGCTCGGCGAGGTGACCAGAGCTCTGGCCAACACCGTCCCAATCGCGGTAATCTCCGTGATCCTGTCCTTTGCGATTGCCCTTGGACTGGGCATACTTGCCGCGACCCGCATCGGCGGCTTCCTTGACAGGATCTCCACAGCGATCGCGGTGCTCGAAATCAGCGTGCCGAGTTTCTGGCTCGGCGTGATCCTGGTCATCGTCTTCGCCGTTGAACTCGGCTGGCTCCCCGCCACGGGCATGGGGTCGGCCGGTTCGGACAATTTCAGCTGGTTCCGCTGGTCAGAGGCGAAATACGCCATCATGCCGATCATTGCACTGGCCATGACCCCACTCGGCATCTTGATGCGCACCACGCGCTCGTCCATCGCCGAGGTGCTCGCGCTGGACTTTGTTCAGACGTTGCGTGCAAACGGTTTGGGCAGCACCGCTATCGTCGTCCACGCCATCCGCAACGCGCTGCCGCAAATCCTGGCAATGTTCGGCTTGCAACTAGGCTATCTCATCGGTGGGTCGATCCTGGTCGAGACCGTCTTCACCTGGCCCGGCACAGGCTTCCTGCTCAACAAGGCGATCCTGAGCCGGGACATTCCGTTGCTGCAAGGCACGATCCTGGTGCTAGCGATGGCGTTCGTCGCCATCAACCTGATCGTCGATCTGCTGCAGACGGCGGTTGACCCACGGATCAAACGCGGATGAGCGGCCTGTCCGTGGTTTCCGAAAGGACGACGCCGGCTGCCTTAGTGGCTCCGACGCATCATGCGCGGCTACTGGGGAAACGTCTGGCAGCGGCTGCGCTATGACTACGTGACGCTGTTCTTTCTCGCCCTGATCATCTTGATCGTGCTGTCGGCGGTGTTTGCGCCGGTGCTGGCGCCGTTCGATCCCAACAAAGCCAGCATGGCGCACAGGTTGAAACCGTTGTTCTTCCGCACCAACTATCTCGGCACCGATGAACAGGGCCGCGATATGCTGTCTCGCCTTCTTTATGGCGGTCGCACCTCTTTACTCATGGGCATCCTGCCGGTGTTCGCGGCAACTATTATCGGTGGTCTGTTCGGCGTGGTCGCGGGTTATGCCGGCGGCCGGCTGGGCATGATCATCATGCGCACCATGGACGTGTTTTTTGCATTTCCGTCCGTGCTGCTGGCGGTGGCGATTTCCGGAAGCCTTGGTGGCGGCATGGTCAACCAACTCGTCACCCTGACGGTCGTCCTCACGCCGCCGATTTGCCGCGTCGCGGAGACGGCGACCAGTCAGATCCGCAGCATGGATTTTGTCGATGCTGCACGCGCTAGCGGAGCTTCTACAATGTCGATCGTGTTCAACCACATTCTTGTCAATACAGTCTCGCCGACACTGGTCTATGCATCCACCCTCGTTTCGGCGTCGATCTTGCTGGCGTCGGGCCTGTCGTTCCTCGGCCTGGGTGTGTCCCCACCCACGCCGGACTGGGGCCTGATGCTGTCCACCTTGCGGCAGGCGATTTACGTGCAGCCCGTGGTGTGCGCGATGCCGGGCGTCGCCATCCTGATCACCTCGATCGCCTTCAATCTGGTCAGCGATGGACTGCGACAAGCGATGGACGTCAAGGCATGACCAGGATCGGGACCGCGCTATGACCGCTTCGCCGCAAAACCGATCCGGAGTGTTGCTCGGTCAGCAGACCGATCGTGGCGGCAAGGCTCAACCGATGCTGATCGCCAAGGGCCTGCAACGGTATTTCCCGATACGTGGCGGCATCCTCAACCGGAAGGTGGCAGAGGTAAAGGCCGTGGACGGCGTATCGTTCACGGTGCTGAAGGGCGAGACGCTGGGCGTCGTCGGCAAGTCCGGCTGCGGCAAATCCACATTGGCGCGACTGCTCATGCATTTGCTGACCAGGGACGCCGGCGAACTGGTCTTTGACGGCGATCCGGTCGGCGTCCCCAACGGCCTGCCCCTTCGCGAGCTGCGGCGCAACATGCAGATGGTGTTCCAGGACAGCTACTCGTCGCTGAATCCGCGGATGCCGGTGGAGGAGTCCATCGCCTATGCGCCGCGGGTCCATGGCATGGAGCGCGCTCAGGCGAAGGAGACGGCGCGGGAGCTACTGCGGCGGGTCGGGCTACAGCCCGAGCATTTCGCCGGGCGCTACCCACACGAGCTCTCAGGCGGCCAGAAGCAGCGCGTCAATATTGCCCGAGCGCTGGCGCTGGGTCCGCGGATGCTGATCCTGGATGAAGCAGTATCGGCTCTCGACAAATCGGTAGAAGCCCAGGTGCTGAACCTGCTCGGTCAGCTCAAGCGAGAATTCGACCTGACCTACATCTTCATCTCGCATGATTTGCATGTCGTTCAGTACGTCGCGGACCGCGTGCTGGTGATGTATCTTGGCCAGGTGGTCGAGCTTGGGCCGGTCGCGGCGATCTACGAGGCACCACGCCACCCATACACCGCGGCACTACTGGCATGCCGCCTGACGGTCGATCCGGCCGACCGCATCGACACCCCCCCCTTGGTCGGCGATCCGCCGAACCCGATCAATCCGCCGTCCGGGTGCCGCTTCCGGCCGCGCTGCCCGTACGCCGAACCGGTCTGCGAGGCGAAGATGCCCATGCTGGGTGCGTCGATCACTGATCTACCGGGTTCGGATTTGGGCGGCCCTTGGAACCCGGACGCAGGCGGCCACCTGGTTGCGTGCCACATGGCACATGCTGGGTCGGGTCACAGCAAGGCCGCGCCTGCCGGAGCGGTGCACTGATGGACGGCAACCTCCCGTCGGACGCGGCAGTCCGCCCGCTGGTCGAAATCCGCGACCTGACGGTCAATTTCGTCAGCCGCGAAGCCACGGTCGCCGCCGTCAACGGTGTGTCGTTCGACGTCTTGCCGGGCGAAGTGTTGTGTATCATCGGCGAGTCCGGTTCGGGCAAGTCGGTGACGATGCGCTCGATCCTGCGGCTGCACCCGCCGCGGCGGACGGTTATCAGCGGCAGCATCCGCGTTGGCGAACACGACATTCTGGCGCTGAGCGAGAGTGCCATGAACGCGGTGCGCGGTCCCGTGGTCTCGATGATCTTTCAGGAGCCGATGACCGCGCTCGATCCGGTTTATCGCATCGGCAACCAAATCGCCGAAACGGTGATGCGCCATGAGGGCTGTTCGCGATCGACTGCGATGGCACGGGCGTTGGAACTGCTCCAACTGGTCAAGGTTCCATCGCCGGAACGCCGCCTGCGCGCCTACGCGCATGAGCTGTCAGGCGGCCTCCGCCAGCGCGCGATGATGGCGTTGGCGCTGTCCTGCCGCCCGTCGCTGCTGCTGGCAGACGAGCCGACGACTGCGTTGGATGCAACGGTGCAGATCCAGGTTTTGGTGATGTTGCGTGGCCTGCAACGCGAGTTCGGCATGGGGGTGATCTTCGTCACCCACGATCTTGGCGTGGCGGCCCAAATCGCCGACAAGGTCGCCGTGATGTACGCCGGACGGATCATCGAATATGGCAGCGCCGCCGACGTCCTGATGCGTCCGGCACACCCCTACACACTCGGCCTTCTGTCCTCGACGGTGCACGGCCAGTCGCGCGACACGCAGATCGAGGCCATTCCCGGGAGTCCGCCGGATCTCAGGAACCTGCCGCGAGGCTGCAGCTTCGCGCCACGCTGCAAGTTCGAAATCGCCGCCTGCGCGGCCGCCTTCCCAGACCGCACGGTGGTCGGGGCGAACCACACTGCGTCCTGCCTGCGAGTGGCGGACGTGCGTCGTGCCGCCCTGGCACATCACGCGGCCTGACGATGAGGCACTGAGCAACCGCAAACGACTTCGCACAGGAGAGGAGCCAAGATGCATACGATCGAAATTCCCGACACGATCCTGGACCGCGTTGCCCGGGTCCGTGCGGAGCGGCATATGTTCGCCGATCTCGACCCGCGTCGCACCGCGCATGTCGTGGTCGACCTGCAGAACGGCTTCATGGAGCAAGGCGCCCCCGTCGAGGTGCCGACGGCGCGCGAGATCGTGCCCAACGTCAATCGCATCACCAAGGCGGTGCGCGATGCTGGCGGCACGATTGTTTACCTGCGGTTTATGACCGACGCCGGTGCGTTGGCCAGTTGGACGGCGTTCTACGACGCCATGTTCAACCGCGCCCGCCGCGACGAGATGCAGGCGGCGTTTGGTCCGGACAGACACCATTTCGCATTGTGGCCGCAACTCGATGTGCAGCCTTCGGACTGGATCGTCGACAAGACGCGCTTCAGCGCCTTTGTCCCCGGTGCCTGCGATCTGGATGAAAAGCTGCGTTCGGCGGCGATCGATACCCTGATTATCACCGGCACGCTGACAAACTGCTGCTGCAGAGTCCACTGCTCGGGATGCCATGCAACGCAACTACCGGGTCATCTTTGTCAGCGATGGCAATGGGGCTTTGACGGACGCGGAGCACAACGCGACGCTCGTTAACATGACGACGCTGTTCGCCGACGTCATGACGACGGACGAGGTCGTCGCCTGTGCGGCCGCGGTGCCGACACCTGCCACGAAGGCGGCCTGACCGGTGGGGTTCTCGGGCCCGAGCATTCGGGATCTGCAGGATGGGGCGAACCGCCTCGGCCTGCCGCCGCTGAGCACCGAAAACGCGACGGCCATGCGCGCCGCCCTCGACAAGTCTGTGGCCGCGATGCAGCAATTGGACGCGATGCCCGACCCGGTGATACCGGGGGCGGATATGTCGCCGCGCCCACCCGGCCGAGCGCCTACGGCGGAAGAAAATCCGTTCGGAGCGTGGGCTTGGCTGGGGCCGATTACCGGCTCCGGTAAGGGATTGCTGGCCGGCAAGTCAGTTGGCATCAAGGACAACACTTCAGTTCGTGGACTGCCGCTGCGCAACGGGTCGCGGGTGCTGGATGGGTTCGTCGCCGACTGCGACGCCACCGTGGTGACCCGTATCCTAGCCGCCGGGGGCACCATCCACGGGAAGACGGTTTGCGAGAACCTCAGCTTTTCCGGTCACAGCCACACCAGTTGGCCGAAGCGCGTGGTCAATCCGCGCGCCCCGGGTTTCGCCGCGGGTGGCTCGTCGAGCGGCAGTGGGGCCGTGATCGCGGCCGGCGATGTGCCGATGGCATTGGGCTGCGACCAGGGCGGATCGATCCGCATTCCGGCGGCCTGGTGCGGCGTGGTCGGGCTCAAGCCGACGCATGGGCTGGTGCCATACACCGGCATTTGCGCGCTGGAAGCCAGCATCGATCATTGTGGGCCGATGGGTGCCACAGTCGAGGACGTGGCGCGGCTGCTGACGGTTGTCGCCGGTCCGGACGGACTGGATCCGCGGCAGCCGGCGTCGATCCCGCAGGTGGATTATCTCGCCGCCCTAGGCGGGGGGCTGCGCGGGATGCGGATCGGGGTCATGAAAGAGGGCTTCGGGCGGCCGGAAAGCGACCCCGCCAGCGATTCCGCGGTGCGTGAGACGCTGTCGCGAATGCAGGCGGCGGGCGCGGAGCTCGAAGAGATTGCCGTCCCGGCGCACGAGGAGATGTTCGCCATCTTCACAGCGATCGTCGCCGAAGGCACCGCCGCGTTGATGTTCGGCGCCGGGACCGGCGGCTATGCCGAGGGCTTTACCTCGATGGGGTTGCTGGACGCCTTCGCGCAGGGCTGGCGGGAGCGAGGGGACGCTCTCAGCCCGTCGGCACTGACTATGTTGCTGATGGGCGAGCATCATGCAGAACCGCTACCACGGGCACTACTACGCCAAGGCCCAGGCGCTTCGCGGGAAGGTGCGGGACGCATACACCGCCGCGTTTGGTCGTTGCGATGTGGTGGCGTTGCCGACCATCCCGTTCCCGGCGATGCCGATGCCACCGACGCAGGCGACATTCGCCGAGGCCCTGGACTGTGCCCTGCCGATGATCGGCAATACAGCGTCACTCGATGCCACCGGCCATCCGGCAATCAGCGTGCCGTGCGCGATGCGGGGCGGATTACCGATCGGGCTTATGCTGGTTGGCCGGCATTTCGAGGATGCAGTCGTGCTGCGCGCGGCGGCCGGTGTCGAGGCGCTGGGAGACTGGCGGAAAACCTGAGGCCAGACGGTCCTGACGGCATTCAACGAGACGGTATTCAACGAGGGAAACTCAAGTCATGGCATCGGATTACGTGCACTACCTAAGCCTGATGGACGTTTCGGCAGGCCTGCGCAGCGGCGCGCTGACACCGACTGGCGTCACCGAGGCATTGCTCGCGCGGATCGCGCAGCACGACGGGGCGCTGAAATCCTATACCACGGTGCTGGCCGATCGGGCCCGCGCCAAAGCGCGGGAGGCGGAAGCGGAGTTGCGGCGGGGCTTCTACCGGGGGCCGTTGCATGGCGTGCCGATCGCCGTGAAGGACCTGTGCTACACCAGTTTTGCCCCGACCACCGCGGGCATGTTCATCCATCGGAATTTTGTCCCGCCCTATACCGCGACCGTCGTCGAGCGGCTGGAGCGGGCCGGCGCCATCCTTCTCGGCAAGCTCAGCATGACCGAGGGTGCCTACGCGACGCATCACCCGAAGATGAAGACGCCGGTCAATCCGTGGAACGCCGAGGTCTGGACCGGTGCCTCGTCGAGCGGTTCGGGTGCCGCGACCGCCGCCGGGCTTTGCTACGCATCGCTCGGTTCGGATACCGGTGGGTCGATCCGGTTCCCCTCCGCCGGCTGCGGGCTGACCGGATTGAAGCCGACATGGGGCCGGGTCAGCCGCTACGGCATCTGTCATCTGTCCGAGTCGCTCGACCACATCGGGCCGATGGCGCGCACCGCGGCGGATACTGCTGCCATCATGGCAGCGATCGCCGGGGCAGATCCCAATGATCCGACCGCTGTGTGGCCCCAGTCCCGGACTATGTTTCCGAAATCGGCGGCGGTATCAGGGGACTCCAAGTCGGCATCGCCGAGGCCTACGCCTTCGAACCGACGGACCCAGAGGTGCGGGCCGTGCTGACAGCCGCCAAGGAAGTCCTGGTTGACCTTGGCGCCAGGCTTGTGCCGGTCACCTTTCCGTCGATCACCGATGCCTCGGCCGCTTGGGGCGATCTGTGCGCTGTCGAGACGGCAATTGCCCACGAAGCGACCTATCCCAATCAGGCTGACGCCTATGGTCCCGGGTTGAGGGGCTTCATCGAGGCGGGCCGGAAGGTAACGCCATTCGACTTGGGCAAAGCGCAAATTACTCGAGGTAAGTTTGCGGGACAGGTCGCCGCTGTGTTCCAGGACATCGATGTGCTGCTGGTGCCGGTGATGGCCAAGCCGACGCCCGGTGCTGCTGAATGGATCGAGATGGTGAAGGGCAACCCGGCGCCAGGCGCTGCTCAACAGATCGAAATGGAGAAGGGGGACATCTCGCATCTGTTGCGCTACACGGCCGAGTTCAATTTCACCGGGCAGCCGGCGATCACGTTGAACGGCGGGTTTGACAGGCGCGGTGCGCCGATCGGATTCCAACTCGTTGGCAAGCACCTGTCGGAGAGCCTGCTGCTGCGGGCTGGTCATGCCTACCAGTCGGTCACAGACTGGCATACGAAGCACCCGACACTGGATTAGACTTCGAGGCCGGGTCCGTTCTCGATCGGACCGCGGTCGCCCTGGAGTGCGGCGACGATGGCAACCTATACCGCGTACATTGATTGGAAGCTCACCACCGGCGAAGACTTTCTAAACGGCCGCTATAGCCGAGGTCACACGTTGAAATTCGACGGTGGGACGGTCGTTCCTGCGTCGGCCTCGCCGCACGTGGTCGGAAAGTGGGCCGTGAAGGAAGCTGTTGACCCGGAGGAAATGCTGGTCGCCGCCCTGTCGAACTGCCACATGCTATCGTTCCTACACGTAGCGCGACTGGCAGGCTTTACCGTTGCCGCTTATCGCGACCATGCCGAGGGCGTGATGGAAGAGATCGCGCCGGGCAGGCGAGCCGTGACGAAGGTTGCTCTTCACCCGCAGATCGAATGGATAGGCGAAGCTCCTGAAAAGGCGAGGCTAGATCACCTGCATCATGAAGCTCATGAAGCTTGTTTTATTGCGAACTCCGTGAAAACGAAAGTGACGGTCGCTTAACTTGCCCGCTGGGTGGGTTTCGACGACCGATCGCGCCTTCGGCAACGCAGCAAGCCCTTGAAAAACGCCATGCTTGAAGGACGTGGTGGCCTGGCACGAACAAACTTTTGCTTGGAGGTCGTGGAGCTTATTGGGGCGTGTGTCCCTGCAAGCGCTATGTTCCGAAAACCCCTACGCCTGGCATTTTCGTTGCGAATTTGTGCTGAAACCAATGCGTAGGACAGCTATGCCCTACGCGCCTTTGGCGCGATCCCGCAAAATTCGTTGAATAAGTCAGGCTAGCCGCATCGCCAGCGCGCAAGACCGCAGCGCGAAATCGCGTGACTGACCGGTGGCCAGGTCGGTCGCGTATGCTAGCGTCATTAGGAAGTTGGCGGCGCAACACCAGTTCGGCCATTGACCGGTCCCCCTTTTTTGCTTCGTAGTTCGTGTAATCCAATTAGTTGCCCAGCGCGTGGCAAGTTCGCAGCCAAGTCAACTCCACTGTTGGCGGAGCGTCCTGTTTTTGTCGGCGCGCTTCAGTTGGCCTCCCAAGCGGGCGGACGATGGCACATAGGCGGCAAGGGTTAACGGCCGAGCAACGGTGAGGCGGTCAACGCGCAACGTTTAGTGTCCAGTGTCCCGTTTCATCGCATCTAGTGCAATACTTTATTCCCCGACGCATCACCGGGTGGGCGGTAACCAACCCGCTCATCAGAGCATGATCAATCATCGTTTCCTGATCGTGCCTCCTGGCTTACAGGGGCGGCCACATTAAACAGCTTGAGATAAAGCAAGTAGTTCCTGGTAAGTTTATGTGCCTCTTACTTGAAATGACGAACACAAGAGTACCGCGTTTCCAAGAAACGACTCTCATGGCGGGCGGCCCGAACGTGGCGGGGCAACTCAAGATAGGTTGATCGGGTAGGGGCGATTTCCCGGAATCGCCGCACTAGATGTGTCGCCAGAGTGGGCGTGTAAGTACCAGGCAAAGCAGCCCAGCCGATCCCGACGCCATCGTGGCCCACTGGGCTCCAATTACATCTGCCAGCAGCCCGAGGGCGATAAATCCGACAGGGCCAACGCCGATGCACACCGACAACACGCCAAGGATACGTGAGCGCATCTCCGGTGGCGCGGCGAGATAGACCAGCGTCGCCTGCATGGTGCTGAACCCGGCGCCCCCGAGGCCGGTCAACATCAGGGCGCCCCCAGCGATCCCCGGCGACGTCGCAAAGGCGAAAATGCTCAGCATCACCATATAGATCGTCACGCCCCCGAGATAGGCGCGGGCATACCAGGCCGGCCGCAGCGACAGCGCTAGCAGTATCGCGCCACAGAACGCGCCAATGCCGTCCATGCTGGCCAGAATACCGATGCCTGTGGCGCCGAGCCCAAGGTGATTCTGGCCGATCACCGGGATCATGCTCGTGAAGGGCCAGCCGAACACGTTGAAGATCACCGTGACACTCAACGTACCAATCAGTCTGCGGTCGCCGCGCACCAGCCGCAGTCCCTCGACGATGCGCGCCAGAACAGGGGCTGATCCGGTCAAGACCACGTTATGATAGCGCACGCGGAACGCAGCGTACAATGCGAAGGCGTACAGCGCCACGCTGAGTGTGAAGACGCCCTGAATACCGACGCCCGCGAGCAGCAATCCGCCGACGGTCGGTCCCACCATGCGACTGGCGTTGTTGGCTCCCACATCGAGCGACATTGCGGTGCTCATCTGACTGCCGCCGACAACGTCGCCGATCATCACCCGCCGCACCGGATTGTCGGTGGCCCACCCAAGGCCATTGAGGAAACTGGCCACCGCCAGATGCCAGACTGCGAGGTGGCCGCTATATGCCAGTAACGCCAAGCCAGTGGAGGTCGTCAGCATCAGCATAACGACCAGGATCAGAGTGATGCGCCGTTCGATCTTCTCCGCCCAGGCGCCGATGAAGGCGCCAAACAGCCCCATCGGCAGCAACCGCAGCATGGTCATCATAGCAACGAGAAAGGCTGACCGGCCATGCTGGTAGACGAACACCCCCACCGCAACAGTCTCCAACCACCGTACGGTGAAAACGACGAGGCCGACCGACCATAGCCGCCAGAAATCCGGACACCCGCTCAGCAGCAGCCGCTGCATCGGGCGCTCCTGCGCGGTCGGCGCAGCAACAGCACGCATCGGCGCAATTGCGCCGGCACGATCCTTCAGGCGGCTTTTCATCGACGTCTCCTCTGCAGGAGACTGGACCACAAATACCGTGTGCCACGCCAGACGCTCCGATCTCATCCACCCTCATGGACGGCCTCGCAGGGGGCGTTGCGCGGAAGGACGTCGCCGTCGCTCTCGCTCAGCCGCTCAACCAACACCTCATTATCAGATCTCGGCTATACGAGGCTTTCGTGAGAGCCATGCAGCATGATCGGACGCCGCCCTCGGCCCGTGCGACCGCGGCTTTCGCCGCCCCGAACTCGGCCTCGAACTCACTGACGAAACCGGCGATCCTGCGAGGCGGCTCGAGCTGCCTGTCAAGCGCGACGGGACAAGCCACTCACGCTTGCCCCGAGGGGTACGGCGCCGGTAGGATCGCCACGCCTGAGCAGCCGCTCGTACTCGCCTCAAACAGGCTTGCAAATTAGCAGTAAGATCCATATATTCTGCAAAGGATGAGGTGCCAATGCTGGCTGCAAAGGAACAGGTCCGCCCTGCCCCGTCGAAGGTAGACCCTGTCGCGGCCTTGCGCGGGTTCTTCCATATCGTGGACGCCTGGGGCGCTACGGCGGAGGAGGCCCGTATCATTCTCGGCACCCCTGCGGAACGAACCTACTACGCCTGGCGTGCAGGCAATGCCGTGCGGGTGCCGGCCGACACACTTCGCCGAATCGGGTACGTCGCGGGCATCTACAAGGCCCTGCAAATCCTCTACTCCGACCCGCACCTCGCCGATGACTGGGTAAAACGGCCAAACCGAGCGGTAGGCGGCCAGACGCCGCTTGCTCGCATGTGCGCGGGGGACGTCACCGATCTGGCCGAGGTGCGGAACTACCTCGACGCGGCGCGGGCGCCCTGGAGCTGATCTTTGTCGACACGCCGCATCGACTGGCCGCAAGCCTGGCGGATCATCGCCTCACGCTACCCGCCGATCAACCTGTTTGAGCGCCTGACGCCCGACCCGGCCGTCTGGGACGCGCTGATTTTGCTGGAACAACTCACTAACCCTCGAGTGCGGGACGAGGTCGGTGAAATCGCGCTGGTGCCGCCAGAGGAACGGGTGTCCGGCCCTGGCGCCAGCTATGTCATGGCGTCCTTCACCCATATTAACCGCAGGGGTTCGCGCTTCAGTGACGGCACCTTCGGAGTCTATTACGCCGCGGCAGAGCTTCAGACGGCCATCGCCGAGACGGTCCACCACTTTGAGGTGTTCGCGCGCGACAGTGGTGACCTAGTCCGCATGGAGGACATGCGCGTGCTGATGGGCACCGTAGGAGAGGAGTTGGAGGACATTGCGGCCCTGGCCGAGCCGCATCGCAGCCAGGTGCTCGACCCGGATAACTACTCAGTGTCCCAGGCCTACGCTCGCGGGCTTCGTGACAACGGTGCCATGGGCGTGGTTTATCCCAGTGTTCGCCGGGCGGACGGAACCTGCGTCGGCGCTTTTAGGCCTCGCGCGGTCGGCATCCCCCGGCAGGAGCGCCATCTGAAGTACCGGTGGAACGGGATGCGGGTGGACCGCTACTTCGACTACCAGCAGGATATTTGGATCGACTTATAGCTGGACTGACTTGGTCCAAGTGTCAGCGACCGCGGCCAGACGCTGAGGGACCACGCGGTCCACGGTTCGTAACCCCCTGCGTAGCCAGTAGCGGCAGCCTGAACTTTCATGACAGCCTTTTCGATAAACTTTGTGGCCCCCTGACGGCGCGGGACCGTGCGATCGAGGGTGAACACGTCATAGGGGAGGCGCGCCGGTTTCCTCACGCTCTGGGCGGTCTATGTGATGGCAGGCCACACCAGCCTGGTAGCATATCGTTTGCGCGGCCTGCTACTCGCCGCTTACGGCTGGGAACGGTTCAACACGCCGCCGCCCAACCGGTCTTCCACCCGACAGGCGCTTTATTGGTGGAGTTGTCTGGCCACATTGTTGCCGCGCTGGCGCTGTTCGCGTCTCTGTCGCTCGTACTCCGACTGGGCCCGTGGCGCCACGCCCCGCCGGGCAGTTCCAACGATCCGTCGCTGCCGGCGCGCTGATCGCAACGCTCGCGATGACCAGACCTCTGTGCCGGCACTTTCGTCTACCTTGGTGGCGTGGCATTGTTCCTCAACCATGTCTATCCTCCATCAGGAAATATCGACGCAAGCTTCACGTTCCTGATTTTGACCATGAAGATCGCCCTCTCGCGGCTTGCTGCAATCAGTGTCGTGTCCTGTCGATGCAGGGTGCAGCTTCTTCCGGTGTGAGGCTGGGAATGTCGGCGGCCTGATCGGCAGCGCAACGGCAGCGGTGGTGTGCTTGCTGTTTGCGGCAGGCACTCTGCTGCAGAGCGCACGACACTGCTGCTACAACGCGAGATATCCCCGGTGGCGATCGACGGCATGGGGTTTGCCTCGTGCTCGCGGTTTGCTGCAACGATTGGGTGGCGGACGAGAAGCCGCCGCGCTGGTTGCGTACGGCGGAGGCGGCCGGGTGCGGACTCGCCACTGCTAACGGCATCGAGGTGATGTGAGCATTCGATTTGCTGCCGCCAAATGTTGTTCTGAAGCCAACGATTGGGTTCCCGCTGATGACGATGACAATCGGGGCCTACGTGCCATATCTACCGCGCCGCACGAGCGCCGCTACGGCACGACGGCACGACGGAAAAGTTGTCGACCCAGCCACCCATGACGTCTGCTACCGACGCTTTTCAACCCCCATAGGCTTAGCGCGAGATGGAACTGAGGCGCTTTTGATCAGTAGCATCCGTGAAGCTGCGTGACGACACGGCCGCGTCGTTTGCAATCCTTGCTTCTCGCGAAGGAAGCCAAAATACCAGCAATTCTCATTTTGATTTTCCGACAGATGGATGAGTTTGTCATCGTCAATGGCATACAGCGCGGCGTCAGGTTGAGGCCTCCCTCACGGAGGGATTGGCGGCGGCTTTGCGAAAGCAAGGGTGAGGAGCAGGTCATCCCAGGATGGGAAAATCAGGTAGATCGTAATCGCCGCCAGCTTGTTGAAGAAATTATAGCGTGGCCCGAGTTTATCGCGCGCGCCGCGCCAGAGTTGGTTGCCGATGTCGCAGACGGTGTGGAATGCGAACGCCAGCAGGTTCAGGCTCACCAGAATGGCTGCGAGATTGTGCTTCCCGTGCCCGAAGCAGTGCTCAAGGTTGTAGCCCTTGTTCTTCAGGACGTTGAACGTCTCATTCTCGATCTTCCATCTGGCCCGGCCGCAGGCGGCAAGTTCGACGACATTGTCGGCAGCAACCGCCAGATCGGTGACGAAGCTGTTGCGGTAGGTCGTCTCGCCGCGCGCGTTGATGATCTCGATCTCGAACCAGTTGACCGTCAGTGCGTCGAGGCCGTCGCGCAGTGGCACGTCATGCAGCCAGCGGTAGCGATGGACGAAGCGCTGCTTGCCGCGTTTGACCGTCTGCTCGACCATTGGCAGTCCGATACCGGTGAGATAATCCTGGATCAGCGGATGCGACGATGGCTTGCAGACGAAGATGAAATGCCCGCCGGCGTCCAGTACCGCCTGACAGAGCGGCTGGCGAGAGAACAGATCGTCGCCGAGATAGACGGCCTCGAGTGCCGCGTAGCGCTGGCCGTTGGTGGCCAGCCAGCGCTTGGCCGCCATGTTCTCGCAATCCTGCTTCTCCGCGCCGTCCTGCGGGACGATGAATTCCGGCTCCAGCGGGATGACCTTCTCATGCCCGGGTGCCACCAGCGTGGCCGCCAGCATGGCATGGTAATATTCCGTCCCACCCCTGCCCCTGACCCGGGTCAAGCAGTGCTGGCAATGGATCTTTCGTGAGCAATGATACTCCGTGCCGTCGAGCGCGATCAGCACCCGTCGGTCGAGGCGGTGGAACACCTCCAGTCCGCCATCGATCCGCTGAAGCTGATCGACGGTTTCAGCGAATACCGGACGCAACAGCATCGGCGAGGCCGGATCGAGCATGTCCCGAATATGATTGTCGCAGGGGATTTTAGCGATGCCGAACAGACTGGCGCCGTTGGAGCGGCCATGCCCCTGCTCGAACCGCCGCTGATGTGCCAGGAACGACGGGCTCTGCATGAAAAACACCGAGAAGGCCGCCATTCCGATGTCGCCCATGCCAAAGGTCGTATTCATGCCACGCCGCTTGTCCGGAAACCGGTCCAAGCAGCCTCGCAGCGACCCAAGCAGGGAATCGAGCAGACCCACGCACCCGACGAATCGCATTCGAGGGTTCTTGCAAATCCCCTATTTTGGTGCGGCCAAACGTTTCACCCCAACTGTTGTATTCGCAACTCACCGCCGTTGCCGCGACAGCGACTCAATCGCATTGAGAACTGCTGCCAAAATACAGGGTTGCTTGACCTGTTGATCGCGACGTCCGACTAGCGTCTCCCGTCAAGCCGCGTAAGTTCACGGTGCGGTCCCGTTGCGGGACGAGGCGATTTGTGTGGAAACGTCGTGTGCGGGATAACGAAATCCTAATGTGCGATCTGTCCACGACACCGGACGCTTTTTTGCTCTTTCCGTAACCATTTGCCCTCCCGGGCAATGTGCGGTTTGGCTGAACTGATCTCGACATCCGGGGCGAAACAGTCAGCTAGGCTGGCAATCCGTTTTCAGGGTTGCGCCCGACGCGCCCGGAAGCTACGAAGGCCCACTTGGTCGCGCAAGGGCGCTGCTGTAGCTCAGTGGTAGAGCACTCCCTTGGTAAGGGAGAGGTCGAGAGTTCAATCCCCTCCAGCAGCACCATATTTTCAGTAAGTGAAGTCCACTCTGCGGAAACGGCCGTCATCATCTTTCGGGGTCGACTGCCGGAGCAGGTGGCGGCAATGCACCCGCGCCACAGAGTGTGAAGTTTCCAGCGATGGCTGATTGTGCTTGCGCCGGCGTGACCAGCGTCAAGCCCACGCCGCCTTCGGCGGTCGCTTCGTGAGGCTTGACCCCGGCCACACCGGCGAAGCGGGGCTCGGTATCGGATGTGTCGGTTGGTGGGGCCGCCGTCTGGGCCTTGAGCTGTGCGAGCCGGATAAGCGGGAACTGACCACCGAGTGCGGAATGCGGCCGACAGCTATTGTAGTCAGAGAGCCAGGGCTGCATGGCGACGGCACGATCGGGCGGAGGTTTGGAACGGCCGGGGATACGCCCACTCGCGCAGGCTGGTCTGGATGAAGCGCTCGGCCTTGCCGTTGGTGTGCGGCGGGTAAGGGCGCTTACCTTGCGCTTGATCCCGCGTTCGGCCAGCAGATCGCGAAAGGCAGAGCTTTGATAGGCCGAACAGTTGTCGCTCATGATGCGCTCGACCGTCAGGCCGCGGCGAGCGAACCAGTCGATGGCGCGAGCGGTGAAGGCAACGGCACTCTCCTTGCGCTCATCGGCAACAATTCGGTGTAAGCCAGGCGCGAGGCATCATCGATGGCGACGTGCAGGAACTCCCAGCCAAGTCCCCGACCGACGCTGCGCCGATTGCTCTGGCCGGTGCGCTCGCCGGTGACCGAGGCCGCCGTACCAAAGGGCAAGGCAATCCACGCCATCGTCGACAACTACGCCACCCACAAACATCCGAAGGTCAAGGAATGGTTGGCTCGCCATCCGCGGTGGAGCTTCCACTTCACCCCGACATCGTCCTCCTGGCTGAACGCGGTCGAGGGTTTTTTCGCCCAACACACCAAGCGGCGCCTCCAGCGTGGCGTGTTCTGCTCGGTCGTTGAGCTCCAGGCCGCGATCAACCGATTCCTGACGGAGACCAACTCCGATCCGCGACCCTACCCGGTGGAAAAAGGATCCGCACAAAATTATCGCCGCCGTCAAATGGGGGTACAAAGTGTTAAATTCTATCCACTAATACCCCCTGTCATTGATTCTACGGCAAATCTCTGACTCGCTGATTCTGCAATGCCGGAGATGCTTCGTGACCGCGAAACAGATTGCCGAGAAGAGGTAGGTGGTGAAGCTTAGCGATGAGGAGCGGGGACGGCTCAACACGCTGATACGTGCGGGGAAACACCTTGCCCGACAACTGACCAAGCACGCATCCTGCTGAAGGCGGATGCCTCCCAGACTGGCGAAGGATGGCGGGACTGTGAAATCGCCGCCGCCCTCGATACCAGCGTCGACACCGTTGCTCGGATCCGCCAGCAACTGGTGGAACAAGGCTTCGGTGCCGTGCTTGTCCGCAAGCATTCGCCAGCCTCGGCAAGACCGCGCATTTTTGACGGCGCCGCCGAAGCGAAGCTGATTGCCTTGGCCGGTTCCAAACCGCCGAAGGGTCGCAAGCGGTGGACGTTGCAAACTGCTAGAAGAGCAGTCGTAGAGCTGAAGATCGTTGACCGAGCCAACGACAACACAATCGGGCGGACGCTAAAAAAACCTTCTCCGGCACGCATCTGCAAAAGCATTGGGTCATCCCACCGGATGCCAACGCCGCTTCGTAGCCGGTATGGAGGATGTGCCGGAGGTCTATCAGCGACCGCACGATCCAGAATGTCCACTGGTCTGCCTGGACGAGACGTCAAAGCAACTCGTCGCGGAAACGCGTGTGCCAATCCCGGCGAAGCCAGGGCACCCTGCGCGGCATGACTACGAGTATGAGCGGAATGGAACCGCCAATCTGTTCATGATGTTCGCCCCGCTGGAAGGCTGGCGGCATGTCGGGGTCACCGATCGACACACCGCCGTAGACCACGCCCACGTCCTCAAGGATTTGTGTGACACGCACTTTCCGAAGGCGAAGAAGATCATCCTCGTGCAGGACAATCTCAATACTCACAAGCCAGCTTCACTCTACGAAGCCTTTGCTGCCGCCGAGGCACGTCGGCTGGTTGAGCGGTTCGAGTGGCACTACACGCCAAAGCACGGCAGTTGGCGGACATGGCCGAATCCAAACTCAGCGTTTTGTCGGGCCAATGTCTCGATCGCCGTATGTCCGACAAGCTGACCCTAGCCGAGGAAGTCGCCGCCTGGGAGCACAGTCGAAACAAAAAACGTGGCAAAGCCGACTGGCACTTCACCACTGCCGATACCCGCCTAAAGCTGAAGAGGTTGTATCCCGCAATATGAGCGACTCACGGTACTAGGGCTAGGAAGCCTGTGGCGAAGCCGTCAGCAACAGTTCGATCGGGTTCCAGACGAACGCCGTCTGCGCAACCGACTGCCCCGCGATCTGAATGGTCTGTTCAGCCACAGGCTTGCCCCCCAAACGCTGATAAAACCACCGGCTCGGATTGTCGCGTAGCACCCACAGGTACGCCGACTTGCAACCGATATCCACCAGGTGGGACCCCGCCGCCCGCATCAGCCGCCGACCGACGCCACGTTCGCGCCAATCGTCCAGCACATACAACGTCTCGACTTCGCCCTCCGCCAAACGCTTGCCGCCAATGTTGGCGTTCCGCGCCCGTCCCGCGGTAGTGAACCCAATGACCCGAGGGCCGCTTCCCGCCGGGACGTCTACACCTGAGGCCGTCGCCACCGTCACCCCTGTGCCGCCACGGATTGCCGCATCATAAAACGCCGCCTGCCGAGACACCGACATCCGGGCGAGAAACGTATCGGGCAATATCCCCGGATAGGTGCTGCGCCACACGGCAACATGCACCGCGCCGATCGCAATGGCGTCCGCAACCCGAGCCTTGCGCACGGAAATCAAGCTATCCGCTCCAGAACCGCGGTGAAGAACCCGTCGGTGCCGTGTCGCGCCGGGGTCAGCAAAAGGAACTCGCCGCTGTTCGGCGGTGGTGGATCCAACGGCCAGGCCTCAGCCAGCGGCACGACACGGAACGCGGGATGGCGACGCAGAAAGCCAGACACCTGAGCCTCGTTTTCCTCTTCCAGGAGGGAACATGTAGCGTAGACCAAACGGCCGCCCTTGCGAACCAGCCTTTGCGCCGTATCGAGAATACTCGTCTGTTTGGGAAGCAGCTCCATGAGATCGGCTTCCTTTAACCGCAGCCGAGCATCCGGGTTGCGGCGCCAGGTGCCGGTGCCGGTGCACGGCGCATCAACGAGCACCCGATCGAAGGTCCCTGCTCGCCGTTTCAGCCACTTGTCGCCTGCTTCCAGCAGATGGCGCTCGACATTATGAACGCCCGCGCGGCGCAGGCGGCGCACCGCACCCTCCAGCCGGGGCGCTGACACGTCACACGCAACGATTTGCCCGCGATTTTCCATGGCCCCAGCCAAGGCCAGGGTTTTGCCTCCGGCGCCCGCACACCAGTCGACCACGCGCATGCCTGGCGCGGCGCCGACCAGAGCCGCAACGAGCTGGCTTCCTTCATCCTGGATCTCGATCAACCCAGACTGAAAGGCAGGACCGCTGGTCACCGGACGTCGCCCGTCGATGCGCAAGCCCCACGGCGACAGCTTCATCAGCGTCGTCTCCCACCCTTCGGCGGCAAGCGCGGCGCGAGCCTGGTCACGGTCGCCTTTCAGCAGGTTCACACGCATATCGAGCGACGCCGGCTCGGACAGCGCCTCCATCTCAGCCGGCAAGCCGGTGCCGAAACGGGCCGCCAGCCGCGGCACCAACCAGTCCGGAATTTCGAGCCGCACCGCATCAGGCATCGTGGGGTGGTCCAGCGTGTGACCGGCGACGCGCGACAGCACAGCGTTTTCGATCCCGGACAATGGCTCCGCAGCAAACTGGCCGCCGGAAAAGGCCTGCGCGACACCGGCCTTCGCCCACCCCTCCAACAGCAGCGACGCCGCTACAAGCAGGCGCGACGACTGCCTAGCATCGCCCAGCCACCAGCCCAGCCGCCGACGGGCGCGTAATACGCTCCAGACGCGATCCGACACGGCACGCCGGTCACCGGAGCCGATGTAGCGGCGGGAGCGAAAAAAATCGTGGGCCACCGCGTCGGCCGGGCGTTTCACTGCGCCTTCGATGACCTCCAACAGATCGATCGCGGCCGCGATGCGCGCCGCGGGAGTCAAGCCGACAGGTCGGGCGACATCGATAGATCACGCACAGTACGTCACCATTGGCGAGGATTGAGGGGCGATAGACAGGGCAATCCGATACACCGGTCAGGTTGGTCTTGGCCATGGCAATCGGCGCCGCGCCCGCATATCGCACAGTCGCCTCTCAATCGTTCCGGGCCGCTGAGCATTTGTCATTGTCTCACGACGCTTGCATCGATCGGAGCGGCCAAGTCGGGCATCAGCGGGCCAGCTTCGGCGGCAACTGTTGTTACTGGTGTGCGGATCCGCTGCCACACGGCAGATCTTGATCCAACCGTGGAGGGCCGGGGCGGGCGGTCGCATCGTCGTCCGATGCGCACCTCATGCGGGTCGGCCAGCATCCCAGCAAGCGACGAACGCGCGTATTCGGCCTGAACAATTGTTCGATTCCAAACGGATATGGGGCGTTCTCTGCGTGGCAGCAGCAGAGAATCGTCCGCTTGCCCTCCCGCCTCTGACCGCCGCGTACCGGTCGCGAATCGATGATGCATTTAACATGGGGCAAGGATACCTGCACCGGCTCACATGCCGTGAAATTCGGACTCGTAGTAGCAGCGGTTTGCGCTGCGTTAGCGCCAGCTTTTGCAAAACTCGTGCATTTTCCCCGAAAGCGCTCACGGTTCCAGTGGACGGTCAAGCGCCTCGTTGCCCGCACTTGGAGCCCAGAACCGATCCCGGCTCACCAATGTGCCAAAGGGAGAACTAAGCAGACTTCGCCGGGTTGACCAACGGACAGATGTACAATTCGCTATCGTCATCGATTCGGCAGGGTGCGCAACGAAGGAGATGAACGAGCGAAACCGCCCACAGCCACGCGCTGCGCGCCTTGTCGCTGGCGAACATCGGACCTTGTTCGCAGTGAGCACCGCGGCACACTTATCACCTGTCGGACGTCCGATGCACCATGGTTGGGGAGGAGCAAATTGCACTCTGCTCCCTCTGACACCACGTTCGGAGCAAGGAACCACTCACCTGTGTTGGCGCAGATTGCGATCCCGCGTATCGCCTTTACTTCACCCGACGCGGCGCACCGTTATATCTTGGTGATCTTCGAGCCCTCGATGCCGAGGCCAGCCATCAGGCCGTTCTGGCCGAAGATGAATGCATAGACTTCCTGTGTCAGCGTCGTCGAGCTGAACTTTTTCGCCATTCCCTGGTCTACCACGACCACGCTAGGCCCTAGGCCAATCTCAAAGCCTTGCGAAGAATCAAGGTATTTCAGCGCGTCATCCTTCATGAAGAACAGCGCATAACCGAACCACTGCACTCCGGCCTGCAGACCATATGATGCGGCCGCCGAGTTGTAGTAGCCGAGCGTCTTGTCGCCCTGCAGCAACACGCCTTCGCCATAGGCTCCGCCCAACAAAAAGCCGACCTTCACGATCTTGGGGAATATCAGCACGGCAACGGCCTTCTCGTTCAGCAACCGCGCCGCTTGATTCCCTGCGATCAACTGCCGAAGGGCCGCAGCGGCGGCACGGTCAGCCTTTGGATCGCTTCTTGGGGCGGCGAAGGCAGTCGCCACCGACGGGAGGGTGGCGACGAGGTTGGCGGTCAGGCGGCGGCGAGTGAGGGCCATCGGGCATCTCCTGATCGGAAAGGGACCGCAGCCAGCCAACTGTCGCTATGGCAGCCACAGTGCTGACATTACAGATGTCGGGGAATCCTGGAAAGAACAGAAACTGCTCAACATCGAGCGGTTGCGCCACGGGGATATGCGCGGGGTTTCGTCCACCTGTCAATTGAGCGAGAGGGTGACGTGGATTACGTCTTGGGCACTCTGCTGCCGCATTGGCAGCCCACTGCGCGCGAACACCGCCAGCATCGGCCGATTTCTGGCAAGTACGTCAGCGTCAAGCTGAACTAGACCCTTGCTTCGGGCAATACGCACCAAGTGACCCAACAGGCAACTCGCAATTCCTTGTCCGTGATAGTCCTCCTCGACGGCAAACGCCACCTCCGCGCTGGGCCGCGAAGCCGGCTCGGGATTGCGAACGTACCGGCCTCCCCCAATGATGATTTCTGTCCCATCTGAATCGATAGTCGCCCAGAGCGCAACGATTCGATCGAAGTCCACGTTGGTAGCCTGCTCAAGCTCGGTTTCGGTCAGTTCCTTCCTGTAACCGAAGAAGCGTGTATAAATCGACGTCCTATCAAGTTCACTGAAAGCAGCACGAAGGCGCTCTTTGTCATCGGGTCGAACGGCTCGGATCAATATCGATGTTCCGTTCCGCAAGACATGCGCCGCAGCAAAGTCCTGGAGGTTGGTATCCTTGGCCCGCGTTGGGCTTGATAGCGGTGAATTCGGAAGTAGGCGGGCAATTGTCAGTGCGTTGTTCTGCCATGAAAATTGGCGCTCCAAAATGTGTTCCACTTCGTGTCGATCGACGCATCCCCGACGATCCATCGTGATTGAGAAAGTCGACGCTTGTTGGAAAGGCCCGCACGCGGAACATGTTACAGCCGACAAGCGGTTCGCCACTGATGACACCAGCGTAACCCGAAGAGCTTGTCCTGCTATGTCAACACCTCGGGGCACTAAGCTTCGCTCTCTGGATTGCGGCCCGTTTCCAGGACGCGCATGGTGTGACGGGCAATCAGGCGTTCTTCGTCGGTAGGGATGACCCAGACGGGCACCGATGACGCGTCAGCGCTGATACGGCCCTTACCGTCTGCGTTACGGCGGGGATCCAGCATCGCCCCCATCCAGCCGCATCCTTCGATGACCTCTGTCCGGGTCGCAACATCGTTCTCGCCGATACCTCCCGAAAACACGAAGGCGTCGATTCCGCCAAGGGCGGCTACCAGGGATCCCGTTTCCCGGACTATGCGATGCACAAAGAGGTCAATCGCTTCGCGGGCGTCTGGATCGGACGACGTCCTCAGTGCGCGCATGTCCGATGAAATGCCGGACACGCCGAGTAGCCCGGACTTTCGATAAATCAGATCTTCAAGTTCTGCCGCATCCATCTGATATTCGTGCATCAGGTAGAGGATGACGCCGGGGTCAAGTGCACCGCAGCGCGTGCCCATCATCAGCCCGTCAACGGCGGTGAAACCCATTGTGCTCGCGACGCTTCGGCCTCCTTTGACGCCGCAAAGGCTAGCACCGTTGCCGAGATGGGCCAGGATAACGCGTCCTGACGCGATCTCTGGGCACAGATCACGCAGACGCGACACGAGATATTCATAAGATAGGCCGTGAAAGCCGTATCTTCGGATACCAGCAGCGGTGAATCGACGTGGCAGCGCAAAGGATTGGGCGACGTTTGGCTGGCTGCGATGGAACGCCGTGTCAAAGCAGGCGACCTGAGGAATATGCGGAGCCGCGTCAAAGATTGTGCGTATCGGAGCGAGATTGTGGGGTTGATGCAATGGGCGCCAGCGGTTCGAGCTTTGCGAGCAGCCGTCCAGCACGTCACGATCCAGTCGGATGGGCGCGTCGAATTTCATGCCGCCATGAACGACGCGGTGTCCGATGCCTACGACCGGCGTTCCGGAAACCAGACCCCTCGCTGTGGTGAGTATCTCCCGCGCGGCAGCGTCATGGTTGAAATCCATCGGCCGGCCAGGTGCGCTCGATCAGTGTACCACCGTGGGCGTCCTTAACCTTGAGACGCGGGCTGACGCCGATACCCTCGATCTGGCCACGGAACAGGATGTCAGCGTTGCTGGATGCTGTCAAATAAGGCGAACTTGATGCTGGACGAGCCAGCGTTGATTACGGCAATACAGCCAGTCATTGTCGTTTCCCACCGGTCATGTGCGTTCACGCGATGATATTCGCCCCACCATCGACGATAGACTGTGCCGCCGGTGATCCGCTTCGCCAGCGATGTTGCGAGGTAGGCACACGTGAAGCCGACATCCATGATATCGACGAGCTCGCCAAGCGGCGCTTTTTGCGCCGCTTCGTTCAGCAGAAGCTCGAAGTCCTTCAGCCCCGATGCTGCACGCGTCTTCAGCGGCCCGGGGAAATGGCATGCACGCGTATCCCCTGTGGGCCAAGCTCGTAGGCGAGATATCGGCAAGCTGCCTCCAATGCCGCCTTCACCGGACCCATCACGTTGTAGTTCGGCACGACGCGATTGGCGCCATAATAGCTCATCGCGAACATTGTTCCGCCATCGGTCATCAGCGGCGCCGCGAGCTTCGCCATCCGGATGAAGGAATGGCATGAAACGTCCATCGCCTTCGCAAATCCGTCGGCCGAACAGTCCAGCAGGCCGCCCTGGAGATCCTCTTTGGGCGCGAAGGCGATCGAGTGCACCAGGATGTCCAGCTTGCCCCAATCCGCCCGGATACGGTCGAATATCGCCTCCAGTTGGCCCGGCACGGACACGTCCAGCGCGCCGGTGATCGGCGCCTCGAGTTCCTGCGCCAGCGGCTCTACATATGGCCGCGCCCGCTCATTCAGCCAGGTGATCGCGACGTCCGCGCCCACGGTGCGAAACGCCTTGGCGCAGCCATACGCGATCGACTGGTCGTTGGCCACGCCGATAACGAGTGCCCTCTGTCCGGCAAGAACCGGTCTGATATTGCCGTCGCTCATGGGAATCCTTTCAACGGATGGACGCAGAGGCCGACTGGCGCCGCGCCGCGGCGACCATGACCGCCACCGCGCACGACGCGAGCCGCGTCAGCAGTGAGTCGGCACGGCTGGTCAGGATGATCGGAACGCGTGCACCCAGCACGATCCCGGCGGCATCGGCCTGCGCCAGGAAGGACAGGCTCTTGGCGAGCATGTTGCCAGCCTCGAGGTCGGGAACCACAAGGATGTTCGCGCGCCCCGCTACCGGCGAGATGATCTTCTTGATGGCCGCCGCTTCAGGACTGATCGCATTGTCGAGCGCGAGCGGGCCATCCAGAAGCGCCCCGGTGATCTGCCCCCGCTCAGCCATCTTGCACAACGCGGCGGCTTCGATCGTGGAGGGCACCTTGGCGGTGACGGTTTCCATCGCACTGAGAATCGCCACGCGCACCTCGGGCACGCCCATGGCATGCGCCAGATCGATCGCGTTTTGAATGATGTCGACCTTGTCATCCAGGGTCGGCGCGATGTTGATCGCGGCATCCGTGATGATCAGCGCATCGGCGTGGTTGGGTACGTCCATGATGAAGCAGTGGCTGATCCGGCGGGCGGTCCGAATGCCAGCCTGTCGCGACACCACGGCGCCCATCAGTTCGTCGGTGTGCAGGCTGCCCTTCATCAGCGCCTCGACGCGCCCGGCCGTCACCAGTTCGACCGCCTTCGCCGCAGAATCGTGGCTGTGTTCCGCGTTCACGATCTCCATTCGCGCTGATATCCAGACCGGCACTCCGGGCGACACCGCGGATGCGCTCCGCCGGACCGACAAGGATCGGCTCGATAAGGTGCAGCCGCGCGGCTTCAACGCAGCCTTCGCAGCGAAACATCGTCACAGGGATGCGCGACGGCCACCTTGATGGTGGCCTGCGCCTGCGCCGCCTTGATCAGCCGCTCGTACTTGTCGTGCGCGATCGCCTTCGGGTCGTTCCGCCACGTCAGGCATGCGCGGCCTCCGCCTTGCGAGCTTTTTCCGGCTTGACATCGAAGAGCGCCTCGACCCGTGCCAGGCGGCGCTTGCCTTCGTCGGACATGTCGCCGCGTGCGGCAAGGACCCGATGCAGGACATCGAGTGTCGCCTTGCGCTCGTTCGCGTCCGCACCCAGCAGTTTCGGCAGGGCTGCGATGGCGCGCTCTTCATCAAGGCGGACGAGCAGGTACTGCTCCCTCATCATCTCCTTAAGCCGACCATGCTTATTCGCTTGTCGGCCGGACGCGATGCACGGATGAGCTTGAGCACGGTGAAGCCACGCTCATCGATGCTGCCTTCCGGCAAGCGGATGTAGATGAGGGCGCGCAGTGCGGCTTCCGTCAGACCCCCTACCTCGAAGCGCCGTTCCAGTTCCGACCGTAACCGGGCTGCGTCGGCTTCCCTGACGAGATCCCGCTCGATCCCGTGTGGTGTGCGCCTGCTGTGCACCAAGCCCAACCAGCGCCTGCAGCACCGGCGACCCATAGGTGTTCAGGAACACCGCCTCGGTCATGGCGTCTCGCAATTCGCCGATGGTCTGCAGATAGGTGGTGACCCAGGACGACATCGCCTGCTCGATCGCCAGCAATGGATTGTCCTTGCTCACCGGCCGGCGCGCCGCGCGGACAGATTCCGCCAGCGCCTTTACCGGCTGCATCACGGGGTTCTGGTCGGAGAACATGGCAAAGCGCAGACGGTTGGGATGTGTTGCGCGCAACGTCTCGGCCGCGGGTTCGGTCATCGCCATGCGCACGGCCGGCGCGGCGAAAGTCCGGTAGAGTCCACGGTTGATTTCGCGATACGCGGGCTGCCGCGGCGAATCGCTGGTCGTCCGCGGCATCGTTGCCGCCCAGCGCCCGGATGTGGTCCAGCGTGCGCGCCTCGAGACGGAACAGGTACTTGCCCTGGATCAGGTCGGGATTGTGGGTGTTTTCGTCGACCTCGGTGATGACCGCCTCGTAGAGGCCCGGCGGCAACACGTCGATCAGTTCCATGCACGACACGAACTCGCTGTGCTCCTTAGTCGCGACCTTGCCGGAAACGAATATCCCAAGATGACCGATGCTCTGGTGCATCGTGTAGACGATCGTCTGGCCATTCATGACGATTTCTTGTTCGTCATCATACAGATCGAGAACCCAGTCCAACGCCTGCTGGGGAGGCGTGATGTTATCGCCCCACGAGCAGAACACGATGATCGGTGCCGTAATATTGCGAAGGTCGATGCGAACGCCGTCCGACGGTGTGAATCTGGCCCGTCGATAAGCGATTGCCGACGAAAAGGTTGTCGGCGATCCATTGCATCTCTTCGGCAGTTCAGCAGCACCGGGCTGCCCCACCAGGTTTCGAAGTCAAGAAAGCGCTCGGCTTCTGTATCCACCTTCGAATAGACATTGTAGGGCTTGGCCCAGTAGGTGTTTGCCGGATTGTGCGATTCGAAGTTAGCGACCAAATTCGCGCCATCGAAGATACCTTTGCCCAGATCGCCGGACAGTGCCGTCAGCCAGGTACCCCCCAGCAGGCCTCCCAGATAACGCATCGGATTCTTCCCATGCACGCCAGCCCAATACGACAATGGCGAGCCGGCCAGCATGATCGGACCGGTTCGGTTGGGGTTGATCGCCGCCATCATCATGATCTGCCAACCGGCCTGGCAGTTGGCGATGACCACCGGCTTGCCTTCCGCCTCCGGATGACGTGCCGCCACATCCTCAATAAAAATCGCTTCCGCGCGACAGACGTCTTCGACCGTCTGTCCTGGCATCAGGCTTTGGCAGGAAGCCGACGAAGTAGCAGGCGTGACCAGCAGCCATCGCCACGCCGATCTCGCTGTCCTGCTTCATGCCGCCGATGCCGGGACCATGACCGGCGCGTGGATCGACGACGATGATGGGTGCCTTGGCGGGATCGATCCTGGTCCCGGCCGGCGGGATGATGCGCGCCAGCGCGTAATTCACAGGCCGCTCCAGCGTCCGGCCGTCCCGCACGAGCTCGGCCTGGAAATCCAGCACATGCGGGACTTCCTTGGAGGCGTGCTCCAGATACGTGTTTGCTCGCTCACGCAGGACGTCGAGAGACATTACGGAGCGCTGCCAAGCATCCAACCAATATTCCTGGACCGCGCCAAAGCTAGACCAATTCGACATGTCTGTTCTCCTATTCATTGCCTCAGTCCGCCAAATAGAGCTTCGGAACAGTCGGCGCACTGCCAACCGCGTCGGCTCAGGGCGGAACTGTTGCCCGGTCCTGTTGTGAGCCTCAACTCATAGCTGCATCCCAGGGACATTGGTGGGCACCACGAGTTCGGCTTCGTTCGCTGCGATCTCTTCTGCCACGGAGATGCCGGGACCGGTCTCGATGAGTGTCGCTGCCCCATTAGGGAGGACGATGACGGCCGGTCCGTCTCCAGGGCGACCGCCGGCATCGGTCAGCATCGGATGCGCCACACCCTCGGCGGGAATGGCGCCCGGGCCAGCAAGTCCTTTCTCCGACTGAAAGGAGAGTCGCACGATCTCGTCGATGACCCGCTCGGGGTTGCCGACGGCCATAACCCGCCGACCAGAAGGGCTCGCGCCGTCTTCGATCTTCGAAACCGCTTCTTCAACTGGGATCGTCTGCACTCGGATGCTCCATAGCCACCGTAGCAATTGCTACATCAGTCCATAGCCACGGCCACCGCGGCGATTGCTACATCGGTCCCTCGAGGTGGTGCTTTCAAATGACGCTAAGTTTGAGCAAATACAAGCTGGCCGCATCGATCTAAATCAATGGGAGTAGTCAGCCGCGACGTCGAAATACACTATTCATACTTTTCCGGTCGAGCCGTCATCTGATCAATAATATCCCAACCGCCGTAGACATTTACTGATGCCCATCCGCTCATGCGGAGACCGGGCTCGATCTTGATCGCTAGGCGAGAGTCGAAATCAGCGATTGGCACTACATCGCAGGCTACTCGTTTTACTCGGTCGCAGTCTTCAACTCCATCGACCCAATGCCGGCGGCGACATTGAGGCCGGTCGTGCCTTCCAAGCTCACTGGTTGTAGCGCTATCGAACGCTGCATGCCGCCAACCAGCACGTTGGCGCCAGCGCCAACACCAACCGCCGCACCGCCAGTCACACCTCCGTACGTGCCTGCGAGCGCCCCCTTGGCGATGTCAGTGGTCGGCGCGATCACCGCCCAGGCGAGGATGCCGCCCGCATGATAGCCAATGTCGACGCCAAACTTGCTGATGTGCCCAACATATCGCTCAGCCGAGCCACTTTTGTCGACAGCATAGGTGCAACGCAGGTCTCGTGTCGAACCGAACACGAAGCCCCAACCGCTGTCGACGTTGCAGGTAAGCATACCAGCCTTTACGCCACTGGCCTGTTCCGACCACGCTGGCTCGGCAGACACACCCGTCATCACGACCGCAGCTGCAGGGGTCAACCCCCACAATTTTCTGTTCATAATTGGGAACTCCCTCGTTTGCTCGTTGGTCAGCGTCCCGACGGGAAGGCGACAAAGTGTGCACGTAGTCGCGCCATATTCAGTAGCCTGTCGGCGTAAGCTTATTGGGCGACGATCTCAACGAGCCAATTCAACAATTCAGGCTTCCAGTTTTCTAGTCCTCAGTCAGGATATACGGCATCTGCTCGGCCGTCCAGCGCATTTGCAGCCGGTTCTCGGCACGGCGCTTGGCAGGTTTCCGGCTGAATTCTGACAGTCACGCCACGAATAGTGTCTTGGTCATGGCCGTGAAGCGCCGGGCTGTCGGTATCGACATGTAAAGGATAGAGTTTTGCCCTCGGCTCAAGCGTTTGTTGCACTGTAGCGGGGCTCACGGCAATGACGCCCCTGGCATGGTTAAATATATCGTTACAGCAACGTTTTTATCGAATGCGGCGGGCAGACAGGGCAGTCTAAACCGGCATTGCTGTTGAACGGGAAAGGCGCGATTGTGGTTCGTCGGGGACAAAACCGCACGGAGATGACATTCGGGAGGACGAGGACGGACCGAACCGTTCGCGCCCCTGTCCTCCCGGGCCTCATGTTGTACCGGCGCCTGCCGCTGGTTCATTCCATCAGTCGCTGGGGTTTTCGGCTCATGCCGTTTCCGCGACATGCCAAGCCCCTGCCGATCTTCCAGAAGTGCCGCCGCCTGGTCCTGATCGTCGAAAGTCGAGCGGCTGACGCCACGGTTTAAATGCTCCAGATACCGCAATACCGACGTCGCGCCGATCTTCAAATGCAATCGTGTCGCCCAAGCCAACCAGCGCCGACCGAAGACGCCGCACGACCTGAACCGAGTTCGCACCGAACTGGCGGATCTCGTCGAACGACAGCGCCAGATAGTCCTCCCAGGTCGGTACCGGGAAGGTCACGCGGATTGTACCGGTTGCGTCGCGGGCATAGCCGGCATCCAGTTGCCGGCGTCCAAGCCGTCGCAACAAATCCTCGATCTGGTCGATTGCCTGCACCGCCGTTGTCGGATCATTGATAGCGGGGGACAGCGCCCGAATGGCGATGTCCACCAGCAGACGAATGGCATATTTCGGGTCCTGCTCGAAGGTGCGCGTGGTCGCGAGGCGAATGGCGCCCATCAGTGCCTGTTCCGACAATTTCTGTGCGGCGCCGTGCACGCTCACCAGTACAGTATCTTCCACCAGGGTCTCGCCGACGCCGCACTCGATCGACACGACTGCGTTCGCGCTTTGAGCCAGTCGGACCAGCGTGTCGATGTCGATGCTTGGCGATCACGCGCGGCTCGCCAGAATAGGTAAGTGTTTGCGTGACCGGTCCCAGATCGCGCGGGCCTCGGCGTCATAATCCGCTGGCATCGGCATTATCCGCGATGCGGAGGAACATCGCGCGAATGACCGTCCGGCCACGCGATCCGATGGTCTGCAGCACATTGTCGATTTGCAGATCATTAACGCTACGGATCAAGCCTGACAAACGCCAGCATGCTGACGATGAGCAAACATAGTGACCAATAGGTAGGAGAATAGCGGCACCGCTCCCGGAGCCACCGCGGTCCGTCCACATCGAGCGCCGCGAGTGAGTAGATAAATGTCGCAAAAAATATTCCGAGGCAATGATACAAGGTCGGACTGTTGGCGAACAGGATAACCAGCCGGGGCGAATAGGCAAGCGCACTGAATTGCACCATGACAAAGGCGATGGCGAACACGATCCCGGTGAGGGCCATCATGCCGGAGCTGACTGCTGAGAACAATGCCATGGCGGCAGCAGCCGACATGCTGTGGGTGTAGCCGGTGAAATATTCGTGTTCGAGCCGTGGCAGGATCAGACCTGCGAGCACGCTCGCGACCGTATAAACCATCGGGATCAGCCACCATGGCATGGATTTGCTGTCTGCTTTAACCCCCCCGCAGATGTCGTCTAGTCAGCGATCCTGCTGTTCGGTACACGCGTGATTTTCAAACCTTCCAGACCAAGCCCAGCCATCGGGCCGCGCTGTCCAAACGGAAAAGCATAAACGTCCTGCGTGAGCATGGCTCTGGTCATGCTGGCGGCGGCCCTCTTGTCCATGCCACGACAGTTGGACCGGAGCCGATCGCCAACCATTGCTACTCTGCCCGTACTTGATGGCAGACTCCGTTACTAAAAACAGGGCGTGGCCGAAGGTCTGTGCTCCTACTTGAAGGCCGAAGGACGCCGCCGCGATGTTGTAATAGCCGACCGCCTTGCCGCCTCCCTGAGTGCGCCATCGCCACCCTGACACTGATCAACAGGCCAGCCTTGTGTCTCGGGAACACCAGAATTGCCTTGGCGCGCTTGGCGAGATCGCGAGCGGCGTGCCGTACAGGCCCTGCCCGGCCCACGTCGTGATCTGGCGTGCGAGGCGATCGCGGTTGATCTCGCCAGACGTCAGGGACGCAGATCGCCTTGTTCGCATATCTGGCCATTTACCAAGTTAAACTGCCCTCGCCGCTCACGCGGCAGGCCACGTCATTCCGGCACGAACTTATAGGGGTAGTCCGGCTCCTTGTAACCGTGCGCCTTCTGCCGGTCCGGCAGCTTCACCTTCTCGCGCGGAACTTCCTCGTAAGGAATGTGGGCGAGCAAATGGGTTATGGTGTTCAGTCGCGCCCGCTTCTTGTCGTCCGAGCGAACGACATACCAAGGCGCCCAGGTCGTATCGGTCGCCTTGAACATGTCGTCGCGCGCCCGGGAGTAGTCGTACCAGCGACCATAGGATTTCAGATCCATCGGCGACAGCTTCCAGATCTTGCGCCCGTCGTCGATGCGGGATTTCAACCGGCGGGTCTGCTCCTCCTCGCTGACCTCGAGCCAGTATTTCAGCAGGATGATGCCGAATTCGATGAACGCTTTCTCCACGGACGGGGTCAGCTGAAGAAATCGCTTCACCTGCTCCTCGGAGCAGAAACCCATGACCCGCTCGACCCCGGCGCGATTGTAATAGCTCCGGTCAAATATCACGATCTCGCCGGCGGCGGGCAGATGCGAAATATATCGCTGGATGTACATCTGCGACTTCTCGCGCTCGGTTGGCGCCGGGAGGGCGACGACACGAAACACCCGCGGACTGACACGTTCGGTGATCGCCTTGATCACGCCGCCCTTGCCGGCACCGTCACGCCCTTCGAACACGACGCAGACCTTTAGGCCCTTATGCACCACCCATTGCTGCAGCTTGACCAGCTCGACGTGCAGCCTGGCCAGCTCGCGTAGATAGTCCTTCCCCTTCAGTTTGCCGTCGGGCGCTTCGTTCTCGGCTCCCTTGGCCTTCTTCGTTGCACTCATCGTGTTCTCCCAAGGCCCCACACTGACACCAAAAGGTTTCCTTTTAGGATCAGGCTCCAAGCCGCTCTTCGGCCAGGTGAAGAACAGGCCGACATCGCCCGGCTTTCCATCGGGTAATTGATGATCCGAGCTGAGAAGCCGAAGCCACCGGGTCTCAGGTTTTCCTTCCAATAGTCATAAACCTGATGAACCCCGGCCGGCAGAGTCCACAGCCAGTCGGGCTCCTCTGCCTGCCTTGCTGCCTCTTCCTTGCTGGGCTTGTTGATCGGGGGCGCGCCGGCGTTGATGATCGCCCGGCCGTCATCGGTGCAGAAAGTGCTGGGGAAGGATGAAATCATCAGCTCGGTCTCGCCGCGCTCGAAGGCGCGCTTGATCCGGTTCAAGCCAGAATTCAATAATTTCGTCGGTCAGGCGAAAATTGTCCAGGCGCTTTCTGAACTCGACAAGTTCCTCTTCCTTGCGCCGTTGCAAGTGTTCGGCAGCTTCGCTGTCGCGACGCCGCTGCGCATCGCGCTCTGCGAAGAGCGCGTTCACCGAGAGGGCCTGGCCTGATGCTATCGGCATGACACCTTCCTTCCTTGATTCTGTTTCGTGTCGTCACACTGGATGCAGCCGTCCCCCAGAGCCCGACCCGCACCTTGCCCCGCTCAGATACTCGCTGTAACATGGGTGCGCGTTGATGTCGATCAACCATTGCTTATAGCAGTCACGATACTGGGCCATCACAAGACTGACCCAGTAACCTGCTGGAATTGCTAGGCCTGGGGAGAGATATGCACCGTGCCTCACGAATTTACGATCAGGGCGATATTATACCCTCAAGGTCGGATGATTGGGCGATCGAATGCAGGGTTAGCCGACGCGAGTCGTGGACGTCACCGGACGAGCCTGGGATGAGGGCAGTTCGTCGTTTGGCGGGTCTGAAAGGATTGGATCAGACGCGGCTCTGCGTCTCAGAACATTCGTCGCGTTGGAGACCGATCGGCGAGAACCTCTGATGGAATGGAACAGAGTGCCAACCATGCGCGCCTGTTCGGCTATCCGGTCGGTTGGCTGTCCTCCGATGTGGTGGCCGGCATCACGCTGGCGGCCTACGCCATTCCTGTCTCGCTAGCCTACGCGACGCTGGCCGGACTGCCGCCGCAGGTGGGGGTCTATGGCTATCTGATGGGCGGCCTCGGCTACGCATTGGCCGGCTCGTCGCGCTATCTCGCGATCGGCCCGACGTCAGCGATTTCGCTGATGATTGCGGCGACGGTTGGCGATATGGCCGGCGATAACAGTGCGCGCTACGCTGAGATCGCGACCGCCGCGGCCGTTGGTGTCGGCGTGTTCTGCTTGATCGCCTGGGCGTTCCGGCTCAGCGTTTTGGTCAAGCTGATCAGCGACAGCGTTCTGATCGGGTTCAAGGCGGGTGCCGGGCTGACCATCGCGATTACGCAGTTGCCGGCGCTTTTCGGTGTCACCGGAGGCGGCCACAACGTTCCCGATCGGCTGTTTGTCCTGGCCGGGCAGCTCGGCGCGACGAACCTGGTGACGCTTGCGATCGGCGTGGCGGCACTGGCGCTGTTATGGTGCGGTGAGCGGTGGCTGCCGGGGCGGCCGGTCGCTCTCGGCGTGGTCGCACTGTCGATCGTCACGGTAGCACTGTTTGAGCTGACTCGTTTCAAGGTCACGGTCACCGGTGTCATCCCGCCTGGACTGCCCTTGCCCGCGCTGCCGACGGTGCGGTTGCGCGATCAGGACGGGATCGTCGCACTCGCCGCCGGATGCATGCTGCTTGCCTATATCGAGGGCGTAGCGGCGGCACGCGCATTCGCAACGAAACACCGCGAGACGATCGATACGCGGCGGGAGTTGCTGGGTCTGGCCGCGGCCAACATCGCGACTGCGGCGGTGGGCGGCTATCCGGTTGCAGGGGGGCTGTCGCAGACAGCGGTGAATGAAGGAGCAGGCGCGCGCTCCCGCATGTCGCTCGTGTTCGCCTCTCTGACCCTTGCGCTGTGCCTGATGTTCTTCACCACACTGCTAGCCGACCTGCCCAAAGCGGTACTGGCGGCGGTCGTGCTGATGGCTGTCGCCGGTCTTGTCGATCTCCGAGCACTCGCACGCATGCGGCGCGCGAGCCGAATAGATTTTCTCAATGCCACGGCCGCCTTTATCGGGGTCTTGCTGCTCGGCATCCTGCCGGGCATCCTGCTTGCAGCCTTGATCTCGATCCTGCTTCTGCTGGCGCGGTCTTCAACCCCTCACGTGGCTTTCCTCGGTCGTATTCCCGGCACGGAACAATACTCCGACCTGGACCGCCATCCGGACAATGAGCCGCTGATCGGCGTGCTCGCCTGCCGTCCGGAAGCGTCGCTACTTTATCTGAACGCGGACCATGTGCAGGCTCGCATCCTCGAGCAACTGAAAGTTGCACGTACAGCCAGGATTCAAACCGTGGTCTGCGATCTATCCGCCTCCCCGCCAATGGATCTCGCCGGCGCGCGAATGCTGGCCGAGTTGTCCGAAAGCCTGAAGGATCGTGGGATCGAACTGACCATCACCGGCGCGCATGGGCAAGTGCGCGATCTTTTGCGCGCCGAGGGGCTTGATGACAAAATCCCCGGTATCGCTCGCGGCAGGTCGCTTGAGAGCGAGCTCCGCGCACGTTCTGATGCCGCCCCGCAGCTTGGCGAAATCCGGCATGGTGTCAGTCGTCCATGATTGACCCCATCTCGTTGCGCCGCCCGGGCGTGAGCCCAGCCAGGGGGTGCGCGACACGGACGGACAAGTCAGGTCGGCACTTTTTCCATTACGGCCTCAGGGTGGCAGCGCTGCTTGTGCTGTGTCTGACACTCGCCGCCTGCGGAATGCCGGTCTCGGTCGAGCGCATGGACGCCCGCACGGTACAGACCGAGCTCACCAGCAATGCCTTGACGACTGGGCGGCTCAGCGAATCGACCCGGATTGTGCTGCGGCGACTGGATCTTCTTGATGTCTACAATGAAGACCGACCCGCCGCCATTCGCTCGCTAACCATAATACAGGCTGCCGACATCGACAATCGGGATTTGCTGTACGCACTGGCCGAGATGGCCTTCCTGCAAGCGGAAGGCACCAACGACCGCTCCTACTTTCTCGCGACGGTTGTCTACTCCTATGAATTTCTGTTTCCTTCCTCGCCCGCGAATCGCCCCAATCCGTTCGACCCTCGCCTGCGCACGGCGGCAGACCTCTATAACAGGGCGTTGACTCGCGGCCTGACGGCTGCCGATGGCCAGCATGTTGATCCGCGCGAAGGTGACTACCCCCTGCCCTTTGGCACGTTGTCGATAACTTTCGACCGCAATGCATTGCGTTGGGCGGGCTTCGAGCTGACCGGTTTCACGCCGGCGGCCGAGTTACACATCGAGGGCCTTCAGAACCGGTATCGCGAGAGCGGTATTGGATCCCCGCTGGCGGCCGACCTGCGTCCGATCGGAGATCCGCGTGGCTTCCAAGTTGCTCGTTTGCTCAAGATCCCGATGACGGCCGTGCTTCGATTGGGCATTACGCCGGAGGCTGTGGCCAGCGGCCGCTTTACTGGGAACCTAATGCTCTATCCCGGCGATGAGCATCGCATGGTGACGATTGGCGGCCAGCAGGTGCCGCTGGAGGATGAACCCAGCGCTGCATTCGCGTACGCGTTAAGCAACCCAGCTGTCTGGAAGACCGAGTTAGCAGGCTTCTTTCGGGGGGATCTGTTCGACACCATACCAACCCAGCTTGTCGCCTTGGAGCCTTATCGCACGGGCAGAATTCCGGTCGTGCTGATCCATGGCACGGCGTCAAGCGCGGGGCGCTGGGCCGACCTAATCAATGATCTGCAGAACGATCCCACTATCCATGAACGCTTCCAGTTCTGGCTGTTCATGTACAACACCGGAAATCCGATCCCATTGTCGGCCCTGCAACTGCGCACGGCGCTCAAGGCTGCGACCAGCAAGTTGGATCCGGACCGGCGGGACCCGGCGCTGCAAAACATGGTCCTGATCGGACACAGCCAGGGTGGCCTACTCGCCAAGATGCTCGTGATCAACTCAGGATCAAAAATGTACGATGCATTTAGTTCTAAGCCGATCGACCAACTAGTCCTCACGAACGAAAATCGGGAGACTCTTCGTCAAGCCCTGTTCGTCACACCGCTACCCGATGTGACCCGCGTTATCTTCATCGCAACACCGCACCGCGGCAGCTACGTGGCCGGTCACTCGCTGGCCCACCTTATCGGGCGGTTCGTGACGCTGCCGCTCAGGGTAACCCGGCTGGCGGCGGAAACGCTGGCCGGCAATCGCGATGCCCTGCGAGTTGACATGGCGCAGGTACGGCTTGGCAGCGTCTACGGGATGACACCTGATAGCCCGTTCAGCAAAACCGTCTCCTCGATCCCAGTCGCACCGACCGTGACAGCACATTCGATAATAGCAGTGAACGGGGATGGCCCACTGGAAACCGGTGATGACGGTGTAGTGGAGTACAGCAGCGCACATACCGACGAAGCGGTGTCTGAACTGGTGATCCGGTCCGGCCATTCGGTGCAGTCAAATCCGATGGCGGTGGCAGAGGTAAGTCGCATCCTTTTACTGCAGTGGCAGTCGGCGTGCCCACAGGAGTGCTCAAATAACAATGCAAAGGCCGTGACGGCGGAGGCGGCGCAGCCGCGTTCCCCGATCCGGCGTCCGGCCCCGGTTCGGCCATAGGGTCTGCAGGGCATGATGGCCCGGTCCATTTTGAGGTGGGTGGGCACAGCCGTTACCGGGCCAATTCTGTTGTGTACCGGTTTGTGGGGAGCGTTGGCGATCTGGTTCCGCCTCGCGCCAACGCCGCCGTTGCGCGAGATCCTCGCCAGCGTGTTGCTGCTTCTAGCCCTTGCGGCGGTAGCCTGCCTGGTGCTTCGGCGGTGGCGGGGTATTGCGCTGTACGGTATCAGCTTTGCAGTGGTGCTGGGCTGGTGGGCAACGTTGCAACCTTCCAATAACCGAGCGTGGGCGGAGGATGTGGCGCGGACGGCAACCGGGATCGTCGTGGGTGACCGGCTGGTGGTGCACGACCTACGCAATTTTGTTTGGCACAGTGATACCGATTTCGAGCCGAACTGGGAGACACGCAGCTATGATCTGAACAAGTTGACGGGTCTTGACCTTATCATGTCGTACTGGTCCGGTGAGGCGATCGCTCACACCATCGTCAGCTTCGGCTTCTCCGACGGTCAGCAACTCGCATTTTCGATCGAGATCCGAAAGGAGAAAACCAAATCCTATTCGGCTCTAGCCGGCTTCTTCCGCGCCTATGAGCTTTCGTTCATCGCAGCGGACGAACGTGACGTGGTTGGCGTGCGGGCCAATGTGCGTGGCGAGGATGTCCGGATCTACCGCCTGCGCGTTTCGCCTCCCCAGGCACGTGCACTCCTCCTTGAGTATATAGCCGAGGCCAATGATTTGGCACGCGCTCCACGCTTCTACAATTCCCTGACCACCAACTGCACCACACAGATCTTTCGCATGGTGCGAGCAGTACAGCCGGGGTTGCCATTGGACTACCGAATACTGCTGGCGGGCTACGTCCCACAATTCGTTTACGATCGCGGCGCCATGGCAGCCGGCATTCCGTTCGAAGTGCTGCGCGACCGGTCGCACATCAAGGGCAAGGCGGCCAGTAATGATCCTGATTTCTCGCGGAAGATTAGGCAGGGCGTTCCGGCCCCATCGTAGCCTGTCGGCCAGGGAAACAGTCAGCGCTTCGTCGAGCGCGAACCGCAATCGCGCACCACGAGCCGGACGCGAACCGCGGGTCTCGACCTCGCTCGACTTTCGCACCCGCGTCAAGAGACGCTTCGAAATCCTTTTTCCGGCGCGTGGTGTTCGCGAGGCTGGCAGCATAGCGTGGGCGGTCATTATGATACCGGAATACCTCCATGGGAGTTGGAGGGCGGTTGGCGCGGCAACGCGATCTGAAGCACAAGCGCCTGTTCCAGTTCGGGCGGACGGATGTAGCGCGGCGAAGCGGCAACCGGGTCGTTGGCAGACGCGCACCGACCGCCGCCATGTCAGTGACGAACCGATCGCGGCCGATCAACCAGTCAGCTCGCCAGTGGCCACACTCGACTCGATCTTCGACCATTTTCAGCATAACGCCACCGGCGGCTTCACTGCGGCGGGCGCGAACGCCTGCTGAGGCCGGATGCCGACGAGCGCTCGAAGCGTCGCGCTGAGTGATCGGTCGTCACTTCGCCTTGCGTGTCGTAGCTTCCTGAAGAGCCCGGACACCGACCGCCGCGACCAGGCCTGTCAGAAGGACTCCACTGAAGCCGATCACTACGGCAAACAGGCGCGTGGCAAAGCGCCCCGGGACCAAATCCCCATATCCGATCGTCAGCCCGGTGATGAACGTGAAATACGCCGCATCGCTCATCCGCCACCCCTCAAAATAACCGACAAGCATACCAAGCAGCAACTGAGCGCCGACGAGACCCGATAGGATCGGCCACACCACGCGAAGTTCCGTCCAAAGTGCCGCGAGAAAGCGCCATCTCAATTCAGCCGACTCCGTCATGTCCCCACCCTCTTTCCGTTCACAACCGGACTTTATGGCCGCCAATCGGATTGTCCCGCTGCCAATTCATCGAGAGGCCGTCCCCTGACGGGGTGAGCGGCAGTTGGTCCTTGACGAGTATTTGATCGCCGCCTGCAGCCGGCTGATGTTCTGCGCGCCCAGAACGTCCTACCTATTTTTGGAGACGCAACTTCGGCAAGGAAGGCGCCATCGTGGAAGGGTGATCTGTCATCGATGAAGTTGAATACCGGATCACCGAAACCTGGAGTCAGATGAAAGATCCTAATTCCCTACAAAGAAACTCATTGGTTCTGCGTGGTTGGTTTCCTTCTACCGCGATCCGAGGCGATTGATCGGACGCTTTGAGCGGCCGCCAGGGCCGGAAAGAGCGTTTAGGCTGCCCGGCCGCGGGGCTGTAGTTAACTCGCGGTCAGCATTGAGGCCGCGACCGCGCGGATGGCCTTCTTCGATCCGCGTTTGGCCCTGAGCCGCTTGAATTGCGCCCCATAGTAGCTGTCCTTCTTGCGCGTGGCTGCCCAGGCGCACTGAACGAGGATGGTCTACTGATTGCGCACCGGGATTTTCATCCAGGTGGTCGGCCAAAGGCCGGTCTAACCAAAGCGCGTCGCCGGCCATGACCCAAGCAGCGGTACACAGACCGATCCAATGCTGCAGTGCAGCCCGCCCGCGAGAGTCGTCCTGCGACTGCTGAGGGGGAGACGATCGAGGCCGTCTCGCGCCAGGTCGTGGTCGAACCCTACCGAGTGGAGCGGTGGCGTGAGCGAGCCCTTGCGGCACTGGACGTCGGGCTAAAGGACCGCGCAGAGGACGAACCAATCAGGCCGGGCTAGGTGCCGCCCACAAGCGCATAGGCGAACTCGATGTGGTGGATGTGGCGCTACGAGGTTGCCGAAGTCGCGCCCGGGCTGTTATTATCTCCCAAAGATTCCAGATTGGTCGGGCATATGGTAGATGTCGGTGAGGTGGCGAGGAAACTCAGGAGTTTGCCTGCCGCTCTATCGGCGCTGCTCGTTGCCACGACAATTCTGACGCCTGCCGTTCACGCCGCGGGCATCTGCGCCGGGACCGTTTCGGGGTCTCCGATGCGGCCTATCGCGCGGCCCCTCGTCGTGTCGCTTGAGCACTCGATCGACGCCTTGGCCAACCCCGAACTGGCGCAGCAATTCTTGGACGGCATGAAAAGCGCCGACGTAACGATCGTGCCGCCGGGGCAGGCTGCCACGACCGTGGACTTGTCGTTTGTGGCGAGGGGCGGCGCTGCCGGGAAACCGGGCGCGCCATCCGGTCGGTATCGGAATCTGGCGTGGATGCGCGGCTCGAAAGCTCCCGGCAACCTGCGGGCCACCCTCAGCGGCGCAAACGTGGATGTCACCGTCTATGCGCGCGACAAAGCAAGCGGCAGCTTGGCTTGGATCGGCACGATCGCCTGTAAGATCCAGACGGACGATGTGAGCACATTGGCCGAAGGCCTTGGCGAAATTGTCGGTCGTTCGCTGGGCCTCTACATGCGGAAGCGGTCCCTGTAGCCCCCTTCGCGGCTCTGATAGCAACGCGCGTACTCCGATTGGCTGCTGCCCCATTAATGCTGGTGGATGAGGATGGTTAAATCGGCGCCAAGGGCGAGGGTAAGTTGGTGTCCGATCGTCCGGTCTTTGTCGGCTTTTCTTAAGCTACGGCGCAGTGCTGACGGCGTGCGACGGTCTATCATTGCATAATCGTTGTCAGCGTCAGCGGCGAGATGCTGAAAGACCTACGTCAGGCAGCGGACGCTGCGCCCAGTGGCTGAAGCGATGATACATGCTCATCCCTCGACGATGCATTCCGGCAGATTGCGCAAGGTGGTGCCCGCTGGTTGTCGGCAACGCATGGCCTCGACGAGCAACCTGTATTTGTCGCAGTCATCCCGGCCGGCCCGGCAACTGGCCTTTGACCCACTCCCGTCCTCCACAGCGTCGTGACGTGCGCGACGCGGACAGAGGGAACGGTGTGCAGCACAGTCACAGACCTCGAACGTCGCCAGACACTGCGAGGAGTCCCATGGACGGCACGCAACTGACGCAATCTGCCGCGGTTTTAGATTACGATCGCGCCACCATCTGAAATCGGGGGTGGGGAGATTGTCGTAATCCTTGTCCGATGACTGAAGCTCTTGATCGAGGCGATCGGGGCCTGGTTGAGGTGGTCCCCGAAACTGGACAGGTGGCTAAGAGAGAATCTCCCTTTGGAACGGCTGGTGGCCGGAGGTGAGACATGGCAGATACACGAAGAAGCATAGTCCTGAGTTCAAGGCGAAAGTGGCTCTTGCGGCGGTCCGGGAGGAAGGCACCGTAGCCGAGCTTTCGAGCCGGTTTGGGGTTCACGCCAGCCAGATCCACGCCTGGAAGAAGACGCTGCTGGATGGAACGGCTGGTTTGTTCGCGCAAACCAAGGGGGCGCCTGAAGGCGGTGGCGCCACCGTCGAGGCGCAGATGGCGCCATTATATGAGAAGATCGGCCAACTGACGGTGGAGCGGGATTTTTTTCGCAAAAGGTCTGGGCCATGAGCGCACCAGACCGGCGGGCACTGGTCGATCGTGATGACCCGGTTCTGCCGGTCGCGGCACAGTGCCGGCTGCTGAAGATCGCACGCTCGACGTTGTATTACCGGCCGGCAGCGGTTGAGCCGGACGATCTGGCGCTGATGCGGCGGATGGACGAGCTGTATCTGACCTCGCCGTTCTACGGATCACGCCGCATGGTTGCGGTGCTGCGGCGCGAGGGTCTGATTGTAAATCGCAAACGAGTGCGGCGGCTGATGCGGCTCATGGGATTGGAGGCGATCTATCAAAAACCGAATACCAGTCAGGGCCATCCGGATCACAAGGTGTATCCCTACCTGCGACGGGGTCTGAGCATCGAGCAGCCGAACCAAGTGTGGTGCGCCGACATCACGTATATTCCGATGGCGCGGGGATTTGTCTACCTGGTTGCGGTGATGGATTGGTTCAGCCGGCGGGTTCTGTCGTGGCGCCTGTCGATCACGATGGAGGCGGAGTTCTGCGTCGAGGCGGTTCAGGAAGCGCTAGCCAAACATGGCCGGCCGGAGATTTTCAACACCGATCAGGGTGTGCAGTTCACCAGCTCCGGGTTCGTGGATGAACTGGAGGCCGCGGGGGTGCGGATCAGCATGGACGGTAAGGGGCGGTTTCTGGACAACATCTTCATCGAGCGGCTGTGGCGGAGCCTCAAATATGAAGACGTGTTTACCAAGGCGTATGGCTCGGTGATCGAGGCGCGGCGGGGCATTGGCGGCTGGCTCTCGTTCTACAACTCATCGGCCTCGGCATGGTGATCGCAGGTTTACGTATTGCTCGCGGGTCATTCCCGGCCATGGCGCGAGACTTACCCACGTCCGTTTGACGTTCGCGCGGTTCCTGGCGATTGCGGTGGTATTTCAGCTAAGTGCCTACATCCTTTCAACTGCGGTGGCTCCAAGTTGGGAAGCGATCGGCAAGCTCGCTGCGATCGCGGTAATCCGGACCGCCCTCAACTATTTTCTCAGTCGCGACATGCAGGAGGAGGGGACCGGTACAGTCTCCCATACCGCTTATCACCCTGAAGGCCCAGGTAGAACAGCTGAGAATAGCGTTGCCAGGCTGAGATGATGATGCGGCAATTTTCCATGCATCGAAGGGCTGGCTACACACAACCCGATGGTTGCCGGCGGTGGTCAGATGACTGCTGACGTTGAAGATGTTGTAGGTGGTTGAGTGGCAGAAGAATAGACGGTCTCCCGAACGGGCAGATCGTAAACTTTGGGTCTTTCGCTCCCGTGGTCGGAACGGGCGTGGGAGCTCTCGGCTCGAGAAATTGCGATCGTCGATTGCGCGATTTTTGTGCCGACCAGCGACTTCGTCGCATGCCATCGTCCAGCCGGCGGCGGCTTTGTCCGAGATCACGTGATGCTCAACGTGCCAAATCAGCATAGCGGAGGCGAAGGCATCGCCTATGATCGCCTGGCAGCCTGTCGGCTTAGCCAAAAAATCGGTAATCTTTGGAATATTCAGTCTCCTGGCTATCATAGCGCGAAGTCCGAACAGGCTGCTATACTTGGTGTCCATGCGCACCTGACAAAGGACACGTCAGAACAAAGGCGACCAACATCGCCCCTGGGGAGGATGAAAATGACAGCCAATAAGCTATCTCTTGCGGCAACCTTAACGACGGCGCTTGCGTGCGCTGTGGCGCTGACACCTCTTGCGCCTACAACTCCGGCCATGGGGCAGACTAACCCGACGATGACTAACGTAGTTCCGGATGGCGGCGAGTTCGGTGCCCAGGGCAAGATCCAGGCCCTCGACCCTGGCGCACTGACGCTGACGCTTGCCCCGGAGTCGGGTCCCCCGATTCCTATGACAGTGGCTCCTGGCGTGGACCTCACCAGCGTCTCGGTTGGTGATGTTGCAGATGTTCACTTTAAGCGCTCTGTGACGTTCGTGGTGGGCAGCCCGCGCGTGCCGGTCGGCCAAGTCCCGATTACCAGTAGCGTGGAGCAGATTGCACAGACCCCCGGTGGCATTGGATACAACGCAGCGGTGGTCGTTGGGCGCGTCGTGAAGCTGGATGGCCCGAGCAGTTTCGACGTCGTGAATGCCAATGGCGGCGGCATCTACACAATAAAAACGGCTGATCCCACGCGACAAATTGCCATCGGACTACTGAAGGTCGGCGACTCGATTACCGTGTCCGTTAGCCCGCTAGTGGTCACCTCAATCGCTAAGTGCGGCCTGTTCGGCAAGGGCCTTTTCGGCTGTTAGTAGCCGAAGGGATCTCGCGCCTAGACAGAGTGTTCAAAGGGCCCTACGGGGCCCCCGGATTCCAGGGCGCGGCTCCAAGGGCATGCTACGGCCGAGATGAGAACCGCAGCAGGGTGCGGCCGGTCTGGGAGTTATAGGTGCAAGCGGCGCCGATGGCAGCCGACTCCATACTGATACGCGCAACTCGCTTTTGGATCGCCAGACGGACCGGCACCCTAGGCAATGCGCAGGTGGATAAAAACGGGAACTAGAGGAGGCGTTCATGACAAACGCGTTGACCGATACAGAACACGCGCTGATGGACGCGTATTGGCGGGCCGCCAACTACCTCTCGGTCGGCCAGATCTACCTGTATGACAACCCGCTGCTAAAGCGACCCCTGACAAAGGAGCACATTAAGCCACGGCTCCTAGGCCACTGGGGGACTACGCCAGGTCTGAATTTTGTTTATGTCCACCTCAACCGGCTGATCAAGAAGCACGACCTGGACATGATCTACATCACTGGCCCGGGACATGGCGGGCCCGGCCTGGTTGCGAACGCCTACCTCGAGGAAACCTACAGCGAAGTCTATCCGAACATCTCTCCCGATGAGGAGGGCATGAAGCGCCTGTTCACCCAGTTTTCGTTCCCGGGCGGCATTCCCAGCCACGTGGCGCCGGAGACTCCAGGCTCCATGCACGAGGGCGGCGAGCTGGGCTATGCCATCTCGCACGCCTACGGGGCGGCATTCGACAACCCGGATCTGATCGTCGCCTGCGTCGTCGGGGACGGCGAGGCAGAAACCGGGCCGCTGGCGACGAGCTGGCATTCCAACAAGTTCCTGAATCCGGTAACCGACGGCGCGGTTTTGCCGATCCTGCACCTCAATGGCTACAAGATTGCCAATCCCACCGTTCTGGCCCGGATTAGCCACGAGGAGCTTGACCACCTCTTTCGTGGTTATGGCTACATCCCGTACTTCGTCGAGGGACATGAGCCGAAGCAGATGCACGAGCTTATGGCCGCGACTTTGGACACCGTCATCGCCGAGATCCAACGCATCAAGGCCGATGCTCGCCGCGATGGTTTCACCAAACGCGCTCGCTGGCCCATGATCGTGCTCCGCACGCCCAAGGGGTGGACCTGCCCGAAGGAGATCGACGGCAAGCGCACCGAGGATTACTGGCGCTCGCATCAAGTGCCGATGGGAGAGATGCACGAAAACCCGGCACATGTGCGCATCCTCGAAGATTGGATGATGAGCTACCGGCCGGCAGAGCTCTTCGACGACAGCGGCCGGCTCCGACCACGAGATCGCCGAACTCGCTCCTCGCGGCACTCGCCGCATGAGCGCAAACCCGCACACCAACGGCGGCTCGGTTCTCACAGATCTCCGACTGCCGAACTTCCGTGACCACGCCGTTACCGTACCCGCCCCGGGCGCAGTCACGGCGGAATCCACCCGCCTTATGGGCGGCTTTCTGCGCGACGTGATGAAACTGAACATGAAGGCGCGAAACTTCCGGCTCTTCAGCCCCGACGAGAACAACTCGAACCGCTGGCAGGACGCGCTTGAGGTCACCAATCGCGCCTGGGTCGCCGAGACCTATCCATGGGACGACCATCTCGCGCCCGACGGGCGTGTCATGGAGATGCTAAGCGAGCACCAGTGCCAGGGCTGGTTGGAGGGTTATCTCCTGACTGGCCGGCACGGCTTCTTTTCCTGCTACGAGGCGTTCATCCACATTATCAACTCGATGTTCAACCAGCACGCCAAGTGGCTGAAGGTCTGCAATCACATTCCATGGCGGCGGCCGATTGGCTCGCTGAACTACCTGTTGTCCAGCCACGTCTGGCGGCAGGACCATAACGGCTTCAGCCATCAGGACCCCGGCTTCATTGACCATGTCATCAATAAGAAGGCTGAGGTCGTCCGCGTCTACCTGCCGCCCGACGCCAACTGCCTGCTCTCGGTCACCGACCACTGCCTGCGAAGCCGGAACTACGTCAACGTCGTCGTCGCCGGCAAGCAGCCTGCTCCCCAGTGGCTGACGATGGACCAGGCGATCAAGCACTGCACCGCTGGGCTCGGGATCTGGGAGTGGGCCAGCAGCGACCGCGGCAGCGAGCCCGACGTGGTGATGGCCTGCTGTGGCGATGTGCCCACACTGGAAACCCTCGCTGCTGTCGATCTCCTTCGCCAGCACGCACCGGACCTGAAGGTTCGTGTCATCAACGTCGTCGATCTGATGAAACTGCAACCGGCCAGCGAGCATCCACACGGTCTTTCGGACCACGACTTCGACGCTCTCTTCACTACGGACAAGCCCATTATTTTCGCCTTTCACGGCTACCCTTGGCTCATTCACCGGTTGACTTACCGGCGAACGGGCCACGCAAATCTTCACGTGCGCGGCTACAAGGAGGAAGGCACCACCAGCACCCCGTTCGACATGTGCGTCAGGAACGACCTCGATCGCTTCCACCTGGTAAGCGACGTGATCGACCGCGTCCCAAGTCTTGGCGCGCGGGCCGCCTATGCCAAGCAGGCGATCCGCGACAAGCTCATCGAACACAAGGAATACATCTGCCGGTACGGCGACGACATGCCCGAGATCACTGGCTGGTCGTGGGGGCAAACGGCCGCGGTGCAAGGTGTCCACTCGACGGAGAGCGACAACGTCTGAAATGGCGGGATCCCACCGTGAGGGCGAAGGTAACGGCATCCCGAGGCGATCAGAGTCGGTAACCTGCGCGGCATTGGGGGAGGATGATGCAATGAGCAGCAATAGGACAGCTGCCGGCACGAAAATACCGAACCTGCCAGGAACAGAGCAGCTTCTTGAGCGGTATGGGTGCGGCCCCATCCAGTTCACGGGGACGAAGGACGCGCTCTACGAACGCCATCTGATGTTTGACAACATCGTCGATGCCGCGGTGCTCGGTCCCCGGGAGCGCTACGAGGCTATCGCCCGCTCCGTGCGCGATGTCCTCTCGCAGCGATGGCTGCGCACGGACCAAACGTACGAGCGCGAGAACCCCAAGCGCGTCTACTACCTGTCCATGGAATTCCTCATTGGTCGCTCGCTGGCTAACAACGTTATGAACCTCCTTCTCGGGCAGATCACGCAACGGCTCGTTGCGGAAAAGGGACTCGATTTGCTCGCCTTGCTCGAGGAGGAACCCGACGCCGGTCTGGGGAACGGCGGTCTCGGCCGCCTCGCGGCCTGCTTCCTCAATTCGATGTCCACAATGCAGCTCCCTGCGATGGGCTACGGCCTCCGCTATGAGTACGGCATGTTCAGGCAAAGCATCGAAGATGGTTGGCAAACGGAACAACCGGACAACTGGCTACGGCGGCCCGATCCATGGGAGGTCGCGCGCCCGCATGAGAAAGTGGAGATCAAGCTCGGATGCTCGTTCGAGGTGCGCGGTGGGACGCTGAGCGTTGTGGCCGGCCAGCCGTCGAGCCTTCTTGCCATCCCATTCGATCGCCCAGTCGTGGGTTACGGCGGGAAGACCATCAACACGCTCCGGCTCTGGGCTGCCGCCGCTCCCGATGTCTTTGACTTCCAGGCGTTCAGCGGCGGCGCTTTCGTGAGTGCGCTGGCCGAGCAACTCTCAGCGGAGTCCTTGACGCGGGTTCTTTATCCCGACGATTCGACCAGTCTTGGGCAGGGACTGCGCTTCGTGCAGGAGTATTTCCTTGTCGCGTCCTCACTCGCAGACCTTGTGCGGCGCTTTCGTCGAAGCAACTCCGATTGGAGCACGCTCCCTGACAAGGTCGCGATCCAGCTCAACGATACCCATCCCAGTTTGGCTGTCCCCGAACTGATGCGGATCCTGCTCGATGAAGCTGGACCTTGGGTGGGACCAGGCCTGGGACCTCGCACGACAAACGCTGGCGTACACGAACCATACGCTCCTACCCGAGGCGCTGGAGAGATGGCCCCTGCCGTGGTTCGAACTGCTGCTGCCGCGTCAGCTGGAGATCATCCTAGATATAAACCGCCGATTGCTTGACGAGGCACGGACCCGCTTCCCGGCCGATGAGGGCCGCGCAGAGCGCGTGAGCCTGATCGAAGAGGGAGGCATACGCAAAGTCCGGATGGCCAACCTCGCAATAGTCGGTTCGCACAGCACCAACGGCGTTGCCGCGATCCATTCCAACCTGCTGCGCACGGTAACGGTCAAGGATCTTGCCGATCTGTTTCCCGAGCGCTTCAACAACAAGACCAACGGTGTGACGCCACGGCGCTGGCTGCTTCTGGCCAACCCGCGCTGGCGAGTGCAATCACCGAAGCCATCGGCGACAGCTGGATCACAGAACTTGGCGGATCTGTCAAAGCTCGCACCACTTGCCGACGATCGCCGCTTTCGCGACGAAATCCGTCAAGCCAAACGTAAGGCCAAGCTGCGGTTTGCGGATTGGCTCAAGTCGGCATCGGGCGTTCAGGTCGATCCTGATACGATCTTCGACAGCCAGATCAAGCGTATCCACGAGTACAAGCGGCAGTTGCTGAATGCGCTGCGCGTGGTCACGCTCTACGACCGGCTCCGCGAGAATCCGGATCTCGACATCGCGCCGCGCACGTTCTTCTTCGCCGGCAAGGCAGCGCCTGCGTATCATCTGGCTAAGGTCATTATCAAGTTTCTCAACAACCTGGCCGGCACCATCGATGGCGACCCGGTCGTGCGCGACCGCCTCAAAGTCGTGTTCCTGCCCGAATATTGCGTGTCGCTGGCCGAGCGGCTGATTCCCGCCACCGATGTATCCAACCAAATTTCAACGGCCGGCTACGAGGCGAGTGGCACAAGCAACATGAAGTTCATGATGAACGGGGCGTTGACTATCGGCACGCGCGACGGCGCAACGATCGAGATGGCCGAGGCGGCTGGGGAGGACAACTTCTTTGTGTTCGGGTTAACCGCGCGACAAGTGGCGCACAGCCAAGGCTGGTACAATCCGCATTGGCACTACGACAATGAACCGGAGACGCGCGCGGCGCTGGACCTGATCTTCTCCAACCACTTCAGCCGATATGAGCTGGGCGTCTTCGAGCCGCTGCGCGAGACATTGCTGACCCTAGGCGACCATTACCTGCATCTGGCGGATCTTGGCGCCTATCTCGACGCGGACCGACGATTGCTCGAAGCTGTACGCCGATCAGGATGGCGTGGACGCGTAAGGTGATTGCAAACATCGCCAGCTCCGGGAAATTCTCCAGCGATCGAACAATCGCACAATACGCGGCCGAGATCTGGAATGTAGAACCGTGCACGGTACAGTAGGGGGAGGGATTCCAGCCGGAATCTCTCTGCTGGCGGGAAAGCCGGCTTCGAAGGGGACCTTGGTCGATGATTTCAGATCAATGCGCTCGTTGGGCACGCTATTTCTATGTCAGCCGCCGAGATGTAACCCTGGGGAGAACACGTCGGATATGGAACACATTGCGGCGCACGTCATTGCCAAGCCTAAAGTGAGACCAGCCGGGCGCGTGTCCCTGACCACGGGCGTGGTCCGTAGGGAGCTAGACAGCGTTCGGCTGAGACTGATGCAAAAGATGCAGTTGCGGGCCGCGACCACCGCTGCGCGACCCTCGGAGGAGTGCCGGACTGACTGTTCATCACTCCGCGATAACCCACCCATTCCGTGGAGGCCTCGAAGACAATCCCGACCGAGCGATCTACCTTTCCGAAATTTGCGCCATAATCGGCCTGCCGGGCCGAAGACAGCTGACCGAAGCCGGCCGATGGCTTTTCTTTTTGTACTTTGGCAGATTTGTTGTGGACGGCCGATCGCTGTTCCGCCAATTTCGTCCGTTCCTCCGAACCACCACGTCGCACGGCGATTGTGCCCGGTTCGTCGTCCGAATTGCTGGCCCTAAATTGAAAGATACGCAGGGAAAACAGAATGCGCCTCCTTCTCATCGCTACGGCCGCCCTGGTGTGCGTAATCTTCGGGCCAACCCAAGGATGGGGACAACAGCCGACCGCGATTCCTGTGGGAACGGTGGCGGCCGAACTCCGGCCGATCACGAAGGCAACAGACTTCGTCGGACGGGTGGAGGCCATGGAGCGCGTGGATATCCGCGCCCGCGTTACAGGGTTCCTGCAAGAGATCCTGTTCAAGGATGGTGATTTCGTAAAGGAAGGCGATATCCTTTACCGCATCGAACGCGAAACCTTCGATGCGGCCGTTCAACAGGCGCGTGGGGCTCTGTTAGAAGCACAGGGGAAATACGCCAACGCCACCGCGCAGCGAGCACGTACAGAAGAATTGACGAAGACCTCCGCGGCTCCATTGGCACAACTGGATGAGCGGCTGTCGGCGGAGAAGAGCGCGCAAGGCCAAGTGGTCATCGCGGATGCCGACCTGAAGACCGCAACGGTAAACCTCGGTTACACTGATATCGTGGCTCCGATCAGCGGGCAGATCGGCCGGTCCAAACTCACCAAAGGGAATGTCGTTGGACCGGACAGTGGCGTACTGACCACGATTGTCAGCCATGATCCGATGTATGTCACGTTTCCGGTCAGCCAGCGCGAATTTTTGAAGGTGCAGGAGCAGGAGGGACGCAAGGCGCGGCAGCAGGCGCTGGGTGTGCGCATCCGCTTCTCCGACGGTTCGACTTATGACCAAACGGGGCGGATAAACTTCGTCGATGTTACGGTCGATCGGGCGACAGACACGGTTCTGGTACGCGCGACCGTTGCCCAATCCAAACGGTGCTCTCATCGACGGGCAGTTGGTCCGTGTTTCAGTCGAAGCCGACAAGCCAGAGGAAAAGGTGCTGGTGCCGCAGTCAGCATTGATTGTGGATCAGCAGGGAACATACGTTTTCCTTGTCGTGGACAGCAAGGCCGCGATTGCGCGCGTGAAGCTGGGAGGTGAGTCAGGGCCCTATGCGATCGTGGACGATGGACTGAAGGGAGGCGAGCAGGTGGTGGTGCAGGGCATGGAAAGTCTGCGCCCTGGCCTAGCAGTCGTCGCCAGTCCGGCTCCATCGCCGCTTACCGGGGGCTAGGATAATGTTCTCCGCCATCTTCATCGACCGGCCGCGGCTCGCGACCGTCATCGCCATTGTCACCACTATTGCGGGACTACTGTCTCTCTTTGTGATCCCGATTGCGCAGTATCCTGACATCGTGCCACCACAGGTGTCGGTCACCACAGTCTACCCTGGCGCCTCAGCAGCCGTAGTCGAAGCGACGGTCGCACAGCCGATCGAAAGCCAGATCGTCGGCGTCGACAAGATGATCTACATGAAGAGCGTCAGCGGCAACGACGGCAGCTACTCGCTGAAGGCGTCGTTCGAACTAGGCACCGACCCAGACATCAATACGGTCAATGTCAACAACCGCGTTCAGGTGGCTCTGTCGAAGCTGCCGGAGGACGTGCGGAAACAAGGCGTGACGGTAAAGAAGCAATCTTCCGCGCTTCTTGGGGTCATCTCGCTGTATTCGCCGAAACAGACGCATGATGAGCTTTACATTTCGAACTATGCGACCATCAACTTGCTTGATCAGATCAAGAGCACGCCGGGCGTGGGTGACGCCACGCTGTTTGGCCCGCAGGATTATTCAATGCGGGCCTGGGTACGCACTGATCGGCTGACCGGGCTCGGCCTAACCTCGGCCGACGTCATCAACGCGATCAAGTCCCAGAACGTGCAGGCCCCGGTTGGCCGGATCGGCGCCCGGCCGATCTCCAACGACCAGCAATTGCAGCTCAACGTTCAGACCAAAGGACGGCTGGCATCGACCGCCGAATTCGAGCAGATCGTGATCCGGACCAATCCAGACGGCTCCGTCCTTCGCCTGGGCGATGTCGCGCGCCTGGAACTAGGCGCGGCCAATCTGGATCGCTCGACACGACTGAACGGAGCCCCGGCGGCGCTGATGGCGGTCTATCAGGCGCCTGGCGCCAATGCCCTCACAGCGCTCGGCGGCGTCAAGCAGGCGATGGCCGCCGCTGCCCACGACTTTCCCGATGATCTGGCCTGGAAGGTCACATATGACCCGACGACCTTTGTCACCGACACGATCCATGAGGTGCAGAAAACCCTGATTGAGGCGTTCATTCTCGTGGTGCTCGTCGTCTACCTTTTCCTGGGAAATTTGCGTGCCACGCTGATCCCAACGATCGCGGTCCCGGTCAGCCTGATCGGCACGTTTATCGTGCTGAACGCAATCGGCTACTCGGCCAACACCGTCTCGCTGCTCGCGGTTGTGCTCGCGATCGGTATCGTGGTGGATGACGCGATCGTGGTGGTCGAGGCGGTCGAGCAGGTGATGGAACACCATCCCGAACTATCGCCTGCCGAAGCGACCAAGGTGGCGATGGGGCAGATCTTCGCGCCGATCATCGGCATCACGCTGGTGCTGCTCTCGGTGTTCGTTCCCGTGGCGTTCATCCCGGGGATCTCCGGCGAATTGTTCCGCCAGTTCGCCGTCACCGTCGCCGTTTCCATGTTCCTCTCGGCGATCAACGCGCTCACGCTGTCGCCTGCGCTGTGCGCGATCCTTTTGCGGCCCCATCATGGGCCGCGCCGCGGACCGATCGGTGCACTGATGCGCGGGATCGACTGGGTGCGCGACGGCTACGGCGCCATCGTCGCGCGGCTGGTGCGTTTCTCGATCATCGGCCTGGTGATGGTGGCAGGCTCGATGGCCGGCGTCTGGGCGTTGGGAAAGATCACGCCGACCGGCTTTCTGCCGGAAGACGACCAGGGTGCGTTCTTTGTCATCGTGCAATTGCCCGACGGTGCTTCGGTCGGTCGGACGACCGATGTCGTCCAGCAGATCGAGGCGATTCTGAAGCAGGAGCCAGCCATCGCGGACTATTCTGCCACCATCGGACTGAACTTCATCGACAACTACTCGCAGCCGAACGCCGCTTTCTTTATCGTGTCGCTGAAGCCCTTTGAAGAGCGGGCAGATCCCTCGCAATCGGCGCAGGCCATGATCGCACGGCTCGGATCAAAATTCCGTCAGGTTCGCGGCGGCCGTGCTGTGCCCATCGCGCCGCCGCCGATCATCGGCCTCGGAACCGGCGGCGGGTTCAGCTATGTGCTGCAGGACACCGGTGGCGGCAGCCCGCAATCGCTCGCGCAGGTCCTGCGCGGACTATTGGTGGCGGCCAACCAGGATCCCAGGCTCAGCCGGGTGTACAGCACGTTCTCCGCCGCGACGCCGTCGATCTACCTCAGCATCGATCGCGACAAGGCGCAGATCCTGAAGGTGGACCTTTCTGCGATTTTCCAGGCGCTGCAGGCTTCGCTGGGTGGATATTATGTCAACGACATGAACCTGTTCGGGCGTACCTGGCAGGTGCAGGTCCAGGCGGAAGCCGAGGATCGGTCTTCGATCGACGACATCTACCGGATCAATGTCCGCAGCGCGGACAACCAGATGATTCCGCTGCGGAGCCTGGTGGAAGTCCGGCCGGTGATCGGACCCCAGGCGCTGATCCGCTATAACAACCAGGTTGCCGTGACGATCCAGGGCAGCCCGGCTGCCGGGTATCTCTTCGGGTCAGGCGCTCGCGGCGATGGAACAGGTCGCGGCAAGCACTTTGCCGCGCGGATATCGCGGCTTGTGGACCGATGTCTCGTTCCAGGAAAAGCGCGCCGAGGGCAAGACCGCGATCATCCTCGGCTTCGCGGTGTTGTTCGCCTATCTGTTCCTGGTCGCACTGTATGAGAGCTGGACGATCCCCGTTCCGGTGCTGCTGTCGGTCACGGTCGGCGTCGTTGGTTCCTTTGCGGCAATGGTGCTGGCGGGCCTGACGCTCGATCTCTATGCGCAGATCGGCATGGTGGTGCTGATCGGTCTGGCTGCCAAAAATGGCATTCTGATTGTGGAATTCGCCAAGGAGCGTCGGGCCGAGGGCATGCCTCTGCTAGCCGCAGCGACCGAGGGTGCGCGGCTGCGCTTCCGTCCGGTTATGATGACGTCGTTCGCGTTCATCCTGGGGCTGCTGCCGCTGGTCATCGCCGAGGGCCCGTCGCGCCTGGCAAGACGCGATGTCGGCACGCCGGTGTTCGGCGGCATGCTCTCGGCGTCATTCATCGGAATCTTCGCGATCCCGGCGCTTTACGTGATCTTCCAGTCGATCCGCGAGCGACTGCGTTCTTCCGCACGCCCGGTGGAAGTGCCCGAACAGGAGGCGATCACGGTAGATCATCCAGCGTAACGCGTGAGTAAAGGGCTAACCGTGCATATAGTGCTCAATCTTCCGGCCGTCTTGTTGTCGACGGTGGTTCAGCGTTTACGGCTTTGACGGCAGTCATCGAGTACAACTTAGCGCTTCACGACAGGCAGGCGGATAGAAGAGTGGTGGCGACGAGGGGCCTGATTTCGAACCGCCGGCGGCGAGGGCCTCACCAACGCATTGGCGGGTGCCTGCTCGTCTTCGATAGAGCTGCCATGAATCCAAGTGCACAATGGGCGGTCCGGATCCGTCCTAAATCGCCGCCGCGGCAGGCCGTGCAAGCGGTCCCCCTCGCGGCCCCAACAGGCGCCGGAGGTAAGGAGGCACATCATGGGCCCCGGAACTTTGATACAGCGGTCCAGGTTGTATGCTGCGATCTGCATGTTGCTGTGGTTTTGGCCTGCTTTTGGGGGCTTGCCCGATCGGCAAAGCGCTCGGCAAGGCTATGCCTCGCCGGAGGAAGCCGCGGCCGCATTGGCCTCGGCGGCGAGATCGCACGATCAGGCTACGTTGACCGCAATCTTGGGGACGAAAAGCGAAAAGCTGCTGTCGTCTGGCGACCGACATGCGGACGAGGAGCAGCAACGTCGCTTAGCCGATGCCTACGACGAGAAGCATGCACTCGTGACTGAGGGTCCGGAGTGTATGGAGCTTCATATCGGTAACAATGACTGGACATTTCCGATATTGATTGTGCAAAAGGGTCGGTGGTATCGTTGGGTTTTTCGACACAGAATCCGGCGCTGAGGAAATTATTAATCGTCGCATTGGCCGCAACGAGCTGGCAGCCATTCGTGTCGTGCTCAGCTACGTGGACGCACAAAAGGACTACTTTGCGCGCATGATTCAACAGACCGGGACCGGGGTCTATGCCGAGCGCCTGATCAGCACTCCGGGCTATCAAGACGGTCTCTATTGGACCGCTGCCGTGGGCGCCTCGGAGAGCCCGTTTGCGCCCCTGTGGCGCAGGCGGAAGGCGAAGGCTATCCGGCAAAATCGTCAGAGGCAAGGCTGATCCCGTATCAGGGCTATTATTTTCGCGTGCTAAAAGCGCAAGGTCCGAATGCGCCAGGGGGCGCTATGAGCTACATGAAATCGCGTCGGATGACCGGCGGCTTTGCGCTGATCGCCTGGCCAGCTATATTCGGTTCGTCCGGGATCATGACCTTCCAGGTTGATCAGGACGGAGTGGTTTTCAAGAAGGACCTGGGGACAAGCACTTCGCGCATAGCCTCGAGAATTACCCAATTCGATCCCGACCTCACCTGGGCGCGGATCGAAGTTACGAACCAGTAGCCCCGCGGACGATTCTTCCTGCGCGCCGCAACGCCTTGTCCAAGTTCTTCCAGCCCAATATCACCGGATGAACCAAGGCCGACCCGTTCTTAATGATTCACTCAGCATATCCGCTAGTGCTGGAAGCGCGTGACGGTGGAGCGATGAACCTACCGTTGAGCCGAGCGATTTCTTCATTATTTGGTAAACGGTCACCCCACGCGTCGCCAGATAGACAATGTGCATGATAGCATCAATCGATCGTTTACGAACTGCATCTAGCTCGAAGCCCATCCGTCGGAGTGGCCGCGGAGGAGGTCCTCCGGGGACCGGACAGTCAGTGAGGCGATTTCCTTGTCTTCTCGCCCAACAGTACCAGGTTGGGTCTCCGCAAATGCTAGACGTGTGCGGTGGAGCTAACCGAAACATGCTAATCCGCATTACGCGATTAACCCTTGGGTCGGCTACGTCATCGCCACGCTAATGCTTGTGGCAGCATCGGTAGCCGGCCGCGCTCTTCGCGTACGTCGGTTACGGCGCCACCCGGATGCCGTTCCGCCGAAATCGTTCATCGTGAAGGTCGCCGTATTCGGCCTGCTCGCGTTGATGATCGGTATTACGTTCGCGACGGCACTCACCCATGTCGAAAACCGCATTAAAGCCAAGTCAGAAGAGGCTGATGCCATTGCCGCCACGGCGTTGCGCGCGGACCTACTGCCGGAACCGCAGCGCGCCGCGGTGCGAAAGCTGCTCGACGGCGATGAACAAATTGATACCGATCTGATGAATGATTTGCATGACTTGACCGCGCTCGACCAGGCGGCCAGCCGCAGCAAGCAATTGCAAGCTGAGTTGTGGTCGCACGCTATGGCGATCAGCGCCGCCGATTTAAAGTCGGCAACAACCGAATTGTTTGTCCACAGCCTAAGCGAAATGATCAACCTGCAGGAGAAGGATCTCGCTGCGGTGCGTAGCCGGGTACCGTCCGAGGTGTTTTTGCTGCTCTATGGGATCGCGATCGTCGCCATCGGGTCGAGTAGCTACCTCGGCGGCCTTGCTGGAAGGCCGGGCCGGACTCCCGATGCACTGATAGCGATGGTGATCGGCCTGGCAATCGGATCAGTTGCCGATACCGACCGTTGGCAAGTCAGCAATCCGAGCATGCTTTCCCGCATTTCTCACAACAGGAACTAATACCCGTCTGGATTGTCATATCGTCATCG
>CAVTFL010000006.1:0-20611 GCA_963733925.1 uncultured Alphaproteobacteria bacterium | reverse complement strand
TTCGAACCCACGGGGGACACTTGCACGTGCCGGCGCGGCGAGCTCCAAGCGTGCGCCTTAAGCCACTCGGCCATATCTCCCGCGGAGGCGTTCACTTAGATGGCGGCGCGGCGGCCGAGCGAAGCCCTGGCGATCCCCCCGGAAACATCGCCTTGAGCCGCGGCACCACCTCCCGCGCATAGCGCTCCAGATGCCGCGTCATTGGCCCGGCCGCAGCCCGGGCGGCACCGCCCGGCAGCGATGTCGGTCAGCCCGTCCTCTCGGATGAACGCGGCCATCCGGTCCACGCAGTCATCCGCATTGCCGACGATCCAGTTATTAGGAATTCGTTGCTCTTCGGTGATGCCGGCGACGCCGCCGTGCCCGCCGGAACTCCGCCCGGAACTGCTGATACAGCGCCATGCGCGCCGTTCCGCCGCCCGCACGGAGGATAATCACGGTCCGGATCGTCGGTGACCAGGCAGGGCCGGATGATCCCGACGCGATGCGCGACGGGTCGCGCCCGGCCTCCCGTAGCGCCGCCTGCCAGGGATCGAGCGACCGCCCCCGCGGACCCTGCGGCAGCAGGTTCGCCATTCCGAAGCCGCGGAACTCGTGCGCGGCGTAGCCGAGCCCGACGCCGATCTCCACCCGCCCGCCGCTGATGTTGTCGAGCACCCGAGGTCCTTGGCCAGGCGGATCGGATGGTTGAACGGCAACAGGCAGACGTCGCACGAAAACCGCACGTGCCGGGTGCGCGCCGCCATCGCGCCGGCAACGGGGATCCACGACGGCAGGTAGCCGTCATCGACGAAGTGATGTTCCGTGAACCACACGAGGTCGATCCCGAGCCCATCCAGCCAGGCGACCTGCTCCGTGATGGCGGCGTAGAGATCGGGCGTCCGCATCCCGGAGTCCGGCGGATTGCGAAAGTCATAGATGACGCCCATGCGCAGCGGCGGCATGGATCCCCTCCCGTTTGGCGGTCAGCCCGTATCGCGTCGCTCGGCGCAGGCCCGGCGAGCATACATGACCGGCAGGTCGCTGTAGCCACCTTCATCGTGTCGCGCTAATCCATGACCAGATTTCTGGTCATGGGAGGACCGCCATGGTGACGGTCAACCTCGCTCATGCGAAGGCCCACCTGAGCGAATTCCTCGATCGCGTGGAAAGCGGCGAAGACGTCGTCATCACCCGCCATGGCAAGCCAGTGGCCCGTGTGTCTCCAGTTGCGCCGCAGAAGCAACCGCTGCGGTCGCTGGCTGAATTCCGGGCCAGGATGCCGCGCTGGCGCGACACGAGCGCCGCTCTGTTGCGGGCCGCCCGCGACGAAACACTTTGATGCGCTACTGCGACACCAGCTTTCTCGCCCCGCTCATCCTGGAGGAACCCACAAGCGCCCGGGTGGAGCGATTTGTCGCCGCTTTGCCACTCGGCGAGGCGGCAATCAGCCACTGGACCAGGGCTGAATTCGCAACGCTGCTGGCGCGGGAAGTCCGTATGGGCGGACTGGCGCCACAGGCCGCGGACGAAGCGGGCGCGCAGTTCGAGGCAATGGTCCAGGAGTCGTTCATCATTCTACTGCCGGATGCCCATGATTTCGATCTCGCCAGGGAATTTCTCGGTAATTATCCAACCGGGCTGCGCGCTGGCGATGCGCTGCACCTCGCCGTCGCCGTCAATCACGGTGCGGCGGCGATCTATAGTCTCGACACGGGATTGCTCAAGGCAGGCCGGATGCTGAAGCTGCCGGTCAGCATGGGCATTCGGATGGCAGAGTGAGGTAACTCACGCATCCATCTTCAGCGCCGCCAGGAAGGCCGACTGCGGGATCTCCACCTTGCCGAACTGGCGCATCCGCTTCTTGCCCTCCTTCTGCTTCTCCAGCAGCTTCCGCTTCCGCGTGATGTCGCCGCCGTAGCACTTCGCCGTCACATCCTTCGACAGCGCGCTGATCGTCTCTCGCGCGATCACCCGTCCGCCGATCGCCGCCTGCACCGCGATCTTGAACAACTGCCGCGGGATCAGGTCCTTCAGCTTGGCGCAGATCGCCCGACCCCGCTGTTCCGCCACTGCCCGGTGCGCGATGAACGACAGAGCGTCCACCGGGTCGCCGTTCACCAGGATGGAAATCCGCACCAGGTCGCCCTCGGCATACCCATCCATCTGGTAGTCGAAGCTGGCATAGCCCCGAGACACCGACTTCAGCCGGTCATAGAAATCGAACACCACCTCGTTCAGCGGCAGCCGGTAAACCACCATCGCGCGATTGCCGACATAGGTCAGGTCCGCCTGGATACCGCGCCGCTCGGTGCACAGCGACAGCACGGCGCCGAGGTAGTCGTCCGGCACCATGATGGTGGCGCGGATCCACGGCTCCTCGATGTGGTCGATCACGCTGCCGTCCGGCATGTCCACCGGGTTGTGCAGTTCGAGCACCTCGCCGTTGGTGCGGTGCACGCGATACACCACGGACGGCGCCGTCGCGATCAGGTCCAGGTCGAACTCGCGGGTCAGCCGCTCCTGGATGATCTCCAGGTGCAGCAGCCCCAGGAAGCCGCAGCGGAAGCCGAAGCCCAGGGCGGCCGACGTCTCCGGCTGTAATGGAAGCTGGCGTCATTCAGCCGCAGCTTGCCCAGCGACTCGCGCAGCTTCTCGAAATCGTCGGCGTCCACCGGATACAGCCCGCACCACACCACCGGGATCGACGGCTTGAACCCCGCCAGCGCTTCCACGGCGGGGTTGCGGTCATCGGTGATGGTGTCGCCCACCGAGCAATCCGCCACAGTCTTGATCGACGCCGTGATGAAGCCGATCTCCCCCGGGCCCAGATCGTCGGTCGGGATCATCTTCGGCGAGAACACCCCGACCTGTTCCACCGAGTGCACCGCGCCGTTCGACATCATGCGGATCTTCTGCGCCCGCTTCAGGCGGCCGTCCTTCACCCGCACCAGGATCACCACGCCGAGATACTGGTCGTACCAACTATCCACCAGAAGCGCCTTCAGCGGCGCCGCGCCGTCGCCCTTCGGGGGAGGCAGCCGGTGCACCAGCGCCTCCAGCACGCCCTCGATATTCAGGCCGGTCTTGGCGCTTATTTCCACCGCGTCGGAGGCGTCCAGGCCGATCACGTCCTCGATCTGCTGCTTCACCCGTTCCGGCTCGGCGGCCGGGAGGTCGATCTTGTTCAGGACCGGGACGATCTCGTGGTTGGCCTCGATCGCCTGGTAGACGTTGGCCAACGTCTGCGCCTCCACCCCCTGAGATGCGTCCACCACCAGCAGGGAGCCCTCGCAGGCGGCCAGGCTGCGGCTGACCTCGTAGGCGAAGTCCACGTGGCCAGGGGTGTCCATCAGGTTCAGCTCGTAGACCTGGCCGTTCTTGGCCTTGTAGGTCAGCCGGACGGTCTGCGCCTTGATCGTGATGCCGCGCTCGCGCTCCAGGTCCATGCTGTCGAGCACCTGGTTGGTCATCTCGCGCTCGGACAGCGCGCCGGTGACCTGGATCAGCCGGTCGGCCAGGGTGGATTTCCCGTGGTCGATATGGGCTATGATCGCGAAATTGCGGATGTGGTCGATCGGGGTGTCGGTCATGTGCCAGTCGTCAGTGGGTCAGCGGTCGGTGGTCGGAAGGCCGGGCCACGCCGGGGCGCTGCTGCGCTGCGGTAGCAGATAGAGGGTCCGGGGGCCGGTGTCATCCGGAGTCGGGGGCAGGGGGGTGGTGCTTGTGCGGTATGGCGGGCAGCGGCGGCGATGGAGGGTGTTGTCTCCCGGCGCGGTGGCCGGCCGGCGCCGGCGCGCCTGATCACCATTTCGTTACGTCGTGCGTGAGACGGTGCCGCATGACGTGAGGAGCCGTCGGGCCGCGATGCGGGGCGGGGGAGGGGCGTCGCGCCGTGCATAGGGTCACTTTCGTCCTGGCTAAGCGCTGTTTAGTCAGTTCGGCTGGGTCATGAGGGCCGAGCCCACGACCGCGATTGCTCCGCGGCCCACGAGGCAAGATGGGGTCAAAACGACAGCAGCGGGAATTCCGAATACAGCCGATCGAGTTCCTCGGCACCGAACACGGATGAACGGAACAGCGTGTGCTCTTTGCGGACAATTCCGCGCGGACGGTCGGGGAAGAAGCCCGCCGCGGCAACCAGGATCAGCGTCTTCTGGCGGCGTAGAATCGCGAGCTTGATCCGCTCCAGATGCCGCGACAGCAGCGGCGCATTGCTACAATACAGGATTTCCGAATACGGAATCCGCGTTCGCGTCCGCAACACCCCCGACAATATCGGCAACGGCCGCCGCCGCACCCGCCGTTTCGCAACGATATGCGCCTTCGCCGCACCGTCGCGCACGACGAGTTGCAGGCAATACGGCGCATGGTCGTCGAATACGCGCTGTCCCGCCGCATCCAGCGCGGCGCGCACCTGGTCCGACCGCATGATGATCTCCGGCCGCTGGTGCCGCAACGTGTCGGCATGCAGCCCCGGTGGCAGCCACAGCCTGTGTGTACCGAGGGTGGAAAACCCCAGCATCGCAAGTGCCTGTTGCGAGTTCGGCGTCGGCGACAGGCTGGTATAGGTCACGCCGTCGCGCAGCGCCGCGGTCAGCAGCGCCGTGCCCCAGCCGCGATACGCCGGCCGCACGTACCAGGACGTAAAATTGCAAACCAACCCGCGCTTTCCGTTTATTTCTCGCAACGCATAGATTGTACCAAGGAACCCGACGATCTCCGCGCCCGCGGCCAGAACGTAGCCGATATCGGGCTTCTGTGCGATCCACGAATAATCAAAAATGCGGCGCCACATGGTGGCATCCATTTGCTCGAAGGTGCCTTCCGCCGAAGCCTGCTCCAGAAGCGCACAAATTGCGTCGATATCGTCACGCGTGGCCGCGCGCAGGTGCACATCGGCCGTCACCGCCGCGGTGCCGCGCAGCAGCGCGGCAAGACCTTCGATGGTCGGCGCCGCGGACATTGCCGCCAACGGCAGCGCGTGGCCCGTGCGCCGTTCGATCTCCAGCAGAAGACCGAGGCTGGTCAGCGAATCCCCCGAATGCGAAACAGATTCTCCGCCCATCCAATCGGCGCAACGCCCAGCACCCGCTCGCACAGTGCCTGGAGCGCATCCCCGAGCCCTTCGTTCAACGGCAGGTCGCCCGCAGCCGCAACCTCCTGCTGCTTCGCCTGTGCTGCGATCTCCTCCAGCACCTCCGGATTGCGCAACGCCGCGCGATTGCGCGGCTGCTCACCATTCAAGGCGGCGCGCGCAGCGGTTTCCGAACGCTTGCCGTTATGCGTCTCAGGCAGGGCGGACACCGCCAGGATGCGCCCTGGCACCATCGCAACTGAGCCGCGCGTACGCAGAATCTCGCGGATGCGGCCAATGATCGCGGCATCCAGCACGGCCCCCGGCTTCAATACCACCAGCAGGACGAGGCGCGATCCGCCCGGCTCGTCTTCCGCGCGTTGCGCGACCGCCATTGCCTCGGCAATTTCCGGCACGTCTTGCAGGATGGCGTAGAGCTCTGCCGGACCGACGCGGACGCCGAGGATTTTCATCACCCCATCGGATCGGCCGTGCAGAACTGCCCCGCCCGATTCGGTGATCTCGATCAGGTCGCCATGCGTCCAAACGCCGGAGTTCTGCGCGAAATACGCGGCGTGGAATTGTGCACCGTCCGGGTCGTCCCACAATCCGATCGGGCGCGACGGAAACGGGGTGGGACAGACCAGTTCGCCGGCCGTCTCGCCCGGCTCTGCAAGCGCACGCACGTCGAGGCCGAGGCTGCGACATTGCGCTTCACCGCGCCGCACCGGCAGATCGGGATTGCCCAGCACAAAGCAGCCGATAATGTCGGTGCCGCCGGAGATCGATTGCAGCGGCACCGGCCCGATTTCCGCCGCCGCCCAATCGAACTGGCGCGGATACAGAATAGAACCGGTGGAAAGCACGCTGCGCAGCGCGCCAAGATCAAAGTGGCGGCGCGGCGAAAGCCCGGCATCCTCGCACAATTTCAAATAGGCCGGACTCGTGCCGAACACGTTCACCCGCTCTTCCGCGACGATCTGCCAGAGCGTTTCCGGCGAGGTGAGCGCGCCGTCGTAGATACCAGTTCCACCCGCGAAGCCAGTGCCGAAAGCTGCCAGTTCCACATCATCCAGCCGCAGGAGGTCTGATAGAACAGGCGCTCGCCGGGATGCAGGTCGCAGTGCAGGCGGTGCTCTTTGACGTGCTCCAGAAGGGTGCCGCCGGCACCGTGCAGGATGCATTTCGGCGCGCCGGTGGTGCCGGAGGAGAACATCGCGAACAGTGGATGATTGAACGGGCGGCGCGCGGCGAGGTCGGCGCTGTCAGCCCCGGCGATCAAGGAACCGATGCGGTAACTGGGGTGCGTCTCCGGTAGTGGCCCGTCGTCCAGGCCCACGACGGCACGGAGCGACGGCAGGCCCGCAGCGGCTTCGACGATGCGGCGGGCGAGTGGCTCGCCCATGTCCCACGCCTCCGGCCTGGTATTGGCGAACATCAGCACCGGCGCGAGCGGGACGAAGCGGGAGAGCATGGAAAACGCCCCCATCTCCGGCCCGCAACTGGAAAAGATCGCACCAAGCGCCGCCGACGCCAGCGCGGCGACAATCGCTTCCGGATTGTTGCGTGCGACGCAGACGACGCGGTCGCCCGGCCCGACGCCGAGCGCCTGCACTGCAGCGGCAAGTTTGGAAACCCGGGCGCGCAGAGCGCCGCGCGTTATGCGTTCACAGCCACCGCCGCCGTGGCGGGCGGTGATCGCGGAGGCGGTGGGGTCACCGGCGAGCAGGTTCTCGACGTAGCTCAGGCACAAATTGGGAAAGAAGCAGGCTTGCTCGCAATCATCGGACTCTGCAGACGGGTTCCGGGTCGCCCTGGCAGACAAGGTCAGACCATTCCAGGAACCGATGCCAGAACGCACGGAAGTCGCGGACCGAATAATCATGGAATGCGTCCCAGTCCTGGAAGCTCTGCCCGGTGCTCATGCTGCATGCGCGTACGAAGGAAGCAAGCTGGGATCGGGCGACAATTGCCGTCATCGTATCGGACACGGCTTCTTCCTTTGCGAAACCGCGATCAGACTTCAACCGCCGAGTCCCCTCGCTGCTGCCCGGTCTCATCCGCTGGTGACCCGACGACATCATTCGGTCGCGCCCGACACACGCCGCGGTCTACGCTTCAGATCACTACAGTTTAACATCTGTACAACAGGAAAAGTCCGAATATTCCGATCACATCACGGTATATTAAGCATGTCCGGGATCCCCCGAAAGCTAATTCTGACTTGCCTACCCGCTGCGCTTCAAAATCGCCGGCGTTGCAACTTCGCGACATGATTGTCGCGGCGGGCACCGTTTGGCGTCCGCCGCCACCCGATTATTGCGGCAAGCCAGCTAACAACCTCCTATGCCCTTCTTCCGAGCATCGGGTCTTTGTCGGCCTGCCAGATCCGGCACAGCGCCCGGCGCAGAGTCAGGCGCGCCACCGTGTCCTGCTCGGTCATGGTCTCCGATATTCCTCTCCGAGTTTTCCGTGGAAAGCCCTGGGCACCGTGCGCAGTAAGCGGCCGATCAGCCTGGTTGCGCATCCGACCGCGGCACGGTTGACCAGCCCACCGGCCGCACGGTCTGCGGCGCCGAGAAGCTCGCCGGGGTCTGGGCCGAGGCGCGCGGCATCCCGGCCAGCGCCTACACCCCCGACTGCATCCTCGGTGATGGGCAGCCCGAGGGCGCCGTCGCCTTCCCTGGCGCCGACCCGGACCTGTGTAACAGGGCCGAGGCGCTCGGAATTAAGGTTTGGCGCCCCTACGGAAAGGCCGGCTCGCCGCCTTGTGTAGTGACAATGCGCCCGCGAACGGGTTTCCCGAAGTTGTCGGGCGGTTGCCGGGAATCCGCTGACAGCACATGCGCTGGGCGCCTCCGACTCACCTTTAACTGCGATGCGTTGCTGAGGAGCGCCGACGGCAGGCTCATGATCCTGATCTCGAGGTCCGTTCAATGCCGGGCTTCGAGGATGGAGGGTGTGCGCTGACAGTCAGCGGAATTGATTCCGTGAGGCCAAATAATTAGTGCAACGTCAAGGGCGTTATGTATCCGCACCAGTCCGCCGCCAGCGATATCGTGCCCGGTTGCTCATAGCCTGATCCTCTCCACCTCGGCCTGCTTGAGCCGATCTTTCCGCCGGTCATAGAGCCTGGTCGTGCGGGGGCTCGCGTGCGCGGCCATGTCCTGGCGGCTTAGCGTGCGGTTTGAACAAATCGGCAGGCGATCCCTCCTTCAGCGTCGCCAGAAGGTCTGTCGTACTGCGGCCCAGCGCGACAACTCGGTGACGAGTACGCGCTCGCCATGCCGGTACACTCAGACCAGCGCGGCGGCCCCGTCGCAGGCTGGCGAAAGATCGCACGAGGCCCTGCGCCGGGACCTCCTAGCGTTGGACCGCGAAGGATTGCGGGCGGCAGTGCGGGCCGATATTGTCGATCCAGGGTTTGCCCAACGGCCGTTGACCGCGCAGGACGTGGCACGGCGGTTGGACCCGGCCTACGCCGCCGCGGCGGATCGCGCGGCGGAGCTCCGCAAAGAGGCAGCGAGGTCGGCAAGTCCATCGAGCACTACGAGGGCGTGCTGCAAGCCAGCCGGGACCATGGCGACAAACGCTGGCGGGACATGGGCTTTCTGCGTCAGGTTGCCCACAAGACCGGCGCGCGCCGGACCCTTTACCTCAGCGTCAACGAGAGCACGAGCAGATGGCGGTGGCGCAGCTCGCCAAGCTGGCCCCCCGCCGCTCCGAACTGGCGAAGCACATCCCGGAGGCTGAAAAGGCGGAAGCTGCGGCGTTCGCGCGGGCGGAGCCGGTCGCGGCGGCCGAGCTGACGAGACGTCAGACGCGCGGCACGCTGGCGCGGGACATTCTGGAGGCACGTCAGCAGCAGGAACATGCGCGCGAGCGACAACATGAGCGGACGAGGAGCATCGGTCGCGGGCTGGGGCGGTAGGTATATTATGTCGCCAGCATCAACGCGGCGCATCCATCGGCGCTGCGATCAACGCAGCGCCTCGGGCCGTCACGCTTCGAGGCCTGGCTTGGTCTTGGTGATCCGGCGCAATCGCGCCGCCGGCCGCGGGGGGAGCTTCAGCGGCTTCCATCCCGCGATGGTTCTGGCGCATTGCCGCGCCTGCTCATTGTCGCTGATGCCCGGGAACCGGCGACGCAACTCGACGGCTGCCGCGAACTCGCCACCCTGATCAAACGCGGCGCGGATTGCGGCGGCCTCTTCTTCGGAGACCGTGAACATCTGCCAAGTATGGAAATGCCGGCCGCCAACGGCAAGTGAATTATCGGTGGCTGACCGCATCGATATATCCATTGCCGCTTGGCGCACGCGACCCGGCCGGCCGGTCAGGACCATCGCCGATTTCTCGGTTTCGAGGTCCGCTCAGCACCTTGGGAAATCCGCAGGCCTGTCGCATAACAGACGGTGAGGATCACGCGGTGCTTCAGATTGTCCACAGCGGCGAGGAAGCGCGCCACCTCCTACTGGCTCATGACCACGGGCAGCTTCTTCGCTTGCTTGCCAGCTGGGATGTCCTCCTCGACAACCCAAGGACGCTGGAGGGTGACAGTGTAAAGAACCGCAAGGCGGAGACAGTGACGTGATCGAACTGGCTGCGAGACGCCTTTCGTTGGCGAGATGGAGCAGGTAGGTCCGGATCTCGGCTGGCCCCAGATGGTCCGGCGATTTGCGGAAGTGACGGGCGAACCGGCCAACCTGCTCAGCATACACGCGCTGTGTGTTCCGGGTCAGGTTGCGGATTTGCATGTCCCCGATCATGCGATGGCGAAGTGGGCTCATCGGCGGCTCGTCTGCGAGATGAACAGCGCCACATGGCGCCCCCGCATCGTCACGCGATGGCGCCGCCAGGCTAGGGAGAGGTGTTCGACCGTTGCCACCAAACGGAACCAGCCAAGTTGGGAATTTGTAGATCGTATCAAAAAAACTACCACGAAGCGGTCTAGTCCAACGTCCTCTCTCAGATGTAGCGGGATTGTGGCTCGCGCCCAGCGCCGATTTCTGCTGCGATTCTACGTGATATTGCTACGCGGCGCGGTGTCAGGTTGCCTCAAGACTTGTCCAATCATTCGCGCGAGTTCTTCCTGCTGGTAGGGTTTAGACAGCATCGGCACCTTCATTGCAAATTCATCTTCCTCACCTGATGGTGAGCCGACGTTTCCGGACAGGTAGCCAGAAGTCAGCACCGCTGGCAGATCGGGCCGCAGGGAACGGGCTGCCCGGATCAGATCCAATCCGGTCATGCCGCCGGGCATCACCATGTCAGTCAGCAACAGATCGATGCGGTTCTCAGGATCTTGAAGGAGTTGCATCGCCTCGGGACCGTTGGCCGCTGCGAGGCTGGTAAAAGCAAGGTCGTCAAGCAGGGCGAGCAGAAGATCACGAACATCCAGGTCGTCCTCTACCACCAGGACAGTGCCGGAGCCGGAAGCCGGGGCAGGGTCTAGTGATAATGCAGGCGCAGACGCAACAACCTTCGGGAAGTAAAGTCGCACTGTGGTGCCTTTGCCGGGTGTGCTGTCCAGCGTCAAAAAGCCGCCGGACTGACGCACAAATCCATGTACTTGGCTTAGGCCGAGGCCGGTACCCTGTCCTCTTCCTTAGTGGTGAAGAAGGGCTCAGTAGCGCGCTCCAATACATCCGGTGGCATGCCAGCGCCAGTATCCGTCACCTGTACCACGACATATTCACCGGCCTGCGCGTCTGGGTAGCGCGCAGCCGCACGCGCAGTCAATGAAACATTCATCGTGCGGATGACCATCGCGCCGCCCGATGGCATGGCGTCGCGGCTATTAATTGCTAGGTTAAGCAGAGCAGACCCAAACTGAGCTGGATCTACATGACACGCTCCCGCCATAGGATCCAGCTCGAAGTCAATGCGAACCGACTCCCCGAGCATCCGCGACATCAACACATCGAACTCTCGGGCCATTTCATTGATCGGCCGGCTCTCTGGCCGCAAGTTCTGCCGACGGGCAAAGGCGAGAAGCTGGCTCGTAATTGGGCGCCGCGCGCGGCTGCTTTCTGTGCTGTCGCAATCATGCCCTCGAGCCTACCGTCTCCCGAAATAGCGCGCGACAACATATCAAGATTTCCGATGATAACCATCAGCAGATTATTGAAGTCATGAGCGACACCTCCCGTAAGCTGTCCAATCGCCTCCATCTTCTGGGATTGCCGCAATGCATCTTCAGCTTGTCGTCGTTCCGCGACTTCCTGTGAAACGCGCTGTTCCAATATTTCGTTGAGTTGGCGAGCCGATCCTCCGCTCGCCGTCTCTCGAGCGCGACGCCGAGCAGATTTGCCACGCCTTGCAAAAAATCAACATCATGTTCGGTGAAGGTGCCGGCAACTTCGCTGTCCGCCTCTAGCACGCCGTAGGGACGCCCCTCACCCAGCAGGATCACGTTGGCGGCGCGCTGCACTCCGTGCTGTCAGCAGGCTCGGGGTATGAAAGCGCTGCTCCGCCGAGAGTGTATTGGAGATGACAGGCTTACCCGTATGCAGTGCATAGCCGGCCGGCGAGCCCAGTCCGGCGTCTATGGTAGCATTACCCACTACCCCTTCATGCCAGCCAGTTCCGGCACGCACCAAAAGTCTGTTCTGATCCGGCAGGTATTCCAGCACCTTGGAAAAACGGATGTTCAGCCCAAGGGCTGTCAGGCGAGATGCCTCCTCCAAAAGGCTATCAAAGGCGAGATTAGAAAGTGCCCGACGGCCAAGCTCAGCAAGCAAAGCTTGTTGTCGGAGGCGCATTGTCAGCTCATCAGGATCGTCAGGCACAGTGGCTCTCCTCACGCTGAATATGGAACGCTGCCCCCCCAGTTCAGGTCGCAGGGAATTCCGGAGGGGCGCTGCAACTCAAGAGCTTCACGTTCACTTGAGAGAGAGCGCACGCATTCCGTGCATCGACCCGGCAAGAGGCCGCGTGTCCTCCAAGCTTCGCCGGAAGCTCCGCAGCAGCCTCCGGCACGCCGATGACGCCGGTCGCGGCAAGAGCGGCCAATATGCTTCCCCGTCAAGAGTTCATCGGTTTCGTACCCAAGTTGAATCGCATGGCCGCATCTTCCGCGCAACATTCTCTGGTCGGGCGGTTAGGGCGGCAAGGTGGTATGGCTTCGGCCGGACCCGCAGGCATATTCTGCCAACTCCTGCCTTGCTTGCCGCACCGAGTGTGTCGGCACGCCATCTTCCGACAAGTCGCTCGGAAGTAGTTCCAGAACGCCGCGGCGGGCGGCATGTCTCGCGTACCGCCTCGCGAACTAGCGCTTGGGCCGCGTCCACTGTGCCGTTCCGGATGCGACGCGAAGCTCACAATACGCTCCAGCCCCTGGGCAACGATTTTGCACAGCTCGTGTGGGTGACCCCAAGAATAGTAGGCGCCAAAATGGCAAGGCCCCGCCATTGCTGACGGGGCCTGATCTGCGGTCCCGGAGGGCTTGCGGTCGCCGGATCCGGGACCGGGCCGCCCGAAGGCGGGTCTTCCAAGCCCGGCACTGCCCGGAGTTGCGGGGTCGCCGACGGTCCGGCGGCCGTCAGCACAGTCCGAACCGGCCTAGCGGCCACCAAGGACGGGGACATGCTCCACATGTGCGGCCGCTTGGCGACTGGGGATGATGCGAGAGGTGGGTGAGAATTCACGCCATGCTGGCGCAAGCTCAGCCGCAATTCCGATAGCAGAGGGCCGCCCGCTGAGGGGCGGCCCTTGCGACATGGTCTCGCGAAGCGGGTCAAGCGGCCAGCTTCGCATCCCATCCTTTGGCCTCGGACACGGCGCCGTCTTGCGTGGGCCGGACGCGCCGAACCTCGATGACGGGGTGCGTGGCGGCGTCGCGCGGTGCGAGGCGAAGCGTGACGACATCCTCTGGGCGCAGGCTCGATCCCGGAGCGCGGTCCTGGAGCCGCAGGACGGCGGCCATGCGGACGGCCTTGTCCGCCCAGCCGCCGATGTCCTGCTTACCGTGTTCCCAGCGGGAGAGGTGGTTGGATCCATCTCGACGGCGGCGGCGAGCTCCTGCCCCGTCATATCCAACACGCGACGGATGAAGCGGACTTCGGCGCCAGCCTGGTGGGTGAGAAGCAGAGGGCGAGCCCGACTGCCGCCGCCATCTCCTCTGCGTCGGGGATAGCTACACCCAGGACCTTGCCGGTCGTCGGATGAGTGACTTCCTCGGCCGAACCGAGCAAGACGACGGGATACGGAAGGCCTATCAGCTTTTCCTCGTAGCGATCCATTGTGTGAGTCATCATCAACTTTCTGTTCTACGTCCGCTTTGGATCGGGCTGCTGAGGCGAACGCCTCAGCGAACCAGGATTACAGTCCTAGGACGATCGTGCTGGGCAGGAGTGGTTCGACGACCACCTCGATACGCTGGCCTGCCGCGTGGCCAGCCACCCGCCACCTTCCTCGGGGCGGATGACGCGCCGATCGCGACGGGCAAGCCGGCTGTACTCCTCGATGGTCACCACCACCAAACAATCTCAGCCATTCTTGGTGATGGTCACCTGGCTCGATCAGTGCCTTGTCGGCCAAAGTCGAGGCGGTCCCGGCCACCCGCGGGCTAGCAGATAGGCGCACGCTCAGGCGGCCCGGAATTTCCTCGGCCGTCCGCCCTTGGCGCCGTTCGCCCGTGCGCTGACGCGCTTTGCATCCGACCGCGCCGCACCACCGAGCTTTCCCAGCGATGCGGCCGCATCGCTGGGTGTGGCAAGCGCGGCGATCAATCCGTGCACGCTGGCAGTGCCCGGCGATCACCACTCGGTCGTAGCACAGCAGCATACCGCGATCCGCTCGTCGTAGCGCTCCGTCAGTGATTAACTCATATCGTCACTCGCCAGATGACACCCCTGGCCGGCGAGATTACACCAGACCTATTGGCGCCGGCTCTGCCGGCTTCGGGCGCTCATTAGCCGCGGCCGCTGCGACAATGGGTCATCCCGGCCGCCGCCAATCGGCAACTGCGACACACAGGCTGCCTCACGCGTTGTTCGCCCCGCGCGTCGGGGAAATACCTCTCCCGCGCAACAGTGGCGGGAGGGTCTGTGGTTCAATGAACGATGATCTCCACCCGGCGGTTCTGCGGCTCGCGGACGCCGGCGCCGGTCGGCACCAGCGGATGCGTCTCGCCGAAGCCCTGGACGCCGATCGAACTCTGCGGCACGCCGTCACGCACCAGTTCGCCCGCCACCGCCTGGGCGCGTCGTATCGACAGGCCCTGGTTGTACTGCGGCGTCCCCGACGTGTCGGTGTAGCCATTCACCTCGATGCGCGTGTATTGCACGCGGGTCGAGTTGTCGGCGGCTTCCTTGATGATCGCCTGGGCGCGGTCGGTCAGGGTCGCCTTGTCCCAATCGAAGAACACCAGGTAGGAGCGTGACGGAGCAGGGGCCGGCGCAGCCTGGACGGCGGGGATCGGGCCGGCGGCGGCGCCGCGGGCGGTGCATTGAAGGCGTAGCGCACGCCGAACAGGAAGATGTTGTCGTACTGGTTCCCCACCTTGAGATAGCTGTTGACCGGAGCGCCGCCGCCGACCGGAATTTCGTTCGTATCGAATTTCTCGCCACCCCAGATCTTCATGAAGCGGTAGTCGGCCGTGAAAGACAGCCCCGGAACGCCCCTGATCGGCATGGACGCGCCGACGATGATCTGCGCGGCGGGATTGCCACGGGTGTCGTCGCTGCTCACCGAGAACGGGCCGCCCGCCTGAACAGTGTTAAAGCCATCGAGATGGGTCCACTGGTAGCCGCCGCCGATACCGACATAGGGATACAGCCACGGCACGCCGATATCCATGTTGTACAAAGCGTTGGCCATCAGGCCATATGTGCGAACCGTGCCTTTGTTGGACGCGGGGAACGGCATGCGCCCCACTGGTCGATACCGTTGCGCAAGAAGTCTCCCTGGACTTCGAACCGCACGCCGTTGCCGAGGCCATAACCGATGGCGCCGATCCCAGTGAGGCCGACATCATCCTGATCGAGTTCGCAGGTGTCCGGCACCTTGGATCGACGGTGCCCCCGGCGTCACGCGGGTATCCTGCGGGATGTCGGCGCCGACGCCGCCCCCGACATATAAGCCGCTGATTGGCTGAGCGACCGCGACCAATGGCAACGCCAAAAGGGCGGTCGCCAGCACCGCGCCCCAATATCTCATGGCCTTGTCTCCTGTCCGCTTATCGAACTTGGCCCGGGAGAGCCGGACCACGCAGCCGCGCTCGAATTTCGTAACTGTCACTGACCTGCGGTCGCCGCGGATAATGCGGACGAATGCCGAAAGGGCAAGTCACCTGGAGTTGCTTCACGCTGCATTGTGACAAATATAATGTACAAGACGGGTTGGCATACTCACCCCATCCCACGTTCCCACGTTGCATTTCGTCCGCTTGGCTGGCCGTTAGAGTAACCAAGCATTGATTGGAGCCAGCCGGAACCGGCCGTCGCAGGCGACGAACCGTGCGCGCCCCGACGCGACACAAGAACCAGTGGTTTCCTGCCAAGACTGCCGGGATAGGGTGGCGATCGGGAAACGATGGCACTCGCGGCTTGCCGCGTACACCCGAGGCGGGGACCCGCGCGGTCGGTAATTTGCCACGCGCCGCACTCAGTCCGGCAGTTCGTTCAAGTTTATCGATGCCGGTGCGCTGGCGGAGCCGTCGCGCACCAGTTTCGGGAGAACATTATGCTGCTCAGAACATGCGCGGTGCCGTGGTCTTGGCCTCGCGTTGGCCGACAGATCATCGAGTTCTCTTCCTTCCTAACATGGCTGCTGCTTCTGCACTATGTAGTGTCGGGATGTAGCGACCCCGCAATTCCGTCTCGCCGCCTCCGGATACGAATACGGCACCTGGCCTGCCACCGGTCGCCGACGAGCATGCGTGTGTGGCGCGGGATCGTGAATACTAACGTCACGGAACGTTGAGCCTGCGGGCGGGTATCGACCTGCTCACCGGATAGGTTCACGCCTGCGCCGAAGACCGCCATCGCTCAGGCGAATTCATCGGTTTTCTCAAGAAGCTCGATTCCGCCCTATCCGTCCGATACGGCGATCAAGTTCATCCTGGACAGCATTCCGCGGACGTGTCGAAGGAAACCATCAAGTGGCTCACCGCTCAGCCTGACGGCGCTTCACGTTTGTATTTACGCCAAAGCACCACTCCTGGCTTTGAAACGCGTCCTGGAAGCGGCGGCGCTACACGGGAGGCTGGGAATACACCGGCTTTTGTGGACCGGTCCGCATGATTGCCAGAACCCGACCCGGCAGCAGCGCCTTCAGAACTGCAGGCGAAGATCCGTGGCCTGCGGATTTCGGACAGGGGAACTCCGCGGCCGATGAGCAGCGATGCGCGCCTGGAGCAGCTTCAGCAGGATCTGGCGCGGCTGCGCGGTCCTTCAAAGCCCGCAAAGGGCAGGGAGGGCGGGCGCGGACGCGAAGCCGATCACCCCGGCGAAATTCCGCCGCGCGGCTGGAAGGACATTCTCTGGCGCGCCTGGGGCGAAGTGTCGGAGCAAAACCTTTTCCTCATCGCGGGCGGCGTCACCTATGCCGTTCTGCTGGCGCTGTTCCCGGGTCTGGCGGCGCTCGTCTCCCTCTACGGGCTGGTATTCGACACCGGACAGATCGAACGGCAGGTGGCGACGCTCTCGGGGGTCCTGCCGGCGCAGACGCAGGAACTCCTGAGCCAGCAACTGCACAATCTGGTGCAGGCGTCGAACGGCGCGCTCGGCTTCGCCGCGATCGTGGGCCTGCTGCTGGCATTATGGAGCGCGTCGCGCGGCATGAGCGGGATGATCACCGCCATCAACATTGCCTACGAGGAAAAGGAGCGCCGCGGCTTTTTCAAACTCAACCTGATTGCCATCGGCCTGACGCTGGGTCTGCTCGCTGGCGGCATCGTCGCCATCGCGCTCGTGGCGGTTCTGCCGGCCGCCGCGCAACTATTGGCCGTCGGTCCTGCCATGAAGTGGCTGCTGCTGCTTGCGCAGTGGCCATTGCTGATCGTGCTGGTGATGCTGGGCCTTGCGGTGCTGTATCGCTTCGGTCCCGACCGAGACAAGCCGCAATGGCGATGGGTATCTCCCGGCGCTGTCGCGGCGACGCTGCTGTGGATCGTCGCCTCAGTCGGCTTCACCGTCTATGTCGCCAATTTCAACAGCTACGACAAAACCTACGGATCGTTGGGCGGCGTCGTGGTCCTCCTCACATGGCTTTACCTGTCGGTGCTCACGGTCCTGCTGGGAGCCGTCATCAACGCGCAGTCGGAAAAGCAGACCCGAAAGGATTCGACTGAAGGACCGCCCCGGACGATGGGACGGCGCGACGCGCGCGCCGCCGACACGCTTGGCGAAAGCACAGGATAGGGAGAGCGCCGATGGATCGTCATGAGGAGATCGACCGCCTGAATTCACGGCTTCATTGGGAAAGCGGCGGACCGCTTGCACATCTCGCCGATCAGGTGGTGGACGCGTTTGCATCAAGAGCGGGGACTTTGGCCGCCTGGGTGCGGGAGAGGGCAGAGGAGCGGCCGCTCGTCAGCCTGCTCTGCGCTTTCGAGCTGGGCTTCGCTGCCGGTCGATGGGGGCCGCGCCGTGCGAAGCGTTAATCTTCTCAAGGTCGCGTTCGACGCCGAAGTGCTGCGGATGCGCGCGATGATGGCGCGGCAGGGACGGCGCGCGGCCTTTGCCTTCATCGCCCTGATATTTGCCCTCGCGGTCCTGGCGCTGGCCGAGGTGACGGGCTGGCTGGCCCTGCGGCTGCGTTTCGAGCCCATTCCCGTCACGCTCATTCTTCTCGGCGTTAATCTGGTCATTGCCGCCGTCTTCGGCGTGCTGGCGGCGCGCTCCTCGCCGGGACACATGGAGCAGGAGGCCCTAAGGGTGCGCCGGCAGGCTCTCGACGCGGCGCGGGGCACTCTGGCGCTCGCCGCGGCCGTCCCTGCCATGACACGCCTGTTGGGGAGTGGCAGCGACCGGCCCGGCCGCAGAGGCTGGCGGGTGCCCTTCATGCGATAAGCTCAGAGAACCACGCGGGCTCTCCGGGCCAGGTGCAGCAACGAAAGCTAAGGAACCGTCAGGCATCAACCGCTCTGTCTGGGTGGTTTCCGGGATAGATCGTGTGGTTCCACTCCCTGTGAAATTCATCCCGAGGGCAAGTCGCCTGGGTAAAAAGAGCCCCGGCCTTGGCAGGCCGGGGCAAGTTTACCGGAGAGCTCACAGCTCTCGCGGTCACCTTGCGGGAAGGTGTCCGGCCTCCGCCAGATGACCGCCGCACAAACGCAAGAAGCCGGCTTGAGGCCGGCCCCTTCTGCGCCTTGTCAGGCTATAGCAATCATTGTTGAAGACGACCCGTTAGCCGACCACGGTGTTGTCGTTGAAGGCCGGACCTTAGATCTTCCTGCCCGAGGTGGTTGGTCACGGTCTGGTGGGCGTAGGCGGACGCGATGCCGAGGGGACTGTCCAGAGATTGAGGAGATCACACCGCTTGGTGAATGACAGGCTCAGGCTGGAAGCGCACTCAAACAGCACAGGTCCTCTGCAATGACGGCCCCGAACCAACGAACCTCAGCCGGCGACCACCGGGTCGGTCATATCGCTTCTGTCCCTATCCCCCAATCTCTGGACAGTCCCTCTTTCACCCGGCAAACCCTATCCCTCGCGGCAGGGGCAAACGGTTGATCCGCACACGGCGTCGTCTGTCACCCGCGCAGTGACCTGATCGTCCGGTTCACCGCCGACGCGGATAAGTCAGGCGCGCTGGACGGCAAGCCTGCACCAGATGTCGCCGGTGCTTAAGTAGCGCCTTACACAGATGGAAGGCACGGCCGGTCTGGCAGCCTGAATTGCGCAAAGTCGCACCAGTCCCCTTGGCGTCCTGACGGCCAGGGTCGTACCGACTTCCAGCACGGAAGCTAATTAGGTTCCCGATTCTGGTTCGTGCCGGCGACGTTCGTCATAAATCGGGTTGTGCATACCAGGACGTCATCTCGTTTGTTCCGGCAGTACCATTTGAGCGATCCTCGGCCGTGGTTTCGCGGTGGCGCTCGGCGATAGCGGTCGAGCGGGACGGGGAACGGAGGTATTGGACCATGACAGGAACCGAAACGGATGTTCGAACGGGGAAGGGACTGCGGCTATCGGCAATCACACCGATGAGGCTCAGCGTTTTTCGATTCTAAACGGATCAGGCTGTCTTCGACCGGCCGCGAGTTGGCTTCTGCGGACTGGAAGATCCGAGAGTCCTCCTCCGCTTCCCAAGGGCCTTCGCCAACGCGATGTCCCTCGCGTTGTCGGATTGCCGGATCGGCCGGGAGAAGCACGCGCCGGTGCGGCCCTTGACCCGTCGCCCGTGCCCAGCAGTGGGCTGACATGCCGTGTGGCGCTGGCCCTGTTCGCCGCCGAGGGGCGTGTTGGTTTCCAACAGAGCTAGACTGAACCTTCACACCCGGGTTTACAGCTCGAACCTGCCAGGCTTGCCGATCGACGGCGCACCTGTCATAAAACCACCATACCAACAACCGTATTGGTAGGGATGTTGCATCTGCTGGCTGGTTTTTTCGCCAATTGTGCCCGATTACGCCGCAACTTGGGTAGCGTGGCTGGCAGAGCGGGCAGGCAGGCTTGCGTCTGGGCAAGGAGCCTGGGTAGTAGTCGGCGCGGTCCTCGCCTTCGCTAGCAACCGCGTGCTTCAGGGTATGCAAAGGCGAAACCAAAGGCGGCTGCCATGATGCAGGTTGCGACGAACCTCCGACATTGGATGAATCGTGTTCGAATCAGAAGTTCAAACACACAATAAACTGGGACTTGATCCGGAAGGTCACGGCGGTATTGCCTATACCGAGATACCAGAGTTCCGCTTTGAGAGTTCGCTAGAGCAAGTTATACAACGTCGGCGCGGCGATCATTTCGAGGCTAACGCTGTGAAAGCGGGGGACTAAGAAGCGTCTCTTCGCCGCTCGGCCAACCAGGACAAGCTTTCATGAACGTTATGCGCTGCAGCGGCCGGTTTCTCTCCGTCGGGGCCGTGCGCTATGCCCGCCGCCTTAAGCTCGGCGGCGATGTTTGGTTTTTGCTGATGACTTTCGTGGTGCGTTCGCGCAGCCGCATCTACGTCGCGAGTCGCCCCGATTCGGATTTCACCCACCATGAGCATCCCGAACTTGCCGCTTTGGCGGAGATCTGGGCGAAGCATAACCGCAAGGAACCGCAGTGATCTGCCGCGTCTTTACGCCATAGCCTTCAACATCAAGCAAGTCATGTCTAAAAAGATACCGGGCGACTACGCCGAACTCGGGGTATTCAGCTCACTCATCCCCTCATTTCCCTTGAGGCATACAGATCGAACGGCCACAGAGGGGATTCCGGAAAGAACTCGATAACCTCTGCCGACGACATATCCTTGCGAAGTCGCCAAGGGCGATCCCTCCTGCCCCTGCTGGCGAATCTGCCCGCCGGCAGCAGCGAGTCGGGGAATTCGATGGTCATCAGGGAGCAGCGGTTCTCGTTCAACCAGGTCCGACAGGTCCTTGGCGGCGTGCTCGACCACGACCTCCACG
>CAVTFL010000005.1:0-430117 GCA_963733925.1 uncultured Alphaproteobacteria bacterium | reverse complement strand
GCATGGGCGCAGACCGATGACGCGACGGCGATGTTGTGGTTCGTCGAACTGCTGTCCTACGTCACCGACCCGTTTCTGCTGGAGGGCGGTGCTGGCCGTCAAGATCGCCGCCTTCGCCATGCTGGGCGGGGTGGTGCTCGGTCTGGGTCTGGCGCTCATGCGTTTGTCGCGGCTGCGGCCAGTGCGCATGCTGGCCTGGGTTTACATCTGGTTCGTGCGCGGCACCCCGCAGTTGCTGCAACTCGTGTTCATCTATGATGCACTGCCTGGCATCGGGATCAGCTGTTCTGGGGTTTGCGTTGAATGAAGCAGCGTTCAGCGCCGAGATCATTCGCGGTGGGATCCTGTCGGTCAACCGCAACCAAAGCCTTGCCGCGACAGCTTTCGGCATGGGACCGTTTCTCACTCTGCGCCGGATCATCCTGCCGCAGGCGATGCGTGCGATCCTGCCCGGGATGGCCAACGACACGATCAGCATGATCAAGGGGACCTCGATCGCGTCGGTGATCTTTGTCAACGAGCTGACTTTCCGTAGCCAGCAGATTGTCGGGCAGAACTTCAAGTTCTTTGTCGTATTTGCGGCGGCCGGGGTGATCTACCTGGTCATGACCAGCGCAATCGCTGGGTGCAAGGCTTGCTCGAGCAACGCTTCAACCTGGAACACGATAGGAGCGGGTCGGCATCAGTCTTCGGGCGCATGTTCAACGTCGGGCTGTTGTCGCCGGAGCCGGAGCCGCCCCCACCCGCGGCGCCAGTGGCGCGCACCGCGTCAGGGGGCGAAATCCCTGCGTGGCTCGGCGCTGTGGCGGGCGATTTCGCGACGCCGGCCGGCGACGACGCCAGGCCCTTTGTCGTCTGCCATAATGTGCAGAAATCCTACGGTGCTCGCAAGGTCCTGCGCGGCATCGATCTTACCGTCGGGCGTGGCGAAGTGGTGGTCGTGATGGGGCCGAGCGGTTCCGGCAAAAGCACGCTGCTGCGCCTGGTGAACCATCTGGAGCGGCTGGACTGGGGTGAGATCACGGTCGATGGCAAGCATGTCGGCTATGTCAGGAGCGGCCCGCCGGGAAGTCAGGTATTCAAGCCGGTGCGCAATCTTGCCAAGGCACGTGCCGACGCGCGGATCGGTATGGTGTTCCAGCATTTCAATCTGTTCGACCACCTGAGCGCGATTTCGAACGTTATCGAGGCGCCGGTGCATGTCCACGGCCAGGACCCGGTGGAGGCACGCACTCTGGGTATGCGGCTGCTGGACAGTGTGGGACTGGGCAAGCACACAGACAGCCTGCCGCACCGGCTATCCGGCGGACAGCAGCAACGCGTGGCGATCGCGCGAGCGCTCGCAATCTCACCACGACTGATGCTGTTCGATGAACCGACCTCGGCGCTCGATCCGGAACTGGTCGGCGAGGTGCTGACGGTAATGCGGCGCCTTGCCGACGCCGGAATGACGATGCTGGTTGTGACGCACGAAGTCCGCTTCGCGCGTGAGGTCGCAGACCGGGTGGTCTTCATGGACGATGGCCAGATCGTTGAACAGGGCCGCCCCGACGACGTGCTGACGAACCCGCAGCAGGAACGTACGAAGCGCTTCCTGCGTATGGTCGAGCGCGACGCGATGGTGGAGGAGTAGGTTCGGCTCTTCAGGCAAGACCGTAGACGTCTACACGACCGTTGTAGGTCGGGACAAAAACCTTGCCGTTCCATGCGACCGGGCGATTGAACTTCGGGTGGGTGAAGCTACAACCGGCACCCCAATCCCAACTGTCCCACAGCACGACGAGCTGTTTGCTGCCGTCGCCGAAGACGCCGAAGTTCGCTGCGTCGTAAGCCAGCAGCCGTCCGGGCGTCAGCTCCATGTTCGCATCGCCGGCTGGGATCAGCGCCCACACAATACCTGCGTCTCCACCGTTCGCGGAGAGCGAGATCATCCATCCCGGCATACCCCCGGGTGGCACCGGCGACTGCGCCGAGGCCACCTCCGCGCTGCAGGCCAAATAGGTCGACGATCCGTCAGCGTTCAACCGCCAGGCTCGGAGGTTGCCATTTTCCCCGCCGCAGAAGTGCATTGTTCCCTCGGTGGCGCTCTGCCAGAGCAGGGGATCGCCATGCAAATGATGCGTGGTCTGTGCAAACATCACATTCAGCGTGGAGGGGTTTGGCGGCTGAGCGCTGAGCTGTGGGCCGGGGTAATAGGTATAAAAGATCGGTGGCGATTTGAGTTTAGCGTAGTTTTGCGCCGCTTGGCCGGGTTCGAGATTGGCGGGTTTGGTCTGGCCGAGCGCAGACATATTCGCGGTATAAAGGATCCCATCCTTGCCCGCGGCCAGTAACGTGTTTGCCGCCTGCACCAGAACGGGACCGCCGGAGCCGAAATCCTGATCCCCCCAGGCGCTGCCGCCCATGTCCATCGGCTGCACCCCCAAGCGAGCCAAGTGCCGCAGCGTCATGAAGTTCGATGGCATCGGCTTCTCACCTGCACCTTCGCCTTCCGGATTGCCGCCGGTGCGCCCATCATCGGTCCAGGGGGTAAACCAGTCGACCACCGCGAGAGTGCCGGCGCGGGCCGGACCGGGCGGCGTGTATTTGAGCTTCACGATGCTTTCAGCGAAGTCTGTTACGGCGTCGAAATCGCCATTGCCTGTGACGACATAGACGAAACCTTCAGCATCGATTGCGGGGCCACCGCCGGAATGCCAGATCCCGCCACCGCTGCCGCGGGCGGTGGAGCACCAGGCGGCAGCGACTTTCCAAGTCGCGGTGTCGACGGCGATCAGCCAGCCTCGCGCCGTCTTTGATGTTTCCGCGATTGTGCCGAACGGAATCAGCACCGCTCCCTGCGTCAGCGCGAGTGCCGCACGCTGCTTGCGCTCTGTGGAGCGGAATTTCTGTGAAGGCAGTTCGTGGCCCGGTTCGTAGGTGGTACTCTCGAGGTTCAGCGGCGGTTTCGCGGCCGGGGTCGCACCGTCCCGCAGTTGCAGCGCGTGCAGCCAGTGTTGCCCGTTTGGCGCGGTCCCGTCGTCGCTGATCCAGGCGCACGCGTACAGAAGCCCGCCGGTCACATCTATTACGGGGGTGGAAAGGATGCCCCAGTGGTCGTTGATCATGTGGTAATCGATTGCCGGGCTACCGTTTATGGGACGGCCAAGCGAGCGTTGCCAGAGAAGGGTGCCGTCGTTGGCGTCGTAGGCCAGGACCTGGTTCGCCATGCTGGCAAGGAACACGACGTCGTGCGGGCGGCCATCGTTCATTACTAGACCCGGAACAATCAGCGGCTGCGCTTCGCAACCGCGTGCGTCGTTGGGCACTGGCAAACTGAACAGCCGTCGAATGCCGCGGCTGCGCACTGATGTTGGGCTAAGGATTGTCTCCTGCGTATTGGCACCGGTCCGCGCATTGTCGAACGAACGTGTCGTTACCGCGGGGCTGGCGGATTTCGCAAAATGCACGACGGCCGCTTCGAACTGAGCACGGTGCTCGGTCGAGCAGAAGCCGACGATATGGTCGCCATGACGCGTCAACGCGTTGTCGCTGACAGGCTTGCCAGACCACGGGCAAGTTTCGTTGATCGCCTTCATCTTACAGGTTCCCGGTTCCAAAATACGTCACGGTCAACTCGTATGCGGCACTGCCCATGGCGCCCTTGTCCGCTTCGACACGCACCGCGTGCCAGCCACTTTCCCTTACTGTGCCGTGAGAGTTGGTTGTGCCGCCGATCAGATGCTGTCCCGACGGGGAGGTGATCGAGAAGCTGACGTCCGTCGCTCGCATGCCTTCCCTTGGCTGCACGGAAAGCCCCGCGCTGATCGCCGTATCTGCCTTGCACCAGATGCGCCCCGCCAACACCTGCACGCCGGGCGTCGCCGGCGCGATGTCCAGGTCGGACGCACCAAAAAACACCTGTGTGGTCGCGCGAGGTTGGCGGACCATCGGCTGCCCGAAGTTGGCCCGTGAAAAGCAGAGGTACGACTGACCATTTTGGTATGCATTGCTGGGTATTCGAAAGGTCGCCCGGCCATTGGCATCCGTGCGAATGTCCGGATGACGTCCGGTGTAGTCATGCAATGCGACGCCTGGCCCAAAGGCGGTGTCGCAGGTAATCGTGGGGGCGTTCCATGTATCGAAGTTCAAAGCGGTCAGCAGGCCTGGCGAGCCGGTCCGGTTCAGCACGATCACCTTGGCGTCAACGTAGCGCGTCACGGTCGGGCCATTCGCCAACGCTTCGTGAATCCAGACGAGATTGTCGATCCAGTGCTTCAGTCCGTATGCACCAGGCCAGACACTTGGCGGAAAGTAGTCCTTGCCATAGACGAACGGATATCCCTCCGTCGTAAGTATAAAGGCGTAAGCGAGCAATTTGGCTGTCGTTATCGCTTCGCCGAAGCTTGAGTCAGTATCTGGATTGTCTACGAAAGTGCATGCCAGGAAGGAGTTCCACGAGGCGTAGCCTGCGCCGTTAAGCACCTGGGCCTGGCCGCCGTCGCAGGCTGACTGCAATGCCCAATGCAGGGTAAAATCTTCGACCAGTGAACGCGATGACATCGGCGCACTGGTGGTCCACCAGTTGAGCGTCGCAGGATTGCCGTCGAAGTATTCACTGTAGAAGAATTTGTCTGCCATTGCGCGGCTGCGCATAAACTGGCTGACGAAGGGTGCCCACGTGCCTTTGGTATCGTCAAAGCGGGCGCCGTCGGCATCGGTGGTGCGGAACAGCCAGTCTCCGTAGTCGAGCGCGTCCTGGATCGTGTATCCGGGCGGGTCGCAATTCTGGTAAACCAGCTCGCGGCCGAACTCGAAGTCGTCGGCGGGCGCGGGTACCGCGTCCTCCGGGCGGTTTGCGGGTGGCACCCCGCGGAAACAGCCGGGATGCATGGCGCCCCGTCCGGTATTCGGTGTGCTATTGGCCCCCAGATACCGAAAAACGCCGGGTCCTCCGTTTTCTCCCATCAACTGGTGCAACACCACATCGAGATAGACATCGACGCCCACCGCGTGTGCATTGGCTACGAAGCGGCGTAGTGAGTCTACGCTGCCGTAACGGGTTGGCGTGCTGCCTTGTTGGGCCTTGCTGCCGATGTCGCGCCTATCGAACACCCCATAGCCGTCGCAGCCATCGCCGGCGCCGCCTTGCGCCTTACTGACCGGCGGCAATTGGATTGCCGAGAAGCCAATCTGGCTGAGTTCGCGAACTTCGCCGGCGAGGAAATCGAGCAGCCACGGGGCGCCCGGGTTGGTCGATGGCGCTGGCACCGTGATGGGGCCGTTGGGAGAGTTGAACCGCCCCCAACTAATAAGTGCGACGCCCATCAGACTGCCCCCTCGGCTGTCCAAATTCTGCCTGCGAGCCGCCTGCGGCCGACCCCACCGAGCGCCATACCGACTGCTGCCATTGCGGCGCTGCTCAGCGCGAGCAAGGGCACGTCAGCGATCGCGCCTCCGACAGCGAAATTATCGAAGGCAAGAAGAAGTGGCAGCGCAAGCAACCATGTTCGACTGTGTCGCGAGCCTTGTATGATCAGCAGGACCGCAAGCAAGTAGAGTGCGGCGGCGGGTGCTCCGGGCAAACGATGTGGGGCGAGCGAGCCGAGCAGCGTTGCCAGACCATCGCAGACGCCGAACAGAAGTGCGAACAATAGACGATTGCGATAGAACACTAAGATTGAACCAATCGCAATGCCTGCCAAAAGGCTGTCAAATCCACCAGAGAAAGTTTTTTGCAGAAGTTCGAGAATGGGTTCCATCCTGGGCATTCCTCGATTGCCGACGTCTATTGATGTCACCGGTCTGGCCGAGGGCGACCAGGCACACTTTGCCGCCGCCAGGCTATTGCGGTACCGTTTGGTATTTCCGTTCGTGCTTAGCCTGTATATGTCTTTCCGGCCAAAAATCCGAGTGAAAATGGGCAGGTAACGAAATCGTCAAATTGGCCGCGGTGGATCGTGCGGCTAGGTGCGAGCGGCGAAACTGATGACACCGTGTTCGCCCGCGGCGCTCCGATCGAAGACAGTGTAGTAACCGTTGAACAACCGCAACCCAAGAAGAGACCGACCACCCAGGCTCGCCGTCGCCGTATATATTGGCGTTTTGCCAGATCTTTCTTTATCGAATTCGGCGTTCCAATCGTTACCTGCTGACACACTGAGAGCAACCGGAACGCCATCGGCTCCCGGAAGCATGGATTGCTGAAGCATTTCTCAGAGATAACTCGGAAGACATGAACGGACTTTGAGTCCGTACCGATCGTTGGCCCCCCTCCAGGACAACCCACCTCAACGGCGAAGGTCGAGCAAGGCAATAGCGAGCTGCGTGATTTATTCAGCGGACATCTCTCGTGCCTGTATTGAACAAAGAAACCACATTGCCGGAGCCGCGAAAGCAAACGACCTGTGCTTCTGGTCACTGCGAGGTCTCAGAATGGGAAAGCTTCCTGCGCTGTCGACGTCATTAGATGCGCCGCATCGATACGTGGCGAGTCCCTTTGGCGGGGGTTCCGATTTTCATCGCAATCCAGCAGAGCGTAGCGGGATCCCGGTTGACTTCTTCTTCCGGCAAAGCCACACGGGTTTCGTACCGTTCGACTGGATAAAATCGAACCCTGAACCCGCAAGTCAGGTATTCATCAGAGACCCTGCTGGATCCGGGTTGATCCGGATCAAGTGCAGCCATTGCTCGCGGGCCTAATGCAGGCGGCGAGACCTGAAGGTGCACGATGCGTACAGATCTGTCTCGCTTGGCTGCAACCGCTATTATCGCTGCGTTTGCCCGGAGCGTATCGGCCGCAAATGCGCAGCATCATTGCGGCGACGAATACCACGGCCGCGACTTCCACGGGCGCGACTTCAACCGCTTCTCATCAGCGGAGCGCGGGATTTGGCGAGGTGGCCATTGGGAACACGGCTGGCACGACAATCGCCTCGCGTGGTGGTGGATCGCCGGTGGCGGCTGGTATTTCTACCCCCAGCCGATCTATCCGTTTCCTACCTATGTGCCGCCGGCGATGATCGTGCAACAACCGCCGCCGATGCCCGCCGGCCTTCTGCCAGCGCAGTCCTGGTATTTCTGTGACAACCCTCAGGGCTACTATCCCTATGTTGCCGCCTGCAATGGGCCGTGGCGCGAAGTTCGGGCGACGTCGCAGAAGTGAAGCCGACAGGGACCACAAGGCGATACAGTAGGCTCAGACCACACGGGAAGCCTAAAGCTGGGACCGTTTGGCCTCACCGCTGAATTTGCATGGTCGGGTCCATCGGCATCATGTTGTGATTCATGTTTGCCATGATCCACAGCGAACCCGTCAGCAGCAACAGGACGATCAGCACGCCAAAGGCCAGCGCCATGACGTTGTTGGAGTTATCGGGGCCGGTCGTGATGTGCAGGAAGAAAACAAGGTGGACCCCCATCTGCGCAATCGCAAGAACAACCAGCGCAACCGGGATGCTCGGTCCCCAAACCAACGACGTGTGCGCGACAAAGAATGATACGACCGTCAGCAGCACCGCGAGACCGAGACCGATCACATAGCTGGCAACCCCTTCAGTCGCCTCATCATCACCGAAGTGCTCCTCCCCCGGTGCGGTGTCCTCGTGCTGGCTCATTGCGCGCCCCCCATCAGGTAAACCACAGTGAACAAAGCAACCCAGATGATGTCGAGAGTATGCCAGAACAGACTGAAACAGAGGACTCGCCGCAAAATATCCGCCCGATATCCCTTGGCGAATACTTGCGCCATCATTGTCAGCAGCCACAACAGGCCAGCGGACACATGCAGCCCGTGGCATCCGACCAGCGTAAAAAATGCGGACAGGAACCCGCTGCGCGTTGGACCCGCGCCTTGCGCGACCATACTGGCGAACTCCCGGCTCTCGAGCCCTATAAAAGCAGCGCCCAAAACGAAGGTGACCGACATCGCCCCGTAGAACAAGTACCCTTTGTGCGTCTGCGCGCCGATGCTCGCGAGCCCGCAGGTGAAGCTGGAGAGCAGGAGGCACGCCGTCTCAAGTCCCACGCTGCCAATATGAAACAGATCCCGTCCGCTCGGCCCACCAGCGGTCGAGTCGACCAGCACCGCGTACGCCGAGAAGAAAGCCGAGAACATGACGATGTCGCTGAGCAGGAAAACCCAGAAGCCATAGCCGACGATGATACGTTTCGACGCCGGCAGAGCATGCCGGATCGCTCTGCCAGGTCCGACGTAGGTCGTGTCGCCATGGCCGGCGAGCGTCTCAGATGGGCTCATGGCGCCGCCTGCAGGCGCGTCAGCGCCTCGCTACGGGCCCTTCGGTTGGCCCGATCTATGGTCGCGACCTCATCAGCGGAAATGATGTATTCGACCTGATCCCGCCAGGCAAATACCACGAAGGTTACGAACGCGCCCACGAAGCCCAGGCCAACGAGCCACCAGATGTGCCAGATCAGCGCAAAACCCATGAGGGTCGCGAAGAAGGCGCAGATGAAACCGGTAGGGCTGTTCCTGGGCATCTCAATGTCCCTGTAGGTGGGCTCATCGCTCAAACTCGCCCGCTGGATCGCGCGTTGCTTGATGCTCCAGTAAGCATCCCCGCTTTCGATGCGCGGGAGAACGGCGAAGTTGAAGGCGGGCGGCGGGGAGGGGGTCGCCCATTCCAGGGAGCGCCCATTCCACGGATCGCCGGTCACGTCGCGAAGCTCCTCCCGCCGGCGAATGCTGACGGCGAGTTGCGCTATCTGCAGGATGATCCCGGCCAGGATGACTGCCGCGCCTGCGGCGGCGATGAGCAGCCAGGGATGCCAGCCGGGTATATCGTACTGCTGCATGCGACGGGTCATACCCATGAGACCAAGGACGTAGAGCGGCATGAAGGCGAGGTAGAAGCCAATGAGCCAGCACCAGAATGCGGCTTTGCCGAGCCCCTCGTGCAGCCGGAAGCCAAAGGCTTTTGGAAACCAATAGGTGTAGCCGGCGAACGCGCCAAACAGCACACCGCCGATGATGACGTTGTGGAAGTGGGCGACTTGGAAGAGGCTCTCGTGAACCACGTAGTCAACCGGCGGCACGGCCAGCAGAACGCCGGTTACGCCGCCGATCACAAACGTGACCATGAAGCCGACCGACCAGAGCATCGGCGTGGCATAGACGATCCGGCCACCGAACATCGTGAAAAGCCAATTGAAGATCTTCACGCCCGTGGGCACCGCGATGATCGACGAAGTGATGCCAAAGATCGCGTTGACGTCCCCTCCGCTGCCCATGGTGAAGAAGTGGTGCAGCCACACCGTGAAGGACAGGAGGCAGATTGCCATCGTTGCCATGACCATCGACCGGTAGCCGAACAGCGGCTTGCGGGAGAACGTCGCGATCACCTCCGAAAAGACGCCGAAGGCGGGGAGGATCAGGATGTACACCTCCGGATGTCCCCATGCCCAGATCAGGTTCATGAACATCATAACGTTTCCGCCGGCCTCGTTGGTGAAGAAATGAAAGCCGAGGTAGCGGTCCAGCAGCAGCATCGCCAGCGTGGCGGTCAGTATCGGAAAGGCGGCGACGATCATGAGGTTGGCCGCGAGCGTCGTCCAGCAGAACACCGGCATGCGCATATAGGTCATGCCGGGGGCGTGAATTTTCAGCACAGTGGTGACGAAGTTGACGCCGGTCAGCAGTGTCCCCACACCGGAGATCTGCAGCGACCAAAGATAATAGTCGACGCCGACGCCGGGCGAGTAGGTGATCCCGGACAGCGGGGGGAACGGCAGCCAGCCGGTGCGCGCGAACTCGCCCACGACAAGCGAGATGTTGACGAGCAGCGCACCGGTGGCGGTGAGCCAGAAGCTGACGGAGTTCAGCGTCGGAAACGCCACGTCGCGAACGCCAAGCTGCAACGGCACGACCAGGTTCATCAGCCCGATCACGAACGGCATCGCGACGAAGAAGATCATCAGCGTGCCGTGTGCCGAGAAGATCTGGTTGTAATGTTCGGGAGGCAGGTAGCCGTCGGACCGGAAAGCGATAGCCTGCTGCGACCGCATCATGATCGCGTCGGAGAAGCCGCGCAGCAGCATCACCATCGCCAGAAGGGTGTACATGATCCCGATATGTTTGTGGTCGACGCTGGTGATCCACTCCTTCCAAAGATACGGGAGCCAACCTTTCAGCGTGATCCAGACGAGGACGGCGAGGATCACCACGCCGACCACGGCCCCTGCTACCAGCGGGATCGGCTGGTCTAACGGAATGGCGGCCCAGGTAAGTTTACCCAACATGCTGTTACTCCGTCCGCGGGGATACGTTCGGATTTGGCCGGCCGGTCTGCGGTCCAGGTCCCGGTGGCAGTACCTGTGTGGCGATCTGCTGGAACAGCCCGGGCGAGGTCGCATGGTAGGTGAACGGACTCACATTCAGGCTCTGCCGGGACAGCGAAGTGTAGCTCGCGGCATCAAGAGTTGGCCCGGTGCCACGCGTGGTCTCGATCCAGGCGGAAAACTGCTCCGCCGGCACTACGTGCGCGTCGAAATGCATGCCAGGGAAGCCGTCACCACTGAAGTGGCTTGAAAGGCCATGGAACGTGCCCGGGGCATCTGCCTGCAGGTTCAACTGCGTCGTCATGCCGTTCATCGCGTAGATCATGCTGCCGAGTTGCGGGATGAAGAAGGCGTTCATCACGCTGGCTGAGGTCAAGTAGAAGTGAATGGGTACCCCGACCGGGAGCATAAGCTGGTTCACGCTCGCGACACCCTGGTTCGGGTAGATGAACAGCCACTTCCAATCCAACGAGACGACCTGGATTTCGAGCGGAGGTGTTTTCGAAGCCAATGGCTTGGCGGGATCGAGGTCATGCGAGCTAATCCAGATCACGCCACCCAGCAGCATGATCACGAGAATGGGCATGGCCCAGACGATGAGCTCGAGGCGCCCGGAATAGACGAAGTCGGGCAGGTATCGTGCCCGGGTATTGGACGCGCGAAACCACCATGCGAAGAGAAAGGTTGCGGCGATCGTAGGGAGGACGATTGTGAGCATGATCGCGAGCGAGTCGATCATGAGTTGCTTCTCGGCGATCCCGACCACCCCTTCCGGGTCCAGGACGGCTGGTTGACAAGCCGTCAAAACGATCGGCGCCAATATGCAGGTGCAACGGGCAGCGCCGCTGACCACTGATCGAAGAGGTCGGGACACATCCCGACTCTTCAGAACTTTGCACGGTTTGGCGCGCATCGAAACAGTCCCCCCGTCTCGCTCAGGACACTAAAGGGGATCGCGGAGTAGTCCGCTACCGGGGAGGTCTTCAAGCCTTCGCTAGGTTGGACTTAAGGCCTTGGCTGGGGGCTGTTTAATAGATGGTCTCGCCATCGGTTTTTGGGATCGGCGCCATCCCTCGCGAAGGGGTTCATTATTTGACATTAATCCAAGCAAATAGGCCGACTTGCCCGGTTGACTCGCTCGATCCGCTTCGTCACCTTCACTTTGGCTGGCAATACAATAATGAAGGGAATGGAGGCGTATGGGAGGCTGCGGCCGCATGGGCACGACGTGCGAGACACGGCTGTGACCAACTTGCTTGAGGCCAAAGGCCTCCAGGCCGCCTATGGCGAGACCAAAGTCCTCCACGGTATCGATTTCGCGGTTCGCCAGGGAGGCGTTACGGCCCTGCTGGGCGCCAATGGCGCCGGCAAGACCACCACGTTGCGCGCGATTTGCGGGTTGGTGCGCACGCAAGGGCAGATCATCCTGGGCGGCAAGCGAGTCGAGGGACTGGCAACCGAGGACATCGTCCGTCTCGGCGTGGCCCACGTGCCCGAAGGCCGTGGCACCTTCATGGAACTCACCGTCGAGGAGAACATGCGCCTCGGCGCATACACTCGGCCGGCGCGCGAGGCGACCGCCGATTTTGAGCACATGTTCGACTATTTTCCCCGCCTGAAGGAACGCTACAAACAGCAGGCCGGCACGCTGTCGGGCGGCGAGCAACAGATGCTCGCCATTGTCCGCGCCCTGTTGCAGCGTCCGAAACTGCTGCTGCTGGACGAGCCGTCCTTCGGCCTTGCGCCGCTGATCGTGCAGGAGATTTTCCGTATTCTGTCGCGCATCAAGCACGACGAAGGTGTCAGCATCCTGCTCGTCGAGCAGAACGCCGCCATCGCGCTGCAATTCTCCGAGGACGCCTATGTGCTGGAGACGGGCCGAATCGTTATGGCGGGCTCGTCGGCGGAGATCGGCGCGGACGAGGGCATACGCCGCTCGTATCTCGGGTATTAGAATGCACGTGCCGGACAAGGGTGCCGAGCATGTGAATGATGCTCTTGAACGACGTGTTGGATCGCTTGCCGGCTGCGCCGTCAGCGCGCGAATCGATCTGAGGAGGATACGATGCTCGCGGGCGTTCTTCATCAGATCATGTCGGGCATCGCGACGGGCGGCATCTATGCATCCGTGGCGTTGGCCCTGGTGATGATTTACCAGGCGACCCATCACATCAACTTCGCACAGGGGGAGATGGCGACCTTCTCCACGTACATCGCCCTGATGTTCATCAATGCCGGCTTGCCATACTGGGTGGCCCTTGTCGTCGCCGTGGTGATTTCTTTCGGCATCGGTGTGGCAATCGAACGCGTTCTTATGCGTCCGCTGATGAACGCGCCTATCCTGGCCTCGGTCGGCGTGTTCGTCGGCCTGCTGCTGATCATCAACAGCCTGAGCGGCTGGTTCTTCGATTACACGATCAAGCAGTTTCCGACGCCCTTCCCGGACCACCCGATGCTCGGCGGCTATCTGTCCGGCCACGAACTGGGGGCCACGGCGGTGACGCTGATCGTGCTGATCTGCGTCTATCTGTTCTTCCGGCATACGCGGCTGGGGCTTGCCATGCGTGGTGCGGCGTTCAATGCCACCTCGTCCCGCCTTGTCGGCGTGCGAGTCGGTTGGATGCTGGCGCTGGGCTGGGGTCTTGCGGCGGCGATCGGCGCGATAGCGGGCTGCATGGTGGCGCCGATCGTGTTCCTGGACCCGAATATGATGTCCGGCATCCTGCTGTACGCCTTCGCCGGAGCATTGCTGGGCGGCATCGACAGTCCGCTGGGCGCCGTGCTCGGCGGCTTCGCGGTCGGCGTGATCGAAAATCTCGGCGGCGCCTACCTCGTTGGAACCGAGTTGAAACTGACGCTCGCCCTGGTCATTATCGTGGCGGTACTGACTATCAAGCCGACCGGCCTGATGGGCCGTAGAGTAGAAAGCCGGGTATGACGATCATGCGGACACCATGGCTGATCGCGCTTCTGGTGCTGCTCGCGGCGATCGTTCCGGTCGCAGGGTTCACCGACTATCACCTGTTCCAACTGACGATGGTCGTGGTCTATGCCATTGCCATCCTGGGTCTGGCGCTATTGACCGGGTTCAATGGCCAGATCTCGTTGGGACACGGCGCCTTTTATGCGATCGGTGCCTATACCACCGCGATCCTCATGACGACGTGGAATGTGCCGTATTGGCTGACGCTGCCGATCTCAGCTGTTGTCTGTGCCTGCGTTGGGTTTCTGCTAGGATTGCCGGCGCTGCGGCTCGGCGGCCTGTATTTGGCGCTGACGACGTTTGCCCTGGCGGTCTCGATCCCGCAGATCCTGAAATACAAGGCGATCGAGGACTGGACCGGCGGCGTCCAGGGCCTGGTGATCGACAAGCCGGAAGCGCCGTTCGGCCTTGGCCTGTCGCCTGATCAATGGCTGTACCTGTTTACGGTCGGGGTCGCGGTGGCGCTGTACATCATCGCCTGGAACGTCGTCCGCGGTCGCGTGGGGCGCGCCATGATGGCGATCCGAGATCACGCCATGGCCGCGGAGGCGATGGGCATCAACCAGCCGGTGATAAAGACCAGCACGTTCGCCATGAGCGCGATGTACACCGGTCTGGCCGGGTCCCTGGGCGCAATCGCGGTGCAGTTCGTAGCGCCCGACAGTTTCAGCGTCGTCGTGTCGATTTTTCTGTTCGTCGGCCTGATCGTCGGCGGCGTTGCCTCAATCGGTGGCACACTACTGGGCGCGGCGTTCATCGAGTTCGTCCCGAACCTTGCCGACAAGCTGTCCAAGGCAGCGCCAGGGGCGGTATATGGCGTGATCCTGATCGCGGTGATGTTCCTGATGCCGGCGGGGGCAGGGGGCTTCCTGTATGCGATGTGGCGGAAGCTGTCGCGCTCGCGCCCCGCTCCCGGTGCGCTGGGGGTGTCACCACTGGGGGCCTCACCAGCGGATGTGGGGGCGCTGTCTGAGGATAGGGAACTGGCAGGCGTGGCGCCGCCGCGTGAGTACGTCAAGCGACCGGTCGCTCCGAACGACTGAGGGACGCCGGCGCACACAGACGGGACTCTACGGCCAAAAAAGCTCGCAGTGTGCAACTCGTTCCCGCCACCTGCGCCGAGGGAACGAGCTGCAACAGGCTACTGGCTAATTGCGTCGGCTATTTCGGCAACTCCACGGCGTACGCGCGGAACGGTCCGGGCTTGCCCCGCTTCTCAGGCGGATCGAACAGCGTCCCCAGTTGTCCTTCCAGCACCCAGGCCACGTTGCCGATCTGCCAGACCGAAACTGGCTGCTTGAAGCCGCCCTTCACCGTCTTGACCTCGGCGTTGTCGCCATTGACCTCGATGATGTCGAAACGACCGGCATCAGCACCTTCCACAACCAGCAAACCGTTCTTGCCATAGGCGCGCATCCCATCCGGATGCTCGAAGCCGGCGGGCGTGGTTTTGAGCTGCGTGATCTGGCCCGCCTTACCGCCCGGACCCATCCCGACGCGGAACAGCAGTCCGGTCGCGAAGGTGTTGACGTAGAGATTGCCGTCTTGCCCGATCGTGATGCCGTCAAGGCCAGGTCCCTCGCCACCGCTGAACCCTGGATTGGTCGCCCAGACCTCAAGGGCGTTGGCGCCCGGGGCGAGCTTCAGGATATGCGGTTGAAACGATTCCGCTACGTAAACCGAGCCATCGGCACCCACGACCATGTCGTTGCACAGCGACTTTTCGCCGGGCAGCGGCCAACTGCCTTTAGCAGCCCCGGTCTTGAGGTCAAACGCCTTCAGCGACACCGGCGTCACGCCCGCCGGGGGCTTCACGCCGAAGGCCGACAGATTGCTCGAGCACACCCACAGCGTGCCGGATTTTTCGTCGGCGAACACTCCGAGCGTGTTCATCGAATCGTTTGCACCCGGCTTGATCCATTGCTCAGCGGTCGTCGCCCCGGGCGCCACACGGAAAATCCCGCCCTCATATAAACTGCCGGCATAGATCGTGCCGTCCGAGGTCGCGGTGAGGCTCTCCGGATAGGCGTGATCGCCCGGGAAGGTGATCTCCGTGCGATCGGCCGCCCAGGCCGGCATCAGCCAGAGCAGGCTGGCCGACAAGACGGCGGCACCAAGATGTGCAGGTTTCATTTTCGTTTCCTCCTTCCGCGCGACCGGTTCATTCCGGTCGCACAACCTCAGGTGTTATCATTCGGGCCGAGGCGGCAGCTTCACTGCGGTCCAAGCGCCGCTCGAGGCGCTCGGCTCGGCTGGCATCGGACCATCATGCCAAGGTCAAATCCGCAACCATCTGCTTCCCCTTGGTCTCCGGGCCCAACAGTAGGGCCAGAATAAAGCTCGCGAGGCCGATCCAGGTGCCGATGAGCATCGGGATGGCAAACCCAACGTGCCATGTGACGGCGGCGTAGGCCATGATGGGCCCGACCAGTCCGCCGAAGATGGCACCCTGATGATAACAGAAGCCGCTGGCCGTCGCCCGCACCTCGGTCGGGAAGCGCTCCGTCATGTAGCTCGCGTTCTGGCCGTAGATGCCGCCGGCGCCGAAACACCCTTGCAGTGCGAAGAACACCACGATCATCGTGTAATTATCGGTCAGCAGATACAACGGCGTGACCGGGATGGCGAACAGCGCCGGAAGAATCATCGCCCAGCGACGCCCGATGTGGTCGGCCAGCCAGCCCCAGCAGCAGCATGACAGGAAGAACAGCAGGTTCTGCAGCATGATCGGCAGCGCGACCAAGGCGGGGCTGAGGTGCAGATCGCTCTGCAAATGGGTCGCGAACAATGTGCCGATCGAGTAGCCGACAACGAAGCTGCTAGCCATCCACCAGCATGCGGTGAGGGTGTTGGCGAGCACGTCACGCTTGAAGATGGCCGCAAGCGGCAGATGAACCTCGCGGCCCTGCAGGCGCTGCAGTCGCCGGTTCTCGACCCAGACCGGAGGCTCGTTGACGTATTTGCGCACGTAAAGGATCGCCAGGGCCGGCAAGACGCCGATCCACAGCAGGCCACGCCAGCCGATCGAGTTGTACAGAAGACCGTAGGCGGCAGCCGATAGCAGGCCGCCCAGGCCCCATGACCCTTGCATTACGCCCGCCATGAAGCCGCGCGAGCGGATCGGCCAGCTTTCCATCGCAAGGGAGGCTCCGACCGGCCACTCAGCACCCATACCGATGCCAAGTAACGCGCGGAAAAAGAACAGAAACATGAAATTCGGGGAGAAGCCGGCGATGAAATTGCAGGCAGAAAACCAGGCGATTGATATCATCAAGGGGGTTTTGCGTCCGATACGATCGGCCACCCAGCCTGAGCCGGTCGCGCCGACCAGCCGCAACCACAAGGTCACCGTGAAGACCGCGGTCACCGCCGTCAGCGGGACACCAAACTCCTTGGCAATCGGCAGCATGATGAAGACGAAGATCGTAAAATCGAATGCATCGAGCGTCCAACCCAGCCATGCCGCGATCCAAGCATGCCACTGGTCCCGCGTTGGTTCCCGCCACCATGCGAGCTGGCCATCGTGAATCGATGTCGCCATCGCTCATTCCCCCCGGTCAGTTGGTCCTCTATCGGGACTTTCCCAAGTCATACACCGCAACCCCGGGCTGCCAGTTCACGATTTGGCGAAGGCTTGCCGCGAGATTTCTCCACAATCGTACGTTCTCGGTGATTACGAAAATCAAACAGACAACTCACTTCGCCTTTGCCGCCTCGATATTCTCGCGAAGACGGATCCCTTGGGGGACTGCTTTGCTCTGCCTGCCGAGATCGGGCGGAGGTGTCAGCGCACCTGCTCGACCGAACCGCATCAGGCGAGATAATAGCGCCAGTAAAAGATACTTGCCGCCGCGATGGCGTGATCGTGGCCAGGATCTTGCCGGCGACGCCGACCTCGACTGTGCAATTTTTCTTACCTATAAGTAACCATTGGGTTGTCACCAATCAAAGTTACGATATAGGTCATAGCTAAAAATATACTCTCACACGCTCAATACTTTGAGCTACATGTTGGCTGAAAGTAGGGCTGAACCCGGTTTGGGGACACGGCTGGGGTTCCATTTGGTCTCGCAGCCGCGGGTTGATGCTACAAGTTACCCAACAAGCTCCATTCCCCACCCGGCAAGGGCGCCCAAGATCACGACCAGCCAGGGGGGCGCCGACCACAGCGTCAGCAGCAGGAACGCGACAAGCGCCAGCCCGAAGTCCGCGCCCCTGTGCACCGCTCCGGTCCAGATTGGCGTGAACAGCGCGGCTAGAAGCACACCCACAACCGCGGCGTTGACTCCGCGCAGAGCCGCCCGCACGGCGTCCCGATGCCGCAACGTGTCCCAGAACGGTAGTAGACCACCGACCAGCAGGAAGGATGGGGCGAAGATCGACACCGTCGCCACCACGGCGCCGATCCAACCGTGGGGCGAGGGACCCTCGACTGTGCCAAGGAACGCCGCGAAGGTGAAAAGCGGGCCCGGCATCGCCTGCGCCGCGCCGTATCCGGCCAGAAATGCGTCCGGTCCTACCCAGCCCGGCGGCACCACGGAGGCCTGCAGCAACGGCAGCACCACGTGTCCGCCACCGAACACCAGCGAGCCCGCGCGGTAGAACGCATCGATCAGCGCAACCGTGTGGCTCTCAGTCGCTGTCGTCAGCCAGGGCAATACCAGCAGCAGCAGTCCAAACAGAACAAGTAGTGCCGCGGCGACCGAACGAGGCACCCGAACGCCTAGAGCCGCCGGCGGTTCGGCGCCCTCATCCCGTCGAGGCAGAACCGCAATGCCGGTGATCCCGCCCAGCAGGATCGCGGCGACCTGTCCGTCGGACGACGGCACCGCCAACGCCACCAGGCAGGCGGCGACGGCGACCGTTGCCCGCGGCCGGTCAGGCGCAAGGGAGCGCGCCATACCCCAGACTGCCTGGGCAACAACCGCGACCGCGACCAGCTTCAGCCCGCGTAACCAGCCGGCGTTGGAGACGTCGCCGGCCGCTCCAATCCCATATCCGAACAGCGTCATCGCAACGGCCGATGGCAGCGTGAACCCAACCCACGCCGCCAACATGCCCAGCGGGCCGGCTCGCAGCAATCCAATCGCCATGCCGGTTTGCGAGGAGGCCGGTCCCGGCATGAACTGGCATAGCGCGACGAGGTCCGCGAATGTTGCCTCCGTTACCCACTGGCGTTTGGCAACGAGATCCGCTCGGTAGTATCCGAGATGCGCCACGGGGCCGCCGAAGCTGGTGCAGCCGAGGCGGAGGAACACCAGGAAGACCTCGATTGCGCTCCGCATCAGGGCGGCCCCGGCGCACCCCCATCCGGTGTCATTGGGTGTCGCCTCCTATGTCTTGACTGCGGGTGGTCACGGCTTGTCGAAAACCGGCGGGTGCTGATACCCGCGTCATCGCCCGCTCCGCACCGCGCATCCTTACCCGTTCGACCCTGCCAAGTAGTTCATCGCTGCCTGGACACCACCTTCCTTGTGCGGAATGCCGGCCGCGCGCAGGCCCATCTCCACCCCGGTCAGCGTACCGGTGAACGACAGCACGCCGAGATCGCCCATATGGCCGATACGGAACACCCGGTCCTCGATGCGGCCAAGCCCATTGCCGAGGCTCATGTTGAACTTCTGGAGTATAACGGCGCGGAGGGCATCGGCGCTGTGGTCCTCCGGCGTGCGGATCGCGGTCACGCCGGGCGCATAGGCGGTTGGATCCGCGCACTGCAACTCCAGTCCCCAGGCGGCGGCGGCAAGGCGGGTGGCCTGGGCATAGCGGCTGTGACGGGCGAACACTGTTGGCAGGCTCTCTTCGGCGAGCAGGTCCAGCGCCTCATTTAACGCGAACAACAGGTTGACCGCGGGCGTGTAGGGGAAAAAGCCGGTTTTGTTGGATACCGCGAGCGGCTCCCAGTCCCAATAGCTGCGGCGGGAGCCGCCGGCGCGGGCGGCGGCCAGGGCCTTGTCGCTGATCGCGGTAAAGGACAAGCCCGGTGGCACCATCAATCCCTTCTGCGAGCCGGCGATCGTAACATCGACCTCCCATTCGTCGTGCCGGTAATCGGCGCACCCCAGCGAGGAGATTGCATCCACCATCAGCAGCGCCGGGTGCGCGGCCCGGTTCATCGCCTGCCGCACCGCCGCGATGTCGGTCATGCAACTTGTGGAGGTCTCGCTGTGCACGGCGCAGACCGCCTTGATCTTGTGCTCGCGGTCGAGCTCCAATACCTCGCCGATGGCGATCGGATCGGCGCCGCGGCGCCAGTCGGTTTCCAGTGTCACCACGTCCAAGCCGAAGCGCAGCGCCATCTGCTCCCACAAATGGGAGAACTGGCCGGTACGGCTGATCAGGATACGCTCGCCAGGGATCAGCGTGTTGGCAAACGCTGATTCCCACGCGCCGGTGCCCGAGGCTGGGAAAATTCCGATCGTGGCGGAGCCGGTCTGAAACACGGTCCGCAGTTTGGCGACTATGTCGCGGCCGAGCGCGCCGAATTCCGGACCACGGTGGTTGATCGCGTTGCGCCCCATGGCGTGCAGCACGCGGTCGGGCAAATTGGTCGGCCCGGGCGTCTGCAGGAAATGACGACCGGAAACGAAGTTCGACATTGGGAACGTCCCTCCTAGGGGCGTCTAAAACCATGCCGCGCGGCGGATTGCAATGATATGAGCGCAAAGGTCAGGGCGTGGAAGTGCGGTCCACGATATGAGGCCGATGACGACCCCCGAGCGTTTCCCAGTCGCCAGTGTGGGAACTAAATCCGCGGTCAGCACAGCCCCGCGATCTCACCGTCAGCGAATTATGGAGACCGTGAAGTCAAGTCCCGTTTCAGGGGATCATTCCACACTCGAACAGCTTGTTGGCGATCGGGGCGGCGACTCGGTTCATGAATTCATTGCGCATATTTGCATCGCTGTGGAGCATCTCGATGACCCTCTGCTCTGCTGCTTCCTTCCGGCCGGTGGGCCGCTGCCCACGTTCGGCGGCGAGTTGCTGGCACGACGAGTTCTGATATTTTTCAACAACGTGCTGCGCGACTTTGTCCAGCAGGGGATATTGCTGGGCATGCGCGGCGCCATGTCCTAAGCACGCCAAGCCGAAAGCCGATGCAATCCAGCGGGAGTGTCTCATTGTTACTTGCCTCTAGGGGTTCGTTCGGTCAGCAGACTACCGGGTTGGGAGCCATGCGGGTCCACGTCGGCTCGCGACAGGCGGTCCAGTGGTGGCGGTCCTTTGTCGCGAAACTTGCGTGAAGTGCACGGAGCTAGTTGCAGACCCGTTTGCCATTAACGAAACCGCAGCCTTGCTCCAGGCCCTTGGTCGCGCTGTTGCCGCGCCGCCCCTCGGCATGCGTGCCCGGTGCGACTGCGTTCGAATGATAGGGTTGTGCGCTATGAACCTCTCCGGTGTTTTTGTTATATGACGCCGCCCCGTTGGGGCCGACGCAGCCCTCTCGGTTGGCGGTGGAGCCGCACTCGACGGCGTTTGCCTGCTGTGCAAACAGGAGGAGGGACATCGCGATAATCAGGCGGGACATGGACTGTTGCCTTCTTTCTATTTCACTATCTCAAAGTCGTAGGTCCGGATCGTCCGCCGGCGGTCATCTTTCCGTATATGTCCGGCTATCTTCCGTGTGGCCGACTGACCACCGCTCTCGGCGGGGAAGTATCCGGCCAGCAGGCCACGAGAACACCACTGTGGGAGTGTTTCAGCCGACTCGACATAATTGTACGACGCCATTGCCAACGGCTATGCAAATTCGGCAGGCTCTGGCGAGAGAGAGGTGATTTGGGCTTCTACCAATTGGGCGGGAGGGGATCTCGGTCGGGCCCGCTCCATATCGGGTCCCACAAACGAGGAGCTGTCGCGCCAATCGAACGGCCCCAGCCGCCGAGGGCGTTCCAATGTCCGCCTTTCACCGCCCGGGCCTATAGGTGGGCTACGCCGGGCCGGTTGGCGGCGGCTCCCGGGCATCGATCTGACCCGTATGGACGGTGCGCGAGATCGCGCCGCCGCGAACGGCGTGGGCCCATGATGAGTAGGCAGAGGGCGTGAGAGCCGATATTTGCGTTGCGGTCGAACAGATAAGGACGAAGCGGAAATGGCGTCGTTGATTCTGACCGTCGTCGGCCCGGATCGTCCGGGACTGGTCCGCGCGTTGTCCGAAGCAGTGGCTGCCCGTAATGGCAGTTGGCTGGAGAGCCGGATGGCTCGCCTGGCCGGTCAGTTCGCCGGCATCGTCCTGGTGGAGGCGCCCGAATTGTTGTTGGACGACTTGCGCTTGTTGGAGAGCCAAGGGCTGCGGATCACTGTCCAAGCCGGCACATCCGGAGCACCCGCCCCAGAGGGAAGGCCTCGAGTGGCGCTGGAGGTCGTCGGCAACGACCGGCCGGGCATCGTGCGGGACATCTCTCAGGTCCTGGCGGTTAGCGGGGTAAATATTGAGGAACTGACGACCGGCGTGGTCAGCGGATCGTTCAGTGGCGAAACGTTGTTCCGCGTGATGGCATTCCTGCGCGCTCCCGACCCAGGGGCGATGGATGCCGTCCGAGTGGGGCTCGAACAACTGGGAAACGAACTGATGGTCGATATCCATTCTGCCACGGACTAGAGAGAAAATGTTCTGCAACCCGGATCGCCCCGCTGTACCGTCATGCCGGAGGTTTCCAGAGGTGTCCCGGCAACCCGCTCGCCGCCGCTCGTGCTCAGATGGCCGGGACTGACGGCCGGCCATGACGGTAGAACTGATTGGGCCTCCGGATTTTCATCCAGGGTTGGTCGGCAGGCCGCCGGAGTGGAACTAATGCAGCGCGCTGTCACGACCCATCGATGGCGTGTGCCCCCTTCGGCGGTGCAATGCGGCACAGCAGCTTAAATTCGGCCGGTCACTCCCGCCACGATAACCGCCATTCGGTCCCCCAATTGGCGAGGTATGACGACCGAAGGCCAGCGCGCCAAATCCCGTCTGGCCAGCACGGCCGGCAAGATCGCCGCGACGGCCGCCCGCGGGATCGCGCCTCGCCGTCCCTCGGCGAACAGCGTCTGCCCTTCCTGCGCAACCTCCTTCAGCGCGGCTCGGGCCTCTTCGGAGCGCGGCTCAGCAATGAAAGCCTCGGGCGACAGCCCATGCCGCGCCAGCAAATCATGCGGCAGCAGGCAGTTTCCCTGCGCCGCCAAGATTCCGGTCGAACGCAGCAAACCGGCGATCCCGTACGCGGCTCCGAAGGGACGGGCTGCTTCCGGCTCCGGGGCTCCCAAACCCGCGGCGGCGGCAACCGCCAGCCCTCCAGCCCCGGCCAGCAGCCAGGTACGCCAATCGGGTACGGTTTCGAACTCGCCATACACTTCGATTTCCCGCGCTTCGATGACGGGCAGCAAGTCTGCTGGCTTCAGCGTACCCGCAGCGATCGCCTCGGACAAAGGGGTTGCAACCTCGTGCCGTTTCGGCTCGCCCTCCACCACCTCGCGCCACCATTGCAGGCGGATCAACGCCAAGGGCGGCTCACTCGCGATCTCCCGCGCTCGGGCCAATTCGTGGTTGAGAGCATACAGTGTCAGCAATGCATCGCGGCGATCGGGTGGCGCAAACAGGGCCGTGAGGAACCGGTCGGGATCGTGGCGGCGAACCAGAGCGGCGATCGCGTCGTTCATGCTCCGGTGGTGGCGCGGTTCATCGGTCGATGCAAGCCTGATGGGCGGAATCTCCTGGGTTTCCCCCGAGGGTTGACGCCCCGCCGGGCTGGCCATAGCTAGCAGGGCGTTCCCGGCTGCATCCGCGCCGTTCCGCCTTAACGCATGTGGGAGAGATACGATGGCTTTCGAACTGCCGAGCCTGCCTTATTCCGCGACCGCCCTTGCGGCGAAGAGTATGTGCCAGGAAACCCTCGAACTGCACCACGGCAAGCATCACCAAGCTTATGTGACCGCGCTCAACGGCTTCGTCGAGAAGGACGCAGCGCTGCAAGGGAAGTCGCTCGACCAAATCGTCAAGTCGACTGCCGGCGCTGGAGGGCCCGTGTTCAACAACGCCGGCCAGCATTGGAACCACATCGTCTTCTGGCAATGCATGAGCCCGAATGGCGGCAAGATCCCTTCCAAGCTGGAAGCCAAGATCGGGTCCGATCTCGGTGGCGTGTCGGCGTTCAAGGATGCCTTCAAGGCGGCCGGCGTCAGCCAGTTCGGTTCAGGCTGGGCGTGGCTGGTGCTAGGCAGCGACGGCAAGCTGAAGGTGACCAAGACCCCGAACGGCTCTAACCCGCTCGCGACCGGCGAGGGTAAGGTGCTGCTCGGCTGCGACGTGTGGGAGCACAGCTACTACCTCGACTTCCGCAACCGCCGTCCGGATTATCTGCAGAACTGGCTGGATAATCTTGCCAACTACGAATACGCCGAAGCGCAATTGTAGAACCTAGCGGCCTTAAGAATCAAAGCGGTCCGAGGCCAATAGTGTCCGAGCTATCTGAGCCGCAGCCGGCCAGATAGCTCGGCTGTTCCCGCAGGCGGCAAACTGGTCTCGCACATTCCGTATAAGGTGTGCCTCTCCTTCTGTTGATCGTTTAGCGCCGGGCACCGCCAGCGCGCCGCAACGGCCCAGGAGACACCGGTTAGTCGAGATCAATATCCGCTCCTGGTGAGCGAGGTTCCTGGCGCCCGCCCACAATCTGTTATGCCGGCCCTACTTCCCCGTTCAGCGCATAAATCCAATCCACAAAACCCACATTATTTTAGCGGATGGGTACGTCCATATGGCGATCCAACGCCGGACATGCCGCCCGGCCAGAGACGAAGAATTTCCGATGACATATCTAGTTCGCGCAATGCTCATGATCGTGAGCCTAGCAACAATCACGCCGGTAGCGAGTGCTGCCCCCCCTAACAACGATACCGCCACGGTGCAGCAGGACTGGTCCAACGGGTGATGACGTCCGTGCGTCTTCTGCCTCGATCTCGAGGTAGAAGCGCGGGTGGCGGCAAAAGGTTCCAGAAGGTTAGAACTCAGACTGACAAGGAGGCGGCGACCGTGACGGTCGCCGTTGTTATCTTTCCGGAAGCAGAAGCGGCAGATGCCGCGTTAATATTCCGTCGGGATCACGCAGTTCGTGCACGATGGTAAAATGATTGGCGTGCGGCACCGGGATGAGTGCGCCCGGCTGATGCGCCGCAGAGCGTAGCGCGTGCAAGTCCTGGCTGTCCGAGATCAGCGGCGGTAGCTCGGCGGTTCCGAAAGCAAGAGCGAGCGGTTTGTTGATCGGCGGCTGACGCATCGGCGAAAGCGTGACGATCTCCTGCTCCGTTAACCGTAATTTTTCGTTCAGATAGGTATCGCGCACCGGTCCGAGTTCGAAGATCCCGGAGATCGCGAGGCCGGCCTTGACCTGGGGATGACCCAGGCACATCGCTGTGAGATGACCGCCCGCGGACCAGCCGGACAGCACGATCGGGCCATTGATCCCGTGTGCAGGGCCATGCGCACCGAGCCAGTCCAGCGCCGCATTGATCTCGGCGACGATCTCGGTGAGCGAGGCGTCGGGCGCGAGGGTGTAGCCTGGCAAGGCTGCCGACCAGCCGCGCGCGAACGGCCCGGCGATCAAGTTGGCGAACTGTTCTTTCGCGTTACGCTGCCAGTAGCCGCCGTGGATGAACACGACGCATGGCGCGTCTGGATCGGACTGCGGAAACAGGTCCCAGGTGTTGCGCTCTTTCTTGCCGTAGCGGAGGTCGAGGTGCAGTGGGTTGGTGGCGCGGAATACCGAGGATGCGACCTCGCGCGCTGCGTTCAGCACTGGACTGTCGGACACATGGGCCGAATTGTTGTAGGCGGCATCGCGTTCGGCCTGGCTGAGCAGGCCCCATTTTGCGAGGATGCTCATGCGGTCGCCTTTCGATGCCAGTCCATGATTTGACGGCCTTGCCAGAACAGTGTGCCGGGGCGATTCGCCATGTGCGCAAGAGCACGTTCGAACCAGCCGATCCGGTGGGGGACACCGCTGATGTAGGGGTGTACGGCAAGGCCCATAATTTTGGCGCCTTGGTCCTCGGACTCCTCATGCAGGCGCTCGAACTGGGCGATCGTGCGGTCGAAGAGTTCTTCGGCGCGATGGTGCTGGATCATCATCATCGGGATATCGTTCAGTTCGACGCTATAGGGCATGGTCAGCAACGGGCCGTGTCTGGTTCGGATGGTGGCAGGCAGGTCGTCGATCACCCAATCGGCGCAATATTGAATACCGGCCTCGGCGAGCAGGTCGGGGGTGTCGAGGGTCTGGGTCAGGCCGGGCGCGAGCCAGCCCACGGGGTCATGGCCTCCTGCCTCGCGCAACGCGGCGATGGCGTCGCGAATCATGGCGCGCTGGTCCTCGACGAGGTGGGTGGCCATCTGGTGGTAGCCGTGCACCATAAACTCCCACCCCGCGTCGCGGCAGGCTTTGGTGACCTGAGGGTAGGCGGCGGGAACGGCGCCGTTGATCGCCAGGGTGGGGGCGATGCCATGCAGGTCCAGCGCAGCTTTGAGGCGCCAGAAGCCGACGCGCATGCCGTATTCGTGCCACGCCCAGTTGGGCAGGTCGGGGATCACCGCGGCGCCTTGTGGCGGGCTGAGCACCTGGCGGGGCATGGGGCGGTCGATGTCCCACCGCTCAATGTTCACCACCAGGAAGACGGCGACGCGCTTGCCGTTCGGGAGGGCTAGCGGCGGGCGATTGATCGAAGCTTGATAATCCAGCCGCTGGTGGGGTTTTTGGGGATCGGTCATGGGGCATGTTGACCATGGAAGAGGGTTGGTTCAAGCGGGAAAATCTTATTCCAAGTCGCGATGAGCCCGGGTCTGCGGGTCAACGAAGATCGCGCTTGCTGACTTTTGAGTGCTCAACGCAAGTCATCGACGTCGTTCTTGAGCTCCTTACTTGCTCGTCCTGTATGCCGGCGGCATCGCGGACGCTCGCACAAGGCGTAGCCGTCGTTGAGTTTCGGTCAGGTTGATGCGGACCTGTCGTTGTCGGCAGAAGTCCGGCTTTGCTTGATATAGCCGAGTGATTCCAACCGCCTCAGCATTGGGTCAGGGTATGTGGCCGAGTTCCCCGGCGATCTGACCGTCCTGCCCAAAGAATCCTGCCCAAAGAATAAGGCAATGTATCGGGGGTAGATCAGGCCAAAACACACGAGCAAACCGCATGCGGTATCGAGGAGAGCGGTGCACGACGCTTGTGCCAAAGGGCAAGAACGGTCGTTCAGGTCTGCCGAGGTGACCGCGGGCTCACAGACAATAAATCGCGTCACACTTGTCACTCCCATGGGTTAGATATCAGCACTAGGTCTGGTTCATGACTGACGACCGCCACGGACCAAAAATGCCCTCTCCAATCTACATCGGCAGATGGACCCCCGAAATTTTGTTTTCGCTGCAAAAGAGGCCGCATCGACATGGGGAGTTGCGTCGCCACCTCGGACGTGTTTCCCAGCGGATGCTTACGAGAACTCTTCGCAATCTCGAATCCACAGGATTGATTGGCAGGCGTGAAACAAGAATGCGGATCATTGCTGTCGAGTACTCCTTGACTCCACTGGGAAGGACCATCATCGCGCCTCTCACCGGTATGTGCCGCTGGGCCAGACGACATCGCCGGGACGTGAGCGCCAGCGTGCATCTTCGGGACGAGGAAGACGGCGTGCAATGAGAGAGAACTCAGTAAAGGAGACCGGTAAGGACAATACTAGAGCAGTACAGCCTAACTCGAATGTGGCGATGCTCAGGCGGATGAAGTTTCTCGCGAATAGAAGACGAGAGCGCTTTCCGCAGAATGGAAACCGCGTCCGGGGGCATTGTACGCGCATTGCCGGTAAGCCGCCTTTCCCAGGTACACAGGTGTTCCTAATTGCGCCTGGCACGTGACGCTGGCCAAACTGAACTGTGCCGAAGATTTGCGGAGAGTGTGAGAAGTCGATGACCGATTGACCCAAGAGGAGACAAAAGAGATGACGACACACCAGACAGAGACACGTGAAGAGTGGCGTCTTGCGCGGGAGGGCGGACAGTCCGCCATGCGTACGCCGCCGATTGTATCGCCGCAAGCCTGGGAGGCGGCGCGCGATCAGCTTCTCGTCAAGGAGAAGGCGCTGACGTGTGCCCGTGACGCGCTGGCTGCCGAGCGACGGCGGATGCCGTGGGTTGCCCTGGACAAGGCGTACGTGTTCGAGGGCGCGCGGGGCAAAGTAAGCTTGGTCGACCTGTTCGAAGGCCGCCGTCAACTGATCGTCTACCGTGCCTTCTTCGAGCCGGGCGTATCCGGATGGCCTGATCATGCCTGCCGCGGCTGCTCGTTGGGCGCCGACCAGGTCGCCGACCTCGCCCACCTGAACGCCCGTGATACTACCCTCGTATACGTTTCACGCGCGCCGCAGGCCGACATTGCGCGCCTGAAGGCGAGGATGGGCTGGAAAATGCCGTGGTATACCATCACCGACAGTTTCGATGCCGATTTCGGGGTGGATGAATGGCACGGCCACAACGCGTTCATCCGCGACGGCGAGCGGGTGTTCCGCACCTATTTCATCAATGTCCGCGGCGACGAGGCAATGGGCACCACCTGGAGCTACCTCGACATGACGGCGCTCGGACGTCAGGAGGCGTGGGAGGACTCGCCCGAAGGCTACCCTCAGACCCCGACCTACAAGTGGTGGAACTGGCACGATAGCTACGTTCCGAACGCTGCGCCCGACCCGACGTGGGTCGCGGTGTCGGACGCCGGAGAGGCGGCCTTTCGAAAGGACGACGGCTAGTCCGGTCAGGCGCGTGCCGATATCAGCCAGATCGAACCCGACAGGTTGATACCGGTCGGGCCGTCGTAAGGTTTGAGAGCCTCTGCGACGGCCAGCCGGACGCGGGCTCGTGTGTCGGGGCCCTCCTCGGCCAGCATGCGCGCCAGGATTCCGACGTTGGTGGCGAACTCGGCGGCTTGGTCGATCTGGCCAACCGCGGCGATGTGAATGGGGACGTCATGCCGTTTCAGCGCGGCGTCGTTCCACCCCGCCTTGGCGAGGATTCCGAGCGTGCGGTCAGGGTTGGATAAGGCAAACGGGCCGGGGGCCTCCGGGTCTGCGGGCGGTTGCGGCGGCAGCAGGGGGCGGGCGGCCTCCAAGGGGACGGTGAACCATCGATTATCCTCGAGCGGACGCCAGACAGCGCAGAGCAGACGTCCGCCCGGTCGCATTGCCCCACGCAGGTTGGCAAACGCGGCGACCGGGTCCGAGAAGAACATGATCCCGAAGCGGGAGAACAACAGATCGGCTCGGACCCCTTCGAAGGCGTGAGCGGCGGCGTCAGAAACGACAACCTTGGCGTTCGTCAGACCCGCGGCGGTAATCCGCTCCCGCGCTCGGGCTGCCATGGGTTCAGAGACGTCCAAGCCCAAAACCTCGCCCGTTGGGCTGAGGCGATGTGCCAACGCCAGCACTGTGGCGCCGCAACCGCAGCCGATATCAATCGCGCGTTCGCCCGATTTCGGAGCAGCGGCCTCCAGTGCGATGGCGGTCAGCGATTCAAACGACGCGTCGAGACGTTCCTGGAATGTCGTCCAGGTCACCGCCGCCCTATCGTTCCAGTACGCGATCTGGGCCGCGTTGTCTTGTTTGTCGGGGGAAGTGGACATGGCATGCCTTCAGGCTTTGGGAATGCGGCCATGCTACACCCGACCAGGTTCTCTGCGTATGGCCCATGGGCGGGAAATGAGCGACAAATCGGGGTTGTCGCTGGCATCGGTTAAGGAAGCGTCAATGGCTGGCGCCAAGTGCTTCGCCAATTAAATCAAGCAGACACGGAGTTTCACCGAGGATCGGGTAGCTGGGCAAGCCGAAGCGGGACGCCGAACGGGGACCGCAGCTAGTCATCCTCGTCTCCGGAGCGCGGACCGCTCCGGTCACGAGGTAGGTCAATGCGGCAAACGGGATCGGTGTGACGCTCGACCTGGTGGCAGGGGGCAGTTCCTATGCCGGCTGCCAATGGACCAGCGTGTAGGGGGTTTTCGCGTCATCGTGTGGCTCGAAAACCGCGGCTACCGGTGCGCCGATCGATACTGTCTGCTGCGGATCGCCCAGCAGGTTGCCCAGCATGCGGATGTTGCCCGCATGCGGCAACTCCACCAGGACCGCGATGTAGGGCCCTACGCCTTTAAGCGCTGGATGCACGGGGTGCCAGCACCGGGTCCAGGTCCAGATCTTGCCCTTTCCCTCAACCTCCACCCATTTCATGTCCCAGGACCGGCACTCGTGGCAGATCCATTCCGGTCCCCACTGCCACGTGTTGCAGGCACCACAGCGCTGCACCATCAGCTTGCCCGCTCTGGTGCCCTGCCAGTATGGCTGATCCAGCTTGTCGGTTTCGGTGACGGGCTCCGGCAGTCCCTTGGGCAGATATGACATCACAGGGTCTCCTCGGAACCAAAAATCATCGTCGATACAGGTGTCACCATCGGGCCGGCGATCACGCCCGCTACCTTGGCGTTCGGCACCTGCGATGTCGATGTGCCGCGCAGTTGCCTTACCGCCTCGATCTGCAGCTCAAGCCCATGCATGTAGCATTCGGCTAGGTTCCCGCCGCTGGTGTTGAGCGGCAACTTGCCAGTTGGGGCGATCAGATTTTCCAGCTTGAGAAATTCGTTGCATTCCTCTGGATGGACGAAGCCGTGTTCGGTCAAACTCATCAACACGCCGCCGGTGAAGTTCTCGTAGCTCTGCAGCACGTCGACGTCCTTGGGGCCGATTTTGGCCATCTTCCAAAGATGCGGTGCCACCGGGCCGAAGCTTGCGGAGTGGAAGTCGGGTGCATTGAACGAACGGGCGGCGTTGCGGTGATCCGAACCCTGGGCGACTGCCAGAACATAAGCCGGTTTATTCTTGAAGTCCTTGGCGCGTTCGGCCGAGACAAGCACAACCGCCGCGGCGCCGTCGTTCTCCTGACAGCAGTCGAACAGGTGGTAAGGCTCACTGATCCAGCGGGATGCCTCGTAGGCTTCCTCGGTGAGCGGCCGGCCATACATCACTGCGCGCGGGTTCGACTGCGCGTGGTGGTAGGATGCCAGTGCCAGAGCGCGCAATGCCTCCTGCTTGATCCCATGCTCGTGCATGTAACGCATAATCTTGAGGGCGAAGCGTTGTGCCGGAACAAAAATCCCGTACGGGTTGATCAGCGCATTGTCGCCCGAGACGGTACCGCCCGCCTGGGCTTGGCCGAAGCGCTGAAATTGCCCCTGCGCGAGGGATCGGTAAACCACCGCGATTTCCGCCTGGCCGGTGATGATCGCTGCCGCCGCGTTGCCGATCGCCGCTGCCCCGCCGCCACCGCCACCACCCCACTGCATGTTGGACAAGCGCAACTCCTTGCAGCCGAGTGCCGCGGAGAGGCGCGAGGGATCGTTACGGTCGTTCGAGTAGGAAGCAAAGCTGTCGATGTCCGCGGGGTTGATTCCGGCATCCTCGCAAGCGGCCATGATCGCCTTCAGGGCGAGAACAAACTCCGGATCGGGTGACTGGCTGTGTTTGTAGTATGTCGTCTCGCCGATGCCGATCACGGCCACCTTGCCGCGCAACGTGTGTTCCGCCATTAGCTTCTCTCCCTCTAGGCAGCCTCACGATAGGCCAGTCTGCGATTACTCGGAAGCGGGTCAAACTGCTGCCTTTGTAACCTTATTCCCTATTTCCGCGGCCCAAACCCGCCGTCGCAGCCCTTGCGGCTTTTCCAGGCTTCGCCCGGGCGGCTTACTCGTCCTATCGCGCCGCGAACGGGGCCGGCCGGGCGACGTGCCCCGCGCTCTCGTTCGGCCGCACGGCCTCAGTCACCGGGGAGCGAAGCATTTGGCCGAAGCTACCGGTTGGTAGATTATGAAACCCATTGGTTAACCTTTGATTACCCCGGGTGCCTGGGGGCGTCAAGACCATGGCCCCTCAAGGGCCGACTGACGGGTTGATCCGGTAGAGATCGGCGGCCGATGAGGTGGCCACACGCTGGAGTATACCCGGAACCGCTGCCGAACTGCTGTCGAAATGCAAGATCAGGACGTAATCAAACTTGTGGTCCCATCCCCACCAATAGATCCGTCCACCCCTCCCGTTCGGCAGGTCCTCGGCCGGGGCGTCGCTGCGGCCCAGCCCGTCCGCGAGTTCCGACAGGCTCAGCGGGGAGTCATTCGGCGTGCTGGCGGCGCGCAGCTCAGGGGCAGGGCGCACGGTGCCCAGACCAGTGAACAGGTTCGGGACGAACGCATCGCGGTCGATCACTGCCAACATCCCGACATGCGTGGTCGCCCATGGCGGCAGCGGACCCGTCCTCGCCGACGTATCCACGAGCAGCAGGCGCATCCCGCACGGCATCGCACTGATAACCTGACGCACCTCGGTGATCTGCCCGTCGACGGTAGCCAGGGCGGAGGCGATGCCCACCGACCTTATGGCGGTGAGCAACAGGACCCCGCCAAGCACGCAACACCCTAGGCGGCGGCTCAATCGCTCGGTGGTGCTCGTTGCGCCGATGAGTAGCATCACCACCATCAGCGGCAGGCGGACATCCATGTTGAACGTGCCGAACAGCCAGTGTGGCATGCAGGCCGCCACCACGCCGACCGCGAGGGCCGCCGGCCAGACCGCGGGTGCGAAGCGCAGGCGGCCGGTCCTCAGGCCGACGTAGAGCACCAGCAGCCCGAATCCCGCGCCAAGCATGTCGGCGAGGCCGCCGGTAAACATCACAGGCGACACGAGCGCCATAAACCTGATGTTCAGGTCGCCAAATGCCGTCGGCAGAGGGCCCACGAAGGGCCGCTCGACATTAACACTTAAGGCGATTGCGACCGCAGGGATGGCCTGCAGGGCTGCTACCAGCCAGTCGTCCGCAATCGTACGCCAGGGGCGAAATCCAATTCGCCAGGCTCGGCCCAGTTCAAAGCCCCCTACCGCCAGGCAATAGGCTCCGAACGCCACCAAATGGCTGAGGTACAGCACCGTGGCCAGCGAGCAGAACAGCGCCACCCGGGGCCATCGCGGCCATCGGATGCTGCCGATCCAACCGGCGAAGAGCATGACCGCGAGGCACAGCGCGGGCAAGTAATTTAGAAAACCCCAGGACAACAGGTTGTTGTAGCAAAGTAGAAATGCCGTCAAAGGCACCAGGCTGAAGTCTGCGATGCACGGAAAAATGCAGCATCGCCACGCTCATTACTGGTAGAATAATGGAAATGCAGACGAAAATACGCCCCGCGTTGTAGATTGAAGCGATACGATCCAGAACGACAAAAGTGGCGTCCATTGCGAGATAAGGGATCGCCTGCCAGTGCACCCGGTAAAACCGGCTTAGCGCCTCGGAGTGGTCGATGTTCGCCAGTATATGCATTCGGGCCAAATGGTTCAGGTAGTCGCACAAGGCAGGTACCTGAACACTAAGCACCGGATACAAGACAATCGCGGTCATTACCGCGTAGAGCGCCACGGCTTGCCAAATGGGCCGTCGCCGGATGCTTCGAGGCATGCTCACTGCACGTCAATTTCCGGAATAACGAAGATCGTTACAGAGAAGACAGCGGCTTGAGTTTCCCGGCCCGCTCGCGACTGCGGTCTGGATCAAGCCGCAGTAGAGGACCGGCGCGTCGCAAGACGTTGGCGGTCCCTAGACCATTCATATGGCTCACAGTCCTCCGAACAACGTGCACCTTTCGGGCGCCGACAAAGGTGTGCTCTACCAGCAGAGCTACGCGCGCGTCGACACTTTTGGGGAAGTCCGGCAAGACGGGGCCAAGCGCTAGCCCGAGGAATCAGGCCCGTGATCGCGCGACCGCTGCCATCGGCCGATCACGGGCCTAATCGAAGTCACCCCGCGTCGGCCGCTACCGACATCCTTTCGATCTTGTCCGGGTTCGACACGGTTCCCCCGCCGCCGCTGCCGCGCTTGATCTGGTCCACGAACTCCATCCCCTCCACGACCTGGCCCCAGATCGTGTACTGGCCGTTCAGGTGCGACGCCGGCTCGAACATGATGAAGAACTGGCTGTTGGCGCTGTGCGGGCTCTGCGACCGAGCCATACCGCACGCACCGCGCACGAACTTCGCCTTGTCAGTGAATTCGGCGCGAATGTTGTCGAGGTCGCTGCCGCCGGTGCCGGTGCCGGTCGGATCGCCGCCCTGCGCCATGAAGCCCTCGATGACGCGGTGGAACACCGTGCCGTCGTAGAACCCTTTCCGCACTAGGGTCTTGATCTGCTGCACATGCATCGGTGCGATGTCGGGCAGAAGCTGGATCACCACACGACCCTGTTTCAGGTCCAGGTGCAACGTATTTTCGGGATCGAGAGCCGGTTTCGCGTCACTCATATCAGGTCTCCTTCACTAGCCGCAGGCTTCGCCCATCGTGGTCCCAGCGGGCGTTTATCTACTTCACGTCGGCGGCCACGCGCATTTGCACGATGCGATCTGGCTCGCCTGACACCATCCCGCTGGAGCCGCCGCCGCGCTTGATCTGGTCCACATACTCCATGCCGCTCACGACCTGCCCCCAGATCGTGTAGTTCCCATCGAGCGACGGCGCCGGCGCGAACATGATGAAGAACTGGCTGTTGCCGCTGTCCGGAGCGGAGGCTCGGGCCATCCCGCAGACACCGCGGACAAAATGGCGCTGGCTGGCCTCGAGTGGCACGTTCGGAAGCTTGCTGCCGCCGGTTCCGGTGCCGGTTGGATCGCCGCCTTGGGCCATGAAGCCTTCGATGACCCGATGGAACGGCGTGCCATCATAGAAGCCTTGGCGCGCTAGCGTTTTGATCTGCGTCACCGTCTTCGGCGCGACGTCCGGCAACAGCCGGATTACCACCCGGCCATGCTTCAGGTCCAGGTAGATCGTGTTCTCGGGATCGGTGTCCGCGGCAAACGCCGGTGCGGTGATGGTCAGAAACGCCGGCGTGGCGATGACCAGCGCGGCGGTGGATGCGATCAGCGTACGGCGATGCATGGGCGCCCTCCTTGATGCAAAATTGGGGAATAACGTCCGGCGGTTCAGCCCCGGATGCGCTGCAGCACACGTTCCAGGGTGAGGGGAGGGACGAAAGACGTGATGTCGCCGCCGAGCATGGCGACCTCCTTGACGAGACGCGACGCGATGAACTGGTGGGTCTCGCTGGCCATCAGGAACACTGTCTCAATGTCAGGTGCCATGCGGTAGTTCATCCCCGCCATCTGGAATTCATTGTCGAAATCCGACACGGCCCGCAGCCCGCGCACAATCATCGAGGCCCCGAGCTTGCGGGCAAAATCGATCAGCAGGGTGTCGAATGGGACCACTTCAATGACCATACCGTTACGCGTGGCGATGGCAGCGATCTCCGCCCGCACCAATTCTACGCGCTCATCCAGGGTGAACAGCGGACCCTTGCCGGGATTCTTCGCTACCCCGACCACCAGCTTGTCAAGCAGCCGAGCGGCGCGGGCGATCACGTCCAAATGCCCGTTCGTGACGGGATCGAACGTTCCCGGATAAAGCCCGATCCGCCGCGGATTTCGGGCAGCCTTATCAGCCATCACTTCCTTCCTCGGGACCGGGCGTCTCGTTGTCGTCCAGCGACCCTTCGCTTGCGCCGCTCGGATCGGCTAGGCCTTCCGGAGACCCCTCTCCCGGGCCGCCATTTTCCTCTGCTTCGTCCTCCAGCACCGTGAACACGCTGGTCACGTGCTCGCCCTTGTCGACGCGGAACAAGGTCACGCCCATCGCCTGCCGCCCGGTGATTCGCACTTGATCGACGGGGACGCGAATCAAGCGTCCGGCATCTGTGACCATCATGATGTCGTCGCCCTGCCGGACTGGGAAGGTTGCCACCACCGCCTTGCCGTTCCGCGGGGCCAAGGTGATGTTGCCGATGCCCTGGCCACCCCGACCGGTTACGCGATACTCGTAAGCGGAGGTCCGCTTGCCGAAGCCCATATCGGTCACCGTCAGCAGCATTTCCTCGGTGGAGTCCATTTCGGCGAAACGCTCCGGCGACAGAGTCACCTCCGGGACATACCCTTCGCCCTCGGTTTCAGGGGGCACCTCGGCTTCGATATCACCATTGCCATTCCCGCGGCGCTTGGCATTTGCCTGCCTCAGGTAAGCGATGCGCTCCTCGGGCGAGGCCGGAACGTGGCGCAGCACCGACAGGCTGATGACCTCATCGCTATTCAGCAACTTGATGCCGCGGACACCGGAGCTGTCACGCCCGGCGAAAACCCGGACCTGGTCATCGGACAACTGGAAGCGGATGCAGCGGCCCTTGCGAGTCGCCAGCAGCACGTCGTCACCTTCCCGGCACGTGGCGACGCCGATCAGATGGTCGCCCTCGTCCAGCTTCATCGCGATCAGGCCGGCGGCACGGACGTTCTTGAAGTCTGACAGCCGGTTGCGCCGGACGTTACCGGACGCGGTGGCAAACACGAGGTGCAGGCTGTCCCACAGCGTTTCGTCTTGCGGCAGAGGCAGCACAGTGGTGATCGTGTCCGCGCCCAACTCCGGCAGCAGGTTTACCAGTGCGCGGCCCTTCGCCGTGGGACCGGCTTCCGGCAGCTTCCAGACTTTTACCCGGAACGCCTTGCCACCGGACGAGAAGAACAGCACCCACTGGTGGGTATGCGCGTTGAAGCTGCGCGTTACAATGTCGTCGCCGCGCATACCCGCGCCGCTCCGCCCCCGACCACCCCGATTCTGGGCACGGAATGTCTCCAGCGTGGTGCGCTTGATGAAGCCGTCGCGGGTGATGGTGACCACCATCTGACCGGGCTCGATCAGGCTTTCGTCGTCCTGGTCAGCCAGCGCGTCGGCGATTTCGGTCATCCGCGGCGAGGCGACTTCCTTTCGCGCGTCGGTCAGCTCCCCGGCCATCACCTCCATGCGACGGATGCGGGAACCCAGGATATCCAGCAATTCGCGGATTTTGCCGGCGACCTCGGTCATCTCGGCCTGGATTTTTTCGCGCTCCAGCCCGGTCAGCCGCTGCAGGCGCAGCTCCAGGATGCCTCGGGCCTGCTCTTCGGTCAGGCGGACCGTGCCGTCCGGCGCGATCACGTTGCCGGGCTCGTCAATCAGAGCCAACAGGGCGCCGATATCCTCGGCCGGCCAGTCACGGCCCATCAAAGCGACGCGGGCGGCGGCTGCGTCGGGGCTGGCGCGGATCAGCCGGATCACCTCGTCGATATTGGCAACGGCGATCGCCAGACCGACCAGGTTATGCGCCCGGTCACGGGCCTTCCCAAGCTCAAAGCGGGACCGCCGGAGAATGACCTCCTCGCGGAACCGGATGAAGCACATCAGGGCTTCGCGGAGGCCCATCTGCTTCGGCTGCCCGTCGTCCAGCGCCAGTACGTTGATGCCGAACGAGGTCTGCAACTGGGTGAAACGGAACAGCTGGTTCAGCACCACCTCGGGCGTGGCGTCGCGCTTGAGCTCCATGACGATGCGCATGCCGGAGCGGTCGCTCTCGTCGCGCATCTCGCCGATGCCCTCGATGACCTTGCCGCGGACCAGTTCGGCGATCTTCTCGATCAGGGTCTTTTTGTTCACCTGATACGGAATTTCCGTCACGATGATCGCGTGGCGATCCTTGCGGATTTCCTCGAATTCCGTTTTGGCCCGGATGGTGATGCTTTCGCGGCCGGTCTCGAACGCCTGCCGGATGCCCGAGCGGCCGATGATGATGCCGCCGGTCGGAAAATCCGGACCGGGGACGATTTTCATCAGCTCGTCGAGGGAGGTTTCCGGGTCGGCGATCAGCGCCAGCGTGGCGTCGATAATCTCGCCCGGATTGTGCGGCGGGATGTTGGTCGCCATGCCGACCGCGATGCCATTGGCGCCGTTGATCAGCAGATTCGGAAACTTAGCCGGCAGGACGAGTGGCTCTTTCTCCGACTCGTCGTAGTTCGGCTGGAAGTTGACGGTGTCCTTGTCGATGTCTTCCAGCAGCAGCGCGGCGGCCTTGGCCAGCCGGACCTCCGTGTAACGCATCGCCGCCGGGTTATCGCCGTCAACCGAGCCGAAATTGCCCTGACCATCGATCAGCGGCAACCGCATGGAAAAGCCCTGCGCCATGCGCACCATGGCATCGTAGATCGAGGCGTCGCCATGCGGGTGATATTTACCCATGACGTCGCCGACCACGCGGGCCGACTTGCGGTAGGCTTTGTCCGGCGTGTAGCCGGCTTCGTGCATGCCGTACAGAATGCGTCGATGTACGGGTTTCAGCCCGTCACGGGCGTCCGGCAACGCGCGCGACACGATCACGCTCATCGCGTAATCGAGGTAGGAGCGGCGCATCTCCTGTTCTAAATTGACGGGTTGCATGTCCCCGTATGGGCCGGTCGGGTCCACGGGCTGGTCAGGTGTGTCGCTCAAATCGTGCTCAATCCATTGTTCGCGTCTGATCGGCCGAGACTAGAGCGCTTCCACATTGAGTGGAAACGCTGTACCCTTTGATTCGCAGGCAATTTCATCAGCCTGAAGGCGCTTGGCGCTTCGAGTCAGACTGATATCGCTCTAGTGTCCGGCGCGCTTTCATCGGGCGCTTGATAGGCTGTTTCGGCACTCATTGCGAGAGGGATTTGCCGTCAGTGAGCCGCCAGCATTGCGATAACGGCAAGGCTGGCGAGCGGCATCACGATCACGGCCCAAGGAGCATGTCCGATCGCTGTCAGGACGACTGCAATCGCAACGATCAGGGTGACTCCGGCGACATTGCGAGCGTCGCCGAACAGCGTTTTGACGAACGCCTTCATGCCGCGACCACCCGCGCCTGGCGAATGAGTGGCACCAAAGCCTGGCCTCCTGCCAAGAAGAAGGCTGCGAGCAGCAGAATGCTCCAATCCCCAAATGGCCAGACATCGCCGGCCAACGCCTCGAGCGTCCAGAACGTGCCGAAGGAGACAATCATCGCGCCGACGACAAACTTAATCGCGTTCTCCGGCACGCGGCGAAGCGGCGCTCGAACCAACAGCCCCCCAACGAAGACCGCCAACAGCGCGATGAGCGCCGCGATCCCGTTCGAGAGCCAGGCTCGGCTGTGCAGGCTGAAGGCGACGACCACCAGCCAGACTTCCAGCCCCTCCAATAGCGTGCCTTTGTAGGCAATCAGCCAGGCGGCGAACCAATCGCCGTTGCTGATCCTGGCCTGAGTTTCACGGAACTCGGCGTCCTCGTCATGGAGCGCCTTCAACCCTGCCTGTCGGGCAATGGCCTTTGCGAGCCAACGTACTCCGAACAACAGCAGGAAAACGCCGATGACGAGCTGGATAGCCTGCAGACTTACGCCAAGACTGAGCGCGCCACCGGTGGCCGCGGTCAGCAGGGCCAGAGTGCCCAAACCGGCCGCCGCGGCACCGAGCGAGGCGGCCCAGCCGATCGTCAGGCTGACGGCCAGGACGATGGTGAACGCCTCCACCCATTCGACCCCAGCGGTCAGGAACACCGGCAAAAAGGCTGGCCAATCCATATCAGGACGCGTCCACCCGCAGCACCGCTTTTCCGAAGACCCGCCGGTCGCGCAACAGATCAGCAACCTCAAGGATGTCGCGCCAGCTTCGCTCCACACCAACTTGTGGTTTTAGCGATCCGTCTGCGATCAGCGACACCAGCAATTCGAGGTCCGGTGCAAATCGCTCCTCCGCCTCTGACGTGAAATAGCTGAAGCTCTGCAAGCGTGCATTCGCGGCACCGCGGAAATTGGCGAAGCTGATCGTCGTGGGTTCGGTCGAGGAGTTGCCGTACACCACGACCGTTCCCTTGGGCTCAACGAGCTGAATCGCGGCTGCCATTGACGCGCCGCCGCCTGATTCCAGGACCAGCGCGAACCGCCCTTGAGCGTTGTCGATACCCTCGACCACCTCGGCGGCACCGAGCGCCTGCAATCCTGCCGCCCGCTCCGGCCGCCCGACAACGGCGGTGACTTGTGCCCCTGAACGCACCGCGAGCTGCACCGCCAGCGTGCCGACACCCCCGGCTGCCCCGGTGATCAGCACGCGGCGTCCGACCAGCGCTCCGCCATGGCGCAGGGTGCGAAGGGCGGTCAGCCCGGCCACCGGCAACGTCGCCGCCTGGGCGAACGAGACGTTTTCCGGGAGCGCCGCCATGCGATGACTCGGAACCGCTGCACGCTGAGCCCAGCCGAAATCGTCCACCAGAGCGACCACACGTGCTCCGACCGGTGGTCCGTTGCCGTTCGCGGCCTGACGCAGAACAACGCCCGCGACGTCCTGCCCCGGCACCCAGCCTTCCTTGTTCCTGGCGAACGAGCTCAGTTCACCGCGATTCAGCGAGAATGCATGGACTGCAACCAGTGCTTCGGTGTGGGCCGGCGCCGGTTCAGGAATTTCACGTAGTTCGATTGGCGCGGACCCACGCGGCGTGTTTACAAGCGCGAGCATCGGATGGTCCTCCTTTGGCTGCAATTTTCGATTCTGAGCGATGCCCCCGACAAGGGCTTGGGAGTTGTCACGTCCTGCCGCAGGCTGACGAGCGAGACGGCAAGGAAGAACAAGCGTTCATGGCGGACACTTGGGGATATGACGTCGGCAGGCAAGACGCGCTGACGAAGCAGTGGGGTCAGCGGGGCCAGCGAGGCGGTTTACCCTTTCTTAATATCTATCACGGAGAAATCAGGAGGGCCGCGAAGGGCCGCGGAGAGTAACTGTGCTTGAGTACCGGGACCTGACTGAACGCATCATAGGTATTGCCATCGAGGTAGATCGGAACACCGGTCCGGGGCTACTTGAATCCGTCTATGCCGCCTGCATGTGCCTCGAACTCGGACAAGCGGGTATTCCCTTGTCGCGCCAAGTTGCCATACCCGTTTCCTACAAGGGTGTAAAAATCCTCTGGGTTTTAATGCTGAGGGATATCGATCGCTCCGGCGAGCCGGTCCACCAAAACCTCCGTCAGGGTGACGACATCCTGGTCGGTCGCGACTGGTCCCGTTGCACTGAAATGCGCCCGATCCCGCCGAGCGACTTTGGCCGAATCGCGCGGAACCACCAGCCAGTCCGCATCCAACGTCGCGACACCAGCAGCGGTTACATCCAGCCGCCCGATGTTGATCAGCACCCGATCCGAAGGTGTTTCGGTCAACGGCCGGTCTGTCACCAGCGCCTGCGGGTAGCGCGCGGCCAAACGTTCGGTCAGCCGGTCGGTGATGCCGAGCGAAAGCCGGCTCCCCCACCGTCCACGCACACTGCGCCGAAGTGTGCTGCCGTCGCGGACGAAAATATCCTCCGTGTCGAGTTCGTCCGGGATTGTCACCCGCGCCACAGCAATGACAACCGACACCTTGCCGGCGGGACGCGTCTCCGTGGCGGGCGGCGGCGTCCCCAGCGTGTAGAGCGTCAGCGGGGGCGAAGCGCATGCGCTCAGCGAGTAACATCCCACAATCAAGATCCCACGTGCCCAGCTCATGGCTTGCGCCCGGTCAGCAGAAGCCGCGGATCATGCTCGACATCGTTGGCGAAACCACGCAGCGAAGCCGCCGCTGCCGCCAGATCACGCAGGGTCGCGTCAAGATTAGCGCGGGGCGCGGCGCGGTCCGAGGTCAGGCTTCGCAGATCGCCCAGTAGGTCGCGCACTTGCAACAAGGTCTGGTTGGACGCCGAAAGCAGCGTGTGGAGCTCGCCGCCACGCTGGTTCAGTTGTTGGTCGCTTGTGCTGGCAACTTGACTGAAGGCGCTCAGCGTCTGGTCCAACTGCCCTTGCAACGCCTTGATCGCCTGATTGGCTGTCTCGACCATTTGCCCAGTCCGATCGGACGTGGTCTTTAGGCTGTCCACCAAGGGCGGCAAATCCTGATTCAGCTTTTCGGCCAAGCCACGCAGGCTCAACAACGTAGCGGTGGCGTCACCCGCGAGTTCACGAAGTGGGAGTTGGCTGAGTTGTTCCCTCGCACGCTGCAAGGTCGACAGCCGGGTCGGGATTTCTGGCAGGGTGGTGACGCCCGCGTGCAGAACGGCCGGCGAGGTTGGATCGAAATCCAGGTCGATTTGCGATTGACCGGTCACAAAGCTCTGCACGTTCAGTTCAGCTCGCAAGCCCCGTGTAATCAAACCCGCAAGATCAACGTGTTGATCGCCAGTCTTCGGAGCGCCCGGTGCTCGGTTCGGGGTCAACCTGACGATGACGGGAATGGAGGCAACCTTGGTCCCTGGATCGAATTCGATGCCAATGCTCTCGACCGCGCCCACACGCACGCCGCGAAACGTCACCGGCGCTCCGACCGACAACCCAGCGATCGAATCGTCGAACACGACCGCGGCCTGAACGCTCGGATTGAAAATGCTGAAGTTGCCGAACATGACGATAGCGGCCAAAGCCAGCACGATGCCGCCCAGCACGAAGGCTCCGACTGCTGTCTGTCCGTCGGCTCTCATGGGCTGGGGTGCTTTCCGGCGGTGAGGGCCTCGGGACGTTCGCGCCGCATGAAGGCCTCCACTTGCGGGTTCGAGCAGGTATCACGCAATGAAGCCGGCGAGCCATGGGCAATCGCCGTCCTGGTCTGCGCATCCAGAAATACCCCATCATCCGCAATTGCGAACAGGCTCGGCAGTTCGTGGCTGACGATCACGATGGTCGCACCCAGACCATTCCGGAGATTGAGGATCAGGTCGTCGAGCCGGCTGGAGGTGATCGGGTCGAGCCCGGCCGACGGCTCATCGAAGAACAACACATCCGGGTCCAAGGCCAGCGCCCGCGCCAGTCCGGCCCGCTTACGCATCCCGCCGCTCAGTTCCGAGGGAAACTGCCCGATGGCATGTTCCATCCCTACAAGGCCGAGCTTTAGTCGCACCAGACGGCGGATGGCGCCATCGTCCAGCCGGGTGAACATCCGTAGGGGAAGCGCGACGTTTTCTCCGACCGTCAAGGCACTCCAGAGCGCTCCGCTCTGAAACAGCACGCCGAAGCGCCGGCTGATCGCGGTGCGCCGCGCCTCGGTGCCGGCCCAGTAGTCCTCGATACCGACCAGCGTGGTACCTTTGGTTGGGCGCAGCAAGCCGATCATGGTTTTCAGCACGGTGCTCTTGCCGCAGCCGCTGCCGCCCATCACCGCGAAAATGCTGCCTCGCCGCACGTCGAAGGACAGGTCGTGCTGAATCACCTTCGGACCGAACGCAAGCGTAACGCCGCGCACGGACAACAGGGGGGCTTCGTTGGCATCGGGAGCACGAGGATCGACCATCAGAAGCCGATCACGTCAGCCAGAACCGCGAAAATCGCGTCTGCCGCGATCACCCCGACGATCCCCGTCACGACGGCTCGGGTCGCCGCCACGCCGACATCGGCGGCGCTACGCCCGGCCTTAAGCCCGATGCGGCAGCTCGTCACACCGATCAGGACGGCAAAGGCGATCGATTTGACGAAGCCGAACACGAACTGGTCGAATGCTATCGCGCCGAACGTCTGGGCCAAATAACCCGGGCCGGTGATGTTTAGCATGGCGATGGAAACCATGAACCCGCCGACCATCCCGACCAGGCAACCATAGAGATATAGCAGCGGCATGGTGAAAACCAACGCCAGGATCGACGGCAGTAGAATGTACTGGGACACCGGAATACCGATCACCTGGAGCGCGTCGATCTCCTCATTGCCTTGCATCGTCGCGATGCGGGCGGCATAGGCGCCGCCGGTGCGCCCTGCCATGACGATAGCGGTCATGACCGCGGCCATCTCGCGCACCAGAGCGAGGCCGACCAAATTCGCGACATAGATATCGGCGGCGAATTTTCGTAGTTGCACCGCGCCGACAAAAGCCAGGATGGCGCCGATCAGGAAATTCACCACGCTGACGATGATCAGCGCCGACGGCCCCGCATCCCTGATGTTGGCGAAGAGATCAACCGCTCGCATGCGGGCCCGGCCCGCTAGCGCGAGGACACCGCCGTTGGCGGTCGTGGCGAGCAGGGAACTGAGGACCCCCGCCTCGGTCAGCAGGCCGATGGTTCGCCCGCCAACCCAGTGAAGCGGCCGAAAACGGCGGCGTCGCTTGAGGTCGGGCTCGGAAAGCCGGTCGGGTAGCAGACCCAGGAGTGTACGCGCGGAGTCCGGCAACGGTGTACTGTCGATGGCAATCCCGCGTGTTGTCGCAGCGCGACTGGCATCCCAGAGAAATTCGATCAGGCCGCTGTCCCATCGGCCTACGTTGGCAATATCCAACGCCAGGGATTGACCGCCGGCGACCGCTGCGAGGCCATCAGCTGGAAACGCAGGAATGCGGCCGGATTGCGCGATCCAATCGCCGCTCAGGGCCAGGATAAGTTGACCGTTCGCCTGGTGGGCCCGCCAGACAGGGGCGAGCTCGGCATCGCTTCCAAGGGTCGACGCGCGGTCTTCGGATTCGAGCACAATCTATGAGTTCCGCAGGCTGGGAACGGGGCCAAATCGATGGCAAACCCGAGGCCATGAAGCACGTACCGAACCCGCCGGCAAGGCGCCCCTAAAGCACCTCGTCCGTCACGACATTGAACCCAATCAAGGTGCTCGGTCCAAATATGGTCGACAAAGCCACATCAGTCGCGTCGCGCCCCCGCGCCATCAGGATCCGCCCGATGCGCGGCGTGTTGTGGCGGGCATCGAAGGTGTGCCAGTGGCCGCCAAGGTAGACCTCGAACCAGGCGCTGAAGTCCATCGGCGCATCCACCGGCGGGATGCCGATATCGCCTAGGTATCCGGTGCAATAACGCGCCGGAATGTTCATGCAGCGGCACAGGGTGACTGCTAGATGAGCAAAATCGCGGCAAACGCCACGGCCCTCGGCGTGGCCGGCGGACGCGGTGCGGGTGGGGTTCGCGTGGTGATAGCCGAACTCGATCCGATTGTGTACGTAATCGCAGATTGCCTGCACCCTGGGCCATCCCTCCGGCGTGTGGCTGAACAGGGACCAGGCAAGTTGGGTGAGTTCGTCGGTTTCGCAGTAGCGGCTACCCAGAAGAAACACCAGCACGTCATCCGGCAGGTCCTGAATGGGATGTTGCACGGCGTGCGGAACGAGCTGGTCAGGCGTTCCGGGATCACTGACCTTGAACCCGGTGGAGATCCGCAACAGCCCTGCGGGCGCCACGATCCGATGACAAATGTTGCCAAAACCGTCGCGGTATTCGCTCGCTGCGACCGGCGGATCGAACCGGATCTGGTGTGGCCCGATGACGTCTGGCATGCGCGACGGATGCACGCTCAGAACCAGGAGCATGGGCGTCGGCTGAGGGCACTGATAGGTGATGTCGTAGCCGGCGCGGATTTGCACGAGACTGTATCTCCAAGGGACGGGGGCTGCTTAACCCAGGGGAAAAATTGTTATTTCATGAGCCAGTGGTAACGCACGTCGGACAGCCTGGCTGCACAACTGTATTACGACCCAGGCGAGGTGCTCACACGTTCGCGCGAGGCGTCGACGCTTTCGTCGCTGTCAGGATGTGGCTCCGTCGGGCACACCACCCCAACGTTGGGCGCACACCTGTCTGCGATGGGGTTCCGGCCTGCCAGATTAAAAATGACTTATATTTCAGGAAGATTTGCGGCAGGATAGTAGCTGTAGCAACAACAGGCAGACGCGGCAAACGCGTCGTAGGGAGAATAGGAACGTGGAAACTGACCGCCAGGCCAGACAATCATTGTCCGACGTAGAGCATCGCGGACAACTCCGGCGAGCATTGATCGCCAGCACCATTGGCACCACTATCGAATGGTACGATTTCCTGCTCTACAGCACCGTCACCGGACTGGTGTTCGCGAAACTGTTCTTCCCGGATTCTGACCCGTTGATCGGGACGTTGCAGGCGTACGTCATATTCTACATCGGCTTTATCGCACGGCCGGTCGGCGCAGCGATCTTTGGTCACTATGGCGACCGGATCGGCCGTAAGGCGACCCTGATCGCAACCTTGGTGATAACTGGGCTGGCAACCGTGGCGGTTGGCCTGGTGCCGACCTACAACCAGATCGGCATCTGGGCGGCACTCATCATGATTGTCCTGCGGTTCATCCAGGGCGTCGGGGTTGGCGGCGAATGGGGCGGTTCGGTCCTGATGTCGATGGAATGGGCGCAGACCAACAAGAATTGCGGCTTCATCGCGTCGTGGCCGCAATTCGGCGGGCCGGCGGGGATTGCCCTGGCCAATCTCGCGGTGTTGGTGTTCAGCTGGCTCTCCGGCGATCAGTTCCTAGTGTGGGGCTGGCGCATCCCGTTCCTGCTCAGCATCATCATGGTCGCGGTCGGGCTCTACATCCGTCTCGGCGTCCTCGAAACGCCAGTATTCGCTGAGATGGTGGAGAAAGAGCGTCTGTCGACCTCGCCGCTGCTGGAGGTTCTGGCGAAGCAGCCCAAGGAGGTGATCCTCTCGGCGTTCGCCCGGATGGGTGAACAGGGGCCTGGCTATGTCTATATCGCGTTCATTTTCACCTATGGCATACGGGTCGTGGGTGTCTCACGCGATCTGCTGCTGTCGGGCATGGTGACTGCGGCGATTCTTGGCTTCCTGTGGGTGCCGATCGCCGGCCATCTGTCGGACCGCATCGGCCGCCGGCGCATGTACATCCTCGGCGCCATCTTCAGCGCGGCGTACGGGTTCTTCTACTTCGCCCTGCTGGACACGAAGTCGCCGCCTCTCGTCTTCATCGCGGTCGCGCTCTCGCTGCTGCCGGTCATGACGTTGTATGGTCCCCAGGCGGCGCTGATTGCGGAGTCCTTTGCGCCGCGTCTACGCTACAGCGGCGCCGGTCTGGGTTACCAGCTCGCCTCCATCGTCGCCGGCGGACCAGCGCCGTTCATCGCGACCGCGCTGCTGGCCGCCTATGGCAGCGGCTATTCGGTGGCGCTGTATATCGTCGCCTGCTGTGCGATCAGCGTTGTCTCCGTCACACTGCTGCAGGATCACACCAACAAGGATCTCGCGGCGGCGCACGAACACATCTGAACTGGCGGCTGCGTTGGGCCGCAATGGCGCGGCTGGCGGCGACCTGACCCTGGCCCGAATGGCCGGGATAGGGTCAGGCTTCCTCAGCATCGTCGGGACGGCTGAACACTCCGCGTTTGCCGCGCGTGTCTCGATTGATTGTAGTGGCGGCTACTTCGGCGGCGAGGGCGGCGGGACGGAGGCGGCAACGAGGCGGAGATGCCAGCCATCCGTGCTGTGCTGGTAAACCGTCGCCAGGTTGCCCTTGATTTCGCGACGTCCGCCGTCGGGCGTCGGCACGGTGGCAGAGAACTGGCCGATGCCGAAGCCGCCGTCGCCTTGCACGTGCACCTCGGCGATCTTCGTCATGTGACCGCCAGCCCCGGCGTCGAAACGTGACTGGTAGTACGACTTAAGGTGGTCTTCGCCGCGGATGACAGGCCCCGGCGAGACGAGCACCCCATCACTTGTATAGAGCGCTGCCATGCCGGCCGCGTTCTTCGCGTTGTAATTGTCGTCGTATCCTTTGCCAAGCATTTCGGCCGCTTGCATCAGGTCCTGCTGGGTGACCTCGGCGGCGCGCGCCGGTATTTTGGCCACGATAGCGACCGGCGCGACTAGCGCGGCGGCCAAAAGAATCCTGCGCATAACGTTTTCCTCCGTTTGTTAGTAATGGGGCCTATCCGCCCCAGGCGAAAAAGCAACCGCAGTCAGCGCCGCACGGCGGCCGCCAACGCACGCACCTGGTCCAGCACCTTCTCTACGGCCCCCGGCAGCGCCCTGCCGTCGGCGTGCAAATTCCCGGACAAGGTATCGATGAGCGCCGAGGCCACCACGGCGGCGTCGGCCACCCGAGCCGCGGTCGCCGCCTGCTCCGGCGTGCGCACCCCAAATCCGATCGCAATCGGCAGGTTGGTCGCGCGCCTCAGGCGGGGGATCGCTGCCTCCAGATGCTCTGCCGTCGCGCTCGTCGTCCCGGTGATGCCGGTGATGCTGACATAGTAGACGAAGCCGGAACTGCCGTTCAGCACATGCGGCAGGCGCTCATCGTCCGTGGTTGGCGCAACCAAGCGAATGAAATCCAGCCCGTTGGCGTTGCTATAAGGCAGCAGGAGGTCGGCTTCCTCGGTCGGCAGATCGACGATGATCAACCCGTCAACTCCCGCCCGGGCGGCATCGGCGCAGAAGCGCTCCGGTCCATAAGACAGGATCGGGTTCAGGTAACCCATCAGGACGATCGGGGTTGCGTCATCGACTGTGCGGAACTCGCGTACCATCGCCAGCACGTGAGCTACCTTGACCCCGGCGGCGAGGCCTCGCTTGGCGGAGGCCTGGATGATGGGACCGTCGGCCATCGGGTCGGTAAAAGGTATGCCGATTTCGATCAGGTCGGCGCCAGCTTCGGGCATCCCTCGCAGCAGCGCCATGGAGGTTGCCTGATCCGGGTCCCACGCCTCCAGGAACGGGATCAGCGCACCGCGGCTCTGGCGTCTGAGCTCGGCGAAGCGGGTGGCAATGCGGCTCATAGCTTGACGCCGAGGTGTTGGGCGACGGCGAAGATGTCCTTGTCGCCGCGGCCGCAGAGGTTCATCAGGATGATCTGGTCGCCCGCCATGGTTGGTGCCAGCTTGGTGACATGGGCCAGAGCGTGGGCCGGCTCCAGGGCCGGGATGATGCCCTCGGTCCGGGTGCAGAGCTGGAACGCGGCCAGCGCTTCCTGGTCCGTGGCCGAGACGTATTCGACGCGGCCGATGTCGTGCAGCCAGGAATGTTCGGGGCCGATGCCGGGGTAATCGAGGCCGGCGCTGATGCTGTGCGCCTCGATTATCTGGCCATCGTCGTCCTGCAGCAGGTAGGTGCGGTTGCCGTGCAGCACGCCGGGGCGGCCGCCGGTCAGGCTGGCGGCGTGCTCACCGGTTTCGATCCCGTGCCCGCCGGCCTCGACGCCGATCAGGCGCACCGTCGGATCGTCGAGGAACGGATGGAACAAGCCCATGGCGTTGGAGCCGCCGCCGATGCAGGCGACCGCGGCGTCCGGCAAGCGGCCCTCGGCTTGTTGGAGTTGGGTCTTAGCTTCCTCGCCGATCACCGACTGAAAGTCGCGCACCATCATTGGGTACGGGTGTGGGCCGGCGACGGTTCCAATGAGGTAATAGGTGTCGGCGACGTTGGCGACCCAGTCGCGCATCGCCTCGTTCATCGCGTCCTTTAGCGTGCCGGCGCCGGAGGTTACCGGCTTGACCTCGGCACCGAGCAATTTCATGCGGAAGACATTGGGGGATTGGCGCTCGACGTCGGTCGCGCCCATGTAAACCGTGCAGGGCAGGCCAAAGAGGGCGCACATTGTGGCGGTGGCGACGCCGTGCTGCCCGGCGCCGGTCTCGGCGATGATCCGGGTCTTGCCCATGCGTCGGGCCAGCAGGATCTGGCCCATGCAGTTGTTGGCCTTGTGACTGCCGGTGTGGTTCAGCTCGTCGCGCTTGAAGTAGATCTTGGCGCCACCCAGTTGCTTGGTCAGTCGTTCCGCAAACCACAGCGGGCTGGGGCGGCCGACGTAGTGGGTTAGATGATGCTTGAGGTCGGCGTCAAAGGCGGGGTCGGCCTTCGCCTCGTTGTATGCGCGCTCGACTTCCAGGATCAATGGCATCAGCGTTTCCGCGACGAAGCGCCCGCCGAATTCTCCGAAGCGTCCGCGTTCGTTGGGGCCACTTCGGAAAGTGTTCACGCCAGATATCGTGTTCAAAACGGACTCTCCTTGCACGGGCGCTTCTAGACCAAGACCGCGTTTGGTCAAGGCGAACGCCAGCGGAAGGGGTTGAGGCGCCTTGGGAGGTCAGCGCCTCTGGTCGGGGTTCTTGACGGTCTCGGCAGGTGGGATCGGGGCCGGCGCATTGGGGGGTGGGTCGCGGTTCTCGTCGCCCTGCGGACCGAGGAAGGGCTTCGGCAGGCTGTCGGCGGGAAGCGCGGCGGCACCGCCAGGTAGGTTCCGCCGCGGCGGGAAAGGGGTATTCGGGGGGGCGGGTTCTTGCGTGCTCATACAGCGGGAACGTGGGATGCTCGGTTCGGGTTTCCTCAGGTCGGGTGCTGCAACACCACCCTGTCTTGCTCGATTATCTTCCGGAACGCTGGTTGTGTTGTGGCCCAATCCACGACATCGACGCGCCAAGGGAGATCGGACTCGGAAAAATCATCGGCTAGCTTTGCGCTGATTTCCAGAGGCAGGGGCGTATCGGAGATGATGGCCAGATCGAGGTCCGAGTAGCGGGTGGCTCTACCTTTTGCGCGCGACCCAAAGGCCCAGACTTCGTATTGCGGAACGTGTCTGCGCAGGATGTCGCGGACGATTGGCCAGAGATCCGCACGTATATCGATCGGCGGCGGATCAGCCATTGCGTGATTCCAGGCAAGCCGAGCAGGGACCGAGCGTCGTCCACAAATTTGAGCGTGTCCTGGTAGATCTGTCGAGCTTTCTGCTGATCGTACGTGTGGGCGCTGGCATTCCGCATGCTGCCGTAGAAGAACCATGCTTCGACATCGGCGATCAGACCTTTTTCGGCGGCGATCCTCAAAAGATCGCGGAAATTCGTCTGGTCGAGTTCGGCAGGGTTATCGGCGTCCAGTTCGATCTGCCGCCTGATCATCTTGATGCTTAGCTCATAGACAAATTCGAAATTCTGGATGACACCAGCGATCAGTGTGTTTTGCACAATCGGCAATTGTTCGTTGAACCACGCATTGTTGGTGACCAGGCCGAGGCCGCCCTCCAGCGAGGCAACCGCATTTCGCAAAGCGCTGAGTTCGAGATGCGGTTCACTCATTCACGGACACCCTGCGAGCCGGAACCGGGCGGGTTCGCCTTGACACGTCACTCTGGCCTCTTCGCGATTCCTGGGGTTTCTAACACGCTCGCTGTCTCCGTCCGAGCCTACTCTGGGTAGCCCGTCCAAGCCGGCGATGAAGCTGCCTGTGGGGCCGGGCTGGTCAGTTCGCAATCATCAAATAAGGCGCGAACGTAGTGGCCAAGATGGACGTTTGCTCATCTGCGTCATAGAAACGCCTTGCTTGGGGATATAACGCAAAGTCTGCCTCCGAGGCTGGCCATGTGCCACGTTCGGGGCTTGGCGAAACGCTGGTGAGGGCAGGGAGCAACCTTGACGCACGAGACCGCGAATAAGCACGCCTGGAAGAAACATGCCGGCGAGGCGCTCGCCGGAACGGGTGTGCAGGCCTCGCGCCCTGTTCATTCCAATCAGAGGGCGCCCGCTCTCATTGCCGAGGCCTTGCGCCGCAATGAAGGGCGCCTGTCCGCCGATGGCGCCTTCATGGTGGAAACCGGCGTGCACACCGGTCGCTCGGTTCAGGACAAGTTCGTGGTCGACGAGCCGTCCGTCACCAACGATGTCTGGTGGGGCAAGGTCAACCAGCGTTTGACGGTGGATCGGTTCAACGCCCTCAAAGGCCGTGTCCAGGCCTATCTTCAGGGTCAGGAGTTGTTCACCCAGGATCTGTACGCCGGAGCCGATCCGGAATACCGCGTGCGGGTGCGGCTGGTCAGCACGCAGGCCTGGAGCGCACTGTTCGCGCGCAACATGTTCATCCGTCCGCCTGAGGGGGAACTGCATGGCTTCGAACCCGACTACGTTATTTTGCATGCTCCGATGTTCCAGACCGATCCGGAGGTGGACGGCGTGCGGTCCTCGACGACCATCGCCCTGTCGTTCGAGCAAAAGCTGATCGTCATCGCCGGCACCGAGTATGCCGGCGAGGTCAAGAAGTCGATCTTCACGGTGATGAATTGGCTGTTGCCCGCGAAGGGCGTGATGCCGATGCACTGCAGCGCGAATATCGGCAAGGACGGCGACGTCGCACTGTTCTTCGGCCTGTCGGGCACCGGCAAGACGACGCTGTCCTCCGACCCGCATCGCAAGCTGATCGGCGATGACGAGCATGGCTGGGGATCGACCGGCACCTTCAACTTCGAGGGTGGCTGCTACGCGAAGGTGATCAATCTGTCGCAGGAGGCCGAACCCGAGATCTGGGCCGCGTCTCACCATTTTGGCGCGGTGCTCGAGAACGTGATCGGCGACAGGCACGGCAACCTGGACCTGACCGACGCGTCGCTGACCGAAAACACGCGCTCCTGCTACCCGGTGGAGTTCATCCCGAACGTCAACCTGACGGGCCGCGGCGGGCATGCCGAAGAACGTCTTCATGCTGACCTGCGATGCGTTCGGCGTGCTGCCGCCGATCTCCCGGCTGACGCCCGCGCAGGCGATGTACCACTTCCTGTCCGGCTACACCGCGCGGGTCGCCGGCACCGAAAAGGGCCTCGGCCGGGAGCCTAGCGCCACGTTCAGCACCTGCTTCGCGCAACCCTTCCTGCCGCGCCGGCCGGAGGTATACGGGCAGATGTTCTCCGATCTGATCGCGAAGCATGGCGCGACCTGCTGGCTGGTGAACACCGGCTGGAGCGGCGGGCAGTTCGGTGTCGGCCATCGCATGGCCATCAAGCACACAAGAGCATTGCTGCGGGGCGCCTTGGACGGGACACTGACCAGGATGGAGTTTCACAAGGAGCCGTTCTTCGGCCTCTCGATCCCGGCGCACGTCCCGGGTGTTCCGGATGACGTGCTCGACCCTCGCAGAGCCTGGAGCGACAAGGCTGCCTACGACCGTATGGCAGGCCAGCTCATCGCGCGGTTCGAAGCGAATTTTGCGTCGTTTGAAGCTGGCGTTGGCGACGAGGTGAAGGCCGTGGCGATCCGCGCCGCCGCGTAGGCTAGCGGATGAGCGGCAGGAGGCACTCGTCACTTATGGCCGGCTTGAGTGGTTGCCGGTCGCCTGGGTCATTTCGGTCGGGCTGTGCCGGCTTTCCGTTCTGCACGATCATGCTGTAATCGGAGCTGCGCGATCAAGCCGCCCTGGATATGGCGCACCTCAGCCGTCTTCATCGCGTTGCGCTCTGTTATCGAGTGCTGATCGGCAAGCCGGATCGGCATAATCCCTGTTGCGCCTGTTCAGATGCGCTGAGGAATCACACCATGGCCGACGATACGCCGCGCCAGAGAACAGACGAAGCTCCGACGGTCAGGACCTCCACCCGGACCCCTCCGGCGTCTCAGGCACCGGCCGAGGAGACCGTTCGCCGCCTGCGCCTTCTGTCGTTGTCGGTGCTCGCCCTCATCGTTGGCATTGTTACGGGATTTGGCGCCGTGGTGTTTCGCGGCCTGATCGGGCTGGTGCACAACGTCTGCTTCCTCGGCCAGTTCTCGTTCGCCTACGATTTCAGCGTTTTCACGCCGTTCAATCCTTGGGGTCCGCTGATCATCCTGGTGCCGGTCATCGGCGCGATCGGGGTTACCTGGATCGTTTCGAATTTCGCACCCGAGGCGAAGGGTCATGGCGTGCCGGAGGTAATGGACGCGATCTACTACAAGCAAGGGATCATCCGGCCGGTGGTGGCGGTCGTGAAATCGATCGCCTCGGCGGTGGCGATCGGTACGGGTGCCGCGGTCGGACGGGAGGGGCCGATCATCCAGATCGGTTCGGCCTTGGGATCGACACTGGGACAAATCGTTCGGATGCAGGCAGGTCAGCGCATCACTCTGGTCGCGGCCGGCGCCGGGGCCGGCATCGCGGCGACGTTCAATACGCCGATCGGGGGCGTGCTGTTCGCGACCGAACTGATGCTGCCGGAGATCAGCGTCAACACCTTCCTGCCCGTTGCCGTTGCCACCGGGTCCGCGACCTTCATCGGCCGAATTTTCTTCGGCGACCAGCCGGCGTTCAACGTGCCGAGCAATATGGCGCCGGTGCCGGATGATCTGAACACTGCCCTGATATTGGTGCTGTATGCCGTGCTCGGGGCGCTGACGGGGGTCGCCGCAGCCGGTTTCATCCGGGGCCTGCATTTGCTGGAGGACGGTTTCGACCTGATCCCCGGGCGCTATCTCCGCCATGTGTCGGGCATGCTGCTCGTCGGCATCCTGATGTATGTGTTCTGGCGCACGAAGGGGCACTATTTCATTGAGGGTGTTGGATATTCCTCGATCCAGGCGATCCTGCACAATCAGATCCAGGGCGCGGGATTTCTGCTGATCCTGTTGGTCAGCAAGCTGTTGGCGACGTCCGTCAGCCTGGGGTCGGGATCATCGGGCGGGATCTTCTCGCCGTCGCTGTTCATGGGCGCGGCGCTTGGAGCGGCATTCGCATCGGTCGTGCAGGTGGTGTTTCCCGGCGTCCCGATCAGCGTGCCGGCGTTCGCGATGGTCGGCATGGGCGCCATGGTCGGCGGCGGCACCGGGGCCGCGATGACCGCCGTGACGATGATCTTCGAGATGACCCGGGACTATGAGATCGTCCTGCCGATGATCCTGGCGGTGGCGCTCGCTTTGGGTGTGCGGCGGATGCTGTCGAACGAAAACATCTACACCCTGAAGCTGGTGCGCCGCGGGCATCCGATCCCGAAGGCGCTGCACGCCAACATGTTCCTGGTCCGCAGCGCCGCCGACATCATGGAGCGTGACGTCCTTGTCCTCGACGAAACGACGCCGTTTGCCCGGTTTCTTGAGCTGGCGGCGGCAGCAGGGCGGATTGCGGCATGTGGTGGTGACTCGCGGCGGCGCGGTCATCGGTGGCCTGCGGGTCAACACCGACCTGCGCCGGACCCTGGGGGTGGCGGCGAGCGATGTCCGGCTCGGGGATCTGGTGCGGCCTGGCAGTTTCACCATTGTACGAGAAACCGACGTCGCGTTCGACGTGATCAGGACGATCTGGAACCGCAACGCGGCGATGGCAATCGTGGTCAGCCAGGCGGGCGGAACCGAGCAGGTCCTGGGCGTCGTGACCAAGGAGCATGTAGCGGACACGGTCGCCCGCAGCGTTCAAATCTATCCCGGTTAGGCGTTGCGGCACACGGGGATGACCGCATGAGTTCAATGCCATGCCCGTTCGCCTGCCTGATGCTGTTTGACCGTCAGAGTTGCGGGAGGCAGGACCGCCGGAGGATCCGTCGATCCTGTTGGGCGGACCCGCCGCGATCGGCAAAGCGCCGCATCGTGCGTGGCGGTTCGGATCAGTCCGCGGACTCTCGGGGTCGCCTACCGGATGATCTGGATGACGACGTCTACGCCGACTGCCACGTGGAGGGGATGCTGGACGAGCTAACGTTTCTGGAAGAGATTGATCAGTCAGTAATCGATCAGTCAGTCCTGGTACCCCTTGCGGGCGGCAGCTACGTGATCTGGCTGATGCCATTCGCCGGTAACGAGCGTGACTAGAAAGGAGGACGTTACACCGCCAGCAATCCGACCAGATCGTCCTCCAGCACGGCGCAGGTCAGCTTGCCGCCGATCCCGGCCCCGGTGTCGAGCCCGATCCGGTTGGTAGCGAGTCTGCGCCGACGGCAACGACGAATGCCCATGCACAACGATCAGCCCCAGATCGACTTCGCTGGATAGGAACGGCTGGCGTATCGTCAGCAGATCGTCGGTGGATTGATCCTCCAGGGGAACGCCTGGCCGGATGCCGGCGTGGACGAAAAGATAGTCGCCCTCCCGATGCATCGCGCGAAGGCTCCGCAGCCACGCCACGTGGGGCTCGGGCAGGGCCGCCTCCCATTGCTCGCGCGGGAGATCGGGCGCCAGGCCCCAGGTTGTCAATGCGTCCTTGCCGCCGGCCCACAGCCAATCGGTCGCAGCCGCCCGATCGCCGGCCAGAGCGTCGAGCAACATCCGCTCGTGGTCGCCGAGCAAATTGACAACCTGGAGGCCTGGAACCGGCGGCGCGGCCGCCAGCAGTGACACCACACCGGCGCTGTCCGGTCCCTGATCGATATAGTCGCCGAGATGTACCAGCACCGCGGACCGGCTCGGACGAGCAGCCAAATCCGCCGCGATCAAGCTGTGCAGCGCGACCAGCTTGTCGCGGCAGCCATGGATGTCGCCGATCGCATAGGCTCGGCGTCCGCGCGGCCATCCGGCCTGGTGCGCGAAGGAACCGGATCCCATCGGCTGACTGCGCCATCGGGCGCGCCCGCGTGAAGGTCGGGATCGCGGCGGCCTCCAACGCCGCTCGGAAACCGGGACGACGATGCGGGCGCCTCATGCGCAGGCGCCGCCTGTTTCCTCTTTCCGCAATCCTGCTAACGTGTCGCGGTAGGAGCAATCGGAGGGAACCCTTGGCCAAAATCACATTTCCCGTGGAAGCGAGCCACATCATGATGTTCGCGCGCGCGAGTGGGCGACACCAACCCTGTGTATCACGACGCGGCGGCGGCGAAAGATACCGGCGCCGGAGGCATCATTGCGCCTCCCAGTTTTGCGCAGGCCGTCGCACAGTTCGACCCGGACTATCATTTGCGGCCGAAGCCCGGCGAGAAGTGGTTTGGCTCGGCGAAAGGCCCTAGCGGAATCGAAGGGAAACCGTCGTCGTCGGGCGGCCTGCATGCCGAACAGCACTACGAATATCACCGCCATATCCGGCCCGGTGACGTGCTGACGGCGGAAACCAAGCCTGGCAAGACCTGGGAAAAGGAGAGCAAGCGCGCCGGCAAATTGACATTCAGCGAACGTGTGACGGAATACCGCGACCAGAAGGGCGAACTGGTAATCACGGCCCGCGGCGTGGGCGTGACGACGGAGCGTCCGGTGGATCAGGGCTAGGGGGGAAGCGACAATGGCACTGAAGGCATCCGCACTGAAGGTCGGCGATACCCATAGCGAGCGCGTGGTCGAAAATCTGTCGCGCACTCAGATCGTTCAATACGCTGGTGCATCGGGTGACTACAATCCGCTGCATACGGATGAGATCTACACCACCAAGGTTGCTGGCTATCCCACTGTGTTCGCCCACGGCATGCTGACGATGGGACTGACCGGGAAAATGCTGACAAATTATGTCGGCGACGGCACGCTTACGAACTTCGGTGTCCGGTTTACCAACCAGGTCTGGCCGGGCGATACGCTTGATTCGAAGGCTACCGTGGCCGCCGTGCGGGAAGAAGGTGGCCAGCACTACGTCGATCTCACTCTTTCCACCACCAACCAGGATGGCAAGGAAGTGGTTGCCGGTTCGGCCACCGCGCGCATCGACCCGTAAAGACCCAATCGTCACAGACCAGATCGTTGTGGCCGAGGGGGTCGCTCGGGCCATGACGGGAGGTGCCTGAGAAGGTCCGGCCAGGGCACTGTAATTCAGGAAAGCCCTGCCGGTTTGACCCCGGTCATCATAAGCTCAATCGTTTTTCCCTACCGGCAAATTGTAACGAAATCCAATCGTGACCTTGCCTCCAACATCTACCGCGGCATTCGGCAAGCCCCGCCAACCGGGGTGTCGTAAGCGGGGGTTACGCCATAGAACGGGCGAACAGGACGGCCAGCAGTAGGCGAGGACTCGCTCCTGGGACAGTCTCAGCGGAGCACTGAACATTTTTGTAGGCGGTATTTCCGTCGCGTCTGGCATTCCGCCGCGAGAAGGGGGAATGGATGATGGAGACGAAGAATGAGGATTTTCCAGATCATTCCGGAGAAGGCGAGTGGCTGACATACGGCCAGATTAGCCAGCTCCGCGGCATTGGCAGCGAAAGCGCCGTCAAGCTGGCGCAGCGGCAAAGGTGGCGACGAGATCCGGGGAACGATGGCACGGCCCGTGTTCTTGTTCCGCCGGAATGGCTGAACGCCGACCGGCGGCATCGGCGACGGTCTTCCGGAGAACATATCCCTGATCCGGTGGCCGAATGGTCTCGCGCCATCGCTGCCTTTGAGGCGGCAGCCACGGCCTCGCGAGACCGGGCCGAGGTAGCTGAAGCTCGGGCGAATCGGGCGGAGGCGGAAAACGATCGCCTGATCGCGGATTTACGGGCCGAGCGGGAGCGCTCCGCCGCAGAGTTGGCACGGGAGTGGGAAGAGCGGGACCGTATGCAGGCAGCGGTGGATCGGGCGGAGCAAGGCAGGAAGGCGGCCGAGGCACGGGCCACTGCGGCCACGATTCGGGCAGATCATGACCACGAGGCGCTTGCCCGCCAACGGGAGCGAGCAGACGAATGGCGACACCGCACCGAGGGACTGCTGTCGCAGCTGGCAGTATCGGAGGCAGAGGTGAAAGCAGCCCATGACCGGGCTTGGGCGTCGGGGGAGGCGGCCGGCTTGGCGCGGGATCAATTGGCGACGACGGAACGGCGGTTTGAGGGCGAGCGAAAACGCGCCGAGCGCGCGGAAAAACTGGCCGACAACGATCGGGAGGCGCTGCTCAACTCTGAAAGCAAAACGTGGCGAACTCTTGCTGCCCTGGAGGCAGCCGACAAGCGGACCAAGCAGGCGCAATCCAGGCTCGCCGAGACGGAAGCGGCGGCACAGACGGCCATACGATCAGTGAACATGGTTCGACATGAGGACGAGGCACGACGCGCACAGGGAGTGTTGAGACGGCTGCTGGCTGCATGGCGGGGCTTGTAACCAGCCGCCGGCAAAGTCCGGCCGGGAGAGTTCAGCTGCGAGACAGATCTCCGTGGTTATTCTCACCACCAAACAAATCTGACGGCCCGTAAACCAAAGTGACAGCCGGTGCGTTCTCCTCACGTCTGCTTGGAGAATGCCTGTGCGTGCCGCGTTCGCCATCCCCCTTCTGGTGCTGACCGCCCTGCCAAGTTTCGCGCGACCTGATCCACCGCATGCGGGATCCGCCGTGGCAGCGGATCGCAACGAAGCTCGTTGGGACGATTGGGATGCACAAGCACGGATCACCGAGGGTGACTACGATGGTGCTGTACGCGCGAAACAGCAGGCCGAGGCTGCACGGGCGAAAGCGGACCAGCAAGATTTGACCGCTCGGGCGCCCAAGCATCCCTAGACTGGGCCTCGCCGGGATTTCCATTCCCGCTCCAGTTGCCTCCTCTTCCGGAACCCCCTAGCGATACCCGCGCCATCGTTCGCTTTGACCTTCGTGCCGCTGGCGCCGGAGTTGATCCGTGTCACGGGACCCAGCGAGCCAGAGACGACAGTAGGGCGGCGAAACAGCCAACCGCCTCCGCTTCGAGCGATAACGGCGGCGGGGTAAAGTTCCCCCGCCGCCCTTTAGGGTCGGCGCCTGCTAGTGGAGAGGTCGCCTTCCTATTTTCGGTCGACCAGACGTCTATGCAGCCTTGCTGCGACCGCCGCTCCTCTTGTTGCGTCCGGAAGCTTCCGTTTCTTCTTCCTCGCCCTCCGGTCCAAGTGCTTCCGGCATGATGGATCGCTCGGTCACCTGGGTAAGTTTAATATCTGTCGCTTTCTCCTCCTCGAGCGTTTCCAAAAGAAGATTGACTATGTCTTGCTCACCGAGCGCCTTCGCCAACGCAATGTCGGTTCCGTAGGCGGCGATTTCATAGTGCTCAATTCGTTGCATTCCGGCGACGATGACCAGGTCCAGAATGGGACCTTTGCCGTCTTGCTCGTCGATTTCATGCTGAGCTTCTTCGACCAGCCCCCGCATCGCCTCGCACACTTTTCGACCGCGCCGGGCGTCCAGCTTTTCCATCGCTTGTTCGACGCGTTCAATCTGGGTCTGCGTCTCTTCGATGTGCATCTGGATGCCTTCACGCAAAGCAGGCGAATGTGCCTTCCTCACCGCTTTCTGCATGCACCGCAACGCCTGTTTCTCGGCGCTGTGTGCGTCCTTCAGTTGTTCGACTAGCAGTGCACGAACTTCCGATTCCATGTAGCAATTCTCCTAAATTTTTTAGATCTACTTTTCTCGCTGCGGCTGCTGCGAGCTAGACTGTGCGGCCTTGTTGGCCGTCGACCGCTCCACGTAGCTTCTGACAGTCGGATGAATGGATTCTACGATCCAGGCCCCATGTCCTGCCCTTCGAGAGCGATCCTCCAACGCGCTACGTCCGGCGCTGTGGCTGACGAGATGGCAAGGGTCAAAGTCCTTCGCAAGTTGTCCCACCTGGCTTTCAAGTGGTTCGAGAACCCGGTTCTTGACGAGATGTTTATTTCGCAATCCCGGAAAGTAGATATCCATCGCCGTGTTGATTGTGCGGGCAGACATGTAGTAATCCAAACCATGGAATCAACCATGAGTGCGTAGCCGAAACACGCACCGCTCCATTGGGTTGCAGCTGAAAAGTCCGCTCGTGTGGAGCGTTGAGGATTTAGTTCTTCCGATTGCGAACATAGTGTTGCGCAGATTCGCGCAGCTGCGGCGCCGAAGGTCCGATCGTCTACCCACAGAAACGCCTCGGCGTCGGCGCCCCGCCACCGAGCCGGAATCAGCGAATAAAGTTTCGGACTATGACGTCGATGTTGTAGAATTCTGACATAAAAGTGTGTGTTTTGCATCGATAAGTGGAACTTCGACCACTGTAGCGGCTTTCCCACGACTTTTTGTAGACTTGGGCCGAGGTGGCGCGAAATCGAGTTCCAGAGATGGGAAGCGAGTTCGCGGTCGTAATTGCGCGGGAAACCCGGCGGGTAGCGAGGCTACCGAAATAGCGTACCGAGACGAGGGGTGTCTTCGCCACCGCTACGCCCCTCGCGCTATTCCCACCTGCCGGCGGCCATCCCTCCCCGGCTAGCAAACCGCAGATGATTGCGGTTCGCTAAAGGTACGAGGTGCACGTCGGCGGTAGCTCGACGATCACCTGGCGCAGTCATTGCCTTGGTGACCGTCGACTTGAAGGGCTCCTCGCCTTCGGTCGTGGCAGACAAGAAGGGGTGTCAAAGGAGGGGCGGCCTTTTCACTCAGCCGGGCGCGGCACCTTGGGTGCCGACGTAGACGGCGTACAAGGATTGGCTCGCGGCCATGAACAGACGGTTACGCTTGGGGCCGCCGAAGCAGATGTTGCCACAGATTTCCGGGATGCGGATCCGCCCGATGAGTTTCCCTGCCGGCGTCCACACCGTCACGCCACTGTAACCGACCGCCCGGCCGGCATTGCTTGAGCACCAGACGTTACCATCAACATCGCAGCGCATTCCGTCCGGCCCGCAATGAACGCCGTCAATCATGCAGTCGCTGAAAAGCTTCTGATTGGAGAGCTTGTTGTCTGCACCCACGTCAAACACGTAGATATCGCCCTTGCCGCCGGGGCCGGTGTCGCCAGGCCCTTTGCCCGTGCTTATCACATATAGCTTCTTATAGTCGGGGGAGAACAGGATCCCGTTCGGATCGGGTATTTGATCCTCGGTGACGACGATGTCGATCTTTCCGGTGGGATCGACGCGGTACACGTTGGTTGGAAGCTCCCTTTTGTAACCGCCGAAGCCGGCGGGCTGGCCAAGTCGCGGATTGAATTTACCGGCTGGGTTGGTGGCACCGCCGGAAGCGTCGGGTTCGCCTTCGTAGAACTGGCCGCCATAGGGTGGGTCGGTGAACCAGATGCTGCCGTCCGGGTGCGGCACCACGTCGTTGGGCGAGTTAAGCCGTTTGCCATTATACGAGTTCGCAATGACGGTCGCCGATCCGTCGAGTTCGTAGCGGACGACGCGGCGTGTGAGGTGCTCACAGGAGATCTGCCGACCTTGGAAGTCGAACGTGTTGCCGTTGCTGTTGTTCGATGGCGCGCGGAAGACGGCTACCCTGCCGTCGTCCTCCAACCAACGCAGCTGCCGGTTATTGGGTATGTCACTCCAGACCAGATAGCGGCCTTCCGCGTTCCAGGCCGGCCCCTCCATCCAGAGCGCGCCAGTCCAGAGCCGCTGGATCGCACTGTTAGGCTGCACGTACCCATTGAAACTCGGATCAACCGAGATGATGTCGGGGTCCGTGAAATACGTGGTCGGCGCACCGCGGGGACTGAAATCGCGCGGCGGTGTCGTAACCGTTGAGGGCGGCGCCATTGGTCCCTCCTGCGCCGCCCTCGCCAGACCCGTCCCAACGGCCATTGCGCCGGCACCTGTGGCCAAATTCGTGACCACCTTCCTACGCGATATCGCCGAATGGCCTTCCCGGCCTGGTAGATTTTGGTAACTCATTGCGTTTCTCCCTGGTTGAAACCGTGTTTATTAAGGGACTGAACATGGCTAGCCCGCAGGCGAACTGCAGGGAGCGCGCCTGCACGGTCCGACTCATGCTGCTACTTTGGGTTTAGCTATCGGAGCAGCGGTGCGAATAAATATCGATAGCTGTTTTCTCCCGGAGTCTTGTTGGGGCGCCCGCGATCGCTGCTAGTGCCGTGCGTGCATATTGCCGGTCGGCCGATAACTTCGCAATACGTGCCAACGGAGGGAGGAAAATCCGATCAGGTATCTTGTGGGTCCGGCCATCATGTTTCAGCTCGCAACCTGTTGGTTCGACGGTCAAGCTGCGTCCAAGCGAAAGGACATCTGGATGTTGCTTTGCGCCCGTCGCGCTCCTGAGTTGAGACGCGGTTTCAAGACTGACCGTTTGCCGGCGGCCACGGAAACACTGCGCGACCGTTCCCGAAAGCCTGCCTATCGTGGAGGGTCCGGTCGAGGATATCGAAGTCCCTTATAGGTAAAAGGCCGGGAGATCGCTCTCCCGGCCCCTTGCGGGACTTTACGGCAGTTCAGCGGATGATGATCTCGACACGCCGGTTCTGCGGCTCCCGGACACCCGGGCCCGTCGCCACCAGAAGATGTGTGTCGCCGAAGCCTTGGATGTTGATGACATTTTGCGGCACGCCGTCGCGCACCAGTTCGGCTGCAACAGCCTTGGCTCGCCGGACCGAGAGGCCTTGGTTGTACGAAGGCTTGCCGGAGGTATCGGTGTAGCCATTGACCTCGATGCGGGTGACCGAAACATGGGTCGAGTTGTCGGCGGCCTCCTTGACAATCGCCCGCGCGCGCTCGGTCAGATTAGCCTTGTCCCAGTCGAAGAACACTAGGTACGACCGAGCGGGCGCCGGTGCCGGTGCGGCCACGGGAGCAGGGGCCATCGGCGGGGCGGCGGGGGGAGGGGCGTTGAAGGCGTAGCGGACGCCGATGACGACATCATGGTCAAATTGGTCATGCAGCTTCAACGAAGCTGGCTGCAGGCCGGCGCCGACATCCGTGGCCCCATTATATTTCCCGCCACCCAGGATGTTCATGAACCGGTAGTCGACGGTCAACGACAGGCCGGGTATGTTTGGGATGGGGAACGACGTGCCGAGGATCGCCTGCCAGGCGAAGGCACCGCTTTGAGCGCTTGTGCCGAAGGTAAAGGGACCGCCGACCTGGGTCGAGGTAACGTTGTTCAGATTCGTCCATTGATAGCCGGCGCCCAGGCCGACATACGGAAAGATGTAGGGGACACCGATATCCATGTCAAAAAGCGCGTTGGCCATCACGCCCCAGGTGCGAACCTTGCCGCCGCTGGCGGTGGGGAACCCCGTGCCGCGGAGTTGGTTGAGGTCGCTGCGCATGAAGTCGCCCTCGATTTCGAAGCGGAACCCGTTCCCGATACCGTAACCGATGGCCAGGTCGGAGTTGAACCCGTAGTTCTCGTCCAGCTTAACGGTGCCAGTGCGGAAGCCAGCCCCGAGGGCGGTCGCCTGGGGGGTCTGCGGGACGTGCAAGCCGGCCCCTGCGCCGACATAAAGACCGGTAATCGGCTGCGCCATTGCCGCGATCGGGGTGATGAGAAGCGTGGTGGCGAGGATCGCACCGCGGAAACGCATGCGCTTGAACTCCTGGTTAAATCTTTAGCGTCCGGGACTGGGACAAACTGCACCGTACCGCCCCGATTGGAGCGGCCCCTCGGCGTTGAGGCATATTCGGGTGTGGAGACCGGGCGGCAAATCACCACGACTTGAAGAGTATCACGAACACCGGAATAAATCTGTCCCGTTGGTCATGCGCAGGTCAATATGGCGCCTCAACTAGTCATCTAGCAAGCTGTTAATACTGAGAAAACGACGATCGATCCGGAAGTGTCCGACGCTACGTCTTAGACTGGTTTTAATCGATGCGGACAGGAACGCTTTGGTTCGCGTGCATGTGCTGTGGCCACATCCACATCTTTTTCGCCCATAGTCAGGAACCGCTTCGGTCGCGTTACCGATAGCCGTCGTGCCGCGAACATGACTTTCTTTTATCGGCGCAAATCGCCATAGTGCCTGTTACTCTTTGCAAAGCGGCACTGCCCAACCGTATGTGGTCCTGGATCGACACCGCTGTAGATTTTGTTGCACTCAACCCTCACGCGGCGTTGGGCGTGGTTTTCCTGGCGGCCATCATCGAGGCCGTGGCGGTTCTCGGTATCCTTGTCCCGGGCACGCCGATCCTGATGGCAGTGGCTGGTGCCGCGGCGATGGCGGGACAGCGTATGGTGCCATTTCTCGTGCTATCGGTCCTCGGAGCCGTCATCGGCGACTTTTTCTCGTTCTGGCTCGGACGGCGCTTCAGTGGGCGATTATACGGAACTTGGCCGTTTTCCCGCTGGCCGACGCTCATGGGTGACGCGCAGCGGTTTTTCGACCGCTACGGCCTCTCGAGCGTCGCGTTGTGCCGGTTCGTACCGGTATTGCGATCCACGGTGCCGCTGGTCGCCGGGATGGCGGGCATGCGGCAACGCCGTTTCGTACTGGCCAATGTCGTCTCTGCCTTGGTTTGGGCACCCGTCCACATTTACCCCGCGCAACTCGCCGGCTTGTCGCTCGGGCGACTGAGAGAGGGCGACTGGCCGTCATGCGCTATATGGGGCGCCATGCTCGCGGCCAGTTGCGTCGGCGTCTGGGCACTGCATAGAGCGGTTGTCGCCCGACCGCGGTAAATCAGCCGCCTGGGGCACCTTGAGTGTTAACGTAGAGCGCATACAGCCCATGGCTGGCGGCCATGAACAGTCGATTTCTGAAGCGGCCGCCGAAGCAAAGATTTGCTGCGCGTTCCGGCAAGGCGATATGGCCGATCGGCTTTCCGGTCGCGTCGAACACCCGCACGCCATCCAGTTCGGCGTCACCCATGCCCCAACCGCACCACAGATTGCCGGCGACATCGACGCGGAACCCGTCCGGCGTCCCCGACCCGGCGTCAATGAAGGTGCGGTTGTTCGCCAACTTCTTCCCGCCATCCACAACGTCGAACGCCCGGATCAACCGATTCGGCATGGCGCGGGAGGCGACCACATACAGGATCGAACTCATCGGGAGAGAACGCGAGGCCGTTTGGCCCCTCGATATTGTCGGCCATCATCGCGGCCTGGCCCGTCTGACCGTCGATACGCCAGACGGCGGCCTGGATTTCGGACGACGCCTTCTCGCCCTCGTAAAAGCCGCTGATGCCGAACAGCGGATCGGTGAACCAGATCGAGCCGTCCGACTTTACCACCACGTCGTTGGGGGAGTTCAGGCGTTTCCCTTCATGACTATCCATCAGGACGGTGATGGAGCCGTCGTACTCCGTGCGCGTCACGCGGCGGCCCCGGTGCTCGCAGGTGACCAGGCGGCCCTGGCGGTCACGGGTGTTGCCGTTGGCATTCCACGAGGTTTTCCGAAATACGCTGACGGCGCCCGTCTCTTCTTCCCATTTCAGGATGCGATCGTTGGGGATGTCGCTCCAAAGCACGTAACGACCATCGCCGAAATACACCGGACCCTCGGACCAGCGGCAGCCGCTGGCGAGCTGCTCCACGGACGCGAGCGGGAGGCGCAATGTATTGAAAGCTGAATCCAACACGTGAACGTTCGCGTCAGGATAACGCTGGCTCGGTTCCCACATGGTCGGTTTCCCCATCATCGTTGTGGCCGCAGCTTAGAGCAGGTGTGCGGTAGGGCAACCGGGGCGTACATTTTGCTAGCCGTTACGATTTCATTGTTGTCGTTAACCAAAAATTAAGCTGGTGCGGTCACCCTATCGCGCCGGCAGTGGTCGCGCCCACGGGCAATCCTCGAGGGGAGGGCCGCCAACCAAATGCATGGCGTTCCCCTCGTCACCTGAAGACCCGCACAAGGCTGTTCCGTTCCCATTGGATGACCTGATGTTCCGGCAGAACCACTGATGTTCAGGGCGAAGGCTGATATCGTTTCCGCCCCAGGCCCTCGGAGGGAAGGACCTCCGGCTGATCCGTCCGACGGCATGGTGCTGGATTCTCAGAAAGCGGAGATACGTCCGCTGTCGCAACACCTGTGCCTCGCAACCGCTAACTTGCATCGCCGGGCTGAGGAACTGATGAATATACCAGCCTTAATGTTCGATCGGGGCAGTTACGCTGATACCCTCGATCGGTTCCACGGCCTCTATTTCCCATTGGAGCAGGCTCTGCGCCAATACAGCCGGTGGGGCGCGCTCGGCCTCAATCTCCGTGAGCGCAGCCATGTGGGACGTCTTTACCGTGACTTGGTTGCCCTCGGACGTGAGCCTTCTCCCGAGCATGCATCTGACGTTGGTGAGGTGTCCTCGTTTGAGCACGCGCTGGGCGCGCTGTATGTGATGGAGGGATCGACCCTCGGTGGGCGAATTATCCTACGCCACCTGGAAGAGAGCGAGATCGATATTCCAACCGGCGCGAGGTCCTTCTTCGGGGGACACGGCCCGGACACCGGAGTAATGTGGCGGTCCTTCGTATCAAGCCTCGATGCGTTCGGCGAACTCCATCCGACATCGCGGACCGCCGTTCAGCGGGGTGCTCAACGAACCTTCGATGCAGTCATCGCGTGGTTCAAGCCGTTCTGTGAGCACATGAGGCAGCGCCGATGAGCCCGTTCGCCGATACCTGTCTCGATCAACACATTAATCTGGCCACCTGCGAACAGGAGCCGATCCATACGCCGGGGGCAATCCAGCCACAGGGCGCTCTGCTTGTCGCCCGGCACGACGATTTCACGATTACGCATGCAAGCGCGAATTTTGCGGACTTCATCTTGCTGCCGCCGGCGGCAGCCCTGGGACGGCCGCTCCGTCAGGTACTTGGCGATGAGGCGTATCATGCCGCTCGGGCCGCGCTGGCAGATGAGCACTATGCGCCATGCGCGGTGTTGGCGGTCAGCGCACCGATGGCGCCATTCCCGCTACAAATGGTTGCGCATATGACGGACGGCTCGATCTACATCGAGCTTGAAGCTGCTCCACCCCCGCAGAGCCAGGGGCTGGTAATCCAGCGTACCCAGGCAATCATGCGCGCACTTCATGCCGCGCGTAGTCAGCGCGAACTGTGCGATATCGTTGTGGTCAAGCTCCGGCAGTTGACGGGCTACGACCGGGTCATGGTGTATCGGTTCGATCGCGAGGGCAACGGAGAGGTCATCGCCGAGGATCGGGAGCATGATCTTGAGCCGTATCTCGGCCTCCACTATCCCGCTTCAGACATCCCGCCCCAGGCTCGGCGCATGTATCTGGCGCAGCGCATCCGAGCGATCGCTGACGTTGACTACGTGCCGGTTCCGATCCTGGCCGATCCGGTGCTCGGGCGGCTATCCCCGGTCGACATGACGCTCTGTGCGCTGCGGTCCGTTTCGCCCGTGCATCTCGAATACATGCGCAACATGGGCACGCGAGCGAGTTTAGGCATATCTCTCATTCCCAGCACCTCGCTTTGGGGCATGCTGGTTTGCCACCATCGTTCGCCCCTGGTCATTACCGCCGATCTGCGTGCGCAATGTGATCTGATTGGCCAGCTCATGTCGCTGCTGCTGGCCAGTGTGGGGGAGAAGGAAAGCTACGCGGAACAGCTTTGTCGGCAGCGCACGCTGCATGAGATTATCACACGGACGACCGAGTCTGAGCAGGTGGCCGACGCATTGCTGGCCAAGGGCGATGCGGTGCTGTCCGTGATCGGCGCAAGTGGGGCGGTGATCCGGCTCGGAGCACGGGCGGTCACGCTGGGCGTCACGCCACCAATGGAAGCCGCGATGCGCGCAATGGGGGAGCTGAAGGGCGTCTCCGAGGGGAGTTTAGTCGCTGTCGACTCACTCCACGAATGCGTTACCGACTGGTCGGAGTCCGCGACTGCCAGCGGCGCCTTGTACCTGCCGCTGCCGCCGAATCCCAATGACGCGATCATTTGGTTTCGTCCAGAGAAAGAGCGGGTGATCAACTGGGGCGGCGATCCAACCAAGGCGGTCGATCCTGATCCAACGACCGGGCGCCTGTCACCGCGCCGATCGTTTGCCATCTGGAGCGACCGGGTGGCGGGACATTCCGAACCATGGCAGGAAGCTGATCGTGCCAGCGCGCGTGAGATGCGACACGCCATTGCAACGGCCATAGCGCGACAGGCGGTCGCGGAGTTGGCCAAGTTGCGACATTACGATCCGCTTACTCAACTCCCTAATCGCCGGATGTTGCAGGAACATTTGAATGCTCTGGCGGGTGCACACGACGTTGCGCTGCTGTTCCTGGATCTCGACCGGTTCAAGGTTGTGAACGACACGTTGGGACATTCGGCGGGAGATTCGCTGCTGCTGGAGGTCGGAGTGCGGCTCACCAAGGCGGTCAGGAGCACCGACCTCGTCGCGCGTGTGGGTGGTGACGAATTCGTCGTTCTGTGCATGGACATCAGCGCCGTCGCGGCAGCGGCACTCGCACGCCGTATCCGCCAGGATCTGGCCGTGGCGTTCAATATCGCCGGGCAGTCTTTCTTCTCAGGCGCCAGCATTGGCGTCGCGCACACGGACAGCACCGAAAGCTCCAAGCTCCTGGATGCTGCCGACGCCGCTATGTATGTTGACAAACGGCACGGGAAGGATCGGACATTGGCACTCAGCAACACCGCTTGCTCCGGCGGTCGAGGATTCGCCCTAAATCAGCCAGTGCGGGTTTGTCGTCGGCATTGCTGTTCGGTGTCAGGCGATGGGCAGAACTGCCTGAGACCTCGGAACCGAACTTCCGTCACGCGACCTGCCGCTGTCCCAATCGGTCCAGCATCTCGTTGAATTTGGCTGCAGTTGCGTCGTCGAGCGTGAACTCCAGGCCCAAGACACCACCCTCGTTACGCTTGACAATCCAAGGTAGGGGGTGGCCGAAGCTGTCGATGCTGAGCGTACCACGGACACCCACCTGGGACGTAGGGGCGCCACGTACCTGGGCGTCGGTGTCGGACAGGTTGACGATCTGTGCACTATAGGCCTGCCCCCCGATCATCAGCCGGCAGGGTAGGTCAACCGCCTGGCGCGTATTGCGCCGGCGATCGACCTCTGCTGTCGAGGTGCGCACGACGCGAATCACTGAATGGCGCAGTTGCTCCATCGCGTTGTCCAGATGGGTGGCGTTCTCCCGCACTTCGGCAGCTTGGCGACCAGTCTCGCTGGCTTCGGCTGAGACCTCCGTTGTGCGTGTGGTCATCCCGCGAGCGGCGGTCGCGGTTTCGCTGACGTTGCGTGCGATTTCAGCGGTCGCCGCGCCTTGTTGCTCCACCGCTGCAGCGATCGATCCGGTGATTGCGCTGACCTCGGTGATGGTCTGTTCGATTCGCATCACTGCTGCGACCGAGGCTCCGGTCGCCGTGCGTACCTGGCTGATATGTTGCGTGATCTCCTGTGTCGACCGCGCGGTTTGGGTGGCCAGACCCTTCACCTCTGAGGCGACCACCGCGAAACCCTTGCCGGCATCACCGGCGCGCGCCGCTTCGATCGTCGCGTTCAGCGCCAGCAGGTTGGTCCTGGCGGCAATGTCGCCGATCATGTCGGCGACCGCGCCGATCTTTTCGACTTGCTGATTGAGTGCCTCAATAGTTGCTCGTGTCTCGCCGCCGGCAGTGACCGCCCGGGTAACCACGGTGCCCGATCGGCTCATTTGGCTGCCGATTTCATGGATCGCGGCTGCAAGTTGCTCGGCCGCGCCGGCAACCGACTGCGCATTGGCCATTGCCTGCCCGGCCGCGTCGGCGGCGCTCTCGGCGGCGGCGTCGGTGCGTCCTGCCGAGGCACGGATCGCGTCCGCCGTCGCCATCATCGCCGTCGTACGCTCGTGTATTTGTTCCAATGCCGCGCCGGTTTCGGTCTCTATTCTCTCGGCCATGGCGGTCAGCGCAATTCGCTTCTCTTTCTCCGCGCGATGACGTTCCTGCTCTTGCTCCGCTTGGAGGCGCCTTACGGCCACGGCATTGTCCTTGAACACCACAACGGCCCGCGCCATCTCACCGAGCTCGTCTCGTTGCGATGTATACTGGATCACTACATCCAGGTTGCCGCCGGCCAGATCGTGCATGACATTGGTCAAATTGTTGACCGGCCGGGTGATACTGCGGCCGAGCACGAAACAGGCACTGGTGACTAGCAGCGCTGTCAGGCCGACGAAGGAAGCAATATACCATACCTGCGTCCGGAAGATCGCATCCACATCGTCAATGTAGATTCCGCTTCCGATCATCCAGCCATTTGTCTTGAATTCCGTCCCATACGCGAGTTTCGCCACCGGGTCAGTACCTGCCGGCACGCGGGTAGCGATAGGTGACGAACACGCCGCCCCTCGCTGCCCCTTGGATCAGTTGGCGAACGAAGGGGACTCCATCGGAATCCCTGAGGTCCCAGCGCGCCTGACCCTCGGTCTTCGGGTCAGGCAGGACCAGCGACACGCCGTTCTTGTCGTAGGCGAAGAAATAGTCATTGCTGCCGTAGCGTAGGTCGCGCAGCGCCGACTTGATGCGGAGCGTCGCGACTTGCTCGGTAAGACCGTCAGCGATCGCATTCTGATATTCGTGCGTGATGTCCTGTACCGTCAATAGGACAACGTCGCGCAGCTTCGCCTTGCGGTCCTCCAGCAGGTTGGCCTTCAGTTCGATCAGACCGAACAGAGCGATGGCCGCTATGCCGGCAAATGCAAACACGACCATCGCCAACAGCTTGAACGAGATCCGCAAATTGCCGAGCATCGTCATACCTCGCTTCGTGTGCGGCGACAGTTCTTTTTGGTAAGCGCCAACCTGAGATTGGAGGCTAACGATGAATAAACCATTAACGAACGCCATGGTCTCGCATACAGCCTACTGGCGTGCCACACCGCTTCGTCCGAATGAGGGAGAAATCCATGTTGCAAGGCCCCCCCGCCATCCCCGGCATGCGCGAAGAAGAAATCGACACGCCGGCATTGGTCATCGACCTGGACGCTTTCGAATCCAACCTGGATACCATGGCCGACCTGCTTGCGCCGACAGGGGCTAAGCTGCGGGCACATGCCAAGACGCACAAATCGCCGGTTATTGCGAAGCTGCAAATGGCGCGCGGCGCTGTGGGCAACTGCGTGCAGAAGGTGGCCGAGGCGGAGGTGCTCGCCTGGGGCGGCGTCCCCGACATCCTGGTCAGCAACGAGGTCGTCGGGGCGTCCAAGTTGGCCCGCCTCTGCGCGCTGTCGCGCATTGCCCAGGTTGCGGTTTGTGCCGATGACGCCGGTCAGGTCGCCGCGATCGAGGCAGCCGCGGCGGATGCCGGCATTCGCATGACCGTGCTGGTGGAAATCGACGTTGGCGCCGGCCGCTGTGGCGTTCAACCAGGACCCGACGCGGTCGCGCTGGCGACCCGGATTGCTGCGTCGAAGCATCTGATTTTCGGCGGGTTGCAGGCCTATCACGGCAGCGCTCAGCATAAGCGCACTCCGGGCGAACGGCGTTCGCTGATCGGGGGTGCCGTCGATGCTTCCCGCCGCACTGTGGAGCAACTGCGGCAGCAAGGGCTGGATTGCGCTATCGTCGGCGGGGCGGGAACGGGCACTTTCGAGATCGAGTCGAAGTCCGGCGTCTATACGGAAATGCAAGCCGGCAGCTACGTATTCATGGATGTCGACTACGCGCGCAACCTGGACGAAGCGGGCGCTCCGGTCAGTACGTTCCGGCACGCTCTGTTCGTACTGTCGACGGTGATGAGCCAGGCCCAGCCGGGGGTGGCCGTGCTGGATGCCGGGCACAAGGCGGTAGCGGTCGACTCCGGCCTGCCGACGGTGTGGCGGCGCCCGGAGTTAAGTTACATCAGTGCATCGGACGAGCATGGCAAGCTGCAATACGGCAGCGAGACGGCTGCTCCGAAGGTCGGCGAAAAGCTGAGGCTGGTTCCGGGGCATTGCGACCCGACCGTTGACAAGTTCGACTGGTACGTCGGCATCCGAAAGGGACGTGTGGAATGCCTTTGGCCGGTTGCCGCGCGGGGTGGAGTAAGTTAACAAGGATCAGGGGGAGCCCTTGGCGGAGACCGGTCCTCCTCATCCCGCGAAATGACGCCTGAGGCGGTCGATCGCCTGATCCAGTACGTCCGGACGCTTGCAGAAGGCGAAGCGGGCGTAGTGACGAGGTGCGCCCGGTTCGTCGTAGAAGACCGACATCGGGATTGCCGTCACCCCGGCCTGTTCGGTGATATGCCGGCAGAAGGCGACGTCATCGCCATTGAAGCCCAACGGAGAAAAATCGGCAGTAATGAAATATGTCCCCTGTGTGGGTAAAACGGTCAACCCGACAGCGCCTAGCCCCCGCGCAATTTGATCCCTTCGTACCTGCAATTGGTTCGCCAGCGAGGCAAAGTAAGCATCGTCCTTGGCCAGACCGACCGCCACGGCCCGCTGCAGGCTGGGAGCGGTGGTGAATGTCAGGTTTTGGTGGGCCCTCCTGCACTGATTGGGTCAGCGGCTCCGCGGCCGTGATATACCCGATCTTCCAACCGGTCAGCGAGAACGTCTTGCCGCCGCTGCCGATCCGCATCGTGCGGTCGCGCATTCCGGGCAACGTCATCAGCGGAATATGCCTTAATCCGTCGAATACCAGGTGCTCATACACCTCGTCGCAAATCGCGTAGGTGTCGTGGGACCGTACCAGGTCCGCGATGAACCCAAGCTCCTCGGCAGAGAACACCTTGCCGCACGGGTTCATCGGGGAGTTAAGCACAATTGCCTTCGTTTTTGGCCCGAAGGCATCGGAGAGCTCCGAAAGGGGCAGATCCCAATGCGGCGGTGTCAGGCGCACGATCCGCGGGATCGCTCCTATCATCCGCACCACCGGCAAATAGGTGTCGAAGAGCGGTTCGATCAGAATGACCTCATCGCCCGGATCCAGCACGGCCATCAAGCTGACGGCGATCGCCTCTGTGCCGCCGGAGGTGACGGTGACCTCTTTCTCCCAGTCGATGTCAAGGCGGTAAAAACGCTGATTAGCTGCGGCGACAGCCTGACGAAGTTCGGCAACCCCCGGCATCGGCGGGTATTGGTTGCGGCCATCCCGTAGTGCGTCAGCGGCCGCTTGAATGACATCAGCCGGCCCGTCGGTGTCCGGAAAACCCTGGCCCAGATTGATCGCCGCATGCTCGGTCGCGAGCGCCGACATGACCGTGAAGATGGTGGTGCCAATCGACCCAAGGTAGGTATTCAATCCGCGCATTCGATGGCACTCCGTCCCGACCCGGTCCTCAAACGGATGAATATCGTCTGTGGCCAATGTTGGGAAGGCTGGCGAAGGCCGCTCGACTGCGTATAGTTTCACCCCAATTAATGCTTAAAAAACGGGCGATTTGCATCTATTCCAACTGCGCAAGCAGTAGGCACGTCACGTCGTTGTCGGGTCAGCCTGTTGAGGAGGGAATTATTTTGCGCATTTTGATATCAATCACACGGGCGGTGCGCCCGACGGAGAAAGTTGAGCGATCAATAATCTTGGCCGTTGCTGCTTGGCACGGCACATGCAAACCTTAGGCGCTGTTCATGCCGCTGACATCTTCGAGGCGAAACGGGCAGCCTGAACTTAGTGGGAGGCCCGGCTAAACCGGGCTTGATGAACATGAAGAAGATCGAGGCTGTCATCAAGCCGTTCAAACTCGATGAGGTGAAGGAAGCCCTCCACGAGGTTGGACTGCAAGGCATCACCGTGGTGGAAGCCAAGGGGTTTGGCCGTCAGAAGGGCCACACCGAACTTTACCGCGGCGCCGAATACGTTGTCGACTTTCTGCCAAAGGTCAAGCTCGAGGTCATCTGCGAGGACGCGGTTGTGGAGCGGGCCGTCGAAGCGATCGTAAACTCCGCTAGGACCGGCCGGATCGGCGACGGCAAAATCTTCATCTCCTCGATCGAAGAGGTGATACGCATTCGTACCAGGCGAACGGGGGGAGGACGCGATCTAGGGATTACCGCACCCGGGCTGTGCGGCTACCGGCGGCATCGCTTTGGGTGAGACTATCCGTTCAAATACCAGCATTATTGCAGGCCCGGCCCTCGGGCGAATCGCCCAGGGGGCATGATCATCAGGCCCCACGTGGTGTGGGGTCTTCCACCTGCCGCGTCCCATCGCGTTACGTGACGGGTGGGATCACTGCGGCGATCAGACAGCCAACGGGGTAAATAGAATGGCGAAAAAGGCGGCGGCAGCACCAGCATCAGGTTCGAGCAGCGACGTGGGCAGGGTGCTCAAGATGCTCAGCGATAATTCCGTGGAGTATGTGGACCTTCGGTTCACCGACCCGCGCGGCAAGTGGCAGCACACCGCCCAGCACGTTTCCACAATGGACGAAGACGCATTCCGTGACGGGATCATGTTTGACGGTTCGTCGATCGCCGGCTGGAAGGCGATCAACGAGAGTGACATGATCCTGATGCCGGATACGGCAAGCGCAGTCATGGACCCTTTTTCGGCCAAGCCGAGCCTGATCTTGTTCTGCGACGTCATAGAGCCTTCGACGGGACAGTTTTACGCCCGCGACCCGCGCGCCACGGCAAAGCTGTGCGAGGCCTACGTCAGGTCGAGCGGCGTCGGCGACACCGTTTCCATCGGCGCCGAGGCTGAATTCTTCATCTTCGACAGCGTGAAGTTCGGCACCGGAGGCAACTATGGCAGCTTCCAGATCGATAGCGTGGAAGGCCCCCAGTCCAGCCTGAAGGACTATCCAGAAGGCAATATGGGCCACCGTCCGGCCGTGAAGGGCGGCTATTTCCCCGTCCCACCGGTCGATGGCGACAGCGACCTGCGCGCCGAGATGCTGTCGACCATGGGCGAAATGGGTCTGCCAATCGAAAAGCACCACCACGAAGTGGCGCAATCCCAACATGAACTTGGCTTCAAGTTCGGCACGCTGACCAAGATGGCCGACCAGATGCAGATCTACAAGTACCTGCGTCCACAATGTCGCGCACAGTTATGGCAAGACGGCCACGTTCATGCCTAAGCCGATCTACGGCGACAACGGGTCTGGCATGCACACCCACATTTCGATCTGGAAAGCCGGCAGGCCGTTGTTTGCAGGCAACGGTTACGCTGACCTGTCAGAGACCTGTCTCTACGCTATTGGCGGCATCATCAAGCATGCGAAGGCGATTAACGCCTTCTCCAATCCCTTGACCAACAGCTATAAGCGGTTGATTCCCGGGTTCGAGGCACCCGTTCTGCTGGCCTACTCGGCCCGTAACCGTTCCGCCTCGTGCCGCATCCCGTACACGACCAACCCAAAGGCGAAGCGTGTCGAGGTTCGCTTCCCGGACCCCGGCTGCAATCCCTACCTGTCCTTTTCCGCTATAGCGATGGCAGCGTTGGATGGGATCAAGAACAAGATTCATCCGGGCGACCCTATGGACAAAGATCTCTACGATCTGCCGCCTGAAGAACTGCACGGCATTCCGACGGTCTGTGGCAGTCTGCGCGAGGCTCTCGGTGCTTTGGAGGCCGATCACGACTTCCTGCTTGAGGGCGGTGTGTTCAGCGAGGACCAGATCGAAAGCTACATCGAGCTGAAGTGGAGCGAGGTATATCGTTTCGAACACACCCCGCATCCAGTTGAGTTCGAGATGTACTACTCGGTCTGATTCGTCAGCCTGCTTCGAGAACCCCGCCGCGGATGATGCGGCGGGGTTTTCTATTCCCGGAGCCCCATCCCGAATTCTTCCCGCGTCGCCGTTCGGGGACCGTGTGGTATCTCGGACGATTGCGTTGCGACGCCACGGCGCCGGTAGCGAAGAAATCCCGATCCACCCAGGCCGCGAGCGTCTTCCACGACGGGCGCAGAGCGGAGCCGGCGCCGCCGAGGATCGGATCATTACGTGATACGGCCTTGCCCTATTACGGTTGTGGTCACAGCGGGCAACTGCCCGATTAATGTGCATCATCATCGCGTATCCCCGTTGATCACTGGAAGAAAGGGCGGGGCGCCGCCTGATCGGATGTTGGCATGATTATTGATTTACTAACTTCCACGTCCGGCTGTTGCTTACCGTAGCGGCGTGGCGGGCTGGCATACAGGACAAGAGAATGCAGGCTTCCCTCAACCCCAACGAAAGACCGGAGGACCGGCCGACATGAAACTCATCATGGCCATTATCAAGCCCTTCAAGCTTGACGACGTCCGGGAAGCCTTGACCCCGCTCGGGGTGCAGGGGCTGACCGTGTCGGAAGTGAAGGGCTTCGGTCGGCAGAAGGGCCAGACCGAAATCTATCGCGGCGCGGAATATCACGTGAGTTTTCTGCCCAAGATCAAGATTGAGGTCGTGGTACCCGCCGACCTTGCCGACCAGGTTATCGAAGCAATCGCGAAAGCTGCCCATACCGGCAAGATCGGCGACGGCAAAATCTTCGTTCTCGATATCGAGCGCGCCATGCGAATCCGCACGGGCGAGGTCGATTCGGAAGCGCTGTAATTCAAGAACAAAGGGAAACAGGACTATGAAGAGACCCCGTTACTTTTGGGGACTGAGCGCGCTGCTGTTCGCTCTGTTGCTCGCACTACCGGCTCTTGCTGATGACGCTGCGCCAGCTGCCGCGGCGGCAGCGGCGGCTGGACCGCCGAAGCTCGATTCCGGCGATACCGCGTGGATGCTGGCCAGCACAGCGTTGGTGCTATTGATGACTGTCCCCGGCCTGGCGCTTTTCTACGCCGGCATGGTGCGGAAGAAAAACGTACTCGCGACGATGATGCAGTCGTTCGCCATCTGCTGCATTGTCACCATCGTCTGGATGGTTGCCGGGTACAGCATCGCCTTCACCACGGGTAACGCCTACATGGGCGACTTCTCGCGCATCATGCTCAACGGCATCGCCGAGCACATGGTCAAAGGAAACGACAGCCAGGCCTTCGTCCTGGCCTCGGGGGTAAAGGACGTGGCGGACATGTCCACGACGATCCCGGAGACGGTCTATATGATGTTCCAGATGACCTTCGCGATCATTACGCCGGCGCTGATTGCCGGAGCGTTCGCTGATCGCATGAAGTTCTCAGCTTTGTGCATCTTCATGACGCTGTGGTCCTTGGTGGTCTATTCGCCGATCGCGCATTGGGTCTGGTCTCCTTCCGGTTGGGCCAACCAATTGGGGATTCTCGACTTCGCGGGTGGCACCGTCGTGCATATCAACGCCGGCATCGCCGGGCTGATGTGTGCCCTGGTCCTGGGCAAGCGCGTCGGCTACGGCAGCGATAACATGGCGCCGTTCAACCTGGCGCTTGCCGTCATTGGCGCCTCGCTCCTGTGGGTGGGTTGGTTCGGCTTCAACGCCGGCTCCGCGACGGCGGCCAACGGTCGCGCGGGCATGGCGATGACCGTGACGCAAATCGCCACCGCGGCGGCCGCGTTGGGCTGGATGTTCGCCGAGTGGATCACCAAGAGCAAACCGTCGGTGCTGGGCATCATCTCAGGCGCGGTGGCCGGACTGGTCGCGATCACCCCGGCTTCAGGCTTCGTGCTGCCTGGCGGCGCGCTTGTCATCGGTATCGCCGCAGGCGTGATCTGCTTCTGGGCGGCAACAGGCCTGAAGCATATGCTGGGTTACGACGACAGTCTCGACTGCTTCGGCGTCCATGGTATCGGTGGTATCGTCGGCGCGCTGCTGACCGGCGTGTTCTCCTACGGCCCGTTGTCAGCCACGGACGCCAGCCCGGATGGCAGCCCTGGCGGGTTGGCTCAGCTCAAGCTGCAGGCGATCGGTGTTTGTTCGACACTGGTCTACAGCGGGGTCATGACGCTGATCATATTGATGATCACCAAGGCTCTTGTCGGCCTGAGGGTCGATCCCGAAGAGGAGCGGGAAGGTCTGGATCTTGTTCTGCATGGCGAGCAGATCTTTTAGGACGGCTATCGGGCGCCCAGGCACAGTCCGGGCGCCCTTTTTTTGCCTCCGGCGCCTATATAGTATTCCGTATATAGTGTCATGAATATATGCGCCGGACCAGGCCCAAAAAACCTCCACTGCCTTAGAGATGGAACAGACGAATGACAACCAAACAACTGTGGCCAGCTGCCGGGATTGCCACGGCAGTGACGATCACGACTGGCCTGGTAACGGCCTTGGCGCAGACGGCCCCCTCTCCGCCGGCCGCCACGACCGAAGCTGCGCCAGCCCCGGCGGCCGAGGCTGCGCCACCGCCGGGCTTGTGGATCGACGGCATTCACCTTTCGGGACAGTTGGACGCCGGGTTCAACCTGAATCCGATGCGACCAGGAAACGGATTGAACTTCGGGCAATTGTTCACCGATCACGCCAACCAAGCGACCCTGAACCAGCTGTTGCTGACCGCCAACAAGCCACTGGACCCGAAGAACGCTGATTTCCAGTGGGGCTTCAAGCTGCAATTCATGTACGGTTCGGACGCGCGTTTTACCCAGTATCTGGGTGAATTCAACAACGTCGCACCGGGGGATCGCTATCAGCTTGACATGGTGGAGGCGAACGCCCTGTTTCACCTACCCGTCCTGACGGGGGGCGGCATCGACGTGAAGGTCGGCCAATACTCTACTCCACTCGGTTTCGAAACGATAGATCCGTCCACCAATCCGTTCTATACGCACTCCTACATCTTCCAGTTCGGCCTGCCGTTCGAGCACACCGGCGTCCTGACGACGACGCATGTCAACGACCTGCTCGACGTGTACGCGGGAGTGGATACCGGCACGAACACGACCTTGGGTCCGACGGGGGACAACAATGGTGCCATTGGCGGGATCGGCGGCGTCAATCTGACCTTGATGGGCGGCAACCTCACCGTGTTGGCGCTGACCCATATGGGTCCCGAACAGGCGACGCGGGTCCTTTCTCCAGAGGGCTTCAATGCGAACGGGGAATGGCGCTTTTACAACGATGTCGTCGTCACGTACAAGGCGAGCGATAAACTCACCCTGACGACCGAATTGAACTGGGTGCGCGACAGTTTTGGTTTTGTGGACAAGCCGGTGAACGGGTTTGGCGCGGCGCAGTATGGGTCCTACACCTTGACTGATACGCTTACCCTGAACGCTCGGGTCGAACTCTGGCGGGACGATAATAACTTCTTTGTCTCGTCGTTTTCTGGGAACAACGACCCTGTATTGTTTCAGCAGGGGTTTGCGACGGTTCAGCCGGTCTATGGCGGCCAGGGCTTTTATGGACCCTCCGCGACCGGGAGCACCGGCAGCAGCACTTACGGCGCTCTGACATTGGGCGTTACCTACAAGCCCACCGTGCCTGCGCCTGTTACCGGCCTGCTGATCCGCCCGGAGGTCCGCTGGGATCACGCGTTCACGGACAACAACCCGTTCAACCAAAACCCGCCCACCTTCAGCAAAAACACAGCAAACAACTTGACCTTCGCCGCCGATGCGGTGCTGACATTCTGATGCCGGACCGTCCCTGGGGGTGCGCCTTAAGTTGCACCCCGGGGATACTTGGCCTCGATTACAGCGTCAATCCCCCGTCGACAGTGATGGTCTGACCGGTCACCATTGCGCCGCCAAAGCCCAGGAATGCAATGACCTCGGCCAGATCTTCGGGCTGACAGCGCCGCTTCAACAGCGCGCGCTCGATCGATTGCTGCCGCTCCTCATTCGTCCATTCCACCATCCACGAACTATCGACGGCACCCGGTGCGATTGCGTTCACCCGGACCTCCGGCGCCAACGCCCGAGCAAGATTTTGCGTCAGGCTCACGACGCCCGCCTTGGTGGCGCTGTACGCCAGGCTGCTGCCGGCTCGGCCCAGCCCCGCGATGGAGGCGGTGTTGACGATCGCCCCGCCGACGGCCTTCAGCGCGGGAGCAGCGGCCTTCGCGCAACGGAAGACGCCCAGCAAATTGACCTCCAGCAGCGTCGTCCAGAGGTCCTCGGTGATCAGGTCAAGGTCAGGCGGCGGGATCCGGTGGCGCGTGCCTGGGGTGCCGGCGTTGTTCACCAACAGATCAAGCCTGCCCAGGTCGGAAATCGCCTTCAGCACCATGGTCTCCGCCATGCCGGCCTCACCCACGCTGCCAGGCGCCATAATCGCTTTGCCTCCGGGCGCAGAGGCGTTAATTTTGTCCACGGCTTCGGGGCCTCGTGGGTCGTCGGCCAGAAAATTCACTGCCACCGTGGCGCCAAATCCAGTCAGCATCTTCGCTGTTGCGAAACCAATACCAGACGCACCGCCTGTCACCAGAGCGGTCTTGCCGGTCAGGTCGTACCGAATCATGTGCCCTCCATCGGGCCGATCGCCCGCAATGCCTGTTTCAGCGCGAGCAGTTTGCGGTCGCGCTCGCTGGAACAGTTCCTCCGGGGTGCGGTCGCCCCAGTCGAAATACCCTTTGCCGGACATTACGCCGGTTCGGCCTTCAGCGATCAACCGGTCCAGCGTCTCGCTCCGCTCGCTGTGGGACCGGCGGCGTGTAGCTTCGGTTCCTCATTCCTTGTTGCATCAGTAGCAGGCCGGTGAAATCTGCCTTCGCCATGATCCCCAGGATCGGGATGCGCAGCGCCAGTCCGTGCAGCACCGAATCGTCGATGTCCTTCGGCGTGACCAGGCCTTCGTCAAGCAGGCGATATACCTCCAGTTGCATTGCGGCCTGTAGCCGGTTGGCGACGTAGCCTTGCACCATCTGCTTGAACACCACGGGAGCCTTGCCCATCGCGGCGACGATATCACGCACGGTCTCGACCACGCCTGGCTTCGTTCCCGGGCCAGGGCAGAGATCGACGAGGTCGCACAGATAGGGGGGCGTGTACCAGTGCGCGATGATCGTGCGTGGCTGCAATCCCTGAGGCACCAGCGGGAAAATATCCAGATTCGAGGTGTTGCTGGCCAGGATCGCATCCGGCTCCATCATCGTTTCCAACTGGGCGTAGAGCGTGCGCTTCGCGTCGGCTTGCTCCACCACCGCCTCGACGACGAGGGTCGCGCCTTTGACAGTATCCGCCAGAGACGGGTCGCAGCGCACGGCCTTTGAAAGCCGCTGACGGTTCCAGGTCCCGTCTGCCTCGCCGGCCTCGGCCAGCGTTGCGAGCGCGGTGGCCATCAGGCCCGGGGCACGTGCCAACGCTTCGGTGTTGGTGTCGGTCAGGCGGACCTGGTGGCCACCCAACGCGAAGACCAGAGCCAGCGCGTGCCCCATCAGGCCCGCGCCGACAACGGCTACTTCTGCCATCACACACCTCCTGGCAGCCAGGGTGCGGGCGCCCTGCAATCGATATCCGTGGCGACATCGACGACGACGGTTTCATCAGACGCCAAGGCGTCCCGCAATGCAGGCCCGATCTGCGACGGTTCCTCCACGCGAATTCCGCGCAACCCGAAGACACCCGCGATATCAGCGAAATTTGTCGGTCCGAAGCGCGCCAGTTCGGCGACGTCGCCGGGCTTGTTGCCTTGCTGCCGCTGGATGTTCGGCCACCCTTGGCCAAAACCGGAGTTGTTATTAACGACCAGCACCACCGCGATGCCTCGGCGCCGGGCCGTTTCCAGTTCGGTCAGGTGGTAGTACAAGGCCCCGTCGCCGGACCAGCAGATGACTTTTCGTTGTGGTGCTGCGCATTTGGCGCCCAACGCCGCGGGGAAGGACCAGCCGAGCGACCCGGCCGCCCGTAGATACGTCTGTCCTTCGCCGTTCAGTTCGATCAGCGAACTGCTCCAGATGCTGGAATAGCCGGTGTCGGCGATCAGAATGCCGTCGGCGGGGAGGGCACGGGTGATCTCATCGCACAGCCGGTCTGGCCAGATCGGCGTTGCGTTGCTGGCGAGGGCGGTTGCCCGGCTTTGCCGCCAGGCGGACATGATGCCGGCGGCCCGGTCGGCGAACGCAGTGTCCCGCGAGGGCCTGCCCAATGCGGTGATCAATGCGGCCAAAGTCGATTGGGGGTCGCCCATCACGCCGGTTGTGTTGGGATAGGAACGGCCGATATCGGTTGGATCGAGGTCGATCTGTACACACGGTGTATCGATAGCCGGGATGCGCCATGTGTGGGTCACCTGATCGCCGGTCTCGCAACCGACGAATACGACCAGTTCGGCTTCGTGCACGATCTGGTTCGCCGGTGGCGCGGCGTAGCTGCCGGCGCAACCCACTGACAGGCGATGGCGCGTTGGAACAAGGCCGCGCGCACCGAGGGAGGTCGCGATTGGTGCGGCCAGCAACTCGGCCAAAGCCACCAGTTCCTTGCCGGCAGCAGACGCTGTGGCCCCTTCGCCCGCGACTATCGCCACCTTCTTCGCGCGAAGGATCCGTTTGGCGGCCAGTTCGATCTCACTAGCGGACGCAACTGGCCGATGGGGCGGCAGGGTCATTTGAAACACCGGATCGGCGGCGGGAATTTCGGAAACCAGTCCGTTCTCGACCACCTCGGCCAGCAAGCCATTCAGGTCCAAATGGGCGGGCCTCGGCGTGCCGGTCATCGCCTCGCGCCAGGCCAATCGCATGAGCCGCGGAAGGTCGGCTGCCTGATCCACCCGCGCCGAGAATTTCGTAACTGGCGCGAACAGGGGGTCGTGCGGGATTTCCTGATAAGCATTGCGGTGTTGCATCGACGGCGGCTTGTGACCCGTCATCGCGATCACCGGCGCCCGTCCCAAGTAAGCGTCCTGCAGACCCGCCGCGAGGTTCGCCGCCCCAACTGATTGGGCGAAGCAGATGCCCGGCCGGCCGGCGATGCGTGCGTAGCCGTCGGCCATATACGCGACCGCCTTCTCACTGTGACCGAGCACCCGCTGGACACCCAGAGTGCCGAGTTCGATCAGGGTGTGCCGGAGTACCGCGTCGATGAAGAAGACATGGCTGGTGCCGTTGGCCGCCAGGCTGCGCGCTAGATACTCGGCGCCGGTGACCGGATCGGTCTGCGTCATGGATGGTTCCCCCGTGTGCTTGGGGGCAGCTTAGATCAATGAGACCCGGTGTGAAATCCGGCTGCGCGGACGGTCAGCCTTTTGGCGGCTGCCGAAGCAAATCATAGCGCTCCCGCGCATCCTGCATTGCTTTGGCGTGAGCCAGGAAATCCTGATCGTACCGCGCGCGCTGGTGCCGCGTAAGGCGGCGCCGCCGGCGCATGACCAAGCTGTAAATGGCCCTAAACTGTTTCATCGTCACATCAGCGGCTTGCAACCACTCCTGTTGGTTGCGTGGGTTCAGCGAGGCCGCAAAGCCCAGCGCGTCAGTCCACCGGCGGGCACGGTCAACGAAGGTCTCACCCGGCAGGACGAACAGGTCCCGGCACAGGGCGCCGAAGAGCGATTCCAGGAAGGGGTCGTCCCTCGGGATAGGCTGATGGCCACCGGCTTGTCGTTGATCTCGCAAAGAGCGTGCTCGAAATCCAGGTTAGGACGGGAACGTGTGAACATACATAGAACAAAGACCCCTCCCGTGTCAAGGCTGGCAAATGCCGAGCATGACTGCGTCCGAAGCCGGGCCGGAAAGCTTCAGGTGGACGACTGCCAGTTTGAGGCCGAACGAAGCCACTCGGCCTGGGCGACCATGACTGCGTGCCGTATTGGCACAGCATTTGCGTTCGTTCCTGGTGTCCGTAGCGTTAGGGCATTTCGTTGCGAGATCAACGGTGCGGCAACTCAGAAATAGTTTCCTCGCCACGTGGGCTGCACTTGCGGTCGCACTGCTAACGGTCGACCTCAGCAGATGTGCAAAAGAGGAGGCCGCTCAGTTGGACGACAAGCTGGCTGAGGCCGGCTTCGTTGCAGTGCGAACCCCCGAGGTAACGGCGGCCGCCCGGGGCAAGCCTGCCACAAATCTATTTGGCGCATGGTCGGAGGCACCAAAACTTATTACTGGTACGATCCCGGCCTCGTGGCTGCGTCTATCAAGGCAACCAGGCAGCATACGACAAATTTCGACAGGAGATGCGGGCCCAACGTCCGATGGAGGAGGAGCTTGGTGAGTCCCAGGGCGACCTATGATGGATCATTATCAGAGCGACAGTTGAGCATTCGCGGGTTCGAGACGGAGCCAGCGCTCTGTTTCACGGCGATTTTGCGGGAGCCGCCACCTGATCAGCCGTCTTCCTCCTTCAACTCGGGTACCGTGAACCAGACCCACGCAAGATTGGCTGCCAGCAGCATTGCCGTCACCACGAACACCCAACGGATGCCGAAACCGGCTGCAATCCCGCCGCCTAGCAACGGCCCTAGCGAGTTGCCGAGGAACGTGGCGGAAGATGTCATCCCATAGATCGTGCCACGGTTTTCACGTGCGACGCTGCGGCCGATCAACGCGTTTGCTGTGGGAAGGATACCCCCGATGAACAGCCCGACGGCAAAGCGCTCGGCCACGAATGCCCAGTAGTTGTTGACGAAAATCTGCGGCACGCTGGTCAGCGTCGCGCCGAGCAGGCAGATCAGCAAGACCCTCCGATAACCGATCACATCGCTGCGTTTGCCCAGAAACGGGGAGGACACAAGATCCGCCAGACCGGTGATGGAAAAAGCGAGTCCCGGCCAGCGTGGCGATCTGCGGCGGCGAGCCGATCAACGCCTGCACGAAGATCGTAATGACAGGTTGTACGGTGCGGGTGCTGAGTTGTGCCATCAGCAAGACCATAAACAGGGCGCTCAGACCAGCTGATCCCGTCAATAAGCTGATGCTTGGGAATAACGAGCGCCTCTTGCTGCTGGATGCCACGGGCGTGAACTCTTCGGTCACCACGGCCCAGACCAAAGCCAGGCCAGCGCAGGTGATCCCGGCGCACCAGAAAAACGGCGCGCGATAACTGCCGGTGAAATCCGCCAGCAATCCGCCAACGACCGGGCCGACCAACGATCCGACCAACTGCCCTGAAGCCAGCCAGCCCAGAGCGTAGCCCAAGCGACGCTCCGGCACCTGGCTGGCTACCAGCGCGATCGCGGCAGAGGAAAACCCAGCGAAGGCTCCCATGATCGCCCTCGCCCCGAAGAACTGCCAGACATTTGTCGAAAGCCCCATTAGCCCCGTGAACACGGCAATGGCAAAACTGGAGCGCAGCAGCGAGAGTTTGCGTCCGTGCCGGTCCGCCACACGGCCCCAGATCGGTGAGGCGAAGGCTGCGACGAAGGACGTGGAACCCGTGATGATGCCGGACCAGATGTCAATACCCTTCACCGATTCGACGCCGAGTTGCGGCAGCATCAGCGGAATGATCGGGCTGAGGAAGTTGATCCCGGCTGTCATGACGAACTGGATGCCGACCATCGCCCAAAGGGTGCGCTGCCATGCCGTCTCGCCGGACCGCAGCTTCGGATAGTCCTGGCGTGGGCTGGTCGGCGCATCCGTCATTTGTGTGCATGCTACTGGAACCGCGACAGATGGAAAGTCCAGTTTGACACTGGCCGAACTGTGCGGGACAGTCCCGGCGCTGCAAGGGGGAACCAAGATCATGCCATCGCGCCAAGGTCGCAGGCGGATCGGCCTGCTGCTTCCGTCATCCAACACGACCCAGGAACCCGAACTCACGTGCATTATGCCCGACGAGGTCACATTGCACGTCGCTCGTTTGCCGCTACGCCCGGTCGAACCGCTCTCCGCCGCGCAGATCGTAGAGGACATCGAAACCGAGAGCCGGAAGCTCTCGGATGCCGATGTGGATGCGATCGTGCTGGCGGTGATGGCGTCAAGCGTCCGTAACGAAATAGGATACGACCAAGAACTGATCAAGCGGATCGAGGCGGCCTCGGGAACGAAGGCAGCGACAGCAACGACTGCAATGATTCAGGCGCTGACGGTGCTTCATATTGAGCGGCTGGTCATCGGTGCGCCTTGGAGCGAGGCAATCAATGTGGCGACCGCGGCGTTTCTCACGGCGAGCGGGCTTTCCGTCGTGGCGCATATGGCGCTAGGGCATCTCAGCGATTTGGAAATCGGTCGGCTGGACGAACAGACCGCTTACGATATGGGTATGGCAGTCGATCGGCCGGAAGCTCAGGCAGTGATGTTGGCCTGCGGCAATTGGTCGACGCTCGGCATTGTAGACCAGCTGGAAGCAGCAATCGGCAAGCCGGTTTTGACCACGAATCAGGTCAGCCTGTGGGCGGTGCTGCGGCTGGCGGGATATCACGCGCCGGTTTTCGGCTGGGGACGCCTGCTGCGCGAATATATGGTTCAAATCATATGATTATTGTTGTCCCCGATGACTATCAGGACATTGTCGATCGCTTGTCCTGCTTCTCGCTCCTGGCTGGGCATGATGTGATTCGCTACCGCGAGCCCGCCACCCATTTGGATCAACTTGTCGAACGCCTGCGTCCGGCCGAGATCGTCGTCGCGATCCGCGAACGCGTGACCTTCGACCGAACGCTGATCGAGCGCTTGCCGAACCTGAAACTGATCGCCTTGGTCGGACGAGCGGCGACAACGATCGACTATCAGGTCTGCAGGGAGCGGGGCGTCCTAGTGTCCACCGGTGTGAGCAATTCGCCCGCCTCACCAGCGGAACTGACTGTCGCGCTGATCGTCGCCTCGCGCCGGAACATTGCGCTTGAGGCGGAACGGATGCGGCGCGGCGAGTGGCCATGCACGCTTTCGTTTCGCTTGAGCGGCAGCACGTTGGGCATCTTCGGCCTGGGTGCTATCGGAACGATTGTTGCTCGGGCCGGGGCGGGGATGGGAATGAATGTCCTCGCCTGGGGCCAGCGGGCGTCCGCGGCGAAAGCCGAAGCCGCAGGGTACGATTTCGCCACCAGCAAGGCGGATCTGTTTGAGCGGTCCGATGTCCTGTCGCTACACGTCCGCCTGCGCTCCGACACGAGCGGCATCGTCGGGCCTCAAGATCTGGCGCGGATGAAGTCCACCGCGCTGCTGGTCAACACGTCGCGCGCCGAACTTATCCAACCCGGAGCGTTGCTGGCGGCGTTGCGCGCCGGCCGTCCCGGCTATGCGGCGGTGGACGTGTACGAGGATGAACCAATCACTGGGGGCAGCCATCCCTTTCTCTCGATGCCTAACGTTCTGTGCACCCCACATCTCGGTTGGGCCGAGTGGGATAATTTTGAGCTCTATTTCCGTGAATGCTTCGAACAGATCCTGGCGTATGCTCAGGGCACGCCCATGCGGCTCGCGGGCACGCGCTGAGATACCCGCTGTCCCGTCGCGGCTCAAAAGGACGAGGGACCGCCGTTTCGGTCAGCTGAGCCTGGTAAGCGAGGAAGGGCAGATTATTCCGCCGCCTGGCTGAGCGTGACCGCCTCGTACGGGAACCGCTTCACCTTCGCCATGTTCAGCCCTTCGATCCGCAGCAGGCGGGTGTCGCCCTTCCGCTCCGGCGAGTGCAGCACGCCAACGTCGTAAAGATACGCATCGCCCGGCTTCATGACGTAGTCGCGGTTCGCGACGGCCTTGCCCGGCGCCGCATCGGTCGGACGCGCCACGCAATCCCAGTCGGTCATGATCGTCTCGCCGGCGGCCTGGCCGTAGATCGCCCAGGACGGGCCGTGATCGTGCGGCTTGCTGCCCTTCGGCCCGATATAGCCGTGCGCCAGGATGGCGAACCCGAGTTCGGCGTCCTCATAAAGCAGATGCCGCTCCGGCGTGCCGGGCGGGATGTAGGTCGCGACGAACTCCGGATCCGCCAGCGCCTGCTCCACCAGCTTGCGCACCTGCTCCCGGCCGGGCGTGCCGGGCTGGGCCTTCAGGGCGGCGTGGCAGTCGGCGGCAAATTTTTCCAACGTGATGGCCATGGACTGATCCTCCTGCAGATGTCTATCGACGATACGGGTAACAACTGCTCGCGGTCGAGGGTCGTGCCGAAATGGTTGGCCAACGCCGCGATCGCGTCGCCATGTTCGGGATAGGGGTCGGCGTTGCCGGGACCGACGATGATGCAGCCGCCGCCGGCCTTCCCTTTCGGCGGCAGCATCGCGGTGACCAGCGCCTTCCCGTCCTGGTCGCGCAAGGTCAGGAACTGCGGCATCGAGCGCCTGATATGCGCTTCCTTGTTGATGTCCTGCTCGATGAACACCGATGTAGTGGGGTGAAACGCGTCGGCGGCGCGCTCCCGCTCCCGCCGGTAGTGTTTTTCCACCGCGTGCCGCATTTCCAGCGACTCGGCGACGGCTTCGCCTTCCGTGACGAGGCGGAACCAGGTGCGATTGTGCGGAGCGTCGCAGACATACTCCATGCGCGGATCCTCGTGGCTTGGATTGGTCTGAAACGCGCAGCATAGAATGAAACCGCTGTGCCGAGCAAACCGGCGGCAGCGATGAGGGGAAACCGAGGATGGCGGATACGTTCGATTATGTGATCGTCGGCAGCGGGGCCGCCGGGTTCGGTGCTGGCCAGCCGGCTGACCGAGGATCCGGACGTCACCGTCTGCGTGCTGGAATGCGGGCCGCCCGACCGCCACCCGTACATCCACATCCCGGCCGGCTTCATCAAGATGCTGTTCAACCCGGCCTACACCTGGCAGTTCCAGACCGAACCGGGCGAGGGCATCAACGGCCGCAGCATCCCCACGACGCAGGGCCGCACGCTGGGTGGGTCAAGCTCCATCAACGGCATGATCTACAATCGCGGCCAGCGCGAGGATTTCGACCACTGGGCGCAGCGCGGCAATCGCGGCTGGGGCTATGTCGATATTCTCCCCTATTTCAAGCGCGGGGAACGGCGTCTGGGGGTCGGCGACGACCGCATCCACGGACGCGCGGGCAAGCCTGCCGGTCACCGACAACGACTGGATCCATCCGGCGATGGAGGCGTTCATCGAAGGCGCCCAGGAACTCGGGATGCCGCGCTGCGTCGACTACAACAGCGGCGACAGCCAGATGGGCGTGGGTTACTTCCAGCGCCTGATCCACCGCGGTTACCGCCATTCCGCCGCGCGGGTCTTCCTGCACCCCGCCCGAGCCACCGGCCGGCTGGACGTGCGAACCGATGCGCGGGCCGCCCGCATTCTGTTCGACGGCACCCGGGCGACCGGTGTGCGCTACGTGAACGACCGCGACCGGTCGGTGCAGCGAGAGGTATTCGCTCGGAAGGAGGTGATCGTCTCCTCCGGCACCGCCAATACGGCGAAGCTGTTGCAGATGTCCGGTGTCGGACCGGCCTGGTTGCTGCACGACCTCGGCGTGCCGGTGGTCGCCGATCTGCCGGTGGGGGAGAATTTCCGCGACCATTACTCGACCCGGATCGTCGCGCGGGTGAAGAACGTCCGCACCATGAACGAGATGTCGCACGGGTTGGGCCTGGTGGGACAGATCGCTCGCTGGATGATGGGCAAACCGAGCATCCTGGCGGTGTCGCCGTCGATCGTGCATTGGTTCTGGAAGACCGAGGACACGATGCGCCAGCCCGACATCCAGGGCGTGTTCAGTCCCGCCAGCTACAAGCAGGGGTTTGTCGGGCTGCTGGACGACTATCCCGGGATGACCTGCGGCGTCTGGCAGCATCGGCCGGAGAGCATCGGCTATGTCCGCGCCCGCAGCACCGATCCGTTCGTCGATCCGATCATCCAGCCGAACTATCTGAAGGACCCGATGGATCAGCGCGTGCTTGTCAAGGGGCATGCACTGGGCGCGCCAGTTGTTGCACACGCGAGCGCTTGGCACCCTATTTCGAGTCCGACTCGCTGCCGGGTCCTGATGTCCATACGGATGACGAGTGGCTGGATTACGCGCGCCAGTACGGGTCGACGGCCTACCACCTGATCGGCACCGCTCGGATGGGACCGGTGACGGACAAGACGTCGGTCGTGGACGATGAGTTGCGCATCCATGGGTTGCAGGGGATCCGGGTGGTGGACGCGTCGATCATGCCGAGCATGCCGTCGGCGAATACTTACAGTTCGACGATGATGATTGCCGAGAAGGCGTCGGACATGATCCGCGGGAGGCCGCCGTTGGCGCCGGTGGAGGGGATTGCGGCATGAGGCGGCGGTCGTGGTCCTATTCCCGGCTTTTATGCTGCTCCGGCGTTAAATCAATCGGACACGGAGTTTTGCACGGAGTTACACGGAGTAAAGGTGTTATATCTATTCGTTACCCCTAGCGCGGTGTAAGCAAACTTCCATTATACACTGTCTATTGTACCAAGGAGAATAGATAATTTTGGTAATTCGATGGCCAAATCGACATAATGCTTTTTTGGAGCATGCCTTGAGGACAAAGTTACGTCTTGTAATTCTGGTCCGATTCCGCCTCCGTGGAAACCATGAAAGTTCGCCTCCGTGAAACTCCGCCAGACTCTGCGTAACTCCGTGTCCACTTGTCGCTGCAAGCCTATCCAGTCGGCCAAGCTCGAATGATCTCGACCCTGCACCCCCCGATTGACGGACCGATGTTGAGCAACGCAGCGTCTCCGCCTAATAGCAACGGCCTGCACATGCTCTGGCTCAATAAGCAGCGAGTGCTTGAGGCACAGCCCGTTCCATTTGGCTTCTCAGGCCCGCTGGGTAAGTCGGTTCAGCTACGTTTCCGCCTCAACCGATCTCAATAACTCGCACAGTGCTAGTCGTCGAAGGCGGTCCAAAAATTGCCGAATAGATCGAGGCACTTTTTCGCACCCGCAGAAACTAGGTCCGTATCCCCAACCGCAACCGCTCGATTAATGCAGTCTCGCATGGCCGATATGTGCTTTGGTTCTTCAACGGAATGCACGACAAAGAACTGCAGTGGTCTGCCTTTGAGACGATCCAGTTTCGCAAATCCGTCTCTTATTTGTGTTAGCATATTGTCCGCCTGAGCCTCCAGAATATACTGAGCCCCCAGAGCAACCAGAAAGGGATCGTGCTCATAAATCTGGTACAAACCCGATATTAGGTTCCGCGTTGCTTCGCGCGTTGGCACATCCTGCAGGTTGGCGACATGGACGCCAGCTTGTTCCAAGAGTTTTCGAAACAACATAAAGTGAGCGGATTCGAATTCGCCCGATCCCAGTTCGGAATATAAAATCCCTACCAATAAGAAATCTTAATTGTTCATCCTTGACGCGGGCAATAAGCTTACTCAAAATAGAAGGGAATTCCAAAGTAAAAGCAAGATATTCCGGCCCAATTTTCTCGGCTATGTTCCAATCCGGTTGATTGCTTCGCCTAATAGCTTCTCTCCCGCTGCAATAGACGGATCATCCGACGCCTGCGTCAACCGGGCGGCCCACATCGCTTTTGCACTATAGTAAGCGATATTAGGTAAATCGCTTTCGTTAAAGTCAGCTAGGCCGCGATTGTCGCCGAACATGCTGCGATAAACGTTGCTCATTGTTTTACTCGCGGCAGCAAAATGAGACGCTCGATTTGACTCGGATGGATTAGCCAAACCTTCCTGCAGATCGACCATGGCGCCGCCCCACTGCCCAAGGTTTCTTCCCAAGGCGTCGGATTTCTGTCTGCTAGCCGTATCGAGATTTCTTTAGGACCGTCCTGGCCTCTTCAAACATCTCGCATTGCCGAAACGCCTGAGACAGGCGAAGTGAGGCACTTCGGTACAGCCGTCGGTCCGCGTGCTGATCGCTTCTCGCAATCAGGAGTAAGTCGATTGCCGTCTTTTGCGAAGTGCGATCGATCTGACGGGGGCCACGGGATGCGTAGGTCATATCGGTAGGGTCCGAGGCGAATTTGTGCATCGCTAAAATAAAATATATCCGACCGCGCGATCTCTTCCTATAGTCGCTACTCCAGAAGTTCTCTAACTCATGTGTAACAAAGAACTGCTGTATTGGCGCCAGCGACCAAACAACTTGAAACGAGATTTGCTGGGTAAAGGTGATTTGGGGAGTTCGAGACCACACAAAATCAATAAATGAAATAACATTGTCATTCTGTGCGTCCACCAGGTACCCGAAAGGCTTGAGGACTGACCGTTAAGTTCCTCTAATTTTTTCTGGAGCCACCAAAGTGCCAGCGTAGCTACGAGCCCTATAAACGCAAGGAACAAGGCAAATAGTGAAAGGAATGATTGAGTTAGGGCCAATGCGTCTGCGTTCGACAGTATCTCTCCCTTGTTATCGCTTTGAGTAGGAGTCTCACGCGGCTCTTTAGGCGAAATTTGTCCGCCTAAAACGCTACGAGATGGCGCTATCCTAACGTAGTCCTCGAACGCCAGAAGCCCAACGAAGCCTAGGACCGCAATCGAAATTCCTACTGCCGCAATGGCCAAAACATTGATAAGGTGGTTCTTGGGCTTCATCAACAACTTTCCTGCCAGAGCCGCCTTGCGCTGATTGAAGCTCAAGCACCCTCTATAGACCCCACGGGACGGCAACCCACGCTACCAATTCGACTTAAACGGGGCCGGAGGCTACTATTTCGATGGGTACGCGGATTCGGACAAAAACCTAATCCTATGGTTCTTAGCCTACCATATTTGCGTCGATGGTCAATAGGGATGGCCCCTCATCCGATAATTTTGACGTCTGGTGGCTTGTCGGTGGAAGATTGAGATGTCAGCTCGCGCCCCGCGTATCTACCAAATCTCCCGGCCTGGCTCGGCCTTCCGCCGAAGCGGCGCGGCCGGCATTGTCGAGAGTGATTATTTTGGCCCACCCAATAGTTGTCGAGAAAGTTTGGAGATGTAGTAAAATCAGGAGATCTTCCGGAGAAATGCGAAGCAACTTGGACGGTTTTTCGGCGGTCGATATCCTGAGTGTCCGTCCCAGAAATTTCCGAGTTGTTAGAGTCGGTTAGCACAGGGGGCTTGAACCCATTGACTCTGCTGTAATTCGATGACGGCATCGATTCGCGATGGGCATAATGTGGACCACTGAGAACCGTCCTCGGTACAACCGGGACAAGCTGCGCTATCCAAGTGACCTGACCGACGAGGAATGGGGGCACTTGGAGCATCTGATCCCGCCAGCCAAGCGCGGGGGCCGCCGACGCGAGATCGATGAACGTGAGGTGGTAAATGGCCTCTTGTACATTCTGAGCACGGGGTGTCAGTGGCGCTATATTCCCAGGGACTTGCCGCCGCGAAGCACCTTGTTCGACTACTTCCAACTCTGGGAGTACGACGGGACGTTGTTGAGAATTCACTATGAGCTCTATCAGAAATGCCGTGAACTGGTCGATCGGCAAGCGAGTCCGACCGCCTGCGTCATCGACAGTCATAGCGTTAAAAGCGCCGAAAAAGGCGGCGCACACATCGATTCCTCGGGTTATGATGCAGGCAAGAAGATCAACGGCAAGAAGCGACACATCCTGGTGGATACCGAGGGATGCTGATGCACGCCGTGGTTCATCCGGCCGATGTTCAGGAGCGCGATGGCGGGATACTGGTTCCGGCGACCCTGTTCGGGCTGTATCCGTTTCTTAAAAAGCTCTTTGCTGACGGCGGTTACCAGGGGCCGAAATTCCGCACCGAACTGGCCAAGGTATTGCCTGGGTTGGCCGTCGAAATCGTCAAACGTTCGGATACCGCCCAGGGCTTCGAAGTTCTGCCCAGACGCTGGGTCGTCGAAAGAACTTTCGCCTGGCTCAACCGGTGTCGTCGATTGGCGAAGGATTTCGAGAACCGGACCCGTAACGCTCTCGCATTCCTTAGGCTGGCCTCCGTTCGCCTGATGCCAAGAAAGCTGAGCAATTCCAATGGATAAATTCCGGACAGACTCTTAGGGTAAAGCACGATCCAGCATGGGCCCTGTTAACGTTCGGACATCGTGCACACCGGGGGCATGAGCTTCGTGGAACTCCACCGAACACCGTGTCCGCTTAATTTGACTACGGAGCGCCCTGCGCCTGCCTTTAATGCTTGATAAACCTACATCTGCGACAAAACCAACCATGCCCCTCGCCCACGACACCGAACTTACAAGGCGCATTATTGCGCTCGCGATGAGGGTGCACACCCACCTTGGCCCCGGCCTGCTCGAGAGCGCATACGAACGTTGCCTCTGCCACGAATTCAACCGCAACGAGATTCCCTATACCTGCCAGGTCGAGCTACCGCTGGACTACGACGGTGTCCGCCTGGAATGCGGTTACCGCGCGGACGTGATTGTGAGGGGCGAGGTCATCTTGGAACTCAAATCCGTCGAGCACATACTCCCACTCCACAAAGCCCAGCTTCAAACCTACCTGCGCCTTAGTCGCTGCAAGGCTGGACTACTGCTCAATTTCAATACGGTTTCCCTCAGGAACGGCATCCGGCGCCGCGTGCTTTAATCCGACCGCATCTCCCGCTTGCCCAGCGCCGCCAATCCCGCGACAATCGCCCAAACAACCTGAGGACCCTGGCCGTGGCCGGATTCAAGAGTACCGAGAAGTATATCGCGACCCGCGATCTGGAGGTGGCGGTCAACGCCGCCGTCACCCTGCAACGCCCGTTGCTGGTGAAGGGCGAGCCTGGCACCGGCAAGACCATCCTGGCGCACGAGGTGGCCGCCTCGCTCGATAAGCCGCTGATTGAGTGGCACGTCAAATCCACCACCAAGGCGCAGCAGGGCCTTTACGAATACGACGCGGTGTCCCGCCTGCGCGACGGGCAGCTTGGCGATCCCCGTGTGCATGACATCGGCAACTACATCGTGCGCGGCAAATTGTGGGACGCGTTCGAGGCCGAGGAGCAAACGGTCGTATTGATCGACGAGGTAGACAAAGCCGATATCGAATTCCCCAACGACCTGCTGCTCGAACTCGATCGCATGCAGTTTTTTGTCTATGAGACCCGCAAGACGGTCCAAGCGAAGCACCGGCCGGTGGTGATCATCACCTCCAACAACGAAAAGGAACTGCCGGACGCCTTCCTGCGGCGCTGCTTCTTCCACTACATCCGCTTCCCGGATCGCGAAACGATGGAGCGGATTGTGCAGGCGCACTATCCCGACATCCGCAAGGATCTGGCGCGGGAGGCGCTGAACGTCTTCTTCCAGGTCCGCGACGTACCTGGCCTGAAGAAGAAGCCCGCGACGTCCGAACTGCTGGATTGGCTGAAGCTGCTGATGGTTGAAGACCTGCCGGTCGAAGCGCTGCGCACCAATGAGAAACACCTCGTCATTCCGCCGCTGCACGGCGCCTTGCTGAAGAACGAACAGGACGTGCATCTGTTCGAGCGTCTCGCGTTTCTGGCACGACGGGGGGCCTGATGTTCTCGCATCTCGTCCTGGCCCTGCGTTCCGCCGGACTGCCGGCCTCCACGACGGAATATCTGACCCTGATGGGGGCGATGAAGGCCGGCGTGGCGGAATACAGTGTCGAGGATTTCTACTATCTGGCACGCGCGACCTTGGTGAAGGACGAGCGCCACCTGGACAAGTTCGATCGGGTTTTTGCGCAGTGCTTCAAAGGCCTTGAGCCGCCGGAGGGCGTGAAGGTCGAGGATCTGCCGGAAGAATGGCTGCGCAAGCTGGCCGAGAAACTGCTGACACCGGAGGAAATGGCGAAGATCCAGGCGCTCGGTGGGTTCGACGCCATCATGAACCGACTGAAGGAACTGCTGGCGGAGCAGAAGGGCCGGCATCAGGGCGGATCGAAATGGATCGGCACGGCCGGGACCTCGCCGTTCGGCGCTTATGGCTACAACCCCGAAGGCGTGCGGATCGGGCAGGATGAATCGCGACATCGGCGCGCCGTGAAGGTCTGGGACCGGCGAGATTACAAGGATCTGGACGATACCGTCGAACTTGGCACGCGCGGCATGAAGCTGGCATTGCGCCGTTTGCGCCGGTTTGCCAGGCAGGGAGCGGCGACGGAGCTGGATCTTCCCGACACGATCCGCTCGACCGCGAACAATGCCGGCAGCCTGGATTTGAAGATGGTGCCGGAGCGCCACAATACGGTGAAGGTGCTGCTGTTCCTGGATGTCGGCGGATCGATGGACGACCACATCAAGCTGACCGAGGAATTGTTTTCCGCCGCACGGACAGAATTCAAGCACCTGGAATATTATTATTTCCATAACTTCCCCTACGAGAAGGTCTGGAAGAACAACCGTCGCCGGTTCGAGCAGGTGATCCCGACCTGGCAGGTCCTGCGCACCTACGGTCCAGACTACAAGCTGATCATCGTCGGCGACGCGGCCATGAGTCCATACGAGATCACCATGCCAGGCGGCTCCGTCGAGCATTTCAATGAGGAACCCGGCGACGTCTGGCTGGACCGGCTGACCTCGCACTACCGCCGCAGCGCCTGGCTGAACCCGACCCCGAAACAAAGTTGGGGACATGTGCGCTCGATCAACATGGTCAACGACCTGATGGAAGGCCGCATGTTCCCGCTGACGGTGAATGGGATTGACGAGATGACACGCGAACTGAGCCGGTAATTCGGAGCCCGTCTGGAGGAAACGAAAAAGAACATGAGCCGCATCGATAGCGCGATCAACATTGACGACCTCAAACGCATGGCGAAGCGCCGCCTGCCGAAGATCATGTTCGACTTCATCGAAGGCGGCGTGGAGGATGAGGTTGGCCTGCGCACCAACGCCGACGCTTTCCGCGAGCTGCGTCTGGTGCCTCGCTACTATATAGATACATCCAAGCGCGAGCAGCGAGCCAGGCTGTTCGATCGGACCTATGCCAGTCCGTTCGGAATCGCACCTACCGGCATGGCCGGTGCGTTTCGCCGGGACGCAGAGTTGTATCTGGCGCAGGCGGCGGCCGAGGCCGACATTCCCTATCTGATGTCCGGCGCGTCGAACGCATCGATGGAGCAGGGCGCGAAACTCGCTCCGAAGAACCTCTGGTATCAGATCTACGGCGCGCGCGATCGGGCGTTTCAGCTTGACCTCGTCAAGCGCGCCAAGGACCTCGGTCTGACGACGATTGCGGTGACCTGCGACGTGCCGGTGTCCTCAAACCGCGAACGCAACCGGCGCAATGGTTTTGTCCGACCGCTGCGCATGACCCTGCCGACGATCCTGGAGGCGATGCTGCACCCCGCCTGGGTGACCAACTATTTCGCCAAGGGCGGCTTGCCGATGCTGGCAAATTGGCAGGCGTACGCGCCGCCTGGTGCGACCCCGGACCAGGTCGCCGACATGTTCGCCAAGCAGACGCCCGACGCCAGCCAGACGTGGCGGGATCTTGAGGCGATCCGCACCGCATGGCCCGGCAAGCTGCTGCTGAAAGGCGTCATGCACCCTGAGGACGCGCGCATCGCCACGGGCATGGGTGTGGACGGGCTGATCGTCTCAAACCACGGCGCGCGGCAACTGGATATGATGCCGTCCCCGCTGGACATGCTGCCGATGATCCGAGCCGCGGTTGGGCCGGATGTACCGTTGCTGCTGGATAGCGGTGTTCGCCGCGGTTCCGACATCGTGGCGGCCCTGTGCCTGGGGGCCGATTTCGTTATGACCGGCCGGGCGACCCTGTATGGCGCGACGGCGGGTGGGCTGGAGGGGGTCAAGAAGGCCGTATCCATCCTGCAACGGGAGATCGATCTGGTGCTCGGCCAGCTCGGCGCGGTAAACCTTGAGGCGCTTGGGCCGCACTTTCTGCTCGATACCGTCCGAGCAGAGGAAGAGCGACGCAACACCGGCGCGATGGGCGCGCGGCGTTCAGCTTAGAGCATCAATCGCGCTGAACGGGGCAAGATGCAGTCGGCGCCAGGCTTCATCTGCCCGCCGGCGGGGCGTCCTCAGTCAACAATTCGCAACACCGCCATCCACGGAAATCGTGTGTCCAGCACAACACCTTCCGGGGCCGCCAGTTTGCCGTCGGCGGTCACCGGCACGGTGTTCATCGTGACCGAATCCTCCACATTCCCGCCGATCACCGCGATCTGTCCCGGCACTGTCGTATCGACAACGATATCGCAATGCGAGGTGAACAGATCCGGCGTCGGCAAGTCCTCAAACCGCAGCCCTTTCGCTTTCCCGCGCCCAAAGCAAACCAAATCTCCAGCCCGCGGCGCATAGTCCTGCACCCGCTCGGCGGCGACCAGCCAAGCCTTCGTTTCCCCAAGCGAGACCCGCCTGGCTGCATTGATGTAGTCCGCATGATCCCCCGAATAGGGGAAGCGCCGCCCCGCCCCGGCGATTCGCATCACGTAAGAAATGAATGCCGCTGACCAGGCGTAGTCACCGTCAACGTCGGGAGGAAACACAGTGCCATTCCCGTCATGCTTGCCGGTCCAGGCGCTCTCCGCCGATCCGGCATTGAGACCGAGCCACCAGTATTCGCCGACCCGCTGCCACAGGCCCTCCTCTCGTTCGGGTTTTATGACGCGGGTTGCCTCGGCTTCCGGGTCGGCGATGTTCTGGCCGAATAGCCGCCATTCCCGCATGGCGACGGCGACCACCGCCTCTCGCGAGAACCGCTCGTAGGGGACTTTAGCGAAGGGTGGGACGTGAGCGTCGGGCATCGGGCCTCCCAGGCAAGCGGAAAGAACGAGCAACGGCAGGATCGGTAACCAGCGCATTACGCCTGTCGTATCGACTTTCGCCGCCGAGCGCCACGATCAGAGCGTGACGGGCTACGACCGATCAAGTTTCGCCCTGTCGCCGTATCGGAGGGGAGCCTGCGATCGATTGGTAGCCAAGGTAATTCTGCGACGCTACGAACCTTGTGCCGGTCGTTCCCGCTGTGCCGCCCGGACCAGTGTATCCAGCGCGCTGAGGAACCTACGAGCGATCCTGTTTCGTCAGCGGCGCCGGACCGCCGGTATTCAGGCCCATCTCGCGGAGATAGCGGCCGACCTCGCGGCCGGCGAGGGCGTTGCCGATATTGTCCGCGGTCCAGATCTTGCCGTTAGGCGGCAGGGCGCGGCCGCCTTTGGCCAGGCAGCGCGATGCCAGCGGAATGTCGCTGGTGATGCAGACGTCCGCCTTGGTGACGCGTTCGGCGATCCAGTCGTCGGCGACGTCGGCGCCGGCCTCGACGGTGATCATGGTCACGTTCGGCCGTCCGGTGGGCCGGATCGGACGCGAGCCGTTGGCGACGACGAACACCGGCAGACCCAGCCGGTCCGCGACGCGATAGACCTCGTCGCGGACCGGGCAGGCGTCGCCGTCGATGTAGAGGGTGGTCACTACGCGGCGGAGCGCATGCCCCGGTTGCCGCGGTCGTTATAGCGGCGGCGTTGCGCCTGGCCGGGCGCGCCGGGCGCTTCGGCTGGTGCGTCATCGGCGGCGGAGCGTCGCCCACGACCGCGATGGAGAAGTTCATCTGACGCTCGATCTGGCGCAGCACGCCACGCTCCGACGGGATCGCAGAAGGAGATCGCGATGCCCGCGGCGCCGGCGCGCGCGGTGCGGCCGATGCGGTGGACATAGCTTTCGGCCTCGACCGGCAGGTCGAAGTTGATGACGTGGGAAATCCCGGTCACGTCGATCCCGCGGGCGGCGATATCGGTGGCGACCAGAACGCGGGCTCGGCCGGTGCGGAATTCGCGCAGAGCCTTTTCGCGCTGCGGCTGGCTCTTGTTGCCGTGGATCGCGTTGACCTGGATGCCGGCATTCTCCAGCACGCCGGCCACCTTGTTGGCGCCGTGCTTGGTGCGGGTGAACACGATGACCCGGGTGAACGCGTCATCCTGCAGCATGGACAGCAGCAGCGACTGCTTGCCGCTCTGCGGCAGATGATGGACGAACTGGTCGATCTTCGGCGCGGTCTCTTCCTTGCGGGCGATCTCCACCCGGATCGGATTGCGCAGCAGGCTGTTCGCCAGGCTGGTGACCTCGGCCGGCATGGTGGCCGAGAACAGGCAGGACTGACGCTGCGGCGGCAAAGCGGCGACGATGCGGCGGATGTCCTTGATGAAGCCCAGATCGAGCATCCGGTCGGCCTCATCCAGCACGAACTGGCTGACCGCGCCGAGTTGCAGTTCGCGGGTTTGCATCAGGTCGCAGACGCGGCCGGGGGTGCCGATGACGATGTCGGCGCCGCGGCGCATTGCCTCGACCTGCTTGAAGCGGCTGGCGCCGCCGATGATGACGACGTGCGCAGCGCGGCAGGTGGATCGACAGCGCGCGGACGGTTTCGTCGATCTGCAGCGCCAGTTCCCGCGTCGGGCGCGAGGATCAGGGCGCGGGCCACGAAGGGCGCAGGACGGACCGGCTGCGCCGCGAGATGCTGCAGGATCGGCAGGGCGAAGGCGGCGGTCTTGCCGCTGCCGGTCTGGGCGATACCGAGCAGATCTTTGTCCGCCAGCAGAGGCGGGATGGCATCGGCCTGGATTGGGGTGGGAATTTGCGAACTTGCGCGTCTCAAGGGCGCGCAGCAGCGGCTCGGACAAGCCGAGGGCCGCGAAAGTAGTTTGGGTCAAGACGTAGGTATGCTCCAGCGCCCGTCCCGGTTATGGGAGCGGGTAACGCTTGTGAGTTCGTCGCCCCGCGCGATTAAATGGGGACGAACGGTTTTCAGATGGAAATTTTCCGGAATTTCGGACGAAAAAAACCGCCCGCTAATCACGCAATCACGGAAAGCCAAGCGCGTATATCGGCCAGGGGCCCCGGAATTGCAAGGGCTTTTCTGCTCGGTGGCGTGAGCGTTGAACGACGGCAGAACTACGTTCGTGCTAAGAGTAATTCGTCGGCCAATCAACCACGTTCGGGGAGGATCCGCGTTATGGACACGCTGATACATCGCTGGTTCGAGGACGTCTGGAACCAGGGACGCGAGAGCGTCATCGATGAACTGACGACGGAAGACGCGATCTCTCATGGCCTGTCGACCGCGGAGGGTGATGATGTTCGCGGACCGGCCACGTTCAAGCCGTTCTACCGACGCCTGAAGGCCGCGTTTCCCGATATCCACTTCACTGTCGAGGATGCGCTCTCCGACGGAAACAAGATAGCGGCCCGCGTCTCGGTGACGGGGACGCACACCGGCCTCGGACTTTCGATGCCCCCAACGAACCGGCCGGTTCAGTTGCATGGCATGGTGATTGCTCGAACGAAGGACGGGAAGATCGCCGAGGTGTGGAACAATTTCGACTTTCTGTCGCTGTATCAACAGATCGGATTGAAATTGGTCTAGCGATGTGCGTCGCGGCTGAGAGTTCGGCGAGCGATCCACCAAATTTGTCGACAATGCTCTTGTTGTGGATTCGCGAGCAATTTCATCAGCCTGAGGTCGCTTCCCGATTAAGGTCACGCTGATATTGCTCTGGGATTACCCGCCCGCGAACTTCGCCAGCAGCCGCACATGCGAGCGGATGCCGTGATGGAAGCAGGCCTCCTCGAACTTCTCGTTCGGGCTATGCACCTGGTCGTCGTCCAGCCCGAACCCCATCAGCAGCGAATCCACCCCCAGGATCGAGCGCAGCGACGTCACCACCGGGATCGACCCGCCGCTGCCCATCAGCAGCGCCGGCTTGCCGTACTCCTCCTCCAGCGCGGCCAGAGCGCCAGCGGACATGGGGGCTGTCGACGTTCACCTCGATCCCCGGCGCGCGGGCGAAATCGGCGAAGGTCGCGGTCGCGCCGGGCGGCAGGCGGTCCGTCACGAAGCGCTTGAACTGCTCCATCACCTCGTCCGGATCCTGGTTCGGCACCAGCCGGAAGGAGACCTTTGCCGAGGCCTCCGACGCGATCACCGTCTTGCTGCCGGCGCCGGTATAGCCGCCCCAGATGCCGTTGATGTCGGCGGTCGGGCGCGCCCACAGCCGCTCCAGCGCCGCGTAGCCGCGTTCGCCGGCCGGGATGGTCAGGCCGATGCCGCGCCAGGAACGCCGCCTCGTCGAAGCCCAGCGCGTCCCATTGCGCGCGCTGGGAATTCTAAACCGGCGCGACCTTGTCGTAGAAGCCGGGCAACTGGATGCGGCCGTTCTCGTCCTGCAGTTGCGCCGAGGATTTTCGTCAGCGCGTTGATCGGGTTCAGTGCCGACCCGCCGTACAGCCCGGAGTGCAGGTCGCGGTTGGCCGCCTTCAGGGTCACCTCGGCATAGGTCATGCCGCGCAGGCGGGTGGTGATCGCGGGCGTGTCGACGTCCCACATGCCGGTGTCGCTGATCAGCGCCACGTCCGCCACGAGGTCGGCCTTGTTCGCGCGCAGGAACGGGTCGAGGTTGACCGAACCGACCTCTTCCTCGCCCTCGATCAGCACGGTGATGCGCGCGGGAATGCCGCCGCCGGCGGTGCGCCAGGCGCGCAGGGCTTCCAGGAACATCACCGTCTGGCCTTTGTCGTCCACCGCGCCGCGGGCGACGAAGCGCTTGCCGCGCGGGCCATCGACGTATTGCGGGTCGAACGGATCGCTGTGCCACAGCGACAGCGGATCGACCGGCTGCACGTCGTAGTGGCCGTAGAACAGGATGTGCGGCCCCTTGTAGTCCGCCGGCCCGCCCAGATGCGCCGACCACCACGGGATGGCCGGCGGTCGGCCGGACGGAGGCCTCGAATCCCAGGCCCGTCAACTGGTCGCGCCACCATTCGGCCGCCTTGACGCAATCCGCGGCATGCGCCGGCTGGGCGCTGATCGACTTGATGCGCAGCAGGTCGAACAGGTGGCGCGCGACGCTGGCCAGATTGGCGTCGGCATGGTCCAGGACGGAGGCGACGGTCGATTGGGCTGGGGCCGGCATGGAATTCTCCGCGGTCGAGGCATCATCACTAACCCATCGCCTCAGAACGCGTCATCCGGCAAGCGAGATGACTGCGTCGCGGATGACTGCTGCTAAGACTCGCGCATGCAAGTCTGCCTGATCGTCCCCGGGCCGCTCGCGACGGTCTCCGGGGGCCATACCTATGATCGGCGCATGGCGGACGGCCTGCGCGCGTTGGGACACGACGTGCAGGTGGTCGAACTGGCCGGACGCCTGCCCGATCCCGACCAGGCCGCGATCTACGCCGCTCGGACGGCCTGGGCGGCGCTTGCCCGCCGACAGCGTGAAACTGATCGACGGGCTGGCGCTGCCGGCCTTCGACGGCTTGCCGCTGCACCAGGTGACGGCGCTGGTACACCATCCGGCTTCGCTGGAAACCGGCATGCCGCGATGAGACCGGTCACCGCCTGCATGCGACAGACGCGGCGATGTTTCGCGACCTGCCGCGGCTTGTCGTGACCAGCGACCAGACGGCGGATCGCTTGGTCCGCGAATTCGGCGCGCCGCCGAACGGATCAGCGTCATCATCCCTGGCATCGACGATCTGCCGCGGTGCGACCGGTTCCGCCGGACCGAGGCTGCCAAATTCTGTCGGTCGGCGCGCTGATCCCGCGCAAGGGGCACGACGTGCTGCTGCGCGCGCTCAGCCGGCTGTTCGACCTCGACTGGACGCTGACCATCGCGGGTCCGTCCGATCGTGATCCGGTGCATGCGGCCACGTTGCGCGCGCTGGCCGAGGAACTGCAGATCGCCCGCCGCGTGCGCTTCGTCGGACGACGTGACCGAGGCGCTGTGGGCGGCACCGATCTATTCGCCCTGGCGTCGTATTTCGAGGGATACGGTGTGGCGATCGCCGAAGCGATGCGTCGCGGCCTGGCGGTCGCGGTCACCAATGTCGGTGCGGTGCCAGTCGCTGGTGGGACCGGAAGCCGGCGTGGTGTGCGCGCCCGGCGATGTCGAGCAATTTCGAAAGCGATGCGCCGGCTGATCTTCGACCGGCCGTTGCTGCACGACATGGCAGAGGTGGCGTGGCAATCCGGCCAGTCGCTGCCGTCATGGAATGAACAGGCCGCGCGCCTCGCCGCTGTGCTGGCCGCGTAAAGCCTTACAAGAGGGAGGGCGGGACGATGCTGCTAGGTGCGATCGCCGACGATTTCACGGGTGCAACCGATCTGTGTTCGATGCTGGTGCGCGGCGGCATGCGGACAGTGCAATTGATCGGTGTGCCATCCGCCGATATGCCGGTGCCAGACGCCGACGCCGTCGTGGTGGCGCTGAAGTCGCGCACCGCGCCGGCGCGGCAGGCGGTCGATGAAGTCGCTCGCCGCGCTGAAATGGCTGCAGGCGGCCGGCGCCCGGCAGTATTTCTTCAAATACTGCTCGACCTTCGACAGCACCGGATCAGGGCAATATCGGTCCGGTTGGCGGATGCGCTGATCGCTGCCCTGGGTTGCGGATTCGCGCTTGGCGTGCCCGGCGTTCCCGACCAATGCCCGCACCGTCTATCTCGGCTACCTGTTTGCGGGCGGCAGTCTGCTGAACGAGAGCGGAATGGAAAACCATCCGCTGACGCCGATGACCGACGCGAACCTCGTGCGGGTGTTGTCACGACAGACCGAGGGCACGGTCGGGCTGGTCCCGTTCGTGACCGTCGATCAGGGCGCCCATGCGATCCGCGATGCGATGACACAGTTGAAGGAACGGGCCGCCGCTACGCCATCGTCGATGCCATCACCGACGCGCATCTGGTCGCGATCGGCGAGGCCGCGGCAAGCCACGCGCTGATCACCGGCGGGTCGGGTGTGGCAATGGGACTGCCGGCCAACTTCCGGCGAGCGGGATTGCTGTCGGATGCGATCGATCCGGGTGCGTTGCCGGTGGTCGAGGGGGCTTGCGCGGTTGTGGCGGGATCATGTTCCCGAGCGACGTTGGCGCAACTTGGGTTATGCGCGCGACCATCTGCCGGTGTTTGAACTCGATGCGCTGGCGACGCCCGACGCGGCGGCGTTGAGCGATGCCGCGCTGGCGTGGGCGGCCGACAAGATCGGCGACAAGCCGGTGGTGATCGCGGCATCGGCGCCGCCGGAGAAGGTCGCGGCGCTGCAAGCGCGTCTGGGCCGCGAGCAGGCCGGCGCGCTGATCGAGGACGCCGTCGCACGCATCGCCGAAGGGCTGGTCGCCCGCGGGGTGCGCAAGATGGTTGTGGCGGGCGGCGAGACCTCTGGGGCGGTCGTGGGACGGCTTGGCGTGCGATCTCTGCGCATCGGTGGGGAAATCGATCCAGGCGTACCCTGGACGCTTGCCTCGGGCAGTGGCCCCGACCTGATGCTGGCGCTGAAATCGGGCAACTTCGGTGCAACCGATTTCTTCCTGAAAGCGTTTCGCGTATTGGAAGGCTGAGAGATGCCTGCAGCGAATACAAACGAGGGTCACACGCGCGTTCTGTTGAGCGAACTCGCCGCCAGCCTGTTCGCGCGCGGGTTTTCCGTCGGCAGCGCCGGCAATATCAGTGTGCGCCTGCCCGACGGCTATCTGATGACGCCGACCAATTCGAGTCTCGGGCAGACTCGATCCTGAGCGCCTGTCCAAACTGGATGCGGATTTCCAGCATGTCGGCGGCGACAAGCCATCCAAGGAAGTGTTCATGCATCGCGCGTTCTACCAGGCGCGCGAGGATGCCGGAGCGGTGGTGCATCTGCACTCGACGCAGGCGACGGCGGTGTCGTGCCTGCCGGACGTGGACCTATCGAATCCGATCCCGCCGCTGACACCGTATTTCGTCATGCGGGTCGGACGGCGCATGCCGATCATTCCGTATTACCGCCCCGGCGATCCGGCGATGGAACCGGCGATCCATGCAGCGGCCAAGGATGCCCGCGCGGTGCTGCTGGCGAACCATGGGCCGGTGGTTTCGGGCAAGACTCTGACCGATGCGGTTTATGCGGCCGAGGAACTGGAAGAGGCGGCGAAGCTTTTCCTGATGCTGCGCGGACAGTCGCCTCGCCTGTTGAGCAGTGCCCAGGTCGGCGATCTGCTCGACACGTTTGGCTAGACCATGATCGCGCCGATCGCGTTTCGTTGGCAGAGCGGGCTGCTGAAGCGCGAGGCCGAATTGAAGTGTCGTCGTGCGATTACGGGTCTCGGGATACTGGAATGCGAGCGGGCACCGCTCGGGCATCGGGCAAAGAAAAGGCGCCACGTGGCGCCTTCTCCTTTTGTGGTCGCGTTAGGCGGTTATTCCTTCGTTTCGCTGGCGGCAACCGGGGTCGCTTCCGGTGCCGGTGTCGAGGCGGCCATCACCATCTTGCGCAGTGCCTTCTTTGCTACGAGCTTTTTTGCCGTGGCTTTCTTGGCAACCGGCGTTTTGGCAGCCGCCTTCTTCGGTGCCGCCTTCTTCACGGCAGCCTTCTTTACCGCGGCCTTTTTCGGTGCGGCCTTCTTTGAGGCGGTCTTGGCCGCGGCCTTCTTCGGCGCCGTCTTCTTCGGTGCGGCCTTCTTCACGGCAGCCTTCTTCACGGCAGCCTTCTTTACCGCGGCCTTCTTCACAGCGGCCTTCTTCGGTGCGGCTTTCTTCGGCGCGGCCTTCTTCACGGCTGCTTTCTTCGGAGCGGCCTTGGCAACCTTCGCCGGAGCGGCCTTCTTGGCGGCCGGCTTTTTCACCGCTGCCTTTTTCGTCGCGGCCTTCATCGCCATCGCCATCGCTTGAGGACGGGGGGTTCGGGTCGTTTCGTTCGTCGTGTCGTCAGTGCTCACCTGTAGAACTCCTTGTTGAACGTGGCGTCTTTGTCGTGCGCTTTGGACGATGCCGCATTTCGAGTCGCAAACCGTGCAGGCCTCGGCGAGTTTGTTTCATCGGCAAACCGGCTGGCCCATGTGCCGACATGGCACATGTCGATAGGCTTTCTTGACTCTTCTTCGGCGTCCCAAGGTCGCGGTCCATCGACCGTCCTTCTGCTGAACGTCCTCGCGCATCGATGGTTTAGCCAAAGAAGTGAATCGATTCGCGAACACGGATTCCGCTATTCATCGCGGCGACCACATCTGTCAACGAAAAGCAACCGTTCCGCCGCATATTTGTTAAAAAACTTTCTGTGCGCAGCGTTTCAGTCACGTATGGAAAAAGCAAACCGCCGCGACAGTGATGCCGCGGCGGTCCCATCTGAGTTCGAAGAAGCTAGTCAGCCGCGATGTTCGATCGGTACGAACGTCAGATTTTCCGGACCCGTATAGTTGGCGGCTGGACGGATCAGCTTGTTGTCGACGCGTTGCTCCAGGACATGCGCGCCCCATCCGGAGGTACGCGAGATAACGAACAGCGGGGTGAACATCGCTGTTGGAATGCCCAGCATATGGTAGCTGATCGCGCTGAACCAATCGAGGTTGGCGAACATCTTCTTCGCGTCCCACATCGTGGTCTCGATGCGCTCGGCGATATCGAACAGCTTCATCGATCCCGCTGCGTGTGAAAGCCTTCGCGCGACTTCCTTGATCACCTTGTTCCGCGGATCGGCAGATCGTATACACGGCATGGCCGAAACCGATGATGACCTGCTTGTTGGCGACCCGCTTGCGGATATCGGCTTCCGCTTCATCAGGCGTGGCATAGCGGTTCTGGATCTCGAACGAGACCTCGTTGGCGCCGCCGTGTTTTGGTCCGCGCAGGGCACCGATCCCGCCGGTAATCGCCGAATACATGTCGGCACCAGTCCCTGCGATGACACGACAGGTAAAGGTCGAGGCGTTGAACTCATGCTCGGCGTACAGGATCAGAGAAGTGTGCATCGCGCGGACGAACACTCGCGGACGGCGGCCTGCCGTGCAGCAGATGCAGAAGATGTCCGCCGATAGAGTTGTCGTCGGTCTCCACATCTATGCGCTTGCCATTATGGGCATAGTGGAACCAATACAGCAACATCGATCCGAGCGATGCCATTAAGCGGTCAACGATATCGCGTGCGCCGGCCGCCGCCTGATCCTCCTTTTCGGGCAACAGGCATCCCAGCACGGAAACGCCGGTACGCATGACGTCCATTGGGTGCGATGCTGGGGGCAACGCCTCCAGCGCCGTCCGCAGCGATGCGGGAAGGCCACGCAATGACTTGAGTTTCGCCTTGTAGTCGTCGAGTTCGCCACGGGTGGGCAGATGGCCATGTACAAGGAGGTGGGCGATCTCCTCGAATTCGCAGGTATCCGCGACGTCCAGAATGTTGTAGCCGCGATAATGGAGATCATTGCCGGAACGTCCGACGGTGCACAGGGCCGTGTTGCCGGCGGTCACACCGGACAGCCCGACGCCTTTCTTCGCTTGGTTGGGAAGGGTTGATGTCTCGCTCATTTGTTGGTTCCTCCTGGTCACAGAATGCCCGGCTTGCCTTCCGTCAGCGTGCCCGCGGGCAGGGCTATGTTCAACCGGTGCAGTTCGCCGGCGGGCAGCTTCGGCAGCTCCTGTGCCGCCTCCAGGAACCGGTTGGATTCGCGGCTACTGATGATCCCGTCCGTCAGGATCTGGAATTTTCGAATGTAGTCGTCCCGTCCGAATGGCTTGGCGCCCAGCGGGTGGGCGTTCGCGACGGCCATCTCGTCTTCCAGTTTCGTGCCGTCTCTTAGGAAGATCTCTACGCGGCCGCCGAAGGACAGCTCATTCGGATCGGTGGCGCGATAGCGACGCGTCCACTCGGGATCTTCAGTCGTTTCGATTTTATGCCACAGCCGCACGGTGTCGGCGCGCGCCGCCCGCTTCGGTGCATAGCTGTCCACGTGATGCCAGGTGCCATCCTGCAAGGCGACGGCAAAGATGTACATGATCGAGTGATCCAACGTCTCGCGGCTCGCCTTTGGATCCATCTTTTGTGGGTCGTTGGCACCGGTGCCGATCACGTAGTGGGTATGATGGCTGGTGCGGATCACGATTTTTTCTACGTCGTCGAAGTCGGTGATGCTCTCGCGCATGCGGAAGGCCAGGTCGATCAGCGCCTGCGATTGATACTCTGCGCTGTGTTCTTTCGTATAGCTGTCCATGATGGCATGCTTGGCTTCACCTGGGGCGGGCAACGGCACGACGTAGTGTGCCTGCGGACCGTTCAGCATCCAGGCGACAACACTGTCCTCGCCTTCGTAGATCGGGCTGGGTGCACCCTCGCCGCGCATGACGCGATCCACCGCCTCGATTGCCAGCTTCCCTGAGTGCGCTGGTGCATAGGCCTTCCAGGAACTGATCTCGCCCTTCCGCGACTGCCGCGTGGTAAAGCTGACATGTACAGCCTGCTGCACAGCCTGGTAGATGACGTCCTGCTTCAGGCCGAGCAAGGTGCCGATGCCGGCAGCCTGTGCGGGGCATAGATGAGCGATGTGGTCGATCTTATGCTCGTGCAGGCAGATGGCGCGCACCAGGTCGATCTGGATTTCGTAGCCAGTGGCGATGCCGCGGATCAGGTCGCGGCCGGATTTTTCCTTCGTCTGCGCGACTGCGAGGATGGGCGGGATGTTGTCGCCGGGATGCGAATAGTCGGCAGCGAGAAACGTATCGTGCATGTCGAGCTCGCGCACTGCCACGCCATTGGCCCAGGCGGCCCATTCGGGGCTCACTCGCTTAGAAGAAGGGACGCCAAAGACCGACGCGCCAGTCTTGTTCGGGCGCGCCAAAGCCATGTCACGGGCCGAGACGATGCTGCGTCGGTTCGAAGAGGCGATGGCCACCGAGGCATTGTCGATAATGCGGTTGACGATCATCGCCGCCACGTCCTTGGTGACAGCGACCTTGTCGGCAGCGACGCCGGCGATCTTCCAGGCGAGCTGATCCTCTCGCTTTAATGCCGCCTTTGACGGGCTGACCCTGACGTCATGTTCGATCATTATGGTTCTCCATCGTGTACGGCCCCCCAAAGTCAGGCCAACGACGATGCTTCGTAGTGTCGCACCTGCGGAACGGCAAGTAAGGGTGATTGCTTAGCGGGGTAACCGTGGCATCCTGGGTTGACCAGCAAAGGAGGTTTGATTGTCCCGCATCATCACCGTGGCCGCCGCGCAGTTGGGGCCGATCCAGAAAGCCGAACCACGGTCTGTCGCCGTCGCGCGGATGGTACGGCTGTTGGAACGGGCGCACGGGCGCGGCGTGGAACTGGTGGTATTTCCGGAACTGGCGCTGACGACGTTTTTCCCGCGTCACTACCACGAAGATGTCGCCGAGGCGGATTCCTGGTTCGAGACGGCGATGCCATCGAGTGCGACCAAACCGCTGTTCGAAGCCGCGCGGCGTTATGGGATCGGATTTCACTTGGGCTATGCCGAAATGGCGTATGAGTTTGACGAGACCGGCGTGGCGCGCAAGCGGCGGTTCAATACATCGATCCTGGTTGGGCCCGAGGGCGATGTCCTGCTGAAATATCGAAAAGTGCATCTGCCGGGGCATGCGGAATACGATCCCCGGCGCGTCGTGCAGCATCTGGAGAAGCGTTACTTCGAAGTCGGTAACCTCGGCTTCCCAGTGATCCGCGCGCCGATGGGCAGGTTGGACGGGATCAACATGGGTATGATGATTTGCAACGATCGCCGCTGGCCGGAAGCCTGGCGGGTGCTGGGACTGCAGAGCGTGGAGTTGGTGGCGCTAGGGTACAACACTCCCAGCGTGAACACCGAGGCGTCTGGCTTCGAGGCGCATCATCTACGGGTGTTCCACTCGCATCTGTCGATCCAGGCGGGGTGTTATCAGAACGCCTGCTTCGCGGTGGCGACGGCGAAGGCTGGGACCGAGGATGGGGCGGAGTTGTTTGGGCACTCGATCATCGTCAATCCGCAGGGGGAGATCGTCGCGATGGCGTCCAGTTGGGGCGACGAACTGATTGCCGCTGACTGCGATCTGGATAGGTGCGTGCTGGGGCGGACGACCATCTTTGCGTTCGATAGGCACAGGCGACCGGAGGCGTATGCGCGAATCACACAGCAGGTTGGCGCTGTGGCCCCGGCAGTTTGGCAGAAATCAGGCTCCGATTAAAGGTTTGTTGAGATTTTCGCGTTCATAGTGCCGTGCATCCGGTACATGACGCCCTTGCAACCAGCACGTTGCATCGCAAGGTTAAGGGCTGAGGAGATGGTTGCTGATCCGGAAGCAGACGGCGGCTATGACTTACCGATGGTACCATTACGCCCTTGGAATTCAGTGACGGGCCAATCCGCCTGCCCGCGGCGAACTTCGGAGCCTGATACACATGACGTTCGGGATGCGCCGTGCCTTTTCGCAGCCAGGAAGAAGCAGATCGATGGTAAACGAGACTGAGGGATCAACCGCCGGGATGATCAGTGAGTTGCTCGCGCTGGCCACACGGACCGCTGGTGGCGGGAACGATCTTGCCATCGGCGCAGGACAAATCATTGCCAAGCGAGCCGCGCTGGGATTGGTTGCCGCGGTTAATCCGCTGGCGGCGGATCATGCCGAGTTCGCCCGCATGGTGCCGGAAAAGGTGGAGGCTTTCTCCGCTGCCGGCATGGCCATGTTGGAACAGTCCGAACAGGTCAGAAGCCAGTTGACCCGCCTCGCATCCAATGAGGTCATGACGACCGCTTGGGCCACACTCGAGGTGGCGACCAGCTCCGACCCTATAGCCATGCTGGAAGCGCAAGGCCGGTTCGCCCACGCATGGTGGGACCGTGCCGCATCCAACTTCATGGCGTTGGGCATGATGGCGCTGAGTGCGCAGGCCGCCGCCCTAGGTCCGCTTCAGCTTGCGGTCGCAGCGAACGTAGAACGATTGGGCTGACGACCGGCCGGCCTCGTAAGGGGTTCGCCACGGCGCTGGCCTGATGATCTATCGCTTAACCGCAACGTGTCGCTATTGGGTCAATCGGATTGCCACACCTCCTCCCCCAGCAGCAGTCCGATTGCCAGTGTTGCCGCCGCGTGTGACGGCTCGATCACCGGGAGCCCGACCGAATCCCGCACCATCGTCCTGTGGTGCGCCATCCCGGTGCAACCCAGGATGATTGTCTCCGCGCCCATCGCCGCCAAGTCCCGTGCCGCTGCCACCATGGCCGCTCGGGCCGCCCCCAAGTCCAGCAAGGCATCCATCGAGACGTTCACGGCGACTTCTCCAGCCAGGCGGTCCTCCAGCCCCATGGCCCGCAGCGCGGCGCGGTGACGGGCCTTGGACGACTCCACCATGCCGATCACCCCGAACCGTTCCGCTCGCGCGACCGCCATCGCGACCGCCGACCGGAAAATGCCGAGGACCGGGCGCGTAGTGACGGAGCGCAACGCTTCGATGCCAGGGTCGGAAGCACAGGCGATGATATAGACGTCGGCGCTTTCTCGCTCGACCAGCCTGCACAACGGCTCGACGACCGAGTGACCAATCCCGCCAAGTGTAGATAGCCGGCGGCCCTTCCTTCAGCGTGACGACGTCGACCGCCGGTCCAGGGGTCAGGCGGAACGGCGCGATCGCGGCGGAAATACCGGCGGAGCATGCCTCGGAGGAATTGGGGTTGATGATCAGAATACGCCTCATGACGCCACTTTCCCGTTGCTTGCGACTGCAATCAAGGCCATCGCCATTGTTCCATTAGCTCGGGGGTGAGAGCGAAGGAAAACCCGAGCGCTCGTGAGGGGTCTGCGTTTATGCCACAGCCAGGCGGGATGCCGAGGCCTGATTCCCACGGTCCCAGCCAATTCGTTCGCCGGTTGCCTTGAAGCAAACGAAAACCGATATGGTGTTGCGGCGCAGCGAGGCTTATCCTGTGAGGCTTACCGTCGTTTGTCGGGAGTCACCGGACGTCTTAACGAACGGCCAGAAGGACCTGAGAATGAATCCCGCCCCGTGGCAGCCCGACCGGTCTGTCAAAACGAACCCTTGGCCGCAACCCCCTATGGCGACTGCGATCGGCCGTGGCCTGTTGGGCCGTTGCCCCGCCTGCGGCAAGTCCCACTTGTTCAACGGCTTCCTCCGCGTCGCAGCCGAGTGCCGTAACTGCGGTGCTCCCCTTGGCTTGGCCCGAGCAGATGACGCGCCGCCATATTTTACCATTCTTGTGACCGGCCATGTCGTCGTGCCGCTGATGTTTATCGTCGACCGGACAAGCGAGCCGCCGCTGTGGATCATGTCGGCCATCTTCCTCCCGCTCACGCTCGTCATGGCGCTGGGACTGCTGCGGCCAATCAAGGGCGGCACGGTGGGGTTGATGCTGAACCTCAACATGCTGAAGAGCGATCCTAACGAGACATGACTGCTTCCGCCGTTACCGCCTCCCGGCTGGATCGCGTGATCCTGGATGGAGAATCGCCCAACAACCTGCCCCCATATGTCGAGGCGGATCGCGAACAGGCGGTCGCGGACCTGCGGGCGGCCAACCATTTCGCGCCGTTGATCGGGACCAAGCTGCCCGGACCATACGCGTTGCATTTGTCGATCGTGGAGGGCCGGCTGATTTTCGACATCCGCAACGTCGCTGGTGACCCGCTGACGGCGATCGGTTTGGCGCTCGGGCCGTTCCGGCGGCTGGTGAAGGACTATCAGATGCTGGTCGACAGCCACGTGAAGGCGGTCGAGGAAGGTCGCGAGCAGCGCATCCAGGCCATCGATATGGGCCGGCGCGGGCTGCACAATGAGGGCGCGGAGCTGATGACCCAGCGTCTGGCAGGCAAGATCGATATCGATTTCGATACGGCGCGTCGGCTGTTCACTCTGGTCTGCGTGCTGCACCAACGGGTTTCCGCGAGGTGAGTACTGACCAACACACCGATGAAGATGGGGCGACAAGGACTGGGCGATGAAAATCGACGGCACGTTCTTCCGCAGTGTCTGGCTCGACGGTGATGACGGCTGGTCGGTCCATATCCTGGACCAGACGAAACTTCCGTGGGCATTGGAAATCATACGCCTGACAACCTGTGACGAGGCGGCGCAGGCTATCAAGACAATGCAGACCCGGGGTGCGCCCCTGATCGGCGCTGTCGCCGCATACGGGCTGTGCCTGGGACTGCGCGCCGATGCGTCCACCGAGGCGATGGAGCACGATGCAGCACGGTTGAATGAGACCCGCCCGACGGCAGTCAATCTGCGCTGGGCGTTGGACCGGATGCTGACCCGTCTGCGCAACACGCCGGAGGCGGAGCGTGTCGCCGCGGGGTATGCCGAAGCGACGTTGATCGCCGACGAGGACGTGGCCCAGAATGAAGCGATCGGGCGGCATGGGTTGCCGTTGATAGAAGCCACCGTGCGGCCTGGGCGGCCGGTGAACGTGCTGACCCACTGCAACGCCGGATGGCTGGCGACGGTCGATTGGGGGACCGCTCTGGCGCCGATTTACGCCGCCCACAACGTGGGAATCGATTTGCATGTGTGGGTCGATGAGACCCGGCCGCGCAACCAAGGCGCGGCGCTGACTGCGTGGGAATTGGGCAAACACGGCGTGCCGCACACGGTAGTGGCGGATAATGCAGGCGGCCATTTGATGCAGCACGACATCGTCGATCTGGTGATCGTCGGCGCCGACCGGGTTTCGCGCACCGGCGATGCGGCCAACAAGATCGGCACCTATCTGAAGGCCCTGGCGGCGCGTGACAATGACGTGCCATTCTGGGTGGCGGTGCCGTCCACCACCATCGACTGGACCCTGTCGGACGGTGTGCGAGACATTCCGATCGAGGAACGCTCGGCGGCGGAGGTGACTGAAATGACCGGGCGTCTCGCCGACGGAACCATCGCCACGATGCGCGTCGTCTCGGCCGACAGCCCTGCGGCCAATCCCGCCTTTGACGTAACCCCCAGCCGGTTGGTGACCGGCTTGATAACCGAACGAGGACGATGTCCGGCCTCGCCAGAAGGGCTGCTGACGCTGTTTCCGGAGCGGCGCTAGGGCCTAGCAACGCGGCCGGGCGTTTCGTTGCTTAGGGCAAACTGACGAAAACCGCTGAGCTGAGCAGGATTTCTCCGCGTTCGAGTGCAAACTGACAGCATGACGCAGAGACCGGCTGGCGGTTGGATAGTGGTTAGCCCTTATCCGCCAAATCGGTTTTTGTCATCTTCTCCCATGCCCGGCGCATCTCCTCAAACCCGGCTGGCCAGGCGCCAAACCATTGCTGAATGATAGCATCGGGCGCCATTTTGTCGGCAGCGGCGCGTAATCGCTGCTCCATCTCGTTGACCAATCGCTCTTGCATGGGCTGCAAATCCGGCAGTCCCATAAAATGCCGGGCTTCGGCGGGCGTACAGTCGATATCGATCGTGATCTTCATCTTGGGTCCCATCGAACCGGGGGTAGGTAGGCCTTAAAGTATGGGCCAGCACCGTTGGTGGCGACGAAGACAACATACATGCGGGCGGCACCGTCAAGGTGTTGTTTGCCGATCCCTAGGGGGCAAACGGTCCGATGGAGTGGCGCCTATATGGCTTATCATGAATTCCAGGCGCGGCATGTGCTCGTCTTGCGGCGGCCTAGCGTTTCCAGCCTGACTGGAAACGCTATAGCTGTTAATTCGCGAGCAATTTCATCAGCCTGAAAGCGCTTCGCGCTTCGAGCCAGGCTGATATTGCTCTAGCGTCCGATCCGGCTTCTCCTGTGGTTCTTCAACCGCCTGCGCGCGAGCGAAAGGACAGCGATCGTTTCCCTCCGCGGGTTGGCGGCCTGCGGCTCTAGAAACGTTCGTTCCGCTAGCTCAGCTCGGCCGCGGCGTTAGCCCGCCCGGATCGCGATCATCACGCGCTGGCGCCGGGAGGACAGCCGCGAGGTCAAATTCAGAAGCTGCTTCCACGGCCAGTATTTCCGGTCCAGCAGTCGCATGCCGCATTCAAATTCCTTACCGTCTACGATCACGGCGCGGGCCTCGATCCAAGGCCCGGTCACCTTTCCCCGAGCATCGCATGGTGCGATCTTGACAGTTCCCGATCGGCGAATGCGTTTCGCCTTGCCTGAATTGGCGGTCGAATAAACGTAGAGTTTCGGATCGCTCGCCTCCTCCGGCGCGGCCGCGAACCAGACCGGTGTACGCACGCCGACGCCGCTCTTGCGGTAGGTCTCCAGGCTCAGGTATTTCTTGTCTTTGAAGCCTTCTAAGCCGGCCACGGCGCTAGCCTTCCTCGGTGCGTGTCCAAACGGGTCGTTGACAGCTGTCAGCATGATGAGCCACCCCTCGCCGATTTGTCCACGATCGGTCGAGCGGGCTTAGCAGTGCCTATCGACTTCACGACCGGTTGGCGCCACTTGACACCCAGTTAATCTGCCGGTAACTCTGGTGTCATGATCACCTGCCGCAACAAGCCGGTGTAAGGGCAAAAAAAGTCCCCAGAAGGGGACTGAGGTACCTGGCATCTAATGGTTTTCGCGTATCAGGATCGATCAGAACCCCGCCATTTGACGGGGTTTTTTTCTGTCTTCTGGCTTCGACCGGAGCGGAAAGCCGGTGCAATCGCTCAGCTTGATCATCCCGTGCCGCTGGCCAGTCTACCTGGCACGTGAGGCTACAAAGAGAACGACTAGGCCGCCGGCAACGAGAGGCTGACCGTTGCGCCTGTCCCAGGCTCGTTACGTGCCGTCACCCGCCCGTTCATCGTCCGGGCCAGGCGGCTGCTTAGCGCCAGGCCCGCGCCACCCGTGGTCCGCAGCGCACTTCCGTCGGTTGCCGGCGCATCCTTATGGAAATCACGGGTCACGTCGGGTGGGAGGCCCTTGCCGGTATCGCTGACCGACGTGGTTATCGTTCGGTCGCCGCGGCTCACGCGGATCGACACGACGCCACCCGGCGGGGTTAAGCGCACGGCATTTGCCAAGAAATTATCCAATATGCGCCGGATCGCCCAGGAATCACCGATCGCCGTCGTCTCGCCCGTTTTGTCTTCGCTGGTCAGCGTTACGGTGATCTGGCGCTCGCGGGCGGTTGAATCGGCGGTCTTGGCGGCATCACGGGCAATATTCGCGACATCGACCGCCTGGCGGCAGAGCGTTCGAGCATCGATCTGGGATAGGTCAATCAGGTTGTCGATTGTTGCCAGCAATTGTTTGCCATCGCTCCGGACGCGACGAAGAACCTCGCGCTGATCGGGTTTGCTGGTTGTCATCGTCAGGGTCAGCACACCAAGAAGCGCGTGTAACGGCGTGCGTATCTCCTCGCTGAGGTCCGCTAGCACGTCCGTCTTAATTCGCTCCGCCGCCTCAGCGCGCGTTGTCTGGACCGCAAGGCGCTCCTGGGTGTCGCGAGCGTGATACACGAACGCCGCCGTGGCCAGGATAGCCATGACCGACAGCAGACGGTTGCCAATCATGTCCGGCAAATCCGAGTTGGCGACTGGGAAAAGCGCGCCGATGACCACCAATACGCAGGCGGCGGCGGTCAGTATCCATACGCCGGAACGCCGCCTATGGAACACAGCCGTGGCGATCAGAGGCGTATAAATGATTCCATAGGCCAACGAGTTGTCGCGTTCCAGATCTGCCAAGAAGGCGAGGGCGGACACCCCGTAGATCAGCGGAACAACTCTGCGCGCGAACCGGCCCGCGAAGATCGCGAACTGCGATTTGTTGTCTGATATCAACAAACCAGTAAACGGCATAAATGACATCCGGGGATGTGGAAACCAAGCCGCGTGGCGAGGAGGAGCCAGTGTATCAAGATTGTCGCGCCGTCAAGAAAATCGTCGGTCGCACCGCCTCATCAGAACTCCTGAGCCCGACCGCCGGCGGCCGTTCGAATGCAGCCGTTACCCCTCTGCTGGGCTCGCGGGGAATCGATGATCCTGCCAAGGGCCAGCCTGATCATGGTCGATGTGTGTCTGATCCTTGCCGTGGGGGCAGGGCCATCATTGGCTTAGTATCTCGGACCGGCTAGAGCAGCGAGGGCGACCAAGACCGGTGACGGAGCGGTCTTGAGCCTCGTAGGCGGCGAGCGATGGGAAGCTTGATGACGACACAGGAACAATCCATCGGCGAGATGCTGCGGCGAGACAGCAGACCGGCTGTTTCAGGCACATTGCGACACCGCGACCCAGCGCGCCGCCGACCAAGGCAAATGGCCGGCCGCTCTATGGGCGGCGGTCGAGGAAGCCGGGCTGCACCGCGCGTTGGTGCCGGAGGAAGCGGGTGGTTTCGGCGTCGCGGTGGCGGACGCTTTGTCGCTGCTGAAAGTCGCCGGCGCGCATGCCGTGCCCGTGCCGCTCGCCGAGACGATGCTGGCAAGCCGGCTGCTGGCCAGCGCCGGCCTGGCCATTCCCGACGGCCCGCTGAGCATCGCCCCGGTGCGCGATGGCGAAAGCGTGACGCTGACCCCGGCAGACGGCGGTTGGCGTGTTTCCGGAACCCTGACCCGCATCCCCTGGGCGCGCGTCGTGAACCATCTGGCGGTCCTGGCGGACGGTCGGGTGGCGTTGGTCGGTCCCGACGCCTGGTCAATCGAACCAGGGGAAAACGTCGCGCGAGAACCCAGAGACACCGTGCGGCTCGACGGATCTCGCATCGCCGCTGGCCCGACAAAGGTGACGGCCCCCGACCTGATCGCGATCGGCGCGGCGATGCGGACCCTAGCAAATCGCCGGCGCCCTGATCCGCGTCACCGAGATGACGACGCAATACGCCCAGGACCGCGTGCAGTTCGGCCGGCCGCTGGGCAAATTCCAGGCGGTGCAGCAAAACCTCGCGGTGCTGGCTGGACAGGCCGCCGCCGCTGTCGCCGCCGCCGATCTGGCAGCGGAAGCGGTGGCCGATCGGGTGAAATTTCTGCCGATCGCGGCGGCCAAGGCCCGGGCGGGCGAGGCCGCCGGGATTGCGGCGGCCATCGCGCATCAGGTGCATGGTGCGATTGGCTTCACCGCGGAGCACGATCTGCACTTTCTGACGCGCCGCTTGTGGTCCTGGCGCGACGAGTTCGGCAAGGATTCAGCCTGGAATCGCCTGCTCGGCCGCCACATGGCCCAGGCCGGGCGCGGACAACGTATGGGCCGAAATCACCGCCGCCTGAGCGGCGGTCATCGCATCTGCCGCTAGCCGAACAGCTTCGTCCGGCTCCGCGTAGGCCTTCAGCTTGGCGATGTCGTGCAGGATGACGCGCGCGCCATGGGTCTCCACGCCGAAATCGCGCAGCGCGGCGAAGGCGCGCGACAAGTTTTCCTGCCGGCAACCCAGGCGCGCGGCCAGCAGCCGCTTGTCGAACGGCAGCCGCATCGCGGTCGTATTGGCCTGCTGCTCCGTGGACAGCGACAGCAGGTAGCAACCCAGGCGCTGCGCGGTGGTGCGCAGCTTCAGGTCGCAGACCTGCCGGACGAGGGCGTGGAACTCGTTGGCCTCGGCCCGCAACAGCGCGGTCACCAGCGACGGCTCCTGCTCGACCAGCGCGAGCAAGCCCTGCGCGTCGATCGACAGCAGGCGGCTGGGCGTGACCGTCCGGACGCCCATCAGCCGCGGCAGACGAGCCAGCAGGGTCGCCAGACCCAGGGTTTCGCCGGCCCGGATCACGTCCACGACCGCGGTGGTGCCGTTGGCCGACGGTGCTGAACCCGGCAAGCTGCCCATCCAGCACGATGATCAGCTCGTCCGCCGGCATCGCCCTGGCGGCATATTTCGGTTTCCGCCGGCGCATTCACGATCTTGCTGATCGCGGCGAGCCGCGTCATGACCGCGTCGGAAAGGTCGCGCAGCAGCGGTGTTTGCGCGCAGCGCCCGCATGATATCGGCGTCGCTGGCCTGGCTGGCCGGAACCGGGCGGGTCAATAGTGCGGAGTGGGGCATGCGTGCCTCGCCAATGTTGTTTAACGACAGAGTTTTATCGGAGGGATTTGACCAGAATCAAGCTTCGCCGGGGCGGTTGGCTGTCCTGCCGGTCGATTGATACAATTTGTCATCGTCGACTGGAGAGAAATGCGGCATGAAAGCAATGGTGTGCGAACGGTTCGGCGGCCCCGAGGTCTGGCGGAGCGCGAAGTTCCTGATCCGCCACCACCGGGCGCGGGCGAAATCCAGGTCAGGATCGAGGCGCGCGGCGTCCAATATGTCGACGTTCTGATGCTGGCCGGAAAATACCAGTTTCGCCCCGAACCGCCGTTCATCCCCGGTGGCGAGGCCGCGGGCCATGTCGTCGCCGTCGGGCCCGGACGTGACCGGCTTCGCGGTCGGCGACGCGGTGATGTCGCGCCACACGCTGGGCGCATTCGCGGAATTGGGCAATGTCAAGGCGATCCTGTGCGACAAAGTGCCGGCCGGCCTGAGCATGGCGCAGGCCGGCGTGTTTCGCGGCGCCTATACAACCGCCTATCACGCTTTGCTGCAACGCGGGCCGTTTGCAGGCAGGCGAGTGGGTGCTGGTGCACGGCGCCGCCGGCGGCATCGGCATCGCGGCGATCCAGGTGGCGAAAGTGTTCGGCGCCAAGGTGATCGCCACCGCCGGCAGCGAGGAAAAGCGCAGGGCGTGCCTGGAAGAAGGCGCCGATCACGCGATCGACTACCGGTCTGGCTTCGTCGATCAGGTGAAGGAGCTGACCGGCGGGCGCGGTGTCGATATCGTCTATGATCCGATCGGCGACAAGGTGGCGGAGGAGTCGCTGCGCTGCCTCGCATGGGGCGGCCGCCTGCTGATCCTGGGTTTCCTGGGCGGCGGCCCGACAAATATCAAAAGCAACTATCTGCTGATTAAAGGCATCGACGCGATCGGCGTGCGTATCGGCGGCCTGAACGAAGCCGACCCCGCCCTGGCGATCGCCAATATGAAGGCGCTGATCGCGCTGGCGGAACAGGGCAAGCTGCGTCCACGGATTTCGCACACGTTCCGGCTGGATCAGGCGGCCGAGGCGTTGCAGGCGGTGATCGATCGTGCGGTGATCGGCAAGGCTGTCCTGGTGAGTTAGAGCGTGATCGCGCTGAGCGGAATGTCTCAAGTCACGCCGCTAATTTGCCCCTCGTGATGCAGTAGCCTAACGCTTCCCGACATCAGACTGGAGGAAAACGAACCATGGCGACCCCCGGACGCGCTTTGCCGCAGCCGACCCCTGAAACGCAGGATTTCTGGGACGGCACCAAGGCCAACGAACTGCTGCTGCAGCGCTGCGATGAATGCAGCAAGGTCTACTTCCCGCCGCGGCCGTTCTGCCCGGTGTGCGCGTCGCGCAAAGTGTCGGTGACCAAGGCCAGCGGCAAGGGCGGTGCTGTGCAGCTACGTCATCCATCACCGCCCGGTGCCCGGCTTCACCCCGCCCTACGCCATCGCGGTGGTGCAGCTCGCCGAAGGCCCGCGCATGATGACCAACATCGTGGAATGCGCACAAACGCCGGAGGCGCTGGTGTTGGACATGCCGGTCGAGGTCGTGTTCGAACCGCAGACCGACACGATCACGCTGCCTTTGTTCCGTCCCGCTCCGGCGAAAGGCTGATCCGATGCCGCACAATACAGTCGCCGTCGTCGGCGCCGCCGAAACGACCAAGCTGGGCGTCATCCCCGATCTGTCGCAAATCGGCCTGCATGCCGACGCCGCGCTGAACGCGATGGCCGATTGCGGGCTGAAGCCGAAGGATATCGACGGCATCGCCTGCGCCGCGAACGAAACGCCGGTGAATCTGGCGCACTATCTGGGCATCACGCCGACCTGGATCGATGGCACCGTCGGTCGGCGGCTGCAGCTTCATGATCCATGTCCGCCACGCCGCGGCGGCGATCGAGGCGGGGCTGGCGAAGACCATCCTGATCACGCATGGCGAATCCGGAAAATCCCGGATCGGCAATCCGCCGCGTTCGGTGCATCCGCAGTCGCTGAATGGCCAGTTCGAGCAGCCGTTCGGGCCGATGGGCCCGCCGAGCATGTTCACCATCCCGGTGCTGCGCTATATGAAGACCTACGGCGTGACCGAGGAGCAGATCGCCCAGGTCGCGTCGTGCAGCGGGAGTGGGCGGCGAAAAATCCCGCGGGCGACGTTCCGCACTCCGATCACCACGGAGGACGTGCTGAACAGCCGGATGATCGCGTATCCGTTCCGGTTGCTGATGTGCTGCCTGGTGACCGATGGCGGCGGCGCGCTGATCCTGACCTCGGCCGAACGGGCGAAGGATTTCCCGACCAAGCCGGTCTATATCCTCGGCACGGGCGAGAGCGCGGAAACGCCGATGGTCAGCCAGATGGAGGATTTCACCTCGTCGCGCGCGTTCCGGGTCGCCGGTCCGACGGCGTTCAAGGAGGCCGGGATCACGCACAACGACGTCGATCACCTGATGATTTACGACGCTTTCGCGCATCTGCCGATTTACGGGCTGGAGGATCTTGGGTTCCTGCCGAGGGGCGAGGCGGCGGCGTTTATCGCCGGGCGCAATACGGCGCCGGGCGGATCGTTGCCGTTGAACACCAATGGTGGCGGGTTGTCGTACATGCACTCGGGCATGTACGGGATGTACGCGCTGCAGGAGAGTGTGCGGCAGATGCGCGGCATCGCGCCGGCGCAGATTCCGGGCGCGAAGATCTCGGTGTGCCACGGCGTCGGCGGCATGTTCGCCGCATCCGGAACGATTATCTTCAGCAACCAGGCGCCGTAGATGGCGACGGGGAGCTCGATGATGACGAAAGCCTGTTCACCGGCCTGAAAGTCATCGACTGCGCAAGTTGGATCGCCGGGCCGGCCGCCGCGACGATCATGTCCGATTTCGGTGCCGACGTGATCAAGATCGAGCCGCCCGGGTGCCGGCGATCCGTGGCGCGCGTCGCAGCCCGATTCCCGGGAAGAAGGTCGATTACTACTGGCAGTTGACGTCGCGCAACAAACGCAGCCTGGCGATGGATCTGAAACATCCGGACGGGCAGGCGGTGCTGCATCGTCTGGTTGCCGGCGGCCGATGTGTTCATTACCAACTTTCCGCTGCCGGTGCGCGACAGGTTGCGGATGTCGCCGGCGGATCTGATGCCGCTGAACCCGCGGCTGATCTACGCGTCGTTCACCGCCTATGGCGAGGAAGGCGAGGAAGCGGCGAAGACCGGGTTCGATTCGACCGCGTATTGGGCTCGCACCGGGCTGATGGACATGGTGCGGGCCGACGCCGACACCGTGCCGTCGCGTTCGATGCCCGGCATGGGCGATCATCCCAGCGCCACCGGCCTCTATGCCGCGATCGTCACCGCGCTGTACCGGCGGGAGAAGACCGGGCAGGGCGGCGTGGTGCGATCGTCGCTGTTGCAGAACGGTCTTTGGGCCAATGGCTGCGCCGTGCAGACCCGCCTGTTCGGCGAGCACGTGCCGCATTGCGCCCGCACCGCGAGGAAGCGCCGAACGCGCTGGCGAACCACTATCAGACGCGCGATGGCCGCTGGTTCATCATGGCGCTGTTCAACGAGCAGCGGCAGTTGCGCTCGTTTCTGCGGTGCGATCGGCCGGGAGGACCTGACCGACGATCCGCGCTTCGCCACGCCGGACGCTCGCAAACAGCACGCGCGGCGAACTGGTGATGATCCTGGATGAGGTATTTCGCCAGACGCGATCTGGCTGAATGGCGCACGATCCTCGACGGCGTCGGCGTCACGTTCGGCATTGTCGCGACGGTGAATGAGGTTCTGGACGACCCGCAGATGCGCCACTGCCGGCGCGCTGGTGCCGTTCGCGGATGGGCAGGACCTGACCGTGTCGACGCCGTTCCATATCGACGGCGTCGACAAAATCGCCCGCGCGCGAGCGCCGTCGGTCGGCCAGCATAACGAAGCCGTTCTGCGCGAAGCCGGCTATCACGGCCGACGAGATCGAGCGTCTGCGCGACCTGGGTGTGGTGGCCTAATCCTTGGTTTCCGCTTGCCGTCTGGATTCTGACGCTGGCGGTCGCGGCGGGCAGCGGCCTGGCGCTGCTGGCATCTGCGCGGACCGAAGGCGGATCGCGCCCGCCGCTTGCCGCCGGGTCGCGCACGGTGTGGTCGGGGCGATCGGGCTTGGTCTGTTGCTGTTCGCGCTGCAAGGGCCGCGCGCGGCGATCGATGCGGCGTCGGCTCATTTGGCACCGTCGCGGCCGTGTCTGTTCGCCGGCGCGCTGGTCACTGGGATCGGTCATGCTGTCTGCTGCGCCGGCAAACGCGGTCGGTGATGGCGATCCACGCCGGCATCGCCATCACCGGCTACGTCCTGTTGCTGGCCTGGACGTCGATGTGGTGCGACGCCTGCCCGGTCGCGCTGGTCGTAGTCCGCACAGCGGACGTTACCCCACGGCGAGCGAATAAATATCCTTCACGCCCGCCGGCAGCGGCAGCGACTCCCACGTCGCGCCACCATCCTCGGTGCCGTAGATCTCCCCCTCATAGCGAGCGCCGATATAGACCTGATCAGGATCGGTCTGATGCAGCGCCACCGACATGATCGTGCCGTGCACCTGCACCTTGTCGAAACGTTTCCAGGTCGCGCCCTTGTCGGTGCTGCGATAGACCGCCGCCATCCTTGCTCGCCGCCGCCACGCTCAACGCGGCATAAAGCGTCTTGCCGTCCGCCGGCGACACCTTGATGTCGCGGCCGTAGGTGGTCGGCGAGAACCGCCCGACTTCCATATCCTGCCAGGTCTGGCCGCCATCTTCGGTCTCGAACAGCCCCATCCGCACCGCGAAGATCACCTTGTCCGGGTCGGCCGGACTGATGGCGATGGCGTGGCCGTCCAGCATGCCCTCATTATAGGTGTCGCTGACGATCTTGCTCTTCAGATGCGGCTTCTGCGCCAGCCGGATCAGATCCGCGCTGCAATCGCTCCAGCTTTCGCCGCCATTCGTCGTGCGCATCACGCCGTTCACTTCCAGCGCGGCGAAGATCGTGCCGGGCTTGCGACGGATGCTGCGCCATCCGCATGACGCGGCAGGCGAACGGCATCACCGCGCGATCCGGCATCCCGGGATCGGGCATTTCGCGCCAGGTCTCGCCGGTATCCTCGCTGCGATACATGCTGATCGGCGAGCCGCCGGCGTAAACCAGCTTCGGATCGTTGGCATCGACCAGGAACGACCAGATCTGCACACCCTTGTCCGGGAAGTTCGTGCGCTGGAACGTTTTGCCGCGGTCGGTGCTGCGATACACCCCGTCCGCGGTGCCCGGCGAACACCACGTTCGGATTGGTCGGATGAATATTGACGGTATAGGTCTCGTGGTCGGTCAGCACGTGTTCCCACCGCCCGGTCTCCGCCGGCCGCGTGAACACGCCCACCGTTCCCTTCTGATCCGCCCGGCCGACATAGCCTGCCACGCCGGCATAGACGTTCGACTTGCTCGCCATGATCCGCCTCCCTTTGGTTCGTCCCGGCATCAGCGCTACGCCGGTTTTGCCGTTCTGGCCAACTGCCCGACCCTGGGCTAGCCTGCGCGCGAGGGAACCGGGAGAGAGCTCCATGCCCAACGTGTCGGCGGAAAAACTGATCGAGATCGCCAAAGGCCTGCTGGTCGCGGCCGGCGCGTCGGAGGAAGAGGCGGCGGTCATCGCCCGCTACAATATCGGCGCCAATCTGGTCGGCCATGACAGCCACGGCATCATTCTGATCCCGCAATATATCGATCGCATCAAGGCCGGCCATATCGTTCCGCAGGCGCCATGGGTGATCACCCAGGAAACCGCGACCACGACGGTGATCGACGGCAACTGGGGTTTTGGCTACGCGGTCACCGACCGCGCGATGCGCTACACGATCGAAAAAGCGAAGAAGCAGAACGTCGCCGCCGCAACGGTCTTCCGCCAGAGCCATATCGGCCGCCTCGCCAGCTATCCGCTGCTGGCCGCCGCCGAGGGCATGATCGCGATGATCACCGCCGATTCCGGCCGCAGCGCCAAGGCCGTCGCGCCGTTCGGCGGCGCCAAGGCCCGGCTGGGCACCAATCCGATTTGCTTCGCCATCCCGTCCAACCTGGATGGGCCGCTGGTGTTCGACATGGCGACCTCCGCCGCCGCCGCCGGCAAGATCAACGTCGCCACCGCCCGCGGCGAGCAGGTGCCGACCGGCTGGCTGATCGATGCCGAGGGCAAGCCCTCCACCGATCCGCGGGTGCTGAAATCCGGCGGCGCATTGCTGCCGCTGGGCGGCACCGAGGGCTACAAAGGCACCGGCCTGGCCGCGATCGTCGAAATCCTGTCCGGCCTGCTGACCGGTCTTGGTTTCGGTATCGAACCGACCGGGCGCCACAACGACGGCTGCTTCATCGCCGTGTTCAATGTCGCCGCCTTCCGCTGATCTGGCCACGTTCAAGCAGGAAGTCACCGAATTCGCGCAATACCTGAAGGCCACGCCGCCGGCGCAGGGCTTCACCGAAGTCTTCTACCCCGGCGAGGTCGAGTTCAGGAAGGAACAGGACCGCCGCAAGAACGGCGTGCCGATCGAGGACGCCACCTGGAACAAGATCCGGGACCTGGCGCAGGGCTACGGCCTGACCGACAAACTCGGGCTCTGAATGGCGTTCATCGGACAATCCACACGACGGCTGGAGGACGCACGCTTCCTGACCGGCCGGGCGTCGTTCGTTGATGACGTGAACGACGCCGGGCCAGGCCTGGGCCTATGTGGTTCGGTCGCCCCACGCCCACGCGACGATCGACCGCATCGATACGGCGGCGGCGCGCGCAATGCCCGGCGTGCTGGGTATCTACACCTATGACGACATCGCCGATCTGGGCCTGCTGCCCTGCGCGACCCAGGTGGCCACCGTCGCGCCGATGATCGTGCCGCCACGCCCGGCTCTGGCGAACGGCAAGGGTGCGTCATCGTCGGCGATCCCGTCGCCTTCGTCGTCGCCGAAACCGCCAGCGCCGCCCGCGATGCGGCGGAGCAGGTCGTCAGTCGACTACACGCCGCTGCCCTGCGTCGTCGATGCCGCCGCCGCGCTGCAACCGGACGCACCGTCGCTGTGGGACACCGGCAACGAATCGTTCCGTTTCCAACGAGGCGACCAAGCCGCGGTGCAGGCCGCCTTCGCCACCGCCGCCCACGTCGTGGAAATCGACGTCGTCAACAACCGCCTGGTCATCGCGCCGATGGAAACCCGCGCGCGCGATCGGACGCTGGACCGACGGCGTGTTCGACCTGTTCGTCTCCGCCGCCAGCGTTCACGCCATCCGCGACCAGCTCGCCGACAGCGTGTTCCGCTGCCCCCGCGACAGCATCCGCGTCTCCGCGCCCGACGTCGGCGGCGGCTTCGGCATCAAGAACTGCCTGTACCCCGAATGGGTCATGCTGCTGTGGGCCGCGCGCCGCCTCGGCCGCCCGGTCAAATGGGTCGAAGACCGCGCCGAGGATTTCGTTTCCGCCGCCCAGGGCCGCGACAATATCTCGCGCGCCCGCCTGGCGCTGGACGCCGGACGGCCGTTTCCTCGCGCTGGATGTCAGCACGATCGCCGGTCTCGGCGCCTACATGTCCGGCGGCGGCCCCGGCAGTTCCACCAACGCTCCGGCCGCGGCGATGGGCGGCGGCTACGTCATCCCGGCGATCTTCATGGATGTGCGCGCCGCCTTCACCAACACCGCGCCGATCGACGCCTATCGCGGCGCCGGCAAGCCCGAAGCGAACTATCTGATCGAGCGCCTGATCGACAAAGCCGCCAGCCAATGCGGCTTCGATCCGATCGACCTGCGCCGGCGCAACCTGATCGCCTCGTTCCCGTACCAAAAAGCCCTGGGCACCGTCGTCGATTGCGGCCGTTTCGCCGCCAACATCGATGACGTGCTGGCGCTCGGCCGACCACGCCGGGTTCGCCCACCGCCGCACCGCCAGCGCAGCCAAAAACCTGCGACGCGGCATCGGCGTCGCCTGCTTCCTGGAAACCGCCCGCGGCGCCCCCAACGAGGGCGCCGAAATCCGCTTCGGCGACGACGACACGGTAACCCTGCTGGTCGGCACCCAAAGCAACGGCCAGGGCCACGAAACCGCCTACCCGCAGATCGCCGCCGATCTGCTGGGTCTGCCCCTGGAGCAATTCCGTTACATCCAGGCCGACACAGCGGAAATCCCCGAGGGCAACGGCCACGGCGGCGCCCGCTCCATGCACATGGGCGGCGCCGCGCTGCACAACGCGGCGCAGCAGGTCATCGAAAAGGGCAAGCCCGTCGCCGCCAGACTGCTGCAGGCCCGCCCCGACGAGATCACCTTCGCCGCCGGCCGCTTCACCGCCGGCGAGCGTTCCGTCGACCTGCTGACCGTTGCGCGCGATACCGTCGCTGGACACCTACGTCTGGAACCTGCTCGACATCATCACCTTCCCCAACGGCTGCCACGTCGCCGAGGTCGAAATCGATCCCGAAACCGGCGAGGTCACGCTGGACCGCTACACCGCCGTCGACGACTACGGCACCCTGATCAACCCGCTGCTGACCATCGGCCAGGTCCAGGGCGGTGTCGCCCAGGGCATCGGCCAGGCGCTGACCGAACGCACCGTCTACGATCCGGACTCCGGCCAGCTGCTCAGCGGATCGTTCCTGGACTACCAAATTCCGCGCGCCATCGACCTGCCCGACCTCAACATCACCCTGACCGGCATCCCCACCAAGGCCAATCCGCTCGGCGTCAAAGGTTCGGGCCAGGCCGGAGCGATTGCCGCCCCGCAAACGATCATCAGTGCCATACTGGATGCTCTCGCGCCGCTTGGCGTCACCCACATCGACATGCCCGCCACGCCGGAACGCGTCTGGCGGGCCATCCGGGAAGCTCGGCGATGAGCAACGCGATCATGCTCGACGCCGAGGCCGAGACACCCATCCGTAGACCGCGCCCGCCGCCATCAGCACCGACGTGCCCAGGAACACCGCGCGCATCCCGAAATGCCCGCCGATGAACCCGCCAACCAGCGGCCCGGTTACCTGGCCGACATACTGCGACGACGTCGAATAGCCCAGAATGCTCCCGGCATTCCGCTCCGGAACGTTATGGCGGATCACCGTCGGCGACGCACGGCAGCAAGCCCGCCCAGCGACAGCCCCATCAGGAAACGCAACACGACCAGTTGCCAACCGGCGGTGACAAAAGCCTGAGGGATCAGCAGCCCGGCGCACACCAGCAGGCAACCGATGATGACCGTCCAGTGCCCGATCCGGTCAGCCAGTTTGCCCAGCCGCGAGGCCGACAGAATGCTGCCCAGCGCTGCCGCCGACATGACCAATCCCGCCACGATCGTGACATGCGCCGGATCGGGAACGATCTGTGCGACATAAACCGTGATGATCGGCTCGATCGACATGTTCGCGAACATCAGCAGCATGCCGGTCACCAGCATCGCCACCACCGGCCGCTTGTCGGGAACGGCCGCCCAGCCCCCTGTGTTGCCTAGCCGCGCCGCGACCGCCTCGGCCGAGGCTCCTCCTTGATCAGAAACATCGTCGCGAGGAACGCGACGAAGATGATCGCGCCCGCCGCAAAGAACGTCATCCGGATCCCGATCAACGGCGGCAGCACGCCCCCGATCAGCGGGCCGGCCAGGTTCCCCGCCATGATCCCCGACGACATCATGCCCAGCGCCCAGGCCGGTTCGGGCACGCGGCGTCTGCGTCGCCACCAGCACGGTCGAACCCGACGAATAGCCGCCCAGCAAGCCCGGCCAGCAAGCCGCAGCCCGACAAGCTGATAGACGTTCTGCGACAGCCCGATCAGCGACATCGCCACCGCCATGCCGAGACTGGCTCGGATCAGCATCAGTTTGCGGCCGTACTGATCCCCCAGCCGGCCCCACAGCGGCGCGAACATCGCCGCCGTCAGGAACGTCGCGCCGTAAGCCACGCCGGACCATTGCACGATCGCGGCGTGATCGGTGACGCCCAAGCTGCTCCACATAGAGCGGCAGAAACGGCAGCAGCAGCGTCATCGCCAATGATCGTGGTGAACGATCCGAACACGCAAACCCAAAGGTTGCGCTTCCAGTGTACAGTCCCTGCCGTCTTCGGTCACAGCGCGGGGATCACCTTGTCGCGCGAACAACGTCAGGCTCGCCGCCGTCTGCTCATAGGTCATCGGCCCAAGCCGGAACTGCATGATCAGCCCGCCCACCCCGGTGGCCTTCAGCGGCGCCAGTTTCTCCGCCACCGTCGCGGGTGAGCCGTAAACCAGCCCGTGCTCGACCGAGGCATGCGCCGGCGGCGCGGCGCCCGGCGGCGGCATCGGCAGGATGGACGCCTTCTGTTCGGCGTAGATACGGTTGCGCATCGCCACTCGGTGCTCATGCATCGCGATGAAGGCCGGCACCGCGATCCGTTCCGCTTCGGCGTCGGTCTCGGCGACATAGACGTTGCGCCAGACCCAGCATTCATCGGCCTTCGCCGCGACCGTCGCCTCATCCAGTCCAATCGCGCGCAACGTCTCTCGGTACAATGCCATCCGCTGCGCCGTCACCGCATTGCTCTGCACGTTCATCATGAACGGGTTGCCCGCGCCGCGCGATCTCCAGCATCCCATGTTCGGTCGCCGCCGCGCGGATCACGTAAGGATGCGGCTTGGTAAAGACGGCGGGCCGCAGTTCCGGCAGCCGCAGATTGAAAAACCGCCCCCTGATGATCCAGCGGCTCGCCCTTCCAGGCCTCGAACATGATCGCCTCGGCCTCCTCAAACCGAGCCTGCGCCTCGGTGTGATCGATGCCGTAACCCTGGTAGTCGTAGATATTGTAGGCCGTGCCGCGACCAAGCCCGACGATCAGCCGGCCCTTGCTGATATGTCGATCAGCGCGATCTGTTCGGCCAGCCGGATCGGGTGATGCAGCGCCATCTGTGCGACAGCAAAACCAATCCGCGCCCGCGTCGTCGCCACCGCCAGCGCGGCGGCGAAGCGACCGGATCGACGTAGGCGACGATGCCGTCGAAATGATGCTCCGCCAGCCAGATCGTGTCGAAGCCCAGCGCATCGGTCAGCCGCGCTTCCTGCAGTGTCTCGTCGATGATCCGCCCGTCGTCGGCGGCCGACATGCTGGCGGGAAACAGAAAGTTGGAGAATTTCATCCGGCGCCCTTCCAAACGCTCGCCGCAGCATCCGATGGAGCGGCTTTGCAGGCAATGCCCCTTCTGGTACCACCACCTGGACCGATGGAGTGCATCGCCCATGAGCCCCCCACTCGACAGTTACGAACCCAAGCGGGCCGATTTCTCGCAGCCCGTCCGCATCAACCTCTATTCCGACACCCAGACCAAGCCCTCTCCCGCCATGAAGGAGGCGATGATGGCAGCCGAAATGGGCGACGAGCAGGGCGGCTCCGATCCAACGGTCTGGGAGCTATGCGACCGCACCGCGGCGCTGCTGGGCAAGGAGGCGGCGATGTTCATGCCCTCCGGCACGATGTGCAACCAGGTCGCGCTCGCCACGCATTGCCGTCCCGGCGACGAAATCCTGGCGCATGAGGACGCCCACATCCAGTCCAGCGAGGCCGGCGGTCCCGGCGCGATCAGCGGCGTGATGATCCGCGGCCTGCCGGGCGAGCGCGGCATCTTCACCGCCGAAACACTGCACAGCTGCGATCCGCCCGGTCAACCGCTATTCGCCCCCGCAACGTTTGGTGGAGGTCGAGCAGACCGCCAACAAAGGCGGTGGCGCCTGCTGGCGGACCACGGAACTGCAAGGCCGTCGCCGATGTCGCGCACGAGCACGGCATGAAGGTCCACATGGACGGCGCCCGCGTGCTGAACGCCGCGGTCGCCCTGGGCGTAGCAGCGAAAGACGTGGTCGCGGACTGCGACACGGTCTGGCTGGATTTCACCAAGGGCCTGGGCGCGCCGCTCGGTGCGGTGCTGGCCGGGCCCCGAAGGACTTCATCGGCCAGGCCTGGCGTTGGAAGCAGCGGCTGGGCGGTTCGATGCGCCAGGGCGGGATGAACGCGGCCGCCTGTATCTACGCGCTGCAACACAATATCGATCGCCTGGCCGAGGATCATGCCAACGCCGCGGCCCTGGCGCGCGGAATGGCGCAGATCCCCGGGATCACGGTCGAGACGCCGGAAACCAATCTGGTCTTCTTCGATACCACCGGCACCGGCCTGACCGCGGCGGAATTCGCGGTGCGGTTGCGTCCGCTCGGGGTGACGATCTCGGTGTCGGATACTCATCGCGGCCGCGCCTGCACGCACCTTGACGTGAGCGCGGCGCAAATCGAGGAAGCCGTGGCGCTCATGCGCCAAGTCGTCTCGGATCGCTAATGTTTGAGCGGAGGAGTTGCGCGGGTCCTACTAATAAGGTGGCGCGGGTAAGTACAATCCGCTATTGCGAGGCGTTCTCAAGTAAGGTATCTCCGACCCAACCGCCAGATGGAAGCGATCCGTGTATATTTGTCTATGCAACGCGCTGACCGATAAACGAGTGAAGCAGGCCGTTGCGGCGACCGGCAGCCGTCGGCCGGCAGACGTTTACGAGGCCTGCGGGTGTCGCGTCCAATGTGGCCGATGCGTCCAAACGGTGTTGCATTTGGTTCGTGGTTACGCCCCTCCAATCGACAGCGAAGTCCAGCCTGCCACCTGACACAACGGTCTCGACGCGAGGTAGATGAGCGCGCAAGATTGGCCTACCTATCCGGGAGGCGATGGCCATGTTGCGCGATCCAAAAGTTATCGAGCACCTCAACATCCAACTCACGAACGAACTGACCGCCATCAATCAGTATTTTTTGCACGCCCGCACGTTGGATCACTGGGGCGTGACGAAACTCGGCAAAAAGGAGTACGCCGAGTCCATCGAAGAGATGAAGCATGCGGACGAATTGATTCAGCGCATCTTGTTCCTCGATGGTTTGCCCAACGTGCAGCGGATGAACCAGATCGCGGTGGGGGAGACCGTCGAGGAAATTCTGCAGGCCGATTTGCGCCTCGAGGACAAGGCGCTCGAAGACTTGCGCGCGGGGATTGCGTATCTGCGAAACCGTACGCGATTTTATCTCCCGCGACCTGCTGATGCACATTCTGGAGAACGAAGAAGAACACGTTGACTTCCTCGAACGGCAATTTGATCTCATCAAGCAGATCGGCATCGAGCGGTATATTCTGCTGAACGCCGGTTCCGCGCCGGAGCAAGAGTAGGAAGCCGGATTTTTGCCGGGAGAGTTGGCAGGACAGGGATGGCTGCAAATCGGCGAACTGGCACTCGCCTTCGTGCTATCCGCCCTGATCGGGCTTGAGCGTGAGATACGCCAAAAGAGCGCCGGGCTGCGCACCTATACCCTGGTTGGATTTGCCTCGGCGCTGATTATTCTGATTTCGAAGTATGGATTCAACGACATTCTGGTGAGCGGGCAGGTCGTCCTCGACCCGTCCCGGATCGCGGCCCAGATTGTTTCCGGTATCGGCTTTATCGGCGGGGGCGTCATCTTCGTCCGTCGCGACGCGGTCCGTGGACTGACCACCGCCTCGACTGTGTGGCTCACCGCCGCGGTCGGTATGGCGTGTGGCGCGGGGCTGCCGATCCTTGCGGTCGTCGTCACCATCGGCAATTTTATCGTGGTCTTCGGCTTTCCGCTCCTCGAACAGCGCCTACCTAAATCCCGCTGGACGCCCTCTCTGCTACAGGTGTCGTTTTACGATATCCGGGATACCCTCAGCGAGATTCTGGCGACTTGCACGCGGCAGGATTTCGTTGTCAGCCGCGTCCGCGTTGAGCGCACATCCGAACTCAGTCCGGATCAGGCGGAACAACTGGCAAATATTGATGTGGGGCCGGCCTTGGGCGACCGTTCGCGCGATCACGGGTCCGCGGAACGAATTGTTACCGTTATGTTGGCGGTTCAGGGCGTTCGATCCATCACCAAACTCGCGGAGAAAGTGGCCGAGATAAAAGGTGTCGTCTCCGTCAACGCCGGCGATGTGAACGTCACGTCCGAATAGAAGCGATGTCCACTTCACTCGGAAATCACGACGCCCTGTGCGGTATCGGGGTGAAACTCGCCCATGAACGGGAAGCGCCCTGGACCAAGCGGGCGAAGCCGAACGGTGGCGGAAGCACCGGCTGCGACAATCTTCTCGACCTTAAGCGCTGACGAATCAAATTCCTCCGCCGTCGCATCTTCATTCTTGATCCTCAACAGTATCGGCTTTCCGCTCGCCACATGGATTTCGGACGGCGAGAACCGATGGTCCTTCAGCGTCACGTCGATGCTGACCGGCTCCTCCGGCCGGGCCGTCCGGCCAACGCAAAGTCCCACAGCCAGAATTGCGAATGACACGGTTCGGCTCAGTCCGAAGCGGCGTGTGGTCATGACAGGGGTCCTCGATCGATCTCCGATGCCACCATCGTAGCGGTGAGAACCCGCTATTGCAAATCATTCTCAATTGCAGCTAGCTGTCGCTCCGGGGTTCGGAGCGATGAACTGAAATGACAAACGGATGGGTCGGCTTTACCAAATGGGCGCGCGCGATCTCGGGTCTCATGATCGCTGCGGTGGCGGTTTTCGGGTCACGTTCCGGGCAGACGGCCCCACCCACGATCCAAATTCCGACGGAGGAAACCTTCGAGCCGAGCGGCCCCGTGAGCACCGGCCCGTTCAGCTTCCTCAACGGCATATCGCGCAGCGGCTTTATGCTTGGCGATATGTGGGGGCTTCGCACGGCGTTGGCCCAATACGGTATTTCCTTCGCCCTGCAAGAGACCAGCGAAGTGCTGGGCAACGTCACCGGCGGAGCCAAACAAGGCGCTGCCTATGACGGCCTCACCCAGATGGCCCTGCAACTCGATACGAACCGGGCCTTCGGATTGCATGGCGGCCTTTTCAACGTCAGCGCGCTGCAGATCCACGGAACAAACCTGAGTTCCAACAATCTGTTAACCCTGCAAACCGCCAGCGGCATCGAGTCGGACCGCGCGACGCGCCTGTGGGAGCTGTGGTATCAGCAGAAGTTCCTCGAGGAAGACCGTCTCGACATTAAGGTTGGCCAACAGAGCCTCGACCAGGAATTCATGGTCAACGCTAACGGCGCATACCTGATTAACACGATGTTCGGTTGGCCGATGGTGCCTTCAGCGGACCTCCCGGGAGGCGGGCCGGCCTATCCGCTCTCGGCGCTAGGTGTAAGGGCCCGTTACCGCCCCATCGATCCCGTGACTTTTCTGGCCGGTGTTTTCAACGGCAGCCCCTCTCCCAGCGGCGGCCTTTGCTGCTCGGGCGATCCACAACGGCAGGACCCTTCAGGCACCAGCTTCCCCCTGAACGGAGGCGTCCTCGTCATCGCCGAAGCGCAATACGCGTACCCGTCGCTCGGTACAATGCTCTACGCCAATCAGCGTGAGCCCTTGGCGCGGGTTTACAAGGTCGGCGCCTGGTTCAATTCAGAAAATTTCGCAGACCAGCAGTTCGATAACATTGGCCTCTCGCTCGCCAATCCAGCGAGCAACGGCATCCCATTGTCGCACCACGGCGACTACGGCCTCTACGCAACGGTGGACCAGACGGTATGGGTCGACCCCACCGAAAGCGACCGCAATATCAATATCTTCGGCCGGGTGCTATGGGCACCGCAGGCCGACCGCAACCTGATAACCTTCAGCATGAACGCCGGACTCACGTTCCACGAGCCGATCCTGCATCGCGACGACGACACGTTCTCTGTCGGTATGGGCTACGCGAAGGTCAGCAGCAGCGCCGCCAATCTTGACCAGGCGACCGCCTTCTACTCCGGCTCTTTTGTCCCGACACGCGGCGGCGAGACCTACCTGGAGGTCTCCTACCAGTATCAGGTGGCGCCCTGGTGGCAGGTCCAACCCGACATGCAATACGTGTTCAACCCCGGCGGCGGGGTTGCCAACCCAAACGCCCCAGCGAGCCGGATCAGCAATGAGTTTGTTGCGGGCATTCGCACCAACATCCTGTTTTGACGCTGCTCTTGACCCGATTGAAAGGATCCGGTAAATGCGAATAATTCGCAATTACAAACTTGAGTGTCGTGCCGAGGCCGGGCCTCTGACGGCAGGAAGAGATTGGCTGATGGAATGTCTGAAGTCGCGCGGCGCGTACGCCGCGACCGTCGCGGCGCTTGCATTAGGTACCTTTATCCTGCCGGGCAACGCAGTCCGAGCGGACGGTGCGGTTGGCTTCTTAGAAACGGTCAAGAAACATGTCACTCTGACGTCTACCGTGGCGGATAACGGCGACCAGAATCCGTACGCCGTTGTCGTCGCCCCGGCCACGGCCGGTGCGATCCTGAAGGACGATGTCCTGATCGACAACTTCAACAATTCGTCGAATTTGCAAGGGCTCGGCACGACCATCGTCGACTATAACCCGGCGACCAAGAAGACGAAACTCTTCGCCGAGATCCCGCGGCACACCCCGAAATGCCCTGGCGGAGTCGGTCTGACGACCGCAATGACGATGCTCAAGAGCGGCTGGGTCATTGTCGGCAGCACACCGAGCGAGGACGGCACCACGCGCACCAAAGGTGACGGCTGTCTCCTCACCCTCGACGCCAATGGGAAGCTGGTTGATGTTTGGGTGGGGCCGGACATCAACGGTCCCTGGGGCAACATGGCAGTCAATGACAATGGAAAAACCGCGACGCTGTTCGTCAGTATGGCGGGATTCGACGTGCCCGGACCTCAGGTCCGCGATCCAGCGACCGGTTATCCCGTGACGGTTGCGAAAGCAACGGTGCTGCGGATTAATCTCTCAATTCCGGAGGGCCAGAAGCCGGAGATCACGTCCAGAACAGTCATAGCGGACGGCTTTGGCCAACGCGCTGACAGGGATGCTTTTCTGATTGGACCTACCGGCCTCGTCTTGGCCTCCGACAACACGCTGTACGTTTCCGACGCGTTGGCGAACCGCGTTGTCGCCATCGATGATGCCACGACGCGCACCACTTCGGCCGGTACCGGCCGGGAAGTCACGAAAGGCGGATTGTTGCAACGGCCCCTGGCTTTGATCATGGCGCCCGATGGGCATTTGCTCGCCGTCAATGGCCGGAACGGGCAGGTGGTCGAAATCGACCCGGTCGCGGGCAAGCAGATCTACGCACAATGGATCGACGCCAATCAGGCGCAATCGCCACCGGGGAATGGCGACTTGTTCGGCCTCGCGATCAAACCGGATGGCAAAGGCTTCTACTATGTCGAGGACGAAGTGAATACCATAGTGGAGGCAAAATGAACGGCGACGCCACGGCCGGTCCGTCTCGCCGCCGCCTCCTCGTTGATGCTGGCGGAATTTTGGCGACAGTGGGAACTGGGTTCAGTGCACGTTCGGCCGAGGTCACCCGCAAATCCAGCGCAGACACCGAAATATTCTGGGGCCGGCACCAAGGTGGCATCGTCACGCCGGCGCAATCGCACACCTATTTCGCGGCGTTTGATCTCACGACCACGAAGCGTGACGATGTCGCCAGCCTCCTGCGTCTCTGGACTGGCGCTACCGCTCGGTTGGCCCAAGGTCGGCCGATCGAGCCAATCAAGTTGGATCAGGCCTATGACCAGGATCCGGGTACCCTGACCCCGGACACCGGCGACACGCTTGAACTGGCTCCAGCGCGGCTTACTGTAACGTTCGGCTTCGGGGCAGGCCTGTTCGTGAAGGATAACCAGGATCGTTATGAGCTCGCCTCGCGGCGGCCGGAGGCATTTGTCGACTTGCCCAAATTCAACGGCGATCAATTGCTTCCGGCTCTGACCGGCGGCGACCTCTCCGTCCAGGCCTGTGCGGACGATCCACAAGTGGCGTTTCACGCGGTGCGCCAACTCGCCCAGATCGCCTTTGGCGTCGCCGAAATCCGCTGGGCCCAGACTGGCTTTTTGTCGAGGCCCGCAGACGGGACGACGCCACGCAACCTGATGGGCTTCAAGGATGGCACGCAGGTGCCGAAGTCAGTGGATAAAGCCGTCTGGGTCGGCAACGAGGGGCCGAAATGGATGCAGGGCGGCAGCTACATGGTGGTGCGCCGTATCCGCATCGCGCTGGAGCACTGGGATCGCACCAAAGTCAATTTTCAGGAGCAGACAATCGGTCGCCACAAGCTCTCGGGCGCCCCGCTGGGCCTGAAAGATGAGTTCGCGCCGCTAGGTCTGGACCGCAACGATGGCGACGAGAATCCGGTCATTCCCGAACATGCGCATGTGCGGATGGCGAATGCTGCAAATGCCGGAGCCGCGGAAATATTGCGGCGAGGCTACTCCTACAATGACGGTGTCAACTTTGTCGCCGAACGCTGGCCGCCGTGGCGCCAAGGCGTCGAGTACGACGCCGGGCTGTTGTTCGTCTGTTATCAGAATGATCCTCGCTCAGGGTTTATTAAAACCTTCGAGGATATGGCAAAGTTCGACATGCTGAACCAGTTCACGACGCATACGGGAGGCGGATTGTTCGCCTGTCCCGGCGGCGTCCGCGAAGGCGGGTTCATCGGCGCAGGCCTATTTGAAAGCGCCTGAATACTATCGCTTGCGTGAAGTCCTCCACCACCATGACGGCGATGTCGAACCTTCGAATGTCCCGGCGCGTCGCTCTGCGCCTTGGTATTTCGCGTGCACGGCCATGTATTGACGGTCGCCGCGGGATTTACCGCCCGAATTGGCGTCAACACAGGACGGATGGATTGATCGTGTCCGGAGCAGGCAAGCGGGCAGTCCAAACCTAGCCCGTCAACCTCGTCACCTGATGATGCTCGCTATCCCCGACCAGCACGCTCCGATCCGGCGCCACGACCGCCCCATGCGGACGTGCCAGTCCTGAGGCGATGGTCGTCACGATCCAAGACCGGGCGTCAATTCGCCGGATCGCGTTGTTCTCCGTGTCCACAACGAAGATGTTTCCCTCGGGATCGACAGCCATTTCCTTTGGCGCATCGAACACTGCCGACCGCGCATCCCCGCCGTCACCGGATAACCGCGCGCGCCGGTCCCGGCCACCGTCTCGATCATCCCGTCGCGAATGCGGCGGATACAGCTTCCCTGCCGTTCCATGACGTACAACGAGCCGTCAGGCGCGAACGCGACCGCCCGAGCACCGAAAACCGCAGCCTCTGACGCCGGGCCGCCGTCGCCGTCGTGCCGAGCCTCTCCTGTTCCGGCAAAAGTCCCGATTTCTTCCGATGCCAGATCGACCACTCGAACGCGATGTCCCGCCACGTCGGCGATGAACAGCTGCGTCTGGTCGGGACTCAGCGCCAGGCCATTCGGCTCAACCAGTCCAGCCTGGGGCGCCGGGCCGCCATCGCCGCTGTATACCCCCGATCCATTCCCCGCCAACGTCGACACTACACCCGTGGGGTCGACAACGCGCACCCGCCCATTCAGGCGATCAGCGAAAAACACCCGCCCGGAGCGGTCAACCACCACTCCGTAAGGCTGATTTAATAGTGCACCCGTGGCGGGCCCGCCATCGCCGGAAAACCCCTTCGTCCCAGTGCCGCAGATCGTCGAAATAGCACCATTCGCCGTATCGATACGGCGAATGCAATGATTGAACGTATCCGAAAAGACCAAGCTGTTATCTGGGGCGAACGCCAGATCGAACGGATTGTTCAAGCGGGCGTTAAGCGCCGACGACCCATCACCGAAGTAACCCGGCTCACCGGTTCCGGCCACGATGCTGACGGCCCACTCAGTGCTGGATTGCGTCTTATTCATGGCGATTCTCCCCTGAAATCCTGCACCATGGTTGTCGCCACCTGCATGTCAAGCATAGGATGGTGGCAACTGACGACCGGTCGGAGGAACACGAATGGATACCAACGTCGCCTCACAGCCACGCAGCCCGGAAGTAAGCGGCCTGTACGAAAAGCTTGAGGACCGCTGCCTGATGCGCGACCAAAAAGGCGCGAGTGACGTCTACTACGACCTGGTACGTGCCGGCAGGCCACTAACCGAAATCATCGCCGAGGGCGTTCGCATCCACGCCCCTTACACTCACGTCCCCTACCACGAGCGGATCGACGATGGGTACCCCAATTTTGTCAACAATGACCACTGCCTGCTCTCCGCTCGAGCCACCGTCAACCTGAACCGGATGCTGCCTCAGCACCTCGCGATGCTGCCGATGGCGCAGACCATCTGGTACATTCCGACCGGTCTCGACATCTGGAACCAGAAGATCGACAAGGCACCGGGCCACTACACCCGTCATCGCGGCAATCTCGGCGAGATCGAGGCCCCACCGGTCCCCGTCGTCTACTGGCAGGATCAGGAACCGGTCCTACAGACCGGCCCACTGAAGGAGCGCCTTGGCAACTGGATGACCCAGGTGCATCGCGGCGAGGTCATCAACGCCTATCGCCTATTCCTTGGCCTGATGGAGAACGTCGCCGAGCGCAAGGACGTCCTGGCCGAGATGTGTTTTGCCGGCCTGATGGATGTGCAGGACCGCCTGCTGCACAACCGCTCCTACACGACCGGCCACAAGGCCTATCGCTCCCGCTCCACTGTTGAACTCGGCAACGCGCTGGGCTGGGACAACGCGCATAATGTGATCTACGCTGGGGCGCTCGATATCGCCGTCGGACCGCGCTGGTACTCGACCTATGAAGTCGCCTGTAACTACATCAAGATGATGATCGAAGGCGAAGCGCTGCACGCCGTTCCGTACGGCGGCGTCAGCGAGGCCGAACTTGCGATGCTGCGCAACAGCGAGCCTGTGAACCAACAGGATGCCGCCGAACTGACAAATGCCGTTGTGCGTCGGGGCGAAATCGAAACCCTCGAGGCGCTCACGAAACTGGTGAAATCCGGCAAGGACCCGCGTCGCATCCTCGACGTCCTGCAATTGGCGGTCGCACAGATCGTCCTGGAAACTCAGGATCAGACCGCGTTCAACATGCCGCACCATTGCTACGAGTACCAGAACACGCTCGCCTGGTTCTACGACACGTTCGACCATCCGCGCCGCCTCCGGCTGCTCTATGTCGCCGCGATGTTTGCCAACCGGGTCGCCTATCATCAGCAAGGCCTCGGCGAGGTCCATCCGGTCCCGTTGCAGATCCCGTCGTCCGCTGATTCGCTGAGCGCCGGCCAGCTTCTGGATCGCGTAGACACCGCGATCTGCGCGCTGAATGGGGCTGAGGCGATCGGGTGGACCCAGGCCTATTGCGACGCCGTGGCCGACCGCGACAATCTGGTGCAGCGGATCGCATTGTCCGCGTGCAAGATGGGCAACGATCCGCACAACCAGGAAATTGCCCAGTGCATGTTGATGGATTACGGCACGAACCGGCAGCCGGACCGCGACCGCCTGCTATTGGCGGCCGCCTATCACACAGCCATGCATCGCAAATACGGAGACCCGCAGGAGCCGTCCCGCCGCTTTGGTCACGCAATGGGCTTCGCGGAACTGCACTGAACCGCGCCGACCGGCTTCCGAGGTGGCCCTGCGAAGTCCAGGCCATCCGATCCACACTGCGAGGCCGAATTGGCTAAATCCCGACGAGGACCCTGACCAGGGAAACGAGCATGACCCTTTCCATTGAGCCAATCGACCCTGTTTCTCGCCCGTTCTTTGCTGCCCAGGTCTCCGGTATCGACATTACCAAGTCGTTGACCTCGGATCAGGCCTCGGCCATCGAAAAAGGCATGGACCAATACGCCGTCCTGGTCTTCCACGACCAACAGTTCGACGACGAAACGCAGTTAGCCTTCTCCCGCAACTTTGGTAGCCTGGAAGAGGCCAGCGGAGACCTCAATTGGGGCAAAGCCCGTCGCATCGCCTCACCCCTCGTCAATGACATTTCCAACCTGAGCAACGACAACGAAGTTCTGGCTCGCGATAACCGCAGGCGCCTGTTCAGCCTGGGCAATCGGCTTTGGCACTCCGATAGTTCCTTCAAAGAAATCCCGGCCAAATACTCCCTGCTCTCCGCGCGCCTGATTCCGTCGGCAGGCGGTGACACCGAGTTCGCCGACATGCGCGTCGCTTACGACACGCTTGATGCCGAAACGAAAACGGAAATCCAGGGGCTCGTCTGCGAGCACAGCCAACTCTATTCTCGCGCGCAACTCGGGTTTGCTGACTTCACCGATGAAGATCGCACCCGTTTCAAGCCGGTGCTGCAACGCCTGGTTCGTGTCCACCCCTCGACTGGCCGTAAGTCGCTCTATCTCGCCTCGCATGCTGGGACGATCGTCGGTTGGCCGGTGCCGGAAGCACGCGCCCTGTTGCGCGACCTGATCGAGCACGCCACCCAACGCCAATTCGTCTACGCTCACGCATGGAAGCAATGGGACCTCGTCATGTGGGACAACCGAGCGACCATGCATCGCGCCCGACCCTTCGACCCGAAGGAGGTGCGCGACATGCATCGCACCACCGTCGGCTGCGAACGCTCGACGATGGCCGAGGCGGCTTAGGCAAGACGCGGGGCGCTGCCCCGAACCCCGCCAAGGAGCGACGCTCCTTGGAACCAATTCATTGGGTGGTAGTCAGGAGGGGGCTACTCCGACCCGTCACCCGCCTGAGCAGCCCCTCCTGACCGCCCACCCCGTAACGGGATCAAAGGGCCGCCGGCCCTTTGCGGGTTCGGGCAGAGCCCGACCTTGCTTAATCTGCCTGAAGCGCTATCCATCGGCCGAACGCAGCGGAGGAGACACTACATGCGCGCCTGGGCCGTCATCGAAAGCGGGCAACCCCTCAAGGAAATCGAACTGCCGACGCCCGAACCCAAAGGCACCGAGGTCCTCCTGGAGGTGACCCATTGTGGCGTCTGCCACTCCGACCTGCATATCTGGGACGGCTATTACGATGTGGGCGGTGGGCAGAAAATGTCGCTGAAGGATCGCGGCGTCGTCCTGCCGCTCGCGATGGGCCATGAAATCGTCGGCCGCGTGGTGCAACTCGGTCCCGACGCCACGGGCGTCAAACCTGGCGATATCCGAATCGTCTTCCCCTGGCTCGGTTGCGGCAAGTGCGACAAGTGTCTCTCCGAAGACGACAATATGTGCACCGTTGCGGCGAAAAGCCTGGGCGTGTTCGCCAATGGTGGCTACGGCACCCATGTCATCGCACCACACCCGAGGCATCTGATCGATCCCGGCAGCCTCAATCCCGCCGTGGCTGCGACCTATGCGTGTTCCGGCATCACGGTCTATTCAGCGATCAAGAAGGTGATGCCGCTGAAGCCGACGCAGCCGATCGTGCTGGTCGGGGCAGGGGGGCTGGGTCTGAATGCCATCGCTGTTCTCAGGGCCCTGAAACACGAAAACATCATCACCGTCGATATCAGTGCCGAAAAGCGTGAGGCCGCCATGAAGGCTGGCGCGACCAAGACGGTGGACGGCAGCGGCGAGGGCGTTGCCAAGCGCATCATGGAGGCTGCCGGAGGTCCGGTTCCCGCCGTGATCGATCTGGTCAATGGCACCGCCACCGCCCGCTTTGCGTATGGAGCGCTCGACAAAGGCGGCAAGCTGATCCAGGTCGGCCTGTTCGGTGGCGAACTGACGCTGGCGCTCCCGGTCATGGCGATGCGGGCGCTCACCGTCCAGGGCAGCTATGTCGGCAATCCGAAGGAGCTACGCGAACTCGTGCGGCTGGCGCAGGCAGGCGATCTCGAGGCCCTTCCGGTCGCTACCATCCCGCAAAGCCAGGCCAACGAGGCGCTCAATCGGCTGCGGGACGGCAAGGTCACCGGCCGTCTCGTCCTAAAGGCCGAGGCCGCGTGATGACCGCGGCTAGTCTCCGGCGTTCGATCGTTCTGAAAAGGCGACCGCACGGCGAACCGACCCCGAACGATTTCAGCATCCAGGAGGATGCGATCCCCACACCGGGGCCGAGTGAGGTGGTCACCCGCACCCTGTGGCTGTCTATCGACCCGTATATGCGTGGCCGCCTCCGCGAGGAGCAAACCTACGCGGTGGCTATCCAGATCGGCGAGGTCATGACGGGTGAGACGGTCGGCGAGGTGGTCGCCTCCGCCAATCCCGATTTTCTCCCGGGTGACATCGTGGTGGGCGCTCGGGGATGGCAGACCCATTCGGTCAGTCCGGGCGGGCAACTCCATAAGATCGTCAAGGGGGCAGCACCGCTGTCCGCCTATCTTGGCATCCTCGGCATGCCCGGAGCGACGGCCTACGCCGGTGTCACCGAAATCTGCAAGCCCAAGGCTGGCGAGACCTTTGTTGTTTCTGCCGCGTCCGGCGCCGTCGGGTCAGTTGCCGGGCAGCTTGCCAAGCGGGCGGGGGCCCGCGTGGTCGGCATCGCCGGCGGATCGGAGAAATGCCTCTGGGTCCAGGACAGCCTGGGGTTCGACGATTGCGTGGACCACCGATCCCTCGATCTGAGGCGGGAACTTGTGGCCGCCTGCCCGAACGGGATCGATTGCTATTTCGAAAACGTCGGTGGTGCCGTGCAGGCGGCGGTGTTCGACCAGTTGAACGCCTTCGCTCGGGTCGCGATGTGTGGGATGGTCTCGCAGTACAACGAGAAGACCATGCCGCCCGGTCCAAATCTGGGTTTCGTGGTTGGCAAGCGCGTGTTGATCCAAGGCTTCATCGTATCCGACCGGCCGTCGCGTCTCTCGGAATGGCGCGCGATGGCGGAACCTCTGGTTGCGAACGGCAGCCTGGTGTATCGGGAGGATGTGATCGACGGCCTGGAAAACGCTCCCGACGCGCTCACCGGCATCCTGAGCGGAAGAAACTTCGGCAAGCTGTTGGTCAGGGTCGCCCCCGACCACCGGTAGGGAATTCGCTTTGCCGCCGTCCCTGACCGGCTGCCCGGGGACGGCGCGGGACGCTACAATCGTTCCGCGTGCCCTTTCGGTCCCGCCGGTAAGGTCTTCAGCCGTTCCAGCACCGCCGGGACGCCTTCGATTACCTCGAACAGCCGGCGGCAGGCTGGGTCGGCAAATCCCTCGTCGATCGCATGGTCGATCATGGCGACCAATGGATCCACGGACCCCGCGACGTTGCACAGAATGATCGGCTTGTCGTGCAGCCGAAGCTGCCGCCACGTAATGATCTCGAACGCCTCGTCGAACGTGCCGAGCCCGCCGGGCATGATCAGGAATGCGTCCGATTCCTCATACAACCGCGTCTTCCGGGTGTGCATGGTGTCGGTGACGACCATCTCGGTGGCCCGCTCATGCGCGACCTCCAACTGGGTCAGGAACTCCGGGATCACCCCCAGAACCGTCCCTCCAGCGTCCAACACGGCGTCGGCGACAATGCCCATGATGCCGATCCGGCCGCCCCCGTACACGAGACGGATGCCAGCCCGTCCGAGCCCGTGGCCCAACTCACGCCCGGCACAGGCATATATCGGCTTCGCACCGACACGGGAGCCGCAAAACACGGCGAGAGAACGTATAGCCGTCATGAATGTCCTTCTATCAAACCGCCTCCAGTCTGTCCGCTCCCCCACAAACCTGCTAGCGAATCATCATGGCGATTCGCGATCGTTGCTATCTTCTGAACAAATAGCCGAATGGGGGGTGTGACCGCATGCTAAAACAGGTCGTTCTGCGTGCCGCGATCATGTTCGCGTTGATGGGCGCTGCACGGCTGAGCATCGCCCGGGGCGATGGCCTGGATCCCATCGCCGTGCGGCAAGCTGTCATGTCGTTGCAGGGCGGCGATTTTGCCTACCTCCGTGCCGTTGTGACGGCCAAAGGGGATGTCAAGCCGCTGGAGGTTCCGGCCAAGGCGATCATCAAATCGACAACGGTCATCCCGACGCTCTTCCCAAAGGGGACCGAGACCGGCGGCGACACCAGGGCGCTGCCGGAGATCTGGTCTGACCCAGCCGGATTCCAGAAAATCGCTGCCGCTGCGACTGATGTAGCGACTAAGCTAGCCGCTGCCGCAAAGGCCGGCGACGCCGACGAGGTAGCCGCCGACACGAAATTGCTGGGCGAGCAATGTAGTGCCTGTCACAAAGCCTATCGGGCCAAATGAGGGCCCGCCAGGAAAACTAACATCTCGCCGCCTCCCTCTGCGCCCCGCGGATTGCTTCCCGACTCGCTCGGTCGCACGATCAGCACGTTTAAATGAGCTGGCAAACTTACCTTGTCGTGGGTCGCTGCCTTCAGGGATGACCCCGCGCAGGGTGAAGGTGCTCCAGTCACCACGCGCGTAGCGACGCAATTGACTCCGCTGGCCCCCGATGCCTACTGTTTTGGCCAATAAATAACCGGCAGGCGCCACGCCGCCCAGGGGGAAACATGACGTCGGCGTTTCGCAGTCTTTGTTTCGCGTTGGTCGCAATCGCGGCAGGTGTTGGCACGCGCCCGGCCGCGGCTCAGGACACCATCAAGATCGGCTACGTCGATCCATTCTCTGGCCCGTTCGCGTCCGGTGGCGATGAGTTCCTGAAGGTCTTCGCCTATATCGTGGCGAAGGTGAACGCCGACGGCGGGGCACTGGGCAAGAAATTCGAGATCGTGCCATTCGACGATAAGCTTCAACCAGCGGAAGCGTTGATCGCGCTGAAGAATATCACCGATCAGAACATACCCTTCGTCATGCAGTGCACCGGGTCGAACGTCGGTGCCGCGCTGGTCGACGGCGTCTCGAAGCACAATACCCGCAACCCTGACAATCGCGTCCTCTATCTGAACTGCGGTGCACTGGCGACAGAACTGACCAATGAGCACTGCGACTTCTGGCACTTTCGCTTCTCGGGCAATGTCGAAATGCGCGCCGCCGCTCGCGTCAAAGCACTGCCGAAGGATGTCACGAAAGTCTATCTGCTGAACCAGGATTACCTGTTTGGCCAGTCCGTACAGCGCGACACCCGCAAATGGCTGGCCAAACTGCGACCGGATATCCAGGTCGTCGGCGACGAACTCATGCCGTTCGGCAAGGTGCAGGACTTTTCGCCATACGTCGAAAAGCTCAAGGCGTCGGGTACACAATCGGTCGTTACCGGCAACTACAACCGTGACCTGAACCTGCTGATCAAGGCCGCGGTCGACGACGGCCTGAACGTTCGTTTCGACACCTATCTGGCGCATTTGATCGGCGGGCCCACGGCGATCGGCGCGGCGGGCGAAAATCGCCTGTCCACCATCACCGAATTCGATCCCAACGTGCCGGTCGAACTTAAAAAGCCGGACGCCGAGGCATTCACCTCCGGCTGGCGCGCCAACCATGACACGGATTTCTCCGAGGTTCCCTTTCTGACCATGTTCCAGATGCTGGCAAAAGCGATCGATCAGGCCGGCTCAACCGATGCACTGAAGGTGGCGCTCACACTTGAAGGCGCGAAGGCAACCGACCTCGTCGGATCCCCGGTGGAGATGCGCAAGGAGGACCACCAGCTTCTTATGCCATACTACGCCGCAACCTTCTCGCGCGACGTCAAATACGATGCTGAGAAGACCGGTTTTGGCTGGAAGACCGACTTCATCGCGACGGCCGAGGATCTGACCTTGCCCACCACCTGCAAAATGAAGCGACCGGCCTCCTAGCGCGAGCGGCGTTTTCGCTGTGGAAACCATCCTCATCTCGCTGCTGAACGGCCTCGTCTATGGCATGTTGCTGTTCATGCTCGCCAGCGGGCTGACCCTGATCTTCAGTATGATGGGCGTGCTGAATTTCGCTCACGCCAGCATCTACATGCTGGGCGCTTATCTCGCCTTCACGATCAGCCGGTTCATCGGCTTCTTTCCCGCGCTCATTATTGCACCGATCCTGTGCGGGCTTGTCGGCGCGGCCATCGAGATTTGGGGGCTGCGCCGAGTTCCACCACAATGGCCACATCGCCGAACTCCTGTTCACCTTCGGCCTGGTGTTCATTATTCAGCGGCTGGTGCAGATGACCTGGGGCATGCTGCCTATGGCTTATCGCGTGCCATCCTCTCTCGATTTCCCGCTTTTTGCGATGTATGGCGTCAACTTCCCGGCCTATCGAGCCTTCATGCTGCTGGTGTCGGGCACCATGTTGCTTGGGACGTGGGTACTGCTGAAGAAGACCCGCGTCGGGCTGATAATACAGGCCGCGCTGACTCATCCCAGCATGGTCAGCGCGCTGGGACATAATGTTCCCCGGGTCTTTACCACGGTCTTCGCGGGCGGATGCCTCCTCGCCGGTCTCGCCGGCGTGATCGGCGGAAACTACCAAACCACCGAACCGGGGATGGCGGACTCGATGGGACCGATCGTGTTCGTGGTTGTGGTGTTCGGCGGCCTCGGCTCGCTAGCCGGCTGTTTCGTCGCCTCGATCATCATGGGCATGATCCAGACCTTTGCCGTTGTGATCGACTATTCCATTGCCGATCTCCTCAGCCCTTTGGGCATCGCTTTGTCCGGCGACACGCTGCTCACCGAGGTCCTCACCGTCCCAGTTGCCCGTATCGGCGCACTGCTGCCCTTCCTCATGATGGTAACGATCCTGTTCTTTCGCCCTCGTGGCCTGCTGGGGACGCGCGACACATGATCCAATGTCCTTATTGTCGCCGTGACCACAAATGCGCTGGCCCGGCATGAAGTCCCGCTGGCTCATCTTGGCCCTTGTCGCAGTAGCCATCGCGCTACCCTGGTGCTTTTACGACTGGACCCATCACCGGCACGCTGGCTTCCTGATTTCGATGCTCAGCCAGATGGGCATGATGATCATCCTGGCCCTTTCGTACAACATGCTGCTGGGACAGGCCGGCCTCTTTTCCCTGTGTCACGCAACGTTTTTCGGTTTTGGCGGCTACGCGACGATCCACTTCCTGGATGCGGCCAGTGCCGGCGATCTGCCTCTCCCAGTGGAGGTCATGCCCCTCCTCGCCGGTCTCGCCGGTCTCGGCCTTGCCATTCTTTTCGGCTCGATGGCAACCAAACAACGCGCGACAGCCTTTGCCATGATCACCCTCGGTATTGGTGAGCTCATGACAACCTCGGCACTCATGTTCCATCATTTTTTTGGCGGCGAGGGCGGTGTCAGCACCAACCGGATGATCGACAACAGCCTGTTCGGCTTGACATACGCCTCCAGCCTGCAGGTCTATTACCTGATCCTCGCCTGGGCCGTCATCGCCACCGCCCTCATGTACTATCTGACCTGGACCCCGCTAGGTCGCATGGCGAACGCCACTCGTGACAACTTCGAGCGGGCGCAATTCATCGGTTACGATCCACGGATGGTGCGCTTCCTGCAGTTCGCCCTGTCCGGCTTCTTCGCTGGCATCGGCGGCGGCCTCTACGCGATCACCTACGAGATCGTAACATTCGATGCCCTGGCCGCCCCGCTATCAGCGAATGCCCTGCTGATGGCCTATATCGGCGGCACCACGGTATTCGCCGGCCCAATCCTGGGCGCCATTCTGATCACCCTGCTGCAAAGCGGACTCAGCCTGCTGTCCAACTCCTGGCTGGTCTACGTCGGTGTCATGTTCATCGCCATGGTGATCTTCGCCCCGGCCGGGCTGGCCGGAATCATCAAAGCGCACACTCCCATCAAACAAGCCGGCCGCCTGCAAAGCCTTGTCATACCGTACCTCCGCCTCATCGTCCCGTCCCTGGCTGTGGTGCTCGGGTTTGTCGGCGTGGTCGAACTCATGTCCTTCCTGACCATCGGCGCCGCGCAAGGCAAGAAGCTGGTTCTGTTCGCCCATCCGATCGACGTCCACGCAACATTGCCCTGGGCGATCTCCGCCGCGTCCCTGATCCTCGGCACCCTCTGGCTCCGTTGGGAAGCCGCCGCGTTCCACCGCGTCTGGGAAACCGTAAGCGCGGAGATCCGCCGGTGACCGCGCTGTCCCTGCGCGATGTGCGCAAGAACTTCGGCGCAACCGAAATCATCCGCGGTGTCACACTGGATATCGCCCCGGGCGAGCGTCATTGCATGATCGGCCCGAACGGTGCCGGCAAGACCACCTGCTTCAACCTCATCAGCGGACGTTTCTCCATCACCTCGGGGGAAATCCACCTTAATGGCGAACGTATCGACATGCTGCCGCCACACAGGATCAACCGCCTCGGCCTCTCGCGCAGCTTCCAGATCACCTCCATTTTCCATCGCCTCTCGGTCTTCGAGAACCTTCGGTGTGCGTTACTCTGGAGCCGTGGCTACCGCTACTCGTTCTGGTCCCCCCTCTGGCGTCAAAAAACCCTGAATGAAGCAGCCGAAAAACTGCTGGAAGACCTCAATCTCGCCAGCCGGCGAGACGTGCTTGCCGGGTTGCTGTCTTACGCCGAGCAGCGTGCCCTGGAGATTGGCATGACCATCGCGGGAGGCGCTTCGGTTGTTCTGCTGGACGAACCAACAGCCGGCATGAGCAATACCGAAACGGACTATGCCATGGCCCTGATCCGCCGGGTGACCCAGGGCAAGACGCTGGTTATGGTGGAGCACGACATGAAAGTCGTCTTCGATCTCGCCGACACGATCACGGTATTGGTCTACGGCCAAGTTATCGCCTCCGGTCCGCCGGCCGCCGTGCGAGCAAACCGGGCGGTGCAAGAAGCCTATCTGGGGGCACTCGAGTGACAACAACCGTCTCGCCAGCGGTAGGTCAAAAGTGTCCCTGCCACCTGGCAGGGTCGCCGCAATGATGCTGCAAGTCCGCGACCTGCACGCCTATTACGGGCAGAGCCACATCCTTCACGGCATCGATCTCGACGTCGAGCAAGGCGAGATCGTGTCCTTATTAGGCCGTAACGGTGTCGGCCGCTCCACCACTTGCAAGGCGATCATGGGATTGGTGGCCCCGCAGGGAAGCGTCACATTCCAAGGCCGCGAACTCGCCGGTCTCCGCAGCGACCTCGTCGCTCGGGCGGGTATAGGCTATGTGCCCGAAGATCGGCAGGTGTTCCCGACGCTGACCGTGCGCCAAAACCTGGAACTTGGCCTGAAGCGGGCAGGGCGCTTCGGCCGCTGGACGTTCGACGACATCTTCGGCCTGTTCCCGAACCTCGCCGCCCGGCAGAACAACCCCGCTGGCGTGCTGTCGGGTGGCGAGCAGCAGATGCTGGCGATGTGCCGCACGCTCATCGGCGATCCCAACCTGATTCTGATCGACGAACCCACCGAAGGCCTAGCCCCTTTCCTGGTCGAGCAGGTCGGCGCGCTGCTGGGGGAAATCGCCAGCCGAGGTATCGCGATCCTGCTCGTCGAGCAAAAGTTGACCATCGCGCTGAGGATTTCCCGGCGTCTCTACGTCATGGGCCACGGCCAGATCGTGTTCGAAGGCTCGCCGGCCGATTTGGCGGCGAACCAGGGTGTCCGGCAAGAATGGCTCGAAGTTTAACATAGGGGCCTTGAAGCCTCTTGCCCAAATCGATGCGCACGCTCATCGACCTTCCCGACAGCCAGATCCAGGCATTGGCCGCCCTGTGTGAGCGGGTCAAGCAACCGCCTGCGGCGATCATCCGTGAGGCAGTTGCCGAATTCCCGGAACGCCACGCTGTACAGCCAACGGACGCTGCCTACGGTCTCTCTGGGGACCGAGGCGCCGGATGGCTTGGCCTACCAGGAAAGGGTCCGCGCCGACGATCCGGGTGTTCGGATGCCGTATCTCGTTTGAGTCCTTGAGCGCGCCGTCAGTTGATCATTGCTTCCGACTGATGTCCTTTCTGGTGAAAGTAATTCTTCTGGTAGAACTCCATCACCAGATCCCGATAAACCGCCGGCGGATACCGCGCCGGATTGTCGGCCGACACGCAGCTCGGCAGACACTCGATCACCGAGGTTGGGTTCGGACTATGGAAATACGCGATCGAATATCGGTCCGTTCCCGATTCGTTGATCACCCCGTGCGGCGTCGACAGGAACCGGTCGTTCGACCACCGCCGCATCATGTTCCCCAGGTTGATCAGAAAGGTCCCCGGAATAACCGGGGGCGCGAACCACTCGCCCGACGGCAGCCGGATCGCCAACCCCGGAACATCCGTTCGAGCCAATGCGGTCATGAAACTGTTATCGGTATGCGGGGCAGTGCCAAACGTGTTCTCGCTGACATCCTCCTGCGGAGGATAATGCAGGAACCGTAGATTGATGTGTGCCTCGTTGGCGAAGAACGGAGCGAAATAATCCGGCGTCATCCCAAGAGCAACCGCGAAACCCGGCAGCATTCGATCGCACATCCCACGCAATGCATGAAAATATGCCATCATGTCCTCGCGCATCCCCGGCAGCCCCTCGGGCCACTGGTTGCGCCCACGGAGCGGAATCCCTGCCACCACGTCAGGATGATCGGCGCCCCGGTCATGGCTGATGAAGAAGCTTTCGTTCTGGTTCGGCTTGGTCGCCTTGTGCACGGTGGAAGCCCCCTGCACGGACGTGTTCATCGGCAGATACCCGATGTTGTTTTCGATTCAGCCGCAGCTTCAGCTTTTCGTCGAGCGGCAATGCATGGAACCGGCGCGAAGCGGCAAACCCGCGGTCGATCACCGCCTGCGGAACACCGTGGTTGATGGCGTAGAGAAAACCCACGTTCTCGCAGGCATGACGAAGTGCCTCCGCCAACGCCGCCAGCGCCCCGGCCTCACCCGCGAAATAGGGTCCAAAATCGATCACCGGAATTAGTTCCGAGACCGATTCGCGGTCCTTGACCGCATGCTGCTTGAACAGGTGCATCAAACACTCCCGAGACGGTACGAGCTTGCGATTTTCGCTGTCGTCCCCCGCCCGTCAACTGCAAATGCCCGATGGTCGAGACGCCGTTCGAGCCAAAAGCCGCCGATCCATGTGGCGGGGAGAGCTCCGCTCGCGTCGACAAGCGGTAGGGCGATCCCGATCTCCGAGACCGCTCTCGACGCGATTTGATCACCCCACTCGCCTAATACCCTTTCACACCGGGTGCATCTGTTTCGACCGCATCGAAATTGCACTCCACCGAGATTCCGTCCGGGTCCAGATAGAACAATTGCGTCATGTTCAGCCGAGGCAGCACGCGCTCATCGAACTTTATATCCCGTTGTTGCAAGTTGGCGCGCATCTCCTTCAATCCGTCGCATGCGAATGCGATGTGATCCAGTCGTCCCGTTGGCGCCGGATCAGACGGCGCATCCGGGATCACCGGGTCCTCTGCTCGGTTGCCGATCAGGTGCACCGTCGGGACTCCGCCGCAGGTACAGCCAGTAGCCAGGGAATGGCAGCGGTGGCCGGTCGCCGACTTTAAGGCCGACGACCTCCTGGTAGAAGTCCTTGGTGCGCTCCAGGTCGCGGACCTTGATCGTGTAGTGGTTCAGCGATTGTGCCGGCATTTCTTGTTTCCTTTTCAGAACTGGTTTTCTGCAGGCAGGCCGAGCAGAATTTGCCCGACCGATTTGTAGTGAAGCTGACGGCCTTGCGCTTGCTGCGAGACCGAATTGATATCGCGCAACCGCCGCTCGAACGGCTGGTCTTCGAAAATCGCCATCGAGCCGGCGCAATGAAACAACGTCTGAATCACATCGCGTGACTGCTGAATAGACCACGTCGACGCCAGACGAAGCATCGCTGCCTGCCGCTCGGTCATTTCTCCATGTCGGATCACATGGTCGTAGATCTCATCCAGCGTGTTGTGCAGAAACGCCCGCGCCGAATGCCACTTCGCCTCTGACTGCGCGAGTTGCGACTGGACGACGTTATTCTCACGCATCGGTTTCGCCGCGCCGCGCGATGTCTTCGTGCCGGGTAACGCGAGAAACGCATCGATCAGGCCGCGCGCCAGACCCAGGCCGACGCCGGCAAACCCCGATGAGTATAGCTGGTTGCTCGTGAAACGATACAACGGGCCGTCTTCCCGCCGGTCGATCGCCGCGTCACGTAGCATCGACCGTTCCGCCGAAACAAACAGGTCCTCGACAACATATTCGTTACTCGCAGTGCCACGCAGGCCTAACGTATGCCAGATATCCACCATCCTCGCGCTGGATTTCGGAAACAACAAAGTGCGGATCTCCTTGCGACCCTTCACGTTCATATGGGCCCCGAGCCAGACAGCGTTCTGACTGCCACTGGCGAAGCGCCAGGTCCCCGAGATGCTGTATCCGCCGGGAACCGGTTCGGCCTCGAACGGCGCGCCGGGCGGTCCCCAGGCCAGGATGCCATCAACCGGCCCAAAGATCTCCTTCGCCACCCGCGGATCTAGATAGCGCCGCGGACATCGCGCATCCGTTGCTCTGGCATACCACCCAGGCGGTCGAGCCGTCTGCGGTGGAGATCGCCTCGGTGACCCGGGCGAAGTCAGACGGCTTCATTTCCATTCCGCCGATTGAACGGGGCTGCAGCATGCGGAAAAATCCGCCCTCCTTCAGTGCCTTGACAACCGATGGAGTCAGTTCCCGGCGCCTGTCGATCTCGTCCCCTTCCTGCGCAAGCAGGGGGTGCAGCGCAAGCGCGCGTGCGACCTGGGGGTGGACCTCCGTCATGCGTATGCCTCCGCTGATGGCGCGAACGCCGTAGGATGGAACGATGACGCATTTTCGTCCGGTTGAAAACAATGCCATCAATGATCAGCCCTGTCTGCGCGGCATAAGGGACATTATTATGTTGCGCAACGCGAGGCCATTTCTATGTCGGGTTGACGGGGGTGGCCGGGCGATAGACCTCGTCACTAGATTTTACCGGGTGGCTGATACCTACCCGTATCACCGGGGATGGTTACGATAAGCTGAAATGCCCTCAATACTCGAATTGATAGGTCAGCCCGACGCTGGCGGCATCGGCGTTGCTGGTGCTGCCGGTCGCGGACGTGTTGCCGGACCCGGCTGTGGTCTCCAGCTTCAACCCCTTGGTGAGATCGACCTGGACCGTGGCCTGCGTGCCGCCGCCGGTCGCACTCTGTTTGGCGCCGAGATAGACGCCTCGGGCGACATAGCTTCCCGCTTCCAGCGTCGGATTGCCGGCGCTGTTGCTGCCGACGGACAGCCGGTCGAGGCCGAACTTGCTCCGCAGGCTTTCCAATGGATCGAAACCGGACGTGGCGCCGGACATCGACGCCAGCGCGGCCGCGATCTCGGCAAGCTGGAACGGGCTGAGCTTCGAGGTGCTGGTGTTGAACAGAAGCTGGGCGAGGATTTCGTCCTGCGGCATGTCCGGCACGCTCGACAAAGTGATTTTCGGATCTTTGGCACTGCCGCTGATCGTCAGCGTGGCGACCATTGTGGATGTGGCTGATGTTGCCACGAAATGGATCGACGGATCGGCGATGCCGTCGCCGGAGAAGTCAATCGTGCCCTCGGTGAAGGTCAGGTGCTGCCGACCAGGCTGAAGGTCCCTCGACGCAAGTGTAGGCCGCCGTCGGGAATGGGTTTGGCGACGGTGCCATGGATGTGGATGGTGCCGCCCAGTTCCGCGTCGAGACCGCGGCCGCGGATGAAGACCTGCTCTGGAGCGTTCAGCGTCAGGTTCAGTGCAATCGTCGACTGCGGCTCCGGTCCGGGCGGTGGGGGCGGCGGCGCGTTGGCGTCGCGCACCGGCAGCACCGCGATGCTGGTCGGCAGCTTGTCCGGGATGCGAATATCCGCGCGCCGGACATGCAGCGTGCCGCCGGCTTGCAGATCACCTTTCACGTCGCCTTGCACCGTCAGGTTGGCGTCGATTGTGGCGGTCATCAGATCGCTCGACAGCGGGCGGGCGTCGTCGGCGGTGAAATGCAGATCGACCGGCATGGCTCCGGCCAGGCTGATGGTGCCGGAGCCGCCCAAGCGTTCCAGGGCCGGCTTTTCCGGTGAAGCTGGCGAGACGGATGGTATCGCCCGAGGCCTGGATCGTTGCCGCCAGATCGTTGACGTGCGCGCCCACGGTGTAATCCGCGACGTCGCCCTTGCTCAGATTGGCGGTGCCGCGGATCAGCGGGGCCGTGGCGGTGCCGGTCACGGCGGCGTTCAAAGTTCACCTCGCCCCGGGCGCGACGACCCTCGGCCATCAGCAGCGGGTCCAGCATCGTCAGATCAATACGGCCGTCAGTTTTCAGGTCGAGGCCTCCGCCATGCGCCAGACGGCACCGAGCCGGTGACGGTTACATGCGACGGGCCAGCGGTCAGCTTGGTGTCGATGCGCGCGGAGGTGCCGAGAAGGGTCGCGTTGGCGACGAGGTCGGCGGCGGGAAGGGCCTGACCGGGACCTTGCCGTTGCCTCAGACCTGTCGCGGTCAGTTTGATGGTGCCTTCGGGACGGGCGGCGGTGCCGGTCAGGCGCAGCATCGGCCGCGATGACGCCGTTGGCGGCAAAGGCGGGGTTGACGATGGCGCCGATATCCGCCGGCAGGTCGCGCAATGAAACCGTCAGACCCAGGGTGTCGCCGGCTTTTCCCGATACCGTCAGCTCCGCCTGGCGGAAGCCGAGTCGCAGCCGGTCCATCGCCACGCCGTCGGCGAAATTGAGCCTGGTGGGCGCGAGGAGTTTCAACGCCTGCTGCTTCCAGCTTGCCTCCAACCGGCTCAGGGCCAGAGTCCTATCCGTGACGTTCAGGGTGCCGGCGGTGGTCAGTTTGGCCGGCCCGTCGGCGATCGCGGGCGCGTCGGCAACGACTGTCAGGCGGAGCGAGTCGATCGGACCTTTGGCGGAGACGTGGGCCGAGATCGACTTGACGCTGCCGGCGGAGATGCCATCGGCGGTCAAGGTGCCGTCGACGTCGGAATGGCCAGCCAGGTCGGTGACGGTGGCGTTCAATTCGACTTTGCTGATGGCGGCCGTCCCCGGCATCGCGGCGTCGCGGACCGTCACGGTGAGTTTCGCAGCCTGGTCGTCGGAATCGAGGGTGGCGTTCGCCTTGCCGGCTAGGGGACGGCCCAGCAGTGGCTGAAGATCCGCGAGACGACTGAGATCGATGTGCAGATTGCCGGCAGGAATGATGGCGGGCGGGGTCAGGCTCATCGTGCCACCGGCTTGGAGCGACTTCCAAGAGGCCTGGCCGATGTTCACGTTGACCGCGCCGTTGGCCTCATCCGCAGTCAGGGCCAGGGTCAGCGGGGCGTCGAGCAACGTCCCGTTGGCGTTGAGTGTGGCGTGCGGTGCGGCGGGAAGCCCTGTTGCGTCCACCTTGGCGGTGATATGGCCGGGTGAGTAGCCTTTTGCCGACAGATCGGCGGCGAGATCGGCTTGAATAGCGAGATTGTTCAGCTTGCCTGCAGCGTGGCCTTTGGCGTCCAGCGTGCCGGACACGGTTGGTTGGACGGCGGCCAGGTCGGACAGGGCGACGGTCCAGTCCAGGCCGATCGCTTGGTCTTCCATGCCACCCTGGGCGGAGATTTTCAGCGCTTTGCCGTTCACTGCGAGGTGGGAAAGTTTCATGTTCTGGTCATGCAAGGAGGCTGCCACGTCGACACTTCCGTCCTCACCGATCAGGGCGGGCACCGGGGCCATGCCGCCGGTGATGGCAATGCGTCCGGTGACGGCGGCGGTGATTGTGCCGTCTTTCGTCTCGGCGGCAACATCGAGGTCTGTGCTGCCGTCGAGATCTGTGCCGCCCGCGGCCGCTAAAGGCGACAGATTCGGTAGGGTCAGGCGCACTTTAACCTGCTGCGTCCCCTCCGTGCTCGCGGAGCCTTCCGCGGAGATGAGGGGATGGTGCAAAGCGAAGGTTACCGGCCGGTCTGGCGTATCCAGACGCGCGGAGGCCGTCAGGCTCACCGGATCCGCGGCGAACAGATCCGGTTTCGGGCCGGGTATATGTAGGTCGCCAACGGATGCCTGCAGATCGACCTGGCCTTGGTTGCCGGTGACATTGGCGGCCAATGCGCCAATCCGAGCGCCGGCGGCGCTGAGGGTGTCGATTTTGATGGTGGCGTTGGCGTCGGGTTTGAGAAATGGACCGTGCACCTTCGCGTCCACCAGGACCGATTGCCAGGAAACGTCCGGGGCAGGCGCCATGGGGGGGCCTGGGCTTTGACCGTCAGGTCGGCGGCCTCGTGTTCCAGATCGACGGTGCCGTTGGCGGAGGCCGTCAGCTGGCCGGCGGTGACGGCGACCTGTGTAGCCAGACTATCTTTTGGGCCCTCCACCGAAGCCTGGATCGTAATCGCTCCCAGAGCGGGCAAATGGACCAGGTCCGAGATCAGGCCCTTGGCCGGTTCGTCGGCCTTGACTGTAGCCTGGATCGCATCCGCGGTGACGCGGCCGTTGACGGCGTAGTGGCCCGGGCTGTCCAGGCGCGTAACGTCGAGTTGGGCGGTGCCTTCGTCGAGCGTTGGCAGCGTCGCCGAACCATCGAGAGCCAAAGTGGCCGTCACCCCGGCGACCGGCGCACCCATCACTGCCTGGCCGACGTGAAGGTGACGCAGATCGACCTGTACGGGCAGATTGAACGACCCGCTGCCAGAGGTCTTGCTTTCCGTCTCCGGGAGCCGAATGAAATCTAAATGGTCTGCCTGAAGCTGATCGATTTGGGCTATTCGCTGGACCAATTTCAGAGGGGACCAGTCGAGACTTAGTCCATTAATGGTGAGGTACGGACCTTTGGCGTCCGACACCTCGATCTGCTCGGCGCGCAGCGCGTCGGGGAAGCGTCCAGATAGTCCTTGGATGCGAACCACGCCGTCACTCAGGCTGGCGGTCTGCTGCTCGATGAACCGGCGGCCGGCGTCGACATTGGCGGCAAGTGCGACCAACAGGACCGCCAGGACAGGGATTGCCAGTAGCACCAGCACGGTCGTGACGACCCACTTCAGCAGGCGAACTCGTTGCGAGCGACCTCGGGTCAAAACGCTTGTCCGATGCCGATATACAGTTCGAATGAATCGCCGCCGGGCAGTTTGTTCAGCGGTACCGCGACATCCAACCGGATCGGGCCAATGGATGTGTAGTAGCGGGCGCCCACTCCGGCACCCGCGTGCCATTCGCTGCTGAACGGCGCGCCATTGGCGCTGACCTGCCCCACGTCCACGAATCCGACGACGCCATAGTTACCAAGAATACGCTGGCGCAACTCGACGGTTCCAGTGGAGATGGCGGTGCCGCCGGTGGGCTTCTCATCGGGGAACTGCGGACCCAGCGTCTGGTAGCGGTAGCCACGCACCGTGGCGCTACCGCCGGCATAGAATCGCTGGTCTGGCGGGATGTCGAACACTCCAACGCCGGAGGCCTGCCCGACCAGACCGCGCAGCGCCAGGACGCTGCGTCCGTTGTCGAAGAAGTCCAGATAGGTCGAGCCGGAGACCTGCGCGAGGAGGAAGGTAGCGTTGGGCGTACCGAGGGATTCGGTTGGGGTCAGCATGACCGCCGCGCGAATGCCCTGCGTCGGGTCGAGCATGCTGTTTGTGCTGTCGTATTTCAGGCTGGCTGGGATGCCGACCAGATTGTAGTGGCGGGTGACATCCTCCTGGAGGATCGACTCCTGTTCGCCGGACAGTCCGAGGCTGACGGTCCAATGCGGCGAAAGTTTGCGGTTCAGCGCGATTTTTTCGAGCAACGCGGTCTGGTCGTAGGCTTGGAGGTCCTGCTTGACGGCGGTCAGGTCGAGCTCGAGTTGCTGGTCGCGCGCCAGGAAATCGGGCTTCAGGAATTGAGCGCTGGCCTGATAGCCGGGATGAACGACAGCGTCACCGCCGGCCTGGTAGGACGCTGTCAGGTTCAACTGTTCCGCGTTGCCGAACAGGTTCCGATCGTGCCAGCCGGCGGTGAAGTTGGCCCCCAGATCGGTCGAATAGCCGAGACCGAAGTCCACGGCGTGAAGCGGTCGTTCGGTCAGGTCGAAGGTGATCGGGAGCTGTCCCTCGGGGTCGAGTGCTGAAGCCGGGTCCGCTCGGACGACCGAGAACACGCCGATCGAGGACAAATCCACGCGCGCCTTTTCGATGGCTTGCGGACTGAACGGGTCACCTTGGTGGATCAGCAGGCGCTGGCGAACGAAAGATTCGTTCATGTCCTTGAGGCCGCTGAAGGTGATCGGGCCGATGTCGGCTTTCGGGCCGGTATCGGGTTGGAAGGTGACATCCAGCAGATTTTCGTCCGGATGCAGGGTGGCGATGGGCGTTGGCACCTTCGCAAGCGGATAACTGTCCGCCCGAAGCGCATCGAGCAACCGACCCTGGGCCGCCAGGATTTGCGCCGCGACGGCCGGCTGGCCCGGCGTCAGTTCCAGGTGGGCCGGAATACCGGGCGGCACCGGGGTGGAAATAGAGACGGAACCCAGCCTGAAGCGTGGCCCCAGGTTAAACGAGGCGACGACCTCCAGCGGAGGGTCGGCGGGCGCCTGATCGATGATCGAAGGCAGCATCGGTTCGCTCAGATCGTGGCCGCCGATCGTCGTGGTGACGGTCGCCTTGTAGTATCCGAAACTCTGGAGGGCGGTGGCGAAGCGGTCGGCGTCCTGGCGAGCCCGTTCGGTGAGGGCGAAGCCGCCGACTGGAGCCGATTTCTGCAGGGAAATCAGTGTCGAACTGCCGTTCAGGGCGGTGTCCAAGGCGCTGTCGCCGGTTGGCTTCAGGGTCACGGTATAGGGCTGCGGATCGGCGCCGCGGGATGGCTCGATCGACACCGCACCGGTGGCTGCGATCAGGATGACCGCAACGCGCCGAGCGGCGGCAGGGATGAAGGTCCGGAGGCGGCGCATACGGGGAGTTTACCTTAATTGGGGCGCAACGGGTTTCGCTGAACGGTCACGCTTGCGCCATTGTTCCGTCGAAAATCGGGAGTTATCCCAATCGTCATGGAAAATGATCCGAAACTGGACCGGAGAACGCGGCCAAGGCGGCGGCGATCAGGACCATTGGCGAAGCCGGGCCGCGGTCCGGGATTCCTTCTCCGGCTGCCGGACGGGCGTGAGGGCTGGCTGGTCGCCCGCAGGGCCCGGGTACTGCGGCGGGGTCTGGCGCTGTTGGCTTGGACGCTTCCCGCAATGTTGATTCAGACGGTCTGCCTGATTTTGCCGGGGCACGCGAAGGTCCTGTTCGCGCGCATTTACTGGGCGGTGTTTACTCGTCTGATCGGTATCAGGGTGCGGGTCATTGGCACGCCTGTGAGGCGCTCAGGGGACCGGCGAGTGATCTATGTGTCGAACCATTCGTCGTGGGCGGACGTCCCTGTGGTCGGGGGCGTGTTGGATGGCCGCTTCGTTGCGAAGAAAGAGGTCGCGGGCTGGCCTGTTATCGGCGCAATCGCCTGGCTCGGTCGGACGGTGTTCGTCTCGCGCAGCCGAGCGTCTACGGGCAAGGAACGGGATGCGATCCGCAGGGTGTTGAAGGCCGGAGATAACCTGATCCTGTTTCCGGAGGGGACGAGTTCGGACGGGTCTCGGGTGTTGCCGTTCCGGACGTCGTTCTTTGCGGTGGCCGAGGTTCAAGGGCGCGAGGACCGGTCGGCGTTGCCGCTGATCCAGCCGGTTTCCGTCGTGTATGACCGGCTGGGCGGGTTGCCGGCGGGACGGGCAAGCCGGCCGGTGTTCGCGTGGTATGGGGACATGGATATCGCCTCGCACTTCTGGCGCCTGACGCAGAATATTGGGCTGCGGGCGACGGTGCTGGTACACGCGCCATTGGACCCGGCACGGTTCGCGGACCGCAAGGCGCTGTCGCAGGCGGTATGGCAGATCGTCGCGGACGGGGCGTCCACATTGCGGCAGAACCGGCCGGCGGCGCCGCTGGATTTGCCTGAACAGAATGCATCAGGAACGCCCTCTGTCGAGCCGGCTCACGCTTAAGGGCGTGCCTGCCGAGGACTGTCGGCGTCCCCCACCCCCACCGCGCCCCAGGATCAGTTTCGTTCGGTGCGATCAAAGAGTCATTTCTTGGAGGCCGCTGCCGCCGCCTGATCGGTGCGCCGCCGAACCAGTAGGCGCCGGTCGGCCATAATGGACACAGGCTCAGGGGCATGGACAAATTCTTGGCGGAACACGAGAATGACTTTCGTTGGCTGAATGTGCACGCTGCGTTGCCCGTCGCGAGGGACCTTGATCCCGGAGCGGATGCAATAAGAGATGAGCAATGCTCCAAGTTTGTCGCGCTGGAGCGTAACCGCAGTGCCAAGGAACTCAAAGGTGACTGAGTGAGCCGATGGGTTCAGCGAGATGTTAGTCGGCTCGTTGTTCGGGAACCCGATGTTTATCGCGGTATTTGGGGAGAAACCCACAACTTGCCTTAGCGCAATGGAATCAAATGTGACCTGTCGCTCATCAACGATCGCCATTAAAGGCTCCAGTGCTTATATCGTTTGCTTTAGTCCGCAAAAAGTTAATGAAGTCCTAACCCGTTTGACTTTTGCGACGTGCCCGCCTCGGCAGGGTAGATTGGAGCGCCGCCGCCCCCCGCTTTTAAGCCTTCGTTAACGTTCGCGAACTACATCAGAGATCGATACCCCTGCAGCTTGGCGACGGGCGCAGGAGGCTTCGCCTACGGTCTGGAGGTCATCGAAGATGCGAGCCGCCCGTTCGTTCGTCCAGGCTACAGCTGGGCGCGTCGGGCTGCGACCGTTCTGGTTCCTTCTCGCGCTTGGATCGGCCTTTTGCGTGGCGGTTGCGGCCTGGATAATTTCGGAGCAATGCGTAACCGCGGTAGAAAGCGCGGCGCACACTTCGCGAGACCTTTCGCTGGCCGTGTCGGGCCCGACTGACCGCGTCATCGTATCCGCTGATCCCGCTGGTGTGGCCCGGCGAGACGAGGTCCGTGCTTCCTTCGCAGGCGGGGGGCGAGGCGTCATTCGCCCCTTCGGTGTCGATGACAGCGGAAGGCGCCAAACCGGCCTCAGCAACCTACCGCGCCATCTCCCGCATCCGCCGGTGTCGAAGCGGTCCGATGGCATCATCGAACAACCAGCGCGGATCGGCGGCATCGCGGCGTTGGGATGTTTGGTGACGGCCATCGGGGCAGTCCTCGCGATCCGCCGGTACTGCCACCGGCGACGTTTGGAGGCGCTGTCCCGCAGGATCGGCGAACAGCATGCCCTCTTCGGCTTGGCGCTGGACAACATGAACGAGGGCCTGCTGATGTTCGACCGCGCCGATCGCCTGTTGCTTGCGAACGCTGCTGTGCTCCGGATTTTTGAACTCCAACCAGGAACTGTACAACCTGGCATGTCGGCCGTAGACTTCGTCAGCGCCGTGGCCGGGGTTGGGAACGTGTCCGACGATGCCACCGTTGTGGCCGACTATTATATGCAAATGGTACGACGGAATGTTCCATGGAAATTTATCCGAGCGATGCCCGACGGGCGGCAGGTGGCGGGAAATTTCGTGCCGTACGACAGTGGCTGGCTTATCACGTTCGAAGACATGACGGAGGTGCGCAGGGCCGACGAACTCATCGCCCATATGGCGCACCATGATGGTCTCACCGGGTTGCCAAACCGCGTGCTGCTCCGAACCCGCACCGAGGAAGCGCTGGCGGCGATCCGGCATCTTGGGCCGTTCGCGATATTCTGCCTGGACCTTGACCACTTCAAGGGCGTCAACGACACGCTCGGGCATCCGGCGGGGGACAAGCTGTTGTGCGAGGTGGCAAAGCGAATTAAATCGGTTACCCGTCCATCGGACATCGTCGCTCGGCTTGGCGGCGACGAGTTCGCAGTCGTCGTGACCCCGCTTGACGGAAAAGCGGCCATCGCCGGCATGGCGACCCGGTTGGTAGAGGCGATTGGCGCGCCATATGAGATCGACAGCCAGATGGTGTTCACCGGAGCCAGTGTTGGTATCGCGATCGCGTGCATTGACGGAGCCGACCCCGACACGTTGATGAAGAACGCCGACGTCGCGCTCTATCGAGCCAAAAGCGAGGGAAGGGGGCGGTTCGCGTTCTTCGAACCTGCAATGGAACAGCACGTGGTCGAACGGCAGCGGGTTGGCCGTGAACTCCGCGACGCCCTCTCCACGGGCCAGTTGGATATGTACTACCAGCCTATCGTGAAAGTAACGAACAGACAAATTGGCGGGTTCGAGGCCCTGATGCGGTGGCACCATCCGACGCGCGGCATGGCATCGCCCGCTGAGTTCATCCCGATCGCCGAGGAGAACGGGTTCATCGTGGATATTGGGGAATGGGCGCTTCACAGGGCCTGTTTTGACGCGGCGGGGTGGCCCGAAACGATCAAGGTCGCCGTCAATCTGTCGCCTATTCAGTTCCGCAGCGGGAACCTAGTTCAAGCGGTCGTGGCCGCCCTGAAAGCGTCGAGATTGACGGCCGGCAGGCTGGAGCTTGAGATCACCGAAAGTGCGATGATGCACGACACTGATGCGACCATCTCCACGCTGGCGAAACTCAAGGAGCTTGGCGTCCGCATTGCCATGGACGACTTCGGAACCGGCTATTCCTCGCTTGCGTATCTGCAGAAGTTCCCGTTCGACAAAGTCAAGATCGACCGGGCGTTCGTACGCGAGATCGGGCACACGACCAATATAACTATTGTCCGGGCGGTCGCAAACATTGCGTCGAGCATGGGCATAATTACATTGGCGGAAGGCGTGGAGACGGAGGAACAGTTCAGGCGCGTGGCCGCCGAACTCTGCGACGAGGTTCAGGGCTTCTTGTTCAGCGAGCCTATCCCGGCCAGCGAAGTGATGGCGATGTTGGCGCAGAACGCGCCTTCGCCAGCCAGTAACGAGAGGGTGGTGGAGCGAGCCGCAACCTAACCTTTACGACGGAGGCGTCCGTTGGTCTTCCTGGGCAATCGAGGCCACAGCCCGGTCAGGGGATAAGCCCCTGCTTCTGCAAGGTCAGAAATGCGCCTCCGACCACCACTGCGCCCAACTGGTCCTCGTTATCCTGCGGCTGGCTGTTTGTCGCGGCGGTGATGACCAGGTCGTACTGTGGCCAATAGGCAAAGATGGCCCGGAAGCCGAATGTCGTCCCTTGATAAAACCAGTAGCCGCCTCCGAGCTCGGCTCGGTACGCCCTTCCGAGGTCGAGACCAAAGCCAAACGGATCGTCCGCCGACACGTCGGGAATGGGTTGGCCGGTTTTGGTCGAAACGATCGAGGTCATTTCGGCGAGCTGCTGCGGCGGGATCACCCGCCCGCCAAACAACGCCCGAATCCATTGCGCGAGGTCGCCAGTGTTGCTGATCATACCACCCGCGGGGCCGGCCCACGAAAGGTTCTGATGGCTCACGTCCTTGCCAACCAAGGGTGCCCACGCGGTTAGCGCGCATGGCTTGGGTTGGTAAATGGTGCAATCAGTATTGTCGTAAATACCTACCGGAAGCCGGCGCAGAACCGGCGTCGGATATGCCGCATCTTTGTAAAACGTATCTTTCAGATGGAGCGGCTCGAGCAACATTGTGTCGAGTGCATCTTCATAGGACATCTGCGCGGCCTTCTCGATGATAAGGCCGGCAAGCACATCGTTTGTGTTCGAATAGAAATAGCCGCTTGGGATCGGCAGGCCCTTGTCATAAACCGCCGCAACAAGCTCCTCTTGGCTGAACTGACGGTGGATGTCGGCGGACATCTCTTGTGCGATCGACACTGCCTCGCTGTAGTTGGGAATATCGGCGGTCATATTCAGTAGTCTGCGGATCGTCACATGAGCCCAGGCCGGATATTGAGGCAGCCAGTCGCCAATGGTTTGATCGATATTCAATTTGCCTTCGGCTTCCAGTTTCAGGATCAGCGCCGAAGTGAAATGCTTGGTATTGCTGCCAATCTGGAAAAGTGTTGTGTCATCGATCGGGGCCGGATCGTGACCTCGGCCATTCGTCCCGCTATAGACATAAATCGGGCCGTGATTTACGAGATCGACGTGCAGTGCAACACCTGAGATTTTCTCGATGTCGTGACGAGTACCGAGATAGTCGTCGACGACGGTTTGAAGCAGTTGCGGCAACATCGCCTCGTCGCTGCGGGCAGGGTCAATGACAAAGACTGTCAGCCCCAATACGGCGGCGACTGAAATCAGGCGCATGTTCTGTCCCCTCGTTTCTCCCCATGAACCATCCGACCGCATTGCCGGGGTGCCAACAAGTTCGGCTGCCATCAAGCCTGCGTGATGGTTCCGCGGCCACGGAAGCGCTCGCTTGTCCTCGCTGCTTGCGCCGGAAGGGAAGTCAAGCTCGTGGATGGGGCCCTCCGCTTTTGCGAGGCAGGCCGGATAAATCATGGCGGCTGGAAGTGTTGGCGGTGGTCCGTCAGCCTTTTTCGATCTTCACTAGTCGGTGCTGCTTACGACCAGCCGACAGCTTGATCGCGCCATCTCGGAGCAAATCGGTCGCGAGCAACTGGCCTTCCTCGGTGACGAGTTCGTCGTTGACCTTGGCCCCTCCACCGCGGATCAGACGGCGGGCTTCGGCGTTGCTTGAGGCGAGGCCAGCCAGTGCGAACAAGCGAAAGGCGGGGATGCCGGTTTGGAGGTCGTCCGCGGGCACAGTGACCGAGGGGAGGGTCTCGGCGGCTTCGCCTTCCTCGAAAGCGCGCCGGGCAGTTTCGGCGGCTTGCGCTGCCTGGTCGGGACCGTGGGCAAGCACGGTTGCCTCGGTAGCGAGGATTTTTTTGGCCTCGTTGATTTCGGCGCCGCCAAGGGATTCCAGGCGGGCGATGTCCGCCAGCGGCAGGTCGGTGAACAGGCGCAGGAAGCGGCCGACATCGGCGTCCTCGGTGTTGCGCCAGAACTGCCAGTAGTCGTAGACGGAGAGGCGATCGGCGGTGAGCCAGATGGCGCCCTGGGCGGTCTTTCCCATCTTGCCGCCGGATGCGGTGGTGATCAGCGGGGTGGTCAGTCCATAGACCGCTTTGGCGTCGGTGCGGCGGGTCAGTTCCATTCCGGCGACGATGTTGCCCCATTGGTCGGATCCGCCGATCTGCAAGGTGACCCCGTGGCGGCGGCTGAGTTCCCGGAAGTCGTAGCTCTGCAGGATCATGTAGTTGAATTCGAGGAAAGTCAGAGGCTGCTCCCGGTCAAGTCGTAACTTTACCGAGTCAAAACCGAGCATGCGGTTGATGGTGAAGTGGATGCCGACGTCGCGGAGGAGGGGGATGTAGCCTAAAGCATCCAGCCAGTCGGCGTTGTTGGCGAGCAAGGCGTCGGAAGGACCGTCGCCGAAGTGCAGGAACGGGGTGAAGCAGCGGCGGATGCCGGCCATGTTGCTGGCGATGGTTTCGTCCGTCAGCAACTGGCGGGATTCGTCCTTGCCGGAGGGGTCGCCGATGCGGGTGGTTCCGCCGCCCAGCAACACGAGCGGTTTGTGCCCGTGTTTCTGCAGCAACCGCAGGATCATGATCTGCACGAGGCTGCCGACGTGAAGGCTGTCCGCGGTGCAATCGAAGCCGATATACGCGGTGATCGGTGCGGCTCGCATGGCCGCGGCCAGCGCGTCGGCGTCGGTACATTGGAAGACGAAGCCGCGTGCGATGGCTTCGTCGAGGAAATAGTTGGTCGTCATGGCGGCTGACCCGTAGTTTGCACACGCGGGTTATCACACGGCGAATTGATATTACAGCAGGTTGGGGGCAAATGCCGCGAACGATTGGTCTGATGAGCGGGACGTCGCTGGACGGGGTCGATGCGGCGTGGCTGGACACCGATGGCGTCACCGTCACGGCGTTCGGCCCGGCGGTGACTGTCCCTTATGATGACGCGCTGCGCCGGGACCTGCGGGCGATTCTGGACCTTGCGCCGGTGCTGGCGCCGTACGACCCTCGCCTGCCTGCCGTGGTCGAGCGTCTGACTGACTATCATGTCCAGGCCGTCGGCAGACTGGGGCGTTCGGCGGATCTGGTGGGATTTCACGGGCAGACGATTTTGCATCAACCGGATCGTCGGCGGACGTGGCAGATCGGGGATGCGGCGGGGCTGGCCTCGCGTCTGGGCGTTCCGGTGGTTCACGATTTCCGCTCCGCGGATGTGGCGGCGGGGGGGCAAGGGGCTCCGCTGGCTCCGGTTTACCATGCGGCACTGGCGGCGTCGTTGCCCAAGCCATTGGCGGTGCTGAATATCGGCGGCGTCGCGAATGTAACGTGGCTGGGCGGGGACGGGTCGTTGCTGGCGTTTGACACTGGCCCGGGGAACGGGCCGCTGGATGACTGGATGTTCCAGCATACCGGCCGGGCATTTGATACAGGCGGGGCGCTGGCCAAGAGTGGCCGGGTGGACCGGGATGTGTTACGGCGGTTGATGGCGAATCCGTATTTCGGGATGCCGGGACCAAAGTCCTTGGATCGTCTGGATTTTGGTCGCGCATTGGGGGAGAGCGGATTGTCTGCTTTGTCTGCTGTCGATGGGGCGGCCACGCTGGCTGGGTTCACGGTGGCATCGATTGTGGGGGCGAAGTTTCCGGAGCCACCCGAGCGTTGGCTGGTGTGCGGGGGCGGGCGGCTGAATCCGGTGCTGATGGATGGACTGCGGGCGGCGCTCGGCGTCCCGGTAGAGCCGGTGGAAGCCGCCGGATGGAATGGGGACGCGCTGGAGGCTCAATGTTTCGGGTTTCTGGCGGCCAGAGTTGTGGCGGGTCTGCCCCTAAGTTTTCCGACAACGACCGGGGTGCCCGTTCCCATGCCGGGGGGCCGGATCGCGCGGATCAAGATCAGCAAGGCCGCTTAACAGGAGTAGCTTCACGGAAACGCTGTATTGGGCCCGTCTAAATCCGCGTGGACTCTCATCAAGCCCGGCGCCGCGTCTTCTTCGGTGCCTCGACGATCGACAGCAAGGGCGCCAGGAACCGGCCCGTGTAGCTCTCGGGATTTGCGACGATATCCTCTGGCGTGCCCTCGGCCACGATCCGGCCACCGCCATCACCGCCTTCCGGACCAAGATCGAGAATCCAGTCGGCGGTCTTGATGACTTCCAGGTTGTGCTCGATCACAATGACTGTGTTGCCTTGATCGACAAGCGCGTGCAGGACCTCCAGCAGCTTGCGCACATCTTCGAAATGCAGACCGGTGGTGGGCTCGTCCAGGATGTACAATGTCCGCCCGGTCGCTCGGCGCGCCAGTTCCTTTGACAGTTTTATCCGCTGCGCCTCGCCACCCGACAGTGTGGTGGCCTGCTGGCCCAGCGCGATATAGCCCAACCCGACCTGCTGGAGGATTTTCAGCCGGTCGTGGATGCGCGGTTGGGCGCTGAAATACGGCACCGCCTCATCCACCGTCATCGCCAGCACCTCGGCAATCGATTTGTCGCGGAACTTTATCTCTAATGTTTCGCGGTTGTAGCGTTTGCCCTTGCACGTATCGCAAGTGACATACACGTCCGGCAGGAAGTGCATCTCGATCTTCAGCAACCCGTCGCCCTGGCATGCCTCGCAGCGCCCACCTTTGACATTGAAACTGAAACGACCGGGCTTGTAGCCCCGAGCGCGCGCTTCCGGCAGTTCGGCGAACCAGTCGCGGATCGGGGCGAACAGATCGGTATAGGTCGCGGGGTTCGAGCGAGGCGTTCGGCCGATCGGCGACTGATCGATGTCGATGATCTTGTCGAGCTGGTCCAATCCCGCGATCCGGTCATGCGGCATCGGCACCGTGCCCGCCCCCATCAACCGGCGAGCCGCGGCCTTGTACAGCGTGTCGATCACCAGCGTGGACTTGCCGCCGCCCGACACCCCGGTGACGCAGGTGAACGTGCCCAATGGAAAACTGGCAGCGACGCTCTTCAAATTGTTGCCGCGCGCACCGAGAACTTTGACAACGCGGTCCTTCTGCATCGGCCGGCGCATCGACGGCACCGGAATCACCCGGCGCCCGGACAGATAATCTCCGGTCAGCGATTTCGGGTTGGCGGCGACCTCGCCCGGCGTGCCCTCGGCGATCACGTGCCCACCATTAATCCCCGCCGCCGGCCCCATGTCGATCAAATGGTCGGCGGCACGAATGGCATCCTCGTCATGTTCCACCACAAGAACGGTATTGCCCAGGTCACGCAACCGTCGCAGCGTGCCCAACAGCCGTTCGTTGTCGCGTTGATGCAGGCCAATCGACGGTTCGTCCAGCACGTACAGCACGCCGGTCAGTCCGGAGCCGATCTGGCTGGCCAGCCGGATGCGCTGCGACTCGCCACCGGACAGCGTGGCGGAGCCTCGGGCCAGGGTCAGATAATCCAGCCCGACATCGACAAGGAACCGCAACCGGTCGACGATCTCTCGCAGGATTCGGGCGGCGATTTCCTGGCGCTGCGGCGTCAGTTGCGGTAGCACCTCCGCGAACCACCCCAGGGCGCCGCGGATGGAAAACTCCGAGGCCTCGGCTATGTTTTTTCCTGCGACCCGTACCGACAGCGCTTCAGGCTTCAAGCGCGCGCCGTTGCACACGGCGCAGGGTTTTTCGGCCTGATAGCGCGCCATCTCCTCGCGCACCCAGACGCTGTCCGTTTCCTGCCAGCGGCGTTGCAGATTTTTCAGCACGCCTTCGAACGGTTTCGTCACCGTGTAGCTGCGAACACCATCCTTGTAGGTGAAAGCAATCGACTCTTCCGTCCCGAACAGGATCGCCTGCCGCACGTCGTCAGGCAATTCATGCCAGGGGGTTTTTGTCGTCTGCTTGAAATGCCGCGCCAGGCTTTGTAGTGTCTGGTCGTAATAGGGCGATTGCGCCCCGCTCCAGGGCACGATCGCCCCGTCGGCCAGCGCCGCCCGGTCATCAGGCACGACAAGGTCCGGATCGAAAAAGCTCTCCACCCCTAAGCCATCGCAGACCGGGCAAGCGCCGTGCGGAGAGTTGAAGCTGAACAGCCGCGGTTCGATCTCCTCAATCGAAAAACCGCTGACCGGGCAGGCGAAACGTGATGAGAAGACAGTCTGCTCGCCGCTTTCGGCGTTTTCGGCATACACGATGCCGTCCGACATGCTCAGCGCGGTTTCGAAGCTGTCCGCCAGGCGTGAGGTAATCCCCTCGCGGACCACCAATCGGTCAACCACCGCCTCGATCTCGTGCTTGGTCTTGCGGTTGAGCGCCGGCACCTCGGTGATGTCGTACAACGTGCCGTCCACCTTCACCCTGGTGTATCCGCGGCGTTGCAACTCGGCGATTTCCTTACGATATTCGCCCTTGCGGTCGCGCACGACAGGGGCGAGCAACAGCAGGCGCGTGCCCTCCGTCATCGCCATGACCCGGTCCACCATCTGCGACACCGTCTGCGCTTCGATCGGCAGCCCGGTTGCAGGCGAGTACGGCACCCCCACCCGCGCCCACAGCAGTCGCATATAGTCATGGATCTCGGTCACCGTACCCACCGTGGAGCGTGGGTTTTTCGACGTGGTCTTCTGCTCGATCGAGATCGCTGGCGACAGGCCCTCGATACTATCCACGTCGGGCTTGCCCATCAGTTCGAGAAACTGGCGCGCATAAGCGGACAGCGATTCGACATAGCGTCGCTGACCCTCGGCATAGATCGTGTCGAACGCCAGGGAGGATTTGCCGGAGCCGGACAGGCCAGTGATCACCGTCAGCGAGTCGCGTGGGATCTCGACATCGACGTTCTTCAGATTGTGTTCGCGCGCGCCGCGCACATGGATGTTGCCCGCTCTAGGTTGGGCCATGGGTTCCTACTGTTCCCTTCTGGGTCCGTCTGTTCTTCGGATGTTCCGGTATGCCCCCGGTGTGCCACAGTCCCGGCAGGGTTGGAAGAGTTTTCAATCCATGTGGTCCGCATCCGCGTCGGGGCTAGGGGAGGGATCGGTCCGCTCTTCGCTCCCGTCGCTGGACAGCTTCGCTTTAGCTCATCCGCCGGCAAGGGTTTCCGTGCGGTATCTTTGAAGCGACAAACGATGACGCTGGCAACTGCGCCAGGCGAACGATTTCGGGCCGATGACAAGGTCAGCCCCGTCATGCCGCGCCCCGGCCGAGGTGAGGCATACGGTTATCGCGTCGGTTTGCCGCGCAGTGACGGAATCGTCCGCTACGACGGAACGATTTCCTTCAGCGCCGAGAACAGACCTGGCAGGCCGCCCATCCGCCCGCGCGTCCGGCAGCAGGTCCCTGGCGCCCACAGCAATCCTGAGACCACCGAATCGCCCCAGTCCGACCGGTTGGCCGAGCAAAACACCCCTCCTTGCCAGATTGGTGTAGGTAGACGGGGCGCAATTCGTCCGAATCGTTGCCTGTCCGCCGGGTCGCGCACAGCGGAACTGAAGATCATCGGGACGTCGCTCCAGGCCAATCCCACGCCGGACAATCTCGGAATCGGCATCAGGCCGGGGATGCCCGCCAGTCCCCTCTTCAATCGCCGTTGCTCGGCCTTGCAGCCGGCTCAACCTTTCCACGCCCAGAGACGCGAACGCTTCCATGGCCTCAAGCGCGGCGACCGAGCGTAGTAACATCCCGAGATTGCCGCAGTCGCCAGGACGACGCCTGGGTTTTTCACAAGTTGGACCGACGGAAACAAGACAGCGCCCGAAAACGCCGGCCCGCCGAAGAACTGTGAACCGGTCACGACCACCGGCCAACCGTCGCGAAGATAGCTCGCGACCACAGACGGCTCGATCCGCGCCTGACAGCATCGACAATCACCTCAGCGCCCGAGGGCGTCCTCAAACTCGCCGCTACATCACGGCTGCACTGCTCCAGCAGCGCTCGTTCTCGCAGCGACGTGCCGACCAGGAATAGGTTTCCGCTGCCCGCTGAAATCCTCGCGGTGTGATCGGCGAGGCGGTGCATGATGAATTGCAGATCAAGTCCGCGGCCGGCACAAGTGGGCAAAAATACTTTGTTGATGCCGGCCGGACGATCGACCGCCAACCGGCTGTCGCCGCCGCTTACCAACGTAGCCATAAATGCCGCATCCTGGGAAATGCTCAGGATCGACTCCCGTGTGCGGCAGATACAGGGAACTGTCCATGAAAACCCAAATCACACTGTCGAAATCGTCCATACGAGTGAAAGGTGAGATTCGGTTAAAGCGCCCGCCTTGGCATTTTGTGTATCGACGGCCGACGCTCCGCCGGAGATCGGTGGTTGTTTGTTCTTGTTTTGTACATCTGCCCGCTGTAACTTGCGCTCATGTTCGATCCGTCGCCCGAACCCGTTCCCGACGCTGAACTGGAAGCGGTGCTGTCCGCCGCGCTGCGGTCTTCGGGCGGTCAAATCACCCGTCCGACAGAGTGCTTCATGGCGACCGCGGCGGCTCGGCACCTCGTGGATCGAATGGCCTTGGCAGGGCTCCACGTGGTACGATTTCCCGATCGCCGAGTGACATAGATCGCGCGGATGCACATTCGCAGCGATCCTCGTGGCGCGCGCTTCGCCTGATCGACTAACCCGTCGGGAGATCGAATCCCTACAATCTTCTCACGCCGTGTCGGCCCACATTAATTATCATTTCCGTTCGGTTATGTGTGGCGTCAACGCGGCCAACGCGCAACCAACTCTGCGCTTGGTCGTTGATCCTCTTGAGTGCCAGGAGGAGAGCGTCTGATGTCTGTGATCGTGCGCGCTGTGGCGCTGGGATTGGTGCTGATCACCGCGGGATGTGGCCGAGACACGGGGACCCGGGCAGCGACAGGCGGTTTGATCGGGGCCGGCGGGGGTGTCGCCTTGGGCGTGGCAACTGGCGGCATCGGGCCTGCGGTCGGTGCGTTGGTGGGCGGCGGTGGCGGTGCGGCAGCCGGCGCAGCCACGTCCCAGCGAATGCAACGAGCCACCGCAAACCATGGCGTTCCCCCCCAAGGCACCAGGGAGCCGATCGTAAACGCCAATTAGTCTTGCTTACCGAACCATGAAGAACAGGAGCGCGCGAGTGCTCGCCGAGCGCCGGCGTCCCCTCACTGACGCCGCTGCGAGCTTGACACCTCGCGCTCGTTTGTTCATGTCATGTTCCAGCAAGCGGGTTTTCCCAACACCAAAGGACATCGTCCCAATTCCATCTGCCTCACCGCGAATTTCCAGATCCGGGCCGAGCCGATTGCCCCGCACGCGAAACGCCCGGTCGCTGGCGCAAACGCCGTGACGGTCTCTGGTTCCGGTTCGCAGCCATTCTGGTTGTGGGCACCCGCCGTGGGAGCGCATGACCTGCCCCGGCATTCGGCCGGCCGAGTCGGGCGACATGATCGGCGATTGCCTTGGTTCGTAAGGAATATCTTAACCAATGGCCCCTAGATCGAGTTTACGCTAGGATTTCGAGTCTCGGAAAGGATTGGGACGATGGCAGGTTCGGTGAACAAGGTGATCCTGGTGGGCAATCTGGGGAAAGACCCAGAAGTTCGCTCCACACAGGATGGCAGCAAGATCGTCAATCTGACCTTGGCGACCAGCGACACGTGGAACGATCGCGCCTCTGGCGAGCGCAAGGAGCGTACCGAATGGCACCGCGTCGTAATCTTCAACGACCGTGTTGCCGATGTCGCCGAGCGGTTCCTCAAAAAGGGTGCCAAAATTTACGTTGAAGGGTCGCTGCAAACCCGGAAATGGACCGACCAGCAGGGCCAGGAGCGCTACACCACGGAAGTGGTGATCGGCCGGTTCAACGGCCAACTGACGATGCTGGATGGCCGCGGCGGCAGTGAAAGCGGCGGCTTCGGTGGAGGGGCCGAGGGCGGTTCCGGCACTGGCTACCCACCTCGGGAACGCGCCCCGGCTGCGGCTCGTCCATCCGCCGCTAGTGGCGTCCGCTCGGGTGGTCCGTCCTGGGACGCGCCGAAAGGTGGCGACCTGGACGACGAAATTCCGTTTTAGCCCGTACTTGGAAGGAAGATGTCAATAACGCGGCTCTTCCTCAGAGAAGGGCCGCTCGTTGTCGTCATCATGATGCGGCGCCCGGGAAGGCGAGCCGCTTCGGGCGTCTGTATTCCCTTCTCTCGCTCACCTCGTTGGCGCCCGAGGTACGTGTAACCGTTTCAGTGCGCGTTTTGAAAACGGCTCCAAAACGGCCCATCCATTATGCTAGCCTTCTACGGTCCTGATTTTGACGGGGTGAACGGTGACCGCTGACGGCTCACCGGTATTTGTGATGTTGCCGTAATCGAAATAGCGCAATAATATCCATCGCCAAACAGACCGGCTCGGCCTTCCGCGCATCAAGGCCCCAGGTGGTTGGCGAACGCGAGCGCCAGTATCGAGGAGAGATGGTAGCGTAAGTGTTCGCTGTCCAACTTGTCGGCTGCCACCAACGCCGGACAAACGAGGAGCCTCTTGGGGCATGGACACCGAGATGACCCTGGACGACTACCAGGATGCCGACGACTGGCCCGCCGAAGAGGCGCTGGAAGCGATGCTCGACAACCAGTTCAGTGCCTTCGCCGCCGTTGCCCTCGCCGTTCCGTCGCTTGGCACCGCCGTCACCGCAGCTGCCCAGCGGCTGCGTGCCTGCGGCCGACTGATCTATTGTGGGGCCGGCGCTTCCGGCCGGCTCGCGGTACAGGATGGCGTCGAACTGTATCCGACCTTTGGCTGGCCGGCCGACCGTCTCGTGTATCTTGTCGCGGGTGGTGAGCTGGCGCTGACCCGTTCCGTCGAGGGTGCGGAAGACGACGCAGACGCCGGCGTGCACCAGGTCGTCGCGCTCCACCCATGCGTCACCGACGTCCTGGTCGCGGTCTCCGCGAGCGGCACCACACGATACACGCGCGCAGTGCAGGACACCGCTCGCAGTGCGGGCGCGCTCACGATCGCCATGGCAAACAATCGGGACGCGCCTTTGCTGGCTGAGGCAGACCATCCCGTGCTGCTGGAGACCGGCCCTGAGTTCTTGGCCGGCTCGACGCGCATGACGGCCGGAACTGCGCAAAAGATCGCGCTCAACCTGTTTTCGACTCGTCTGATGACCGAGTTGGGCCGCGTCTATCACGGCCACATGGTGGACATGATACCCGGCAGTGCGAAGCTCGTGGCCCGTGCAAAGGGCATGGTGGCCGCAATCGCCAGCGTGCCCGCGGCGCGTGCCGCCGCTGCGTGGGAAGAGGCGGGTGGCAACGTGAAGGTCGCCGTGCTGATGCTGGACGGCATGAAGCGAGCTGAGGCGGAGGCGGAACTCGCTGACGCCGCCGGCCGTCTTGATCTCGCCAGGGATACCAGCCCGCTGGATTGATCCCTCGGCCGTCCCACGCTCCTGCCGCTTCGTTCGGCGATCGTGCCATGGTGCCGTCGAATCCGACGCGCCTGCATCCCCCCACGATCCCGCCGGCGACTGGACATCGACCTTCGCTGGATCGATTGTCCGTTGGCGGCTGGACCGTGGCTTCGTTCCAAATGAACGCCGACCATCGGGCGCCTGTGCCGGTCAAACGCATCCCGCGCCGTCGTAGTCGAGCGTGGAAACGAAGGGGGATCCGATGTCGATGTCCAGCAAGCCGCCCATGCGCGGGGTCTTTCCAGTGGTGCCGACGGTGTTCGACGATCGGGGAGATCTTGACCTGGACGGTCAGCGCCGGGCGGCGGATTTCATGATCGATGCGGGATCGGAAGGCCTCTGCATCCTCGCGAACTTTTCCGAACAATTCGTGCTGGCCGACGACGAGCGTGACCGGATCATGGACCTGGTGCTGAACCACGTCGCCGGCCGGGTGCCGGTGATCGTCACCACGACGCATTTCAGCAGCCGAATCTGCGCCGAACGGAGCCGGCGGGCGATGGCGGCCGGTGCGGCCATGGTGATGCTCATGCCGCCCTATCACGGCGCGACCATCCGGGTGCCCGAGCCAGGCATTTTTGAGTTCTTCCGGATCGTTTCGGATGCAATCGAGATCCCCATCATGATCCAGGACGCGCCCGTAGCCGGCACACCACTCTCTGCCGCTTTCCTCGCGCGTATGGCGCGGGAGATCGAGCATGTCAGCTATTTCAAGATCGAAATGCCGCAGGCAGCAGCCAAGCTTGCCGACCTCATCAACCTCGGCGGCGCTTCGGTTGTCGGTCCTTGGGACGGTGAAGAGGCCATTACCCTGCTTGCCGACCTGGAAGCGGGAGCCACCGGAGCGATGACGGGCGGCGGCTATCCGGACGGCATCAGGCAGATTACCGACCCCTGGTTCGCCGGACGTCGCGAGGAAGCAGTGGCGGCGTACGGTCGATGGCTGCCGCTCATCAACCACGAGAACCGGCAGTGCGGCCTGGCAGCATGCAAGGCACTCATGAAAGCGGGAGGGGTTATCGCATCCGACGCCGTCCGTCACCCGATCCCGCCGCTGCGTCCCGCGGCAAAAGCCGCGCTGATCGAAATCGCCCGCCGGCTGGACCCGATCGTGCTTCGCTGGGGAAAATAACGCTTTGGGAAGCCTCGGTTACGCCAGATCGATCGCGAATTGGGTCAAGTCGGCCAGACGGCAGTGCTGCAAGGCGCCTTCCTCGGTTGAACGCAATACCACCTGCGGCGCTGCGTCGGCCTCAAATGCCTCCTGCCAGCGTGGCGCGCACAGACACCAGCGGTCACCCGGTTTCAACCCCGCAAAACCAAACTCCGGCCGAGGCGTGGACAGATCGTTACCGCGGGCTTTGCTGAACGCTAGGAACTCGACGGTCATCACAGCGCATACCGTATGGCTGCCGAAGTCCTCCGGGCTGGTCTCGCAGCAGCCGTTTCGAAAGAATCCCGTCATCGGATCGTTGGAGCAGACCCCGATCGGGCCGCCAAGCACGTTGCGAGAGGGCCGCCGTTCGGGCCGACGGCCGGTTTCGTCGAAGGGCATGCGAAATCCTCAGGTGCCTACATGTCTGTTTACCATCGGCCGGGAAATGCGGCCATGACCAAAAGCTGACTAAAAGCATTCAATCCTCCGCCATGGCTGTCGCCAACGCCGTCGCGTTCAACGGCATCGAGACGGTTCTGGCTAGGGGTGCAGGTGCGATCCCGGTCGCCGCAAAGCAATCGCTAGTTTGGCTTCCAACCCGCCCGTAACACGTTAGGGCATCGTTAACCTGGACAGCCGATAGTGAGCCGATGAAGCAGTCCACCCTTAGGATGGTCGCAGGTCGGATATTGGGCCGTCTGGGAGCGGGTGCCTGGCCGTACACGGACAGGCCCTGACTGTTATTGGTGGCTGGCTGTTGGCTGCCGTCTCAGTCGCGATCGCCGTGACCGTATGGACCTGCGCGGCGTTGCTGTGGCAGACGCGTTGTCGAACATCGAAAACCCGGCAACCGTGATTGCCAAGCAGACGAGCCACTCGGTCCAGGCCGTGGATATCGTGCTGCGCGACGTTCAGGATCGGATCGGCGTGCTCAGGGTGACATCCCCGCAGGAATCCCGCCGCGTCCGGAGACGCAGGAGATGCATCAATTCCTGCGCAGCCGCGCCGAACGCCTGCCGCAGGTCGGCAACCTTGCTTTGGTCAGCGCCGACGGTGTCCGGGTGAACTATTCGCTGCGCTGGCCGGCGCTGGCCGTCGATATGTCGGATCGAGATTATGCGCGCCACTTCTCCATCGAGGACGATCCGGGTCTTTTCATCAGCCAACCGGTCATCAATCGAGAATCGAGCGACATTTGTATGGTCGCTTTATCTGTTGCGGCGGGTCAACGGCCCACAAGGCGAGTTCCTTGGCATGGTCCTGGCGTCGATGCTGCTCAATGCCATCGCCGACCTTTATCAGTCGATCACCCTGCCGAGCGGCCAGTCGATCGTGCTGTTGCGGCGCGATGGCACCATGCTGTCGCGCAATCTCAGTCCTGGGGATCAGGTCGGAACGAAGATGCCGGCCACTTCCGGTTGGTAATCCCTGGTGGCGCGGGGCGGCGGTCACTACGAATTGCCTGGGTTTTTCGACACGATCACACGGATGGTTTGCCGTACAACCGCTGCCCGATTACCCGCTGGTCATCGATGTGGGCCTGTCCAAGGATGCGGCGCTCGCACACTGGCGACGGGAGGCGAGGATGATCGCCTTCGGTGCGGCGGTTGCGTTGGGCTGTATGGCGCTGATGCTGCACCGGCTACGCGTGCAATTTCGTCGGCTGGACGAATCCACCGTGGTCCTGACCGTCCGCGACGCCGATCTGACCCGAGCCGCGGCGGCTTTGCAGGCAAGTGAGACAAATCTGGCGGCAAAGTCGCATGAGTTGAAAATCGCTCTGACATCGATGGACCAGGGTCTGATCATGATCGACGCCGAGAATCGGATAGCCGTCTGCAATCGGCGGGCCGCCGTAATTCTTGACGTGCCGGTATCGTTCATGGCGTTGCGCCCGGTGGTGGCGACCGTGCCGCAACTACCATGGATCGCGGGCGAGTTCATCCTCGATGACCCGGTCCTCGGGGACGCCACGGATCCGCGCACCCGCTGTGCCAGCAATTCGAGAACATGAACTGTCAAATGGAGTCATCATCGAGGTAGGCTGTCTGCCTCTCGCCGGCGAGAACGGCTGGGTCATCACATGCCTGGATATCACCGCGCGCCGGCGTGCCGAACAGCAGGTGGTCTTCATGGCGCGGCACGACGCTCTGACCAGGCTGCCGAACCGGGTCATGTTCCGCGAAAGGATCGAGATGGCAATCGCTCAGGCCGACCGTTCGATCGGTGCCGCGGTGCTGTTTCTGGATCTGGACCACTTCAAGGCGATTAACGATACGCTGGGCCATCCAGTGGGTGACCTGCTGCTTTGCGCGGTCGCCGAGCGATTGGAGGCCTGCGTCCGGCAGGTGGACACAATTGCTCGCTCGGCGGCGACGAATTTGCCGTCGTACAGGCCGGACCCGAGGGGGCCGAGGACGTTGCCGTCCTGGCTCAACGGATCAACGATGTCTTGAGCACGCCTTATGACGTCAGCGGTAATCCGGTCATCATAAGCGTAAGCATTGGCATCGCGATGGTGCCAACCGACGCGTCCGATCCGGACACGTTGATAAAGAACGCCGATAGTATCGAGCCAAGGCGGAGGGCACGGGCGTATTTCGCTTTTTCGAACCCGCCATGGACGCGTTTCTGCAGCAGCGGCGGGTCCTGGGAACAGGATCTGCGCCGGGCGCTGGCGGCCGGCGAGTTCGAGCTGTACTACCAGCCGCTGGTCAATGTGGCCGACCGCAGGATCTGCGGCTTCGAGGCGCTTATCCGCTGGAAACATCCGACCCGCGGATTTCTGAAACCGGATGCCTTCCTCGCGACAACCGAGGAGATGGGTCTGATTGTGCCGCTGGGGCGTTGGGCCCTCCGGGTGGCATGTCGTGAGGCAGCCAAATGGCCGGGTGAGAATAAGGTGGCGGTCAATCTGTCCGCTAAACAGTTTAGCAGCCGCGATCTGGTGCAAGCGGTTGTCGACGGACTGGCCGAATCCGGGTTGCCGGCTCGTCGGCTCAATCTTGAAATACCTGAATCGGTTCTGTTACGGAACACCGCGGAATTCTTGGCATCCTCCATGAACTGCGCGAGCTTGGCGTCAGCATTTCGATGGACGATTTCGGAACCGGCTATTCCTCATTGAGTTACCTGCGCAGCTTTCCCTTCGACAAGATCAAGATCGATCAATCGTTCATTCGCGACCTTGCGCATTCCGATGACGCCGTCACAATCGTACGGGCCAGCCTGGGCAGCGCGCTTGGCATGACGACCACCGCGGAAGGCGTGGAGACATATGATCAACTCGTGCGGCTGAGAGCCGAAGGCTGCACCGAAGTGCAGGGTTACTGCCCCGCCGCGCCGGCCGGCGAGGTCCCGCGCCTGCTCCGGCAATTCCAGCCCGACCTGATGACCGCGAACTGATATCAATTGCCGGCGAAGGCCTCACCTGCGGATCGTAATGGCCGCCCAGTCGTCACTCGGACGTCTTGGGACCGTCGAGCCCGGCCGCGAGACCGCTCGGACCCGCTGAACCGGGGTCGCGGCGCTGGCAGCCCCGCTTAACATCGCGATCGGGGTCGTTAAAAGACACGCCGCTTACGACTTTGTTTACTATTGGCCGCGACAATGCGGCCATGACCAAAAGTACTCAATCCTCCACTATGGCTGTGGCCAACACCTTCGCATTCAACGGCATCGAGGCGGTCCTGGTCGAGGTGCAGGTGCAGATCGCGCCCGGCCTTCCAGCCCTCATCCTGGTCGGTCTCCCCGACAAGGCCGTCGGCGAAGCTCGGGAGCGTGTTCGTGCGGCCTTCGCGGCCATGGGCGTGTCGCTGCCGATCAAGCGCGTTCTGATCAATCTGAGACCCGCCGACTTGCTGAAGGAGGGCAGTCATTTCGACCTGCCGCTCGCTTTGGGCCTGCTCGCAGCAATGGACATCCTGCCGCGCGACGAGATTGCCGGCTACGCCGCGCTCGGAGAACTGTCACTGGATGGTTCGCTGAATCCCGTTGCCGGGGTGCTGCCGGCCGCGATCGCTGCCTCTGCACGGGATCTTGGCCTGATCTGCCCGGCCAGCCAGGGCGGCGAGGCAGCGTGGGCCGGCCGGATCGAGGTCCTGGCCCCCACCGATCTGTTGAGCCTGATCAACCATTTCCGCGGCACACAGGTGCTGACGCCGCCCAGCACCGCCGGCATGGCCGACGTGCGGGCCAGTCCCGACATGAGCGACGTCAAGGGAATGGAAACCGCCAGGCGCGCACTGGAGATTGCCGCGGCGGGGGGGCACAACCTGCTGCTGATCGGACCACCTGGCGCCGGCAAGTCGATGCTCGCCGGCCGCTTGCCGGGCTTACTGCCGGACCTGGATCCACGATCCGCCCTGGAGGTCAGCATGATCCACAGCGTCGCCGGCATGCTGGAAGGCGGCCGTCTGGTCATGCGCCCACCATTCCGGGAGCCACACCATTCCGCCTCCCAGGCCGCACTGACCGGCGGCGGCCATCGGGCCCGGCCGGGTGAGGTCAGCCTGGCGCATCGCGGCGTCCTCTTCCTGGACGAGCTTCCGGAATTTCCACGCCAGGCGCTGGAGTCGCTGCGCCAGCCGATGGAAACCGGGCGCACGACGGTTTCCCGTGCCGCCGCCCACATCACCTATCCAGCGCGATTTCAACTCGTCGCAGCGATGAACCCGTGCCGCTGCGGATATCTGGGACAGGGAGAACGCGAGTGCAGTCGCGCGCCACGCTGTGCGGAGGATTACCGCAATCGCGTTAGCGGCCCCGTGCTGGATCGCATCGATCTCGCGGTCGATGTGCAGCCCGTGACCGCCGCCGAGCTATCGCATGCGCCGACAGGTGAGAGTAGCGCCGCAATCGCCAGCCGGGTCGTCCGAGCGCGGCATGCTCAGGCGGATCGGTACGGTGCGGAGGGGCCGGTCTGCAACGCCGAGGCGGACGGGCAGCTGATCCGGCTCCTGCCCGATGCGCAAAAGCTGCTTGAGGAGGCTATGGAGCGGCTGCGTCTATCGCCACGCGGATATGTCCGGACGATGCGCGTGGCGCGGACGATTGCGGATCTTGGGGGCGCCACTGTTGTTGGGCGCGTTCATCTTGCCGAGGCGCTGGCGTACCGGCACAGGTAAGCACTTGAAGCAGCCTCTCATTTGGAGGGGCCCGCTCCCCGTACGTCCGCAAAATTATGAGAGCCATAGTCTAATCAGGTCGCACGACGCCCGCGCAACTCGTTAGTCCAACAGATTTGTTGGGATTGCCTAGAAGTAGATGAAACGACAAACCCCGCCGGCGTGTCGGCATGGCGGGGTAAGAGGAGGGGGCAGGAACGGCTCTCCCGGACTTAGTGGCCATCAACTGCCGATCTTGCATCATTCCCGTGTGCGGATGGCAACTAACATATTCGTAAATCTGGTCGCCACCACCGAACACCGAAACTTCGTGATACAAACGGAACTTTTGCAAACCCTCCGCCACACGAAAGAACGTAACGAAGATCTTCAGATGGCTTGGGTGCGATTTTGCCCATCTCTCCAGAAATGCCAGAGACCGCCAATGGCCCAGGCCATAGGTTTCCTCTAGGAAATTGCCGTCAAGGTCAATGTTGCCGATATGCCTATTGCTGTAGCACCCCACGGCTCCGCCGTGATCGCGCAGGAAATCCATGCCCTGGGAAGCGGCGGTTCCATTTCGTTGAGATAGAGTGCTCGCTCCTGGCCCTCCGCGAGCGCCCAATCCTGACCCGAGCGGATCAGAGCGACATTTCAAGCGTACCGTAGCTGCGGCCAGTCTGTCTGGGAAAGCGGAATCCGGTCCCGCATCGATCCCCAGTAGCCGTGCTCTTGGATATCGCTGCTCACGCCATCCATGATGGCGCCGACACCAGGAAACTTATCAGCTTGCGTGTAAGTATAGAGGGTTTCGAACTGGTCCGCCCGCGGGCTAACGATTTCACGGAAATAACCGACGCCGTCGGTCAGCCTATCCTCCGAATCCCACCAGCTGAAACGGCCGAAGACTGAAGCCAACGACAATGCGCAGCGGGGTCGCGCCAGTATCCGACAGCCATCAGGTTGTCGCAGCCGTGTGCGTCCCGATGATGGGGCAGGTCGTAATGAAGCGCACCGTCGGACGCCTTCAACAGTCCAACGATCTTGCGCAGCGCCGTCATCGCCGCTGCTTTCTTCTCGTCTCCCGCGTATTTACACCGAAGTAAGCCATGACAACTTGCTTCAGATCTTGATTTGCTCGTGCCACCCATAGCGGAAACGGCGGCTGGTAGTCGTCAACCACGCGGCGGGACAGCCGACGCGGAACTCACTGAGAGTCGATTGCGGAATCCCTGTTTCCTCCCTTCGGAATTGGTTGCACCGGTCCGAGTGACAGCTTCTGAACCTCCCAGTAGAGACAACGAGGCTGGCTTAAGGCCGAGCGTAAGCTCTGACCCCAACCAAGTCCAGCGCCGCCAAATTCGCAATGCAAGGAGTTGCGGCTTCTATACTCAATACTAGGGAATTGGCGATTCACCACGCGCGCGATTAATTCGCTCAGATGCGCCTCAGCCTCGGCGAGATCGACCTGATCCACGCTTCGTTCCTGACCAACAGGTTGATCACATGCCGCCTTCCGGCCTTTCCCCGCAAGCATCCTCAGCCTCAGCCGCTTCGCGCGGCACAGAGGTTTTGACGGGTGGCCCGAGCGGTATTCTGGAATCCCTGACTGGCCCGCTCTCCACTCCAACGGGAAAACTCTCGTGTTTCAACTCCGCCTCAACGAAAGCGGCGAAAGCGCGGGCCTTCGCGACCGGCATGCGCCCAGTGGGATAAACAGCCCATAGGTCAAGCAGCGGCAACGACCAGTCCGTTAACACGGCGCGAACGTCCCCTGAGGCCAACTCCGGGCCGAACATCCATGCCGATGCAATGGCGAGGCCCATGTTTGAGAGCACACCTGCGCGCAGGCCCTCAGCCGCAGAGACGCGGAGCCGCCCCGACATCCGGACCGATAGCTCGGTCGCGCCCTGGCGAAACCGCCAGCTATCACCCCCGCTGTCCTGTACGTAAATCACTGCGCAATGCTCGGTTAACTCGGCCGGCGTCGCGGGTACGCCGAAGCGAGTGAAATAGGCTTCGGTCCCCACGACGTATCGCGGGGCGGATGCGAGCCTGCGCACGGTTAGCGCGGAGTCAGTCAGCGAACCCATCCGCAGCGCGACATCCACACCCTCCTCGACGAGATCGATTGTCCGATCATCAAGGATCACGTCCATGGTCAGCCCGGGATGGGCGGCCAGGAATTTCGGCAGTCGCGGGATGAGGTGCAGACGCGCGAAAGTGACAGCGGCGCACACGCGCAAACGACCGGTCAGGCCAGTGCCGGCGCCGCGTGCGACCAACTCGGCCTCGTCGGCCTCCTCGATCGCGCGCCTGGCGCGGTCAAAGAAGCTTTGGCCCGCCTCGGTCGGTGACAGCCCGCGCGTAGAGCGGATCAAGAGGCGCACGCCCAGGCGCGCCTCCAGCTGCGCAATGGCCTTGGATACCGCCGGTTGACCGACATTCAGTGCGCGGGCCGCGGCCGAAAACGAGCCGGTTTCGACGACGCGAACGAAGGTCTCCATTGCAGCCAGCCGATCCATCTCCACCCCCGAGGCTTCATTCCCGGAGGTCCATTCCCCGCGGGAATGAGTTTTATTGCTATGCCATGGCTGCCGCGCCAGCCCTGCGCACGCCACTTTCGCTGCTGCACGGCATTCCGCCGCCGTCAGGAAGTTACCGGAGAAACACGATGTCCCTGCAAACAAAGCTCGATGCCTTCAAGGCCGATTTCGAGGCCGGCAAGCCGCCGTTCAATGTGCACCGATCGGTGGTGGAGACCATGCACCGCGCGACCGCCGAACTGGTTGCCTCCGGTGCCGCCACTCACGCTCTGAGGGCGGGCGACAGGGCCCCGTCCTTCTTGCTGAAGGACCCGGATGGCCAGCCCGTAAGCTCTGCCTCATTGCTCGCGCAGGGACCGCTGATCATCAGTTTCTACCGCGGCGTCTGGTGTCCATACTGCAACATGGAGCTGCAGGCGCTGCAGGAGGCGTTGCCGGAATTTCGCGCGCTGGGCGCCCGGCTCATCGCGATCTCGCCACAAAACGCGGTGAACAGCCGCAAGTCGGTGCGCAACAACGGGCTTGATTTTCCAATCCTGTCCGATCCCGGCAACGAGACGGCAGCAGCGTTCGGCCTGCGTTTCAGTTTGCCGGACTACCTTGTTGCGTTGTACAAGAGCCTCAGGAACGAGCTGCCCGCTTTCAATGGCGACGCGAGCTGGACGCTGCCGATGCCGGGCCGATTTGTGATCGGACAGGACGGGAGGATCCGCTATGCGGAGGTCAATCCGGACTATACGCACCGGCCTGAACCCACCGACATGCTGCCGGCGCTGCGCAGCCTCATGGCGCCCGCCGCGTAGCCTGATCGCGCGGCCCGGTTTTGCGTTCGGGGCGCAGCCTATAACCACCTAGGCAACCGGAGGAGGGATCCATGACTGAAGCGGAACGGTTCGACGTGCTGATCCTTGGCAGCGGACAGGGCGGCAAACTGCTGGCCTGGCACATGGCGAAATCGGGCCGGCGCACCGCCGTGATCGAGCGGCGCTATATCGGCGGCTCCTGCCCCAACATTGCCTGCATGCCCAGCAAGAATGAAGTCTGGAGCGCACGGGTCGCTCACCTCGCCCAGCACGGGGCGCAGTTTGGTGCAATGACCGGAACCTTGACGACCGACATGGCAAAGGTGCGGCAGCGCAAGCGCCAGATGGTGGAGCGTGAAGTCACCCTGCATCTGCAGAACTATCAGGCGACCGGCGCCGAGCTGATCATGGGCACAGGGCACTTCGTCGGGCCGAAGACGCTCGAGGCCCAGCTAAACGCGGGCGGCGTCCGGGTGGTGACGGCCGAGCAGGTTTTCATCGACGTCGGATCGCATGCGGCGGTACCGAGCGTTCCCGGTCTGGAGGCCGCCCGGCCACTCACGCATATCGATCTTTTAGAGCTGGACTACCGGCCCGCTCATCTGATTGTGCTGGGTGGCGGTTATGTAGGCCTCGAAATGGCGCAGGCCTACCGCCGGTTCGGCAGCCAGGTGACGGTCATCGAGCCCGGGCCACAGGTCATGAGTCGCGAGGATCCGGACGTCTCGGACGCCATGCGGGAGATCCTCAGCGACGAAGGTATCCGGTTCGTCATGTCGGCCGAGACGCTGCGTGTGCACGGCCAATCCGGTGACGGGGTCAGCCTGTCGTTGCGCATGCCTTCCGGTGAAGAAACGATCGAGGGCAGCGACATCCTCGTCGCCGTGGGACGGATTCCGAACACTGCGGGGATAGGACTTGAAAAGGCCGGCGTCGAGCTGGATGAGCGCGGCATCATCCGTGTCAACGAGCGGCTGGAGACGACGGCACCCGGTGTTTGGGCGATCGGCGAATGCGCCGGCAGCCCAATGTTCACGCATGTGTCCGTGGACGACTTCCGCATCATCGTGGACAATCAGGCAGGCGGGAGGCGTAGCACACGCGACCGGCTGGTCCCCTATTGCGTGTTCACCGATCCTCCACTCGCTCGCGTGGGGCTGAACGAACGTGAGGCGCAGCACGGGGGCGTCGCGACGCGCGTCGCTCGGCTGCCGATGGAGGCCGTGCTGCGCACGCATACGACGGATGAGACCCGCGGCTTCATGAAAGTGCTCGTCAGTGCCAATGACGATCGCATCCTGGGCTTCACCATGATCGGCTCCGAGGCCGGTGAGGTAGCGGCCGCAATGCAAACGGCGATGCTGGCGCATCTGCCTTATCCGACGCTCCGCGACGCCGTCATCTCGCATCTGACAATGGCTGAGGGGTTAGGACCGCTGTTGGCTAACGTGCCGCGTCGCTAGTCGCATTGGCGGCGCCACGAATTTGACAACGCGCGATTTTTTCTGCGGCACTCGTAGTCAGTCAGAAGAGGCAAAACATGAGCAGCAAAAACCTACGCTTCGGCCTTTGGTATGATTTCCGTAATCCGGAGCGGTGGCGTCAGCCCGCCGACCGCCTTTACCGCGAGATCCTCGATCAGATCGCCTGGGGCGAAAACAACGGCTTCGATGACGTCTGGTTGTCCGAGCATCACTTCATCGACGACGGTTATCTTCCCTCGATCCTTCCCGTGGCTGCAGCGATCGCCGCGCGCACGACCCGCATCCGCATCGCCTCGGGCGTGCTTCTGATGCCTTTTCATAATCCCATCCGCCTCGCCGAGGATATCGCGACGGTCGATGTCATCTCGGGCGGCCGGTTCGAGTTAGGCGTCGGCATCGGCTTCAAGAGGGAGGAATTCACGGGCTTCGGTGTGTCTTCCAAGGAGCGTGGCAAGCGCACCGACCAATCCCTCGAGATCCTCCGGCGAGCTCTTGCCGGCGAAACCGTCACCTTCAAGAGCGAATTCTTCGATTTCGAGAACGTCAAGGTAAGGCCTGTTCCAATCCAGAAACCGCATCCACCAATCTGGCTGGGCGGCTTTACCCCAGCGGCGCTGAACCGCGCCGTCCGGTTTGGCGACGGGTTCACTGTGCCAGGTGCTAACAGGGACGTGTATGACAGCTACATCGCCGGGTTGAAGAAGGAGAACCGGCCGACGAACAACGTTCGCTTTGCCAGTGGCTTTTGGTTTTTAATTGTCTCCGACGATCCGGAGAAAACTTTCTCCGAGGCCGCCGACCATGTCATCTATCAGGTAAACGATTATTCGGAGTGGCTGTCGGCGGCCGGTCTCCCGCCCCTAGCTCCCCATTTGAACGATCGTGAAGACCTGCGCAAAAGCGGGCTTCTCCAGGTCGTCGACCCCGACACGGCGATACGCTCGATCCGTGACTTCACGGATGCGGTCCCACTGAGCCACTTCTACTCATGGACGCTGCCGCCCGGGCTGGCGCCCCGGTGGGCGCAGGCGCACCTAGAGCTGTTCGCGTCCAAAGTCATCCCTGCGTTCCGATAATGATGGGTAAATCGCCCATCGGCGGACAAAAAGCGACGCCGTCATTTTGCATCGGACGATAACCGAGGGATGGGGCGCCCTTGGCGAATAGCTCGCTACGTTGCGGGCAGTGGTTGTCCCATATTCAATGGAGGGAACAATGGACAAGCTTTCGAACAAGGTGGCAGTCGTCACGGGGGCCTCGAAAGGGATCGGGGCGGAAATAGCGCGTGAACTGGCAGCCGCAGGGGCTTCCGTCGTCGTAAACTATGCGAGTAGCAGGAGCGACGCGGACAAAGTTACCGCCGAAATCACTGACGCCGGTGGCAAGGCTGTGGCGATTCAGGGCGACGTCGCGAAGATGGCTGACGTACAGCGCCTCTTCTCCGAAACAGAACGCATCTTCGGGCCGATCGATATCCTGATGAACAACGCGGGGATCTATCAGTTCGGCGCGATCGAAACGGTCTCCGAAGAGGACTTCCACCGCCACTTCAACACCAATGTTCTCGGCGTTCTGCTGGCGACCCGGGAGGCGTTACGACATTTTGCGTCGGCTGGCGGTAGCATCGTCAACATCAGTTCAGTCGTCAGCCGCTTCGCGCCGCCCGAAAACGCCCTTTACGTCGCGACGAAATGCGCCGTCGAAGGGATAACCCGCTCGCTCGCCAAGGAGCTTGGCCCCCGGAACATCCGGGTAAACGCGATTGGCCCCGGCGTCGTAGAAACCGAGGGAACGCATGCGGCGGGCATCATCGGCGGTGAATTCGAGCGCCAGGCCGTGCAGCACACGCCGCTTGGCCGGGCCGGACGACCGAACGATATCGCGCCGGTCGCCGTGTTCCTGGCGTCGGACGATGCCCGCTGGGTGACCGGCGAAACGCTGTTCGCGTCGGGCGGGCTATAGAGCACGATCGACCCGAGCTTCAACGACGCCGCCGTGCGTGCCTGGCTTGGGACGCCGACGTCGCCGTTGGCCTTGCAGACAATGATAGGTGGCTTGCTGGATCGCGTGTCACTGTCTTTCTCTTGACAAGGGCGGACTTCGGTTCGCCCCGAGATCGGCAATTTCGCCCCCGACATCGCCCACCAGGAGCACGACATACTGACACCCCACGCTTAAGCGACGCGGCAAGGTGTCCCTCTTGCCTTTCCACCCTCGCTAGGCGACTCTTACCCCCAAGCAAGTGGCTCTGGATAAGCAAAGCGAGGCAGCCGTGAACGACAGCACGATCATCACCGACTCGGTGAAGCGCTTCAAATGGGTTGGCACCCGCCCCATCCGCCCCGATGGCGTCCCCAAGGTAACCGGCCGAGCACTCTACGGCGCTGACCTCAAACTGCCGGGCATGCTGTATGGAAAGATCCTGCGCTCTCCGCACGCCCACGCTCGCATCAAGTCGATTGACACATCCGCAGCCGAGGCGCTGCCAGGTGTAAAAGCCGTTATGACCTCCGCCGACCTGCCTGAGCAAAAATTCGACTACATCGGGCCAGAGCGGGTCGCGGTAAACTTCTGGCATGTGACGCGTAACGTCCTCGCGCGCGAAAAGGTGCTCTACGAGGGCCACGCGATCGCCGCCGTCGCCGCGATCAGCAGCAGCATCGCCGAACAAGCGGCCGCGCTGATCAAGGTGGACTACGAAGTCCTGCCCCACGTCATCGACGTCGACGAGGCGATGGCGCCGGACGCGCCGCTGCTGTTCGAGGACATGATTACCCGTGGCATCGAACCCGCGCCCACGAAACCGTCCAACATCTCCAAGCGCCTGGACTTCGCGATGGGCGATGTCGAAGCCGGCTTCAAGCAAGCCGACGTCGTCATCGAGAAGGAATTCAAGACCGCCTGCGTGCATCAGGCCTACATCGAGCCGCACGCCTGCGTCGCGAAGTATGAGGCCGACGGCCAGTGTGAAATCTGGTCCTCGAGCCAGGGCCACTTCCAGATGCGCGCCCTGAGCGCCCAGATCATGGGTGCCACGCTGGGTGACCTGCGCGTGACGCCGGCCGAGATCGGCGGTGGGTTTGGCGGCAAGACGGTCACCTACCTGGAGCCGGTCGCCGCCATATTGTCAAAGAAATCCGGGCTCCCGGTGCGGTTGCAGATGACCCGCGAGGACGTATTCCGCGCCACCGGTCCGACCTCTGGCGCGTCGATGTGGGTGAAGATCGGCGTCAAAAACGACGGCACGATCATCGCGGCCGATGGCGTCTTCAAGTTCCAGGCCGGAGCCTTCCCGGGCTCGCCGGTGATGAACGGCTGCCTCTGCGCCTACGCCCCGTATGAGATTGCCAACCAGCGCGCCGTCGGCTTCGACGTGGTATCCAACCGCCCCAAATCTGCCGCCTACCGCGCGCCTGGCTCGCCGATCTCGGCCTTCGCGGTTGAGAGCGTGCTCGACATGTGCGCCAAGGCCATCGGCATGGACCCGCTGCAACTGCGCCATAGAAATGCCTGCCATATCGGCACCCCCACCATCGCCGGACCCAAGCATGCCCACGCCGGCTACCTCGAGACGGTCGAGGCGCTGCTGAACCACCCCGGCTACACAGCGAAGCTTGGCCCGAACCAGGGCCGCGGCGTCGCTTCGGGCTACTGGTTCAATGGAGGCGGCGAATCCAGCGCGACGTTGCAGGTGAACGCCGACGGCACCGTGCTGGTGGCGACCGGCAGCCCTGACATCGGCGGTTCCCGAGCCTCCATGGCGATCATGGCGGCGGAGACGCTGGGTGTGGACTACAACACGGTGCGGGCGATCGTCGCCGATACCGCGTCCGTCGGTTATACCCACGTGACCGGCGGCTCCCGCGTGACCTTTGCCACTGGCACCGCCGTGGTGAATGGTGCCAAGACCGTAGTGAAGGAACTGTGCAAGCGCGCCGCCCTGATTTGGGGCGTGGACGAGGAGGGCGTGGTCTGGGAAGACGGCCACGCCAAGCCGGCCGGGTCCAACGTCGGCGACTTCAAGCCGCTGTCGTTGAAGGAGCTCGCGGCGAAGGCGGCGGCGACCGGTGGCCCGATCACCGCGTCCGCCGGGGTAAATGCCGGCGGCCAGGCACCGGGCTTCTCCACTCAATTCTGCGACGTGGAGGTCGATCCGGAAACCGGCAAAGTCACCATCCTGCGCTTTGTCGCCGCGCAAGATGTGGGTCGCGCCATCCACCCCAGTTATGTGGAGGGCCAGATCCAGGGCGGCGTGGTGCAGGGCATCGGCTGGGCGTTGAACGAGGAATATATCTACAACGCCAAGGGTCAGCTCGATAATCCGGGGTTCCTCGACTACCGCTGCCCGGTAGCGTCTGATCTGCCGATGATCGAGCCGATTCTGGTGGAAGTGCCGAACCCGACCCATCCATACGGCGCGAAAGGCGTGGGCGAGGTCAATATCTGCCCGCCGATGGCGGCGATCGCCAACGCGATTGCAGCGGCCACTGGCAAGCGGATGACTGAGCTGCCGATGTCGCCCCCGCGACTGCTCGCCGCTCTCTCAAGCTGACATGACCGCTCGGGTCGTCTTCACCTCCGGTTTCGCACGCCGTTACACCGACGGCGTGCGGGAGTTCGAGGTCGAGGCGAAAAACCTGCGTGGCGTTCTGAAGGCGATGGACGACATGTTCCCCGGTTTGGGCGAGCACTTGGAGGAGGAGACGACCGTCGCCATCAACGGGGAATATCACGAAACCGGATATTTCCAACCGGTGCCCCCGGATGCCGAGGTATTCTTCATCCCCCGCATCGAGGGCGGATAGCCGCTCGCTGCCAGACCATCTTTAACGCGTCAGGCCGCCTGGCGGGTTGCCGTTAGCATCGTCAGCGCGCGTTCGATCTGCGCCTGGGCCTTCGGTTGCGAGCTGAACACCACGGCCAGCTCGCCATCGCCACATCGCACAACCCTTGCTGGGACGGTACCATTCGCCTCTGGCAATTCCACGTCGAGCGCAGTACCCGGCGGCAGGGTCCAATCACTCGCGATCGCCGCTCCGCCGCGGGAGATATTCCGAAGTGCCGCGCGAATCGCGTTCCGACCCTTGGTTTGCACGCCGACCATGACTCCATTGGTCACGAAGCGCTCGTAGTGTCGTCGTTCTTCCATGGTGTCCCCCCGCACAGCGTCGAGGAACTGGTCTACCTCGCTGCGCAGAGTGCCAGCCTCGCGGCCGATGGCTGCCGCGCCTGCCAGGACCTCACGACTGACGCCGCCGGCGTTGTCCGCGACCGTCACGACGTGGCCCATTGCCTGAGCGGTGCCGGCGGTGGCGCTCGACACCGCCTGCACGCTGGCGGCGATTTCTGCCGTGGTCGCATTCTGCTGTTCCACCGCCGCCGAGATCGCCGCCGACACCTCATTGATTTTGCCGATGATGCCGCCGATGTCGGCCATGGCCGCGACGGCCTCGCCGGTGGCGGTCCGTACGGTCTCGATTTGACTGCCAATTTCGGCGGTGGCCTTGGCGGTCTGAGCAGCTAGAGCTTTGACCTCGCCGGCGACCACCGCAAACCCCTTACCGGCTTCCCCCGCGCGCGCCGCCTCAATCGTAGCGTTGAGCGCCAGCAAATTGGTCTGGCTCGCGATGTCGCTGATCAGGTGGACCACGTCGCCGATTTGCGCGGTGGCGTCGGAAAGGCTGAGCATCGTGGCATGACTTGAGGCGGCACGTTGCACCGCCTGATGGGCCACGGCGGCCGCCTCGGCCAATTGTCGCGAGATCTCACCCACGCTGGCCTTGAGTTGCTCGATCGACGCGACGACCGTCGTCAAATCTCGCGATGACTTGGTCGCACCGTCTGAGGTGCCCGAGGCCTCCGTCTGCACCGTCCTGGCGGCTTCTGACATTGTCTCCGCTGCCCCCCGCATCTGTTCAGCGGAGCTGGCGAGTGTGGCCATGACCCCGGCGATCGAATTGCCGAAATCCTGAGTATGCTGTTGCAGTGCGGCTTGCTGTCGTGCCTTGGCAACGTGCGCTGTTTCCTGCTCGGCGGCTATGCGGTCGGCTTCTCGCAGCGCCTGACGCAACGTGTCCATGGCGCGGGATAGGGCCCCGATCTCATCCTCGCGGGTGACCTGGCGCAGAACGAAATCGTAATCGCGCCGTGCCAGTTGGGCGAGCACTTGCGAGGCGCGCACCAGCGGGCGCGCAATGCTGCGGACGAGCCCATAGCCGACGCCAGCTGCCAAGATGACAGCGGCGGCGAATAGCTCCATGATCGTCCAGAGACCGCTCGTGTAGTCGGCGTCCGCTTGGGCCGTTAATCGTTGCGCCTCGTCGGCATTGAATTGCTTGCAACGATCGAGCGCGGCGTCGACCGCTTCTCCCTTCGTCACCCCCCCATTGGCGAGGTAGAGATTCCAGGCTTCCGACAGGTTACCTGCGTGGTAGGACGAAACCGCCGGGGCGATCGAGTTCGAGGTAGTCTTGCATGGCCCGTCGGACTTCGCCGTAGAGCACACGTTCCTCCGGGCTTTGGGCGGTCGGCGCGTATTTCGTTTCATGCGCGCGGTAGCTGGCGAGTGCAAGGTTGGCGTTCGTGTCAAAGTCTGGGTTCAGGTCCTTAACGGTCATGTATCGGGCGACGGCAAGGCGATAGCGTAAGAGTCCTTCTCGCATCCCGCTCAGCTCATCGATCCCAACCATCGTGTCCCCGGTGATCAAATCGACGGTTCGGCTCAGGGTGGTAAGCCGGTCCACCGCCGCGAAGCCGAGCACGCCAACCATCGCCAGGACCACGACGAATGCCACTGCGATCTTGTTCCGAATTGGCAGCTTCACGAACAGGCGTGCTACGGACATCAAGAATGATCCTCGCGCGGAAAATTACGCAGGGACGAGCAGGTCCCTCCGGGATTGATTAGCATCATGTCGGTTAAGCGATGGTTAATGGAAAGGGTGCATTTTGGCTGCGGCCCGCAATCCGATCACTTGCCGTCGCGGCGCAGCTCTGTCGCGGCCCACTGGGGCTGACGCCCGCCAGGGGGAGCCTCAATACGAGAAATTGTCCGCGGGAGATTCACACAGTCGTTCGTGTCGCAAAGTACAGCCGTGTCAACGTCCGGGGGCGAAACGGATAATTGTGTTTGCGCACGCCGTTACCGGATGCTTTGCCGCGGTTCCGCTTCATGCACCGTGCGTCTCGCGCATCAACCAAGACCGAAGCATGTCAGCTGAAGCTCCGCGTCACCCCCCTGCCACAGCCGGATAAGGCTGCTCCCACTTGTCCAAATATACGAAGGCCGACAGCTTGCCCCGCCCGACCGGCCCGAATTTGCCCATCGGATACCCGATCGGCAGAATCGCATAAGAATGCACCCCCTCCGGCAAACCCAGCGCCGCCTCGGCTTCCTTTTCATGCAGCAAATGCCGTGTAGTCAGCGTCGAGCCCAGTCCAAGTGCGCGGATCGCCAGTAGCATATTTTGCACCGCGGGATAAATCGAGGCGCCGGCGCCACGCGTCGGATTTGTCCCATCCTTCAGGCAAGCAACGATCCAAACCGGAGCTTCATGGAAATGCTCGGTAAGGTATTGGACAGCGCCGTGCTGGCGTTGAAATTTTTCACCCGTCACGCCGGGGGGCGGCGGACTGGTGGCGTAGCGTGGCCCGACCACCTCATCGAACGCCTTCTTGTACCAGACCTGAACGGCCTTTTTGATCGCCGGATCCTTGATCACCAGAAAGCGCCAGGTCTGGTTGTTGCCGCCATTGGCGGCAGCGGTGCCAGCCATCAGGATCTTCTTGATCAGATCATCCGGCACCGGATCCGGCTTAAGCCGGCGCATGGAGCGTGTGCTGCCAATGATCTCGAAGACATCTTGCATGTTGGTCCCCTTTTATTGCCGTTTCACCGGGGCGACGCCGCCAGAACCGGACCGGCCGCCGTCGATGACGATGTGCGTGCCGGTCACATCGCCCGCCAGGTCGGAACACAAGTATAGCACGGCGCCGGCGATTTCCTCCGGCAGTGCGTAACGTCCAGTGGGAATACCCGCCGCATAGGCGGCATGGACACTCTCCGGATTGTTTGGATTTCGTTGCGACTCCAGTGAGCGCATCATCCGCGTCTCCACCGGGCCAGGGCACACCGCGTTCACCCGCACCCCAAGTGCGGCAACATCGGTGGCCGCGACTTTCGTCAGACCCAGAACGCCATGCTTGGACGCCACGTAAGCGGGCATGCCGGGCGCGCCGAACAGCCCGGCCATCGAGGCAGTATTCACGATCGCCCCTGATCCCTGCTTCAGCATCACCGGCAGCACATAACGCAAGCCGAGGAACACGCCCTTCAGGTTGACCGCGATCACCCGATCGAAAATCTCCTCGTCGTAGTCCTGGGTCGGAATGACTTTGCCTTCGATGCCGGCATTGTTCAAGAATGCGTCGATCCGCCCATACGCTGCCAGCGTCTTTTCAACATAGTCCTTCACCGACGCCGACCGCGTAACGTCCGCCTGCACGAATGCCGCGGTGCCACCCCGTTGCGCGATAATATCGACGCTCGCGTGGCCCGCATCGGCATCGGTATCTACCACCATCACCTTTGCTCCACGCAGCGCAAATCCCAGCGCCGTCGCCCGGCCAATTCCGCCACCGCCGCCCGTGATCAGGGCAACCTTTCCAGTAAAATCCATCATTGAGTTCCCGCTTTTATGACCCTATACAACGCGCGCCGCATGCAACGCCGCTATCTCGTCCGCGCTGTACCCAAGTTCCGTCAGAACGGCATCGGTATGTTCTCCCGGCTCCGGTGAGGCGCTACGGATACTCCACGGCGTGCGGCTGAGTTCGATCGGCTGCCCCACCACCTCCACATCGCCTAGCACCGGGTGCGGCACGACACGTGTCATCGCCAGATGTTTCACTTGAGGATCAGCAAAGACCTCGTTCATCTTGTAAATCGGCCCCGAGGGTACGCTCGCCTTGTTCAACGCCTCGATCCAATACGCGGAGGTCTTGTCACGCGTGATCGCGCCGATCGCCTCGTTCAGCGCATCCCGGTTATCCGAGCGCGCCCGTCCCGTCGCGTACATCGGATCGGTTGCCAGATGGCTCGCCTTCAGCGCCCTGCACAGCCGCTGATAGATATCGTCACCGGCTGCGGCAATATTGATGTATCCGTCGGCCGTCTGGAACACGCCGGTCGGGATGCTGGTCGGATGGTTGTTGCCGGCCTGACCCGGCACCTCCTTGGCGATCGTCCAGCGCGCGCCCTGAAAATCCAGCATCGATATTTGCGCCCCCAGCAGCGAGCTTTTCACCCACTGCCCTTCACCGGACTGCTCTCGCTCCAGGAGCGCGATAAGGATGCCCATGGCAGCGAAAATGCCCGCCGTCAGGTCGGCCACCGGAATGCCGACACGCATCGGCCCGCGCCCCGGCTCCCCGGTTATTGACATCAGCCCACCCATCCCCTGAGCGATCTGATCGAACCCTGGACGGTCGCGATAGGGCCCATCCTGCCCAAAGCCTGAGATGCTGGCATAGACGATCCGCGGATTGATCGCCTTCAGGCTTACGTAATCCACCCCCAGGCGGAATTTCACATCGGGCCGGTAGTTCTCCACCACCACATCAGCCTGAGCGACGAGGCGCTTCATCACCGCCAGGCCCTCCGGTGACTTCAGGTTCAACGTCAGGCTGCGCTTGTTGCGATGCAGGTTCTGGAAGTCCGGACCATGCCGCTCCCCGCCCAGACCGGCATCGCCCTCGGGGGACTCGATCTTGATGACGTCCGCCCCCCAGTCGGCCAACTGCCGGACAGTCGTCGGGCCGGCGCGCACGCGGGATAGATCGATGACCTTGAAGCGGGCGAGGGGGCCTGTCGTCATGCGCTGATCCTTCCCGACCATTTTCACCCTGACTGTGTCAGCGGAAGTGGTCGCTCTCCTTGTCTGATCGCATGATTCACGCGCTTGGGACCCTCCCTCAGCGCGATCATGCTCTCTATTCGCCATACTACGTTTGCATGAAAGATGCCGTCCGGTCGAGGCCGTGCCATTTACGGCGACGGCTGGCGCCGCACGCAAGAACTAGCGGATACCTTGTCGCCTGACACTTTGCACCGGATCCTGGACCATTACGCCGAACAGTGCTGCCCGATGATTGACCGGACGACCGACTGAGCCACCTGCTTTGCTCCGTTGTTGCTAGACGTCAGTCCAGCGGTCAGTGTTGGGCGTAGATTTCGACCGCACGCGTCTGAAGCGGAGATACCGGGGCTGCGGAGCCGCCGAACTTGGTCGCGGCAGGCACCCCCGCAAACAGTTCAGGACCCGGCCGGGTACGGGGTTCATCGGCGGAAGTGACGCGTGTCACCAAACGCATCGGGGGTATGGCCGGGCGTGTCGCACCGTACGCCTTCACTGTGCTGTATGGGGAGTTTACTGTCGGTTTTACATACAGTTGTTCAGTGTATATTCTCCGATTCGGTTGGCATGCAGTAGCATGATCCCGGACTGGGTCGTTGGCAACGTCGGCCCACCTGCAAATAGCGACCAATAAAAAGGCGCCAACGAATAGGTTGTGCCGTTGAGCAGATCGTCCTCCGAGCCTTGCAGCGTGTCCTTCGGCGGCAGGCGTAGCACCATCGTCTGGTGGTTACCCTGAACAACGACGACATTGGTATACTGTGCAGGCATGTTGGTGATCGACACACCGGCTGCGACTACCCGGGTGCTGAATTCCTCGATCGTCATCGCGATTGCAAACGGCAGAGTGACGCCGCCGCCGTCGGCGTGCGGCACGAGGAGCGGGCCACCCGGAGGCAAGCACCAAGGTTTTGGGTTACCCTCGCCATCGGTATCCGGAACGGTGGCCGGTGCCGGAGTTCTTCCCGCCTCGGAAGGCCAGGTTTTGTTGACCCAGTAGTTGCGCGGCGGCTGCGGCGCAGCGGCCTGGCTGATGTAATCCAAATGGGTGGCCCAGCTTTTGATCAGGCGGCCCCATTGATCAAGATTACCCACGTCATACCTGGAAGTTGGTGTTCCTGGCACGTTGTTTTCTCCTTCAGGTTGAGTGATGATGAAAGGCATCTGCGGGCAGTCCTTCAGGTTCCCCCAGTCCTCGGCCAGCCTGACAAAATCCGGCATCGACTTGATCGATTGAATATTGTCCCAATCCGCACCCAGCGCCAGTTTTGCGCCTGGGAGCCGGCTCGCTAGTTTCGCCTCCTCCGTTGCAAGACAACGAAAGATCGTTTCGCCAACGATGATTGAACCCGTCGGCCCTAAATGGGCGCCATCGATCGTTGCTTCGAGTTGAGATTCCAATAAAATGTAAAGCGGTAGCGGCAGGTCGCTCGCCAGCAGCGCGGCGTTGGCTGTGACTATAGCCTTGGCGGCGGCGCTGCCGAGGGAGGTCTTCACTAGGTCAGCCAGCCATCGCCCGATCGCTGTACCGTCCATCAGGTCGAGTCCGGGGTAGTGCGCCTTCGCGGCCTCGACCAACTTGTCCAGCCGCCACATACGGGCATTGGCGGCGCTCAGCCAGTCGCGGAGACTCAGATGTTCCGGCGAATTAGCCGCGACCGGTCTAAAATTTCCAACCAAATCAATGGGTAGCTGCTTATAAATCGCCAGCTTCAGGCTGTAATTTGGCGTTCCGCCGAGGCCGCCAAAGAAGCGCGACCATTCGACGATCCAGGACGAGGGCAGAGGATCGCGCACCGGATCGCCGACGACCGGGCCACCCAGAACCTGGGAGATATCAAACTTGTGCCCGTCGTTGAACCAATAGAATGGTCGGACCATCGCGTGACCGACGCGGAATGCGCCGTGGGTGAATTCCAGCGGAACGCCTTCGCCGCGCCACAGCCAGTCCGGGCTGTTGACGGGACGGGTTTTGAGGATGTCATACACCGGCTCATGTAATAGCAGGGCCATCAGATCGTTGCGTATGATCGCGTGATACATGGACAGCACCGCGGTGCTGGCATGGGCAAACGAAGCTTGCGGCCCCAAATGGCGCAGCTTGGCCGCGATCGCGTTATGCATGATCGAGAACAACACGACGATCTGCGAGACCAACGTGTTGTCATCGCTACGCTCATCGGCGACATAGACCTGGGACGCGTTGCCCACGTTGCTCGGTGGTGGCGCGTGTTCCAGCTTGAGGCGCGCGATGTCTCGGAACGGGCAAGCGCCGCTGGTAAGCCCTAGCTTGGCGGCGTCACTGACCTGGCCCAGGCGAAGCTGTGTCCGATAGTCCACCATGGCGCCGGCGGGCTCGAATGCGATCGGACAGACTGTCGGGCCGCCGCCATAAAGCGTGTCCAGCTCGAAAGCCTCATCGCGCATGTTGCGGCTTGCCACCCCGGCTTCAGCCGCCGCCCAGAAGGGCACCGTGGTTTCCACCAGATCATGCGCGACGAATTGCAGCAGATATGTATAGCCGGACGGGATGCGCGGGTTGTCGACGTTGGCGGCAACCGGGAGCAGACTGTACAGCGCTGTCAGGATCTCTCGCGCTTTGGCCGGATCGGCGCCGATCGTGGTGCGCGACGCCTGATCGGGCTCACCCAGAAAATAGGAGAAGCCGCGGAACTGGCGCGGGTCAATTGGCCTCGGTGTCTGGCCGTCAGGGGTTACAGACAATCCCCTGGGTGCCGGACCGAAGTGGAAACCCGAACGATGTCCCATTGTCCCCCCTTGTTAGCCGGGGGCAAGTCTTGCCTTGTTGCGTGATGCTATCGTGAGTCAGACGCCGGACCAGCGTTCCCCCCAGCGGTCGGCGAAGACCACGTCCTCTAGTGGCGTGCGGGCGACCGGGCCGAACCGGCCGACCGGATAGCCGATCGGAAGAATGGCATAGGAGCGGGTGTCCTCGGGCAGGCCGAGGGCGGCTTCGGCCTCCTTTTCGAACAACAGGTACAGAGTGGTGAGTGTCGCGCCCAATCCCAGGGCACGCGCCGCCAACAGCATGTTTTGCACCGCCGGATAGATGGAGGACCCGGATGTGCGGGTGTGGGTGCCGCCCTGCAGGCAAGGTACGATCCAGACGGGCGCCTCATGCAGATGGTCTGCCAGATGTTCGGCCGCCGCCAACATCCGGTCGAAGCGGTCACGCGACGACCCGGGCGCCGGCGCTCCGGTGCTATAGCGCGGCCCGACGATTTCGTGCCAGCCGCGCCGGTACCATTGCGCGACCGCTTGTTTGATCGCTGGATCGCGGATCACCAGAAAGCGCCACGTCTGCATATTGCCGCCATTGGGCGCCGCGGTGCCGGCTTCGAGGATTTCCCGGATCAATTCAGGTGGCACCGGGTCCGGCTTCAGCCGCCGCATCGAGCGGGTGGTGCGAATAATTTCGAAAAGGTCGGTGTCCATAGGTTGGCTGTCCTTCGAAGGGATAAGCGAGGCGAGTCCCCCACCATCGCGGGCGAGGCAGAGGCGGCACAGCCAGGGACGTCAGGGTTCCACGCCTGTCGCCGACATCCTCGCCTCCCTGCGGCACGGTGCACATAGTGCATAGCCTTGCGGGGTCTTCGTCAATGGGCGTGGGTCACACCAGGAGGTCGGCGAGTTCGGCCATGCTTGCGACGATCAGATCCGGTTGGTACGGCCAACGGGCGAAGGGGCGGCGACGGCGGTCGATGAATGCGGTGCGCATCCCCGCCGCCTTGGCGCCGACACAGTCGAATTCGTGGTTCGCGACGAACAGGACCTCGTCCATCGCTACGCTCATCTTTCGCGCTGCCATCTCGTATGTGGCTCGGTGCGGCTTGAAGGCGTTAGCCTCTGCGACCGAGATTACGGCGTCGAACCGGATCCCGTGGTATTGCTTCGCTGCTTCCAGCATGTCCGGGTCGCCGTTCGACAGGACTGCGAGCCTGTAGCGAGTGTGGAGGCGACCGAGCGCCTCGGGGACTTCGGGGAAGCAGCGCAGGCGCTCGATGGCGGCAATGAGGGCGCGGACCTCGTCTTCGGTGTGGGCGATGCCGGCGCGATCCATGACCTGGCGGACAGATAGATGACCGATCTCGCGATAGGGGGTGTGGGTCCGGTGCAGCAGCGCGTCGATCATTGAGTTTTCGAAGTGGGTCCGGCGCCACCACGTGACGAAGGCATTAGGATCGCCGGACCAGCCTTTCGCTTTCAGGAACGGGGCGGCGACGTCGCGCAGCCCACCCTGCATATCGACCACCGTGCCGTATTGGTCGAACATGCACAGATTGATCGATGATTTCAGCGTCTCGATGGCGGTCATGGCGAGCCCGGTGCAATCGCTGGGTGGCGGTCGGTTTATACCAGCCGGTGTGGGGCCTAACCTCCCGCCGGTCAACCACGCGCCCCGAAAGCCGCCAGTGACGCGCTGGGCCATGATGACGGAAGCAGCAGACCAGTGGTCAGGCCGCGTTCTGAGGCCAGAAGAATACGAGTTTCTATCTCCCGAAATCTGTGTCAGCGGAAATATTGCCGCCGGGTTATCCAGTTTCGGGCCTTCGGGGCCCTACTTGAGGTTGGAAGGCGCTGCCAATGGTGCCTTCAAATTTTCCGTTAGGTCAAAACTGGAAGTGGTAACCGGTTGACTGTCATGTCAATTGAATGAAATTAGATAATTTGATCGAACGAACTCGATGACACCACTTCCCAGTCCGCAACAGCTTCGCTACCTCGTCGCCCTCGCCGAAAGCCGGCATTTCGGCAGGGCAGCGCAGGCCTGCACAGTGACACAGTCGACACTCTCAGCGGGGTTGCTCGCGCTCGAGCGACAATTGGATTGCCACATTCTGGACCGCGCGGCCGGAAGGCATGTCGTGTTTACGCCGCTCGGCTTGGACCTGGTGGAGCGTGCACGCACCGCGTTGACCTCACTGGAGGCGGTGAGTGAGGCGGCGATGGCCACGCGGGAGCCGATGGGCGGGCCGCTGCGCCTGGGTGTCATTCCGACGATTGGGCCATTCCTATTGCCCCGGTTGATGCCGGCGTTGCGAGAGGCGTTTCCGCGCCTGCGGCTGTATCTCCGGGAGGACACGACGGCGAATTTGGTGGACCGGCTGACGACCAACCGACTGGATTTGCTGCTGTTGGCGACGCCATGCGACTGTGGCGGGGCCGACACGGTGTCGGTAGCGCGCGACGCCTTCTTGATAGCGCTGCCGCCAAGGCATCGGTTGGCGACGGAAGAGCAGATTCCGGTCTCCGCTCTGGCGACCGAACGGCTGTTGTTGCTGGAGGACGGGCATTGCCTGCGCGACCAGGCGTTGGCCGTTTGCGGGTTGCTGACCAGGGATCGGGGCGACCAGGACGGGTTTGCCGCCACCAGCCTGCATACCTTGGTCCAGATGGTGGCCAGCGGGCTCGGGGTCACGCTGCTGCCGAAGCTCGCGGTCGCCGCGGGTATCACCGAGGGGACCGGGCTGGTTCTGCGTCCGTTGGGAGGACCTGGCGCGTGGCGGACACTGGGTTTGGCCTGGCGGCCAAACGCCCCGCGTTCCGCAGACTACCGAGCGTTGGGGGCACATCTCGTGGACACGTGCCGGGCGGCGCTGGAGCAGTAGAGACCGGGCTCGCCACGACCAAACCACGGCGACGCGCGGTTAACCTGGCCTTAACGTCTTGCTGGCATTCTGAGGCCATGCCGCTACCCCGCCGAAGAGGCCAGGCTGCCTATGCCAGCGGACTAGCGGCCGAGGACGTGGCTTGTGCCGCTTTGATCGACGACGGCTGGGTCATTCACGCTCGCCGCGTGCGTACCGAAGCCGGCGAGGTGGACGCAGTAGCCGAAAAGGCCGGCCTTCTGTCGATAGTCGAGGTCAAGTGCCGGCCCACGCTGGCGGAGGCCGCGATTGCTTTGACCATTCGCCAACAAGCGCGGCTCTTGGCGGCCTGCGAGATCATTCTGGCCGAGCACCCTGAGTGGGGCGTGAACGGCGTCCGTTTCGACGTCGTGGTGGTCAACCCGGCGGGACAGGTTCGACGCATCGCCGACGCCTTCAGGCTGGCGATCCCCTGAATGGGCAACGGACTCAATTGCCGCGCGCAACCTTGACGTCGGCGCCGGGACCGATGTCGGTGAGATACATCGTCGCTTCGCCGAACCATCTCGTTTCGAACGCCATGCGCACCGGCAGGCGGAGCCCCCCCGCGACAACCGGCGCCAGCCAAGCGGACCCGTGCATCGGCTTGCTGTCTCGTTCCCGGTCGTCGCCGAGCAGAAAACCAGCCAGCATCCGGCCCGAGAAATCACAACGCAGCGTATTCCCGGCGAAGCTTGACCGGTCCGTCGGTTCCAGCACTTCTTCGCCCACGGTATGGGCCTCGATTGCCACCGCCCTCCGGCCGTCGTAGGTCCGCACCGCGGTCTCGCAGCGGCCCGTTGCATCGACGACTCGGATCAACTCGGCGAGCGCGCTGAGGGTATCGATCGTGTTGGCCTGCAATGCATTCGGCACAGGCTCTCTCTCGGTGTCGTTCGGGGGCACCAATTGCCGAATGATCGGCGTGCCATCCTTGTACTCAATGTCCGCCTGACGATCGATGCCACGCCAAAAGCCCTCGCCGACGAAGTGTGACGGCTCGGCTCGCAGGCCGTGCCAGGAGCCGTCGACGACAGCGAACTGGTGACCGCGAAAGAAGATCCCGACCATGCCGGTCGTGTGGTAGCTAAGGTCCAGCTGATAGGTCCACCGACCGAAGTTAAGTCCGGTCTCAACCCCGGCCACGTGCATGCCGGCGGCGTAGGTTTCGTATGTGGCGCGGAGCGCTCCGGTAGTATGGACAACCGTCTGCGCAGGGGCCTGCGCGGACGCGGCGCACGGAAGAAGGCATAACGGCAAAGCCAGGCCGAATCGCAGCATGCACACCATGTTATGGTGCTGCGCACGGGACGCAAGGCCTGGAGCCGGTCCGTCACATCTGTACGGCTTGCACTGCCTCTTCCAGTTCCTGGAACGTCGGCATGTGCTCGCTTGGCACCATTTTCCGCCCCAACTCGACGCTGACCTGGGGAGCATTTCCGTGCAGGTGAGTGACCAGCACCGCCCGTATCACCTCCAGATATTTCGCCTCCTCCTCCACGATCCCTGCCATTCGGACGGAAAACGGGCCGACGATGCCATAGGCCAGCAGAACGCCCAGAAATGTCCCGGTCAGCGCACCACCAATCATCGCGCCGAGGATGGCCGGCGGCTGGTCGATATGCGACATGGTCTTGATCACGCCCAGGACGGCGGCGACGATCCCGAGGGCCGGCAAAGCGTCGGCCATATTCTGCATGATGTGCGCGGGGTGAAGCTCTTCAAGCAGAGTCTTCTTCAGTTCCCGGGCCATGACATCTTCGATCTGGTTCGGATCGTCCGCGTTCATGCCGACCATGCGCAGGTAGTCGCAAATGATGGTGCTGGCATGATGATTGCCGAGGATCTTCGGAAATTTCTGGAACGCCGCGCTTTCATTGGGCTTTTCGATATGCGGTTCCAGCGCCATGGCGCCCTTGGTGCTGGCCAAGCGGACCAAGTAATACAGCAGACTCAGCAGTTCGATATAGTCCGCTTTATGGAAGGCCGCGCCTTTTAGCATTTTGCCGAATGCGCCCAGCATGTGCTTCACGTCGTGCATGCTGTTGCCTATCAACATCTGGGCGATCGCTGCGCCGCCGATCGTCCACATCTCGAACGGCACGGCCTCGATCAACGGCGCCATACTGCCGCCCGAGAGAATGTAGCTTCCCAGCACGCAGCCAAATAGCAGAATTAGGCCGCCTATTGTCAGCATCGGCGAGGCTCAGGGCTTCGAGCTTACCGGGGGGCCAGGCGCTGTCGCGACCGGCCTCGGCACGACGGGTGCGTCGCGCATCACCAGGATCGCGATGCGTCGGTTCGCAGCGGCCAGGGGATCGGCCGGCAGGAGCGGATCCCGGTCCGCGTCGCCGACCACCGATTTTATCCGTGTCTCAGGTAGCCCGCTATCGGTCAGCAGCCGGCGCGTCGCGTTTGCCCGTTCGGCCGACAACTCCCAGTTCGTGCGGTCGGGACCGGGGAACGGCGCGGCGTCGGTGTGGCCGGCGATTGAAAGCGGCTCATGCAACTTCATCAGGACCGGAACGATCTTTTGGATCAACAACCTCGCCCGCTCATTCGGCGTGGAGGACCCGGTGGGGAACATCGGCAGTTTGACCTCGTCAATGATCTGGATGCGCAACCCCTCCGGGGTCATGTCGATGGCAAGTTGCTTGACGAGGTCGGCCAGGGCCGGGTCGGAGCGCACGGCCTGCTTGATCTCGTCGGCCGCTTGCTCGAAGGCGGCTTTTTCCTGACGGGCTAATTCAGCCGCGATCTCGGCCTGGGTCACGGGCCTCGGATCGGACGACTGGCCCTGCCTCTCGACGTCCGATTCACCGCCGGGGCCGGGAGCCGGGAGGGTAGCTTTCTGTCCGAGCGGCTTTTCGTCGGTGTCGTCGGCGTCCTGGTCGTCAGCCACTGGACCTTTGCCAACCGCCTCACCGGATCGGGCGTGATGCGCTTCGGCGAACACAGGGTCATCACCGTCCTCGGTTCGGTCTACGACCGGGCGTTTACCGGTAATGATCTCCACCGCTCCGCGGTCCGATACCAGGGCACCTTCGTCGAACGCGGTATGGCCACCGAACGGCTGGCCAGTGCCGGATGAGGCGTGAGACAACTGGCTATTGGGACTGAAGTAGTCTGCAAGGCCCTTCCGCTGGTCCTCGGTGGTGGCGTTCAGCAGCCACATAAGGAGGAAGAATGCCATCATCGCGGTGACGAAGTCGGCGTACGCGACCTTCCAGGCGCCGCCGTGATGGCCGCCCGCGACAACCTCGTATTTTTTGATGATGACCTCGACCTTGCCGTTCTTCTTGCCGCGCTTACCCGCCATGAGTGCCGTCCAGAGAGAGTGGGCAGGATGACTCGGAATCGTTAACCGATTGCTAACCGGGCGATGAATTCTGGTTGCGGGTCGTTTGGCGTCTGAAGCGTTTTGCTCCAGCTCCGTTTAAGGCGCCCGCTGGAGCGGCAAATCGCTATCAACCGCGGGAACAGAACACCGTCCTGATGCCGAGCAGCGCGGTCATCGCGGCGCGGCAGTTGCCCGAATGTCAGGCCTTTGCTGCCGGGCCCGCCAGCCATACGCCTGCCGCCGCCAGCAAGGCCTCTACGCCGGTGCGCAGTGTGTGGGTGAATAGCGGGCGCAAAATCGGGCGCTTGGTTTCCGGGGAGGTGCGTCCACGGTTCCCGCCTTCTCCGGGGCCCCGAAAACCTCCTGGTCGACGCCGCCGACAAACCAAATAACGCTCGGTACGCCGAATGCTGCACCGAAAATTCCGGAGTCCTCGCTTGCGGCAGCGGGCTCGATCTCCGTACGCGATCCGTGCCGAACCAGCGTTCGAAAGCGTTTACTACGTCACGGGTCGCGGGCTCGTCGTTGCTGGTCACGGGATACTCGCTCAGCACCGAGAACTCCGGCGGCTTCGGGGCGGCCGACGCGGTCGCCTCCGCCTCGGGAATGCGTCGGATCGCCGCCAGGACGCGCTGGCGAACCTGATCCTTGAACGTACGGACATTCTGGCGCAGCAGCGCCTGATCCGGAATGACACTCTCAGTCATTCCCGCGCGCAACGTGCTGACCGTCACCACCGCCGCGTCCGTCATCGCCACCTCGCGCGAGACAACGCCTTGCAGATGCATCACCGCCGAGGCGGCCATGACAACAGGGTTGATGCTCTTCTGCGGCATGGAGCCGTGGGCGCCGCAGCCGAACAGCGTTACCTCCCAACTGTGTCGGCGGCAGACATGATCGTGCCGAAGCGCCAGCCGATCGTGCCGGCCGGCGCTGGAGACGTGCTGCGCCAATGCAACATCCGGCTTGGACGACCTCCTCTGGTGCGCCGTCGCCCAACTCGGCTGCGAACACATCGCCGTCACCGGATGTCGCTACAAGTGCGCGCCGCAATGTTGGACGTTGCCGAGTGGGCTGATCCCGGGGGTCTTGCTCCCGCTCTCGCATCACGAGAATTTCGAAAGTCTTGTCGCCGGCCGCGCCCATAGACATCTCTTTCCCTGCTTCGCGGAGAGGTGGCGAGGAGAGATGCGGATGGATACCAGTCTGGTTCGAAGTGAGATAGAAACCGACGCGGCGCTGATCAAGCAGATCGTTGATGATGGCGTCCGGCGCTATTTCGCTGAATGCAGGCAACGAATTGGGCCCTTCGTGGATCGAAACTTTTCGTTGCGAGGTTCGATCAGCCTGCATCGGGCGGCGGTTGGTTGGGACATTGCGCGCGCGCCGTTGAACCTCACGATGGCCGCCCCGCAGGTCGGGCTTCTGGTGGCTGCTCACGCCGCCGGCAAGCTTGGCGCGCCGCGTGTGGCCGCGCGGCTCGCCAGCAAACGGCTGGTCGTGCATACGGCGGTCGGGAAGGAACTGGCGTGGCGCCTACATGCCGATCTGCTGCAGTTGCCGTACCGGTCGGGAGACCGGGTCGCCACTAAAGATGCACTCGCCGAAACGATCTTGTCCGATCCTCGGGTGGTCGGCGCGCTCGCGCCAGCGCTGGAGGCGCTTGGCAGGCGGGGCGACGATCCCACGCTGCGCCAGCGGCTAGAATCGGCGATGACCGAGTATGCTCGGACGCGAGCGGCGGCGACCGAAATCACCACCGCCCTGCTGAGCCTCAGTGCAGGAGCCTTGGCGCTGCGGAAACTCACGCCAGGAGCGATGACACTTGGCCCGACGCTGGCGGCGGCGATCGCGCAGCGTGCGGCGGTGATGTCGTTCCCCATGGGCGGGGCGTTGGGATCGCTGTGGTACACGCTGTTCCCCGTGGCGCCGTCGGCGGTGCTGGTGGCCGGGCTGACCGGAGGGCTGCTGGCGGCTTCGACCATCGCTTCGGCGTTCGCCGGGGTGGTTGCCGATCCGGTGCAGCGGAAACTCGGACTGCACCAGCTTCGACTGCGGCGGATGCTGGACGCGCTGGAGCGGCAGATGAAGGATCCCGCCGCGCCGGGGTTCGTGGTGCACGATCACTACGTTGCCCGGTTGCTGGACCTGTTCGATGTGGCTGGGGCGCTCGTGCGGGTGGTCGCGAGGTCATAAACTCGCTCTACGGGAAGCAACAACCGAACCGGATCGAAGTGAAAGGTGGTCGTTACCCCATCAGCCCGGCTGCGATGTTTACCGTGAACGCAACGATGACGGTGTTGAACAGGAAGCTGAGCAAGCCATGCAGCGCGGCGACGCGACGCAGTGTACGGCTGGTGATCTGCACGTCCGAGACCTGGAACGTCATGCCCAGAACCAGGGAGAAATAAAGAAAATCCAGATAGTCGGGCTCCTTTTCGCTTGGAAACTCCAATCCGCGATCGACGTCCGGACCACCGGCGTCCCGAGCGTAGAACTCGTGGGCATAGCGGAATGCGAACGTCACGTGGGTCATTAACCACGACAGAAACAATGTGCCCGCGACCAATGCCACCACCCATCGCTGTCTTTCGGACGCGGTCGCTTTTGATCGCGGAAAACTCGCTGCCGACGGCGACGAAGCTGACGATGACCACCGCGAGAGTGATCCAGAAGATCGTCCACTCGCCTTCCTGTTGCGCTTCCGCGGCGGCCGGCATCTGGTCCGGCGACGCGGTGGTAAAAAGCTGGGCGGACAACAGCAGGAACGCCAGCACGCCAATGTCCCAGGCGAGGATTCCGCGGGTAGTCGACCGGCAAGGTAACTCGGCAGTAGCGGCCATGCCAGGATCATGACCGCCAAAGCCGGCGAACAGCCTCGGGCGGCCGCGGATCGCCCGCCGGATAACCCCCATCAGGCCAGCGCCAGCAGCAATCCGGCCATCAGCTTGCCTCGATATGCCAGGCTGTCGATTTGGATGTGCTCATCCAGCGTGTGCGCCCCGGCTCCGGCGACGCCCAGTCCGTCCAGCGTCGGGATGCCCATCGCGCCGGTGAAATTGCCGTCCGATCCGCCGCCAGAACTTTGCGAGCTGATCGCGTAGCCCAGGCTGCGGGCGATTTCTGCGCGCTGTGTCGTACAGCGCCATGCCTTTGGCGTCTGGTTCCCACACCGGGCGCGTGACGCCGCGTGTTACCTTGAACTGGACCTCGTTCGACGAGGCGCCGCAGGTCCAGCATGGCGGCGACCCCTCGGTCCAGGTCTTCCTGGCGTTTTGCCATGGACAAGGCTTCGCCGGTGCAGGTGGTGGTGACGCAATTGACCCACTGGCCGCCGTGGATGACGCCGACGCTGAAGGTGCAGCTTTCGGTGGTCATGTCCTCGATCTCGATCAGCTTGCGTGCCATTTCCTTGATCGCCGAGCGGCCAGCGCCGAGGCGCGGCGCCGGCATGGCTCGGGCGGCCGGTGGCCTCCAGGTTGAAGCGGGCGATGGCGTAGCGGCCTGTGACGACGCCGCCGTCGGGCCGGGCGGGTTCCGGGACCAGTACGTATTTGTGGCGGGCTGGCCTCGGCTTCGATCAGGTCGCGGGTGGAGGGGCTTCCCACCTCCTCGTCGCTGGTGAACAGCACGGTCACCGGCAGCTTCGTGCGCTGGCCGGCGCGCTGGAGCTGGCGGATCGCCTCCAGCGACAGGTAGTTGCCGCCCTTCATGTCCAGGATGCCGGGTCCCCAGGCTTTGTTGCCCTCGCGGCGGAAGGGCAGTTTCGTGCCGATCGGGTGGACGGTGTCGAGGTGGCCCATCACCAGGATGCCCGGCACGTCCGGCGTTGCGTGCGGGAAAGTAGCGCGAACGCAATCGCCAAATCCCATGCGGCCGGCGATGCGCTCGATCCGGGCTCCCGCGAGAATCAGGGCGCGCGACGCGATATCCATCATGCGGTTGACGGCGGCGGCGTCGAAGGTCGGGCTTTCGCACTCCACCCACTCGCGCAGGCCGGCGAGCATGGCGTCGGGGTCGAAGGGCAGCGTCGTTCGGGTCCATTCCGGTGGTCTCCTGGTGGACGCGAACCGTGCCACGATCAAGGCAGTTGAGCGAGCCTCTGTCCCAGCAGATCGAAGAAGCAGGGACGTGTCGATGGTTTCCAGCACGACGGCGTTGGTGCGGATCGCCGGTGCGGCCCCAGCGGTCGATCACGGTGCGGCCCCGGCCGGGACCGGGTCCGAGGTCGACGCGGACCGAACAGGCGCGGGTGGTGAAGAGATCCGGGACGGATCAGCCACGCGACGGCGCAGGGGTCGTGCAATGGCGCGCCCCCCGAGGCGGAGGGATGGCGGTACGGTGGCCTGGATGTCGCAGGCTGCCTTGCAGGCATGCGCCCGCCGCCGAGGGCGCGCCAGGCGGCGATGCGGGCCGGGGTGACCAGCGCCTGGGCGGTGAGTTCCAGCGTTGCGAACACGACCGGGCGGCCGCACTGAAGCAGGATCGCGAGGGCCTCCGGGTCGCTCCAGGCGTTGAATTCGGCGGCGGGCGTGACGTTGCCCTCGGCCCAGGCGCCGCTCATCAGCACGATCTGCGGCGACATTGGCGGCCAGGGCGGGTTCGGTGGTCAGTGCCAGCGCGAGGTTGGTGGCAGGGCCGATGCCGATCAGGGTGACCGGTTCGGCGGATTCGCGCAGGATGCGCCGGATCGTGTCGGCGGCGAGGCCGGGGGTAGGCGGGTCGCCGTCGGGCAGGACGACGCCGCCGAGACCGTTTTCGCCATGGATCGTCGGTCTCGCTGACGAAAGCACCGAGCAGCGGACGGTCGGCGCCGGCGTAGACCGGGATTTTCGGAGCCAGCGAGGGCGGTCAGGGCGCGCGCGTTGCGCAGCGTGTGCGCCAGTCCGACGTTGCCGCCGGCCACGGTGATGGCGAGCACGGACAGTTCCGGCGAGGCAAGCGCCAGCAAGATCGCGAGCGCGTCGTCAGTGCCAGGGTCGCAGTCCAGAATACACGGAATGGGCATGGTTTGTGTTTCCTCGGCTGGCAGTTAGGAGACGAGGCAGTCTGACGCATGCTCTGGGAGACTCAACGCGCCATAGTTGCGGCGTTTGCGAGATCGAGCGGTTCGATAGAAATCACATTGGGACGAAGTGCGCGCGGGGAGCTGGTCAGCGGCGGCGCTTCGCCAACGGGCGGTCTCCGGGGTGGTCCGGAGCGGCGGCGGGTTACCAATCCGTCGCGGAGGTGATCGCCAGCGTGAGGTCCGCCCTGGGGTTTGTGACGTCCTCGCCAGCGAGGGCCTGGACCGGTTTCGGTCAGATTGTGGCTACGCCTTGCACCGCCGCGTCCAACGCCTTTCCGACAAACAGCAGAGCCGCGGTGCGGGCGTTTCGGTCGGTCACCTCGTGGATGATCACGCCGCGCAAGGTCTCGGCTACGGCGGTCAGGTGCTCGATCGCACGCGTCTCGCCGTAAGTAGGTTCGTTAGCTTGGTGTAACCGATGCGTCATGTCGCGTCTCCAATGATGGCCAGGGGCGGGCAGACCGGTTTCTACCAGACATACCCTAATCATCAGTTAACGTCGTCGATCATTTGTTAACCTCGTCGGCCGCGACATTGTCGCTGCTGCACACGGGGCCACGTTGGCAGCCAGCGGTCACAATACGCGGCCCTTGCAGTTCGGAGCGGCGGCCGCCCGAATCGACTTCTATCCGGACGTGAGCTGCCACTGTTGGCGGTCAGCCCGGCCTGTGCGGTGGGTCGCCCCCGTTTTTTTGCAACCCAGGGGAATAAGCCGAGCTGGTCACGGGTCTGACACCCTATCGCGTAGGAACTCCAGGGGTGTCGACATGAGCATAACGGCAGTTGCGGCGCGCGTTCGGTTCTGTGGCGGCGTGATTCTCTTGTCTTACTTGGTCTGCCACCTCTCCAATTTGTGGGTTGGGCTCTGGTCGCTTCAACTGATGGAGCATTGGCGCGAAGTGGTCATGGCGCCGTGGAGGACCTGGATCGGGCAGGTCTTGCTCTTTGGCGCGCTGGCGAGCCACGCCGTGCTCGGCCTGGTCTCCTTGTCCAGCCGGCGGCATGTGGCGCGGATGCGCCTCGGCGACATCGCGCAGTTCGCGCTTGGCTTATTCATTCCTCCCCTTCTGATCCTTCATTTTCTGGCGTCGCGCGGTGCCCCCCTGTTGGACGGTTTTCAGCCAAGCCACGGCTGGTTCATGTTCGTTTACTGGAAGCTGGCAAGCGTGTTTGCGGTTTTCCTGGCCCGCTCGCTTGGGCGACGACAGGCCACGACGCTGATCGAATATGTCGAGGGGCCGACGGTTCAGGCGTCGCGGCCTGTCCATCCTCGAGGTGAGCCGAATCCAATGATTTGCCCGATGCCAGCTCCTGTGCCGGTCACGCGCGCTGCGCAACCTGCAGGGTGAAGATCATGGCCGGAATGAACAACCTCCCTCCGCCGCAGCCGCTTGAGGCTGAACGACTCGGCCGCGCCGGCCTCGACGCGGATAACCGGCTGGCATGTCAGGCGATTCTCATCGGACCAAGTGTGACAGTTCAGCGTCTGGTTCCCGCTGATCAGCAGGAAGAAGCCCCGCGCGATCCGTTGGGATGGACAACTCGTGGCGCACCCGCCTCCGGCATCGGTGCCGATTGAGCACGCACCAAAAGTGACCCCCGGCATCGTCGAAAAGCGATGCAACATGGGTCTCAAACTGGGTGGCTTGTCCTCGGCCTTGCACTTGCCTCGGGATCCCCCACCGCCGGAGCGTCGGTCGGCAACATCCTTCAGCTGCAGGCGATGCTCCGGCTCAATCAAACTTCCATGCCCAACTCATCGGCGCCTTGGACGTGATGCGTCATGCCATCGATAGCAGAAGCCTCGCACGACGCCACGGTTCCATCCTCTTCGGCGCATGCTGAGCAATCGTGACGAAAGCGGCGTCGTCCGTCTGCCGGTCCGTGCCGGCCCGAAAGCAGCGCTGGTACCCTACCTTGTCATCAGCCGCTGACAGCCAGATGCCCATGGTATTGGGCCCGCAGTTCTGTCTTCAGCAGTTTGCCGGTCGCAGTATGCGGCAGGCTTTCGACGAAAACCACATCGTCGGGCAACCACCATTTGGCGATTCGAGAGGACAGGAACTCGAGAATTGACTCTTTATTTGGTGTACTTCCTGATTTGGGCTGGATCAGCAATAGAGGACGTTCCTGCCAGACCGGGTGATGCACCGCGATCACGGCGGCTTCGAATACGTCCGGATGCGATACGGCCAGGTTCTCGATCTCGATCGACGAGATCCATTCGCCACCCGATTTGATGACGTCCTTCAGACGATCGGTCAACTGCACATAGCCGTCGGGATCGATCGTCGCGACGTCGCCGGTGCCGAACCAGCCGTCCTTGTCGGTCACCCGGCCACCCTCGCCTTTGAAATAGCCCGAGATCACCCAGTTGCCGCGGACTTTCAGTTCCCCGACCGACTGGCCGTCATGCGGCAGGATTTGGCCGTCGTCCCCGACCAGCTTCAGTTCCACCCCATAGATCTGACGACCTTGCTTGACCTGCATGTCGACGATCTCATCTTGGGTCGCGGTGTCATGCTTCGCCAATGGAGTGCCGACCGTCACCAGCGGACTCGTTTCTGTCATACCCCAGGCATGCAAAAGATAAACGCCAAGAAGATCACGCAGTTTCTCGATCGTGGCACGCGGCGGCGCGGTTCCGCCGGCGAACACGCGCCTCAGCTTAAGTCGCGACAAATCGAGTTCCTGCCGCCTGGGTTCGAGCCAGGCGAGGAAGTTCAGCCAGATCGTTGGGATCGCGCCAGCCGTGGTGCAGCCTTCCTGCTCCAGAAGCATAAAGATGCTTTCAGGGTCGAGTTTTGGTCCTGGTAGCACGAGCTTGGCGCCGCACATCGCGGCGGAGAACGGCACCGCCCAGGCATTGGCGTGAAATAACGGCACGATGACAAGGATCGAGTCACGCGCAGAGAAGGCGAACGAGTCCACTGTACATGTGCTGAAAGCATGAAGCAAGGTCGAGCGGTGACTGTAGAGAACGCCCTTTGGATTGCCTGTGGTTCCCGATGTGTAACAGAAAGTCGCGGCCTGATTTTCGTCGAAGGTCGGCCATTCGGGCAATTCCTTGGCCGCCAGCCAGGATGTCTTCATAGCAAAGTAGATTCTTGAGCTTGACAACCGGCATGTCGGCCGCGTCACAGAGTGCTATCCAGCCGCGGACCAACGGGAGGTGAGGGGCGAGTTGCTCCGCCAAGGGCGCGAGCACCGGATCGAAGAATACGTAACGATCTTCCGCGTGGTTGATGATATATTGGATCTGGTCGTGAAACAGCCGCGGGTTGACGGTGTGCAGGATGCGGCCGCTGCCCGTAACGCCGTAATACAGTTCCAGATGGCGAAAGCTGTTCCAGGCCAGGGTAGCGACAGGTACGCCAAAGCCTACGCCGAGGGAATGTAGTGCGCTGGCCAGCCGTTTGGCCCGCGGTTGCAGGGCTGAATAGGTTGTTCGGTGCATGGAGCCTTCGGGGTCACGCGATACGATTTCTCGATCTCCGTGCCAGGCCGCCGCATATTCTATCAGGGTTGATATCAGCAATGGGCGGTTTTGCATCAGGCCTTGCATTCACTTCGCTCCCGCTTGCCCGAACTATCAATCGTAAGAAATGTATCGCAACGGCGGCGGGGTGCGAACGGTCTGGTCCGATTACCCGCGGCAATGTGAAGCTTACCGCTCAGCCTGTCCGAGCGCTATCGACCCGGGCTCGGTCTACGATCGCCTGGGTGTCCAGCCCGGCCGGGATGGTGCCGAAGGCCTGTCCCCAATTGCCACCCAGCCGCGTGGCGCAGAACGCGTCGGCGACCCAAGGGGAGGAATAACGGACCAGCAGACTCGCTTGGAGCGCCAGGGCCATCATCTCGACGATCCGGCGGGCGACCGGTTCCAGGCCGGCGGGGTCGGCCAGGCGGCGGCCCAGATCGGCGGCATAGGCGTCCAGGCGCGGATCGCCACCGCGGGCCTCGGCGACCTCGGTCAGAAAGATGCCGACCGTTTCCGGCTCCCGCTGCATCGCGCGCAGCACGTCCAGGCAGATGACATTGCCGGTGCCTTCCCAGATGCCGTTCAGGGGTGCCTCCCGGTAAAGCCGCTCCATCAGGTGATCGGCGATGAAGCCATTGCCGCCGTGGCACTCCAGTGCCTCCGCCACAAAAACGGGTGCGCGTTTGCAAGCCCAGTATTTCGCCACCGGCGTGCAGATGCGCGACAACAGCGCCTCCGCTCGGTCAGCAGACGAACGATCCAGCGCGGCGGCGAGGCGCATCGACATCCACATCAGGCCTTCGCTTTCCATCGCCAGGTCGGCGACGACGGCCCGCATGATCGGCAGGTCGATCACACCGCGCTGGAAGGCGCGGCGATTACTGGTGTGGTGGATCGCCTGGCTGAGCGCCTGACGCATGAGGCCGGACGAGCCAATGGCAAAATCCAGCCGGGTAACATGCGCCATCTCCAGGATGGTGCGGATGCCGCGCCCCTCGTCGCCGACCATGACAGCGTGAAGGTCGAAAAATTCGACCTCGGAACTGGCATTGGACTTATTGCCGCATTTGTCCTTCAGGCGCTGGATTTTCAGCCGATTTCGAGAACCGTCAGGCAGCCAGCCGGTGGCGAGAAAGCAGGACAGCCCGTTTTCGGTCTGAGCGAGGGTCAGGAACAGGTCGCTCATCGGCACCGAGAAGAACCATTTGTGGCCAGTGATGAGATAGGGTGCCCCGGAGCCGCGGCGGGTCGAGGCTGAGCGGGCAGTGGTGATGGTGGCGCGAAGGTCGGAGCCACCCTGCTTCTCGGTCATCGCCATGCCGACCGTGGCCCCTGTCTTGTGTTTGGCGTACGCGGCCGCGGGATCGTAGGTCTGACTGTTGATCAGAGGCGACCACTCCGCCAGCAGGGCTGGGTCATGCCGCAAGGCGGGAACCGAAGCGAAGGTCATGCCCATTGGGCAGCAGATACCGTTCTCGCCCTGGTTCCAAAGGTAGCTGAGAACGCCGCGGGCGACGTGAGTGCCGGGGCGGTCGTGGGTCCAGGCAAATGAATGCGCTTCGGACGCGTAGATCAGCCCCATGAGTTCGTGATACGCGGGGTGGAAGTCGACGAGGTCGACGCGGTTGCCAAAGCGGTCGTGGGTGCGCAGTTCGGGCAGATGGCGATTCGCCTGACGTGCGAGGGTTTGGACGCGGGCACTGCCGACCAGGGCGCCGGTGGCGTGGAGGTGGTCAATGGCCCAGTCGGCACCGAAGGCCTGAGTCGCTTCGGCCAGGGCCTTGTCCTGGGCGAAGGCGTTATAGTCTTCAAGTGCACCGGGCTGGTTGAGCACCTCGTGCGTGGCGTAACCGGGCACGATCGGGTCGCTCATGCGTTGGTTTCCCTTTTTCGCAACTCTGATAGCCGCAGCACCGCACCTCCCGGACTGGTCTGGCTGGGGATGCGATCCACCACCATCGCCCAGTCGCCTGCGGCCTCGGTCAGTTCTTCCTCGAGATTGGCCCCTTTGAGGAACAGGCAGATCCCTCCAGGTGCCAGTAACCGGGCAGCCAAGGGTAACAGGCGGGGCAGGGGAGCCAGGGCGCGAGCTGTGATCAGAGGCGCAGGGGCTACCCGAGCGTCCTCGATCCGGCAATTGTGGACAGTGGCGGAGGCGGCGGTCTCCAGGATCGCCGTCCGCAAGAAGGACGCCTTGCGGCGATCGGACTCGATCAGGTCGAATGCGACGCCGGTGGCGATGGCGAGCACCAGACCAGGAAAGCCGCCACCGGTGCCGAGGTCGATGGCGCGGTTGGTCCCGGGCGGTATCAACGTCGCGAGTTGCAGCGAGTCAGCGATGTGGCGGTCCCAGACCGTGGCGACGTCATTCGCGCCGATCAAATTGAGCGTTGCGTTCCAGTATCGCAGGAGATCGGCGAATAGGCGCAGGCGGATGGTCGTGTCGGACGTCATGGGGACATGACTTGGGAAGTGCTTCCCCGTGATGGACATGCGGCCAACTCCGTGGCGACTGGGTTGTTCAGGTTAACAAACCGAGTTGACTTCGATGGTCACGTGGGAGAGCGCGGCGAAGTGCCGCAGGCGCCGATGGTAGTCATGGGGGTCGCGGGGGTGGTCCGTGCGGACCGACATCACCGCCGCCAGATGACCGGGGCCGAGCCGCCAGACATGGAGGTCGGTCAGTTGATCGCCCTCGGTCTCGATCTCGCGCCTCAGCCGCTCGGTCAGATGTGGGTCAGGGTTCATGTCCATCAGGATGCAGCCGGTGTCGCGAATGAGGCCATAGGCCCAGCTCGCGATCACGCAGGCCCCGACAATCCCCACCAGCGGATCCATCCACACCCAGCCAAACGTTCTGGCGAACAACAGGCCGACGATCACTAGCACCGAGACCGCGGCGTCCGCGATCACGTGGACGACGGCAGCGCGCATGTTGTTGTCGCGATGGGCAGAGTCGTGACCGTGGGCGTGCTCTTTGAATTGGACCGAGGCGGTCGCGGCACCGCTGCTGAGGGTCACGGTAAATTCGTGTGGTTCGGGAATTTCGTCCTCGCTCTCGAGCACACCGGCCCGATTAACGAAAGCAAAGCGCTGCCGTGTGCCATCGGGGCGGATCGTCTCGGCATGGAATTCGCTGGCTGGAAGTTCCTCCGCCGGGATCGCCCTCTGGATACGGAAGCGGGCTGGAACGCCGTCCTCGTGGATTGTCATCGTCAGGGGGACGCCGGCCAGCGTTGTTCTACGGCTGTCGTCGGTGTCGTGGTGGTGACCATGCCCGTGACGACGATCATGCTGGTGGCCGCCGCTCAGAAGCAAGGCGCTGACGATGTTGACCACCAGCCCCAGGCAGGCGATCGGGATTGCCTCGGAGAATTTGATCGGGACGGGGTCGAGCAGGCGCGCGATCGCCTCCCACCCGATCAGCATCGCGATCATGGCCAGGACGATGGCACTGGTGAACCCGGCCAGGTCGCCCAGCTTGCCGGTTCCGAAGGTGAAGCGTGCGTCGGTGGCATGCCGGCGGGCGTAGCTGTAGGCGAGGGCGGCCAACAGCAGCGCGCCGGCATGGGTGGTCATGTGCAGCCCGTCCGCGACCAGCGCGATGGAGCCAAACAACAGGCCGCCAACGATCTCCAGGACCATCATCGCAGCGCAGAGCGAAATGACCCACCAGGTGCGCTTCTCGGCGCGTTCGTGGCCTTCGCCCAGAAAGACGTGGCTATGCGGTTCCATGGCGCATCCCTACTTCAGGTATGTGCGGACAACTTCCAGCAACTGCTCGACGGCGTCGGTGTTCATGGCGCCACCGGGGTCGACGAGGTGGGTACGGACGTGATCCTCCACCACTTCGGCCATTAGTCCCGCCATGGCGCCGCGGGCGCCGGCGATCAGATGCATGACCTGCTCGCAGCCGGCCTCGCCTTCGAGGGCCCGCTCGATCGCCTCGATCTGGCCACGAAGGCGGCGAACGCGGGCCAGCAGCTTTTGGGTTTCTCGAATTGTATGGGTCATGGATAGGGGGGTATCCTATTTTCCATTCCCGCTGCAACACTCGCTTTCAGACGCTCCATTCGAATGTTGAAGCTGGGCCCAGGTCGTGGGCCGGCGTTCAACAAGTCGACTGGGCGGAAGCGTCGAGGCAGAGCTTGCAGGAGCTTGCTGCCCGCGACAGTCATGGTGAGGGATCGGGCTCTGTCTGTGGTTGGACAGACCCGGATTTTTCAGTGCAGCGCAAAACGTGATACATCAGACGCAATAAAAGGGAAGGCGACAAGAGTAGGCAGAGTTAGTTTGAAGAATATTGATAATTATCGTAGCGGCCAAAATGGAAAAAAATCGAGACGGTTTGACTGAGAACGTAGTTTTTATCTGCAGCGAACCACTGAAACGCGACGCCTGCCAGCAAAACAGGAGCTCGCGAAGCTTACGAGGCGCCCGAAGATCCCGGACCTTTCGTGCGAAAAATGTAGTTCAACAGGTGGTACCAAAAACCATCAGCTGTGATATTAGTGTTTTCGTGGATAAGAAAACTTGTTGTCGGCATCAACGCTTTCGATCAAGATGTCAACAAGCCAACGCGGCCAGCGACAGGACAATAAATGGGGAACCTCCTGATATATGACGCAGTAAAGAGGAAATCGGCGAAGCTGGGCGTTGACACAGGTCCGTGTCCTTTCCATCCCGCCTCCTCCGGCATGGTCGGAAATTCTGCGGCAGGAAAAGCTTTATACCAATCAATCGGTGTCGCGCGATGAAAGCGGTAGTTCTTCCGGCGTCTTCTTTGGCAGAGGACGGACGCTATGGTCCTCTCATCAATTCGATCACTGCTTGTGCCGTCTATATGCTTGACCCGTCAGGTTTGATAACGAGTTGGAATCCGGATGCGCAACGCTTCAAGGGGTACCAGTCGTCGGAAGTTCTCGGCAAGCATTTTTCGATGTTCTATTCCGAAACAGATCAGGCTGACGGGCTTCCGGACCGAGCGCTCGAGACTTCCGCCCGCGAGACCACCTTCGAGGGCCGAGGCTGGCAAGTGCGAAGGGACGGCAGCCGCTTCTGGGCGCATGTCGTCATCAACCGCGTTCGCAAACAGACGGGTGAGCTTTTGGGCTTTTACAATATCACCCGTGATGTCGGCCCACCACAAAATGCTAGGGAGATACTCAAGCAAAATCACGATCTGTTCAAGCTTCTGGAACAACACATAACGGACTACGCCATTTACCTGCTGGACGTGGAGGGCGTGGTCAGTAGTTGGAACTTGGGCGCGCAGCGGATCGAGGGATATCGTCCGGACGAGGTGCTAGGCAGGCATTTTTCCATCTTCTTTACCGCGGAAGACAGAAGAAATGGCGAACCCGCGCGGGCTCTCGAGATCACGGCGCGAGAGGGCCGGTTCGAGAAGGAAGCAACGCGCGTCCGGAAGGATGGCACGGACTTTCCGGCACATGTCGTCATTAGCCCAATTCGAGACGATGATGCCAGGATCATCGGCTTCACCAAGGTCACGCGCGACGTGACTGAGATCAGGAAGACGCAGCAACAACTTGAACGTGCTCGCGAAGCGTTGTTTCGGGCCCAGAAGATGGAAGCGATTGGTCAATTGACCAGCGAGATCGCTCACGACTTCAACGATATTCTCATGACGGTTCTGGGTGGGCTCGAAATAGTGCAAAGGCGCCTCCCAAAGGATCCAAATGTAACACCGCTTCTTGAAAACGCGATGCACGCGGCGCGCGGGGGTAAATCCTTGACCCAGCGCATGCTCGCTTTTGCTCGAGGTCGCGAATCACGGCCGGAAACTATCGATCTATCTGTTTATTTCCAAGGGATGATGGAGTTTCTGCAACGAAGCCTGGGGCCATTGATTGCGATCAAGACTCGGTTCCCGAATGGTCTCGGCATGGTTCACGTTGATCCTGCCCAGTTGGAGTTGGTCATCCTCAATCTTTTGATCAACGCCCGTGATGCGATACCGGATGGAGGTGAGATCCTGATTGAGGGGCGGCAAAAGGAGGTGATGCTGGATCGCAACGGTATTGCAAGTCCCAGCCGTTCCGTCTGCCTGTCGATAGCCAGCTGTCTCGACGAAAAAACGTTGCCCCGGGATACAGACCCGATCGTGATCAGGGGCGCCGGCAGGCGTACGGGACGGGGCATGGCGATTGTCCATGGCTTTGCCGATCAATCTGGTGGTCAGTTCATTGTCAGGAGCCACGATGGCAAGGGCACGGTCGCGGAACTCTGGCTACCCTTGGCGGCCGGTCCAGCGAATGCGCGTTCATGGGCCGTTGAAGTCGCGACGGCCGACGAGCTTGGGGCGCGACTACGGGATTCGCGCCGGCACATCGTACTTGCCGTTGGCAACGATAGACTCGTTCTCATGGACACAACATCGATGCTGAACCAGCTCGGACACGAGGTCTACGCGGCCACGTCCGGGCATCAGGCACTCGACTTGATCCGGCGGGAAGCCGGGATCGATCTGGTCATTATCGACCACGCCATGCAGGAAATGGCAGAACTCGCCGAGGCCATAAGGCAGGCATGGCCAAACCTGCTCGTCACATTCACCACCCCGCTGATGGAGGCGTCTTTGCAGCAATTGGCACAGCCGCTTTGGGAGGAGGAACTGTCGCAGGCAATCGCGCGATCGCAGCAGCATATACTTGGGCGGTGAAGCGAATGGGTTCTTCGACCGAAGCAGAGGAGTGTTCGCCAAGCTGTAAACGTGAGAAGAGCGAGGCCGGTCCGGCGTTCGGGGTACCGCCCAATTCGTCGCCGCGGGTCCTAATCGCGGAACACCACCGTGCGCATACCGTTAATGAGAATCCGCCCATCCAATTGCCATCGCAGCGCGCGGGACAGCACCCTTCGCTCGATATCGCGCCCCTGACGCACGAGATCGTCGGCTGAGTCGGCGTGACTGATCCGCTCTACGTCCTGCTCGATGATTGGTCCCTCGTCCAGGTCGGAGGTCACGTAGTGCGCCGTCGCGCCGATCAGCTTAACCCCCCGTTGGTGGGCCTGATGGTACGGCTTGGCGCCCTTGAACCCGGGCAGGAAGGAGTGGTGAATATTAATACAGCGGCCAGACAACTTGCCGGCCAGATCATCCGATAGCACCTGCATGTAGCGGGCGAGAATCACCAGGTCGGTCTTCGTCTCCCCCACCAGGTCCCATAGCTGTCCCTCCTGCTCGGTCTTTGTTGCCTTGGTCACCGGCAAATAGTGGAACGGGATCGCGTCGAAGTCGATATGTTGGAAACTGTCCCGAACATGATTGGAGACCACCGCGGTCACCTCCATCGGTAGTTCGCCGATCCGCCAGCGGTAGAGGATGTCGGTCAGACAGTGATCGAACCTGGAAACCAACAGCATAACCCGTTGCCGCTCCGCTCGGTCGCGCAAACCCCAGGTCATCGCGAACCGCTCCGCCACCGCGCCCAGTGCCCCATGCAACCGCGACACGTCCAGCCGGTTTTCCGGGTGGTCCAGAACGATGCGAGCGAAGAACCGGCCGCTTTCGATGTCGTCAAATTGCTGCGCTTCGCGGATGTTGCCGCCATGCTCGAAGATGGTGGTCGCGACGGCCGCGACGATTCCGGGGCGGTTCTGACAGGACAGAGTCAGGATGAACTGGGTCATGGCGGGGCAGGCTCCTTGGAAGCGGCCAAAGGGACGCGGGCCAAAAAGGACGAAGAGCGGCGGCCAGGCTAAACGGGCACGCGGACCCACGGGGCGATCTACGACATCGGCCCTGCGCGCGCTAGCCGCACTGACCGGAAGGGTGGACGATCGCCGGCCGGCACTCAGAATCGTATCTACATAGATTCGAAATCTGCAAGCGTCGTTGCGATACAAGATCGAATGATGCGAATGGGGACGCTGACCAACCCCAGCGGGCGATTGTTCGCAATGTTGGGTTGCGGGGCGTAACCCACGTGCCGGCGGTGCGGCGATGATCGCGACACAGATGGCGGAATGGACCTCCGGTCACAGTGTTTCCGGCCGAGGACGAACGCCTGTATGCTGCCTGAAACACTCGGAGAGAGACACCATGGCCGACATTCGCATCATCGCGACCGGGCTACGATTTCCGGAAGGGCCCGTTGCCATGAAGGACGGCTCGATCGTTCTGGCGGAAATCGAACGGCAGACGATAACGCGCGTGCATCCCGACGGCCGCACCGAGATCGTCGCGCACACCGGCGGCGGCCCCAACGGGCTGGCGATCGGACCCGACGGCGCGTTCTACGTGTGCAACAACGGCGGCTTCCGGTGGCGCACCGAAATGGGCATGCTGCGTCCGTTTGCGCCAGCGTCTGATTACACCGGTGGCCGGATCGAGCGGCTCGATCCGGCCACCCGCGCGATTACGGTGCTGTACGATCATTGCGGGTCGCACAAGCTGCTCGGTCCCAACGATATCGTCTTCGACGGGTTTGGCGGGTTCTATTTTACCGACCTAGGGAAATCGCGGGCTCGCGATCGCGACTGGGGTGGTGTGTACTATGCATTGGCCGACGGTTCCCGCATTACGGAAGTCGTGCATCCGATCCTGACTCCTAATGGCATCGGCCTGTCGCCTGACGGTAAGACCCTATATGTCGCGGAGACCGAGACCGTGCGTTTGTGGGCCTTCGATGTTTTGGCGCCGGGCGTGCTGGGGAAGGCGCCGTTCCCATCGCCTCATGGTGGGCGCCTGATGGTGGGCCTCGGTGGCTTTCAGCGTTTCGACAGTCTGGCGGTGGATGGCGCCGGCAACGTGTGTGTAGCGACGCTGGTAAACGGTTCGGTCAGCGTGGTGGCACCGGAGGGCAGATTGATCCGGCAGATTCCGATGCCGGATATGTTCTGCACAAACATCTGCTTCGGTGGATCGGATTTTCGCACTGCGTACATGACGTTGTCGGGGACCGGACAACTGGTGGCAATGAACTGGGACGGCCCAGGGCTGCGACTGGCGCACGAGGCATAGAGGATCGCACAGAAAAGCAGGAGACGATGCGCGGTGTGAGCTGCGACGCACGATGGCCTATCGGAGCCCTAGGATCGATGTGGCGCCTCACGCTTCTCAGCTATCGGATTGTGGGGCATGATGGCATCGGACGGAGGTATGTTTGATGGCAGATCTAGACCTTGTGCCCTTGTGGGAGGCGCATTGCCGATATGAATTCGAGACACGTGACGTCGATGCCACAATGGCGACGATGGTGGCCGAACCTTACGTGAACCATATTCCGACCATGACCGGCGGCGTGGGGCACGATGCGCTCAAGCGCTTCTACACCAACCACTTCATCGGGGCGAATCCTCCCGATTTCGCAATGGTACCCGTCAGTCGAACGGTTGGCAGTGATCGTATCGTCGACGAATTCGTGGTACGGTTCACTCACACGACCCAGGTCGACTGGATGCTGCCACGGGTCAAACCGACCGGGCGGAAAGTGGAAGTCCCGATGGTGGCTATCGTCCAGTTTCAGGGTGAGAAACTGGTGCACGAACACATCTACTGGGATCAGGCCTCAGTTCTGGTCCAGGTCGGCTTGCTGGATGTGGCCGACCTGCCGGTTACCGGCGCCGAACAGGCGCACAAAGTGCTGGATATCACGCTGCCAAGCAACCGCTTGATGGGTAAAGCCTGAACCCTTCCAGCCTGACTGTGCCGCTATCGCCCGGCAACGCCCGCGGCCCCGTCCCTCCAGCCCGACTGCACAGGCCAAGAAGATCTGCTACCGCTCAGTTTGATCGGCTTGATCCAGGCTAGTGACGTTCCTCCTGTGCGATCGCGCGCTAACTGTGGATCGCCGTACGCCAACAGGCCTCCAATCGTGTCACTTTTCTGTGATTACTAGAATGAGATCAGGCAAACCTTCGCCCCTGTCTCACATCGACAGTCGTGACTGAGGACGCTTCTGGTGTGCTCGACGGCGCGTAGCGGCTGCGGCAAGCGCACCAAGATGCAGCGTCAGGCCAGACCGGAAGATACGGCCTCAGGCCGAATAGGAAAGGCGAAACAGATTCTTGCTGAAAAGTATTGTGTCAAATGGCACCCGATTTGGCATACGATTTCCAGTCTGAATAGTTGAAGTACCGAGACGGTGTTGATTCCGGCTGTGTGCTGGAAGACACCGACGTTTGTCCGTGATATCCAGGACCTTTCTAGCTTGTACTCGAACATATCCGTTGCGCCGCATTTGGCCTATACTCTGGTGCAGAAGGGAGAGGAGCTCATGGCCGAGTTACTGCGCGACAGCGTGTACCGGGCGCTCCGACACGCGGTACTCACCTGCGAATTTCAGCCGGGCCAAGAACTGCGAGAGCAGGTCCTTGCTGAAAAGTACCCGTGTCAGCCGATCACCGATCAGGGACTCGCTGCTTCGTCTCGAACAAGAGAAGCTTGTGACAGTGCTGCCGCGGCAAGGGTATCGGGTCAACCCAATCTCGCCTCGCGACGTCGAGGATTTGTTCGGCCTGCGTCTCATCATCGCGCCGGCTTGCGCGGCAGGGGCGGCTAGGGCTGACCATGCTGCGGTGCGATCGCTGGATAGGTTCCGCAATGTCATCGGCGATGACGTACGAGAAGCGGAGTTCCTCGAATACAATCGAGACTTCCACTGCACGTTGGCGGATATGGCAGGCAACGCGCGGCTTGCGGCTGTCGAACGCTCCCTCGTCGAGGAGTTTGACCGTTTGGTGGTTGTCGGGCTTCAAGTGTTTCAAACCAGTGGGATACCTGATGTCTGCGCCGAGCACGACGCCATCCTCGACGCCGTCCAGACGCATGATAGCGATGCCGCCTACCGACTGTCCCGCGATCACATCGCCCGTGGACTAACGCGGATCAGGATTGCCGTGCTCAAGGACGCTGAGGAGTCGGATCGATCGGCCGCGGAACTGCATTGCGGGACTTTCTGATGATGGGTTCGAAGGCGATTTCCTTATCACACAAATCCAGCCTCTGATGTCCTGCGTGGCCATGGCATCTGCGTTCAGCAGCGTGACTGCGCTATTGATGGTGGCGCTGCGGCGGGCGCTGAGCGTAGAATGGCGCCTCGTAAGGCGGGCGGTTGGCTAATCCGTTCCTGATAAGTCACAAAAACAAGATGCCCTTTGGCCCTTGAGGTCGATCCAAAGACATCGCTGTCCGCGGGAGATTTTACGCGTCGCACACTTGTCCTAGGGTCAGCTTGAGGTTCCACCGCAAGTGGGATCTTCCGTGGTGGCTATGTCGCCCATCGTTGAAGGCGAATGCCGATCAGGTCGGCCCCCCGTTTCCCCGGCCTTGGATGAGGACCTGAGCTGCAGCAGCAGTACTGTGGCAACAGCTCGGGTCATTCTCGGGGAAGGCGCCTGACAGTGACCCAATTGTTTTGAGATCGGGTTCGGTGGCGGCCTGCGCCTCGCGGGAGGGGCGCCGACGACGATAACATCCTGCCAGCTCGCGCCGGGAAGCTGTTTTCCGAGCTGACCTCGAAAAGGTCTAGGCTCTTATTGGAGTTGTCGGCTTCATCGGACGATGAGTTCGCCAGCACAAGATCGTCGATCCGCATGATCGGCTTATAAAGGTTTCCAATCTCCCCCGCGGACGACGCGAAGGCGATGCTCCCCCATTCGGCATCAAGCGCCAAAACAGGCTCGCTACCGCAGCAATCTGTTTCGCCCAACGCAAAAACGCGCGACAAATTCAAGAGGCGCGAATTGGGGACCGGGCAGAATTTGAAAAGAGCCCCAACGTTCGAGAGAGCCAGACAGCGAAGGGAACTTTTGCATGAGGGCAGAATGTACGGGCGATGCTCAACGATCTGCGCCAAACACGTGCAGAGGGTCGAACCAATCGCAAAAACGCCGACCAAGTGTCGGTATAAACCAACACCGGCCGGCGCCGAAAAGCACGAACTGCCCTCGGGCCTACCCGAGGACAGTTCGGTCGCAACACAAAGGCGGCTTACTGATTCTTAGTGGCCTGTGAAGACCCATACTTCTGCGGTTCGAACCCAGCGGGCGCGCCCTGGGTGGGCTGCTTCTTCGCGGTCGCTCCATAGTGTTCCGGCCGGAAGCCAGCTGGAGCACCCTGGGTGGGCTGCTTCGTTGTCTTCATTGAGCCTGATAAATCGGCAGTGTTTGCCTTAGAATTGTCCTGAGCCAGCGCCGGTGTGACGGCAATCAAGCCAGCGGCCAACGCAACCGCAAGACCAGTGGAAAACTTCATGAGAACGGCTCCCGAGCACAAGTTGATCGATGCAGAGGGATGCGTGTGTACAAACATCCTCCGGTAGTCTGGTGCAGAACTTAGTAAACTGATTGGATAAATCAATCGTAAGTTAGACTTTTTTGCTGCAAGGTAGTTTACCGCGGGGTAGCTCGAGCTGCGTTATTCGACGCCAGCGCTAACCACCGGGTCACCAACAATCTAACCGGCACCGGCATGATACTTGGGTCCACAGCACCAACACCGGCGCTCGGCCAGCCGCCGCTACTTTTTCCCTCTGTACAGCTACTACGCCGGCCATTGCGACCCTCAGAGTCGAAATCCAGAGTCACTTTAGCGTGAAACCGACTCGCTCTCTGCCAGCGAAGCGTCCGGATCCGAAATTCGCCATCGCGCCCGCCCTAAGTTCCAGGCCAATCGACCCACATGTCCGATCCAACCCGGCTTGCACGATGATGTGCAGCGAGTTCCGGAACATCGACTCGCCGAATTGGGCCGTTTGCCCTGACCGTCTCGCGTTCTTCGCTAGGTGCAATGTGTGCGGAGGTCTGTCATGCCGCGCCCCGCAGCAACTCGCTCTCAACGCCCAAACTTCGCGCAATCGGCAGCAGGGTGAAGTATCGGCGGGACACCCGGTCGGCGACCGCGCTGATCGCCTTCTCCAGCGTCCTTAGGCGGCCGGGCAACCGAGCGGTGGATGCCGTCTGGTCGGGAGAGCGTAGCACCTCTTGTACGATATCCCGGGTCTCCTGCAGCAACGGTTCGACCGTCATCAGCAGCGAATCACCCTCCTCCACGATCTCTCGCAGTAACTCCCGCGCGGCGACAAGCTGGAATGCCAGCCCGCGCGGATTGCCTTCATCGGCCAGGATCAGGTCCAAAGCCGGGGCAGGTTGCAACACCGCCAGATAGCGCGTGCGGTAGGTGATCACCGAGTCACGCAACTCCAGCGCGAGGCGCAACCCCGCCTCCACCCGGCCCGGCTGGGTCAGGGCCCCCGGCTGATCCAGCACCTGCGCCAGCTCCGCCGTGATCGCCTGCGCGCGTTCCATGCGCCGTCCGAAGTCCAGGAACAGCCGGCCGCCGCCACGGACCATATTCTCCGCCGCCAACCCAGCGACAGTGGCGGCGAATTCCAGGATCTCGGTGGTCAGGTTGGCTGCGCTCTCCAACGCGCGTGCGTTCGCCGCCACCGGCAGGCGCTTCATGTCCTCGCCCAGGATCCGCAGCGATCGCGTGAGAACCGTGTGCATTTCGCCGGTCAGACGATCGCGCAGTTGCTCGACCTGCCGCGAAACATGCGCCAGCACGCGGCGCATTCCCCCATCGTGGCGGAAGGCACGCATTACCGCTCCGCCTAGCATGGCGGCACCGAGCACGCTGGCATCTTCGGCGTCCATCATTTTCAACTTGGCCAGGCTGGCGACCAGGATCTGCATCTCGGCGATCTCCCTCACGGTTGGGGAGGGGCGCAGGATGCGGGCGATTATGGCGCGTTGCAGGCGAGCGGCTTCTTCCAGACGTTCCAGATACCGGCCCAGCCAGTAGAAGTTGTCGGCGATGCGTGACGGAAGATCGCCGGCGGTGCGGCGGATCGCCAGAGTTGGGGTGAGTAGCGCCAGCGAGCCTTGGACGGTACTGGTCTCCTCCTCCATGACCCAGACGTCCTTGGACAGCGCGTTGCGAGGCAGGCGGCCGGCCAAGGCGTCTTCCTCCGACAGAGCTCGCGCGAGGCCGCCCGGCAAGGCGCGCCACCGTGAACCGTCGAAGGTCATGAACATGCGCAAGGCGATCGGCTTAGGCTCCAGGCCATGCTCTCCCGCACACGGGGCCACGGACGGGGTCGGTGCGACCGAAGCCGCGTAGTTGCTCGGGTGCGCCGCGATCCGGGCGGCGAGCTCCTCGCGGTCCGCGGAAGACAACATCATCGGCACAACGGGCGGGGTATTGCCGTCGGTTGCCTTGCGTATCAGCCAGCCTTCAAGGTCGCGCAGGACGGTGCGTACCATCGCGCCTTCGCCAAGCCATAGCGTGGCTTGGCTCGCGAGTTGCAGGTCCTCGCCAAGCAGCCGGCGGGCAAGCGCGGGGAGAAAAGCGGCGAGGGCGGGAGCCTCGCCCAGAGCGGAGCCGGGATCGTTAACCATTCGGACAGATCCGCTGCGCATCGCGTCGAGCAAGCCTGGAACGCCGTTGCCGGCCGACAATTCCAGCGAGTCCACCCGATGGCCCTCCTTGCGACGCATCAGCACGCCGATGCGCTGGAGGCCACGCAGCGTCTTGAGGAACACCTGGCCATTGCGCAGCGTCAGGTCGCCCCCCTCAACCAGGCCAATCGACATTTCGCGTGACAGCAGCACGTGCTCGAACCACAGCGGGTCGGAATGCCCCCCGCTCAGCAACGCGACGCCGGCATTGTCATCGGGGGAGAGCGCCTGAAGCGCTTCGCTGGCGACCTCCAGGTACTGACGAAGCTGATGGATCCGCTGCGACTGGAACAGTTCCGGCACCACACGGGCCATGATACGCCGATTTTCCAGGGCGTAGGCTACTCCCTGCGTCTGGCCGGTCCGGTCCGCCAACACCCGCCACGCACCGTCCGGCCCCCGTAACATATCGGCGGCGTAGAACATCAGATGGCGATCTCGCCGGCGTAGATCGACGGCGCGACAGGGACGGAGGAAGGCGGAGTTGCCGTAGACGAGATCGGGTGGGATCAGTCCCTCCGCCATCAGCGTGCGGGGACCATAAAGGTCGGCCAGAATCAATTCTATGAGCTGGGCGCGTTGTGCGAGGCCAGCCTCGACCGACGAAAACTCGGCGGCTGATATCACTAGGGGGATTGGATCGCAGCGCCAATTGACCGCACGCTCCCCAGGAAGGATCGCAGTTATGCCCTCGTCAGCAAAAGCCTGATCGAGCAGCCGCGCCCGCTGCGCCAGCGTCTCGTGGCCAAGCGCAAACATCGTGGACAGCAGTGACCGCCAATGTGGTTTGGCGCGCCCTGTCCCATCCCCCATTTCATCCAGCGGGCTGTGGCTGCTCATAGGACGCCGCCGACCTGGCCGGATTGGCTTATAAACGCCGCCAAATCCACGCAGGCATGCACACTTTCGTCCTCTTCACCCATGAACGGGAATAGGGTGGCACGAGCATGAAACGCTTGTCTAGCATCAGGCCGCGGGTTCGAGCGTCTCTGTCAAGGGCGGGGGCGCCCTGCGTCGCACTTTGGTCGGCTTCGGCCTGATCGCGGCCGGCCCCGGGCCGATCAGTCGGCGATACAGCGCCTCATATTCGGCCGCGGCGGCGTCCCACCCGAAGCAGCGTGCCATTGCGGCTCTCCGCATATCGGTCAGTTGTGATGCGTCCTGATAGGCGTCGAACGCGCGGTGACAGGCCCCCATCAGTCCGTCCGAGGAGTGGGTGGAGAACAGAAAACCGGTGGCGCCGTCGTCGATTGTGTCGGCCAGACCGCCGGTCGCGTGGGCGATCGGCAGAGCGCCATAACGTTGCGCCTGCATCTGGGTCAACCCGCACGGCTCGAATCGCGACGGCATCAGTGTGAAGTCGCTGGCGGCGACGATCCGGTGCGCCATTGGCTCGTTGAACCCGATCAGCACGCCGATGTCGTCGTGATGTCGGCGGGACGTGCGGCTGAGCATGTGCTCGATTTCGGGATCGCCGAGCCCCAGGATGGCGATCTGTCCGCCGTTGTCGACGATGTCGTTTGCCGCCTCTGCCACCAGGTCCAGCCCCTTTTGATGCACCAGGCGGGAGACGATACCGAACAGCGGGCCGTCCGACGGGCGCAGACACAGGCTGGTGCGAACGACGTCGGCGTTGGCCTGCTTGCCGTTCAGATCGTCCGGGTCGAAGTGATGTGGAAGATACGGATCACTGCCCGGGTCCCAGCTTTCGTCGATCCCGTTGACAATTCCAGACAGTTGCCCTTTCGCCGCGCGGGCTCCCATGAGGCCATGCAGCCCGGCGCCCCGGGTCTCCGTCGTGATCTCCGTCGCATAAGTCGGGCTGACGGTGGTGACGTGGCTCGCATAGAACGCGCCGGCCTTCAGGAACGACACGCGGCCATGAAATTCGACGCCATTGATGTCGAATGCGGCGTCCGGGATGCCTAGCGAATGGCGCTGGCTGGCGTCGAAGTTTCCCTGGTAGGCGATGTTGTGGATGGTCAGAATAGTAGGGATTTTGCTGCCATCCCAACGCATATAGGCGGGGGTCAGCCCGCTCGGCCATTCATTCGTGTGGACGATATCTGGAACCCAGCCAACTCCACCTTGGCCGGCCGCGATCTCCGCCGCTGCCAACGACAGACGGGCGAACCGCAGGTGGTTATCGTGCCAATCGGCCCCCTCGGGTGTGCAGTAGGGGGTACCCCGCCGGTCGAACAGCGCAGGCGAGGCAACCAAATACAGGATTACCCCGCTCGCCAGCCGAGCTTCGCCCAACCGGGCGGGCGGAATGTCGGCGCGCCCAGCCAGATCGCCCAACCAGTGGATATTGGGCAACTTGTCGATGACGTCGCGATAGGCCGGCAGTAACACGCGGATGTCGACGCCGCGTCGGCGCAAGGCGGCCGGTAATCCCGCCGATACTTCCCCCAGCCCTCCCGCCTTGGCGAGGCCTGCGAACTCGCTGGTGACGAAGAGCGCTCTTATAGGTGGCACCAGATCCCCCGACCGTCAGGACGTATCCGTCCAATACCCAAAGAATTGTGGCTTTAGGGGCCAACGGGGATGATCCACGGAATGGGTGCGCCCGGTGTCACACAAGCCCGTTACGGAAGATGAAGCTAACGGATTGGTATCACCAACGCAATCTTCTGTGATCCTTGAGGGATCATTTGTTCATCTCGAAACACCCACGCGTATATTGCGCTTTTGGGCCTGACAGGATTGGCGAAGAGGCCAAAAATACCCACGATGGCCCGTAACATTACGAACCAAGCCCTACTGACCGATGTAATGTTGACTGATCCGAGGGCGTCCTTCTAGCCTTTCGAACGCCCCGTTAAGGACAGCCGCGCATTCGATTGCAGCAGCGACGAGCAATACCGGATCGAATTGCTTCGCCGCCTCACCGACGGGTCGAAAAAGCGCGGCGCCCCGTTTGCCTTAGCGGGTGACGGCGCCACCCACGGCCCCGACGCCGCCTCCGATCGCCGCACCGGTGGCGGGCCTGCCGCCCGTCAGCGCCGACACGCCGGCACCGGCGCCAGCACCGAGCAGTCCACCGGTGACGGCGCGGGTGCCGGTAGACTGGCCACAGCAGGCCAAGCCGGCACAAGTAGCCAGAATCAAGGCGAAAGCGGCTATTCGCATGGAATTTCTCCCTTAGGTAGGTGACTGACCTAGGTGGACAAACGCCTGATTTCCCGGCGAGAAGCAGGCAATTTCGCGGCGGCGCTTCAAACGATTGTCAACTTACCCTTGTGAACCGGGCACGTGGAGGCTAAGCCCCGAGGTTGCGCTCACCCTCCTTGCCCTAAATTTTGGGGCTGTCACTCGAAGGTTTTTCGGATGTTCTCCCGGTTGCTTGGCTTTATGTCAGCCGACATGGCCATCGATCTCGGTACCGCCAATACGCTGGTCTATGTCAAAGGCCGCGGGATCGTCCTGGCGGAACCGAGCGTGGTTGCCATCGCAGACGTCCGCGGCAAGAAGAAGGTGGTTGCCGTCGGCGAGGAGGCCAAAATGATGCTTGGCCGCACGCCCGGCCATATTACGGCCAGTCGGCCGCTGCGCGACGGTGTCATCGCCGATTTCGAGGTCGCCGGAGAGATGATCAAGCACTTCATCCGCAAGGTGAACAATCGCCGCGGGTTCGCCTCGCCGGTTATCATCGTTTGTGTCCCCTCCGGTTCTACCGCTGTTGAGCGCCGGGCGATCCAGGAGAGCGCCGAGAGTGCCGGCGCCCGGCGCGTGTGGTTGATCGAGGAGCCGATGGCTGCCGCGATTGGTGCTGGGCTGCCGGTCACTGAACCCTCCGGCAGCATGGTCGTCGATATCGGCGGCGGCACTACTGAGGTTGCGATCATTTCCCTGGGAGGCATCGTCTATTCGCGCAGCGTGCGTGTCGGGGGCGACAAGATGGACGAGGCGATCATCAGCTACATGCGGCGCCACCATAACCTGCTGATCGGCGAGTCCTCGGCCGAACGTATCAAAATGGATATTGGCGCGGCCGCGTCGTATGAGAATGGCGAAGAAGGTCCGTACCGGGAAGTCCGCGGCCGCGACCTTATGAATGGGGTCCCGCGGGAAGTTCCGGTCAGCCAGCGCGAAATCGCCGAGAGCCTGGCGGAGCCAGTCTCTGCGATTATCGAGGCGGTCAAGGTTGCGTTGGAAAATACCCCGCCGGAGCTCGCCGCCGATATCGTGGACAAGGGTATCGTGCTGACCGGCGGCGGCGCTCTGCTGCACCGGCTGGACCAAGCGCTCCGCGACGCGACTGGCCTGGCCGTTGTGATCGCGGAAAATCCGCTGCAGTGCGTAGCGTTGGGCACCGGGCGAGCGTTGGAAGAAAGAAAGCGTCTGAGCAACGTGCTGACAAGCATGTACTAGAGCGACCGAAGGGATGGACGGCATCCCGGTGATTGGCGCCTGCCGCTGGTCTCGCGCGGCGGATCGGGCTGACGTTGATGGTTGGTTTCGGGATCCGATGTGGGCGCAGGGACGTTGGGACATCGCAACCCGACCACGCCGCACGAGTGGCGGATGCGCCCCCCGCCGCTGAGCGCTTTCCGGAAAACCTGTTACGAGGCAGCCGGGACCAAAATTCGCGTTGGCCGGCGAAGCGTCGCAATGGACCGGTTGCTGTTGGCTTACACCTCGCGAGCGGCTGTGTTGATCACTGCCTACAATCCGTTTTCCCGCAAGATGCCACCTGGGTGGAATGAGCGGATGCAGACGCGATTACTGCAGGACGTTCGACGGCGGCCGGTTTTGTTCGGAACAGGCTCTCTTGGGCGGTGGTCGGAAGCGCATCTGTTGGTGTTCGGGGACCCTCGGCCGTTGCAACGACTGGCGCGTCGTTATCGGCAACATGGGATCGTGATCGTCTATCACGGGCAGGCCGCACGGCTTGTTATAACGTTCTGGGCGAAAACATCATGACCCGAGCGCGCTCGGCCAGGCCAGACCTCCGCTGACAAGATCCTGCTCGCCCGGCGAGGAGACGGGCGCACGACAACGAATTGCCATCCGGTTACCAGCGTGACTTCGCCGATAATGCTGGGCGGCGAAATATTTCCTGGTCAGAACCAGCTGAAGCAGCTGGTTTGATCGGAGCTTTCGACGTATACAGCATGCCAAGGGGCTTGGACTGCGCCGAGTTGATAAGACAATCCAGAGCGAGGAACACGCCCTCGAGTATGGACTGATAAACCAACGAACTATCTGTAACATTGCTGGTGCGTCCGCAATCGCGTCAAATGCGATGGCGTTGCGGCCGTGGCTATATTTACGCTGATACCAGTCCAACACTCCCGAAACTTACCGCGGTTCGCACGTGGCGTGAAGCTGCGGGGCACTATGAAGTTGAGCGGCCGCTGTGGTTCCGACGCCCTCTCACTATCGCGCCAGTCGGGATGTTCAAGTTCGGGGATTTATGCGATTAACAGAGGATCAGAGCACGAACGACACACTTTCTTCAGCACCGGAACGCCTACGGGAGCCAAGCGATGACCCCTATAAAGTATTCCGAAAAGTATTCCGAGACTGAAGCTTTGTCGAAACGGTCTTCAGGTGTCCGTTGGCACCATATGGCGTTCGCCGTCGGACCCGGAGTTGTGGTTATGCTGGCCGACACAGAAGCGGGCAGCGTCATCGCCGCGGCGCAGAGCGGCGCTCAATGGGGCTATCGACTGTTACTGTTGCAATTTGCGCTGATCCCGGCGTTGTTCATGGCACAGGAACTGGCGTCCCGCCTTGGCTTAGCCGCGCGCCAGGGACTGGCGGAATTGGCGTTGCACCGGCTCGGCCTGTTGCCGACCGTGTTGCTGCTCACGACGCTGACGATCAGCTGCGTCGGCGCACTGGTGACCGAGCTGAGTGGGTTGGCGGGTGTGGGACAGCTGTATGGTGTACCGGTTTGGCAATCGAGCGCCGTGGCCGCCACCGGTCTGCTGACCATTGTCCTTACCGGCAGCTACCGCTCGGTTGAGCGTGTCGCGATGGCGCTGGGACTGTGCGAACTCGCCTTCATCGCCCTTGCCTGGCAGGCGCGGCCGGCGGGAACGGAAATGGCTTCACAGATATTACAAATGCCGTTTGCCGATCGCGGCTACCTTTATCTGCTGGCAGCGAGCCTTGGCACCTGCGTCATTCCGTGGGCCATTTTTTATCAGCAGTCGGCCAGCATCGATAAGGGCCTTACCCGCGCTCACCTGTCTGCCGCCCGCGTCGAAACACTGATCGGTGCGGTGCTGTGCCAAACCATTACGGCTGCGGTTTTGGTGGCCGCGGCGTCGGCGTCCGGTCACGGTAAGGCGTCGGCGCATTCATTCGATCGGATCAGCGAAATCGCCAGCACCTTCACCGCGGTGATCGGGCCAACGGGTGGGCGTGTGGTATTTGCACTGGGCATGACCGGCGGCGCATTGGTGGCGGCAATTGTCGTATGCCTGACCGTGGCCTGGGCGTTCGGCGAAGTGTTAGGTCTGCGCCATTCGCTGAGTGAGAGTCCGGCGCAGGCGCCTTGGTTTTATGGCGCGTTCGCCGCTGTGCTGTGCAGCGGGGCCGTGCTGGTCGGCTCCGGGGTGAACCTGGTGCGGCTGGCGATCGCGGTCGGCGTTCTCAACACGCTGCTGTTGCCAATCGTGCTTGGCTTTCTCTACCGGCTCGCTCGTCAGGAGTTGCCGGACGAACTGCGCCTGCGCGGCATCTACGCCGCGGTCGCGGGGATCGTGTTTACAGTCGTCGCGGCCTTTGGTCTCTACGCATCCATTGGGAGCATTCTGCTGTAAGGGGAGCCGGCGGTATCCTCAGGGCATCCTTTTGAACCGCTCGACTTCTATGCTTGACCTGCTCCACACCAGCACCGCCCCCCGGAACGGGCGTCATCGGCGACAGGACCGCGTGACGCACTCAGTTGTGGATTCGCGAGCAATTTCATCAGGCTGAGGTCGCTGCGCGATTGGAGCCAGACCGAAATTGCTCTAACTATGCCTGGATCGCCAGAGGAGCCGTCCCGGCGGTAGGAAGCCGTGAGTGTGTCGAGTTTGCGCTCCAGCCAATCGAACCGGGCCCGTTCCTGGCAGAGGGCGTCACCTACCCCCCGACCCTCTCATCCGAATTCACCCCCAGCTGCTTCAGCTTCCGGTGTAAGGCCGAGCGCTCCATTCCGACAAACTGTGCCGTCCGAGAAATGTTCCCACCGAACCGAAGTAATTGCGCATGCAGGTACTGCGTCTCAAACAAATCCCGAGCTTCACGCAGCGGCAGCGACATGATATCGGCAGTCGGGTCGATATTCAGCAAGGCCGGCGCGCGAGAGCCGATCTCTGGCGGTAGCATATCCGCCCGGATCGGATCCCCCGCGGCCCCGGGTGCCATGATCAGCAGCCAGTCCATCAAATTCCGCAACTGCCGCACGTTCCCCGGCCAATCGTAAGCCTGCAGCGCCGCCAGCGTATCCGCCGACAACGCCCGCACCGGGATGCCCGAACTTTCGGCCGAGCGCTCGATGAAGTGCTGCGCGAGGATCGGGACATCCTCCCGCCGCTCCCGCAGGGCCGGCACGCGGACCGGGACAACCGCCAGGCGATAATACAAATCCTCGCGGAACCGCGCGGCGGCGATTTCCGCCTGAAGGTCGCGGTTGGTCGTGGACAGCACCCGCACATCCACCTTCACGCGCGCCGACCCGCCCAGCCGCTCAAACGTCTGATCCTGCAAGGCCCGCACGATCTTGCCTTGAGTCTCAAGCGGCATGTCGGAGACCTCGTCCAACAGCAATGTCCCGCCGTGCGCGCGTTCCAGCACACCGGCGCGGCGCGGATGCGCCATCGGGTCGCTCCCGGCCTCTATTCCAAACAGTTCCTCTTCGAAACGTCCGGGATTGAGCGTCGCGCAGTTCATCACCACGAACGGTCCGGTCGACCGCCGCGAGCGTGAATGGATCACACGAGCAACGACCTCCTTGCCGGATCCCGCCGGGCCCGAGATCATCACCCGGGAACCCGTCGGCGCGACCCGCTCCACCTGGGACCGCAACTGAGCGATCAGCGTCGATTTACCGGTCAGGGTTGCATCCGGCCCAGCGCGTAGGCGCAGTTCGGCGTTTTCGCGCGCCAGCGCCGCTGCCTCCAAAGCGCGGCGCACCACCAGCAGCAGACGGTCGGATTGGAACGGCTTCTCGATGAAATCATAGGCGCCGTGCTGGATCGCGCCCACCGCCATCTCGATCGTGCCATGGCCGGAAATCATCACGACAGGCACATGCGGCTCCTCGCTCTGCAGCGTCTCGAGAATGGCGATCCCATCCATGCGGGAGCTCTGCAGCCACACGTCCAGAATCACCAGCGAAGGCCGGCGTGTTCGGAACGCGTTGATCGCCCCTTCAGCATCCCCGGCACCGCGTGTGTCGTAACCTTCGTCCCGCAGAGTGCCTTCAATCAGCAGCCTGATATCGGGTTCGTCATCGACGACGAGGATCTCATGTGCCATGCGACACCTGCGTCATCCTGCCATGTGGTGCTTCGCCGTGGTCGATCGCCAACCCCCGCGGCAACGCCAGGCTGGCGATCGCGCCCGGCCCGTTTGGCTGATCCCCCAAAGCCAGGGTCCCGCCGTGGTCTTCCATGATCTTCTTCACAATCGCCAGTCCCAACCCGGTTCCCTTCGGCTTATGCGTCACATATGGCTCGGTCAGCCGCGAACGCTCTTCCTTTGGCAGCCCGACTCCGTCGTCGCCAACAATGATATGTGCTTCGTTCGGCAGATCTTGCACCGTCAGCGTGATGTGGCCAGCGCCGGGCCGCATCGCCACCGCATCGGCGGCATTCTGCAACAAATTCGTCAGTGCCTGACGCAGCATCCGCCGATCGCATGGAACCACCGGCCCGTGGTCTGGAATATCCGTTACCCATTCGATACCAGGACGCGCGGTTTTCTGCAGCACCAGCGCCTCTCGCGTTATGCGGCCGATGTCCTCGGGCTTGATCACCGGTTGCGGCATCCGCGCGAAAGCCGAGAACTCATCGACCATGCGTCCGATGTCCCCGACATGGCGGATGATCGTGTCGGCGCACTGGGCAAATGTTTCTGGATCAGACTGTATTTCCTTGGCGAAGCGCCGCTTCAGGCGTTCCGCCGACAACTGGATCGGTGTCAGCGGATTCTTGATTTCGTGCGCGATCCGGCGGGCAACGTCCGCCCAGGCCGCCTTGCGCTGCGCCGACTGCAACTCCGTGATGTCGTCGAAGGTAACTACGAACCCGTCGGTGCGGGCGCCCGACAGCTCAGCACCTATCCGCACCAACAGGATGCGGCGGTGATTGACCGGCCCGGTTTGGATTTCCGCCGTCCGTGCCCGATCGGGGTTCCCCGCGACCTCCTTGAACAGCGCGGCGAACTCCGGCACGATTTCTTCCAGCGGATGCCCGGTCGCCGTAAGCAGATCCAGCCCCAGCAACTCGTCCGCAGTGCGGTTGGGCAACTCGATCCGCCCGAGCGAATCGAGCCCGATCACTCCCGCCGAAACACCCGCCAGCACGGTCTCGGTAAACCGCCGCCGCTCATCGATCTGGCTGTAAGCATCCATCAATTCGGAGCGCTGCGCCGCCAACTGGCCCGTCATGCGATTGAATGCCCGGGACAGACCGGCCAGTTCGTCGCCGGTGGCCGGTTCCTGCACCCGCACCGTCAGGTCGCCGCTGCGCACCCGTTCGGCGGCACTGATCAGCATCCCGACGGGACGAGCGATCTGATTAGCCATGATCAGGCCGATCAGCCCCGCCGCGAGCAGGACCAGCAGGGCAACGATGGCAAAAATCCACGCGAATGCGATCTGCAGCCAGGAGCGGTTTTCATCCAGTCGTTGGTAGGCCGAAACCGCCTGTTCCGTGCGTTGCATATAGCCGAGGATAGTCGGGTCGATCGGGCGTCCGATCATCAACATGAGCGCCGGTGTCGATTCCAGGCGCACGACTGCCCTGACGCGCGTCCCATCGCCGGCATTCAGCACCGCTACATCGCCATTCAGCGCCTGCTCGGTCACCGACTGCGTTGGGAGCTCAACGCCAAGGCCTACGAAGATACCAGCCGCCGCCAGGACCTGGCCGGTGGTCGGTTCATAGATCACCGCCTCAGTCAGGCCACGCAACGTCGTCTGAGTATCCAGTACCTCGGCAAACACGGTCGGATCAGCCGACAAAAATCGGCCCGCGCGCGCCAGGTCGTTCGCCATCTCGAGTGCGACGGCACGGATATTGTTACGATGTTCCTCGAGGTAGCCGCGCGAGACTTGCAGCGATTCGGACAGGGACTCGCGCACCGGGTCGTTGAACCAGGATTGGATACCGAAATGAAAGAACGCCACCGCAAAACAGGCGACCACAATAGTGGGCGCGACCGCCACGCCGCTGAACAGGAACACCAGCCGCACATGCAGCCGGGAACCTGCAGAGCCGCGCCTCCGCTCGACCCACACGCGGGTCAGGCGTCCCGCCAGCACTGCACCCAGGAGCAGTAGCACCGAGAGATTCGCCAGCACGAGCCCGACCCCGACGCCGGGGCGCCAGCCCAGCGGCGACCCACGGGCCAGAATGATGAAGGTCGCCAACCCCACCATGAACGCCAACGCCGTTAACGCCAGGGTGACGCCCTTGCCCACCATGATGTCGCCCAGCCGGCCAGCGAACGATGATCGCGGCTCCGAGATGACATCCCGCGCCACTATGGTCTTAAGACTGCTCTTTCGCGTCGAGATGTTCATATCGCCCGCCACCGAGTGGGGCGCGCCAGCCCGGCGCCGTCGCTCCCGGGGGCAGTCACCCGCAATCTGGCGGCACACGCCGGAGCGGCCTGAGGCTCGGTCTCCCCCGTTTCGATGCCCATGCGTAGGCCAAGGCCTCCCTCTTGCGTCACGCACCTGGGGATGAGATCCCACAGGATCATCACATCAAACCCCGAACCACGGGGATTTCCAGATCCCGTATCTTCTTGCGCAGGGTGTTGCGGTTGAGGCCCAGCATTGAGGCGGCCTTGATCTGATTGCCGCGGGTGGCCGCCAGGGTCAGGCGGATCAACGGCCTTTCCACCTCGGCGATGATTTTGTCGTATACATCGGTGATGCCCATGCCGTCATTGTGGGCGGCGAGGAATTCCTTGATGTGGCGTTCCACGGCGCTCGAAAGTGTCTCTGGGCCGTTGCTTTGCGGTGCGGACGCTGCCGGACCCACCGCAGGCAGCGGATCGGCGAGTTCGGAGTCGATCACCTCGGCACCGATGACTTCGTCCGGGCATAACGCAGCCAGCCGGCGCATCAGGTTTTCCAGCTCGCGCACATTGCCGGGCCAGCCATGTTGCTTGAGCCGGTCAACTGCCCCCTGGTCGAGGCTTTTCGCCGGCAACCCGTCCTCTCGGGCGCGTTCCAGAAAATGCCTGGCCAGCAGGGCGATATCCTCGATGCGCTCGCGCAGGGGCGGCAGGCGGATCGGCACCACATTTAGCCGATAGAACAAATCTTCACGGAACTGGCCCTGGCGGATGGCGTTGCGCAGATCGCGGTGGGTCGCGGCAATGATCCGGACATTCGCCTTGATCGCCTGACGCCCACCGACGCTGGTGAATTCGCCTTCCTGCAAAACGCGTAGCAGGCGGGTCTGCGCCTCGGGTGGCATGTCGCCGATCTCATCGAGGAACAGGGTGCCGCCATTGGCCTGTTCAAATCGCCCCTGGGAGCGACTGGTGGCGCCTGTGAAAGCTCCGCGCTCGTGGCCGAACAGTTCGCTTTCAATGAGTTCGCGCGGAATCGCGGCCATATTGATAGCAACGAACGAGCCGGCCCGCCGTTTCCCATAGTCGTGAAGCGCTCGGGCCACGAGTTCCTTGCCGGTGCCCGAACTCGCCGTTGATCATCACGGTCAGATCGGCCGTCGTTAGCCGGGCGATCGTGCGGTAGATCTCCTGCATCGCGGGGCTGCGGCCGATCAGCGGCAGACGCTCCTCGGTATCCTTTGCCTCCGCCGGGCTGAACGTCGGCTCCGACGGCGCGGCCAAGGCCCGGCCGACGACGGCGAGCAATTCGCGTAGATCGAACGGCTTGGGCAGATATTCGAAGGCCCCGCGCTGGGTTGCCTTGACAGCGGTCATCAACGTCGATTGCGCGCTCATGACCACCACGCGCAGTTCGGGGCGGATGCGCTTGATCCTGGGGATCAGGTCCAGACCATTTTCGTCGGGCATCACCACGTCGGTGATCACAAGGTCACCTTCCCCATCCTCCACCCAGCGCCACAAAGTCGCTGCATTGCCAGTGCTCCGCACTTGGTAGCCGGAACGGCCGAGCGCTTGTGTCAACACGGTTCGAATGGAGCGGTCGTCGTCGGCAATCAACACGGTGGGCAAGGTCATTGGTCGGCGTCTTTCTCCGTCACGACGGGTAGATGCAATCGAAATTCGGTGCGTCCAGGGCGGCTGTCGACCTCGATCAGTCCGCCGTGGTCGCCGACGATCTTCGCGACCAGCGACAGCCCGAGGCCACTGCCTGTGTTTTTCGATGTGACGAACGGTTCGAAAAGATGCGGCCGGATGTCCTCGGGGATACCACGACCATTGTCGCGCACAGCTACGAACAACGGCAAATCCATGCGTTCGGTGCTGCCCGGAATAGCGACGCGCATGCCGTGCTGAAAGCCGGTCGCAAGGATGATCTCTGGATGGTGGATCCCCTCTTGACCCACCGCCTCGGCGGCGTTCTTGACCAGGTTCAGGACGACCTGAACGAGCTGGTCACGATTGGCCCAGACCGGCGGCAGCGAGGGATCGTAGAGTTCCTGGAAGCGGATATGTGCGGCAAAGCCGGACTGGGCCAGCTTGCGGACATGCTCCAGGACGCGATGGATATTCACTGCGGTGCGTGCGATCGGCTTTTCGCCGAATGCCTCCATCCGGTCCACCAGGTCGCGGATACGGTCCGCCTCGTCGCGGATCAGTTCCGCTAGCTCCCGGTCGGCCGGCCCGACGCTGGTTTCCAGCAACTGAGCCGCGCCACGGATGCCCGACAGCGGGTTTTTGACTTCGTGCGCCAGGATCGCGGCCATGCCGGTCACGCTGCGGGCGGCGCCACGAAACGCCAACTGGCGGTCCAGCGCCCGAGCGGCGGAGGCATCCTGCATCACCAGGAGCACCGCGCCTGGTTCCTCCGGGAGTTGGGAAGCCTGCACGGTGATGCCGCGTTTGTGCAGACGTGGACTGTCCAGATTGAGATCGTGGTCGGCAATCGTTGCTTCGGTACGGCGCACCTGATCGACCAGCAGAAACAGCGGATTGTCCAACGGCAACAGGTCCTGCAGCCGATGCTGGGTCAGCCAGGCGGCCGAGATGCCGAGAAACTGCTCGGCGGCATGGTTAACGTGGCGAAACCGGTTTTCGACGTCGAGAAGCATGATCGGCACGGGCAGCGCGCCGAGTATCGCTGACGCATCAGCCAACTTCGCGGCGGCCTCGGCTGACCGTCCGCGTCCGGTCAAAAGCCGGGAGGCTCGGGATACCACCGCGCTCATGCCGCCTCGGTTCTAATATCGATATCGTTTCCGTCAAACTCGACGCTGTCTTGTACCAAGGGATCCAGGCCGCCATTCGTACGGTGAGACGGGGACTCATCCGCTTTCCGAGTGACCCCGCTGGCGATCAACGGATCGTAAAACCGGTCGATCAGTGTCATCACCGAGCCGGCGTCCGGCAGCCGGTTCATCGTGGCGCGGAAATCAGCCGATCCAGGGAGGCCGCGCGAATACCAGGACAGATGCTTGCGAGCGAGGCGTGCGCCTCGTCCGCTGCCGAACTGGCTGAGCATTGCGCGATAGTGTCCCAGCAAGATGGATTTCTGCCGCGCCAATGATGGCTCCGGCAGGCGCACCCCGGTGCGCAGATAGTGGGCCGCCTGAGCCGGGAACCAAGGTCGTCCGTAGCAGCCACGCCCTATCATCACGCCGTCAGCTCCTGATTGCGTCAGAGCAGAGGCGGCGTGGTCCTCGGTGAGGATGTCGCCGTTGACGATGACCGGAATGTCGATCGCCTGCTTTACCTGCCGCACAAACCTCCAGTCGGCGGTGCCGGTGTAGAATTGCTGCCGCGTGCGGCCATGGATCGTGACCATGCGAATGCCCGCATCCTGGGCAATCCGAGCCAGCCGCGGCGCATTGAGGTTGGCGTGGTCCCACCCCATGCGCATTTTCAGCGTGACCGGCACGGGAACAGCCTTGACAGTGGCTTCCAGAATCGCCGCCGCCGCGACCTCGTCGCGCATCAGCGCCGAACCTGCGGCCTGCCCGACCGCAACTTTCTTCACGGGGCAGCCGAAGTTGATGTCGATCATGTGGGCGCCCTTATCAACCGCCAAACGCGCAGCCTCGGCCATCGCCGCGGGATCGCAACCAGCCAATTGCACCGCCGACACCCCGCCGCAGCCGTCGATTTCCGCCATCCCAAGTGTCTTCTGGTTTTCCCGGATCATGGCCCAGGACGCGATCATTTCTGATACCACCATTCCGGCGCCCAACTGCTTGGCTGTCCGGCGAAACGGTAGGTCGGTGACGCCGGACATCGGTGCCAGGATGACAGGTGTCTCGATCCGGACACCCGAGCCCAAATCGATAGAGCCTAGGTCGAACGATCCGAGGGCAGCGGGTGTGATGTGTGAACGACAGTTGCCCATGATTTGGGCAACTTAGCGACACATGCGTTGCAGTGCAATCGTGCATGAGCAGATCCCTTCGCCTGGGCAGCCCTCTCATCGGCTTCGTCTCACGCGCCGTGGAGAGCCGTCCGATCGCGCGCCGGACTATCGATATAATTTTAAGATTTGCGAATCGGCGGACGCTGGGCATTTTTGTTGTCGGATCGAATACTTGTCGGAACTACGCCGGCGGCTGGCCGTCCCGGCGGGTGCCTCGCGTGATCAATGGGGCCGTCGTTGCGAGTCACGGTGCTTGGCCTGATTCGAACGATCAAATCCGCAGGTTGCTCACGGTCTGTTGTAGACGCGTGGTCGAGGACGATGTCACTGAGCAACGCGGCGGTGAAAGCTGCCTGTGCACTAAGCGCATTGTTGGGTCGGCGGCTTCGCCCCGTCGTTGTGAGGCGGATATGCGCGATCAAGGCACAGGCTGCGCCCGTAAACAGGCACCATAGACAAAATCTAGGCAAATTTGTCCCAAGGGTCGGACAGATGCTGGCAAAATGTGCGCTCCATGCCTCCCGCCGGGCATCGGGTAGACTGAGCAATGCTTCCAGCGACCGCTTGGAGTGGAGCAGGCTTGCCAGGGAACACCGGGAGAAAGGCGAGCGGCCCGCTCCGCAAGGCAGCACGCAGCAGGCAACCTGACTGGATTATGGCAGCTCTCCTCCTCGCCGGGACAAGCATTCCACTGGGTTCATGTCGGTTTCGGTGGCGCACTACCGCCCCCGATATTGATGCCGGCGGGTGGACGCGCGAGTCGGATGCCGCCGCGGTTGCCGAGCACCGCCTCGACATAACCGCCGTTGCCAGGTGGTTCGCCACCTTCATCAAACGATTGGAGATGCCACAGGCCTCGGCGACTTCACCGACTGGGGTCAGCCGAGCCGGTGACGCTGCGAGATAGTTCAGCGTTCGGAGCGGTATGGCTCATCAGTTGCATCGAGCGCCCTGCCGCAAAGTGGTCCTCGCGTTTGAACCGGCATACAAAATGCAACGGGATGAAGGAGTCACGCGAGTAACCTTCGGCAGAGTGGACAGTACAAATGACAAATGACCAGAGACACTGCTGCGCGACAGCTACGCGAAGGTCGCCCCAAACGCCCCCGCGGTAGTGGCGATATTCTACCAGCGTCTGTCCGATATCGATCCAAAATTGCGTCCGCTGTTCAAGGGCGACATGGCCGAACAGGGCCGCAAACTTATGGCGATCATTGGCACTGCCGTAGCCAATCTTGAGCAAATCGACAGCATCCTTCCCGCCGTCAAGCAGCTCGGGGAACGGCACTCCGGCTACGGCGTGAAGACCCTGGACTACGACACCGTCGGCGAAGCGCTGCTGTGGACGCTCGAACAAGGTCTCGCCGACGCTTTCACCCCGCCGGTGCGGGAGGCCTGGACCGTCTGCTACGGCACATTGGCCGACATCATGAAGGCCGCGGCTGTCGCAAAGGTCTGAGACGGATTCGTGTTCAAACGGGCATATGATGTGCTTGTTAGATGACCCAATTTCTGTTAAGTTAACGAAACAAACGTGGCATCGAATTCGATTTAACTAACGCTCAGAAGAAACTGCAACGATCCGCGCGGGAGTTCCTGAAGGACCGCCCGGACACGGTGGTCATGCCGTGTGCTCTTGTGGGATGCCTCGCACAATCTCGACAGCTACGATTCCGAGGGCTCCGCGATCGGCGCGAGGTCCCAGTGTCCGCGGTGAATTGCTGCTTACCACGAAGCGCCCCAGTGTGAGCGGCTGTTTCCGGCATGCAAATGCGCAAAATCGGGGGTGTGCTGATAGATCCGGATTTTGCTCCGCGCGCCAATGCCGATTCCAAACCGATCTTTTTCAAGAAGTCGATGGAGGGTGCCCGACCGGGGGAGTGTTTCCAACGTTCTGACGTCTCGGCGACAGGTTCGCCAAACGAGGGGCCGGGCAATGGGCTACCCCCAGTGATTTGCAAATTCATAGGCCAAGACCGAAATGAAAAGATCGCGCGCCGGCACGGCCGGATGGCCGGTCCTTTGCGGGCCGGGCAGTGTTGGGCGTAGCCTCTTCTATGCAACCACCCTCGACGCTACATCGTTTCGATTGCTCTCGGTCAGAAGGCACTGGCATGGCCTCGCAACGCGATACCTCAATCCGAACCTACGGCACGAAGCGAGATTTCACTTCGACAAGCGAGCCGCCGCCACTGTCAGAGCGACCGATCAAGGGAACGAAACATGGGCCGATATTTGTAGTGCAAAAGCATAAAGCGCACCGGGCCGGGCTGCACTGGGACTTCCGGCTGGAGCATGACGGCGTGCTGTGGAGCTGGGCGGTCCGCAAGGGGCCATCCCTGGACCCCACCGACAAGCGCATTGCCGTTCACGTCGAAGACCATCCGCTGGATTATGCCGATTTCCAGGGAACCATCCCCGACGGTCAATACGGTGCCGGCACCGTGGAGACCTGGGACCGAGGCACCTGGGAACCGCTCCTTGACCCCGACGAAGGCCTTCGCGACGGAGAAATCAAATTCGTGCTCTCCGGCAAGCGCTTACACGGCAAATTCACGCTGGTGCGGCTAAAGCCCAAACCCGACCAACGCGGCCGCCAGGATAACTGGCTGCTGATCAAGGGCCACGATGGGGAGGAAAGGCCGGGTGTTGACGCCGAGGCGCTGGAAGCCGCGATCCCGCCACCCGGACAGCCACGCGGTGGATCCAAGGACCTGACCATCCAAGGGGCGGTCAAAGGCAAACTCTCCGACAAGCAGGCCCCCCAGCTGGCCGCCGTCGTTGACGCACCGCCCCAGGAAGCAGGCTGGCTGACCGAGATCAAGTTCGATGGCTACCGCCTGCTGGCCTCTCTCGACCACGGCAAGGTCCGGCTGCTGACGCGCAACGGCAACGACTGGACTGACCGACTGCCAGCGGTGGCCAAGGCGATCGGCCGGCTCACCGTCGACGCAGCCATGGTCGATGGAGAACTGGTAGCTCTCGACAACAACGGCGTCTCCAGCTTCCCCGCCTTGCAGGCCGCGTTATCCAACGGCCGCGATGAGACGCTGGTGCTTTATCTGTTCGACCTGCTCCACCTTGACGGCTGGGATCTGCGAAACTGTGCCCTTCGCGATCGCAAGGACCTGCTGAAAGGCCTCGACGTGTGGCACGGCATGCTGCGATTCAGCGACCACAGCGAGGACGAAACCGCTCGCATGCTCCACGCCGCCTGCGAGATGAAGCTGGAAGGCATCATCTGCAAAAAAGCCGACGCCAGGTACCGCCCTGGCCGTGGTCACGGCTGGCTGAAAGTCAAATGCGGTGGCCGCGAGGAATTCGTAGTGATCGGCTGGACCGAACCGGCCGGTAGCCGCGCCGGCCTCGGCGCCCTGCATCTGGGCTATTTTGATCCGAACGGTAGGCTGCACTACGCCGGCGGCGTCGGTACCGGCTTCTCCGACGAGACGCTGATGGCGCTGCGGGACCGGCTCAACCGGCTGCCCACGACGCCACCCCGCGATCTCATGGTCGCCGGCGAGGACCTGGAGCGCACCATCCACTGGGTCAAGCCGGAACTGGTAGCCGAGACCTCCTTTGCCGGCTGGTCCGGCGCAGGGCGAGTGCGGCACGCGGTGTTCCTGGGATTGCGCGAGGACAAGGCGCCCAAGGATGTGGTGCACGACCCGGCCGACCCGGAGGCGGAACGCCGCGCCGTCAGGCCGCGGGAGTATATTGGCTCCGCGAAGAAGAAAGGACCCATCATTGCCGTGCCACCCAAACGAGAGGCCGACCGACCGGCAGCAGCCCGCACGAGCCGAGCGATCGTGACCGCCAAGGCTCCGCGCGCCCGAAATGAGACCATCCAGGGCATTACGCTCACTCATCCTGACCGCGCGCTGTGGCCGGGCATTACCAAGCGCAACCTGGTGGAATACTGGCAGGCTGTAGCGGATCGCGCTCTGCCCGGATTGGCGCACCGTCCACTGGCAGTGGTCCGATGCCCGTCGGGCATCGACGGTGAGCACTTTTTCCAGAAGCACAGCCACGGCACGATGCCGGCCGGTGTGCGAGACGGAACCGCGGACGGGGCCCCGTTTCTGGCGATCGATGGGATGGAGGGGCTGGTCGCACTGGCCCAGATGTCCGCCATCGAGCTGCATGTCTGGGGCGCGACCGAAAGCGACCCGCTGCATCCCGATCAACTGGTCTTCGATCTTGATCCCGGCGAGGGCGTGACGGTGGCGGAAATCGTCGCCGCGGCGCTGGACCTGCGAGACAAGCTGGAGGCGATCGGGCTGGCGTCGTTCTGCCGCACCAGCGGCGGCAAAGGGCTGCATGTCGTCGTCCCGCTTGTTCCGGAACAGCCCTGGGACCCGGTGCGCGCCTTCTGCCGATCCTTCGCGGAAACGGTCAGCGAGGCAAACCCAGAGAAGTATCTCGCACACGTAAAGATCGCCGACCGACGCGGCCGCATTCTGATCGACTGGCTGCGCAACGGATTAGGATCCACCGCAGTCGCGTCGTTCTGCCCCCGTGCGCGTCCTGGGGCCGGCGTAGCGACGCCGCTGGCATGGAAGGAGGTCACGCCGAAGCTGGATTTGCAGGCCTTCACACTGAACACGGTACCGGGACGACTGGAGAAGCTGAAGACCGATCCGTGGGCGGACTTCGAGACTTCGCGGCGGCGTTTGCCGGCCGCACCGAAACGGGAGTCCAGCGAGAGAGCGGTGGCACCGCCAGCAGGCAAAGCGACGATCGTGACGGCAAAAGCACCGAAGCGGCGGCGGAACCAATGACGTTCGCCGTCGCCAAGGCGCAACGCCCGCGCAATCACCTCGAGGCCGCTGCCCTCGTCTTCGGAGTCTTCACGCCGCAGGCAGAAATCTGGGTACGCGGAGCGCCTCGTAGGCCGGTTCGAATGCTTCCTGCGCTGCGGGTTCGCGGATCATGTAGCCGCGGCCCCAGATCGTGCCGATGATCCCCTCGGCCCCAGCCCGGGCGAGCTTTTTTCGGAGTTTACATACGAAAACGTCGATGATTTTAACCTCGGGTTCATCCATCCCGCCGTAAAGATGGTTCAGAAAGGCCTCCTTGGTGAGCACCATGCCCTTCCGTAGAACCAACAGTTCTAGGATCGAATATTCCTTGCCGGTCAGGTGGATTTCTCTGCCATCGATGGTCACCTCGCGGCTGTCCAGGTTGAGTTCCAGGCGCCCGAGGCGGACGGTGGGTTGGCTGAAACCCTTGCTGCGGCGAACCACAGCCTGCATCCGGGCCAGCAATTCGGCTTTGTCGTATGGTTTGATGATGAAATCGTCGGCGCCCAGGCTCAGCGCCTTCACGCGAGCTTGCGGCAGGGTGATGCCAGACAGGACAAGGACCGGGGTGTCGTTGCGAGCGAGGCGCATTCGGCGCACGACCTCGAACCCTTCGATATCGGGCAAAGCGAGGTCGAGCAACACGATGTCATATTCGTAGTGCCGCAGGAGTTCCAACGCATCTTCACCGCTGTCGGTCTGATCCACGACGGCGCCCGCCGCTTTAAGCATGAGCGTAATGCCGCGTGCAGCGATAAGATCTTCTTCCACCAGCAGGACGCGCATGCGGATCTCCTTAACACATCGTAAGAATCTATACCACCATGGCGTGTTATTAGCTACCGTATTTTCAACGTATTAGTGTAATTTTTACGAATTAATTGCGACGACGCGTGGTAGCATACGCCTGAATGCAGAACATAAATAGATTTCTGGACGAATACATCTCAATGAGAGGCTACAGTCTCGTAGACCGCGTGGATGCATGCAAGGCACGGCTCAGGCGCGTTGAGCCGGCACATATCAGCGGAACCGTCACCAACCTCCTCGGCCTTGTCGTGGAGGTGGAGGGGCTGAGCGGACTGGCAGCGGCCGGGGACCGGCTGGAGCTTCGCACGCGCGATCAGCGCAGCATTTTGGCCGAGGTGATCGGATTTCGTGAGGCCGCGTTGCAGGCAATGGCGTACGGTCCGCTGGACGGTGTGGCCCATGGATGCCACGCCCACCTCCGCGATGCGCAGCACGGAACGCTGAATGTCGCCTCGTCCTGGCTGGGGCGGGTGATCAATCCGCTGGGGAACCCGCTCGATGGTAAGGGCATCGTGTTCGGGGGTCCAATCGGCCGGCGGACGAGAACCTCACCGCCGGAGGCAACGTCGCGCGCGCTTCCTGGTGGGCGCATCGACCTGGGGGTGCGTGCCCTCAACTGCTTTGCCACGTGCCGGCGAGGCCAGCGGCTGGGTTTGTTCGCCGGTTCCGGTGTCGGCAAATCGACCTTACTGTCCATGCTGACGCTGGGGACGGAATGTGATGTTGTCGTCCTCGCCTTGGTTGGGGAGCGTGGCCGCGAGGTGCGGGAGTTCGTCGAGACCGACCTGGGGCCGGACGGCATGACGCGTGCGGTGGTGGTCGTCGCGACGTCGGACTCGCCGCCATTGATGCGGCGTCAGTGCGCCTACACCGCGATGACGGTCGCGGAGTATTTCCGTGATCAGGGGATGTCGGTCCTCCTGCTGATGGACAGCGTGACGCGATTCTGCCTGGCGCTGCGGGAAATCGGCCTATCGCTCGGAGAACCGCCGGCGACGCGAGGTTATCCGCCCAGCGTCTTCGCCGAACTGCCTCGTCTGCTGGAGCGTGCTGGGCCTGGTCTGGTTCGCCCCGACGGCCCTTCCGGGCAGATCACCGGGCTTTTTACCGTGTTGGTGGAGGGGGATGACCATAATGAACCGGTGGCCGATGCGGTGCGCGGTATTCTCGACGGGCACATTGTGATGGATCGCAAAATCGCCGAGGGCGGCCGCTATCCGGCGATCGATGTGCTGCGGTCGCTGTCCAGGCTCGCCGCCTCGTGCCTGGACGAGGCGCAAACCGAGACGGTCGCGCGGGCGCGGCGCATTTTGGCGCTGCATGGCGATATGGCCGATATGGTGCGTCTCGGAGCCTATCGAGCGGGGACCGACCCCACGGTGGATGAGGCTTTGCGCCTGACGCCGTTGATCGACGATTTCTTGCGGCAGTCGAAGGGAGACCGTACAGGATTTCTGGAATCGTTTGACCGCCTGAACCGGGCACTGAGCGGTTCGCCCCCCGCCGCTTCGCCCTTGAGCGGCACGAATGGCGCGTGATTTGCTTAAGACTCTGCGGGCCAGTCGGCGGCGATCTGTCGAAGAGGCCCGTTATGCCCTCGGCGCATGCCTGACCGCTGAAGCGCAGGCAGCCGCGGCGGTTCAGGCGATTACGGATGCGGCTCGACGAGACCGGGCGGCTTATCAGGCGGCGGAACACTCCCATCAGTTTTTGGAGATATTCATACGTGGCCTGCGCGCGAGCGACGCGCAACGCTTGGCGGCCCAGGCGGCCTTGACGGCGGCCCAGGCTCGGTCTGCCGAGGCGCGCGCCGCAGTCGTGGCGGCTCGGATGGCGGCCGAGGCAGTGGAGACGCTGAATTTCGAACGAGCGGCGGCGGCGGAACTGGAAGCAAATCGGCGCGAGCAGCACGCTCTGGACGATATAGCACGGACTCGTTTCAATTCAGGAGGCCGTTCGGCTGGGCGGTAATATAATAAAGCCGAGCTATAGTATCACGAGAAATTGCCGTGTTGCGGGACGTATCGGGGGCGCGGGCGCATTACATGCGGCCTATGAACACACTGTCATTGTCAAGAGAATCTAATCAGGTGGAGCACCAAGATATGCCTACGGTCCTCGTTGTCGAGGACGAAATGATGGTGCGAATGCCGATCGCCGAATATCTGCGCGATTGCGGCTACACCGTGCTGGAAGCCGCCGACGCATCGGAGGCGATCGCCACCATCGACGCGGAAGGGCCGGTGAGCCTCGTGTTCAGCGACATTCGCATGCCGGGAAAGATGGATGGGTTCGGTCTGGCCGAGTGGTTTCAAGCGCACTACCCCTCGGTGCCGATCTTGTTGACCTCGGGATACAATGGCGGGCGCGATCTTCCGCTTGATCCTGTTTCCCGCGCCCGCTTCATAAAGAAACCGTACTCGCAGATGCAGGTGGCCCGGCAGATTGCGGCGCTGCTCGACGCCTGAGGTGTCCGAGCGGTTCACTATACGCCATCATTAAGACACTTGGCTCGGCTCTAACGATGTGACAACAAAGCGTGCGGTGATCGCGCGCTTTCTAGCTAGAAGCTTTAGACCGAGTACAATGACACACAATATCAGTCGGGCGCTCGACCCGGTTGTGCCGAGCCGAAGGTTGGTGGTGTCTGCCATTAGCCTGCTTTTGCTGCTTGGCGTGACCAGCGTCGTACTCTTTCTGGCCCTGCACTCCCCGTTGAAGGACGATATCGCCTGGCTACTGTATGTGGCGCGGCGTTGGATGGCCGGACGCGAACTCTACATCGATGTGGTCGAGGTCAATCCGCCACTGATCATATGGATTTCGGCTGCCCCGTTGGAAATCGCACAACTGCTCAACGTCGAGCCGCAATTCGTTGTCATGCCGATGTTCGTTGCCGCGGTACTCTCCTGCGCGTGGTGGTCGGCTCGTCTGCTCCATACGCGGGGCGGGATTTTCACTCAGACACTGCCCATGTTGGCGGCGATCGGTACCGCCCTGCTGATACTGCCCGCCTCCGACTTAGGGCAGCGGGAGCATCTCTTGGTTGCAGCCTGTCTGCCGTACCTTGTGCTGTTTGCCAACTCGTTGGACGGGAAACCGGCGCCGTGGTTCGCATTGCTGGGCGCCGGGGTGCTCGCGGGATTGGGTTGCGCCCTGAAGCCGCGCTACGCTGGCGTGTTCGTGGTGCTGGAATGCCTCGCGCTGACGCGCGGTCTGCGTCCCTGGCGCTTGATGCCGATGGCCGCGGCAACGGCACTGTTGGCTTATGCCGGCCTGGTTGCGATCGTGTGTCCCGCCTATCTGCAACGAGCCGTACCGATGGCGCTCGCCCTCTATGGCGCGACGGATGCGTCGTTCCTCAGTCTGCTTTCCGACTGTGCGATCCTCCTGGCGGGGCAGGCGGTCGTCATCGCGCTGCTGTGGCTGCGCCGACGCAGCCTGTTCGACTACGAGTTGATGCTCACGCTGGTGACGTTCGCCGTAATCGCGACCGTAGTCTGTTTCGTGGACGGTAAGAATTGGTATTATCACCGCTTGCCGGCGATCGTAACCACCGTGCTGGCTTTGCTGCTGTGGATCGTCACCGAACTGGCGCAGTGCCGGTGGCGAAATCGCGGGCCGGTGCTCGCCGGTTGTTTCGCGGTCTTGGTGTTTTGCGGCTCCGCCGTCCAACGAATGGAACCGGAGGCGGAAGAGGCGGTCGTGCCGACACATACGGTGGTCGATCGACTGGAGCGGATCCTGCGCGACGAACATGCGCGAACGTATGTTGCGTTCTCCGAGTGGATTGCACTGGGCTTTCCCGTGGTGAACGAGACAGGCGTCAGCTGGGCGTCGCGCTTCGATTCGATGTGGGCGCTGAGGGGCGAAGTCTGGCGTGCCCAGTTCGACCCGGCGACCGACCTGGAATGGCCGATCGCCGGATGGGTTGCGCATGACTTCATCGCCGGTTGTCCCGACATCGCCGTGGTCGATACGCGGGAGACGACGAACTACATCAACGTCCTGAGCGCTGCCGATCCCGCGTTCGCACGGGTGTGGTCGCGCTACCGGCCGATCGCTCTGTTCGACGGGCTCGTTGTCTATAAGCGGGGCAGGGCGGGTTGCCTCGATGTGTGGGTTGCCGCAGAGTCGGGGCCGGCGATCGGCAGCCGGTCGAAGGTGCCTCCGTCCCAGGCGAATTAGCTTAGGGTAGTTTATGTCAGCCCGGCTGGGCTTGACCGGTGTTGCGTGCCCGGATCACAGTCGCCTGCTCGCGCATGGGCGCCAATCACCACCGCCCAGCGCTGTTCCGAAAGCTCCCCACATGACCACGACCTTGCAATCGCTCGATCCCGCACTTCTGCCCGAAGGGGTGCGTGCCCGCTTCGTGCCAAGGGTGAATGGGCTTAACGTTCACCTGCTGGAAGCTGGCCGTCCCGGTGATCCATGCCTCCTTCTGCTCCACGGATTTCCTGAGATTGCCTATTCCTGGCGTCGCGTCATGGGGACACTCGCCGATGCCGGCTACTACGTTATCGCCCCCGATTTGCGCGGGTATGGCCGCACGACCGGCTGGCTTGCGGATTACGATGCCGACCTCTCGCCCTGGCGGCCGACCAACCTGGCGCGCGACGCGGTTGGACTGATCTACGCGCTTGGCTACCGCTCGGTCGCGGCCGTAATCGGACATGATTTCGGATCCCCTGTCGCGGCTTGGTCGACGCTCCTGCGGCCCGACATTTTCCGTTCCGTCGCGTTGATGAGCGCGCCATTCGGCGGCGCCCCTGCCGTGCCGTTCGACACATTGACCAACCCGCCACCGCCGCCACCGGAGCCCATCAATGCGGCTCTGGCGCGACTTGCCCGGCCGCGCAAGCACTACCACCACTACTATGCCCGTCGCGAAGCCAATTCGGAAATAATGAATGCAACGCAGGGGCTGCATGACTTCCTGCGCGCATATTATCACTACAAGAGCGGAGACTGGGTACAGAACAAGCCGCATCCGATCGCCGGCTGGACCGCCGAGGCGCTGGCAGAGATCCCGACCTACTACATCATGGATCTTGACCGCACGATGCCTGAGACGGTCGCGCCGGAAATGCCAAAGCCAGAGGAAATCGCTGCCAACACCTGGCTGCCGGATTCGGCGCTCGCTGTTTACACCGAGGAATATCGCCGCAACGGCTTCCAGGGGGGCCTGCAATGGTACCGGGTGACAACGACGGGCGTTTATGTCGGCGAGCAGGAGTTGTTCACCGGTTGCACGATCGACTTACCGAGCCTGTTCCTCTCCGGCAGCCGCGATTGGGGCGTTTACCAAACCCCCGGTGCATTTGAGCGCATGCAGAAAGAAGCCTGTACTCGTATGTTGATTTGCGAACTGATTGACGGCGCAGGACATTGGCCGCAGCAGGAAAAGCCGGAAGAAACCGTTGCCTTACTGCTGCGCTTCCTGAAGGAACAACGCTGACTGAATCTATCGGGCGATAGCGGGCCATGATGGCGAGGTACCGGCCATGAAAGAATCGGCAACGTCGAGCAGCGCGGCATCCTGACCCCAGTCCGCCACGATCTGCACTCCGATGGGCATTCCGTCGTGCATGCCCGCCGGCAGCGACAGACCGGACAGCCCAGCGGCATTTACCCAACCCGTATAGATGGCGTGGCCTCGCGGCCCGACCGGCTGCCCGTCGATCTCCGGTGGATGCGTCTGATTAGCCGGCCATGGCATGGCGGCACAGCAAGGGGTGACGATTAGATCCCAGGTTCCGAAGGCGAGCGACGCCTTGCGACGCAGCGCATCGACTTGCGCCAACAGATCGGCGAACTCCATCGCGCCGATCGCGGATCCAGCCGCTGCCATGTCCTGATACTTTTCCGGAACAAGAGCGGTGTTGCCCGGCATGGCGGCCAGCATCCGGGCAAGGCCGACCTGGCCGATCATCGTCCACTTGGCATTGATCGCGCCAAGGTCGAACGGCAGTTCGCCCTGCTGGATCGTATGACCCATTACCTGAAGCCGCCGCACGGCTTCTGCGCAAGCGTTCAAAATCACCGGATCGCAGGGCGCGTCACCGAAACGCGGCACATAGAGGATGCGCAACGCCGCAGAGGTGGAGTGGCCCGCGGGCACACGCCGCGAGGCGGGATCAATTCGGTCCGGCCCGGACAACACATCCATCAGCAACCGCAGATCGCGTGCGGAACGAACGAGCGGTCCTACGACCTCGAAATCCAGCAGGATCTGCGGTAGGCCGCCCGCGCGCGGTACTCGGCCCAGCGACGGTTTCAATCCGATCAGCCCGGTATACGCCGCAGGGCGTCGGATCGAACCTCCACCATCAGTTCCGAGCGCAACCGGGACCAACCCCGCTGCCACGGCGGCTACCGATCCGCCACTCGACCCGCCTGGCGTCAGCGTCGGCGCCCATGGATTGCTCGTCACGCCAAAGCGGGCGTTGGCGGTATAGCCCTCGAGGGCGAACTCGGGCGTGTTGGTCTTGCCGAGGATGATGGCGCCCGCCGCGCGCAGCCGCTCTACGGGTAACTCATCGTGGGTGGCCGCAGCGTTGCCGAATATTCGGCTCCCGAAAGCCGCAGGCATACCCGCCACGACAAGATTGTCTTTTATAGCGACCGGGACGCCGTCCAGAGGTCCGACTTGCGTTCCGCGTCGCCAACGCTCCGCGCTGGCCACTGCTTCGGCCCTTGCGCCAGGCGAAAGGCTCACGAAAGCGCCGAGCTGCGGATCGAGCCGCGCAATGCGCTCCAGGCAGGCATCGACGACCGCGATCGGCGACAGGCTGCCATCGGCGAAGCCACTCAAAATTGCGGTCGCATCGAGGCGCCAGGTCATGATCTGTCCCCCACCGGCCGCAGGAACTCGGCTTGCGTTTGGGTAGCGCTGCGGGTCATCTGTGAGCCTTCAATCCGGAGACCCTTCGTGACTGAAACGACGCAAAATCGCACCCTGATCGGCATGCTTACCCCATCATCGAATACCATTCTTGAGAAGCTGGTAACCACGATGCTGCACGATTTGCCAGACGTCAGCGCCCATTTCAGCCGATTACCGGTGACCGAGATTTCATTGGGCGCGGCTGCGGTCGGTCAATTCGACACGGCCCCGATGCTCGCAGCGGCACGGCTGCTGGCGGACGCCAGGGTCGGGACTATTTGCTGGAACGGCACTTCGGCGGGCTGGCTTGGGTTCGATCGTGACGTGGCGCTCTGCGCCGAGATCGTCGCCTGCACCGGCATTGCGGCCTGCTCGTCCGTTCTGGCGCTGAATGAAGCATTTCATCGCTCCGGTGTGCGGCGATTCGGCTTGGTGACCCCCTACCTTGACGACGTTCAAGCGCGAATTATCGCCACTTACGCCGCCGCCGGCTTTACCTGCGCCGCGGAACGGCACCTGGGCCAACGCGGCAATTTCGAATTCTCCGAGGTGTCGGCCGCCGAAATCGCAAGCCTGTGCCGTGCCGTGGCCACGGAGGCAGACCTGGACGGCATCACCATCTTCTGCACCAACCTCAATGGCGCCGGACTGGTGCCGGCGCTCGAGGCGGAATTGGGCGTCCCGGTCTATGACACTGTGGCAACGGCTGTATGGAAATCCATGCTGGTCGCCGGTGCCAATCCAGCCCGGATTGGCGGCTGGGGCAGCTTGTTTCGGCTGAAACCGTAGATTGTCGCACTCGGATCTGCCCGCGCAAAGTGGCGGAGGTTGGGAGCCGCGTCGTATCGCGGCTCGATGCCGGCCTGATAGGCCGTCCCCCCAGAAATTCACGGCACTGCCAAGCACGCATAGGCTGCCGAGGTCATCAGATACGACGGGATGCCGCTGCGCTTTCGGTACGAACAGCGGCAAGGCGAAGCCTGTCCGGTCGACGCAAGTTTGGCTGCACACGGCATCAAGGTCCGGCAGGACGTCTTGCACACGGGTGCCCGAATGCTCCGATAGCGGTGCTACCACGCTGGAGCGACCAGCGCGATGGCATTGCCCGAGGCACCGCAAGAGGGCAAATACGTGGGCCATCTCGCGCCCGGTAGGCTGGAGGTCAGCGCCGGATCCTATAACGCTACCCCTGCAACCCTGGGAGGACGTCATGTGTGTCGTTTGTTATGTCGACGAGGAGATGAAAGACAAAATCATCGCCTATGCAGCCGAGTTCCATAAGGTGACAAAGAGCCCGTATGGAAAAGACGACGAAATCGGCATGCTGCATCTCATCGACGCGACATCGCGCTCGGCAATCATGAGCCGTGCCGACCCCTCGAAGGTCTTCGATCTCTCGGTCGACAATTTCGTCGGCATGCCGGGCTGGTTTGGCGCGGGCGACCAGCCGTACCAGATATGGATGACCCATACACCGGGCGGGGAGGTCGTCGCGAACAGCATGGGCGCCAGCCTGGAGGCGAACCAGCTGGTGTCCTATTCAGGCGACGCCATCTCGATGTATACGCATTGCGGGACCCACATCGATACTTTCAACCACTTTGGATACAACGGAAAGATCTTCAACGAGTTTAGCGCCGCGAAGCATCTCGGCAACCGCGCCTGGACCAAATGCGGGGCGGAGAAGCACCCGCCGATCTTCGCGCGAGGGGTGTTGCTCGATATCGCCGGGATGCAGGGCGCCAAGGTCCTGCCGCCAAGCTACGGGATCGGCGAGAAGGACCTGAAGGATTGTCTGAAGAAGCAGAACCTCGATCTGAAACCTGGCGATGTGGTCCTTATCCGTACCGGGCAAATGACGCGCTGGCCCGATCCTTCGTTCTGCGCGAACACCCCCGGGCTAAACCGCGAGGGGGCAGAGTTCCTCGCAAAGAACGGTGCGATCATGATCGGCGCAGACAATCTGACCCTGGAACAGACGCCATCTGCCCACGAACTCAATTTCTTCCCTATCCACACTTACCTTTTGGCCGAAGCCGGCGTCCCGATCCTGGAGATGGCGTATCTTGAGGAACTGGCGGAGGAGCGGCTCTATGAATTCGCTTTCTTCGGGGCCTGCATCAAGCTTCGTGGTGCGACCGGCTCGCCAATGCGTCCTGTGGTGATGCCGCTTTCCTGAGGCCGGGCTGCCGTCGCACGAGGGAGGAGAAGCCTCGGCGTCCTAAGGCGCATTCCGAAGAAAGTGCGACGGTCAAGCTGTTCGGCTTGGTAAAGAGCTCGGGTCTCCGGTTCGGGGTGCTGCGCAGGCCATGGTTCAGGCTCGGTTGGGGATGCGGCAAGGGGCCTGGCGGTCTCGTGGATGGCCATCGTGTCCAATTCGCCGACGCGCCAGTCATGGCGGATGATCGTATCCACCCATACAGGGACCTGCACCGGGCTAACTCTATGCTTACGCGCAACGGGCCTTTGCGCGTCTCCATTCCCTTGCTCGCGAGCAGTCCCTAACCATCGTGACCGATGCGGCGGGGTTGCATGCGGCCCGCGCCAACCGACCCTGCGTGGTGGTATGCGGGGAAGGAGGGGTCCGCGTTCGACTGAAAGATTATTGGAATCCAGCAACGCTTTTAACCCTTGCGGATAGCTATCGAGGTCGCTTCCGCGGTTCGTATCGTGATAAGCCCCGATTGGACATGGTCGCGTATCCGCTCGGCGGGCGGCGATCGGTATGGTTATCGCGCAGGAGTATGCACGTGAAGGTCGGCGTTCCGAAGGAAATCAAAGCGCATGAATACCGGGTCGGACTGACCCCGGCCGGCGTGCGGGAATTGGTCCAACACGGGCATACGGTCATCGTCGAGCACGATGCCGGCACCGGCATCGGCTCGGACGACGAAGCCTACCGGTCGGCGGGCGCCGCTATCGCTGGCACCGCCGCGGAGGTGTTCGAAGCGGCCGAAATGATCGTGAAGGTGAAGGAGCCGCAGTCGACGGAGATCGCTCTGCTGCGCCGGGGGCAGATCCTGTTCACTTACCTGCACCTTGCCGCCGATAGGGCGCAAACGGAGGGACTGCTGAAGTCCCGGCGCCACCTGCATCGCTTATGAGACGGTGACCGACCGCGTCGGGGCGCCTGCCGCTATTGGCCCCGATGAGTGAGGTCGCTGGCCGCATGGCGGTTCAGGTTGGCGCGCATTGCCTGGAGCGCGAGCAAGGCGGCGCCGGCATCCTGCTGGGCGGTGTTCCGGGCGTGCCTCCCGCCAAGGTCGTGGTGCTGGGCGGCGGTGTATCCGGCACCAACGCGGCACGGATGGCGGTGGGGCTGGAGGCGAGCGTCACCATCATCGACAAGTCGCTGCCCCGGCTGAAGGAACTGGATCTGCAGTTCGGGCCTCGGGCGACCACCCTGTTCGCCACCACCGCGGCGATCGAGCAAGCGGTGCTGGCCGCCGATCTGGTGATTGGCGCTGTGCTGGTGCCGGGCGCGGCGGCGCCGAAGTTGGTCACACGCGACGATGGTGCGGCGCATGCGGCCGGGGTCGGTGCTGGTGGACATCGCGATCGACCAGGGCGGCTGCTTCGAGACCAGCCGGCCGACGACGCATTCCGACCCCACCTACGTCGAGGAAGGCGTGGTGCATTATTGCGTAACCAACATGCCCGGCGCGGTGGCTCGGACGTCAACCTACGCGCTGACCAATGCGACGTTGCCATTTGTGCTGGCGCTGGCCGGGAAGGGATGGCGGCAAGCGATGATGGACGACCCGCATCTGGCGGAGGGACTGAACATCGATGCCGGGAAGGTGACACACCCGGCGGTGGCTCAGGCGCTGGGGCTGCGGTTCACCCCGACGCGGGAAGCTTTCATGCCGGCTGCGGTAGTGTAGGGAATGCGCCTGGAATTTATGGCGGAGACCCGGGCACTTATTGTGACATTCGCTCCGCAAGAGCAACCGATTGTTACAGTTCCGCCAACCCAGGCAGTGCCAGAAGCGAGTCCACCACGGCATGTGCAGGGAAGCCCAATGCCTCGGTCTGCATCCGCAGCGCCCGGAACATCGGCGCCGGCCCGATGGGCGCGCCGTTCAGCAGTTCGGCGCGCAGCGCGGCGCGCGTGACGCGCTCGATCTGGGCAACCTTGAAGCCAAAGCTGCGGGCGCCGGCGACGTCGAAACCATTGGAGGAGACGAAAACGACCTCCTCCGGGCGGACATTCAGCCGTGCCTGGACCAGTTCATAGGCGCGGAAATGCGGCTTAAAGACCTCGTTCGCGTCGACGCTGATCCAAGCGTTCAGATAGTCGTCGAGGCCCGTGTTCCGCACCAATGCGTCCAGCATACCGGGGCTGCCATTGGACAGGATCGCGCGTCGATAGTCTTTAAGGGCTGCCAGCGCTTCCTTCGCGTCCGGATAAGGGGACAGATTGTCGTATGCATCGAGAAGGCGAGCAAGCAGGGCATCGTCGGCCGTCAGGCCGAGCGTGCCGAGGGTGTAGTTGAGCGATTCGCGACTGACGGTCAGGAAATCCTCGTAGCGGCCCATCAGGGACCGGAGCCAGCTGTATTCCAACTGCTTGAGGCGCCAGACTTGCGTAATGTATTCACCGTGCCCAGGAAACGCGGCGTCGACGGCGCGAGAGATGGACCCGACATCGTACAGGGTGCCGTAAGCGTCGAAGACAAATGCCTTGATGGTCATTCAGCAGCCTCCTGATCATCCGGTAGGTTCGGCGTTCTGGCATTTAGTCCAAGAACGGTTTGGTGTCAGGTGGGTCAGGGGGGAGACGCCTTCACGGCGGAACATGATATCGCCATCTTCTGTTGGTGCTCCGCCTGATCCGCCTCAGTCTGACTGACTTTCGTAACTATGCCGCGCTGACGTGGCGGCCGTGGGCGCGGATCAGCGTGCTGCATGGGCCAAATGGCAGCGGCAAGACCAATCTGTTGGAAGCACTGTCGCTGCTGGTGCCCGGCCGGGGGCTGCGAGGGGCACGCAACACAGACTTGCCGCGCAAAGGGGGTCCTGGCAGTTGGGTCGTCGCCGCTCGTTTAGACACGACAGACGGCGAGACCACCATTGGCACCGGCTGTGACCCGGCGGCGGACCGCCGCATCTTCCGTGTGGACGGTGCCGCTCCACGCAGTCAGGCGGACATCGTTCGTCTTGTCGCCGCCGTCTGGTTGACGCCGCAGATGGACCGGCTGTTCCAGGAGGGCCTCACCGGCCGACGCCGGTTCCTGGATCGGCTTGTGTGGGCGTTGGAGCCTGGCCATGCCCGCGAGATGGCAGCGCACGACACCGCCGTGCACAGCCGTAGCCGTTTGCTGGCAGAGGGTCGCCAGGATGCGTCCTGGCTGGCCGGTCTGGAGGACTCGATCGCGCGGCACGCCGTTGCCGCCTCCGCCGCGCGTCTGGGCCTGGTGACCCGGCTGAACGCCCAGATCGAGGCGAGTACGGGCACATTCCCTCCAGCCAGTATCGGCCTGGCCTGTCCGATCGCCGAACGGCTGGAAACCGAACCGGCCTTGGCGGTCGAGGACTGGCTGCGCGCGGGCCTGGCAGTCAATCGCGCCCGCGACGCCGCGGCGGGCACTTGTGCCCTGGGCGCACACCGGACGGATATGCGGCTGACCGACGTCGCCACGGGTACTCAGGCGGCGCTGGCGAGTACCGGGCAGCAGAAGGCGCTGCTGATCGGCTTGATCCTCGCGCATGCCGGCCTGATCGCCTCGGCTAGGGGCTTCGCGCCGCTGTTGCTGCTCGACGAGCCGGCAGTTCATCTGGACGCAGAACGCCGTCAGGCGCTATGGAGCGTCCTGTCATCGTTACCAGCCCAGACCGTCATCACCGGTACCGACGCCGACACGTTTCTACCCCTTGCGGAACACGCCGAGGCGTTCGCCCTGCACGATGGTCTGCTTCACCCGGACCGGCGATTTCTTCACCCCGCGGGTGCAGGTTCCCCTGTCACCGGGGCCCGCTAGATGCTATCTATCTAGAGTATCTCACCCCACCGTATGGAGTAGTTTCCCGGCATGTCTGACAACGCCGCGCCGCCGCCTGATTTTGACCCCGAAGCGTATGATGCCGCCTCGATTTCGGTACTCAAAGGTCTCGATGCCGTGCGCCGCCGCCCGGGGATGTATATCGGGGACACCGATGACGGCTCCGGCCTGCATCACATGGCGTTCGAAATCATCGACAACGCGGTGGACGAGGTCCAGGCCGGATTCGCATCGCGCGTCGAACTGACGCTGAACGGCGACGGCAGCGTCACCGTGCGGGATGATGGGCGCGGCATTCCCACAGATATCCACGCCGAGGAAGGGGTCTCCGCGGCCGAGGTCGTGCTAACCCGGCTGCATGCGGGCGGGAAATTCAACCAGAACTCCTACAAGGTGTCCGGCGGTCTGCACGGCGTCGGTGCGGCGGTGGTGAACGCGCTGTCGGAATGGATGGAGGTGCGCATCTGGCGCCACGGGCAGGAGCATCGCATCCGCTTCCAGCACGGCGAGCCCGACGGCCCGTTGGAAATCGTTGGACCGAGCGAGCGCGGTAGTGGCACCGAGGTGACGTTCAAGGCCAGTCCGGGGACGTTCACCAAGACCGAGTACGACTACGCCCTGCTCGAGCGGCGGCTACGGGAGCTGGCGTTCCTGAACTCGGGCATGACCGTCGTGCTGCGCGATGAGCGTCATGCGCCGGCGGTGGAAAACGTCATGCGATACGACGGCGGGTTGGTGGCTTTCGTGGAATGGCTGGACCGCTCGAAAAACGCGGTTTTTACGCCACCGATCAGCTTGCGCACCACGGCCGATCAGTTGGGAATCCGAGCGGAGTTTGCGTTGTCGTGGAACGATAGTTTCCATGAAACGATGCTGTGCTTTACCAACAACATTCCGCAACGCGACGGAGGCTCGCATCTCGCCGGTTTCCGGCAGGCGCTGACCCGCGTGGTCACGAAATATGCCCAGAGCATGGGGAAAAAGGATTCTCTCGAGTTAGTCGGCGAGGATATGCGCGAGGGCATGACCGCCGTGCTGTCGGTGAAGGTGCCGGACCCAAAGTTTTCGTCGCAAACGAAAGATAAACTGGTTTCGTCCGAGGTGCAGCCGGTGGTGCAGGCGGCGGTGGCCGATGCGGTATCGCATTGGTTCGAGACGCATCCGAAGGAAGCCAAGGGCATCATCCAGAAGGTGATGGACGCGGCCGCGGCACGTGAGGCGGCGCGGAAAGCCCGCGAACTGACGCGGCGGAAAGGCGTGCTGGATGTCTCGACGTTACCCGGCAAGCTGGCGGACTGCCAGGAACGCGATCCGGCCAAGTGTGAAATCTTCATCGTCGAGGGTGACAGCGCCGGCGGGTCCGCCAAACAGGGCCGCGACCGTAAGTTCCAGGCGATCCTTCCGTTGAAGGGCAAGATCCTGAACGTCGAGCGGGCTCGGTTCGACCGCATGCTCGGCAGCCAGGAAATCGGCACGTTAATTACGGCGCTGGGCACCGGCATCGGTCCCGGGGCGGTCGATCAGGGTGGGTTCGACGCCGGGAAGCTACGCTACCACCGCATCGTCATCATGACGGACGCGGATGTGGACGGATCGCACATTCGGACGCTGTTGCTGACCTTCTTCTTCCGCCAGATGCGCGAACTGGTCGAGCGCGGACATCTGTATATCGCTCAGCCACCGCTATACCGGGCCAAACGTGGCAATGAGGAACGATATCTGAAGGACGATAGCGCGCTGGAATTGTTTTTGTTGGACAAGGCTTTGGCGGATGCCCGGCTGACTTATCCCAATGGCGATGTTCACGAAAAGGAAGACCTGCGGCGTGAGGTCAACCTGCTGCGGGAGACGTCGCATAACCTGAAGCGGCTGTCCTCGGTTATTCCGGTGGCGTTGCTGGAGCAGGCGGCGATCGCCGGTGTGCTGACCCCCGATGCGGTCCGCGCGACGGCCGCGGCACCCGAGTTTGCTACGCGGCTGAATGCGGTGTCGCTGCCGACGGAGCAAGGCTGGGTGGTCAGTGCGGATAACGGGCTGACGTTGTCTCGCACGGTGCGTGGGGTCGCCGAACGCTATGCCCTTGAACCCTCGGCTCTGCGCAGCGCCGAGGCTCGGTGGCTGGCTGAACGCGCGATGGCCTTGGCGCAGCGATTTAGTGTGCCGGCGCGGCTGAAACTCGATTCGCAAGAGCCGTCGGTAGCCGGACCGGCGACAGCGTATGATCGAATCATCGCGCACGGACGGCGCGGGCTGTCGGTGCAGCGGTTCAAAGGGTTGGGGGAGATGAACCCAGATCAGCTGTGGCAGACGACGCTGGATCCATCGGTCCGGACACTGTTGCAGGTGAAGGTGGGGGATTCGGAGGACGCGGCCGAGGTGTTCAGCACGCTGATGGGCGATGTGGTGGAGCCTCGGCGGGAGTTTATCGTGGGCAATGCCCTGAAGGTCGCCAATTTGGACGTGTAGGGCGAATTGTGAGCCCTGCGGGAGGGTCGGACGATGGAAAGTGTTGAGGCCCGTCTTCTCACACGTAATCCGTGGGTCGCTCGGCGCCCGCTGACTGTGGCGGAATACCATCGTATGGGTGAGGTCGGCATTCTCGCGGAGCACGACCGGGTCGAACTCATCGAAGGGGAACTCGTCGCCATGACGCCGATCGGCAGCCAGCATTCGGGCACGGTCAATGCTCTGAATCGCGCGTTGGTCAGGGCGGTGGGCGACAACGGCGTGGTGGCGGTACAAAATCCGGTCCAGCTTGACGATCATACCGAGCCGGAGCCTGATTTCGCAGTGCTCAAGTCGAGGGCGGATGACTATCGCCATGCCACGCCGCGGGCGCACGAGGTCCTGCTCATCATCGAGGTTGCCGACACCAGTCTGGCTTACGATCGCGCTGTGAAGCGATCGCTTTACGCCCGTCATGGCATACCGGAATTCTGGATCGTCAATCTGGCGGCAAAGGAGGTGGAAGTTTGCCGCGTGCCGGTCGGCGATGATTACACCTCGGTGACGCGCGTGGGACCTGAGGGTATGCTGAAGCTCTCGCTGCTGCCCGGAGCCGTTATTCCGGTAACGATGCTTCTCGGCTAAGCTACACATGCTGCTGCCGTGGAACTGGAAAAGTCCCGAACCCCGTCACCAACCCCGGATAGGATCAAGGCGCGACCAGGGGTGATAGCTCGGGTGGGGAGGGGGCGCCTTGGACGTCGGTGAGCAGCTGTGGCAGACGACGCTGGATCCGTCGGTGCGATGCTGCAGTTGAGGGTTGAGGATTCGGAAGACGCGGCCGACATGTTCAGCACGCTCATGGACCACGTGGTGGAGCCCTCAATCGCAGGTGTTGGAGATTGGGTGTGGTTGTCTCCATGTAGCGATTCCCTATTACAATATCTGAGCGAAGGTCACTACGTCCGTGTCGATCCCATGCATTGGCTTCCGGAAAAGTCATTACGCAGTCTAAGCGGCAAATGTCTTGACACTCACCGGCTCGGGGTCGGTTTTGTTTGAGACCACATCAGCCTACCCGGCACTTTTTACCAGCCTGGCCTAGTCTGAAGTCGGCGCCCTGATCGGCCGGAATGGCCTCGATCGCCACAATAACTTGGTAGGCGTCTCACTTGGTAGGCGTCGTGGGCGCGGGCCCTTGGCGAACCGCCTCCCGTCCTACACGCGGGAGGACCTCGGCCGGATTGTCCGGGAACAAAACGCAGCGGGCATCGAAAGGCGGCGGCAGTGGTTTCGTAGGGCGGTGACGGGGCTGGCCGGGCGGATGGTAAGATCCAGGCTCCTCGGTCAATTTATCACCTCCGAGCTGCGTTTACTATTCACTTCACCTATTATTATGATTATGCAACCGGATTCTATCCGCCGCATGGATATGGTGCCCCTTCGAGCTATACCGCTGAGCGGGCGCGCCTGTTTGTCGTTCGCCGTTCAGCGTGTGAACCACTTCACAGACAGATCGTCCGAATTCGCCCAAATGAGCGTCGCCGCTCGATGCCTCTCCCCGCACGAGCCGGCTTTCCTCCCCTGGACCCAACTCTCCCGGCCGCTCATGCGGTCGGGATTTCTTTCACCACGAGGATTGCTTTCTCCTCCGGATCGGTCCCTGCCTACCGGTGATCTTGACAACAAGCTTGTGGCAAGAGCTCACTCCATTTTCTAGTGGTAGCCAAACGTTTTCCGCCTCAGCCGGTTCGGGGTGACTACGGAGTAGTGAATTTCGGTGGGAGGCCACCCAACCGGCTAATGAAATAAGAAGATGCACTCAAGACAGGTTTGACCCTACAGGCCCCATAGCGCCACTGATCGTGCGGCAACCCAAGCCCGACCCCTTCGTTGAGTTGGCGCGAATTGCCGCTGCGCCGGCGATCCCAGGATCCGCCGCGGCAAGGAGGCGTGGCGACGTTATTGGATTCGGCAGCCAGAGGCCCAGCCTGGACGGCGGGCGCCATTTGTCGGGTGGCCCGCAAGAACGAAGCTGTGGTTACATGTGAGACGATATTTCGGCTCGCCAAGGCCAAGGCCGTTGAACCGAGCATCGACGGAGATGTATGGGGTGTTTCAGACCGGCAAGCCGCCGATCGCTGACGGGGTTGAGGAAACCGCGCGCACGTCGCCTGCGTGTGAGACGATGACTGGTCCATTAATTCGGGACGAGCTGAGTGAGGGTGCCGTCCCAGCCATGCGCGGGCCGATCGCGCATCCGGCAGTTATCCCTCGCAAACAGGAGATCGCATGATCCGCAAATTGTTGACCATTGTTGAGGAAACTCGCGAGGAAGCCGGTCATGCGGTCGATCCGCCGACCCGGAAGGCAGCCGCGGTCGCTGTGATCTGGAACCCGTACGTCGGCAGCCAAGCATCGGATCTGTCTGAGCTCGTTGAGTTTGGCGAAACGCTCGGCGATCTGCTAGGGCAACGCGCGGTTGCCGCCCTGGGGGTCGCGCCTGCGGAGGTCCAGAGTTACGGTAAGGCGGCGGTCGTCGGGGAAGACGGCGAATTAGAACACGCTGCCGCCATTCTGCATCCCAAACTAGGCGCCCGGCTGCGCCGAGCGGCGGGAAAGGGGGAGGCGATGGTACCGAGTGCCAAAAAACGTGGCACCATGGGCTCTGCTATCGATGTGCCGCTCGGGCACAAGGATGCGGCCTATGTCCGCAGCCATCTCGACGCAATGGAGGTTCGCGTGCCGGATGCGCCTCGGCGCGACGAGATTGTTGTTGCCGTGGTGGTCACCGACAGTGGGCGTCCGCTGCCCCGTGTTGGCGGGCTAACCGTTGCAGAGATAGAAGGCAAGGACGGATTGCGCTGAACTGGATCATTTCCAGCCTGCCTGGCAGCCTAGAGTGAACTACCTCTTGGGCGATTACATGATATACCCGCGCGGGCCGTTCTGCTTGGCGCAATCATGCGTAAGACCGGTCGCCCCGGGGTATCTAAATCCGCCCGACGGAGTCCACTTGCCCAAGCTCTTTCGCCGAACGTTGCGCGCTGCCACCGCCTGTGTGCCTCGCAGGCCCAGCCAACGTGCGGGCGCCGATGTCCTGATTTGAATGAGGCTGCCTCGCGCTTGCCTGATCCCCGAGGACTTGCGCAGTCCTGCCGGTCACCAATGATATGTTAGAATCGCCACGCATGGCAGCACCCGAGGGGATCGCAGGGGCGGCCGGTGCCGGTCGAGACGCCGCTGGGGCCAACTCCAGGCGCGCATTTCCGAACTGGCGGTCACGTCGCCCACACAGGACGCAAAAGGAGACAACGATGCCAGACAATATTGCGGAGATCGCCCAGCGCCACGGTTTCAGCCCCGACGCCGCCAGCGCGGTGGCCGAGGCTCTGCGCCACGGCGGCGGCACAATGGCACAATTCAACCATCCCGAGCTGGGTGGAATGGGTCAATGGGTCGCCGGCGGCATGCTCATGATCGGCGACATGTTCAACAATGACCTCAAGGCGAGGGTGGGCGCACTTTGTCGGGACCTCGCGGCCGCACCCGGTCCCGTGCCCGCCGCGGCGGAGCAGCAACCGGCTCAGACGGGCCGGTGGTGGCCGGATTATCTCGGCGTACCGTCCGCGACGGGTGCGCAGAACCACATGCGCTATGCCTGCTTCCCCGATCGTCGCCGCCTCGCAGTCATGCAGGACGGTCATGTTCGGGTCTACGACACGGGTGAACATCGGATCGGCGGGTTCTCGCAACAGCAGAGCGGCACTCAGAGCCTGACCTTCACCAGCCAGATAGGCTCGGTGCGGCTGCAGGATCTGAAGGAGGCCTAAGCCAGGCTGCGACGACGGTATGGTTCTGGCCGAGCGTGTGCGCCTAGCCAAATGAGCGAATTGCTGTGGCCCGGTCGTTTCACCGGGCATCAGCTGGGGTACCCGTGCTCCGCGCCGGAGCATGCACCACCTGTCCGGCAGCGATCAGATCAGGGAGCGTGTGCAGTCCGGTGCGCCAGCCGTGGCCCGTTCCCGGCCATCCCGAAATGAAATTTAGCCCAAAATCCACCCAGTGATAACTATCTGGGGTTGTAATTCTGAATCGAACCACAATCTGCTCAGCGGCAGCGGTCATATATGATTTCGGAACATTTCTCTCGTTAGCGGACAAGCCACGTGAGCGCGGGTGTCGTGCGCATCGGGATTTCCGGCTGGACCTATGCGCCCTGGCGCGGCGTGTTTTATCCCAAGGGTCTTAAACGTGAGGAGGAACTGGGATACGCCGCCAGCCACGTCAGAACGATAGAAATCAACGGCACATTCTATGGCATGCAACGCCCGGAGGCGTTCGAAAGCTGGGGTCACCAAGTGCCAGCGGACTTTGTGTTCGCGGTCAAGGGGCCGCGGTATATCACCCATATCCTCCGGCTCCGCGACCCCGAGGTGCCGTTGGCGAACTTCATCGCCTCCGGCCTGCTGCGGCTCGGTATCCACCTCGGCCCTATCCTCTGGCAGTTTCCACCCAATTTCCGCTTCAATCCAAAGCGGATCGAGCCGTTCCTTCGCATGCTGCCACATGACACAGAAGCCGCTGTGGCGCTGGGACGCAAGCACGACAGCAAGCTACGCGCCCCCCCCTGGCTTGAGGTCGAAACACGCCGTTCGATGCGTCACGCATTCGAAATCCGGCATGACAGCTTCCGCTGCCAGGAATTCATTGATCTGCTGCGAACCTATGACGTCGCCCTGGTTTGTGCTGATTCGGTCGGATGGCCGCGGCTGATGGATGTCACGTCGGACTTCGTCTACTGCCGGCTGCATGGGTCGGAGGAGCTCTATGCCAGCGGCTACGACAACGCCGCATTGGATGAGTGGTCGCGCCGCATCAACGCCTGGTCGCGCGGTGAAGAACCCGTTGATGCCGAGCGGGTTGGTCGGCAAGGCGCGCTCGCGGCGCCGCGATGTCTTCGTTTACTTTGATAATGACAAAAAGGTGCGTGCGCCGGCCAACGCGATGGAATTGATCCGCCGCCTGCGCTCGTGACGGGCGGGCAACTGTCAGTTAACCTGTCGGCGAGACGCAGACAGGAAATCACCATGGAACCCGCCGCCCGACCCGCCGCCACGATCTTGCTGCTGCGCGACAGCCCCGCCGGCCTGGAGGTCTTCATGGTCGTGCGCCATCACGCGATCGACTTCGCTGGGGGCGCCTTGGTGTTTCCGGGGGGACGGGTAGAGGAAGCCGATTTCGAACTGGCCGCTCGCCCGGAAGACTGCCCTAACCCCGACGGATTGGACATCGACGCGCTGGCCTTCCGGGTCGCCGCGATCCGCGAAACCTTCGAGGAGTGCGGCGTCCTGCTGGCGCGTCCACATGGCTCGAACGACCTCATCGACGCCGCCACCCTGACGGCGGCTGGAAGACCAGCACCGCGCGGCCCTCAATGCCGGATCGATCGGTTTCGATGCGGTGCTCGGCTCCGAGGGATTGTTGCCGGCGCCCGATCTGCTGGTGCATTTCGCCCATTGGATCACGCCGGCGCAGCAGCCAAAGCGCTATGACACCCATTTCTTCCTGGCCGAGGCCCCGGAAGCACATCTGGCCGTTCACGATGGTCGGGAGGCGGTGGAATCGATCTGGATCGCACCCGCCCGGGCCCTGGCGGATGCCGCAACGGGAAAATACAGGCTGGTCTTTGCGACCGCCAAAAATCTCGAGAAGCTTGGCCGATCCCGCGCCTTGCGCGAAGCAATGTTGGCCGCCCAGGCGACCAGCGTCGTCACCGTGCAGCCAAAGGGGACCAAGCTGGAAGGTGGGAAGCGCCTGTTGCGCATACCGGAGGAAGCGGGCTACGGCGGCAGCGAGTTCATCGTGGACCTAACGCCCGGGTCCTGACAGGCGCGTTTCTCGCTACGAGGACGCGCCTCTACCCGAGCAATCGACCGAACATGCTCGGGTCCATCAGTACGCCGTTTTTTATGGCTGCGCTCGCTGGGCGGAAAAAGACTATCGCTTCGTCAGGCCACCATGCAGACCGGGGCACGCGCCTCGAACGCTTCGGCGAAGCGGTTGCAGACCTCGCGCGCGTCGGTCTCGTCGACCTCGTCAACGCGCAGATACAATTGGTCAGTCAGGCGTTCATAAAGGCCTTCACCATTACGGGAAAAGAACCGCGTGCCCGGAACCGATTGCCACACGTCTTTCATGATCGTCCCTTCCAGATCGTCGCCCCTGCGGTCTAAAGCCATCGTTGTAGAGAGGCATTCCCGCACAAATGAGCGTTTCGGCTAAAGACGTCTCTTTGTCAATATGGAGAATGCTGACAATGAAACACGCCTGCCATGCCCGAGTTGCCCGAATACAACATGGGTAACGTTTCTGTGAGGGACGGCTTTATGTGCAGTGCAACATGAAGTCAGCTTGCGGAACTTCATTTTGAATAAATACAACGGTTCAGGTGAGCAACCGAAAGCGCCACACCAATTTGGACCCAAAGTGGCAAGACTCAAATATATCTTGACGAAAAAGCGCGCCATACGCCCTGTCAGTCCGATTAAGAAAAGAATAATTTTAGACACTGTCAAGGTCTTTTTTGAGGCTGCCCGCGCCACGTCAGGCCTGCGAAAATTCTCCCGACTTGCCGCCCGCCTTGTGCGTCACGCGCAGCCCCTCTATCCGCATCGACCGGTCGACCGCCTTGCACATGTCGTAGACCGTCAGAGCCGCAACGCTGGCCGCCGTCAGCGCCTCCATCTCCACCCCGGTCTGGCCGGTCGTGCGCACCGTCGCGGTGATCTCCACCGTGCTCGCCGCCACATCGGCGTCCAGATCGACCTTCACCGAGCTAATCGGCAGCGGATGGCACAACGGAATCAGGTCGGCCGTCCGCTTCGCCCCCATGATGCCGGCCAATCGGGCCACGCCAAGCACGTCGCCCTTGGTCGCCGATCCCTGCTGGATCATCGCCATCGTCGCCGGCGCCATCACCACGCGCGCCCGCGCCGTAGCGGTGCGGGATGTCACCGCCTTGCCGGAGACATCGACCATCGCCGCGTTTCCGGCTTTGTCGAAATGCGTGAGCCGCCGCTCAAAGCCCGTCGCCGAGACAGCACGCGCACCGCCGCGGCCACGTCCTCGCTGCCGCATCAAGCTCTCACCGACAAGGTAACAGTTCGGTCCAACCGCCGCCAACCGCCGCAGGTCGTCGGTATTTCGGATACCACTTTCCGCAATCAGAAACCGATCCGGCGGCACCAACGGCGCGAGTTCCTCGGTTACCGCAAGATCGGTCTGTAACGTCTTGAGATTACGGTTATTGATGCCGATCAGCGACGTCTCCAGCAGCAGCGCCCGATCGAGTTCCTCGCGATCATGCACTTCCACCAGGACATCAAGGTCGAGGCTCATGGCGACCTGCTCCAATTCCCTCGCCTGCGCATCCGTCAGCGCCGCCATGATCAGCAGAATACAATCCGCCCCCATCGCTCGGCTTTCATAGACTTGCCAAGGGTCGAGCATGAAATCCTTCCGCAGCACCGGCAGTTTCACCGCGGCGCGGGCTGCCTTCAGATGCTCCGGATCACCCTGGAAATGCGTCCGCTCCGTCAGCACCGACAGGCAGGCCGCGCCACCGGCCTCGTAGGCCCGCGCCAACGAGGGCGGATCGAAATCCGGCCGGATCAGCCCGCCCGACGGCGAAGCCTTCTTGATCTCCGCGATCAACCCATATCGGCCGGCCGCCGAGGCCTGCTTCAGCGCGTAGCCAAACCCGCGGGTGGCATCGTGCCGCGCGGCGATCTCCTGCCGCAGCCCGTCGATCGCCGCGCTTTGCCTTCCGCGCGGCGACGTCTGCCCGAACATCGGTGCAGATGCGGGCGAGCACGTCCGGCATCGAGCCAATATCGTCTGCCATCAGGCCTCCCTTTAGGATACGGTTACGGCGCTTACCCGCCGCAAGGTCTCCAACGCGGCGAACGCGGCTCCGGATGCGATCGAACGTGCAGCGAGGGAGACACCTTCGCGCAAATCGCCCGCCCGGCCGGCCACGATCAACGCGGCGGCGGCGTTCAGCAGCACCGTGTCGCGGTAGGCGCCGGGTGCGCGCCTGGAGCACGGCTTCCAGCGCGGAGGCGTTGAACCCGGCGTCGCCGCCCTGGATCGCCGCGATCGGCGCGCGCGACAGCCCGGCGTCCTCCGGTTCCACGACGAAGCTGAGGATTTTTCCGCCATGCAGCGCCGTCACGTGATTCTGTCCGGCGACCGTCAGTTCATCGAGGCCCATGCCGTGCACGATCCAGGCGGCCTCATGCCCCAGCGCCGCGAGCGTTTCCGCCATCGGCCGCGTCCAATCTGGGCGAGAACACCCCGGTCAACTGCCGGCGCACGCGAGCCGGATTGGCCAGCGGACCGAGCAGGTTGAAGATCGTCCGGGTACCGAGCTCGACCCGAGGCCCGGCCGCGTGAGCGCATCGACGGGTGATGCCGTGGAGCGAACAGGAAGACGCAACCGGCCTCGGCCAGGATCGAGGGCAGCGAGCCGATTGGCGCATCGATGTTGACCCCCAGCGCAGTCAGCACATCCGCCCCGCCGGTGCGAGACGACAGCGCTCGGTTGCCATGCTTGGCGACGGGGACGCCGCACCCGGCGACGACGAACGTCACCGCCGAGGACACGTTCAGCGTGCCCGCCCCGTCGCCGCCGGTGCCGCAGACGTCGATCGCGCCGGCGGGCGCTTCGATCGCCGTCATCCGAGCGCGCATCGCGCGCACTGCGCCGGTGATTTCGGAAACCGTCTCGCCGCGCACGCGCATCGCCATCAGCAGGGCGCCGATCTGCGCCGGCGTGGCCTCGCCCGACATGATGATGTCGAACGCCGCCTCGGCCTGCCCGTCCGATAGGGTTTCGCCGGCGGCCAGTCGGGCGATGAACGGCTTCAGGTTGGCGGACATGGCTCAGGCGGCGCGGCCGAGGGGATTATCGGCAGGGGCGTTCGTGCCCCGCGCCAATGCCAGGAAGTTGGCGAGGATGGTGTGACCGTGCTCGCTGGCGATGCTCTCGGGGTGGAACTGCACCCCGTAGATCGGCAGTGTGCGGTGGTGCATCGCCATACGAGCTTGCTGCCGGCTCCTCCCAGGTCCTCGGTCCAGGCGGTCGGCACCAGGCTATCGGGGAGGGTGTCCCGCTCGACGATCAGGCTGTGATAGCGCGTGGCGCGGAACGGGGAGGGCAGGCTCTGCCAGGATATCCGTGCCGGTGTGGGTGATGGCGCAGACCTTGCCGTGCATCGGTTCTGGCGCTCGGATGATCTTGCCGCCGAACGCCTGGCCGATCGCCTGGTGCCCGAGGCAGACGCCGAGCAGCGGGATCTTGCCTGCCGGCGGCGCGATCAGGTCCAGGCAGATGCCGGCTTCCGTTCGGGGTGCAGGGACCGGGCGACAGCACGATCGCCTCCGGCTGCATCGCCATCGCATCGGCGACCGACAGCTTGTCGTTGCGCCACACCTCGCATCTGGGCGCCAACGTCGCCCAGGAAGTGGTAGAGGTTGAAGGTGAAGCTGTCGTAGTTGTCGATGAGAAGGATCATGGCCCGGGGCTTTTGTCGCAGAATATCTTTGGTCGCAAGACAGGCTTGGATCGCAAGATATCTTTGGTCCCGCGGGTCGCGGCGGTCAATCTGCGGAACAAGGGAGTGACGGTTTTCCCGCCTTCAGCCTTTGCAAGGCGGCGCGAAACCGCCACTCTCTGCGCCATAGCCGCATGAGGGCCGTATGGAGGACGATGACGTCGAGATCACCGGCAGGATCCGGGACAAACTGATCGAGCGCAAACAGGATTGGGCTCGCGACGGGCGACTGCTCACCGGCACCACTGCGGACCGGGACAAGGACCGGCTTCCACCCGGCCAGCGGCTGGTGAAGGACTGGCCGGTGCTCGACCTCGGCGCCCAGCCGAACGTGACGGAGGCGAAATTCCGTCTCGATGTTGATGGTGCCGTGGAAAATCGCCTCAGCCTGAGGCTCGACGAATTCATGGCGTTGCCAATGTCCGACAGCCTGTCCGACATGCATTGCGTGACCCAGTGGTCGCGCTATGACAACCACTGGAAGGGTGTCTCGGCCCGCGCCCTGCTGCAGATCGTGAAGCCGTCCGTCGAGGTGAAGCATGTCATTTTCACGGCCCATGACGGCTACACAACCAATATCCGTCTGGATCAGTTCGACCAGCCGGATGTGTTCCTCGTTCACCAGTGGGAAGGCCGACCGATCAGTCGCGAGCACGGCGGTCCAGTGCGGATGCTGGTTCCACGCCTTTATCTTTGGAAATCAGCCAAATGGCTGCGGCGGATCCATTTCACCATCAGCGACCATCCGGGTTTTTGGGAAGTCCGCGGCTACCACAACAACGCCGATCCCTGGCTGGAGGAGCGGTATCGTTGAAACCACACGCCGGAATCTGCTGGCGATGACCGGAGGAGTTCTTGTGATGGCAGCCGCCAAAAACCGACTGGCCTGGGCGTTCGATTTCCCGTCGATCGACGGGGGAACGCTTAATTTTTCCGAGTTCGAAGGCCGGGTTTTGCTTGTGGCAAATACCGCCAGCTTCTGCGGCTACACACACCAGTACGAAAGCCTGGAGAAGCTGCATGCTGCAAAGACGGCGGCCGGTCTGACGGTCATCGGTGTGCCGAGCCAGGACTTCAACCAGGAGTCGGCCGACAATGCCACGGTGAAGGCCTTCTGCGAGACCCGGTTCGACGTCGATTTTCCGCTGACCGCGATCTCCCACGTCCGCGGCGCGCTGGCCGCCCCGTTCTATGCGTGGGTAAAGGCCGAGCAGCAGTGGCAGCCGAAATGGAACTTCAACAAGGTGCTGATCGGCCGCGACGGTCGCATTGCCGGCACTTTCGGATCAGGCGACGAGCCGGATAGCCCTGCGCTGTCACGCGCCATCGAGACGGAACTGGCGCGGACGGTGTAGCAACCGCGAGCCCTCAAATGGCTCGAACCGGCGCGGGATACCGCGCGACCAACGGGTCCATGGTCAGAAGCGTAATTCCCTCGATCAGCGACTGAGCAATCAGCAGCCGATCGAACGGGTCCTTGTGAATGAGTGGCAAACCGTCAACCGCTACGGCGTGTTGCCCCAGGATCGGCAATTCCTCATAACCGTTGTCTATCAACCCTCGCCGCAGCAGCCGCGGATCGACGCGGAAGTCCTCGCGTCCTAGGCTTCGCTTGATCGCCACCTCCCAAAGGCTCGCGACGCTGAATACAGGGACATTGTCCTCTTGTTCCAGCATAACGCGACCGTCTTCAGGTAACCGACGCCAGGAAAAAGCGGCCCACAGCAGTATGTGGGTATCAAGCAGCAACCTCACTCGATACCGAACAGCCGCTCGATCTCCGGCCCACCCATGGTGTCAAAGTCATCCGGGACGTCGAACTGGCCTTCCATGAAGCCGAGACGGCGCTTGCCACCCGTGGGCGCGTCCAACGCTGTGAGTTTGACCAGAGGTTTGCCGGCTTTGGCGATGACCACCGTCTCGCCACTGGCTGCTGTTTCGATCAGGCGAGACAGGTGCGTCTTGGCCTCGTGAATATTGATCGCCGACATTGCTGCCTCCTATTAGACTAAGTCTAGTTAGTCTAACCCGATCTGATTGTCAATGTTGTATGCTCGCACTCAGCTTCCCAAGGATCACCGGTTCAAGAGAGCGCCGGCATCAGGCGGGCGCATCGGCCTCCCGCTCCGGGCGATCCACGCCGCTGGAGGCCGAACCGCCACCACCGAACTGCCGCCCCAGCAATCCCAGCAACGCCTCCTGCCGAGCCACCAGATCCGCCACTGTATATTTATCCAAAACGGCCATGAACGCAGCGACCGCCTGATCCAGCACCTCGGACAGGTTGCACTCAGGCCGAATGACGCACTCTGTACAAGGAGCCAACGCCATATCCGGTTCCGTCACCCGAATGACACTTCCGACGCGGATCGCCTCGGCCGGACGCAAGAGGCGCAAACCACCTCGGGGGCCACGCAGCGTCTCAACATCACCGCTAGCCGCCAGACGCTGGACCACCTTCATCAGATGATTGACGGAAACGCCGAACGCCGCCGCGATCTCCGGGATAGTGACAAAACGATCCGGATGCAGGGCCAGGTACATCAGTACCCGCAGGGTATAATCGGAAAATGTGGTCAATCGCATCGCGTGTGCCCCAGGGCATGACCGCGCTGGGCGACACGCCCGAAGCGCGAAAGATGCTAGAGCGTTTCCACATTGAGTGGGAATGGTCTAGCCCTCGATTTGCGAGCAATTTCATCAGCCTGAAGGCGCTTTGCGCATCGAGTCAGGCTGCTGTTGCGCTAAGTCATGCGGTTCACGATGTCCGCCATCACCGCTTCAAACATCGCCGTCGTCAGCCGTCCCGTGTTCGTATTCAGTCGGGACACATGGTAGCTATTCACCAGTTGTAGCCCGTCCGGCAGTTCGTGCACACGGCCATGAGCGAACGTAGCGTTGCTCGCCCGCAGACCACACGCCCGCAGTACCGCCTTGTGCGACACCCCACCCAAAGCCAGGATCACGCGTAGTCGAGGCATCGCCGCCAGTTCCTGCGCCAAATACGGGTTGCAAGCCGTGATCTCAGCCGGCGTTGGCAAATTGGCCGGCGGCACGCAACGCACCGCATTGGTCACGCGGCAGTCCTGCAGAACGATCCCGTCCGCTGGGTCGGCGCGATAATCCCCCTCGGCGAACCCGAATGCGATCAAGGTCTGATACAGCAGCACGCCGGCAAAATCGCCGGTGAAAGGCCGCCCTGTCCGATTCGCTCCGCGCACACCCGGGGCCAATCCCACCACCAGAAAACGGGCATCGAGCGGCCCGAAGCTCGGGACAGCGCCGTTGAACCAGCTAGGATTGGCAGCCCGGTTGCGATCCCGGTAGCCAACTAACCGAGGACACAGCGGACAATCCGCCGCCGGCGCCTGATAGCTCACGGGTCGTCGCTGCTCAGGTCGCCTCGTGCGGATCGGCGAAGGGCTCGGCCGGCGTGCTGCGGCCCCCGGTGTTGCTGCGCTGTCGAGGTTCGGTTTGCCGTCGCGTGAATTCGGGCGCGATTTCCGCCAGTTCGAGGAACTGGTCACATTGCCGGCGGAGTTCGTCGGCAACCATCGGCGGGCTGGTGCGCACCGAGGACACCACGGACACCCGCACACCCTTGCGCTGAACGGCCTCCACCAGCCGGCGGAAGTCAGAGTCGCCGCTGAACAACACAACGTGATCGATCTTGTCTGAAAGTTCCAGCATGTCCACCGCGATCTCGATGTCCATGTTGCCCTTCACCCGCCGACGCCCTGTCGCATCGGTGAATTCTTTCGCCGGCTTGGTGACCAGCGCATATCCATTGTAGGCCAGCCAGTCCGTCAATGGCTTCAACGGCGAGTATTCCTCTGTCTCCAGCACTGCCGAGTAGTAGTAGGCACGGATGACGTTCGACCTTTTCTTGAAGTATTCCAAAAGGTTACGGTAATCGACGTCGAACCCTAGATTGCGCGACGCCGAGTAGAGATTGGCACCGTCGATGAAAAGAGCGACACGTTCGTTGGGTAAAAAAGCCATCGTGCTTAACCTTGCGGTACTGGTTGAAATGGGTGGCGGTAAGCGAAAACGATACGGTCCCGCCAAATCGGCGGATTCGGAACAGCGGACTCTATAACCATGCGTCAATTTTGTGAACATCGAAACGGTCATAGCACCGCATCGGCGTGTATAGCCCTGATCGGTGTCGGGGCCAATCTGCCCGGACCCGATGGGAGGCCGGCGCTGGAGACCTGCCGGCTAGCCATCGCTATGCTGGGCTCGTTCCCTGGGATGCGCCTCGCGGGCCTCTCACGCTGGTTTCTTTCCGCGCCATGCCTCCGTCCGGCCAGCCGCCCTATGTCAACGCTGTTGCTTCGCTGGTGGTCGATCCGGGCGTGATGCTCGATCCAGCGGCGTTGCTGGCGCGCCTCATGGCGGTGGAGAAAGCGTGCGGCCGCGAGCGAAGCGTCCCGAACGCTGCTCGGACGCTCGACCTCGATATTATCGCCATTGGTGACCTGGTGCGTGCTGAACCGGACCCCATCCTGCCGCATCCGCGCGCCCATGAGCGCGCCTTTGTGCTGGCGCCGCTGGCGGATGTGGCCCCAGACTGGGTGCATCCGGTCTTGGGACGGACGGCCGCCGCCCTGTTGGCGGATCTGCCACCCCAGGATATCCAGCCACTTGCGATGGGTCGGTAATCAGCTTTGCTGCAGGCAGAATGGAACCGCCGCGGCTCTCTTGTGCGTTGCCGGCAGCGCTTCAGCCATCACCAATAGGCAGGTTCGGCGATCAGGCCGGCAGATGCAGCTTCGCTTCGGTGCGGGCCTGCAGGTCCTCGAACGTCAGGCCCGGCGCCATGCCCAGAACAACGAAGCCGCGCTCGGTCACGTCGATCGTCGCCAGGTTCGTATACACACGCTTGACCACGCCTGGCGCGGTCAGCGGATAGGAGCACTTCGTTACCAGCTTGGGCGTGCCGTCCTTTGTGGTGTGCTCCATCAGCACCCATAGCCGCTTGGCCCCGGCCGCCAGATCCATCGCGCCCCCGACCGCCGGAGCGGTGTCGTTCTCGCTGGTCGCCCAGTTGGCGATGTCGCCGTTGTCGGCAACCTGAAACGCGCCCAGCACGCACAAGTCCAGATGCTGCGCCGCGGATCATCGCGAAACTGTCGGCGTGATGGCAGAAACTGCCGCCTGGGCGCAGCGTGACGTACTGCTTGCCGGCATTGATCAGCCAGGGCTCGATCTTGTCCTTCTCCGGCGCCGGACCCATCCCGAGAACGCCGTTCTCGGAGTGGAAGATGACCTCGCGGTCCATAGGCACATGGTCGGCGATCAGGGTCGGGATGCCGATGCCCAGATTGACGTACCAACCCTCTGGGATATCGGCGGCGGCGCGGCGTGCCATCTGCTGGCGGGTGAATGGCTTGAAGGCATGCTCGGTGGTTGTGGTCATGGCGGACGTCTCCTGATCAGAAGCCGGAAGGATCACCGTAGGGCACGTGCAACACACGATCCACGAAAATGCCGGGCGTCACGACATGGTCGGGGTCGATCTCGCCCAGTTCGCGGAGATGCTGGGACTGCACCAAGGTCAGCTCGGAGGCCATGGCGATGATAGGATTGAAGTTCCGGCCAGCCTGCTTGTAGGTCAGGTTGCCCCAACGATCGGCCTCCCACGCTTCCACCAGCCCAACATCCCCTTTCAGCGCCTGCTCGAGGATATAGGTACGCCCGTCGATCTCCCGGTGTTCCTTGCCGACAGCCATTTTGGTGCCGACGCCGGTCGCGGTGAAGAAGGCGGGCACGCCCGCGCCGGCCGCCCGCATGCGTTCGGCCAGGGTGCCTTGCGGGACAATCTCCAGCTCGATCTTGCCTGCGCGATACAGCGTCTCGAACACCACGGGGTCGGAACTGCGAGGGAAGGAGCAAACGATTTTGCGGACGCGGCCCAGTTCCATCAGTCGCGCCAGGCCGGTGTGACCGACGCCGGCATTGTTGCAGGCGACCGTCAGGTCCTTGGCGCCCTGATCAATCAGACCGTCGATCAGCGCGTTTGGCTGACCCACCGCGCCGAAGCCGCCGAGCAGAATCGTTGACCCGTCCTTGATGCCAGCCATCACCTCGGCCATGGTCTGGACTATCTTGTTGATCATGCGAGGCGTTTCCTGAAGCGCGGTTGTGCGTCCGATGTAGCGCCGGCGAACGCAGGTGCCAAGTCGCAGGCCGGGCGGACGGGAACCGCATCACCTGAGATGAAGCCGGTTGCGGATGGTCAGGAGCGCGCCCAGACTGATCAGGGCTGTCAGCATCAGATAGAAACTCGGCGCGTGTTGGTCGCCGGTGAGTTGGATGAGGAGCACGGCGAAAAACGGTGCGAAGCCGCCGAAGATTGGCACCGAGATATTATAACTCAGCGCCACGCCGATGCCACGCGTGCGGGTCGGAAAAAGCTCGGCCATCAAGGACGGCAGGACGCCGCTGTAGGCGGTCTTCAGCAGACTGAGCCAGCAGACGACGAAGGCGACGACGGCGACATGGGGCAGCGCTGTCAGCAGCAGAAAAGCTGGATAGGCGCTGATGAAAAACAGCACGGTCGCCGCGATCATGATCGGCGTTCGGCCAATTCTGTCTGATAGATGGCCGCTGACGGGTGATCCGAGGGTGAGAATGAGGCCGCCCAGCAGCGTGGCGATAAAGCCTGTGGATGCCGGCATCTTCAGGTTCGTGACGGCGTATGTAGGCATAAACAGGATCAGATAATTCGAACTGTTCGAGACGACTGCAATGCCAATTGCGAGGAGGACGCGATAAAGTTGTCCGGAGAACAGCTCACTCAACGGTGCCGTTGAAATCGGGGCGGAGATGAACTCCGGCGTCTCGTCAATGTGCCGGCGGATATAGAACCCGATCGGCCCAATCAACAAACCGAACACATAGGGTATTCGCCAGCCCCAGCCCTCGGCCTGCTCGCGGGTCAGAGCCGTGACAATCAGGATTCCGAACGCCGAGGCGAGAACCGCCGCCAGCCCTTGGCCGGCCCACTGGAAGCTCGCGAAGAAGCCCTTTCGATCCGGGCCGTGCTCGACCAGGAACGAGGTCGCGCTGCCGAACTCGCCGCCGACCGAAAAACCCTGCATCAGCCGGACGACGAGGACGCAGATTGGTGCCAGCGCGCCAATGACGTGGTACGGCGGCACGATTGCCATGACGAAGGTGCCGATCATCATGAGCCGGATCGAAATCAGCAGCGACGCTTTCCGTCCGGCACGGTCGGCGTAGGCACCGAGTACAAGGGCGCCGAGCGGTCGCACCAGATAGGAAGCGCCAAATGTTCCGAGTGCGAGGAGTAGGGAAATTGTTTCGTCGCCAGACGGGAAGAACAGGCGGGAGATGATGACGGCAAGATATCCGTAAACGAGCAGATCAAACCACTCCAGTGCGTTGCCGATCGAAGCGGCGCAAATGATGCGCCACTTCGGCGGAGTGGTCGCTGGCGCAGTAGAACGGTCGGCGGGCGGACCACCTCCGATCTGATGGGAGCGCCCTTGCGAGGGCGGATCAAGCGGTCGGGCCATTTCCCCTCCGAGACAGCGGACCTGCCGCACTGCGACATCCACGGATCGGACATCGCCGACGCCGCGGTTATGGCCTTGCAGTGCAGCAGATAGATGCAACCGCCTCCGGTCAAGGTAGCGATAATCCTAGTCGTGCCTTTCGGGGTTGGCTTGCAACGTTCCCGGCCGTCAGTTGAGCAGCATCCCTTCCTTCATGGTGGAAACGTCGTGCCGGATCATTTCGATGTACGTCCCCGCTATCCCGTCCGCCTTGGACAATGCATCCCCATAAATCGTGCCTCCGATGACCGCGCCCGTTTCCTTGCTGATCCGCTCCATCGCCCGTGGATCAGTGATGCTGTCTAGGAACAGCGCCTTCACCCTTTCCCGCTGAATCTGGTCCGTCAAACGCGCCAGATCGGCGGCGGAGGGTTCCGATTTGTTGGTCCAGCCGTAGACCGAGATCATCGTGATTGAAAACGCGTTGGCCAAGTACCTGCAGCGAGATTCATGCGACGAAAGCGCTCGGCGCTTGGAGGCCGGAACAGCGGCCATCTCGGCCTGCGCCCAGGCGTTCAGGTCTCGAAGTTGTTGGGTATAGGACGCGGCCCGGTTGCGGTATTCGTCGGCGTTCGCCGGATCAAGACGGACCAGCGTGTCAGCGATGTTCTTCACGTAGATCATGCCGTTCCTGGGATTTCATCCACGCATGCTGATCTAGCGTGATGGCCTTTGGCTTGCCACCGATCGGATGTTCGTCTTCCGCGCTGAGCCCCTTGACGCCACGGGTGACGATAACCTTCGTGCCGGAGAACCTTGACTGCTTCATGAGCGAGTCCAGCCAGGGCTCAAAATCGTCGTTGAGCCCGTTCATGAACAGGATCTGCGCGTTGGCTATTTTCGGGACATCGGCGGCGGTGGGCTCATATTCCTCGGTATCACTATCCGGCCCGACAATCGTGGCTAAGTCGACACGACCGCCAGCCACGTTGGCCACCATGTCTGCGATCACGGTGAATGTGGCTACGACCTTGATCTTGTCCGCTGCGACGCCGACGCCAGGCATTAGAGTGATGGTGCCGATCAGGACCAAGGATAACAGAAGCTTCATGGATCATTTCTCCTTCCTCATTTCAATCCGATGATGTTTGGGCTGCAATAGCAGCGTCAGAACCTCTGTGTAATTCCCGCGAGGATCGAGCGGCGGATACCAAATTGTGGAGCGCCGACACCGACGCCCGTGCCGTTGCGGATTTCGTAGCGTGCATCTGCAAAGTTCAGCACGTCCAGGCGCAGGTCGGTGCCGGGGCGGAGGCGCTGAACCACTGAGAAGTTCGCGGTGGTGTAAGCCGGTAGCGTCGCCCCGTTTGGGATCGTCGGCGTGCCGGCCCGCAATCCACTTTGGACCAGTAGATCGGCCGAGACCCGCGTGCGTCGCGGAGTGTCGGGATTGAACATGTAGGCGACTCCCGCCGACCCGCTCCAGGTCTGATCGTGATCGAGATGGATGTAATTGTCGGCGATATAAGCAAGCTCAGTCGCTGAGAAATTGTACTGCGCGGAGTTGATATTCTTGCCCATCGCACGTGACCAGGCCACATTGGAATACAGGGACAATGGGCCGTGGTCATAGCTTGCTGTCGTTTCGATCCCTTGCTGTCGCCCTTGCGCATAGTTGAACGCGGTCAGAATGATGGGGGCGCCAAACTGACCTTCGTCGATCAGATTCTTCGATAGTTTGTAATACGCATCGACGGCCAGCGTCAGGCCGGGCACCACGACCTGGCTAATTCCCGCGTCAAAATAGTTCGATCGCTCGGCACGCACCGTGTCGTCTTGCGTTACCTCGGGTGCCGCGCTCGTGCCGGTGAACTTGGCAATGCTACTCGACGACAGCACCTCATAAGGGGGAGGTACGAAGTAGCGGGCGTAGCCGATGTGCGCTGTGGTATCGTTGAATGGTTTCCAGACCAGATTGATACGGGGGCTCACCTGGCTTTCGTGGGTGAATTCCTCGACCGCATCAAATCGAGCGCCATAGTTCAGCGTCAGCCTGGGGGTCAGCCGCCATTCGTCCTGGGCGTAGAAGCCATACAGATCCCCAAAGGAATTGTGGTTGTCGGTGATACTGATCGGTTGGGCCGACGTCTGTATGCCGGCACTGTTCACCGGCAGCACGCTCGACAGCGTATCGGACTTGGCCTGCTCGATCTCGGCCAGGAAACCGGCGCGCAGCGTGTGTTGCTCGTTGATCCGCCAGCTCCCGTCGCTCTGTACGCCGGTCGCGATGTCCACGCGCGAGGCCTGTTGAGCGATGCCGTTGAACAGCAGATCGCCCGTCGGATCCGGGGAGAAGCTCAGTGTGCTGGAGCGGTTGAATACAGAGAACTGCACATCTTGATCCTCAAAATGTTTCTGCAGCGACACGACAGCGAATGCGGTCATCTCATCCTGGTTTTCGTTCAGCGTTGAACTGTTGACGCTGGTCACGCCGTTGACGTTCAAACCCAGCGCGGGTTGTTGCCCGGGATTGTTGGGAATTTGAAAGCTGCTGTCGAAGCCACCCAGGATCAGGCTGATCCGCGTATCGGGATCAATGATTTCCGACAGGTATGCCAGCCCGTGAAACTGGTTGGTGGTGTCATGGATGGCGTTGAAAGTGGGCGCCGGATTCTCGATGCCGCGGTCGTTGTGCAGGCCGTCGGCAACGATGAAGTAATCCGCCGAACCGCTGCGTCCGCCATATTCGATGCTGGGTTCCAGCCAGTTCCAACTTCCGCCGTACATCGACACCATGCCGCCTGGATTGGTCGCGCCGGTCTTGGTCTGAATGTCCACCACGCCTGCGGTCTGGAAGCCATACTGTGCGGGCAGAGCGCCGGTAATCAAGGTCAGGCTGTTGGCGAAACGTTCAGTGAGGGCCTGGCCGAAGACCGACAACCCCTCGGGCAGTTCAACCCCGTTCAGCGCGATACTGCACATTGGCATGCTCGCCGCGGAGATGGATCTGGCCGAAGCTGTCCTGCGCCACGCCCGGTGCTTGCAGCAACACCTGGTTCAGCGGGGCGTTTTCGCCTTGGGGAATATTTTGCAGCGCCTCGGGCGTGAATTTGTAGGTGGTGGCGCCAAGATCCGGCTGGATTTGCTGGCGTGCCACATCAAGCCGCTTCGAGATCACGTCGATATCGATCGTCAGGTCCCCACTGTCCGAGGCTGGATCGGCGGCGCGCGTCGGCGTCAGATTGGCAAACAGGCAAAGCACAGCGGACAGGCCGCGCAGAGCGCGAGCGCGCATTGGTTTGGCTCCTTTCGGCGCCGGGACGGCGGAACGTTATGAAACGTTATAACATATCAATTCATATTCAGCCGCAAGTCCTCCCATGGCGAAGCAGGCACGGTGGTCTGTGCCTTGTCGAAAACTTCGATGGATTTTCGAGGATTAAGGAGTCCGGCGGCGCGAGGTTATCCTGACCGTGGGCGAGGCTGCGCTACGGGTTGCCCGACGTCTCTCCGCCGAATGCGGCGCGCCGAGCTTCCGTTGCCAACCGGTCGGCCCGTTCGTTCATGTCGTTTCCGTCGTGGCCACGCACCCATTTCCACTCCACCCGGTGCGTCTCTTGCGCCGTGAGGATGCGCTTCCACAGGTCGATGTTCGCCACCGGATCGCCGGCGGCATTCTTCCAGCCCTTGCGTACCCAACCGGTGGCCCACCGCGTGACGCCGTTCCTCACATACTGGCTGTCGGTATGAATCACGACGTGACACGGGCGTTTCAATGACTCCAGCGCCATCGCCGCCGCGGTCAGTTCCATCCGGTTGTTGGTTGTCAGCGCCTCGGCGCCGGACAGTTCCTTGACAACATTGCGAAACGTCAGAATCGCCGCCCACCCGCCAGGTCCGGGGTTCGGCCTGCAGCCGCCATCGGTCCAAATCTCGACCACTTTGTCAGGGTCGGGCGGCAGCGACACCATGATCTCCTCAGAGGCCATAGGCGCGCCCGTCCGTGGCTGTCAGGTGAAATCGCAGGCGCCGTAGATATTCCATCGGATCCTTTCGGGTTACCAGCGCGCCCGCCGGCGTATTGAGCCAATCGTACAACCGCGTCAGCAAGAAGCGAATGGCCGCCCCCTGACAGAGCACCGGCAAGGCGGCCTGCTCGTCCGCCGACAGCCGCCGCACCGCCTGATACGCGCCCAGCAGGGCTTGGCTTTTGGTCACGTTGAAAGAGAAATCCGCCTCGAAGCACCACGCATTGAGGCAGACTGCGATGTCGTAATCCAACAGGTCGGTTGCGGCGAAGTAAAAGTCGATGACGCCCGAGACCTTGTCGTTCAGAAAGAAGACGTTGTCCGGGAACAGGTCGGCGTGGATATGCCCAACTGGAAGCTGCGCCGGCCAGCCCGCCAGGATCGAGGCCAATGCGGTGTCTAACTCGCGGACCAACCCCGGCTGCAGCTCATCCCCACGCGCTCGGCAGCGATCGAGCAGTGGCATCCAGCTTCCCGGCCCCAGCGCGTTGGAACGTGTCGGGCCATAGCGGGCGCCGGCCACATGCAGCTTCGCCAGTGCATCGCCGACCGGGCCACAGTGCCCTTGCCGCACGCGTCGCGGCCAGACGCCGGGCAGGAACGTCGTGATAGCGGCGTGCCTCCCGGACAGGTGCCGTAGCGCCGCGCCGTCCCGCCCGCGCACCGGCTGAGGGCAGACAAGGCCGTGTTGCGCCAGATGCTCCATCAGGCCGAGAAACCAGGGCAGGTCATTCGGATCCACGCGCTTTTCGTACAAGGTCAGAATGAAATCGCCGCTGCTCGTGCGCAGCGAGAAATTGGAGTTCTCGACGCCCTCGGCGATGCCGCGGAACGCAACCATCGTGCCGATGTCGTAGCCCAGCAGGAAATCGGCAAGGGCCTCGTCGGTGACCTCGGTATAGACAGCCATCAGGACAGGCCGGTCAGTGTGTCCAGTTTTCGATGCGGCCCCATTTGAAGTTGTCGGCGTAGGCCTTGGGCTTGATCCGGCGGGCGTGTGGCAGTTCCACGTCATACTGGATGCCGGCACGTTCGGCGTAAGCGAAGGCTTCCTCACGCGTGTCGAAGAACAGTCTCACCTGAGTCTGCGTGTCGCCACCGCCGCTCCATCCCATCAGCGGGTCGGCGTGCCTCCCATGTGAGGGCATAAATTCCAGCACCCATTCGTGCGTTCTGGCCCACCCGGACTGCATGGCGGTCTTCGGCGGCTGGAAAATGCGGGCACGCATGGAAAGCCTCTCCACAAGCTCATTGTTCACGCGCCCGACACCGGGGCGTGTGATCGCCGGATGGTCGGGGCGGCGGAATCGAACCCACGACCTCCTGTACCCAAAACAGGCGCGCTACCAGGCTGCGCCACGCCCCGAAACCGGCCGGACCCTATGGGCGGCGGCGTTCTGATGCAAGGAGCAAGTCGCGTGCTTCGTGAGATTCGCGCAAATGGGTGGGCCGCCGTGCGATCATCATCTATGTCGAGTAGCCGCGGTGCGTCGTGACCTGCACAACCCCGGTCGCTACCGATGCCTGATGGTCGCGCCAAATCGCCGCTTCACCCGCTCCCGCATCGTCTGGAACACGACGTAAAGCATCGGGATCAGGAACACGCCGATCGAACTGGCGACGATCATCCCTGCGAAGACCGCGGTGCCCACTGCCCGCCGGCTCAGCATCGCCGCACCCGTCGCCCACACCAGTGGGATCAACCCGAAGATGAATGCGATCGACGTCATCAGCACGGCCCTGATCCGCATCCGCGCTCCCATCGCCGCCGCGTCGCGGATCGACAGGCCGGATTCCCGCGCCTCCTTGGCGAACTCGACGATCAGGATGCCGTTCTTTGCCGCCAGCGCGATCAGCACCACCATGCCGATCTGCGCATATAGGTCCAACGACAGGCCCGAGAGCCACATTCCGAAGAACGCGCCCAGCACGCCGACGGTGACCGAGACGCAGCACCGGAATCGGGATCATCCAGCTCTCGTACAGCGCCACCAGGAACAGGTAGGCGAACAGCACCGCCAGCGCGAGGATGTACCCGGTCTGTCCGGATGCTTCGCGCTCCTGGTACGCTGTGCCGGTCCACTCGTAAGTGAAGCCCGGCGGCAGTGTCGTGCGTGAGAGCTGGTCCATCGCCACCAACGCGTCGCCGGACGATACGCCCGGCTTGGGGCTGCCGTTGATCGTCACGCTCCGATAGTTGTTGTAGCGGCTGATGACCTGAGGACCAAGTTGGATGCGGGCATTGACGATAGAGCGGAGCGGAACCATCTCGCCGCGGTTGTTGCGGACGTAGATCTTGTAGATCGACGCCGGATCGCTGCGATCGACCGAGTCGGCCTGGATATTGACCTGCCAGGTGCGGCCGAACAGGTTGAAATCGTTGATGTAATAGCCGCCCAGTGTGGTCTGCAGCGCGTTGAACACGTCGGAGATCGACAGACCGAGCGCCTGTGCCTTTTCGCGGTCGATATCCAGCCAGATCGATGGGTTGGACGCGGTGAAGGTCGAAAACACCCGGGTCAACCGGGGATCTCGATTGGCCGCCGCGACCATGCCCTGCATCACGCTCGCCATATCCTCGGGCGGCCGGCCTTCCAGGTTTTCCAACTGGTATTCGAAGCCACCGCTGGTGGACAGACCGATGATCGGCGGCAGGTTGAAGGGGAACACGTTTGCAGAACGGATCTGCTGCGCCCCGCCAAAGATCTGGCCGAGGACCGTGCGAACGCCGTCGGCAGGTCCCGTGCGGTCGCGGAACGGCTTCAAGCGGACAACGATGAACGCCGCATTCGGCTGATTGCCGCCATCCAGCAGAGAGAAGCCGACGATCGACAGCACCGCCTCGACCTGGGGCATCGGCCGGATCAGGCTTCCACCTGCTGGACGACGTTGCGGGTGCGCTCGACCGAGGCGCCATCCGGCAATTGAACCACTGTGAAGATAGCGCCCTGGTCTTCCTCCGGCAGGAACCCGATCGGGGTGATCTTGCCAAGCATGACGATCCCGACGCCGGCGCCAGCGATGACAAGCAGCGACAGCACCGCCAGCCGCAACAGCCGGTTCACCACTGCGGAGTATCCGTCCCGGACCTTGTCGATGCCGATCAGCATCCAGCCGACCGGCCCGCGCGGGCGGGGGCCATGCCGCAGGAACAGCGCACACAGCGCCGGCGACAGCGTCAGCGCGATGACCGCCGACAGCAGCATCGACATGCTGATCGTCACCGCGAACTGGCGAAACAACGTGCCCGACAGTCCGGGAATGAATGCCACCGGCACGAACACCGACAGCAGCACCAGCGAGATCGCGATAACCGGCCCGGTGATCTGCGCCATCGCCTTCTTGGTCGCTTCCTGTCGGCGACAGATCCGGCTCTTCGGCCATGACCCGTTCGACGTTCTCCACCACCACAATCGCATCGTCGACGACGACGCCGATCCCCAGCACCATCGCCAGCAGGGAGATCGTGTTGGCGGAGAAGCCAAACGCCAGCAGCACGGCGAACGTGCCGATCAGGCTGACCGGGATTGCCACCATCGGGATGATCGTCGCGCGCACGCTGCCCAGGAAGACGAACACCACCGCGACGACCAGCGCGAAGGCGATCCCCAGTGTCTTCACCACCTCGTTGATCGTGTCGGAAACGAACGAGCTGCTGTCGTAGAATACCCGCGCCTTGATGCTGTCCGGGAAACGTACGGACAGTTCGTCCAACGCGCTTGCTGACCCGCGCCGACGTCTGCACCGCGTTCGCGCCCGGGGACAGATAAATGACCGATCGAAACCGCCGGATTGCCGTTCAGCCGGCTCAGCGTGTCGCTGTTCGCCGCCCCCAACTCGGTTCGCGCCACGTCGTGAATGCGCAGCACCGACCCGTCGGGGTTGGCCCGGATGACGATATTGCCGAACTGTTCGGGCGTCGTCAGCCGCCCCTGGGTCTGCACGCTCAATTGGAATTGCGTCGCATCGCTGGTCGGCCGGGCACCGATCCGTCCGACCGCGGCCTGAACGTTCTGCGATTGGATCACCGCGATGATGTCCGGCGGCGCCAGGTTCAACGCGACCAGCCGGTCCATGTCGAACCAGATCCGCATCGAGTAGTCGAGCCGGCCGAACAGCGTCGCATCGCCCACGCCGGGACGCGGGTCAGCCGGTCCAGCACGTTGATGGTCACGTAGTTGCTGATGAACAGCGGGTCCTGCTTGCCGCCCTCACTGTAGAATTGCAGGAACTCCAGGATCGCGGCCGATCTCTTGCGGACCGTCAGGCCGTACCGCTGGACTTCCGGCGGCAGCCGCGCGATCGCCTGCTGCACACGGTTGTTGACGTTGACCGTGTCGATGTCGGGGTTGGTGCCCAACTCGAAACTGACGGTCAACGAATACGTTGCCATCGTTCGCGCTGTTGGACTTCATGTAGATCATCTTGTCCACGCCGACGACCGCCGCCTCCAGCGGCTGCGCGACCGTCGCTTCACCACCGCCGCGGAGGCGCCGGCGAAGTGGCGGAGACCGTGACCTGTGGCGGCACGATGTCGGGGAACTGCGACACCGGGATGCGCATCAGCGACAGCGCCGCCCGCCAATGTCAGCAGAATGGCGATAACGATCGCGAGCCGCGGCCGATCGATGAAAACGCCGGAGATCATGCTATGACTTTCCCGCGCTTTGGTGGTGCCGTGGGAGGTGGAGGCTGGCCGGGCCGGGGCTGACCTCGATGCCGGGGCGGACGCGCTGGATGCCGTCGGAGACGACCATCTCGCCCTCCTTCAACCCGCCGGCGACCACGGCGGTGGTCGGCGTGGATTGTCCCAACTGGATGCGCCGCTGCTCCACCTTGTTGCCCGTCGCCCACAACATAGACGTAGTCGCCCTGCTGGTCGGACAGCACCGCCTTGCGGGGAATGCCGAGTGCCATGACCGGTTGGATGCCCTCGACCAGGACGGTGACGAAGGCACCATCCACCAGCGGCCGCTCTACCGCTTGTCCCGCTTCGGCTTCCTTACGAGGCGGATTGGAGATACGGGCGCGGAGCAGGATGGTATCGGTCGTCGCAGAAACGGTCGGCTCGACGTAATCGATCTTTCCCTCGTGCTCGTAGATCGACCCATCCGGCAGGCGCAGCTTCACCACGACCGCATTGATACCCCCCCTGTCGGCGTAACGCTTTTCCAGTTCCGTCAGACTGCGCGATGCCACCGGGAACAACACATACATTGGATCCTGGCTGACGATTGACGCCAATGGCCCGGAACTCGGCGACACGACGTTGCCGACGGTGATGCTGGTCCGGCTGATCTTGCCGGCGACCGGGGCGTGGATTTCGGTGTAGTCCAGGTTGATCTGCGCCGAACGCAACTGCGCCTGGGCGGAAAGAACCTGCGCTGCCAGTGATCGCTGGTTGGCGATGGCGTCATCAACGTTGGACCGCTGGCCGGCCGGCGTCGCCAGCAGCGACTGTGCTCGGGCGAGTTGGATATTGGCGTTGGCAAGACGCGCGCTGGTGTCGGCCACCGCAGCCTCCTGCTGCTGTACCGCGGCTTCGAACGGCGCGCGCTCCAAGCGATAGAGCAGGTCGCCCTGCTTCACTTCCGCTCCCTCGGTGAAGAGCCGCTGGTCGATGAACGCCGTCACCCGGGCGGTCAAGGCGACGCGGTCGATTGCCTGGATACGTCCGACGAATTCCGAGGTTTCCGTTATGGCCGTCTGCTCCGCCCGGACCACGCCGACCGACGGCGGACCGCTGGGCGTTTGGGCGTGGCCGACCGATGCGATCAACAGCAAGAGTGCAAGCGGTACGCAGCCGATCAGGCGCATTACGTAAGGTCCCCGGGTCAGGCGCCTGCCGCGGCGCAACAGGGAAATTAAGGGCTTGTCAGAAATCGGCAATAGGACGTTCGTCATATCTTGATCGCGGTCACGCGCCGGCGCGGGGAACGAGCACCAACTGGCCCCCGCGGTCGCGTCGCGCACCCCTCCGAAAAGTACGCGCAGGATAGGTCCGAGCCAAGCAGCAGAGGCTGGGCGTCTTCGGGACGGGAAGGTAGCAGAGCCGAGGGCTCTGCCCTCGACCCGCAAAGGGGGCCTCTCTCCCTTTGATCCCAATAATTAGGGAGCCTCCTTGGTCTTCCTCAGACCACCTTGCCGGTATCACGATGCATCAAGTGCATTTGGTTCAAGTCCGCCGTCAGCGGGAGCATCTCGCCTGGCGCCGCGTGGGTGGAAGGATCAACACGAGCGCAGACCGGCACGCCGTCGATAAAGAAATGAACCATGGTTTCCATACCCATCGGCTCCACGACATCGACCGGCAGATCGACCCAAGTCCAACCCGGTTTGCCCTGCTCATGGTATTCGAACAGGTGCTCGGGCCGGATACCGAGCACCATCTCCTGGCCCTTGAAGGCGTCGTAGCGGTTAGCCCGGGACGGCGGGACCGGCACGGTGATCGAGTCCGTCACACGAATGGCCAGGCCGCCATTGACACTATCCTGCAGCCGGCAGGGCAGGAAGTTCATCGCGGGGGACCCGATGAACCCGGCAACGAAACGGGTAGCCGGATGATGATACAGCTCTTGCGGCGTGCCCACCTGCTCGATCACACCGTGGTTCATCACCACAACCCGATCGGCTAACGTCATCGCCTCGATCTGATCGTGGGTCACATAGACGGTTGTGGTGCGGACCGTCTGATGGACCTTCTTGATTTCGGTCCGCATCTGCACCCGCAACTTGGCGTCGAGATTCGAGAGCGGCTCGTCGAACAGGAACACCTTCGGGTTCCGCACGATCGCTCGCCCCATCGCCACGCGCTGCCGCTGACCACCAGAAAGCGCCCGAGGCTTCCGATCCAGTAAAGACGCGATATCGAGGATGCGGGCGGCCTCGGCGACCCGCCGTTTGATTTCGTCCTTGGCGAATTTTCGTAGTTTCAACCCGAACGCCATGTTGTCGAAGACACTCATGTGCGGGTACAGGGCGTAGTTCTGGAACACCATCGCGATGTCGCGGTCACGCGGCGGAACGTCATTGACGACGTCGCCATCAATCCAGATCTCCCCGTCGGTGATCTCCTCCAGGCCCGCGATCATGCGCAATGTCGTCGACTTACCGCAACCAGACGGCCCGACCAGCACCACGAACTCATGGTCGGCGATGTCCAGGTCAATGCCCTTTACCGCCTGGACGCCGCCCTCATACTCCTTGACGACTTTGCGGACGGAGACTTCAGCCATGGTTTCTTCGTTTCCTCGGTTAAGGGTTCCAGGACCGGATCAAGCCCCGGCCACCCGGACAGATCAGCCCTTGGTCGCGCCGGCCGTGAGGCCCGCCACGTAATAGTCCATTAGGAAGGCGTAGATAATGATCGGCGGCATCGAGGCCAGAAGGCAGGCGGCCATGATCTTGCCCCACTGGAATACGTCGCCCCGAATAAGGTCGGAGATGATGCCGACTGTTAGCACCATCTGATTCGATGTGTAGAGGTACGCCAGAGGATACAGAAACGCTCCCCACGCCACGGTGAAAGCGAAAATCGTGGCCGCGATGATGCCGGGCATCGCCACAGGGATGAAGATCTTCCAGAGCATCTGCAGATAACCCGCGCCGTCGATCAGCGCGGCCTCATCCAGTTCCCGAGGAATCGAACTGAAGTACCCGATCATGATCCAGGTGCAGAAGGGAACCGCCAGGGTGGGGTATAGGATCACCAGGCACCAGAAATTATTGATCAGACCTAGTTGGCCGACAATCTGGAACAACGGGATGAAAAGCAACGACGGCGGAACCAGGTAGGTCAGGAAAACTCCGGTCGACAACGTCTGGCTGCCCCAGAATCCCATCCGCGACATGCTGAATGCCGCCAGCACAGAGACCACCATCGAAATCCCAACCGTCAGCACCGTAACGATCACAGAGTTCAGATAATACCTCTGGAAATTCGGATAGGTGATCAGATACCAGAAGTTTGCCAGCGTCGGGTGATGCACCAGCCAGGGGCTACCGGACTGCGCCGATATTTCGGCTGACGATTTCAGGCTGGTCACCAACGTATAGAACGGCGGCACCAGGAACATCACAACAAACACGCTCAGCGCGATATAACTGCCATACAGCGCCCACATCCGGCTCCGATGCAGACTGTGTTTTCGCGCCGCGGCGACCGCGATGCGACGCTCCGATACCGTCCCGCTCTGGGCGGACGACCGCGCCCCCATCTGGTTGCTGGTGAGGGCGCCCTCTATCGGGGGGGTGGAGAGCGCAGCGTTTCCGGTGGCGACGGCTGGGTGGCGAAATTCCTCGTCTGACTTGTCGAGATCATCCCGCGTTCCATGACTCATGTCGCGATCTCCTTGGTGCGTCTGGTCACGCCGCGCAGCACAAAGAAGGCTGCAAACGCCAGGATCGGGAACATGAACAGGCTGTCGGCGGCGCCCAGAGGAATGTCGCCGGACTGAATGCCGACCTGGAAGGCGTAGGTGGCAAACACATGGGTCATGTCCTGCGGGCCACCGGACGTCAGGATACGAACGATATCGAAGTCGGCGAACGTCACGATCAGACTGAACAGCACAGTAATCGCAATGATGTTGCGCATCATCGGCAGCGTGACGAAGAACAACTTCTGCAAACCGGTTGCCCCATCAATCGCCGCCGCCTCAAACAGTTGCTCGGGCACCGACTTCAGCGCCGCCAGGTACATGATCATGAAGAATGGCGTGCCGAACCAGACGTTGACCGAAATCGTGCAGAATCGCGCGATCCAGCCCACGCCCAGCCATGGGACGCTGGCAATACCGAACTGATTGAGCACCCAGTTGAAGGCCGAGTAGGACGGGTCGAACATCCACCACCAGGTCAGGGTGGACAGCGCCAGCGGGATGACCCACGGCACCAGAAGCAGGCCGCGCCATATGCGCTGGCTCTTACCGCCGATGTTGTGCATCAGGTGCGCCAGGATAAAGCCGATCAACGCTTTAAAGACGACGGAGGTGATCGCGAATAGGCAGCTCTGGAAGATGACAAGTTGGAAGGTGTGGCGCCTGAGCAGGAACTGGAAGTTCCCAAGACCTACGAAGGCGGTCATCTTCTTGTTTAACAGGCTCAGGTAGATCCCGTAGAACGCCGGATAGATCACGAACCCGGCGACCAGTAAGATCAACGGCAGGGCCAGCAGAAACCCAGTGGTCGATCGCCGTTGGGCGAACTTCCGCATGGTGCTTCTTCGAGCTGTTGTCTTGCCCGGGGCGATCACGCCGATCGGGATGCTCGTGCCGTCTGCCATTCCCTTGACCTCCCAAAACCCATCCTAGCGGGCCAGCCGGTCGTTGCCGGCGTCCCCTCAGGTCAGCGGGCAAAACCTTGCAATTCGTCCAGACCCTCGGCGATGACTTCATCGATCGATTGGCCGCTTTTGAGTTTCGCCGGCGTAGTCGGCACGACGCCGCTGACCGTTGGGACGATCTGCTGTCCCCATCCCTTCTCGAAGCTGCGCGGGCGCGCGGCCATAAACATGCCTCCCATTCGCTCGGCTATTCCGAAGCGTTTTTGCCAATGCGCGGCGTCGGGCCGTGCCTCCTCAGTAGCAATCCGGCCAGCCCCGGCCGTGAACGAAGACGCTAACCTTTGCGGCAATGTCGTGCAACGCCGCTTCCGCATCTCGCCGGGCTTTCCCATCAAAGTGTTAGGACCTCGGCCCGTATGCGACCGTCTCCTGACCCCGCAGCGCCGGAAACGGCGTTCTACCGGCTGGTGCAAACGCCGGGCAGCATCAGTTGTCGTATGAGACAAGCGCCTCACACGGCACGTCCAGGCGCTTCCGACCATTCAGGAAACTGAGTTCGATCAGGGCGGCCGCCGCGGGGACGACGGCGCCAACCTGGCGCAGCAGCGCGATGCCGGCGGCCATTGTCCCTCCGGTCGCCAGCAGATCGTCCACCACCACCACGCGCTGACCCGAGTGCACCGCGTCGGCCTGGATTTCCACACGATCCTCGCCGTATTCCAGGGCGTAGTTCAGACCGACCGTCTCGCCCGGCAGCTTGCCTCTCTTTCGGATCATAATAAAGCCGCAGCCCAGTTTGAGCGCCAACGGAGCGGCCACCAGAAAGCCTCGGCTTTCCACGCCGGCTACAAGGTCGGGCATATACGCCCGCACCGCTCGCGCCATCCGGCCCATCGCAACCTGCCACGCATCGGCGTCCCGCAGCAGCGTAGAGATGTCGTAGAACAGGATGCCGGGCTTGGGAAAATCCGGAATGCCGCGGATGTGGTCCTTCAGGTCCATGGACGAGGGTCCTTTGTCTGGCGCCATGCATAGCCTGTTGCATTGCGCGGTTCTGCCGCGCTGCACAGTACAGTGCTCGGTAAGGTCTCGCCAGTCTCCGCCAGCGGCGTGTGAGGGCAATCGGATTTGGCGTTGTGGCTTCAGTCCCTCGTCATCCGGCCTTCTTCGACGCCGGTAAGGTGACCAACATGGCGCTTCTCAACACGGCGAAAGAACGAGGACCCGGCAGTGCGACGCGGGGTTTCACCGGCGTTCTCCCGTTCACCTCGACACGGGTCAACTGCGATCGCGTGTTATCCAGCGGCGAGGCGTTCGGCGTATTCGATCGCCTCCACCAGGCTGGCCGCATTCGCGATGCCCTTGCCGGCTATATCAAATGCCGTCCCGTGATCGACCGACGTCCGGATGATCGGCAGTCCAAGCGTGATATTGACGCCGGACAGCGCGTCCCAGCGGCCAGTGGAGGGATCGATCTCGAACCCAAGCAGCTTGACCGGGATGTGGCCCTGATCGTGATAGTTCGCGATGACCGCGTCGTATTGACCAGCCCGAAGTTTGACAAAGACCGTGTCGCCAGGGACAGGGCCGACCACGTCCAGACCGTCCGCGACGGCCCGGGCGATCACCGGTCCGGCGACGTCGATGTCATGCCGCCCGAACAGCCCACCTTCGCCGGCATGTGGGTTCAGAGCAGCGACGGCGATGCGGGTGCGGTCGAGCCGCAACCGCGTCAGCGCATCATGCGTCAGGTCGAGCACCCGGCGCAGCCGCTCGGGCGTTGCCCGTTTCGGTACATCTTCCAGCGCGATGTGCGTTGTGACGTGGCTGACCCGCATATTGCCGTGCGCCAGCATCATGCACGACCCTCTGACACCCGTCAGTTCGGCCAGCATCTCGGTATGGCCGGGATAATGGTAGCCCGCCTTGTTCAATGCCTCCTTGTTCAGCGGTGCCGTGACAATACCGCCAATCCGGCCCGCCATCGCGAGGCGCACTCCCCGTTCCACCGCCTGGAACGCGAAACGGCCGCCGTCAGCAGAAAGCTGGCCGGGATGGATGGGCTCACCGTCCGGTCCCGCCTGCAGCGCGCATAAAGCGGGCCAGTCCGGGTCGTTTTCCGTCACCGCCGGGATGGCCAGACCAGGCGTAAATTGCGAGCGGGCCTGCTCCAGCGCGGTATTGCTGCCGATCACCACCATCCGCAGTGCGCCGCTCGTCAGCCGCGGGCGCAACGCCGCGGCGGCCTTAACGATGATTTCCGGCCCAACGCCAGCGGGATCGCCCATCGTGATGGCGAGCGGAAGAGCGGTCATGGATCTGCCCCTTCAACAATCAGTTCGCGCAACAGGGAGGTATGCCCGAACGCCCCTGACTTGGACACGACGGTGACGCCGTTCCACCGTCCGCCTCGCATGACGGAACGTGGAACCCCCGGTACCAGCCGACCCTGCACCAACAGGCTGCCGGCACCCGCGGCGCCGCAAAGGCTTCGCAGGGTCTCTCCACCGGCCACCACGACTGTGCCCGGCAGTTCGACCCGATCGATCAGCCCAGCGATCGCAGCGGCGATCCGCTCCGCTGCCAAGGTGCGGGATATATTCGACGGAAAGCGGAAGCTGACGAGCGCAAGTCCCGCTTCCTCCAGTCGCCGCGGAATGGGCTCGAAGGCGTCGCTCTCGATGTGCAGCCAATGTGGCGCACACGCGACAAGCTGGTCGGCGGTCGCGGGCTGGTCCGATCCGAACAGGCCCAAGATCGGCCGGGGCAGGGAGGTTGCTGCCGGGTGAGGGCGGCCGGCGGCGATCGCCTGTGCCAGCCCACCCGCGCCAGCCCACAGGATCCGCTCGGGGCACCGTCGCGCGGTCGCCACGATCCGCTGCAGATCCTCGTCCGTCTCTGCGTCGAAAACAGTGATTCCCGGCTGCAAATCGGTATCCCCGAGTCCTCGCTGCGCTGGAACGCCGAGCGCCTGTAGACCGGTAACCAGGTCATCGCCGACCGAAGTCCATTCGCCGCTGTCGGTGCGGTATTGCTGACCCGAGCGCGTGACGCGCCCCTGGTACGGAAATGCCGGTGCCAGAACACAGCGCCGCCAGAGGCCCGCGCGCATGCAGGCGGCGATCTCGGCCAGAGTCGGCCCCCGCAGCAGGCTGTCGACCTTCTTGAACGCAATATTGGCGGCTTCGAGACTCGGAACCAGCCTAGCCGACTTCCGCCGCCGCCGTTTGCGGATCACGCTCTCGGGTTGCGCTATCCAAACCCAGGCTTCCCACGAGCTCCAATCTGCCTCCGTCCGGCCAGAACACCGGCAGCGCGCCGGTCAGTGGAACGAACTCTGCCGCCGTATCCAGCGCGCCGGTCAGGTCGTCAGCCAGGAGGCGCACGATCGTCATGGTCCAGGCGGCGTACAGTCAGCGCCCGTCCAGGTCAAACGGCGTTCTGGCATCCGGCTTGCTTCACAGCTTTCACCCCTGGGAGACCTGAGATGCGGCGATGAAGCTTCCTGGCTAGCACGGTCGCGGCGGTGGCACTGCAAAGGCGTGGGGCGGTGGCACAAGCCAACCCGCGGGTATTGTGCTACGTGCCGCAGGCCGACCTGACCGTCATCGATCCGGTCCTGACCACCGCTTTACATCACCCGCTATCACGCCACGATGGTCTGGGAGCAGCTTTACGGCATCGACAGCAAACTCCAGCCACAGCCGCAGATGGTGGGGTGTCGTACCACCGAGGACGACGCCCGCCTCTGGACCTTCACGCTGCGCGAAAATCTGCGCTTCACCGACGGTGAACCGGTGCGAGGCCGGGATTGCGTCGCTTCCATCAAACGCTGGGCAGCACGCGACCCATGGGGCAGGCGCCGCTCGCCCGGGTAGCGGAAATGGCCGCTCCGAGCGATCGCCGCTTCACCATTCGGCTGACCCGGCCATTTGGTCTGCTGCTGAATTGCCTCGCCAAGATCGGCCCGCCGGCCCTGATGGTGATGCCCGAGCGGTTGGCCGATACTGACCCGTTCCAGTCGATCAAAGAGGTCGTCGGCAGTGGCCCGTTCCACTTCGTCGCCTCGGAGCGGTGGTCGGCAGCAAAGTCGTCTATTCGCGCAACGCCGACTACATCCCGCGTCCAAGCGAAACGCCCGATTGGCTGGCAGGACCGAAGATCGTCAACTTTGACCGCGTCCGAGTGGACTGTCATGCCCGACCCGGCCACCGCGGCCGCAGCGCTGGAAGACGCTGACTTGTGGGAGAACCCGCCCAACGACCTGCCGCCGATACTCGACCGCAGTGCCAACGGCCGCACCGAAGCCAACGGGCCGCTCGGTACGATGGGCACCGGCGTGTTCAATCATCTGTTTCCGCCGTTCGCCGGCGGTCCGGCGGGTGATCCTGCAAGCGGTCTCCCAGGCCGATTTCATGACCGCCACAGCGGGCACCGATCCCAGGATGTGGCGCGACGGCATCGGCATTTTCACGCCCAACCCCCGATGGCAAGCAACTCCGGCACGGAGATCATCAGCGCACCGAAGCCTGATCTGACCAGCCTGGGAAAGCGCCTGCACGACGCCGGCTACCAGGGCGAGCGGATCATCCTGATGTCGGCGAGCGATCAGGTCGTGCAGAACGCTCAGTGCAACGTGGCAATGGATCTGATGCAGAAACTGGGAATGGAGGTTGATCTGGCAGTGATGGACTGGGGCACCCTGGTGCAACGGCGCGCCAGCAAGGCTCCTCCGGACAAAGGCGGCTGGAACATGTTCATCACGGCTTGGTCCGGGCTGGACATGACGACCCCGATCACCAACCAGACGCTGCGCTCGAACGGGCCAAAAGCATGGTTCGGCTGGCCTGACCTGCCGCCGGTGCAGTCGCTGATCGACGTCTGGGTGGAGCCGCCGGATGTGCCCTCCCAGGAGAGGATCGCCGCCGAAATTCAGGCGAAGGCGCTGGAGTGGGTGCCGTATTTCCCGACCGGGCAATATTTCACGCACACCGCTGCCGGAACGACATCACCGGGATCATCCCGGGTCAGTTCGTATTCTGGAATGTGCGGCGGACGTAAAGTGGATGGCGGAGAGCAGTTGATCGGCAGTGGCATAGTCGGCGCGCCATGGCTCCGGCGAAGCGGAATGCCAGCAGGGGCGGGAACCGGCCGCGTCGGGGTTAGTTGGGTGGCGCGGTCACGGTGGATCCAGGCGGAACGTAGATGGTCGTGTTGTTTACTGGCGGCCGAGGGTTGCTGCTACTGAACGAGAGGCATCCTCCCAGCGCGAGCGGCAATAACAGGACGGTCATCGTCAAACGCATGGAAGAGTTTCCTTGAGGCGGGCGGGCAAAAGCGACGGTCTCCTAAGCAAAGCACGGCGGCCGTGAGACGCCAAATCATTTCGCTGCTTCTTCAGCTTCTCGCACTCAACAGGATGGAAGTGACCGGTAGGCCAAAACCGCCGTGCGAGGGCGGCGACCCCGGCGCAAACCGACGCGACTCCTTGACCCCACGAGCAAAGCCTTTGCAAGTTGCCTCCGTTTAAATCATAGCGACATGCCCGGATCTCACCCGTGACCGATACCGCCCTGCGCAACACCCACATAGACGCAGCGTTGAACGAGGCGAAAGAGGCCTATGTCACCAGTGCTCCTCGCAGCCTAGCGCGGTATGTCGAGGCGACCACGGTGATGCCCGGCGGCAATACCCGCACGGTGCTGCATTACGCGCCGTTTCCGCTGGCGATGGCGCGAGCCGAGGGTTGCCGGCTGTGGGATGTCGACGGCCGGAAGTTCATCGATTTTCTGGGTGAATATACCGCCGGGCTGTATGGGCACTCGCACCCGGTGATCCGCTCGGCGCTGGACCGGGCGCTTGATAACGGCATCAGCTTCGGCGCCTCGAATATGACCGAAGCCCGGTTTGCCCGAGCGGTCTGTGACCGGTTCGGCCTGGAGCGCGTACGCTTCACCAACTCCGGCACCGAGGCGAACCTTCTGGCGATATCCCTAGGGCGAATCTTCACCCGGCGCAAAAAAATAGTGGTGTTCAATGGCGCTTACCACGGGGCGGTGTTCGCCTTTGCAGCTGGCGGCTCGCCGATCAACGTGCCGTTCGAGTATGTGATCGCGCCGTACAACGATATCGAGCGGACACAGGCGCTGATCAGCGACGAAATCGCCCTGGTGATCCTGGAGCCGATGATCGGCAGCGGCGGGTGCATTCCCGCGTCGGATGCCTTTCTGGCAATGTTGCGGCGGGAGACCACACGGGTCGGGGCGCTGCTTATTCTGGATGAGGTCATGACGTCAAGGTTGGCGCCCGGCGGGTTGCAGTCAGTGTGTGGGATCAAGCCCGACCTGACGACATTGGGAAAATATATTGGGGGAGGAATGTCGTTTGGGGCGTTTGGCGGTCGCGCCGAAATCATGGATCTGTTCGATCCCAGGCGCCCGGACGCGCTGCCACACGCGGGGACGTTCAACAACAATGTATTGACGATGGCGGCTGGGCTGACTGGGCTGACACAGGTCTATACGCCGGATGCGGCGGTGGCGTTGAACAGCCGTGGAGACACCCTGCGCGCGCGTCTGAACGCGCTGTGCCAGTCAGCGGATGCGTCGATTCAATTTACCGGCCGCGGGTCGATGCTGGCGGTGCACACAATGCGCGGGCCGGTGAGCAGTCCCGAGGATGCGGCGAAGGCTGATCCCAAGCTAAAGGAGTTGTTCTTCTTCGACATGCTGGCACGCGGAATCTGGCTTGCTCGGCGTGGGATGATGACCGTGTCGCTGCCGATCGGGGATGCTGAATGCGAAACGCTGATAGCGGCGGTGGAGGAGTTCCTGTCCGCTCGAATATCGTTACTTCATTAGACCGTTTTTTTTCGTTCGTCAAACCAATGGGACCTGCGGTCCGACACGTCGCGGGGGATTGCGCGACATCTATCGACAAGACATACCCAAGGAGAACGTATCGTCGTGCTCAATCCGAGTGCGTCGCTGCCGCAAAGATCTTCGCGCCGCACTCACCGTTGCTCAGGCAATAGGACTGCCTCCACCGTGTGGCTATGCTTTCGTCGCCCCGCAGCAGTTCCCATGTCACGGTGGCCAGCATGGCACGGGATCCTATCGGGATCACCTCGAGTCCGAGCCATCTACAGGTGCGGCAGCCGTCACCATGATAGCCGTCCAGTGCGGCCTGATAGTAACGCAGAGCATCCTCGCGGTTCGATAACGCGACAATCGACCCGTCGGCCCTGAGCGCGACGCTGGGTATCGCGAACAGCGCAACGACATTCGCGGCGTCGAAGGTGGCGAACGCCGCTGCAAAGCGGTCGAACAAGGCCTCGGTGTGGGCTGGTGTTTGATACGGTCCTGTCTGCTCCATCGTCATCTCCCGTCAGGCGACAATCCCTAACGTCAGGGCCCCGACCCACGCTCTCTCGGCCGGAAATGGGGTCGTCAAACGATCGGCAAAGGAACAAACCTGTCATGGCGTCGAAACCCAATCGTGCCCGCATATCGGCCGGTAGCCAAGCGCGCGCGGCGGTGGCAGAGTTGTCCAAATACCAAAGAGGGGAACGGAAATGCGTCTCGCTGGCAAGGTCGCCATTGTATCGGGCGCGGCGTCGGGCATGGGGGCAGCGACGGCGAGGCGGTTCGGCAAAGAGGGAGCCTCCGTCGTCATCGCCGACATGCTGGAGGCGGAAGGCAAGGCGGTCGCCGACGCGGTCAATGAAGCCGGCGGCAAGGCCCTGTTCATGGCGCTGGACGTGACTGACGAGCCTGGCTGGGCGAAGGTCGTCGACGCAACCGTCGCCGCGTTCGGCCGGCTCGATATCCTGGTGAACAATGCCGGGATCAGCGGCAGCGCGACCAACGACTTGCTGGATTCCGCCCTGTGGGAACGCGTGATGGCGGTGAACAGCACCGGCGTCTTCCTCGGCACCGCGGCGGCGGTGCGGCAGATGCAGCGGAACGGCGGCGGGTCCATCGTGAATTTTTCCTCCATTTCCGGCATCGTCGGTCAGGCGTTCGTGCACATGAGCTACAATGCGGCGAAGGGGGCGGTGCGGATCATGACCAAATCGACCGCCGTGCAGTTCGGCAAGGACCGGATCCGCTGCAATTCCGTGCATCCTGGTTTGATGCCGCCGATGCGCACATCAGGCGCCACCGCCGACCCCGCCGTCCGCACGAAGATGCTCAAAACGGTGCCGCTCGGCCGGGCAGGGGAGGTGGATGAGGTTGCCAATGCGGTCCTGTTTCTCGCCTCCGACGAGGCGTCCTACATCACGGGGGCGGAACTGTACGTCGATGGCGGGTTCTTGGCGGCGTAACGTGGCGGACTCCGCTCTTCACTGCGGGCTATCGCGAACTGATTGAGACTACGCCCTGTTTCGAGATGTGATACGCGATCCTCCTCGGGACCTTGTTTTGAATTTTGGCGGTTTTTGCTAGGTTGATAATCCGACTCATTCTCTGCCTCAGAAACGACCGGTTCGTTATCATTGTCCTTGACCCTCGCAGACCCAATAATTTGTGTCCGAAAATTAGCAAACTGTTAACGTTTCTCCGGGACAAGTGCCGCGACAGGGCGCTCGCGAGACCCAGATCAAGCCACGGGCCAAGTCGTCGCCTCAGCCGCGCACAACGCCAGGAGTTTGTCGATGAGAGTCCTGTCACTCGTCCTTGCCGTGGCGTTGTTCTGCGTCGGTGGGCATGTCCTGAGTCCAGCCACGGCCGATGAGTTTGCCACGAAAAATGAGGCTGTGGCGTTGGTCCAAAAAGCCATTGCTCGTGTGGCCGAGGTCGGCATGGACAAGGCAAAACCGGAGTTCATGGACCACAACGGAAAATTCGTCGATCGCGATCTCTATTTGATCATCATCGACAAGGACGGCATCCGCGCGGTGCACGGCCAGAATCCGAAACTCGTCGGCAAGACCTATTATGACGCCGTCGATGTGACCGGCAAAGCCTACGGCGAGGAGGTTCGGCATATCGCCGAAGGTCTGGGCAAAGGCTGGTTCTCGTTTACCTTCAAGGACCCGATCACCGGAAAGCTTCTGCCAAAGGAGAACTATGTCGAAAGGGCTGGCGACTACACCTACCTCGCCGGCGTCTACACGCGCTGAAGGGCGTGGCGGCTCGTTCCCGACCCGGTGTGAGCTGGACGGCACTGACCCTGTCACGACCATAAGAGAAGCCGATGCTGCGCCGTTTTGTCCACACCATCAGCCGGATCCGCTCGTTCCACGACCTCCCGCTTTGGGCAAAGGCACTCCTCGCGCCGGTCTCGTGCCTGGCTGCCGGCGTCGTGGTCATCGTGTCGATCTGGTTCGGAACAACCGAGACCGAGGTACGCCTCGCTGCAGTCGCCAACGTGGCGCTGCCGACGGCGGCGGCGAGCGCGGCCTTGCTCGATCAGGTTGACAAGGTTCAGGTCATGGCGATGCGCGCGTTGGTCTGGCAACAGGCCAATGTCCCGCAGGCAAACATCGACGTGCTGACGAACGATATCGGTCACGGGCTGGATAGTTTGCGGCAAACCGCGGCTGGCATGGTTGCGGCACGTCCCGATGGCGATGCCGACCTCCCGCGGCTCAAGCAGATCGCCTCACAATCAGCGGCATACGCGAAACTGCTCGGTGACGCCCTCGACCTCGTGGCGGACCCAGCAATCGCAGTCGGATATTTCCGTCGTGCGGACGCAACATTCGAGGCGTTGCGCAACGATATCGCCGGATTGTCCGACGCGCGCCGGGCGGAGGAGGCAGACTCCATCCAGGCAGCCCGTCGCAGTTCGCATGCTTCCCTGATCCGCTCCTACTGGATATTCTTTGTCTCCGGAACGATCATGCTGGTCCTGCTGCCGGTTGTCATGGCGGCGATTTCGCGTCCGGTGCGCGCGCTGACCCGGACGATGACCGAGCTCGCCGCCGGCAACATGGCCGCCGAGGCCACCGGGCAGAACCATCGCGATGAGCTCGGCGACATGGCCCGAGCGGTGTCCGTGTTCAAGGATCACATGGTCAGAGGCAACGAGCTCACCGCTCAACAGGATGAAGTGCGGCGGCACGCCGAGGCCGGAAAACGAGCCGCTCTGATCGGTATGGCTGAGAGGATCGAGACGGAAACCGGCACTGCGCTGCAGCAAATGGGGCTTCGTACCGCGGCATTGGCGGCAGCGGCCGATGCGATGAACTCGTCGGCGACCCGAACCGGTTCGTCAGCTCAGGACGCGACCGCCGCGGCTGGCCAGGCGCTGGCCAACGTGCAGACCGTCGCCAACGCCGCCGCGCTGCTGACCGCCTCGGTTCGTGAGCTTAGTCGGCAGGTGCATGAGTCTACCGCGATCGCCGGCCGTGCGGTCGCCGCCGGCAGCGAGACGCGGGCTACAATCGAAGGGCTCAATAAGGACGTCGAACGAATCAGCGCGGTCGCCGGCATCATTGGCGAGATCGCCGCCAAAACCAACCTTCTGGCACTCAACGCCACCATCGAAGCAGCCCGCGCCGGTGATGCCGGCAAGGGTTTTGCGGTCGTCGCCGCGGAGGTGAAGGCGCTCGCCACCCAAACCGCCCGTTCAACACAGGAGATCGCCCAGCATATCGATCAGGTTCGCGCGGCCACCGGGGCCTCTGTGGCCGCGGTGCTGCGGATCGAACAGACCATCACCGGGATCAACGCGGTCGCCGGTTCGATCGCGGCGGCGATTGAGCAGCAGGAAGCGGTAACCGAGGAGATCGCGCACAACGTGACGGAGACAGCAAACGCCGCCAAGCAGATGACTGCCCGCACCACCGACGTCTCGGCCGAGGCTGGCGAGACCGGACGTCAGGCCGCCGACGTCCGCGACAACGCCAGCGGACTGCATGCCGCCATGGAGCAGTTGCGTCACTCGGTGGTCCGCGTCGTGCGCACCGCAACCTCGGATGTAGATCGCAGGCTCAACGAGCGGTTCATAGTCAACCTGGCCTGCCGGCTGACGGTTGATGGTCAAACCTGTGTCGCGAGGGTGGTGGACTGGTCCGACACCGGCGCTCAGCTGCGCGGGGTTTCGGCGACGCCAATTGGCGTTCACGGTACGCTGGATATCGAGGGAGTCGGCTTTCCACTCTCGTTTATCGTCAAGCGTGCCGAGGACGAAGCGCTACACGTTGCGTTCGTGCTGGACGAAAAGGACGCTGTCCGGTTCGGCGGGGTGCCGGCGCGCTTCGCAGTCCGAGGTGCTGCTTGACTTTCCTCCATTTCCGGGGCCGTCGGCTAGGCGTTCGTACACATGAGCTCCAATGCCCGACGGGATTATAACCGAGTCGACCGCCGTCCAGTTCTGCAAGGGCCGGATCGCCGCACGACTTTGCGGACGTCCGTTACCACCGCCGATCCCGCGGTCCGCGCCAAGTTGCTGAAAACCGTGCAGCTCGGACGGGTAGGGAAGTGGATGAGGTCGCGAATAATCAGGTGCGGCGGTAAGCCCGAACATGGGTTACCATTCGTCGCCGCTGATCGGCTTTCTGCTGATGCTGTTCAACACACGTCTCGGCTGGTGGCTTGGTAATCCGAGGTGTGCCGTCACATATCGGGCCGAAAGGCCGACCCTTGGTGTGGTGCCGCTGGCGGAAGAACGGGCGGGGCAGGCGACCAATTCCAGCCGCTGGGTTTATCTCTCGGATGGCGGTCACTTCGAGAACCTCGGCCTGTATGAGATGGTGCGGCGCCGCTGCCGCAGGATCGTCGTCAGCCGACGCCGGCTGCGATCCCAAATGCGCATACGAAGACCTGGCGAACGCCGCCCGCAAGATTTACATCGACCTGGGTGTCAGCATCGATTTCGAAGCAATGGATCTGGCGGCGAGGCAGTTCCCTCCGAAAGTCGCTGCCTACTGTGCGCTGGGCAGCATCACCAATCCGGGCTCAAATGACGGAGGTTGGCTTCTGTGTATCGTGCATGGTTACCATGGGAATGAGCCGGTTCACATCCAGGGATACGCCAACGCCTATGAGACGTTTCGCACGGATCCACAACGGATCAGTTTTTTACGGAATCGCAGTTCGAGGCGTATCGCGGCCGGGGCGGCCACATCACTGAGCTGATCTGCACGGGCGGCGCCAAGCTGTCACCGCTGGCGCAGCCGCGGCCGATGACCTTTCTCGATCTGTAGGCGCAAGCCAAGAAATATCTGACGCGGCTCGCGAAGGATGCGAAGCTCCGGGATGCCGCCCCGAAGGGACACTGCTGCGGCGCGATGTGACCGGGCCCGGGGGCCTTAAGTGCCTTGCCTAAGCCGCAGGGGACGGCTATACGCGCGCCCTCGGCCGGAGTGTAGCTCAGCCTGGTAGAGCACTGTGTTCGGGACGCAGGGGCCGGAGGTTCGAAATCCTCTCACTCCGACCAATGAAATCAATTACTTACAAGGCAACTGTCGGGCAAACACACAGTGCTCCTTGGTTCCCATGGAACCGGCAACCGATCTGGCCGCGATCTAAACTTCCACCATTGCTGACGGAATCCATGAACTTACGGGCGCCGTGATGTTGATTGTGGCGACGTGACGGTATGGCTAGAAACGACGAAGCTCGCCTTACGTTTCGTCCCTGGTAGCCGCCCAGTTGTGACGACTTAAGGCGCCCGGACAACGCGTGTGCGCCTTATCCGTCGCCCAGGCGTCAAGCGACAACCTGCCGCTCCAGCGCCTTCGCCGCCGGGCGGCAGGACTCCACCGTGGCGTGGCCGTAGGGGTCCTGGATCTGCCTGCGGTCATCCCCGCGAAGTCGGCGACTTCCCGGATCGGCACCCGCGCTTGGAGCATCCAGGTGATCACGGTGTGTCCCATCGTATGGGGTGTCACTTCCGTCAGACCGGCCCGTTCGCAGGCGCTGGCACAGCCATGCTTGATCGAGTCCACCTGCCTCCCGGCACGCTCGATCACATACGCCGACGTGGCGGTTGCCTTTGCCGCTACCAGGATGGAGTGCAGTTCATCGTTGATCGGCTGCGCCACCTTGCGCTTGTTGGTCTCGATCTCATCGGGGATTTTGAAGTCAAGCCAGTGGTCCTTCAAATCGACGCGGTCCCAGGTGAGCGACAGGATTGCCCCGCTGCGGGCGCCCGTATGCAGGCCGACCTCGACGAATAGCCGGAGGTGTTTCGCCTTGCAGAATTTCAGCAGGCGATCGGCTTCGGCGCGGGTGAGCAGGCGCGTTGCCCTTCGGCGGCAGTTTTAGATCGGGCATCCGCTCGACCACTCGCCCGCCTTCCTCGCTCATGCCGCGGGCTGAAGGATCTGGAGGACCCCGGCTCGCTTGTTGGCAAGGTTCGGCGGCCAGGCAGCGGCCGCCCAGCTTTGACATTGAAAGATACGACGCTGCTTGAAGACCATGACGCGGTTGCTGGAACAGGCGTGTGCGTTGGCCGGCCGCGCCGCGATCAGCTGGCGTGATTACCGCCGGTTGGCCAAAAAGCGTGCCCATGCCATCCAGCACAGCCGCGGCAAGGAGCGGAAGCTGTATCGCGAGCTTCTTGCCGCCACGCGGGCCACCAAGCTGGCCCTGGAGCGAGCGCTTGTGGTGCTGGCGGCATGCGCTGAACCGACCGTCGTGGATTGGTGCGGCGAAGTCCGCCATTACCTGCCCCTTGATCGAGCGCGTCATGACCCAGACCAGGCGCCGGGTGTTCGACGGCGAAGTGGTGACGGCCAGCGAAAAAGTGGTCAGTCTGTTCGAGCCGCACGCCGACATCATCGTCAAAGGCGGCCGCGAGGTGCAATACGGTCACAAAATCAATTTGACGACCGGTCGCAGTGGCCTGATCCTCGACGTCGTCGTCGAGACCGGCAATCCGGCCGATGCCGAGCGCTTTTTGCCCATGCTGGAGCGCCACATTGCGTCTCACGGCCAGCCTCCACGCCAAATCGCGGGCGACGGCGGCTATGCCAGCGCGGCCAACGTCACCCAGGCCAAGGCGCTTGGCGTGAGCGATTGTCGCCTTCCACAAGAAAAGCCATCTCCGCATCGAAGCCATGGTCAAAAGCCGCTGGGTATATCGCAAGCTGCGCAACTTCCGCGCCGGCATCGAGGCCAACATCTCCTGTCTAAAGCGGGCGTTTGGCCTGGCACGCTGCACCTGGCGCGGGCTGGCGCACTTCACCTCATACGTCTGGTCCTCGGTTGTCGCCTACAACCTGGCTCTCTGTGCGCGATTAGCCGCGGCCACGACCTGACCGCCGCTCGCACTGGGCACGCCGAACGCCACTGCCTGCACGCGCCCCGCGGTAAACGTAAAGGTTGCAACTGCAGCTACCCGGTAACCATGGCGGGAGATTGCCGCCGCAGGAACCGGCCGGGACAGCCGCACGGGGCTGATCGTCCACGAAAAAACCCCATTTATGGACGGACACTAGTCTTAGCCAAAGCACGTTCCCGGCCGATCCCGAGTGAAAGCATGATTTGCCGAGAACATACGCCCTCCGGGCCCCTTATTGGGCGCAAACGACCAGGACCACCGCACGGAGTGCCGATCATGAGCAACGAACCACACAGCGAGTCCTCCGGTTCATCACCTGGACAGTCCGACAGACGTGAAGAACTCATCCGCATCTTCGACACACTGGATGACCAGGGGAAGCAAGAGTTGTTGCGGCTCGCCAAGGAGCTAGCATCGCCCCGTTAGGGCGACGAGGATCGGGGCGCGGGAGGACGCTCTATCGGTGCTGTGCCTCGCACCGCACAGCACGCTCAAGAGCCTCACGCTTCGTCTGCATGCTCGCGCCCCCGCTGTAGAGGCCATAGGTGAGGGTGTTTTTCTCATGCCCGAGGATGTCCGCTGTCACCCCCTCAGGCACCTGAGCGTTCACGAACTGGGTCGCCACGGTCTCGCGGATGCTGTGAAACACCAGAATATGCAAGGCGAGCTCTCTCTCACCGCTCAGGGTAATGACTATCCGCTCGAACAGGTCGGCTGTAGACCAGAGTGAGCGTCGGGGGGAGGTGACGATGAGCGCCAGTTTCGGGCGAGGGCTGCATGCGGCGCCGGGAGGGGCTGTCAGTCTTTCAGCGCACGTTACCTCGGTCGTTGGTCACGGTTGACTGTTCCAGACCTGCTGACTGCCGCCGCGATTGCGCAAGGCTGTCGCGTGCTCGATGTTGCGACCGGCGCGGGCGAAGCTGCCGCCATGGCTGTCCGGATTGTGGGCGAAACGGGCCTTGTCGTTGGCGCGGACATCTCATGGGAGATGGTCAAAAGTGCGCAGGTTCGATTGGACACTCAGTTGTATCGCGCGGTTAGTGCTGACGGCCAAGGGCTGCCATTCAAGGATGAGGCTTTCGATGCGGTTGTGTGTCAGCTTGGCCTCCAGTTCTTCCCCAACCCAGCCGCGGGCCTGTTGGATTTCCGGCGGGTCGTTCGAGCCGGTGGAATGGTAGCGGTGGGCGTCAATTCCACACCTGACCGGTTGAAAATGTGGGGCAATCTTAGCGATGCGCTAAATCGCTTTCTTAGCCAGGAACAGCGCAACGTCTTCGCGATGTCATGGTCACTCGCTGATCGAGATCGGCTGGAGCGGCTGTTCGGGAATGCAGGCTTCCAAGACATTCATGTCGAGCAGATCGGGCGCGAAGGCACAATCGATGGGTTCGGGGATTATTGGGCACCGATCGAGAGGGGGTGGGGCAAATCCCACAGACATATTGTGCTCTCGATGAAGCTAATCGTCGTGCGGTGCGGCAGGAAGTCCACGCGCGGCTGGCGCATTATGAGACGCCAGATGGCAAGATGACCATGGCGGTCGAGGTGCTGGTGGGTCGTGGCCGGGCGAGTTTGGATTGACTCGGAGCAGCGTCGAAGATGAGGCAGTCAATTGTAACGCCTTTTCAGACTGAGACACCGCTGGGTGCTGTCGCCCGCTCCTGGTGACACCCGTTAGCCCGCCCCGTCGCGGCCTTGCAAACTGTATCACCGCGTTGTAGCACCGAGACCCAGCCGGGAGCAAAAATCCGAGGACTTTTGCGGGGTTGGTGAGGGTGCCGGCGTCTCCCCTTCTGGACGCCAAGGAAGTCAAACATTTAGCGATATCGACCTCAAACGTAGAGGTTCACTTGAACCACTAATAACCTAGCGCTGCCGTGAAACCGCGGCACCGACCCAGGTGTCCGCGACCCAGGCTTGCTGAGCGCTCGCAGTAACGGGTCGCTGCCTTGCCCCTCCGAGTGAACAGGGCGCTTGGCGCCCACGTGACCAGAACGAGCGGATTCCGGCCACGGTGAATCGAGTTTTTACCGTCAGGCGGCCCTGACGGCGGCAAGGAACTGACGGACCCGGCTGCGTAACTGCTCACCCTGCTGAGACAACTCGTTCGACGCAGACAGCACTTTGCTCGATGCTGCCCCCGTTTCCCCGGCGGCTTGGGTTACACCGGTAATATTGCCTGAGACGTCTTTCGTGTCAGCCGCCGCCTGCTGCACATTGTGGGCGATGGCCCGTGTCGCCGCGCCCTGCTCCTCCACGGCTGAGGCGATCGCAACGGCAATCTCGTTGATCTGGGCTATGGTTGCGCCGATCGATTGTATGGCGGCAACCGTATCCCCGGTGGCGCTCTGCATCGCGGCGATTTGCGCGTTGATTTCCTCGGTCGCCTTGGCGGTCTGGTTGGCCAGGCTCTTGACCTCGGAGGCTACCACCGCAAACCCCTTGCCGGCCTCGCCGGCACGCGCCGCCTCGATCGTGGCGTTGAGTGCGAGCAGGTTGGTTTGGCTGGCGATCTCTTTGATCAAGCTTGTCACTGCGCCGACCTTCTGCGCGGCATCGGCCAAGCCCTTGACCAGTGTGTTGGTGCGCTCGGATTCTGACACAGCCTTGGCGGCAATGGAGGAGGACGCGCTGACCCGCTGGCTGATTTCGGCGACCGAGTTGGAAAGCTCCTCCGTCGCGGTCACGGCCGCCTGTGCTCGGGACGAGGCCTGCTCCGAGGCCGTGGCGGCAGCAGCCGACTGCTTCGCGGTGGCCTCTGCCGTGTCGCCCATCGACGCTGCCGTCTTCCGCATCGCTTTCGCTGTCGAAGACACCGTGTCGACGATAGTGCCCACGTTCGCCTCGAATTCTGTCGCCAGTTCTGCTGTGGCCCGGCGCTGCGCCTCGCGCGCCGCCACGAGTTCCCCGATATCACGCAAATAGACGAGGATGAAAGGTCGGTTATTGATTGCAACAGGAACCAGGGTGACCTCGGCTGGGAACGTGGAGCCGTCGGCGCGTTGGTGCGTCCACTCGAACTGCGTGTGCCCCTCCTTCACGGCACGCGCCACCTGCTCTTGCGACAGGTCTGCCGACCGCCGGCCGTTGGGCTGGCATTCCGGCGACAGGTCTTTGGGGCGCCGCGCCAGGATCTGCTGCTTGCCACTGCAACGAAACAACCGTACTGCCGCGTCGTTAGCGGCGAGAATGTCCATGTCGCTCAGCACCATAATGGCACTCTCACTCTTTTCGAACGCCAGACGCCCGACGGTCTGTTCCCAGCCGTGGCCGTCGGCCTTGGTGAAGAAACGCATCAAAGCAATCTCCAAATATAGATTGGGCCCAGTATCGACTGGCGGATATAGAGCGAGAAACCTAAGAAAATGTTAACGTCGTTGGTGCCTCATATTGATAGATCAACAGCAATACCTGACATTGCAGCGACCCGGAAGGTCTGACGCCGAGCGCCCAGACCGCCAGTCGTTCGCTTGGCGCCTGAGCGAAGCTACAGCGGGTGGCTGGGGATGGAGCAGCAAAGAGTTGATGGCGCACCCGTGGGCGTTTCAGGTGGGAGGTGCTCTTTGGAGTAATGAGAGCAAGGACTGGTCGGGCATTGATGGAATCGATTTGGAATCGATCGACCGATCTGGTCGAATCGCTCCCGACACGGATATATGTGAGGGCGTGACACCGTCTGGAGTCAAATTGACATTCGTGAAATCATCCTGCGGACGTTGACGATCTCGTGCATGATCGTAGGCGTATCCACGATCGCTTCAGCCTCACCAGCAATTCGCTCGTTCGATTCCGATGCTGCCCTCAGAGCTTCAGCGTCGAGCGGGTCGATACTACTCGAACCACCATCGGTATAAGCACCGTTTCTGGGACAAGGGGCACCGACGGTGGCGTTACTACTAAACCCCGACCGGGGACCCCAGAAAGGGGTGAGAGGTGACCCACCAGAAAAGCACCTTATTCAGTCGGGGCCCTCAAATCGCTTGATCAGCGCCATGGCGGCCGCCGGGTTCCGTTGTTTGAAACCGCTGATAACGTAGAGGAAAACGTCGCGGCCGGTGACGTTCGGCTGGTCCGATCCAAACGTCTCGAGCCCATCGGCCAAGCCGCCCGACGCCCACTGTCGTGCACGATGTGCCCATTGATCGAGGGCGGTATCGGAATAGCCGCATGGTTCGGCCTCGGTTGCCCCCATGATGCGGGCGTAAACGAACGGGGCGGTCGGGTCGGCGATCTGGGGATAATCCGAATCGCCCGCGACCACGATTGCAACGCCGTGTTCGCGGGCGACCGCAATGAAATCCGGAGTACGGAAGCTGTCGTGGCGCACTTCGACCGCGTGACGGATTGCTTTACCCTCGACGCTTTTCGGCAATAACTTCAAAAAGCCCGCAAAATCCTCGGGATCGAATTTCTTGGTCTGCATGAATTGCCAATTTATAGGACCGAGCTTGTCTCGCAGCAGCAGCAGCCCGCTGGTGAAAAAACGCTCGATGGACTCCGCGGCTTCGGCGAGGATCCGCCGGTTCGTGGTGAAACGCGGCCCCTTGACCGCGAACACGAAATCGTCGGGCGTTTCGTCGTGCCATTTGGCGAAGCTGGCCGGCTTTTGCGATCCGTAATAGGTGCCGTTGATCTCAATGGACGTCAGTTTACGGCTGGCGAATTCCAGTTCCCGCTTTTGGGCAAGACCGGCGGGATAGAAGGCTTCGCGCCAAGGTTCATAGGTCCATCCACCGACACCGATCCGTATGTTTGGCGTTCGGGGCTGCGGCACGACTGAAGTCTCCCTGACGTGGTTGAACACTTAGTGTCATCCGGACTGCTCAGACTAAGAATGGGTGGGGACGGACCATTAACCCCGCCAGACCGCCGGCACTTTCGTCGCGAGGAAGCGAGCAAGCGCGGCGTTGACGGAAACGGGGTTTTCCTGCGCCATCCAATGTCCGGACTGGACAACGACCTCCGTCAGGTCAGCGCAGTTTTCACGCATCGGTTGGGCGAGGCGCGAATCGATGGTCTCGCAAGTGTAATCGTAAGCGCCGTGCAGGAACAGCACAGGCATCGAAAGCCGGCCCTCGTTTAGCGCCTTTCGTGCATAGGCGACATTAGCTGTATGGTTCATGTACCAGAAGTCCGGGCCGAAAAAACCGTTGCGCTCAAGTGACGCCACGTAGCTGCTCAAATCGGCCTCGGTCAGAACGTCGGTATCTCGCGGCACCGCGGGCGCCCGTCCGGCCCCTCCGAACCAGCCGCCATCGCGGCGGACCAGTGCCGTGCGGGATGGTTGGCCCTTACCGGCGGGATTGCCTTTGCGGAACAGCGCCTTAACCGTGTCGAGCACGCTTGTTTCGAAGGCCGAGCCTGCCTTGTCGAAATTCTCTTCGTAGAAGAGTTGGTAATCCCATTGGGCCGCCGGGAACTCGGCCTCTGGATAGACCGAGCGGTCGACCAACGGGATGATTTGGGCGGGCGCGAAGCCCCCGGGGACATAGGGCACGCATAGGTTTATGACGGCGAAGCAACGATCAGGATGATGGCTGCCCAAGCTCCAAACCACTGGGCTGCCCCAGTCGTGGCCAACCCACACTGCTCTCTCACGGCCGAGTGCGTTCAACAGTTCGAGCATGTCGCGAACACCGTGTTCCAGCGCATAACTTTCGTGTTGAGAATAAATGCTGGAGCGGCCGTAGCCGCGCATGTCAGGGGCGATGCAGCGAAAACCGAGCGCGGCAAATATCGGGAGTTGATGACGCCAACTGATCGATAACTCCGGCCAGCCATGCACGAAGATCAGAGGTGTCGCATCGACGGCCCCGCATGCCAGATAGAACGTTGTATGGCGAGTGGTGCGCGCGACGTGCTCGGCAATCCCGTACATCGGACTTCCTTTATCTATTGTGGACTGCATTACACCGATGCTCGGGTGCCTGGCAATTTGCCAGCTGATGCGGCGGCCCAGAACGCCCCGGGTCGTCCCAGAGGTGGATCAGTATCAGCCCTCGCGGGGCGCGGGTCAGGGGGATCCACCGCATCATCGGCTTGTCGCGCGCGACGGAACCCCAGATGGCGGGAAGCCCGAGCGCGGTCTTCCGTCTGGTGTGCTGAGAGATCGCCGGGCGGAGCCGATCCAACAGTGCCCATCCGACAGCATACGCAGAAAGCATCAGATTTTTCGGCGGCGAGTGAACAATCCGTAATGTACCGCGGATCGTCCGCGATCGCCGAAATCAAAATGAGAACTGGCGCATGAGAGAACTGTGCAACGCCGGACCTTCCATCGGGGCGCGAAGGTGCTCGGCATCGGGATCTGCCAATTTGATCCTTTCAGCCGTGTCTTCGCGCACAGGCTGGCAGTCGGCAAGCGCTCTAATGAGGTCCATCTGCGCCACAGTCGTTCTCTGCCCTCGATGGGCCGGCCTACACAGGGCGCCGGCCGGAGCGGGTGATCCTCTTTACAGTGCAGGGGACATCGTACCAATGCATGCAAGGGGCGCGCATGGCTCAGCAAGTTCCGAACGCCGATGGAATCCTGGCGAGCTGGCTGTTTGTCAGGTCGGGTCGTACACTTTTTTTTGAGTTCAATTTGCAACAGAGGAGAGTCGAGATTAGGCCCGCATGTTGCACGTCCAAGATGCTGACGAACGCGGTCGGAAGGCCGCTGCAAATGCTATAATTTCAAGATTTATCCGACCATTTTGTACCGGTTTCGATGAGCATGTGGCTGGGGGCGTCCTGTAGCAAATGTTCCGGTCACCGAGATTTTTGCCGCACCGACGTTATTCCAGATGACTTTGTTTTGACGCCTCTCACGGGTGCGTGGCCCTATACTCACCTCGACAGGCAGTCTCCCGATAGAGAACAGCAAGGCGCCGCGCAGTGGAATCTATCGTAAAATCGCGCTCTACGCGACGGCGCCCGTTCGCGCCCATTCGTGTGCGCAGGGCTGCGTCGCCGACCAGGAGAGCGAGCCGGTCCGCCAAATCCTTGATTGAACCTGGATCGACCAGAAATCCCGCCGCGCCGTCGATACCGAGATCGGGAATGGCTCCTACGCGTGTTGTGACCACCGGAACAGCGGCCGCCATAGCCTCAAGGACGGCGACTGGAAGACCTTCGTTGTATGAGGGTAGGACAAATACCCCGGCTGAGGCGAGTAGCGCCTGGGCTTCCTCGGGTCCCACCCACCCCGGGAATGTGACGCGATCGGCAAGCCCCAAGGCTGCGGCCTCGGTGCGGAACGCGTCCACGTCCCCGTTGCCGGCGATCACGGCATCCCATTGCAGGGGACGAAGGGGCGGCGAGGCCAGCGCTTGCAACAGGTCCGAAGTTCCCTTCCTGGCTCCGAGCTGGCCGAGATATACGACATGGCAGGACCCGTCGTTGTGGTCCAGCCGGGGAATCGCGGAGGGGAGGGGAACGCCGTTGGCAACGACGACAACCTTGTGCTCTTCGATGCCAAGACCTTCGACAAGGTATTGCCGCCAAAAGCTTCCTATTACGACAATCCGGGCTGCACGCGTCATCGCTCGCGTCAGCATGCCGCGGAGGCGCGGGGACAACCGATCACAAAAAACGGCGAACTCGGAACCATGAATGTGCAGAATCGCCGGCACCCCGAACAGACCGGCGGCCCGCAGCAAAGCGAGCTTCCTGAGCGTGCTGCCACCAAACGATATATGGATGTGCGCGACGTCTACACGGCCGCGCGCGCATGCGACGGACAACGCAACCAGACTGCCCAGAAAGTAGAATGGCATTTTCCAGAACGGCCCCGGTCCATAAGAATCGAGAACGCGAGCTTCGATATCGGGCAGAGCGCGGAATGCGGCGAGAAGATAACGCGCCATGCGGCCCATGCCCCCGCGACCCTCGGCACCGCCTGGCGTGATGTAGATCACGCGGACCGTGTGGTGCGGCGCGCGCGTCAAGATAGGTTCGTCCGGTTGATGCCGGAGCGCGGACCAGATGTTGTCATATACCACCAGCGTCGTGTTTCGAAACGCCGCACCGACCATGTCTTGACGAACTCAAACGGCGGCCGGTGCGTTTATAGCATATTTGGCTCGAATATCGAATATTTCGTCCTGAGCCGACGACCTTCTGCGACCGTGGAGACGTGGCTCCATGCCTGAAGAACGAATGTATCTGGATCGAACGCGATCCTTCTCCGTTGCCATCACCATGCAGGATCTTGCGGGTGGGGGCGTAGAGCGGCAGACCTTGGCCCTGGCCGGTGAGCTACAGGAAAGTGGCGTTGCGGTCACCCTCCTGGTCAACGAGGCCACCGGCGAACTGCGTGACGCTGTTCCTGCATCGATACGGTTAGTCGATCTTCAGCGCCGGCGTACGTCGGCCGCGATTCCGCGACTGGCCCGGTTCCTCCGCCGGGAGCGACCGGACGTGGTGTTAGCCAATCTGAACCATAACAACATTGCCGCCGTGCTGGCCAATATGCTGGCTGGTATGCCGTCGAAGGTCATCATCTGCCAGCACAGCGTGCTATCGGCCGACTACTTGCGGACCAAGGGTTGGTCCCACCGCATGACACCCCTGGCTTATCGGCTGATTTCCTCGGCGTTCGAACAAGCCGTTGCCGTCTCATCGGGAATCGCGTGGGAGTTTCGCACGATCTCGAATATCCCGCAGCACAAGATCAGCGTGATCCATAACCCGGTGATCGGGCCGGATTTCGAACTTCGCGCTGCCCAACCGGCCGAGCACCCTTGGTTGGGCGAACCTGGTCGACCGCTGTTCGTCACTGCCGGTCGGTTGGTCGCCACCAAGGACCACGAAACGCTGCTGCGCGCACTTGCAATTTACCGTCGACGGGAAAATGGACGTCTGCTGATCCTGGGGTCCGGGCCGCTTCGCGACAGCCTTGGCGGTTTGGCGGATGAACTTGGGCTCCATGACGCGGTAGACTTCCTGGGTTATCAGGCAAATCCACTGCCCTATTTTCGGATTGCCAGCGCTTTTGTGCTGAGTTCCTACGCAGAAGGTTTTGGCAATGTCCTCGTGGAAGCCATGGGTTGCGGCACGCCAGTCATCGCCACAAATTGCGAGCACGGGCCGGCCGAGATCCTTGACGATGGGCGCTATGGCGTGCTCGTAGAGCCGAGAAATGGCCAAGCACTTGCCGACGCAATGATCAGGGTGACTGAACTTCGCAACCTCTGGCCGGCAGCGCTGCTCAAGGCTCGTGCTTCCGCGTTTAATACGAACGCCTGCTCCTCGGCTTACCTCAAGCTGTTCGAATCTGTTGCTCCGACCAAGCGGCTCGGGCAATCGGTTTTAGCGTGTGGCGGGACATCGGCTGATCTCGGCTTTCGCCCAAGATCGGTTTGACACGACAATATCATCCGTAGCTAACCCGGACAGCCCCATGGAAATTACCGCGCGATCTATTGGCAGCATACCAGCGACCCGGGTTGACAGGCGGCGTGGTGTTCTGATTATCGTGCAGAACCTGCCGTTGCCGTTTGATCGTCGCGTCTGGCAGGAAGCGACCGAACTGGTCGCCAACGGTTATACCGTGTCAGTGATCTGTCCTAAAGGTAAAGGCTATGAGCGGTCTTATGAATGCGTGAACAATGTGCACATCTATCGCCACCCGCTGCCCTTTGAGGCGAGCGGTGTCCTCGGCTATCTGATCGAATACCCGCTCTGTCTATTTTTTGAATTCTGGTTGGCGTTCCGGGTTCTTTGGACACAAGGCTTCGACGTCATCCACGCCTGCAATCCGCCGGATAACATTTTTCTCATCGGCGCCTTCTTCAAACTGTTCGGCAAGAAATTTCTGTTCGATCATCACGACATAAACCCTGAGCTCTACGAGGCGAAATTCCGCCGCCGGGACATTTTCCACAAACTCATGCTGTTGTGGGAACGACTGACCTTCATGGCGGCTGACGTTTCCATCGCCACCAATAACAGCTATCGAGACATTGCTATCACCCGCGGCAAAATGGACCCTGACAAAGTGTTCGTCGTCCGATCGGGGCCAAGCCTCGAGCGCATGAAGATCATTCCCCCTGTGCACGAATTGAAAAAGGGCCGACCTTACCTGGTCGGTTATGTCGGGGTGATGGGGAGACAGGAAGGCATCGATTATCTCATCGAGGTTGCGCGTATTCTGGTGCACGATATGAAGCGGACCGATGTCCACTTTGCGCTTGTCGGCGGTGGACCCTTATTTGAGGATTTGAAGAAAATCGCTGAAGAAAAAGGGGTGGCCGACTTCATGACCTTTACCGGCCGAGCACCTGAGCAGTTGCTGTTGGAAGTTCTCAATACGGCGGATATTTGCATAAATCCGGATGAAGTCAATCCCATGAACGATAAGTCAACCATGAACAAAATCATGGAATATATGGCTCTGGGCAAGCCAATTGTACAGTTTGATCTGACCGAGGGCCGTTTCTCGGCCGGGCCCGCGTCGCTTTATGCCAAGGCCAACGACGCGAAAGATATGGCCGACGCCGTGGTGTATCTGTTGGAGCGCCCCGCCGTGCGCGAGGAGATGGGCAGGCAAGGCCGCGCGCGTGTGGAAAAGGAGCTCGCCTGGTCGTACGAGGCCCCGAAGCTGTTGGCCGCTTATAACGCGATCTTTGCCGACGGCAAATGACGGGCCTCCATAACCGGTGGCCCTCGCCGGCATTTGAGGCGGCGCGGTTTCCAATCGGAGCGTGATATGGCGGAGCGGAAAACCGTTTACCGCCGAGTTGGGAGCATCCGGCGCAAAAGCGCGTCTCGCAAAACGAACTGATGATACAACGCGCCGAGAACGTGCAGCCCAACGGTGCCGAGCAACACGTAAGCAACAATCGTGTGGGCGTCGCCCATCTTGCCGCCCCAGGTTGACCCGGACGGCACCAACGCCGGTAGGGGAATGACGCCAACAAACCACACCGTCCAGCCGCGGGCGTTCGCATTGATCCAGCCCAGCAGCGGCAGGACGATCAGGATCGCATAGAGCAGAAAATGCGTCGCCCGTGACAGGCGCCTGAGTGAAGGCGGTAGACCAACGGGCGCCGGCGGCGCCTCGCTGACGACGCGCCATCCCAGGCGAAGCAGCATCACCAGAAGAATGAATACCCCTATCCCAAGGTGCCACGCGATGAGGCCGACGGGTTTAGTATCGCGATGGATGTCCGGCATCGTCCATGCCACAGCGAACTGAACCACCAGCAGGACGAGAACCAGCCAATGCAGGCTCTTGGCCGTGTGGTTGTAACCGCTTACCGCCATGTCGCGTCCTCTTTACAGCAGGAAAAGCACACCCAGGCTGACCACTCCGGCGGCAAAGCAGTAGTAGGCAAATGGGTTGAGCGCCCACGAATCGTGTTGCCGGAAATAGCGCATCAGGAACGCAGTGCTCAGCAACGCGGTGATCCCGGCCACCACCGCAGCGACGACCGACATCGTCAGCACCCCTTCCGGCACGTGCTCGTGCATGAGCTTCGGCACCTCGAGCACTGTCGCGCCGAGGATGATCGGTGTCGCAATCAGGAAGGAGAAGTGCGCTGCTCCTTCATGGTTGATGCCGCGCAACAGCCCACCGACGATCGTGGCGCCAGACCTGGAGATGCCCGGGATCAACGCGGTGCACTGCCAGCAGCCGATGGTGAACGCGTCCATCCGCGACAGCGTCGAGAGGTGCCGCTGCGCTCCTCCGCCTCCACGCAGCCGTTCCCCGAACAACAACAGCAACCCGTTCACGATCAGGAACGACGCCGCAATGACCGGAGAACCAAACAGGCCGCGGACGAATTTTTCGGCCACGAAGCCGAGTATGACAGCGGGGATGGTGGCGATCACCACGAGTATGAAGACGCGCCGGCTTTCCTTGACTTGGTGGGCTCCGCCGATACCCAACAGGCCGGTGAGGATCGCCCACCAGTCCTGCCAGAAGTAGCCAAGCAGCGCAGTCGCGGTACCCAGATGCAACATCACCAGAAATGGCAAAAACTCAGGCGAGTGCTGGTCGATCTTCCAATGCAGCAAAGCCGGCAGCACGACGGCATGTCCAAGGCTGCTGACGGGAAATAGCTCTGTTGCCCCCTGAAGGATGGCGATCACGAGGGCTTGTATGATGTCCATGAAAGGCTCCGGGGCGATTCGATGCGGCAGCATAGAGGATTCCCCTTCTGGCCTGCACCGCTTCGTTCATCGCGAACGTGGATCAGATCAGGCCGCGCGCAATATCCAGCAGTCCACGCAGGTAATCCGCCCCAGTCGCCGGATGGTCCGCGACGCCGATTCGCCCTCGGTAGTCCGTGGAGAGATCGGCATAATCCGAGATCGCATCCGACTCTGCCAGCCAGTTGCCGATGGAGCGGAGTTCCATCCATAGCGGTGCATAGTCGGTACGGCGCAGATCATCGGCCAGTCGTTGCAGCAACGTCGCGGCCGTGGCGCTGGCGGTATCGGCCGCATCGGCATCGACGCACCGCAGGCGCCATTCCGCGGTGCGTTCGAGTTCCTCAATCTCTAAGGGTTCAGTCGTCATGCCTTCGCAATCATGCTTTCCTTTTCACACCGTGGGGGCAAGGGCAAACCTGTTCCGATGTCGCTCTGGTCCAGACAGGCCACGCAGTGTCGCGCACAGACGTCAATCGTTCAGCGGGTAGGCCGCCATTAGCCGCCGCTGCTTCACCCAGTCGCGGTACATGGCACGGACCCCTGACGAGGAGAAGCCCCGGCGGCGATTGGCCCCGCCAATACTAAATGCCGCCCCATAGTGAAAGAACTGGGCCCGCCACGCATCCAGCAGCTTTGTCGCAGGGTCCCAGATATGCGTTGCCTCCGATCCCGCACCGTTGATCTCGATCACGCGGAAGCCGACGCCCCGTCGCAGCGAGGCGATCGACCCAAATCGCACATCGATGCGCCCGAAACAAAATTCCGGTATGGCGCGTGCGAGGCGCTCGATCGACTCGGTCATCGCCGGTGTCACGAGGTCGCGGCCATCGCTGAAAATAGAGCCTTTGCAATGGTTGCCAACGAAGACGAATTGCACAGGCTCGCCGTGCGCCGGAACGCTATCGAGCCGATCATGCAGGCGCTGCAGATAAAGATGCGGCACCAGCCGCGCCCGCTCGTCCGTAAGGATCAACGACCGCAATGTGGCTCGTCCGTTGCCGATCACCACAGGCGGCCGCTTGATGGTCAGCGACGTGATCTGTCCGTGCGCCTGATGCGGATGGCGAACGTAGAAGATGCCCGCTTCGTAGGGTAGTTCGACATAGTGTTGCAGCACGACGGTTTCGCCTGGGGGAAACGCCTCCAGATAACTGGCGAGCGCCGCACGGTCCTTCACCAGTCGGACGCCGGTACCGTTGCAGCCGACATCGGGCTTGACCACAATGGGATAATCCAAGCCGAATTGCGCCATTGCGGCTTCGGCTGCGCTAACCCCGTCGGGACGGGCCAGAACGCCGCAGGCGGGGGCGAGCAGAGCCCGAGCCTCGGGCCCGACCTGATCGAGGATCGACAATTTGGACTCGCCGCACAAGCCGCCGGTGGTAATGCGCGGATTGGCGGCCGTGGGAAGGCTGAAATCGCCGTAACGGAGACCCAGCATCAACCAGTGAATCACGACGGGGGTGTAGAACAGCCAGCTGGGCCAAAATTCGAAGAATGATAGCGGACTGCACGGCTCTGCGACTTTCTGGCGTGCGGAAACAGCATTTTCGACCCTCATCGACCTGCCCCCTGCATCCCAGCCGCGGCCACCCTCCCGGCCACGATGATGAAAACGACGAAGCCGGCGGCACCAGCCCAGCGACAGGCGCCTAAGTGATCATCAGGAAATGCCCCACTCTCAGGGATGTCGCGAACAACAGGCTGGTCCACGCGGCGGTGGCGAGGATGGCCGCCAGGGTGAACTGCCGCAGATCGGCGCCGACGAAACACACACGTGGTGTAGGTCGGCAGGCGCAGGCCCGCCAGGAATCGGCTGACCAGCACAACCTTGAAAATCCGGCCGGAAATCCAGGCGCGGATGGCCTCCTGCCGGTGGAGCGGGAGTTGCCGGGCGACCCAAGGGACGTAGGCGGAGAGCCGGCCGAGGCCATAGAGGCCCAAATCGCCTAGCAAGATGCCGGAGTACAGCGACACCAGCGCCAGCCACACCGGCAACACTCCGTCCTCCACCTGCATCGCAGCAGCGACGATCGCGGCATCCTCTAGTATAAAGGTGGCAAGGATGATGGCATTAATCTGAAACCACGCGGCGTGGCCGGCCAGTGCCAGGAGGAATGTGATAGATCTGGCCAGCATGGCGTGGGCGAAAGCTTTTCCGCGAGTACTCGGCGGCACATGGGCCCTGGCACGGACAAGACTCATCACCAATGCGTCAGTGTGCCTGGTCCACCTGGCGTGGCGCAATTGGACAGATCAGGCTACTGGTGAGTATCTTCCCGGCAGACATCCCAAAGAGGAAACCAAGAATGAGCGTCACTTGGACCGAGGCGGTCAAAGAGATCGCCGGCATCAAACTCCATGTCGCCCGAGCCGGGAGCGGCCCGACTGTGCTCGTGCTGCATCACGATATCGGAACAGTGGACCGGCTACCCTTCTATGACTCGCTCGCGGCAAAATTCGATGTGGTGATCCCGCATCATCCGGGTTGGGGTAAATCCGAGCGGCCGCAATGGCTGCGGCATCCGCGTGATATAGCCGCGATCCACGCGTGGCTGCTGGCGGATCTTGGTGTCGCAGGCGTGTCATTGGTCGGTCTCGGTTTTGGCGGCTGGATCGCGGCTGAGATGGCGAGTCAGGCGCCCCAGGCATTCAGGAAGCTGGTTCTGGTAGGCGCCATGGGCATCAAGCCCCCGGAGGGCGATATCGCCGACCAGGCCATCGTGTCCTACATCGACTATCCGCGCTCCGGCTTCCGTGACCAGGCCGCCTTTGCGGCGACCTACGGCGACGTTACCACTGACCAACTGGAGGCGTGGGATATCGCGCGCGAAATGAGTTTCCGGACCGCCTGGAAACCTTACATGTACTCACAGACCCTGCCGCATTTGCTCGGCGGGGTTCGTACGCCCGCGCTGATTGTGTGGGGCGACGATGATCGGATCGTTCCGTTGAGTGCTGGTCAGGCCTATGCCCGCGCCCTCTCCACGGCGACCCTGACGACCATTCCGGACTGCGGACATTTTGCCGAGATGGAAAAACCTGATGCCGTCGCCAAACTGGCGATCGACTTCCTGTCGCGGAACTGAAGGAGGCTCTTCCCATGCATATGATGTACTTCACTGAACAGCCGATGGCGGCCTACGACGCGAAGGCCGGTCTGGACTTTGGCGCGACCGCGCTGAATTTCTCCAACAAATACTTCGATCCGAAAGAAGGCAGCCGGCTGTACAACGAATACCTTGAAGAATACGTCCTTGCTGAAGAATGTGGCGCCGACGGCATCATGTTGAACGAGCATCACAATGCCCCGTTCTGCATGCAGGCCCGCACCAACATGTTCGGTGCGATCCTCGCCGCGGTGACGAAGCGGGTGAAGATCGTGTTTCTGGGCAATCCGCTGCCGCTGACCGAGAACCCGGTTCAACTCGCTGAAGAGTTGGCGATGATCGACATGGTCTCGAAAGGTCGGGTTGTTTCGGGCTTTGTGCGCGGAGGCGGTCAGGAACAGCTCGCCAACGGTGTGAACCCCGCCTTCAACCGGGAGCGGTTCATCGAGGCCCACGACCTCGTGCAAAAGACCTGGACTCAATCCGGACCATTCCGCTGGGAAGGCACGCACTACCAGCAGCGCGTTGTGAACCCTTGGGCACTGCCGCTACAGAAGCCATACCCTCGAGTTTGGATTCCCGGCGTGCTGTCGAAGGAGACGGTGATCTGGTCGGCCCATCAGCGCTATCCTTATATTGCGCTGAATACCTCGATCGAGGCGACCAAACAGATCCACGAGACCTATGACAAGGCTGCCTTGGATGTAGGCTACACCGCCGGACCGGAGAATTTCGGTTATCTGATTCGGGTGCACGTGCAGGACACTGAAGAAAAAGCGATCCAGAACGCGCGTCAGTTCATGTGGATGCAGGGCGAGTTCACAGGTCTGGCCAATCCGGTCTGGGCGAATCCGGCAGGGTATTTCTCGCCGTCCGGCCGTCGCGGTTTTGTCGAATTCGCAGTCGGGCGTGCGATAAATCCGCGTGGAAATCCGACCTTCGAGCAGCAGGTCGCGGACACCATGATCATCGCTGGCACGCCGGACCAGGTGATCGAACGCCTGAAGTATCTGGTGCAGGAGACCCGTCCCGGCATCATGGGCATCTGGGGCAATGACGGGACGGTCAGCAAGGAAGATCGCCGCCGGTGCATCCAGTTGCTGTGCGGCGAGGTGATGCCGGCCATCAAGGAATTCGGCGCCGGCTTGGGCCTGAAGGACCCATGGGAGGCGAATGCGCCGGTGCACCTGCGCTACTCTACGGATATTCCAGCGCAGAAGGTCGCTGCGGAGTAGTTTTCCGGCGTCCCACCAAAGGAGATCGCCCCGGTTTGAGGCCGATGCTTCGGCCCTCCGGAGCCTGATTGGACCATGGATGGGGTCAACGCAGTTCACCCAAGGCGGATGTGACGTCGGGCGCGGCGCTTGGCCCTCACCCTTCGTGCCTATCGAGCACGTATCCTTTGGCCTGCATGCAGGTCCGGATCGCCGCTCGAACCATCGGAGGGCCGGTGATCGGAGAGATCATCCAGGTCCAGGGGTTATCCGCGTTCTTGATGTACACGGTGTGGGAAGAAGACGTGCGGCACGACTCAAGGTCGGCCTTGTAGTGGTCCGACAAGTGATCGCCGCGAACCGGCGGATCGTAGGCAGCGCATCCGCTGAGACCAAACAGCACGGCGGGCATGATCAGGGCGGTACGAGACGAAACCATGGCGCCGATGGTACAAGGATGGCGCGGATACGCCAGTGACCCCGAACCAAAAAGAGATGTCAGGGGGTAAGCTCTGCTTCCTGCCTTCGCGAGGTGTGACCCCGCGGCCCGATCTTGCCGCAGGGTCAAAAAACTCGTCCGCGCCTTGCTCTCAGGAGGTCCGAGCCGGATAGATCACCCGACCGTCGAGGTAAACGCGACGGGCGAGCCGCTGAACATCGGCCAGCGTGGGCCAGACCGATCCGTCCAGATCGTCGAGCTTTATGTCTGTGGCCACGAAACGATAGCCTTTGTCGAGGCGGACGGCGGCACCGACGAAGGCACCATCAACATCGATTACATGGGACTGCAGCATGAGAACATCTTTCGGGACCGAGGTCAGGGAAACGGGTTCGGGCGTGTGTGTGGAACGAAGCGCCGACACCGCATCGGCAGAGTGCTCCTGCACATGGCCGTCCTGATCCGGCGACCCGTGGACAGGATGCGTGCGGTGTTTGTCATTTGCCATTCTCCTGCTCGCACCGGCGACCAACCGGTGAGACGGAGAATAGAGGATATTTTTCTGTGAAAATGCAAGATGCGATCGGCAGAAAGATTTTCTTTCTATCATCATACGATGGGAAGCGAGGAATTGGGCGTCTGTCACCCCGCCGCGAAAACCACGACGCCCGCCGCTTGCCGAACCAGCCTGCCGTTGCTCCTATCCTACCCGCGGGACGGGTGCCCTCAGACCGTCGGGATGAAACGAACACGGGAGCGAGCCGGTGAATCAAGACAGCCGACATATCGCGATCGCCGGCGCAGGCCATGCTGGCGGCTCCGCGGCGGCCATGCTGCGGCAGCTCGGCTGGACAGGGGCGATTACCCTGATCGGCGAGGAGCCGCTGCCGCCGTATCAGCGGCCACCGCTGTCAAAAGCCTGGCTGACAGGTGAGGCAACCGCTGAAAGCCTGGCGCTGCGGCCCGCCAAATTCTATCCAGGAGCGACGATCGACTTGCGGCTGGGTATCCGGGTGATCGGCATCGACCGGGCGGCGAAAACAGTCGCGTTGTCCGACGGCGAAACGTTGTCGTACCGATTACCTGATTTTGGCACTGGGCGCGCGGGCGCGGCGGTTGCCACTGCCAGGGGCCGAGCTGGAAGGGATGCTTGAACTGCGGTCGGCCACCGACGCCGACCGGCTGAAGTCCGCGCTGCACCCTGGCGCACGTCTGGCTGTCATTGGTGGGGGTTACATCGGACTGGAAGCGGCCGCCTCGGCTCGAAAGCTGGGGGTGGAGGTTACCGTCATCGAACGAGAAAGTCGGGTACTGGCGAGGGTCGCCTGCCCGATCTTGTCGGAGTTCTTTCAGACGTTCCACCGCGCTCAGGGCGCGGCGATCGAGGTAGGTGCTGAGGTTGCCGCCTTTGAGGGCTTGGACGGCAAGATAGCCGGCGTGCGGCTGGGCGATGGGCGTCTGATCCCCTGCAACGCGGCGTTGATCGGGGTCGGCGCCGTCGCGAACGACGAACTCGCTCGGGAGACGGGGCTGACCTGCCACAATGGCATCGCGGTCGACCTCGCGGCGCGCACTGACGACGAGGCAATCTTCGCTATTGGCGATTGCACCAGCCGTCCGCTGCCGCTGTATGACCGGATGTGTCGTCTGGAGAGCGTGCCGAACGCGCTGGAGCAGGCGAAACAAGCGGCTGCGCAGATCTGCGGGAAGCCGCCGCCGACGCCGGAGGTGCCCTGGTTCTGGTCCGATCAGTACGATCTGCGGTTGCAGATCGTCGGCCTGCCGTTCGACACCACGGAAATCGCACTCCGGGGAGATGTCGCCGCAGGCAAATTCGCACTCTTCCATTTGACCGGGGAGGGCACGGTTCAGGCGGTGGAGGCGGTCAATTCCGCCCCCGAATTTATGGGCGGCCGGCGGATCATCGCCAGGCGGAAACGTCTCACTCGCGCACGCATTGAAGATATGTCAGTATCGATGCAAGAACTCGCGTCTTAAAGGAAGCGCTTTATGCCCAGGATAACGTATATCGAACACAACGGAACAGCACACGCCGTCGACGTCCCCGTCGGCAAGTCGGTAATGCAAGGGGCGGTAGAAAATAACGTCCCCGGTATCGATGCCGATTGCGGCGGCGAGTGCGCCTGCGCGACCTGCCATGTCTATGTTGACGCTGTATGGTTGGGCATTGTTGGACTGCCGCCGACGGGATCGCAGGAAGCGAGTATGCTGAGCTTCGCCGCGGTCACCCAACCGGATTCGCGTCTGTCTTGCCAGATCCCGGTGACCAACGCCCTGGACGGGCTGGTGGTACGGATGCCGGAAGGGCAGCATTGAGATAAATAGGGAGGGCTCCATCATGAACGCGCCGGTCCATTTTGATCCTACCTTGGTCGCCGCAACGACCCCGCTCGACCAGATCGATGTCAGCGATCCGCGGTTGTACCAGGACGACGTCTATTTTCCGTATTTCGAGCGTCTGCGCCGCGAGGACCCAGTGCATTATCGCAAGGACGGAATGTACGGCTCATTTTGGTCGGTGACAAAATTCAAGGACATCATGGCGGTGGAAACCCGCCCCGAAATCTATTCGTCCGAGGCGAAGCTGGGGGGCATCAGCATTATCGACCGGCCTATAGAGTTCCGACGCTCAAGCTTCATCTCCATGGATCCGCCGCGGCACGACGAGCAACGCAAGGTCGTCAGTCCGATCGTGGCGCCAGCGAACCTTAACAACATGTCGGGTATCATCCGCGAGCGGGTGTGCAAGGTATTGGATGGGCTGCCAAGAGGAGAAACCTTCGACTGGGTACAGCGCGTATCGATCGAGTTGACCACGCTGATGCTGACCACCTTGTTTGACTTCCCGCTGCAGGAGCGCGGCAAGCTGACCTACTGGTCGGATTGTGCGACGCAAGACGTGAATGCCGGGGGCTTGGTGAACTCGGAAGAGAAGCGGTTGGAAATTCTCACGGAGGCGCTGCGGACGTTCACCGCTTTGTGGCACGAACGCGCCGCCCGGCCGCCCGGCTTCGACTTGATCTCGATGCTCGCCCACGGCGAGGCGACGAAGGACCTCGTCAATGACCCGGCCGAGTTTCTGGGCAACCTCACACTCCTAATCGTCGGCGGTAACGACACCACGCGCAATTCCATGAGCGCCGGTTTGTGGGCGTTATGCAAGCACCCGGTGGAATACCAGAAGCTGCGCGACAACCCTGGATTGATCACCAGCATGGTGCCAGAGATTATCCGCTGGGCATCGCCGATCGTGCATATGCGACGAACGGCGGTGACGGATGCGGAACTCGGCGGCAAACACATCAAGGCCGGCGACAAGGTCGTGATGTGGTACGTCTCCGGCAACCGCGACGAGGAGTCAATCGACCATCCGAACGCGTTCATTATCGACCGCGACCGCCCGCGGCACCATCTGTCGTTCGGCTTCGGCGTGCATCGCTGTGTCGGCAATCGGTTGGCCGAGATGCAGTTAATTATCCTGTGGGAAGAGATCATGAAGCGCTTCCCGGTGATCGAGCTGGTGGAGGAGCCGAAGCGAATCTACTCCAACTTCATCCATGGCATCTCGGAGATGAAGGTCCGCATACCGGCATGATCCAGGCGTAGGGCCGGACGTCCTGGCCGAGGGTGTCCGGGGCTGCTTCGTCGAGGGAGTGAAGGGTCTGCGAATCCACGTGCCGGAGCGCGGGACTCCGCCGGCAAAGAGTCCTGCTGTTGTATGGTTTCCCAGAGCCGGCGTAATCTTGGCGCAAGGTGATGCCGGCGCTGGTCGAGAGGCTGGCTGCCATGTGATCGCGCCCGACCGGCCGGTTGCACCCGCACCGGCGGCTGGGATGCGGCTAATGACAGGGACGTCGCGTCCTCCCGGACCACTTGAGCACGGGCAGGTTGGTCTGGTTGGCGGCGAGGGTTTACCCGATCGTGACCGCCGTGATCGGGCTTGATTTCGGTGCCTGTTGCGCCCTGCTCCGCTGCAACATTCCGCTCGTCGTTTTGGTGAGCGCGCCCTTCCCCATAAGACGCTGGCGGCACCCGGACCGTCCACCGCGCAAGCACTACCAGTGGTACTACTCCACGCTCGAGGCGAATACTGAATGATGCACCGCCGACAGGCCCTGCACGCATTCCTGCGAGACTACTACCATCAAAAAGCACTGATTGGCCCGGGAACCAACTGGTGCGACTGGATGGCTGGACCCCTGCCGGACTCGTCCGGTCCCCATTACTAAATCGTGGATCTGGATCAGACATGGTGCAGCCCGTCGTGTGGGAAATGCCCTCGGCGGCGGCTGTCACCGCCTGCAAAGGTTCCCGCACGATGAACTTGGAGGTTACTGCGCGGACTACGGCAGGGTTGGCTTCCGGGCCGGACAGACGTGGTATCCGGTGCCGTAACCCAGAACCTCAGGTTTTCAGCGGCCGCACCATTAATGTTTCACAATGTCTGCTGGTACCGCAGATTGGCGCGTCTGTCAGACCCCCGGAGCAATAAAGCAGACAGGAGTGGGCGGGGAGACCGGCAGGAGGAGAGGATGGAAGGTAGAGCGACCACATCGGCCCCAAGTCGTGCGTGTCAGGCTGCGAGGCTTGGGACGAAGCGTTGACAGGGGTACCGGCGGCCCAGGTACTGAGCCGCGAAACGCTGGGAACCCGGCATCCCGACCAGCACACTGCCCGTGACTGGCGCTTTCAGCTTAAGCGGAAGACGCGGCGTGATCGGATGCAGGCGCCATTGTTGGCGACCCAGGAGGGGCTGCGGCGACGGCTACACACCGCGCCCGACCAACAGAGACGCCGCTGGGACAGGTAGTAGGCGGGTTCTTTGCCTATCATGCCGTGCCGAACCAACTACGAGGCGCTGGCGGCATTCCGGCACCAGGTTACTGCTGTGGCGGCGCTTCGGCGACGCAGCCAGACGGACAGGAACGACAGGGGCTCGGATCGAGCCACTCGCCGAACGGTGGCTCCCCATGCCGCCGATCACACCCGTGGGCCGAGCACGCGCTTCGCCGTCAAACATCGGAGGTGGCAGCCGTATGCGGGAAATCCGCCCGTACCGTTCTGTGTGGGGGTGAGCAGTATTGCGCATCCCAACCGCGAACACCATCGCCTGCCCGAACATGCGGGGTCGTCATTTGCTCGGGAGGGGACAGGCCACTGGGTATAATAGGAAAATCCTGAGGGCGTCCTGTCCCTGTTACTGGCGCTTTTTTGGCGACTGATTATTGCCCTGTTGGGGCGGATGACTAAAGGGTCACATTCCCCCAATAAAGCAACCACGCTGCGGACGCACTAATTGCGGGCAACACCGTATCGTTCTACATCCGGGCATGTATCGCCGAATATCATCATTCGACGCTCCTTCGGCGTCTTATGGCCCATCATTCAATCATTTCCTGTTAAATCCGAATGTAATATACTGTTTTATAGGTAAATAATCTTAATATTTGTCGATTTATCACGTAAGCCGGGTCCTCCCGCGGGTCGGGTCAGGCGGAAATCGGAATGTTTCATGTGATCGTGGTACACGCAGAGTTTGGTTTCGAATAACACTGACTGCGCGTTAGCGTTCTTTTGTCCGGTCGGCTTCATACCGACTGGATCCTGAAGCGCGTTGATAAAGACGAAGGTCAGGCGTCACCTACCGCGTTACCCGCCAAACGATATCGGAATCCGCCAAGCGTCGCGGGACCGAGTTCTGTCGGGTGCGTTCGTGGGTGCCGGCCTCAAACTGGACAAGGACACATTTGATGCCTGGAATGGCTGAACCGGATATAGCCATCGACATCGGTAACTCGGCTCCGAGCACAGCCGAGGTCCTGGACAATCACTCGACCCTGTTTGCACCCCGGGCACGTCTGGCGGGTCTCACCGCGCGAGTGATCGGACTTGATGCGACGGCGACCGCTGGGGCGGCCTTCCTATGCTTTGCGATGTTTAATCCGGCACGGGAACTCACCTCCTCCCCTGTGGTGATCCCCATGGCGTGCCTGACGGTATCCCTGATCCTGAGTTTCTCTGAGCGCGGCCTTTATCATGCGCCAGAGATCGTGAGCCGTTCGCTGCCTTGGAGGAAGGTCGCGTTGGCGTGGTTGCAGGCGGTGGCGATCGGAACCCTTGCAACGGTATGCCTGGCCGCGTTGGCGGGACACCCTGGGTTCGAGAGCATGGGCGGGACCTTGCGCGGACCCTGGTTGCCGATGTTTCTGGTCGTGGGGTTCATCACTCTAGTCGCCGCACGGCTGTTGCGGTTACGGTTTCATACCGGACCCGAACCGCTCAATCGCACCGTCATCATCGGGGCGGAAGAGCAGGTTGGCGATCTCCTGTCGCGCATTCGCTCGAATCCCCGGCGCAGCTACGATGTGGTCGGCGTGGTGATGTACGCCGACCACGCGCCTGCGCCAACGAAATTCCTGGAATTGCCGCACTTAGGCGATATCGAGGTGTTGGAGCGCATGATCAGACAAGATGCGGTGGACACCGTGCTCATTGCCCTGCCGTGGTCCGCGGGCGAGCAAACTCGGACGATCATTGATCGAATTTCCATGGCACCTGTCGACGTCTACATTTTTCCGGGCATGAACGGGCTGGACCTGCCGCTTCAGCGCGCTGACCGGACCATGGATCTGCCACTGCTAATGGCGTGCGAACGGCCGATCGGCGGGCTGGGCGCCCTGCTCAAACGGGCTGAGGATGTGGTGCTGTCTCTTGGGCTATTGGTTTTCATCGCGCCTGCGATGCTGACAATCGCGGCCGCAGTGAAACTGACGTCGAGAGGCCCGGTCTTCTTTCGTCAGCGGCGCCTTGGGTATAACAACCGTGTGATAGAAGTATTAAAATTTCGCTCGATGTTTACCCACTTGTCAGACGTGGATGCGACGAACCAAGCATTTCGCGGCGACAAGCGGGTGACCCCCTTCGGAGCTTGGTTGCGGAAGACAAGCCTCGATGAGTTGCCACAACTCTTGAATGTATTGAAAGGCGACATGTCGCTGGTCGGCCCGCGTCCCCACGCGCTAGCGACCACCGCGGGTGGACTGGCTCTTGAAGAGGCGGTTCCAGTCTATGCATCACGTCACCGTGTGAAGCCGGGAATTACTGGCTGGGCACAGGTGAATGGTTACCGAGGTGCACTGGACAGTGTCGACAAGATCGTCCATCGGGTTAATCATGACCTCTATTATATCGAGAACTGGTCGTTAGCCCTCGACCTCAAGATATTGTGGCGTACCGCCCGTTTGGTTTTTGCCGATGACAATGCGTTTTGATTTCGTGTGCCGTTCGGTAACCTTTAGATTGCAGTTCTGGGAAGGCCCGGTCACTTCGATTGACGCCAAGATTTTGATTTGGAGAAAGCCCACGTGAACAGGCTGTCAAACCCCGAACTGACGATCCTTCGCAAATCTTCTACTGCTGTGCAACCGGCGGAAGAGCATGCGCTCGCACCGGTGCGGATCGGTATCGGTGCCGTTACGCGACACCACTCGGCGTTCGTTGAACTCTACTACGCGATTGAAGCGCGACGGACCAGCGCCATGCCGCTGGTTATTCAGTTCATCTCGCCCACGCCTGGTACCGGCGCCAGCTTCGTTGCGTCCGGTTATGCCCGCGTGGCTGCGGACGATTGCGCACAGCCGGTGCTTTACATCGACTGCAACGCACCCCCGCCCAAGCCCCGACGCGGATTGGCGGAACCTCTGCCACTGACGTTGTACGATGCGCTGCGCCGGGGTTTGCCGCTGCCCGACGCCATTGTGCACGCTCGTGATTCCAAGAACCTGCTGTGGGCCCGGTTGGGACCTGGCGAGCGCCCGCTGCTTTCGCTGGGCGGTGACCGGTTGCAATCGATGCTGGATATGCTGCGGGGGACCTACCCAGTGATCGTGCTGGATACCCCGTCGACAGAAGCGCCGGAATCCGCCGCGGTGTCGCGTTACTGTGACGGGTCGGTGCTGGTGGTGGCCGCCGGTCGCACCAAGCAATGGGAAATCGAGGCCGCAAAAGCGCTGTTGGAGCGTTTGGGCGGGCAAACGGTCGGCGCGGTACTCAACCGGGAACCGAGCGTCCTGCCGCGTTGGATGGGGCGGCGCTGAGATGAAGGCCGCGGGCGGCATCTCCACTCCACTGGCGGTGGCGAACCCTTGGACGGCCGTTCGCCGTTCACCGTTCGTGGTGGTACTTGCAGGTATCGACAGTGGCGATATCGTCAACGCGGCGCTGACCGATCCGTCGCTGACAGAGGCGGCGATCCCACGCTTCGAGCCAGCTTGTACGCCACCATGCGATGCGCTGCTATGGCGGCTGGAAACGCCTTCGGGAAAAAGCCTTAATCAGGCTGGCTTGCTCGCGAGCCAGTGGCATCGGCCGCCGTACGCGATGACCATCCGTCTCGTGCAGTACCGAGCCGGGATCGACCGTTCCGGAGATCCTCGACGAGGGAACGGTGGGCACGCGCGGCCCGTATGTTTCCTTCAACGCCGCCGTTAACCGCCTGGCGATGCGTTTTGTGCGTGACGCCGCAATGGGCCGCGGACGCGGGCCTGCCGGGACCATCCCTGCGGCGGCGCCTAGCGGTTTGCCGGGATGGCTGGGTGCGTTTCTCGCGAAGTGGCACAATCGCCTGATGGCGGAATGGTGGAGCATCGGGTCCGCCGCAGCGCCGATGGATCAGGTGCTGTCCGGCGGAGGTCTGGGCAATATCACATGGTACCGGATCAAGACGGGAAGCCGTTATCTTGCCGATCCGTTCCCTTGGCCTGGCACAGGCCGAATTCTGTGCGAAGAGATGCCGATGAGCGACGGCGTCGGGCGGATAGTTGCCGTTACCGAGGGGGGCGGCACGCTGTCGCCTCCGACCGTGCTGCTCGACGACGGTTGGCATCATTCCTATCCCTGCACTTTCCGAGACAGTGGGGGTGTCTATTGCGTTCCGGAGTCGACACAGCGCGGCGCCACCCGGATCCACCGTCTTGAGGATGATGGGCGGCTGATCTCGATCTGCGATGTTGCGCCCCATGCTCAGACTCGCGGACCCCACCTTGTTCCGCTGGAACGGACGCTACTGGCTTGGCTGTACCGATCTCGACCTAGGCGGTCACGACAACCTTTGCCTGCTGCACGCTTCGGAACTAACCGGACCCTGGATGCCGCACGCACGTTGGCCCGTCAGGATCGACGTCCGCGGGGCTCGGGCGGCAGGCATGGTGTTCAACGCCAATGGCCGATTGTTCCGCCCAGGTCAGGACTGTGCTGCCACTTACGGCGCCGCTGTCGTGATTCATGAAATTCTGGCCTTGACCGAAACGGATTTCTGCGAAACGCCGGTTGCTGAACTGCGCCCCGACAGGTCCGGAGCGTTTCCGGATGGTTTGCACACCCTGGTTCACGATGGGAAGCGGTTCTGGGTGGACGGCAAACGTTACGTGCTCGACCTGGGCGTGTTCCGGAAGAAGTTGCTGGGGCGCGTTTCCAAGACGTTTTCAGACGTGGCAGGGGTTTGAGCATGTCCGTATCGGTCTCAGCCTCGATTACCAAACGCCTGATCGGGCTATCGACGCCATCGCATACCAGCAGGGCGATGTCGGTGGCGATCTACATGCACGACCTCCGGGCGGGAGGGGTGGAACGGCAGAGCCTTATCATTGCCGAGGAGTTCCGCCGATATGGCGTCGACGTGACCTTGGTTCTGCATCGCCTTGAGGGCGATCTGATTGACAAGGTGCCCGCCGGATTGCGCATTGTCGAGTTGCGAGGGTCCCGTACGCTGATGGACGTTCCTCGGCTAGCGCATTTCCTCCGGACGGAGAAGCCGGACATCCTCCTGTCCAATGTCGACCTGAACAATGTAGCCGCTTTGCTGGCGAAAGCCATCAGTTTCAGCTCCTCAAGGGTCGTCATCTGTCAGCACAATCCGATCTCTACCAGTTTTGTTCTGGAATCGAATTGGATGTATCGCTATCTCGGTTTTTCCTATCGGATGTTGTCGCCGCTGATTACGAGTGCGGTGGCGGTTTCGGAGGGAGTGGCTGCGGAACTCGCGCGAGTCACCGGACTGCAGAGTGAACGGGTCTTCACAATCAACAATCCTGTTGTCGGACCTGACTTCGAGGCTCGGTGCGAGGAACCTGCTGATCATCCGTGGTTCGAACAACCGCGGCTGCCTACCTTTGTGACGGCTGGCCGCATGGTGACGCATAAAGATCAAGAGACCATGATCCGCGCGCTGGCAATTCATCGGCGCCGGTTCGATAGCCGCCTGGTTATTCTCGGCACCGGTCCGTTGGATCAACAGTTGAGAGAATTGGTTGCTCAACTGGGGTTGGAGCAAGCCGTGGATTTTGCCGGCTTTCGCTCCAACGTGCTACCGTACATCCGGCAGGCCGATGCGTTCCTACTGAGTTCTCGCTGCGAGGGCTTTGGCAACGTGATTGTTGAGGCGTTGGGATGCGGGACGCCGGTGATCGCAACACGCTGCGAATATGGACCCGCGGAGATCCTCGACGAGGGCCGCTACGGCGTGTTGGTAGAGACGCGAAACCCGGCGGCCATGGCGGGTGCGATGGATCAGGTAGCGACGTTGCGCGACAGATTTCCGGCTGCGATGCTACGGCAGCGCGCCGGGGAGTTCAGCTACGCGGCGTGCGCGTCACGTTACATGGCACTGTTCAAGTCGCTGACCCCGCACCGAGCATGGGCGACCTAGAAATGCGCGCGCGCAACCCGTTCGGACTGAAGCTTAGCATCAATTCGGCCCGGGAAATTGTCCGCGCTGCCTTGCGGCAGCCGCCCGAGGATGGGGTCGCATTGGTAGTGACGCCCAATATCGATCATATTGCAACGATTAGACGGTCACCCTCCTTGGCGCTCGCCTACCGCAATGCCGCTCGTATCGTGTGCGACGGTTGGCCGGTCCAGCTTTACGCGCGCTGGTGCGGTGTCGATATCGAGCGGGTGACGGGCTGCGAGATCACATACGAACTGATGCGTCTGGCTCCCTATGCGAAGCCGCAACGGCTTTTTTTCGTAGTGGACAGTGTGGTGACCCAAAGCGCCGTTCGGAAGTGGGCGGCGCGCAATGGCGTGGTCTGCGATGTCGCGGTGCCCCCCTTTGGTTTCGATCGCGATGCCGGTTACTGTGCAGACTTGGCGAATTTGATCAGAGAGCACGGCACGACTTTGCTCATCATGGCGGTCGGCGCACCCCGCAGCGAAGTGTTCGTGGATTCCTATCGAGCTGTTCTGCCGCCCTGCTGGGCGTTTTGCGTAGGCCAGGCGGTGAAAGTTGAACTAGGTCTGGTCCGGCGCGCATCCCGGCGTTGGCAAACCCTCCGGATGGAATGGCTGTGGCGGACGATCCAGGAGCCGTCGCGGCTGACCTTACGTTACTTATCGGCGACGATTGGCTTTGGTTTCGCCGTGGTCAAGGACCAACTGCATTATAGACGGGAAGGGCGGCCATGAGGTCGCTTCGCACCCTGGCTCCAGTTCGGGAGAATGACCCCCGGCAGACGGGCGAAGACCGCCGCATCAGGCGGGCGGCGTTCTCGGTTGGGCTGGCAGCTGTGTTGGTGGAGTACGCGATTTCCGCCAACACGCTGGAAGAGCTCGGCGTCGCATATGCCAGCTCCGGCGGTAACCCGTTGATCAAGTTACACCCCGGCACGTATCTGGCGATGATTGCGGCCTCTATGGTGCTGCTGATGACGCGACCGGCCGGAGCCGGCCTGATGCGGTTTTTCCGCCAAACGCCGGCACTGGCGTCATTCATGTTGCTGATCCTGTTCTGTGCCTTCTACTCGATCGCCAATGTGGGCTTCAGTGGCGCGGCAACTTACATCGAGAGCTTTCTGTGCGCGGGGTTGCTGGCCGTGGCACTGGAAGTCGGAACCGAGCGTCAGAAGCGGGGCCTGGGCTGGTGGATTATCGGTTTCACTGTTCTGAGCATTGTCATTTCGATTGGCGAAGGTATAACCCATACGCAACTGATCCCGATCCACATTGGTGACCTCACGTCCGAGCAGTTGGCGCAGGACGCAGAAAATTTCCGTGGAGCTGGCCTCTTCGCCCATCCGCTGACGGCGGCGTTGTCGACTATGATGGCGACATTCATGTTGTTGCGGATGCGGATGAACGCGCTGTTGAAGGCCGGTGTGTTCACCACGTTCTTGATTGGCCTGCTCAGCTTTGGCGGCCGCGCGGCGCTTGGAACAACGCTGGTCCTTTTGGTGCTGGCTGCGGCGGTGGCGCTGCTGCGCGGTATCGTGACGCGCACCTTGAGCATGGGCTTCATCGGCACCATCGTCGCCGCGCTCCTGGTGTTGCCGCCCCTGATGCTGACGCTGGTCACGACTACCGAGATCGGTTCGCGCATCCTGACCCATCTCTATCTGGACGACAGCGCCGAGGTTCGGAATATCCAATGGTTAGTGCTCGGCCACCTAAACCTTCACGACGTGCTGTTCGGCGTCCCAATGGATCGGCTGGACATCCTCAAGTATCAGATCGGCCTTGGCGAGGCGACGGTCGATATCGAGAATTTCTGGCTGCTGATGTTCCTCAATCTGGGAGCTATGGGCTTTGTCGTCTTCCTCATCGCTCTGGCTCTTTTCTGTCTGCATCTCGGCCGTATGACGTCCCATCCGCTTGGGGTGGTTGCTGTTGATAGGCGCCATTGTGGTCGAACTCGACAAGCAATTCGCTTGGGCGAAAAAGTGTCGATCTGGTCTTCGTGGTCGCGTGCATGACGGCCATGGCCGGATATCCACGACTGGCGCCGGCCATGTCTCTTCGTCGTCGAGCCATAACGACGCTGCGCCGAACTTCTGAGCGATTGGGCGCTCGCCCACCCCGTGCGAACCTGGCAGGATTCAAACCATGAACGACACCCTCTCCCTACCGCCGCGTCTGGTCATGCGCGATCTGTTGCTGACGGTGTTTTCGCAAAAGGCACGTATTTGCCTGATCTTCTTTTGCATCATGGCAGCGAGCGTCGTGATCGCGATGGAAGTGCAGCCCGACTACAAAGCCAGGTCCAGCCTGCTGGTGCTGCTGGGAACGGAGCACACGTTCCGTCCAGCGGCGGGCCAGCAGTTCACGAACAGCGGCGGCGTGGACGCGGAACAGGTTTTGCGCACCGAATTGAGCATTCTCGGAAGCGATGATCTGCACCGCACGGTGATCCGTGATATCGGCATCGATAAGATGTATCCGAAGCTGTTGGAAAAACCTGGCCCGATCGCGAAATGGGTACAGGATACGCGTCGGTTCCTGACCGATACGCTGGGGACAACAGAAAAGACGACCGAGACTGAGGCTGCCGATCCGATGTCTCGTGCGATCGATGCGTTCGGGCGCAATCTCACGATTATTGTGGACAAGAAATCCAGCGTCATCGGCCTGGATTTTACCAATCCGGACAAGAACGTGTCGGCTGAGGCGCTACGTGTGCTGATATCGCAGTATCTCGCGCTGCGGACGAAACTATATGGCGACGTCCAGGCGCCGATCGTACAGGTGCAACAGGATGTAGTAGGCAAGCAGCTCGCCGACGCGGATGCGGCGCTGCAAACGTTCAAACAGCAGCACGATATCAGCAACTTCTCCGAACGCCGGGCCATCGTGCTCAAACAGCAGGGTGACCTAGAGGCGGCGCTAACGAAATCCGAAGCCACCATCGCGGAACAGACGGCCCGGTTGTCGCAGTTGAACCAGCAGTTGGGAGTCGTGGCGGGCAACAAAAAAGGCACCCCGAACGCCGCCGCGGCATTGCAAGGGATGGTACAAGCGTATCAGCAACGCCAAGAGGACGCCCAAACACACTACCGCGGCTCCCCCGCGGTCGATGCCGCCCGCCAGGCGATGTTGGAGCGCGAGACCGATATCGCTCGGATGCAGGCCTCGCAAGCGTACGGAGTGCAGGCCGACCGGAACAAGACGGAAGCGGACCTGCGATCGAGCCTGGCAGGCCATGACTCGATCGCGGCGCAGCTCACGGCGTTAAACAAGCAGGTGATTGCCTTGGATGCTGATGAACTGCAATTGCATCAACTGGAGCGGAACCGCGCGGTTCTGGAAGACAACTACAGGGCAGTGACGAAGATCCTTGATGAGCGGCAGACGGTCGAGGCCGTCGAATCGCATCGCGAATCGTCAGTGCGGGTTGTCCAGCCGCCGCGCGTGCCGGCACTCCGCAACCGACGCGCCGGTTGATCCTGATCGCCGGCATGGTCGTCAGCATGTTGCTCTCCATCGGCTCGATCCTGATGTCTCACTTCTTCCGCGCCATCTACCTGCGGCCGGAGGCCTTGGAAATGGATACTGGCCTCGTGGTGCTCGCCTCGGTTCCGGATTTGCGGTCGATCGCCGGGCCAAATTCGTCGGTGATGGTGGTTCCGGCCTAAGTAAGGAGGACCCAGCGTGGCGGCGGCCGGCTTGCCGCCCGCCACGCTATTGGCTGATCGTTCATGCTTCAGTTGGTGTTTTTGGAGAAGCCGGTGCTGGTTCGAAGTGCCGGGCTTGATCGGCACGTGGATGGCATCGAGTGGCCGCGGCGGCAGATGCGACGACGACGGAGAAATAGACGGTCGCCGGCGTCATTCCCAATGAGCGCGTTGTGAAGGAGTCTGGCGTTTCATGAGTAACCGGCGAACAGTTTTCCTCGCAAGCCCCTACGGGCAGGTCGGCGGTGGCATGGGCAGCATCATGGTATACCTCGCCTCGATGCCGCGGGGTCCCGCGGATCGTTTCGATCTCCGGCGCTTGGAGTCGCGGGGCGGCGGCCATATCGCGTTCTCACCTGTCTTCCTGGCCGTTGCGGTCGGTCGAATTCTGCTGGAGGCGGCTCGAGGCCGGCTTGCCGTGGTGCATTTAAATCTCGCTGAGCGCGGCAGCGTTTATCGTAAGGCGGTGTTGCTGGCCGCGACCAAGCTGTCGGGAGGGCGCGCGCTGCTGCACCTTCATGCTGCGCAGCTTGTGCAGTCTTATGCGACAACCGGCTGGTTCGGAAAAGCGGTGCTTCGTTGGATGTTTCGCAGCGCCGATCATTGCGTGGTATTGGGTGACGTTTGGCGTCGTTGGCTGGTCGATACGTTTGGCGTCCGACCGAACCGGGTTGGTGTCATCTACAACGGCGTCCCGGCGACGATGTCGAAGCCGCGAGCAGCCAACCGCGACGGGCGTTTTCGCTTGCTCTTCGTCGGCAATTTGCTCGAGCGCAAAGGTGTGAAGGATTTGCTTCGTGCCTTCGCCAGCTCTGAGCTCCTGGCGCGCGATATCGTCCTGACGATGGCTGGCGGCGGTCCGGTCGACACCTATCGTGCGATGGCGGCCGAACTTGGTATTGGCGATCGGGTCATATTCACGGGATGGGTCGGCCAGGACGACGCCCGAGCGTTGATGGTGAACTCGGATGCGCTGATCTTGCCCGCGTATGACGAAGGATTGCCGCTCGTGATTCTTGAAGCACTGGCCTCTCGCACGCCGGTCATCTGCACCCCGGTCGGTTCGATACCAGAAGTATTGGAGGATGGCCGCACGGCTTTGTTTGTCTCGCCCGGGGATGAGCGTGGAATCGCGAGCGCGATCCTTACCCTACTGGATCGGCCAGAGATTGGCCGCGGATTGTCCGAGGCGGGCCTCCTGCTGTACGAACGCTTATTTACCATGGAGGCGTTCGCACGCTCGATCGAGTCCTTATACGACATGCTGACGCCGAGAATGGGGACCACGGCATCAGCGGCTTGGCCGTCGGTCGAGGGAGGCCGGCGATGATCCGAAACGTCGAAGAGATTCGTCTGATCCACGTGGATACCATCCCGACAGGGGTTGCTGGCATGGGTGCCACCGAACAAATGGTAACAGTAAGCTAGCTATGTCTGAGATCATTCATAATTTCACCGAGCGCGCCTGGAGTCACGTGGCGGGCGCGAACGGGGTTGAGTTACTGCTGCTCTGGGCCACCATCCTTTTGGCGGTCGTCGTCACCTATATTCGAGCCAACCCGGATCATTGGTCGTTCCGGGACTTCATGCGGCACTTCCTGCCTCCCGAAATATTCCATCATCCTTCCGCCCGAGCGGACTTTTTGTTCTGGTTGTCGCGGCGCGTCTTTATGCCGCTGCTGGTCTTGCCACTGGTGATCTCCACGGTGGTGGCAGGACATTTCGCATATTGGGTGCTCAGCAGCATCGTCGGGCCACCAAGCCACCCGGTCTCGCCGGCGGGCCCAGGCATGCTGTTCGCCTTTACTATCACCATGCTGCTTGCCTATGACCTGTCCTATTATCTGTATCACCGCATGCAGCACCAAATTCCGATCCTGTGGGAACTGCACAAGGTTCACCATTCGGCTCAGGTAATGATCGGGGTGACCAGAGAGCGGGTGCATCCGGTCGACGAGATCATGAATCGCTGGTGGGACGGCCTGATACCCGGTCTGTGCTATGGTGTCTGGCTGTTCTTCGCGCTGGATCCGGTCGAACTGACCGTCTTCGGGGTCAATATCTATGCACTGCGCAACATCGTCCTGATGATGGACTTCGTGCGCCACACGCACTGGAAGCTATCATACGGACGGCATCTCGACGCGGTCCTGCTTAGCCCTCACTACCACCAGCTTCATCACAGCGTTGCGGAGAAGCACTGGGATCGGAATTTCGGTCTGGGTCTTAGCGTCTGGGATCGCATGTTCGGAACCTTGGTTGTTCCGGAGCCAGACGAAGACTTCGTATTTGGTTTGACTGAAAATGAACACGACGAATATCAGTCGCTCTACAAACTTCATGTCCTTCCGCTGAAGAAGATCGCAGGCCTGATCGGCTTGATTGGACATCGGCGCGAAGTCTGTGCCTACGCGCCATCATGCCGGAGAGACCGTGTGACCCTGACAAATCGAGATTATCACCGACGCCACCCGGTTTGCGGCCATTCGGCAGGAATGGGGACAACTCTGGGAACGTTCGGGCGGCTTCGTTTTCCAGAGTTATGACTGGATCGACGGCTGGTTCTCCGGCATGGGCGATCGCCGGGACGTTAAGCTTCAGATCGGTGTCGCGTGGGATGGCGATCGGCTCTGCGGCGCGATGCCATGTGCCGTGCATCGCCGAGCGGGGTTGCGTGTCCTGTCCTTTGCCGCGCAGCTGTTCTCCGATTACTGCGATTGCCTGGTGGACCCGGCTTACGAAAGGACTGGTGTCCTGCCGTTGCTCTGGGCCGGCTTGAACGAGTTTGGCGGCTTCGATCTGATCAAGCTGCAACAACTCAGGCCCGACGCCAGGTGTCGGGAATTCCTGGACGGCCTGGCCAGCGATAGCAGTCACCTTCGGTACGGAGATAAGAACGAACGGTGCATGCGGATCGAGAATCGGTGGCGGGATGGCGAAGCCTTCTTCCGGTCGCTTAACAAAAAGGGACGGAACAATCATACGCGGGGAAAACGTATTCTCGCGGAACTGGGTGGCGATGTAAGCTTTCGATCTGATCGAGCCGACCGAAGATGCCGCCCCGATGTTCGATGAGATCATGCGGTTGAAAGAGACCTGGCTTCGCGCCAATGATCCGAATTCATCTCTGTTTGGGCCGGACGCCGCCGTATTGCGGGCGATCCTGAACAACGCGTGGGCGTCAGGCATAGCGAGGATTTTCCTTCTGGAGTGCGGTGGCAAGGTCGCGGCCGCCTCCGTCAATTTCGTCTATGCGGGGCGCATGGAAGCGTATTTCACTGCTTACGACGCCACCTTCGATCGTGCCTCTCCAGGAACGATCCTCATCGTGGAGTATGCACGCTGGTCATTCGACCGCGGGCTTAGCTGCGTCGATTTTCTGCGTGGGGAAGAGGCCTTCAAGTTCCGGATGGCCAATGCGGAAACATTGCTCAGCAGTTTCACCGGCGCTCGGACGCTGATAGGCCAGGTCGCGATGTCCAGCCGTCGTTGGTTGTCGCGGCGCCGCCAGCGACAGGAGGTCGCCAGCGCTCCTCCCGAGGCGGAACTGGAAGCGGTTGGCTGAGGCTACCGCGAGCGCACGCCCGATTGCGCGTGCGATACCGGCGTGCGGCGACTGTCCACCGCACCCCGGCTTGGTTTAGTTGGTATGCAACGCACGATCTGTCGCCCGCCGCCGACAGCGGCTGACCGCGATGTCGGTATCCTGGACAGGGACGAACTCATCTGACGGTCGCGTAAAACACACTTATCACAACCACCTCATCGCGACGTTATGCGCTTTTCTTGCCGTTGCGATTATGGTGTTCTGCCGCAACGGAAATGCAATTCAGGTCGCAGGACGGATCTCACCTTGTCCAGTAATTCACTCGTCACTGATGGCAATGACAAGGGCGTAGCAACCGGCGACTTCGCCTCCAGGTTCTCGGCTCACGATTTCGTGGAAGAGACAGTTCGCGCTGCCGACATTGTCGTCAAATCGGAACGACGGATGATGCGGGAGCCACATATCCTGCTTGCGACGACTGGTCAACTACCATCCACCGCTCGGTTGGCGATGGAGTTGCGCGACGCCGGCGCCCGGGTCGGCCTCATCGCACCGAGCAAACACCCGGCTTGGACGCTCGACCTGTTTGCCTACCGAGCGATCTATCGCGCGCCGGCTCCACAGCGCAGCCTGGAAGCGGCCGCGCTTCGTTTCCGCCCCGATATGGTAATACCTTGTGATGAGCGCACGGTACGTTGCCTTTATGCGCTCTGGCGAAGCACACGACATCCGCGGGTCAAAGATCTGATCGAACGATCGACCGCGCCCGCAAGAAACTTTGCTGTCGTCACATCCCGCGCCGCCCTGCTCACACTCGCGCAAAAAGAAGGCGTTCGTGTCCCGCCTTCCGCGGCACTGCCGGACAAAGGAGCGTTGGACCGCTGGGCCGAGGCTAACGCGACACCGTTCGTGCTGAAGGCCGACGGAAGCTGGGCTGGATTTGGTGTGCGGATTATCTCCGACGCGGCCACCGCCTCGGATGCGTATGCGCGAATGACCCAGCCCATCTCCGGGCGCCTGGCGCTGCGGGAGTCATTGCTGGAGGGCAACCACTTCGACGTGCGGTCGTGGTTGTTGCGCGAACGGCGCGCGATGTCCGTTCAGGGCTATGTCGATGGATGGCCCGCCAACATCGGCGTTGCGTGCTGGCAGGGCGAGGTCTTGGCGGCTACCTGCGCTGAGGCCGTTGCGACGGAATCCGCTACGGGTCCATCTACGGTTGTGCGTATCATCCACAATGCCGAAATGATCGACAGTGCGACGCGGATCGTGAAGGCCCTTGGTCTATCAGGAATGATTGGTTTCGATTTCATGATCGAAGCCGCGACCGGCGCCGCCTATCTGATCGAGATGAACCCACGAAACACACCGATCTGCGCCGTTCGCCTCGGACCCGGACGCGATTTGGCCGAGGCGCTGATCGCTCGGATTTCTGGTCGGCCGGTGCGAGAACGGCCGCCGCGGACCGATCGTGACATTGTCGTCTTCTTTCCGGATACCTGGCAAGATAATCCGGCGAACCTTTTTCTAAACAGCGGCTATCACGACGTTCCGTGGGAGCAGCCCAATTTGGTGCGCGTGCTGATGTTGCCGCGCCGACGGGAACGATACGGGATCTGGCGGCTTCTTCGGCGGGTCTGGCTTGCTATCAACGCGGGACGCGACGGTTCCTAATACTATCTGCGGAGGCACCCCAACGTCGGACTAGCGAACCACGGGTGACGCCTCACTCGACCCGGCCCGCCCATCTGGAGTTGTCAAATCCGCGGTGCAATTCGCCGCCACCTAAGCGCTGCAACTGAGGGTCAATTTGTTCCGGTGACTCTCAAACCGATTGAGCCAAACACGACCTTGTGAGCTTCTAACGGAGCGAAAGATCGAACCATTAACTATTCTACAGCCAAAACTCGAATTAAAAATTCTTCAAATCGCATTAAATTCGACGCCATGTCGATGGACACTGCCAAAAAGCATCTAAATGCGCGATATTATGGGTTTTCTATTTGTTCACGCGTGGCGCGTATGCACTAGGGAAACTCGGCACCGATCCAGTTCACGTTATGGTGACCCCCCGCAGAAACATTTGGCGACGATACCCCTCTATACTGAGGTCCGTAGTTCTATTCGTGGATCCGACATGCGCCGGCCTCCGAATCTGATGAAAACCACGACGGCGCGGGAACCAGCACGCGCACCGGCCGACCTGGCACCGCCGTCGAACTATCTTGATCTGTATGGCCTGTCGAAGCCCCCCTTCGGCGGGGCAACGGACAGTTCTGGGTACATTCTTTTTGGATCCCACAGACGCGCGTTCGAGTTGCTGATCGACCATATGATGAACCGCCGTGGCCTGGTCGTGCTGAAGGGCGAAGTGGGCGTCGGAAAGACGGAGACGCTCCGCTCCGCCGCGGCGGTCGCAGGCGAGTCGGGCCTGCGGACCATTATGGTACCGCGGCCACCCGACGGTCGCATCAGCCTCGAGCAACTAACCGCCTCGCTCGATGGGCAACCCGAAACTTTCCACCATTCCCCCCGCAAGGCGTTATTGGTTGACGATTTCGATTTGTTGCCGAACGACTGTATCAGTCTTCTGCTGTCCCTCGCTCGCCAGCAACCAGACGAAGCCGGCGGTTCCGCGATAGTATTGAGCAGTTCTGCAACCGAGCTGGCGCGGGCAGATACCGCCGAGCTTGCTGGCCTCGCCCGAGACACGATTCGTCTGTTGCGGCTCGGTCCCGCCGAGGTCCGCCAGTATATCGAGCGATCGCTGTGGGTAGCCGGCGGCACAACGCGCCGGTTGATCACCCCCGAAGCCATCAAGCTTATTACCACCCGCTCCGACGGGTTGCCTGGCACGATCAATCGCGTGATGGAGGCCGCGCTGACCGCCGGGTTCGCCAGAGGCGACGTGATGGTCACGGTCAAGACGGTGGAGTCGGTTGTTGGGCCTCCCCCGCCTCGGCAGCGGCCTCGGCCCAGTAAGCGCGAATTGCCCCACGTGACGGAGCGCGCTGTGCAGGTCGTCGCCGGGGGGTTGCTGGTGATGGGAGTCATGGTGTTCCTTTACAAAGGCTTGACCGGAGTATCGGAGAATCGGTCTCCGGTCCCGCGCAACCCGGTCGCCGCTATCACCCAGACCCAAACGCAACTGCCGCGGCCCGTGAAGCCAGCCGACAAATCCACCCCTCTCGACACGATGAAGCCGGCCGACACATCGATCCCTCTCGATACGGTGAAGCCCGTCGACACCTCGAAGCCTCTCGAAACAATACCGCCGGCGCTGATGGCAGCGTTGATGAAGCGGGGCACTGAGTCCCTCGACCTCGGGGATATCGCCGCTGCCCGCCTGTTGTTTCAGCGAGCGGCCGAGGGCGGCAACGCGGCAGCGGCGACAGCACTGGGCAAAACCTATGATCCGAGCTTCACGCCCACGGCGACTCCTGAAGATGCCGGGCACGCATTCGAGTGGTATATGAAAGCGGTCGTGCTCGGCGATTCGAGCGCTAGTGATCTTCTCAAACGGCTTGTCGCGCGCTAAAGCATTCTACGCAGCGCGCTTCGAGCCAGGTTGATATTGCTCTGGCTAAGGATTTTTGAACTCGATGTCTTGGGCGCCCTGCCACAGCACCATCTTGCCCAGGACGCGAAGGTTTTCGTTGCCCTCCACGACGGTCAGGAAATGGTTGCCAGCCAACTGTCCCATTTTACTGGCGAACTGAACGCCACCATAGGCTAGCAGGATCTCGGTTTCAGAAATTCCGCCTGGGTACAGCAGAAAGTGCCCAGGAGCCGGATAGCTGGTATGATTCTCGAACGGTAGATCAAGATCCAGATCGCCCAGCGGAATCCAGCAGCCCTCTCCGCTCCAACGGACATGGATGATACGTTCCCGGTACGGCAGCAGCGATCGAAACTTCGCGCAGGTCTTCGGTGCGTTCTCCTCTTCGAACCTGGCCTTGAAGGTATAGCCGCCGGCGGAGATGTCGATCAGGCTCATACTATCTTCTCTCGTTCAGACCAGGAACGCGCTCGCGTCGAAGCCGAACGGAACGTTGCCGGTCGGTTTGATGAGGTCATACGGCGCGCGCGCCAGAAACTGGCCGGTGCCAGGTTCGGCCTGGACAATACCGTCTTTCATTACGACCTCACCGCGCCGGACCGTGGAGACCGGCCAGCCGGTGACCTCCAAACCTTCGTACGGCGTGTAGTCTATAATGTGCTGCATCAGATGATTGGTGATGGTGACCTTCTTTTTCGTGTCCCACAGGACAAGATCGGCGTCCGCTCCTGGCGCGATGGTGCCTTTGCGTGGATAGAGGCCGAATAGACGAGCCGGGTTGGACGCCGTGAGGCGAACGAACGCGCAGGGGTCGATGCGACCTTTCGAGACCCCTTCACTGAACAGAATCGGTAGACGTGCACCAAGCCCCGGGACGCCATTGGGAATATCCCGGAACGGCGCGTCCACTCCCCGAATCCGCTTACCGACGGGTGTCTCGTAGCTCCAGCCGCTATGATCCGAGGAGGTAACATCCAGCACGCCGTCTTGGATCATTTTCCACAAGCCCTCGCTGGCCGCGGTATCGCGCGGCGCGGGACTGCACATGAACTTCGCACCTTCGAAGCCGGGGCGATCCATATGTTCGGCTGAAAGAACGAGATACTGTGGACAGGTCTCGCCCCACACTTTCAAGCCGCGCGACTTGGCCCGAGCGATTTCCTCAGCAACTTCGGGGCAGGAGACGTGGAAAATCTGAATAGGCTGGTCCACCATTTCGGCCAAGGCAATCGCCCGGTGCGTCGCCTCGCGCTCAATCACGCTGGGGCGCGACCAGGCATGATACTTGGGCTGCGTGCGATTGTCAGCCAACAGGGCCGCGGTGCGCCAGTTGATCGCATCGTAGTTCTCGCAGTGGACCGTTACGAACGCGCCGGTCCGCCGAGCGGCGGCTAAAACACGGATAAATTGGCGGTCGTCCAGATGCATCGGGTCGTAGGTGAGAAACACCTTCAGGCTGCGTACGCCGGAGGCGACAACCTGAGGGACCTCGTTGAAGATTACCTCATCGGTGGCATCGGTGATGATCTGATGGAAGGTGTAGTCCACCATCGCCTTGGCCGCGCGCCGGCGATATTCGGCCAGGGGTTCCAGGATGCCGTGGCCCTTGAACTGGGTGGAGAAAGTAATGACACTCGTCGTGCCGCCGGCCAACGCCGAGGTGCTGCCGGTGGTCCAGGTTTCTTCGTCGGCGCCGCCATTCGATTGCAACTGCTCGATGTGGCAGTGCGAGTTGACGCCGCCTGGCATCACCAACAACCCGTGTGCGTCTATGGAGCGTTGACCGCGCAGGCTAGTCCCGACCGCGGCGATGCGGCCGCCGACTACGCCGACGTCGGCCTGGAACATATCGGATGGCGTCACTACCGTTCCGCCGGCGATCACTACATCATAGTCGGCCATATCAGACGTCCCCTATCCCGCGTGTAGAGCTTTCGCAGTCGCGTTGTGTCGCCGCATCAGGGCTGTCAAGTCCAGACCTGGAATTGTGCCGTTTTCGACGACCCAGCGCCCGGCCACCATGACCCGGTCCGCTCGATAGGCGCCACAGAGCACCAGTGCTGCAACCGGGTCTGACGCGCCGGAGAACCGCAGTTCATCCAACGTGAACAGCGCCAAATCCGCTTGCATCCCGTCGGCGATGCGGCCGAGTTCCGGGCGGCCAATGCAAGCGGCCGAGCCTGTTGTGGCCCAACGCAGCGCGTCTTTGTGGCTGACTTGCTCTACACCGTAGCGGCCACGCTGCAGCATGAACGCTGCGCGCACCTCCTGCATCAGGTTCGACGCGTTGTTGGATGCCGACCCGTCGACGCCGAGGCCGACGTGCATGCCAGCCTGCTCCATCTCGCACACACGGCAAGTGCCGCTGGCCAGTATCTGGTTGCTGCACGGGCAGTGGGTGACGCAGGTGCCGGCCCTCGCCATCCGGGCGATTTCGGTGGAGTCGAAGTGGACGCCATGGGCGAGCCAGGTGCGATCGTTCAGCCAGCCGCACCGCTCGAGATAATCCAGTGGCCGGCAGCCGAATTTCGCCAGGCAGAATGCGACCTCGTCAGCTGTTTCGGCCAGATGGGTGTGTAAGTGGACGTTTGTTCGTTCAGCCAGCGCGGCGGTCTCCGACAGCAGCGACGTCGTGACGCTGAATGGCGAGCACGGCGCCAACGCGACCTGCACCATCGCGCCAGGTTCCGCATCGTGATAGCGCGCGATAAGACGTTCACTGTCGGCCAGGATGGTGTCCTGGTCCTGCACAACGCTGTCCGGCGGCCAACCGCCATCGCGCTGGGACAGGTTCATCGACCCCCTGGTCAGCACGACGCGGATCCCCAGGCGCTGCGCGGCGGCGATTTCCGTGTCGATCGCGCTTTCCAGGCCAGTGGGAAAAACGTAGTGGTGATCCGTGGTTGTTGTGCAGCCCGACAATAGGAGCTCCGCCATCGCGACGGTGGCGGCGGCATCCACCGCATCCGGAGTAAGCCGGGCCCAGATCGGATACAGCGCTTGCAGCCAAGGAAAGAGTTCACGATCGAGGGCGGCGGGGCTGGCTCTCGTCAGCGTCTGGTAGAAGTGATGGTGCGTGTTGATCAGGCCGGGTACCACGACGTGGCGGCTGGCATCGAACACCGTCACCTCAGGCGTGGCTGGTTCGGCACCTTGCGCCACGCATTCGACAATACAGCCCATATGGACAACCACACCGCGTTCCCCACCATCCGCCAAAATCCCAAGCGGGTCTTTGATCCATAGGGGGGCGGTCACGGTGCGTCGATCACGCTGACATGCGCGGCGACCACCCGCCACCCCTCCGGCGTTCGCGCCCAGCTCTGCATCTGCCGACCGACTTTGCTCGGGTTCGTTGTGCGGTGGAACAGCGTCGAGGCGGTGGCAAAATCGTTGCCGAACGTTGTGATGACTGTCCGTGAGGTCGTCCGCGCAAGCCCGATGGGAGACCTCGCGGCCCGGAAGGCGCCGATTTCATCATAGCCGTAGAGGTTTTCACCGATGCCATAGCGGATCGTATGCGGGCTGTTCCAGAACAGCGTCTGCAATGCATCCACGTCATTCGTCACCAGCGCCCTTTCGTAAAGCGCGAACGCTGCTTCGACCTCCGCCTTGACGGCCGGCAGGTTGACGTCCATCGGTCAGGCCTCCGACGCAGGCACAGGCGCACCAGCAGCGCCAGACATTTCCAGATACCGAGCGATCCGTAGCGCAAGATCCTCACGCCACGGAGCAGTAATGATCTGTACCCCTATCGGCAGGCCGAGAGGGGTCATCACGGGAACCACGACAACCGGTAGCCCGACGAAGGAGATCGGTTGCGTGTATAGACCGATGTTGGCTCTGGTCGGCATTTCCTTGCCATCCAGCACGAAGGTTTTCTGGCCGATTAACGGTGCGACGACGGGGGTCGCCGGCGCCAGGATCGCATCGACGTGTTCGAACAGGCGAAGCATTTCCTCGCGGAACCACCGGCGGAATTTCTGCGCCTGCACGACCGCTGCCGCGGGCACGAGCGCGCCGGCGATCAATCGATCCCGGACGTCGGCATCGAAATCATTCGGCCGTGTATGTAATCGCTCCAGATGCAGCGCCGCCCCTTCGGTGGTGGTGATGACATAGGCTGCGCTGCGAGCCCTTTGCGCCTCCGGAATGGTAATCGTCTCGGTCGTGCCCAACGCCGTGGCGATCGCGTCCAGAGCCGCCAAGGCTTCGGGCGATGCCCCGGCCCGAAAATATCCTCCGGCGGAGGCAACACGCAGGCCGGCGATGCCGCCGTCAAGCAAGCCGGAAACCGGTTCCGCCGGCCGATCGACACAGACAGGATCAGCGGAATCGTAGCCCTGCATCGCGTCATAGGACGCGGCCAGGTCCCTCGCGGACCGAGCCAACGGGCCGACATGATCCAGACTCGATACGAATGGGAAGGTGCCCGCCCGCGTGAGCCGCCCGTAGGTTGGTTTCAATCCGAACAAACCGCAGAATGAGGCCGGCACCCGGATCGATCCGTTCGTGTCCGATCCTAATGCCAGCGGGACCAGACCGCCCCCCACCGCGCTCCCGGACCCGCCGGACGACCCACCAGTCATGCGCTTGGTGTCGAATGGATTCCGGGAGGGACCGTAATGCGCATTCTCGCCGGTAAAGTCGTAGGCGTATTCCCCCATGTTCAGAGCACCGACCAGGATCGCGCCCGCGGCTTCCAAACGCGCGACCACGGGGCATCGGCTTTGGCGGGCGGATGGTCGCGGTTGATCTTTGATCCTGCGAGCGTGGGCAAACCGGCAATGTCGAAGAGGTTCTTGACCGCGAACGGGACGCCCGCCAGCGGCCCTGGTCTCGCCCCCGCCGCGATCGCCTCATCCAACGCCGCCGCCCTGGCGCGTGCCCGTTCGGTGGTCACCGTGGTGAATGCGTTCAGCACAGGATTGAGCCGCTCGATCCTGCCCAGACATGCCGTCAGGACATCCGTGGCACGCCCGCGACCAGCCAAAACCTCCGCGGCGATCTCGGCAGCCGTCATCACGCGTGGAACACGGGCGCCGGGTCGACATTGTCCGGGAGCGGTATTTGCAGCACGATCGCAGCATGGCCGAGCGAGATCGCCAGATGGGTGCGGACCGCGGACCGCCACTCGGGTTTCATTACGATCCCAAGCGCCGCGGTACCGGCATCGATCAACGCGTCCAAATCAGCTTCATTCATCGTTAGTCCCCAGAGTTCGATCGCAGCCAAGCGCGCCAGCCACCAAGATGAGTGATGTCGGTGGCGTCCGCGACGCCGGCCGACTCTGCCAGAAAGCCAAGGCAGGGACCATCGTCCAGCGTAACCGTTCCAAAGCCCAGCGGAGGAGGTACCTGCGCGAGGAGAACGCCGATTGCCGCCGTCGGCAAGGCCCAGACTTCCCCCGCGATGGCGCCGCCATCCGCTGCGCGGAGCATGCCCGGCCTGTCGCCTAGGGCGAACAAGCGATAACCCGGTTGGGTATGGGTTTCCCGCAGAAAGCGACCGCCCACGGCGGTGAGTTGCGAGTTGAGTGGCAGGCCCGACATGTGGGCGCCGATGCAGAACAGCGCCGTCTCGTCCGCCGCCAACAGGTCGGGTTCGGCGGGCGGCGGCAAGCGCTGGAGCGTGCCGCCCACAGTCGTCGCGAAGTGGCGGTGCAACGAATCGGCCAGCGGGGCGAGGCGTCCTTCGGACCATGCAGGACCCAGCAGAACGCCGCCAATGGCGGGGGATCCGATCGGGACGGCGAAGGCGGCCATATCGCAGAGGTTGGCAAAATTAGTGAAGGTTCCCAGGCGGCGGTTGGGACCAAATGGGTCGGCTGCGACCTCGGCCAGCGAGGGACAGAACGGCGCGGTGGGTAACAGCAGGGCGTCATAGCGCGCGAACAACAGCGCGGCTTGCCGGCGAGCTTGTTGCAGCACGTGAAAGGCGTCGAAGGCATCGACAGTCAGCCGGTGCAGGCCGACCTCCAGGATCGCGCGCGTGGCCGGGTAGAGGATGTCGGGCGCCGTTTCCAGCACGGTTCTCAGGGCAGCGGTGCGTTCGGACACCCAAGGTCCTTCATACAGCAGGTTGGCAACTTCCAGGAACAGCGCGATATCGATCGGCTTGGCGTCAAGGAAGGCCCCCGCGTCTTGGTAGGCGGTCGCGACGCCGGGATCGCACAGGGACATGACGTCACCCATTGCCACGCGCCCCGCCGCCAACGCGGCTCGTCGTAAATGCGGGAACGGCGCCCGCCGGGCGTAAGGATCAGTGGGATCGAACCCTGCAATAATCCGCTGGACGGCCAGTGCCTCGTCGACCGAACGCGCGAATACCGAAATCGTATCGATCGAGCGGCATGCAGGCACCATGCCGCGCGCCGAGACACTCCCAACGGTCGGCTTCAAACCGATGATATTCCCAAACGCTGCCGGCACGCGGCCCGATCCGGCTGTGTCGGTGCCGAGGGCGAACGGCACGATCCCGGCAGCAACCGAGCACGCGGAACCGGATGAAGAACCGCCCGGCACCAGCTTCGAGTCGAAAACGTTGCGGGGGATCCCGAACGGGCTGCGCGTCCCGACCAGACCGGTTGCGAACTGATCCAGATTGGTCTTGCCGATCAGCACCGCTCCAGCATCCAGCAGCCGACGCACGGCAAGGGCGTCGGTGCCCGGCGTGGTGGCGAAGCCCGGACAGGCCGCGGTCGTCGGCATCCCGGCAACGTCGATATTGTCCTTGACCGCGAAGGGCACACCCCAAAGCGGCCGGTCACGCGGGCCCTCCGCCTGCAGTGCGGCGGCGTCGCCGAGGATCGCTTCGTCCGCGCGCCGGCAAATCCAGATCGCGGGGTCGGCGTGGGCGCGGTCGGCGGCCAAGGCCGCCTCCGCCATCTGCACAGGCGTCAAGCGCCCACTCGGACGTAGCCTTCGTCGGATGACGAGGTTCGCAGGTGGCGGATATTGCTGAATTCAAGGCATGACACGTCGCTGGGCCGCTCCACAGTGATGCGCTGTTCTGCCACGATCCAGTCTCTGTGTCGCGATAGCACAGCGCACTTGCGCTGGGTCTGCATGGGCAACTCCTGCTCGCCGTCTGCTCAGCATTGAGCCGACCGGCGCCCATCTTCTGGGCACCGACGGTGCGGGCCCATCGAGGATCAGACGGGCAGCGTTGGTAGGGCAAGAATGAGGCCAAATTCTTATATCAGTCAGGAGCGAACCCGGGCTCGAGAGCGTGCAGCGCCGATGGTCGGTGAGACGCGAGAACGAAGGCCAGCGGTGCGGCATCTGCTAGTGAAACGCGGGTCAACCCCTGGACCATTTGGTCCGGGCGTGGAGAGTGTAGCTATTGCTTCGATACCGTAATTAGCACAACCTACAGAGGTTTGAAGGCCTCCGATCCGGCGGGCCACCTCCGTCGTGGTGAGTTGGCATCCCCGAAAGGTCGAGATTTGGTGCCCCTTGCCGCCGATGCTACGAACTTTGAAAAACTACGCAAGCTCTCGGGAGGTCTGCCATGAAATCGGGATTGTTCGCCAGCGAGCCGCTGCCGCCGGACGCGCGACGTGCCATGATCGCCGGCTTTGTCGGCTTTGCCGTTGATTTCTTCGATATCTACCTGCCTTCCTTGGTACTGGCACCGGTCATCGGCTACTTCGAGCCGAAAGGCCTCAGTTCGACGGCAACAACGACGATATATTATTTCACCATTGTCGCCACCTTGCTCGGCCGCCCCTGCGGTGCCGTCATTTTCGGCCATTGGGCAGACAAGATCGGTCGCCGCCGCACCACGATGATAAGCATCGCCGGGTTCGGCATCTTCACGGCACTGATCGCCTTCCTCCCCGGCAATGCTGCGATCGGCGTGTGGTCGCTGATCCTGCTGATCGTGATCCGCTTTGTGGGCGGCGTGTTCATGGGCGGTGAATACACCTCCAACAACACACTGGCGCTGGAGATGGTGCCAAAGGACCGTCGCGGCTTCGTCGGCGGTCTGATCCAGAGCGCATTTCCGGTCGGCTTCGCCCTGACCACAGTGGTTACCACGATCATGCTCAGTATCACCACCAAGGACGAATACTATGCCTGGGGCTGGCGCATTCCGTTCCTTGTCGGCTGCGCCATCGCCTTCGCATTTCTGCTCTACTACCGCACGGTGCCTGAATCGACGCTGTGGGAATTGAGCGAGAAGAGCGATGCGCCGTTAAAGGACGTCCTGTCCGGCAGGCATCTACGCACGCTCGCCCAAATCTTTCTCATGATGACCGGGTTCTGGCTCGTAGCCCAGCCCTCGACCCTTCTGCCCAGCATCATGATCCAGCATTTGCATGTGCCGAGTGAGATGACCTCGAACGGGTTCCTGTTCGCCAGCATCGCCCTTTTCTTCGCCTTCGTCGGCTGTGGCCTGTTGAGTCAGATGATCGGGCGGCGCCGCGCCATCGTTTGTGCCGCGACCGCCGTCCTGGTGGGCGCCCCGCTGCTCTATTACACCATGATCACGAATGCGCTCTCCGGTGGGTCGCCGGTCGTCACCACCATCCTCGCTGCCGCCTTCCACGTGCTGGCGCTTGCGCCCTGGGGTATCGCGACGGTCTATATCTGTGAGCGCTTCCCGACCCATGTCCGCGCCAGCGGCTATGGGATCGGCTATAGTCTGGCCGTGGTGATCCCCTCCTTTTCCGGCATCTACGTACTCTGGCTCGCGCATGTGATGCCCTACCTCTTCGCGCCGATCGTGTTGGTAGCGCTCGCCCCAGTTCTGATGATCGTCGGCGCGATGCTGGGGCCGGAAACGCGGGGGGTCGAGCTCCACCTGCCCGATCTGGGCCACGGTCCTGCCCCCGCGACAGCACCCGTCGCGGCACCTCGTTCTGCCTGAATGGATCGCCGGGGGGACCAGTGCCTGCGGCGCGTTCGCTTCGCCCGTCTCGCTCGAACGCCTCACAGGAAACGCTGGCCGGTCCCCGCGATCATGCTTAGGCTATGCTCGATGGAGGAGCTTAATGGACGCACTTGAGTTGATGCTCAGCCGTGAATTGGCGTTGAAACTGGAAGCCCCCGGTCCGTCGGCTGAGGAACTGAACCAGATGTTCGCCAGCGCAGTACGGGCGCCGGACCATGGCCGCTTGCGGCCCTGGCATTTCGTGCTCATCAGTGAGGGCCAGAGGGATGCATTCGGCGCATTGATGGCGGACTCGCTGCGCCGCCGCAATCCGTCCGCGTCCGAAGCCGAACTGCAGCGGGAGCGTGACAAGGCGTTCCGCTCACCGGTGATCGTGGCCGTGGCGGCCAAGGTTCAGCGCGGCGCCAAAATTCCGGAGATCGAGCAGATCGCGTCAGCATCCGCTGCGGCACAGACGATCATGCTGGCCGCGCCAGCACTGGGATATGGTGCCGTTTGGAAGACCGGGGCGCCAGCTTACGATCCGACAGTGAAGACGGCGTTGGGTCTGAACCCCGACGATAACATCATTGGATTTCTGTATATCGGTACTCGGAAGGGCGGGTCCGCGCCATTTCCTCGGCCGGATGTGAAAGATTTCGTGACGACCTGGGCAGGATAAGCAGGTCAGTTCATCGTGGTGCCGCTTGCGCGGTGGGATCAGCCGTTCCCGGTGTCCGGCTACTCCCCACCGAGCGGCTTCATCTTGCGTTCGGTTGCTCGGCGTAGCAGCGCCGCCGAGCGGTAGATGCCGTGCACCATCTTGGAGTACGGCAGCACCAGGAAGAACGCCAAGATGAAACCGAGATGGATCGCCATCGCCAGGCCCATCGCGCCAGTGGCGCGCACCGCCAGCAGGACCAAGCCGGTGAGCGCGATCATCGCCAGCAACATCAGGAGCGCGACGTCGCCCCCGAGCAGACGCCTCACATTCGGTGTCGGGTCGTCCACGAACTTCATCGCCAACAGCCCGATCGTGCCGGCGATCATCAGGAGTCCGCCAACGGTGCCCAGCAGCACCGGGACGCTCACAAACGGATACGGTGCCGGCCAGCGAAAGAACGTATGGTAAATGAACCCCGTCGTTGTCGCCGCGAAGCAGAGCAGGAAGCCATAGAACATCGCGTGGTGCAGATAACGCCGATGCATCGAAAACGCCTCGGAATTGTCGTTGCATCCGTTTCCACCGCCGCCAAGGTTCTTCAGCGTCAGCACATCCCAAAGCGCAATAGAGGCCGAAATCAGGCCAATCTTCTCGCTCGGCCCCGCGTCTCGCCAAAAGTTCCGAGCCCCAATAGCCAGCGCCGCCAGGGAGAAGCCGAATGTCGCTATGCCGACGATCTGCATCGCCCACAGCGGAATAATCTCGTAGAATGACCCCGACGCGGCGCCGTGAGTGCCGAAGAAATTGCCAGGGTTATTCAGCAACATGCTCAGGATCAGCACGACGGCGATGCCTAATGCGGCGATCAGCGAGACCACGGTGCCGTTGCGGTTGAACATCGCCGCCAAGGGTTTCGGCCAGGCATATTGGACGTAGCTTTCGGCGCGTACTTCGGCCAGCGCCCTCGGAACGTTGATGCCCCATGCGTGCGGCGGGCTGTATTGGCAGGCGTAGTAACAGCCTCGGCAGTTGTGGCAGAGATTGGCCAGATAGCTCAGATCGCCGGCCGAGAACTCCCGGCGCAGCTCCACGGCAGGGAAAACCGCGCAGAAACCCTCACAGTAGCGGCAGGCGTTGCAAATCTCCATTTCCCGCCGAGCATTTTTGATGGCATCAGTTTCTTGCACGACGGGCGGCCTCCTGGCCGGCGATGCGACCGAACACCGTCCCGATTGTCATTCCGAATCCGGCTAGATAGCCCTTGCCGAGGATATTGCCTGACATGATCTCGCCGGACGCGAACAGATTGGCAGCGGGGTGACCGTTATCCATCAGCACCTGCGCCTTGTCGTTCACTTTGACGCTGAGGTAGGTGAAGGTGATACCGGGGCGCAGCGGGTAGCCATAGAACGGTGGTTTATCCACGGCGCGCGCCCAGTTGGTCTTGTTCGGCGTCAGACCGTCGGTTGAATTGGCATCCAGTTTCAGGTTGTCGAACACTTGGCCGGGTTTCACCGCCTTGTTGAAGGCGTCGATCGTTTCGCGGACTTTCGCCGGGTCCAGCCTCATCTGTATCGCCAGTTCTTCGATTGTGCTCGCCTTGAACGCCGGGAACACCGACGGCATGAACAGCGTGAACGCTTTCGAATCGCAGATGGAATAGGCGATCTGGCCGGGCTGCTGGGCGATCAGGCGGCCCCATATCGCATAACGTTTCGGCCAGACGTCCTCGCCTTCGTCGTAAAAACGTTCGCCGTTACGGTTGACCACCACGCTGTAAGGGACGCTGTCCAAACGGGTCGTGATTCCGCCATCGAACTTTGGTGCCCGTGCGTCCAGCGCCACGGCGTGGAATTGCGTTGGGTCTCCAACTGCCCCGACGCCCTGATCGAGCAAGTTCTTCAACACGCGGCCTCGGTTATAGGGCGTCCCGCGAATAACGAAGTTGTCCACGGCATCGCCCCAATACTCGCGCATCCAGTCGAGGTTGGCTTGGAAACCACCGGACGATGCGACCACACAACGGGCGTGGATCGTTTCGGGAAAGCCTTTGTAAGTGATGTCGATCGACCGCACCGATCCGTCGTCCATGTTCATGGACACGACCTCGGTATCGTACAGGATTTCGACGCCGAGCCTTTCCGCGGTGAGATAGTAGGCGTTCACCAGGGCCTTCCCGCCGCCGAGAAAGAAAGCGTTGGTGCGCCCCAGATTCAGCGTTCCAGTCAGCGACGGCTGGAATCGCACGCCGGCCGCCTTCATCCAGCTGAACACGCCGGAGGACGCCCGGATCGTCATGCGGGCGAGCGATTCGTCGGTTTGCCCGCCAGTGACTCGTAACAGGTCGTCCCAGTATTCATCTTCCTTGTAGGCATCGGTCAGCACCTCATTAGGCTTTTCATGCATCGCCCTCAGATTGCGGGTGTGACGGCTGTTGCCTCCGCGGAATGCCCTGGGTGCGCTTTCCACCAGCAGCACGCTGGCGCCCGCCTGCCGCGCCGTGATCGCCGCGCACAAGGCAGCGTTGCCGCCACCCGCGACGAGCACATCGTAAGTCTTTGTCCGATCCGGCATCCGGTCCCTCCGCCGACCATCGCTTTCCTACGAACGGTTGCGGGATCGTGCAAGGCGTGCGAATTCGGCCGCCGGAGTACGGACGAAGGGGGCCGAGATGGCCGGAGCCGCGGACATTGATGGTGCGGGTGGGCGCGCCTGGCATGAGATCGTGCGGGACGTGCTGAAGCGTCACGAGGTCAGGCTGATCACCTATGTACCAGACAACGTGCTGCGTCCTCTGATTGCAGCGGTCGAGGCCGATCCGTTCTTCACCGTTTTTGGCTGCACGCGCGAGGAAGAAGCCCTGGGCATCAACGCCGGCGCGTGGATGGGTGGAGCACGCGGCATCCTGCTGATGCAAACCAGCGGATTCGCCACATTGGCCAACGTGATCGCATCGCTGTCGGTGCCGTTCCAGATCCCGACGCTGATGATGGTGTCGGAGCGCGGGACGCTGGGGGAATTTAACATCGGCCAATCGCTGGTGGCTAGAACGATGCGTCCGGTGCTGGATGCGCTGTGCATCGAGACCCACACGATGACACGGTTGGACGAGGCGGAGTTCATCCTGGACCGGAGCCTGGTTCAAGCGTTCGCCGACGAAGGCGCCGGTCTGTTTCATCCTGTCGCCGTTGCTGACCGGCGGCAAGGTTTTCGCGAAGTAGGGGCGGACTCATGGCGGATTTAGCGAACCACCCGGCCAACCGCGAGCGGGCAAAGGTGATGAACCGTTACGACATCACCAGGCGGATGATCGGGCTGCTGCACCAGGACGAGGCGGTGATCGGTGGTATCGGCTACACCAATTTCGACCTTTGGGCGGCTTCCGACTCTCCTTCCGGCCGTCGGCAACAGAATTTCTACATGCTCGGCAGTATGGGGTTAGCAGTACCGATCGCGCTCGGCGTCGCGATAGCGCAGCCACGTCGGAAAGTGTTTGCGTTGGAGGGCGATGGGTCGATCCTGATGCAGCTTGGCTCGTTGTCGACGGTGGCCGCGCGTGGCCAAAGAAATCTGTGCATCGTGATCATGGATAACGGCGCGTATCAGATCACCGGCGGTCAGGTCACGATGACGGCGCAGGGGGCTGATATCGTAGGCATCGCTCGGGCGTCGGGGCTGGCACAGAGCGCGTGGGCCGCGGATGAGGACGCATTCACGGAATTGGTCGGGCTTTCTCTGAAGGAGGAAGGGCCGTGGCTGATCGGCTGCCGCATCGACAATCAGAAACCGGAGGACACGACGGAGCGGGATCCGTCGCGGATCCGGGATAATTTTATGCGGGGGCTAGGCGTCAGAGCGTAGCCGCCGGCTTCATTTCACTATCATGGGCTGACATGACCAACGAATTTCTCCGGCGGTCGTGTTCCCCACTGTGACCGAAGCCCTTCCTCAGCCGAGACGAGATTGCCGGCGTTCTGAATGTTCAACCGGTCGGTGTCGGCCCAGTGCTCATGGACGCGACCCCACGGGTCAGCCCAGTAGTCGTACACCTGACTGCCGAGCAGGTGGCGGCCGATCCCCCACATGTGCTCGTATTTACGGAGGCCGTTGAGATACTCATGGCCGACGAAGACGTCGTCGATATCCTGAACCTCAAACGAAAAATGATTGAGGCCAGCACGTTCATTTCTCATACAGAAGAAAGCGTGGTGGTCAACAAAGTCGTCGCCGGCATCGATCCGACTGAACTGCCCGATGACGTTGTCTTTGTCCCCGGCATAAACGTCGTCCGAGCAGACCAGACCCAGTGTCTCGCGGAACCAGCGAACCGTCTCCTGGTTCTTCGGAGACCCGAGGACGGCATGACCGATCCGCTTTACACTTGACGGCCCGGCCGCGAACCGAATGACCTCACCGGCGCGGTTCAATGGCTCGACACCGGAGTTGATTGGCTGACGTACGACTTGAATCGGCTGTACCATTTCGATACCAGTCACAATCTCGATGGCGTAACCGTTGGGTTCTGTTAGGCGGACCCGCTTGCCGCCGCCGGGTTCATCGATGTTCTCGATGCCAGATGCGCCGGGTAACTTCGAGACCGCCTTGAGTTCGTCCTCGCTGTTCACCGCCCATGCAAAGCCGATAAACTTGGGGTCGCCTTTTTCAGTGACATGGATGTGGTGTGCTGGATCGGTGCCACGCATATAGAGCGCCGTCGGCGTTCGAGCCGCGCGCACCATGCCAAACGCAGCGAGGAATTCCTCCTCCGCGTCCAGATCCGGCGACCGGAGCCGGGCGTACGCGAGATCGCGCACCTTGATCACTGCCATGAACCACTCCTTTGATGATCCGACATTTGCTCTCGAGATTGAGGGCGGCAGCCGCGAGCCGCAGGTTCAAACCCGCGATCTGTCGAACCGCTCAACCTCCGGTCCGCTACGGCACCCCAAACGTGGCAACCCGGTCGACCGCACAGAAGAACAGCACCCGCTTCTCATCGATACTCGGATCGCGCAGAGCGTAAGGCGCGGGCTGTCCCGTGTACTTCGTCCAGATCCGATCGAGCTGTCGCGTGACGTAATCGCCGCCCTCATCCCATTCCCGCAATTCCCGCCGCACCGTGCACTTGATCTGCACCCAGTGATAAGCATTCTTCGGATTCACCAGCAGCACAGTTAGCCGTGGATTATCGCGGATCCATTGGCATTTGTTCCGATGTGATGCCGTGTTGACCAACACCTCCCCATCCGCATGGTCGAACCACATCGGCGTCAGGCTCGGCCGGCCATCCGGTCCGATGACCGCAAGGGTCACCGTTACAGGTTCATCCAGCAACTGCCGGTAGATCGGGGCGAGATCGTACAGGCTAGTGGCCTTGCGCTTGTCACCTATAGCAAACTGGCCTTCCTGCAAGCCATTCGCCACGTGGCGAAAATTCGCAATAGTAAATTCTTCGGCCATACCCAACCCCCTTCGTGGCCCAAACCGGTTTCGCGCGAGTCCGCGCCTTTTTTAATTTACATCAGATTAGGCCGGCTCGGCATTTGAATGCAAACGATCGGACGGCAAGCGATTGCTCGCCACGTCATCCCAACGTCGGCAGCCACCCCTAGCGGTGAGCCCCCCTCGTATTGCCAACTAGTCGATCGTTCGTTCTCGGCTCGTCGCTCCCGCCCGCGGCGGCTCAGGCTGCTCGGTGAGGCGCCGCCGCGGCTGGGCCGTTCGCACCGCTGTTCGCGGGTTTGACGGCGCCGCCCGGCATGACCGATGCGCCTGCCTTCTCCACCTGTTCGGTCACCGACGCGATCAGTTCCTCCCAGCTCTTTTCAAATGACTTAACGCCTTGCCGTTCCAACAGATCGGCCACATCGGCCATATCCACCCCGATCCGGCGGAGATCGTTGATCAGAGCATGGGCCGCCGCGTAACCATCACGGATCGTATCGCCGTGCGCCACGCCATGGTCCTCGACCGCGTGCAGTGTCGCCTCGGGCATGGTGTTCACCGTATCGCGCGCCACCAGTTCGATCACGTACTTGGTGTCGGGGTAAGCCTTGTCCTTGACCCCGGTCGAGGCCCACAACAAGCGCTGCGCCTTGGCCCCTTTTGCCGCCAGCGCCTTCCAACGCGCCGATCCGAGCATCTCTTCGTACACCTCGTAGGCCAGCCGACTATTGGCTACCGCCGCTTGCCCACGCAACCGCGTCGCCTCGGGGGACTTCATCTGGTCGAGCCGCTTGTCCACCTCGGTATCAACCCGGCTGACAAAGAACGAGGCAACGCTTTCGATCCCGGCCAGGCTTCCACCGGCCGCCGCCCGCTGCTCCAACCCGCTCAGGAACGCGTCGAGCACCGCCTTGTAACGCTCCACCGAGAAGATCAAGGTGACGTTGACGCTGATGCCCGCCGCCAGGGTTTCCGTAATTGCCGGCAACCCGGCGAAGAGTCGCCGGAATCTTGATGAACAGGTTGGGCCGGTCGACCAGCCACCACAGACCACGCGCCTCGGCTGCCGTGCGGGCCGTGTCGTGCGCGATTCGGGGGTCCACTTCGATCGACACGCGTCCATCCCGTCCGTCGCTGTGGTCGTAAGCCGGGCGCATGATGTCGCAGGCCGCGCGCACGTCCCAGGCTGTCAGTAGCCGAAGCGTCTCGCCGATGGCGGTGCCACGCAGGGCCAAATCGCGTAACTGGTCCTCGTAGCCGGACCCCGCACCGATCGCCTTGGAGAAGATCGTCGGGTTGGTGGTGATGCCGACGATCTCCTTCCGCTCCACCATCTGGGCGAGGCTGCCAGAGTGAATGCGCGTCCGACTCAGGTCATCAAGCCATACAGCCACCCCAGCCGCCGCGAGATCGGTCAGTGCTTTGCCCATGGTTGTCTCCTGTGAGGTCCCGATTATGAACTCGAAATTGGGCACAGACACCAGCCGATGCACGCGGAAAGGCGACCTAGATCGAGCAGTAACGCCTTCGTGAATAGACAACCTGGCTCGGCGCTTAGTGTTGCATCTACTCAACAATAGATGAACACAATTTTCGTGGCGCGTACAAGCCAGACGGCCTTAGGCTGCCCGGGTAAGCCCGGAAAACGGGTCGTTTCACTTGGGAGAGCCAAATACAATGCTGCGCAGGAGAACATTGGTCACGAGCGCCGTGGCGGCGGGTTTCATTCCGGTCGCACCGGCGATCGTCCGCGCCGAAGAGTTGCCAGGCGTCACGGCGACCGAAATCCGTCTCGGCAACACCATGCCGTATAGTGGGCCGGCCTCGGCGTACGGCACGATCGGCAAGGCCATGGCGGCCATGTTCAGGATGGCCAATGATGCGGGCGGCTTCGCGGGCCGCACGGTCAACCTCATCTCCTACGACGACGGCTACAGTCCGCCCAGGACCGTTGAACAGACCCGCCGCCTGATCGAGGAGGACAAGGTTGCCGCCCTGTTCGCTCCGCTGGGCACACCGACGAATTCGGCGATCGTGCGCTACGTCAATCAGAAGAAAGTGCCGCATTTGTTCTTGGCTACCGGCGCCGACAAGTGGGGCAACTACAAGGATTTTCCCTGGACCATCGGCTGGCAGCCCAGCTACGTCACTGAGTCACAAGTCTACGCCAAATACATAATCGCGCAAAAGCCCGATGCGAAGATCGGCATTCTCTATCAGAACGACGATTTCGGAAAAGATTACCTCCACGGTGTACGGGATGTCCTGAAAGACAATTACGACAAGCAGGTCACCCCGATTTCGTATGAGGTCTCCGACGCCACCATCGACAGTCAACTCGTGACCTTGCAATCGGCCGGCATCGATGTGCTGATGACGGTCGCCACACCAAAGTTCGCGGCCCAGTCGATCCGCAAGGTCAGCGAGATGAACTGGAAGCCGCTGCACGTGCTGACCGGCGTCTCGGTTTCGGTGGGTGCGGTGATGATTCCGGCCGGTCCTGCGAATGGCGTCGGCATCATTAGTTCGGCCTACCTGAAGGATCCAACGGACCCACGCTGGGAGAGCGATGCCGGAATGCAGGAGTGGCGGGCGTTCATGGCGAAGTATTATCCGGAAGGCGATCTGAAGGACGGCGGCAATGTTTCCGCTTTCGGCCTGTCGCATACGATGGTGCACGTGCTGAAGCAGTGTGGCGGCGATTTCTCACGGGAAAACATGATGAAGCAAGCGACTAACCTGCATGACCTCGAGAATCCGACGTTGCTGCCAGGCATCAAGATCAACACGAGCCCCACGAACTATCACCCGATCCGCCAACTCCAGCTTATGCGCTGGACTGGAAAGAGTTGGGATCTGTTCGGGGACATCATCGCAGGCGCGAACGCCTGACTGGGGTCTTGACCCCGCCTGCCCGTGCGCCGGCGGGGTTCGTTCCGAGGGAAGCCTCGGCGAAATAAAACACGCTAGGTGATAATCGACCGCCGAATTAACTTTTCGTTTATTTCTCGCCTTTAGTGTCTACGTGCGAATGGCTCGCGAGACCCTGCGGGTCCGTCGACCATTCGAACGTAGTGCGAAAAAATCTCACTGCGCAGTCTTCCGTAAGAGCGATCCGCTTATGGATGGCTTGGACAAATTCAAAACGAACCAACGCCATGATCGCCTTGGGCAAAACGCCCAAGCACGCGAATCATGCGACGAGGTGGAGTAGTTTGAGGCCAGCGCGGGGCGGCCTGGAATGCTCCTTTATGCGACGCGGTTGGTTAACAGATTTGGAGCATAGCAGTGTCAGCAACCATGCGAACGATTGCATCGATTCATGCCACCGTTACGGGAAGGCATCGGGTGGATTTGTCGGATGATGCAATCATCGCAAACGATCTTGACGGCCTTGTTAGGTCCTGGAACAAGGCGGCCGAAACGATATTCGGCTTTACGGCCGACGAGATCATTGGTCGGCCGATCAACAAAATCCTTCCGTTCGACCGGATCGACGAGCAAGCCTCGCTCGTCACGCAGGCGAGCCGCGGCGAGAATATCATCCACTTCGAGACCAAGCGGCTATGCAAGGACGGCACGATCATTCCCGTCTCGCTCACAGTCTCACCGATCCGCGACGATCATGGCAGAATGACCGGCGTCTCCAATACCGTCCGCAATCTCACCGAGATGCAGCGTATCCGCCCTGTTCTCGAACGCCGCGAGGCGCTGCTTCGCTCGCTGTTGGACGCCGTTCCGGATGCCGCGATCGTAATCGACGAGCAGGGATTCATCCAGTCCTTCAGTACCGCGGCCGTGCGCCTGTTCGGCTTCACGTCGGCAGAGGTGATGGGCCGGAAAGTCGATATTCTGCTGCCTTCCTCGGATTGGGATCAGCACTATAGTTCCCTCGGGGGCTATCCCTCGACCGGTGAGCGACGGATTAGCGGCTTCGGTCAGCGCAAGGACGGCAGCGAATTCCCCATGGAGCTCGCTATCGGGGAAGTTCATCTGCCTGGAACACGGCTGTTCACCGCTTTCATCCGTGACCTTACCGATCGGGCCGAACGCGAGCGCGAGCTCCGGGCCGCTAACGCTGAACTCGAGCACCTGGCCCAGCACCTCGCCACGGCGCGAGATGCCTCGGAACGCTCGAACCGTGCCAAATCGCGCCTCTTGGCTCGGGTGAGTCTTGACTTGCGCACACCCTTGAACAGCATCCTGGGTGAGGCGGAGTTGCTCCGCACGGGTGACGGACTAACCACCGAGCAGCACGAGCGGGCGGAGGCCATCGAGCGGGCCGGCAAGCACCTGCTGCAAATGGCCGCCTCGGTGCACGACCTCACGGAGGTCGAAGCCGAACACGTCGAGTTGCAAGCCGTGGAGGTCGATGTTCTGGCGGTCGCGACAGAGTGTTTTGCCCAGGTCCGCCCCGCCGCGGAGGCTAAGCACTTGGCGCTGAGCATCTCGGTGACCCCAGGCACGCGGCACGACGTCGTCACCGATCCCATACGATTGCGGCAGCTATTGCTGATCCTGCTTGGCAATGCGATGAAGTTTACCGACCAGGGCTCCATTGTCCTCCGGCTTCGGCCCGTGGAGGACGGCGCCTTTCTGCAGATCGAGATCGCGGATACCGGCCCGGGCTTACCCGCCAATATACGCCGGCGCTTGTTTCGGGACCTCGAGCGCGTCGATGTCGAAATCGACCAGCGCCATCGAGGGCCCAGGGCTCGGCCTCACCCTCTCGGCCCGGCTCGCGGCCTTGTTGAACGGCTGTCTCGGTCACCACGATAACCCCGGCGGCGGAAGCGTTTTTTGGCTGCGGCTGCCAACGGACACAGTCGCATCAAGGTCAGTCCCTGCCCCCACCGAAGCCCTGCCGGCAGTGGCGCAGGCGGTGCTTCATGTTCTGGTGGTCGACGATATCACAATAAATCGCGAGATCGCGGGATCGTTCTTGCGGGCGGCGGGCCACAGGGTGACCTGCGCCGACAGCGGCGCAGAGGCAGTCGCAATGGTCGAAACGACCGACTTCGATGTCGTCCTGATGGACGTGCGCATGCCTGAAATGGATGGCTTGGAAGCCACACGCCGCATTCGCGCGCTTCCAAATCCGCGCGGGCAAGTGCCAATCGTGGCCCTTACGGCGCAGGCCTTCTCCGAACAGGTGGCGGAGTGCCGTAAGGCGGGCATGAATGGCCACCTGCCTAAGCCGTTTGATCCAAACTCGCTACTCGCCGCCGTGCTGCGCGCGGCCGCATCAGGATTGGTAGCCGAGGAGAGTCCCGCGCCCCCCACGGCGCCGTCCGCCCCCCTCATTCGCGCCGTCGGCTCAGAGTTGCTGGTGTGCAACGCGGCGATGTTTGAGCGGACGGTGTTCTACCTTCCGGCCGAGGCGGTTGCTTCCTACCTGCAGGCGATTGCCGAGCGTGGGGAAGCTTTGCTGCATCGTTTGCGGGAACCGGACGCCCTCGTCCACGACGGTGATCGACTGGCCGATGCCGCGCACGCTATCGCGGGAAGCGCCGGAATGTTCGGCTTCGAACGTCTCACCATGATGGGCCGGCGCTTCGAGCGGGCGGTAAATGCCGGCGCGGCCGATGCGCCTGCTCTCGCCGATGGTTTAAGTGCCGCCCTCGAGGCCACGCTTGCGGCCCTACGAAACCGCACGCTCATTTCGGTGGAGGCATGAAAGCTTCCGCCGATGCGGGTCGGCTTACTTGTTTGGCACGCCGGTCGCTGACCCCTACGCCGCTACGACGTCCGCCCGCATGCCCACCCGCCGTAGCGTCCTGTCGATCCACTGGGCGGTCAGCTTCTCCTGGGTCCCGTTCTGTCCAAGCCGCTCATGCAACGCCGGAAAATCCACACGATCCAGCGCCTGATCCTGATTGAAGCAGGAGAACACAACCGTCCGCGTCCCCGTCACCGGATCGATCTGCGGCTGCAGGCACTGCGCACAAACCTCTTTCATCATGCACTGCATCGGGGAGTTTATTGAGCCGATGGCGCTATGCCCGGCCTTAAGATACGGCGCGAGCAAGCCGTGCCGAGCAGCGCCGACGGCTTGCATCATGCGGTCGGAGCCGATGACGATCATGTGCTCCGCGTCCGCCAGCTTGACTGCCTGCTCGCCAAGCGCGCCCGACCCGTAAGCGGCCATCCCCTGCACGATGTTGCCGACAAAAGTTCGATCCTGCGGGCGGTTGGGTTTGGGCGCGAAACCGGGCGCCTCATCGCAGCACCAGACGATAACGTCGGCGGCACGCTCGATTTCCGCGACTTTGTAACGATCGCGGATGGCCTTGTAGCCGGCGAAGTAGATGACCTTCGACCCGGCCGCTCGCGTCGCGGCACCGATGGAGAACAGCACCGCGTTCCCCAGGCCGCCACCGACAAGGGCAACCGTGGAGTTGGCATGGATCTCGGTTGGGGTGCCGGTCGGTCCCATCAAAATCACCGGCTCACCGGGTTTCACCATTGCGCAGAGGTCGGAGCTTCCGCCCATCTCCAAGACAATCACGCTGACCAAACCCGCGCTCGGGTCGGTCCAGGCGCCGGTCATCGCCAGGCCTTCCATGTTCAGCACGGTGCGGCCGATCCCGGGTTCGTCATCGTGCATGGCCAGGACCTCGAAGTTCTGCAACCGGTAGAACTGTCCCGGTCGGAACGCGCGAGCCGCGGCTGGTGCCCTGATCACGACCTCAATGATGGTCGGGGTGAGACGGTGCACCGCATGCACGGTCGCGCTCAGGTTGTCCCGGGCGGTGGCGATGAGATCGCGATCGGATATGTTGGTGGCCGGCTGCGCGGCCAACGCACGGGAAACGATGGAATAGCCGCGTTTTGCTCCCCCCATGGCTTTGACTACGTTGCCGAAGAAGCTTGGGTGCAGGTCGCCGAAGAAACTGATGAAGCGGCCGTTTTCGGCGCGGTGCATCAGCACGTGGGTCTGATCCGGCTTGGCCAGGCCGCGCACGGGTTCGACCTTTGCACCGTGCTCGTCCACCGCCTGGAAATAGCGCCCATCCAACTGGATGCGGTGATCCTCCCGAGCCAGCACTGTGTTCGGCTGGGTGCCCGCGGCGACCAGGATCGCACGTGCCGGCAGCATCGCTTCAGTTCCGTCCGTATGTTTCACCCGCAAGCCCGCTGCATGGCCGTGGGTGTCGGTTTCGACCGCGACCGGAATTAGGCCCTCGGCGAAGCGCACGGCTTCCTCCATCGCCTTGGCCACTTCCTCATGGTTCAGCGTGTAGGAAGGGCTGTCCACCAACCGGCGGCGATAGGCAATGGTGGCGCCCCCCCAGCTTTCGAGCAACGGCGAAAGCGCCGGCGCCCGGCCTTCTTTCCCCGCCGCCTGCCGTTCCGCCTCGATCGCGGCGGCGTGTGCCAGGAATTCGTTGGCGATTTCGGCTTCCTCCGGCGTCCAGGGCAGGCGAACCGCCATTTCGCCCTTGTCCGCAACCAGAGTGCGATAGCGCAGGGCGAATTTCTCCACCTGCCGAACGTAGTAGGCGAGGCTTTCGGTCGCGGTATCGATCGCCGTCAGGCCGCCGCCGATCACCACGACCGGCATACGCAACTGCAAATTGGCGATCGAGGATGTCTTTGCCGCACCCGTCAGTTGCAGAGCCATCAGGAAGTCGGAGGCCTGGCGGACGCCGCGCGCCAGCCCGTTCGGTATGTCGAGCACGGTCGGTTTGCCGGCGCCCATGCAGAGTGCAATGTGATCGAACCCCATCGCCCAGGCATCGTCCATCGACAGGGTGGCGCCGCCGCCGAAGCGAATGCCGCCAAAATGGGCGAATTGGTGCGCACGGCGTTCCAGCAGCAACCGCACGACCTTGAGATAATTCTTGTTCCAGCGAACGGTGATGCCGTACTCGGCCACCCCGCCGAACCCAGCCATGACCCGATCGTCGAGGTTCTCGAATAGCGTCTCCACATCGCGCACCGGCGCCGAGACATCGAAGCTAAGAGGCTCAATCTTCAATCCATCCACAGCCACGATCGTGTGGCCGTCGTTCATCAAATGGTGTGCCAAGGTGAACCCGGCCGGCCCGAGGCCGACGATCAGCACTTTCCTGCCACTGGCCGGGCGGGGGAGGGGACGGCGGATGTCCAACGGATTCCAGCGGGTCAGAAGGGAATAAATTTCGAAGCCCCAGGGTAGCTTCAGCACATCCTTCAGGACGGAGGTCTCAGCCTGGGGAATATCGACCGCCTCCTGCTTCTGGTAGATGCAGGCCTTCATGCAGTCATTGCAGATGCGGTGACCAGTCGCCGCCATCATCGGGTTGTCGATGGCAATCGTCGCGAAGGCCCCGAGCACGTGGCCGGCCGCACGCAACGTGTGCATTTCGCTGATTTTTTCGTCCAGTGGGCAGCCCGCCAGGGTTACGCCGAACACCGACTTCTGGAACTGCCCCGTCTTGCGGTCTTTCAGACCGGTCGAGCAGGAATCCTTCCCCTGGGTGTGGCACCAGATGCAGTAGTTCACTTGGTCCAGTGCCTGCTGGGTGTTCATCCCGTGATCCGTCAGCGCGAACCCCTCGCGGTGGCGCCAGTCATGCTCCGGCAGACGCAGCATGGTGACGCCGTCGCGTTCGATTGTCTCAACAGGGACGAGGTGCTGCGGATCGACGCGGCGAGGCACGTGGAACAGCGTGCCGCCGCGATGTGCAGCTTGGCCGTCCGGCGTCAGCGTCGCCCAGGCAGCGTAGCGAAGGGCTTCATCCAGTGCCTCCGGGTCATTTTCCCAAGCCGCGACATGGGTGGCAAAGGCTCGCTCGGTTAGCGGAGCACCGATACGGACTTCCAGGGCCGCACGCAGCGCCGGTCCATCGAAGCCCGTAGGATCCGGGTATTTCTTCACCGCCTGGCGCTGCACGAACAAACGCTTGCAGGCATGGATCGGGTCAAGTGCGTGGGTTTCCTGAGTGAGAGCAGCGGTTTCCGCCTGGATGCCGAACAGTTCCGCCGCGAAGTCGTCCAGGTGCGGACCCACCGCCACGACCAGATCAGATTCGTCGCGGCTGGTCAGGCTGTCGGGCGCAGCGCGGGCAGCTAGCAGTCGGTGGTGCAGGTCGGTGTCCCGATCGGCCAGATCCTCCAGGAACTGCTTGTCCAGTCGGATCAGGCCATCGCGGCCATTCAGATCGGCAAAGGCGAAACCAAAGCCGAGACGCTCGGAAACACTCACTTGGGTACCACTTCCAGGATCGAGCAAAGCCAGGGAACCGGCGTGCGGATGCCACAGGCGTCAGGGTCAGGCAACCACCGTGTCATTGGGGCACCTATGTCCGGGGGGACGGTGCAGGTCAGGCGGAACCGTAGAGGCGGAATGGGAACGGGCTGTGAGGGAGGTTTGGCGGTTGCGAAGTGGTGTCGGTCGGATTCTCTTGTTGTTTCAAAGAGGATCGCTCTACTTCGGATTGACCCGTGTAGGCGGAAAGCTGCGTCTTAAGGGGGGAGCTACTGGACGCAGACGTCCCGGCGACCACACCAAGTGTATAGGGGAACGAGTTGGGCCGCCCGCCCGCACACGAGCCCGTCATGGCACCGCGCAACCTCCAGGGTTTCCGGACGCCGGGAGGGTGAGGCCCAAGACAAGCTTTGCCAGGGGACTGCGCCCGCGCTGGCGCGATGCGAACCAACGATATTCTCGAATGGGATGCTCGCCACGGGCGGGTCGAACGTTACGACGCTAGGGAGACACACCTCGGCGAGTTTGATCCCGGGACAGGGGGAACGATTGAGCCCGCCCAATCCCACACGTAAGGTGGAGCCATGAACGTTCTCCTGAAGGCCCAGCCGCTGCCGGATGCCGCCAAGATCGCGCACAGCGTTCTCGCGTATGACCGTGCGACCGAAGAACTGGACCTGGAACTGCCGATCCCTTTGTTCCTCGATACGCTAGCCCTGAAGATCGGCGGAGTGCCCCCCGAGGACAAGTACGGCGCCCTCTCGTACCCGTTGGAAGCGAAGGCGCTCGATACCTTCCGGTTTCTGCTCGGCCTGGACGTAGACCTGTTGAAGCGAGAGTACTCTCTCGAGCCCACGGTTGGCCAAGCAACCAGCTTTGGACAAAGGAAACTTGAAGCTGTCGGACTGCTGACCCAGGTAACGCCCGGTCCTCGGTATGCCACTGAGGAACCACGCGTCTCCGGACGGGAACTGGTCGTGCCGACATTACGCTTGCTTGAGGACGACAACAGGGGGTGGATGGCGACGAATGACATAATCGCGCGGCTGACAGAGCTTTTCGCCCCTTCAGGACAAGACGCCAAGATTCTCGAGAGACGAAGCGATGCCTATTTCTCGCAGAAGGTTCGGAACATGATCTCGCACCGGGACCAGCCTTCGAGCTTTATCCATCAGGGGTTGGCACATTACGAACGGCGTGGCCTGCGAATTTCCGATCAGGGCCGCTTGACGGTGCGGGCGCTGCTGTCCTAGCCCCGGGGCAGACTTGGTCGGGAGCGGCTGTCAGTCCAGCGAAGGCATCGCAAAATCTCGATATTCCGCCTTGTAGCCCGGCTTGAACCACTCAGCGCCGTTTGCGCGCTGCGGGCCTTGTCTTCGAGGTGCTTGAACCTGCCGTTGAGGCTGTAGGAAGCGTCGGTCGGCACTCAAGATCGGCCGCGGCTAAAACCCCACTCGGCCGATGTCCTGCACTACCGAAAATCCCGGGTCGGCACCTTAATGGCCTTTGCACCGCGGATGTCCAGGTCCCGGACATAGATGTCTCGGCTGCCGACCACTTTTTTGTCGCGCGAGTCCGGCGTGCTGCCATGCTTTGCCTCGTCGCCCCGGCCATGAGGCAGCGGGAACGGTTCGTCGTCGCGTTCCCCCACCCCACGCAACAGATCCGACAGATCCGTTAGGTGTTCGGCGATCACGTGGATCACCTCGCCTTCCCGCTGCAATTTCCCACGGCAGGCGATCATGCTGGCGGACAACACCAGGCGCCGCTGCCTCTCGAACACCGAGGGCCAGAGGATCAGGTTGGCATGGCCTGTCTCGTCTTCGATGGTGACGAACAGCACGCCATGTGCGCTGCCAGGACGCTGCCGCACCAGGATGATGCCGGCCACTTCGACACGCTTGCCATCGCGGATTGTCGCCAGGTCGGCGCATCGAACGATGCGGCGCGCGGCGAGGTCTTGTCTCAGGAAGCTGACCGGATGGCGGCGCAGACTGAGGCCGACGCTGCGGTAGTCTTCCACGACCTGCCGGCCGGCGGTCATCGCCGTCAGCGCCACTTCCGGTTCCCCGTCCGGTTCGACGGGGACGGTGTCGAACAGTGGCAGCCTGGCGTCCGACAGGCCGCGGATCGCCCACAGCGCCTGCCGCCGGTTCATCCCCACGGTCTGGAACGCATCCGCTTCCGCCAAGCGCTCCAGCGCTGCGACTGGGATGTCCGCTCGGCGCCAGAGGTCCCCGACCGAGCGGTATTGCATTGTGCGGCGGGCGGTTATTTCCTCCGCATGGATTTGGGCGAGCCCCTTGACCATGCGTAAGCCGAGCCGCACGGCATATTGTCCGTCGTTCGTCATGGCGGGGTTTGTCCCGGCCATCTGCGCACTGGCGAGTGAGGGTGGATGGCCGGGACCAGCCCAACCATGACGACCTGAGGGCGGCCCATGATCAGGCAGCGGCTCCAGCGTGCAGTCCCATGCCAACTCGTTCACTGAAACTGGCCGTACCTTTACCCCATGCAGCCGGGCATCGCGGACGATCTGCGCGGTGGCGTAAAACCCCATCGGTTGCGCATTCAGCAGCGCGCAGCAGAACACATCCGGATGGTGGCACTTTATCCATGACGAGGCGTAAGCGATGAGCGCGAAACTCGCCGCGTGACTTTCCGGAAAACCGTAGCTGCCAAAACCTTCGATTTGCGAAAATGTCTTCTCGGCGAATTCGGCTGTGTAGCCGCGTTCCACCATTCCCGCGATCAGCTTGTCCTTGAAAATCGAGACTCCGCCAGTGAACTTGAACGTCGCCATGCTGCGGCGAAGCGCATCGGCTTCCGATGGCGTAAAGCCGGCACAGACGATCGCCACCTGCATCGCCTGTTCCTGAAATAGCGGAACGCCCAGCGTCTTTTCCAAAACGCGGCGCAGTTCCGGCGTGGGATACTCGACATTCTCCAGCCCATCGCGGCGGCGCAGATAAGGATGCACCATGTCGCCCTGGATCGGCCCTGGCCGCACGATCGCCACTTGAATAACGATGTCATAGAATGTGCGCGGCTTCAGCCGCGGCAGCATCGACATCTGTGCCCGCGATTCGATCTGGAACGTTCCCAGGGTGTCGGCTTTGCGGATCATCGCGTAGGTCGCCGGGTCCTCGGCTGGTATCGCAGCCAGATCGAGGCGCTGGCCCTTATGTTCCGCCAGAAGATCGAATGCCCGCCGCATGCAGCCCAACATACCCAGGCCGAGAACATCGACTTTCATAAACCGCAAAACATCGATGTCATCCTTGTCCCACTCGATCACCTGGCGGTTGACCATAGTGGCGGGCTCGATCGGCACCAGATCGTCCAACCGTTCTTCCGTCAGCACGAAATCCGCCAGGATGCTGCGACATATGCCGCGGAAACCCCATCAGTGCGCGCGCCAAATCCATCGTCAGACGCAGCCGGCGATCTTCCAGGTTGAAGTTCAGCGCCGCGGCGTGTTCCTCGGCGACGCCTTCCTCACTCCAGCTCCAGACCTGAGACGCCAGCGCGCCGGTTACATCCTCCGTCAGCCCCAGCGCCTTGCCGACGTCGCGCACCGCACCGCGGCCACGATAGCGGATAATGGTGGCGCAGAGGGCGGCACGATGGCGGCCATAGGTGTGGTAGATCCATTGGATCACTTCCTCGCGCCGCTCGTGTTCGAAATCCACATCGATATCGGGCGGTTCGTGACGTTCGGCACTGACGAAACGTTCGAACAGCAGGTCGCTGCGGATGGGATCGATGGACGTGATCCCCAACACGAAACACACCGCCGAGTTCGCCGCCGATCCGCGTCCTTGGCAGAGGATGCCTTGGGAGCGAGCGAACCGGACGATGCTGTCAACCGTCAGGAAATACGGTGCATAGTCCAGGCCCGCGATCAGATCGAGTTCATGGCGAAGCTGCCGGACCACGTTTTCGGGTGCGCCCTCGGGGTAGCGTGTGGCGGCGCCCTCCCAGGTGCGTTGCTCGAGCGTTTGTTGCGCGGTCAGGCCGGGGATGTGAACCTCATGCGGATACTGGTAGCGGAGTTCATCCAGGCTGAACCGGCAACGATCGGCGATCTCTTGCGTGCGGGCGACGGCGTCCGGGTGGCGGGCGAACAGGCGGATCATTTCTTCCGGCGATTGTAGATGGCGCACAGTAGACCGCTCGCGGCGGTAGCCGAGTTCGTCGATGGTGCAGCCTTCGCGAATGCAGGTCAGCACATCCTGCAAAATATGCCGGCCGGGCGCATGATACAGCACATCATTGGTGGCGACGGCCGGAACGCCCAAGGAGGCGGCCATATCGGCGATGGTGCGCAGCCGAACCGCGTCATTGGGCCGATGCATCAGTGTCAGGGCGACGTAGGCGCGTGTCGAAAAATCCGCTTTCAGGCGGCGGAGGTTTTCTGCAGTAGGATCGGTGCAGAGAATGCCGATCAGGTCTTCCGATGCCGCCGCCAGATCCGGCCAGTACAGTTCGCATTTTCCCTTGCCTGCGCGGCCTTTTCCTACGCTCAGAAGACGGGTCAGTCGGGAATAGCCGACCCGACTCGTCGGATATACCAGGACCGACGGGCCGTCCCTCAGGTCGAGTCGGCAGCCGACAATCAAGCGGATTCCTGCTTCCTTGGCACGCTGATGGGCGCGGACGATGCCGGCGAGGGAGTTCCGGTCGGTGACGGCCAGAGCCTTCATGCGCAGCACGGCGGCGCGGGCCATCAGTTCCTCGATATGCGAGGCGCCGCGCAGGAAACTGTAGTTCGTGGTGACCTGTAGTTCGATGTATGGAGGCGTCATGGGAGGGCCAGCGGCCCGAATTGTGCTATTTCGAGGGATGATTTTTTAACACGAAGGAAGAACGAGGGCCGCGAAGGGCCACGGAGAAAGTCGCCCGGTCTGGCCGCCGTGCGCCCGATCGGACGACTACCCAGTTTAGAGGGCAGGATATGCCAGTCCAGTTTATTTCGATTTGGTTGTATTAGCGGGAGGCGCTTCGCGCGAAGCGCTGATTCTACCTTCCTCCGTGGCCCTTCGTAGCCCTCGTTCTTCCACGGTGTTAAAAATCTGTTTGCTTGACCAGGAGACGATTTTGATCAGATGGCCCCGACGGCGCCGGGCCACGTCGTTCGGCGAGGTCGCTCGGCCATTTTCTCCAGAATCAAAAAAGCCCATGCAAAAACCACCGCATATCCCCCGTCTCCGCATCGCTCCCATTGCCCCTCCGGAACAGCCAGAAACGGCGCCCATCCTCGTCCTCCACCCGGAAATAATCCCGCACCGACACCCACTCCCGGTCACGCTTCCACCACTCCCCGGCGATGCGTTCCGGCCCATCGGCGTGGCGCACCCGGTGACGCACCCGCCGCCAGGTGAAGGCGACCGGCGGATGATCCGGCAGCAGCGCCATCGCATCGATCGGCTGCGGCGGATCGAGCAGTCGCACCGGCCGCGGCAGATCGGCCGGCCAGCCTCCCGTCACACGCGTCAACGCCGGTACCGGACGCACTGATCGTTCCGGCACGTCACTCTCCACCGGCGCGATCCGATACACCGCCTCCCCCAACCGATTGACCAGGCGATCCACCAGCGGAGCCAGATCGGGCGACGTCTCCGCCACCAGCGACGAAGTGGTCTGCACGAAACCCAAAGTATCGGCCGCGGCGACAATCAGGTGCATCGCCTCTACGCCCAGGCCCGGATCGACGCGCTCCAGCCGCTCATCCAGCATGCGAGCGAGATGGCGGGCATCGCGTACCGGACGAGCCGTGCCGACGCGAATGGCCTGGACTGACCCATCCACCCGCTCGAACCGCAGATCCAGTCGCCGAGCCCCCAATCCGGCCCGCTCCAGATCGCCACAGACCTGAGCAACCAGCGTTGCAATCACGGTGGAGAAGGCCTCCGCCGTCAGCAGTGGCTCGACGAATCCCAGCCTGGACTGGATCAATGCTGAAGGTGCCACCGGCACGATCGGCTCGAACAATACCCCTGCCGCCTGATCCAACCTTTTTGCCAGCTCAACTCCGAACCGCCGCACCAATGGCGCTCGGGCCGCCGCGGCCAAAGGCCCCACCCGCTCGAACCCCATCAAACGCAGATCAGCCAGCATATCGGCCGGCACACGCAGCGCCTCGATCGGGAACCCGGCCATGACATCAGCGCCCGGCGGCACAACCCCACCCGCACCAAACCGAGCCACCGCATGCGCGACAGCCGGCGTATCGGCAACGGCAGCCCGCGCCACCAACCCCTTCGCCGCGAGCCGACCGACCAGATCGCGCAGCAGCCGCGTTTCTCCACCATGCAGATGCGTGCCGCCGGTGACGTCGATCCAAAGCCCGTCCGGCGGATCGATCCCGGCCAGCGGCGCATAGCGCAGGCTCCACGCCGCCAGCCGGCGCAGCAACGTCGCATCGCCCGCCGGGTCCGCGTCATGCACTGCAAGCCCCGGCACCAAAGCCTGCGCTTGTGCCAGCTTCATCCCCGGCCGCAGTCCAAGCCCCGCCGCCGCGGCATCCACCGCCATGACCACCCGCCCGGTTGCGGTGACCAAAGGAAGGCCAGGGCTCTGCCCTGGACCCGCAAAGGAGCCGACGGCCCCTTTGATCCCATTAATGGGTAGGTGGATCAGGAGGGGGCAACCGGACCCATCGACCGTCGCGGTCGCCCCCTTCTGACCACCTACCGAATACCGGGGTGCCAAGGGCGGCCCGCCCTTGGCGGGGTTCGGGGCAGCGCCCCGACCTTCCTCAGGCCGCCTTAACCGATCGGTCGGCAGTGTCGGGAACCAGACCGAGACGACCCGTCGCATCGCAAGCCTCCACAATCCAGGATCCAGGTTCGCCGCCGCGGCATCGGGTCAGGTCCAGTCGCCAGCGGGCGCGCCCCAGGCCTGGCGTATCCGGGGCGTGCGGCAGAGCGGGCGGCGAGGGCAGGGGGGCGATCCGCCATCGGGTGACGGCGGCGGTTGGTTCGTTCAGCGCCGGATCGTCGAAGCTTTGGCTGCGGCGGATCAGGATCGCCAGGATGCCCGCCTGTTCCGCCGCCAGTTGCAGCCGGCGCGAGGCAACCAGGCTCAGCCGCCCGCTATGCTCAGCGACCACCGCGGCGAGGCCGGAATGGCGGAGACCTTCTTCCATGACGGGCAACACCTGTTTGCCGGCCTCGGCGAAGACAATGCGCCCGGGGTCCAGCCCGGCACTGGCAAGACCGGGAGCAAACAGATCGGCCTGCCGCAAAACCCACAGGACAGGACCATCCAGACGCGCCAGGATACCAGCGATGAACAGGGTGGCGGCGGCGGCGTGTTCCGTGTCGGGGCCGGCCGAGGCGGCCTCATGCAGGGCACCGAGGCGCAGACCGCCGGTGGGCAGAGCCCGATCGATTGCAACAATCTCCAAAGGAACCGACCGTTCGGCGGAACCACGCGCATGGACGCGTTCGATCCGGGCGATCCGCTCTCGCAGGTGCGCGATGGCAGGCGAGGGCGACGTGCATTCCCCCGAGGGCGGCCGTCCTCCCAGAAAATGGCCGAGAAGATGGCCTTTCGGGAATGGTGAGAGTTGTGAACATAATAAGAACATAAGCCCGGAAAAACCGCCGAGTTGAGTCTTAAGATTGTCGGTTGGGATGTGTCCCGAATGCGTGGCTGGCCGCTCGATCACGGCCATGCATCGAACTCAATCGCTTGTGATGCCTATCTGTATCCGAACATTCGATGGCAGCTTGCGGCGGCTATCCCCACAGGCAACACCGCGATCAAGAAAATCGTTGCCTGAAGCCGCAACTTGAAGAATTCGGCGGCCGCAATCGACGCCTCGCCAATACGCGGAAGGAGAGGAACATGAAAATCTACGACTGGCACATCGCCCCTAATCCACGCCGCCTGCACATCTACTTGGCAGAGAAAGGGATCAAAGTGGACCTGGTCGAGGTTGGTCAGAAGACCTGACGCTTGCCCCCTGGTTCAAGCAGGCTTACCCGCACGCGATGGTCCCGATGCTGGAACTCGACGACGGTACTCAGATCGGTGAAGCCATGGCGATCGCCCGCTATTTCGAGGAAACCCAGCCCGATCCGCCATTGATGGGCACCGACGCAAAAGACAAGGCCATCGTCGAAAATGTGGGAAAAACGGGCAAACGAGGAAGGCATGCTTCCCGCCTCCGAACTGTTCCGCAACACGCATCCGCAATTCGCCGAACGCGGCCTGCCGGGAGCGGCCGACGCGATCCCGGCGATCCCGAACTGCGTGATCGCGGCCGCGCCCGGCTGGACCGCAAGTTCGATCGGCAACTCCCGACAACCCGTTCGTCGCCGGCGAGCGTTTCACCATCGCAGATGCCACCACCCTGGCAGCTGTGGATTTCGCCGGCTGGTCGGACGTGAAGATCCCCGAATCCTGCCAGCACCTTCACCGTTGGTACGAAGCAGTGAACCAGCGTCCGAGCGCCAAGTCCTGACATGTATCGGTTAGTCGGTCGCCGCGACGCCGAAGAGCCCGGCCCGCTCGGCCAACGACAAGATGGACACGGCCGCGACGGAGTTGACGCGCTGACGACCCACCGATAAGGCATTCGACCGAGAAGCTCGGACATAAAATGAGGGGGACCCAATGAAGGCACAGTATTCGACGCTGTGGAGATATCTGACCGGTAGTGCTGTCGCGATTGGCGTCCTTGCCGCCACGCCCGTCTTTGCCGACGACGCACTCGATCAGGCGATGAAAAACGACAACAACTGGGCGACCTATGGCCGAACCTTCGCCAACACACGGTTCAGCCCGCTCAATCAGATCACCGATCAGAATGTCGGGCAATTGAAGCTGGCTTATGCCTTCCAGTTGGGCGCCCTGCGCTCTAACGAGGCCACACCCCTCGTCATCGACGGCACTCTTTACATTCCCAGTTCCTCGGGTCCCCGCAGCGTGTACGCGCTCGATGCCCGGACCGGGAAGATCCGCTGGCAGTATCAGCCGGTCATCGCCGAGGATGTCGAGCCATTCGTCTGCTGTGACCTCGACAGCCGGGGCGTCACCTACGCCGACGGCAAGATCCTGTTCGGAACGCTCGATGGGCGCCTGATAGCGCTCGACGCAAAGACCGGCAAGGAAGTCTGGAAGACCGAAGTGGTCGACTACAAGCAAGGCTCGGCGATCACCTCGCCGCCGACGATCGCCAAGAACCTCGTGATCTCCGGCTTTGCCGGCGGTGAGTACGGCGCGCGCGGTGCGATACAGGCCTTCGACCTGGTCACGGGCAAGCTGGTCTGGAAGACCTATACCATCCCGGGACCGGGGGAGCCGGGCAACGACACGTGGAAGGGCGATAGCTGGCAGCACGGCGGTGGCGCTGCGTGGCAGGTCGGCTCCTACGATCCGGCAACCAACACGGTGTTTTATGGGACCAGCAATCCCGGCCCATGGAACGCGGCCGTACGCAGCACCGGGACCTCGGACCTCGGCAAGCTGACCAACGCAGGTTCGTCGGCCACGCTTGCGCTCGACGCCGACACCGGGAAAATCAAGTGGGAGCTCCAGTCAACCCCGGCGGAAGCCTGGGACTATGACGGCGTGAACGAACTCGTGCTCGGTGACATCACGATCGGCGGCCAGAAAACTCCGGTCATGATGAAGGCCGATCGCGACGGCTTTTTCTTTGTCGCCAATCGCGAAACCGGAAAGTTGATCTCGGCGAAACCGTTCGTTCCGGTCAACTGGGCCAAGGGATACGATGACGAGACCGGTCGTCCGGTCGAGGATCCCAGCAAGCGTCCGCGCGTCGACTACAAGGCGACAGACATCTGCCCAAGCTGGATGGGCGGCAAGAACTGGCAACCCATGTCGTTCAATCCGGGAACCGGACTGATCTACGTGACGACGAACAACATGTGCCAGGATATGAAAGGCGCGGAGGTGGAATACCGTCGAGGTGCCTTCTACCTGGGCAACGACTTCGCGGTAAATCCGGGCCACGGCGACCATCTCGGTCAGTTGCTGGCGCTTGATCCCGCGACGCAGAAACCAGCCTGGACAATGGACCTTCCGTTGCCCTGGAATGGCGGCACCATGACCACGGCCGGAAATCTGGTCTTCTTCGGTGACATCAACGGCATGTTCCATGCGCTCGACGCCAAGACCGGGAAACCGCTTTGGGAAATGAACGTCGGGAGCGGCGTGGGTGCGGGACCGATGACCTTCGCGGTGGACGGCAAGCAATACATCGCCATCCTGGTTGGCAGAGCCGAATCTCCTCCGGCTTTCATGGGCGAGGTTGGCAAGAAGATCTTTGCGGCCACACCCGAAGGCGGCACCTTGTTCGTGTTCTCGCTATAGTGAAACGACTTGGCTTACAGGCCCGGCGGCGTGCACGTGGCATCGCCGCCGGCCTTCTATCTTCGATGGCTGGCCTTTCGTTGATCCAACCCGCGTGTGCGCAGGAGCCGACAGCTTTTCGCCTTTGTGCCGACCCGGACAACCTCCCGTTCAGCAGTTCCACCGAGGCGACGCCGGGTTTCTACATCGAGTTGGGGCGCTCGGTAGCCCAGGCGTTGGGGCGGCCATTCCAGCCCGTCTGGGTGCCTACGTTCAACACCAAGCGCCAGGTGCGCATGAAGATGCTCGCCGGGCAGTGCGATGGCTTCGCAGGCGTGCCCGACGATACCAGCTTCATGGGGCCGCGGCTGATCTTCTCCCAACCGATCGCCCAGCTCGGATACGCGCTCGTGGCGTCACCCTCGATGGGCGTCAACGGCGTCATAGACCTTCACGGCAAGCGCGTTGCGGTGCAGTGGTCCTCGCCGCCGCAGGACCTGCTTGCAGGCAAGAATGACGTGCAAACTGTTACGGTGCTCTCGCCGGACGAGGCGATGCAGGATTTGCGCGAGAACAAGGCCGATGCGGCGTTCATCTGGGGCGCGTCCGCCGGCTGGTTGAACACCACGGTCATGCAGGGGGCATACCGCATTGTCCCGGTCGCAGGGGACCACATGCAATGGAGTGCCGCGATCGCATTTCCCCGCGACCAGACGGCCTTGCGCGACGACGTCGACCACGCACTCAGCAAGCTTGGCACATCGACCAACGCACTCGCGGTCAAATATGGTTTTCCGGTTGCGGCGTCATCGCAGACGGCGTCCAACGGCGCCGGGGCCCCGAACGGTGGCGAGACGCCTGATTTAAAACCGTCAGCCACGATTCCGGCGGCATCGAGCACAGACGATATCGCGGCCGGCCAGAAACTGTTCAATCAGAACTGCGCCCACTGCCACGGTCCGGACGCCGTTCAGGGTGAGCAGCGGCGCAATCTACGGCTGTTGCAGCAGCGTTACGGCGATGCGATGCCCCAGACGTTCATAAATACGGTGACCCACGGCCGGGTCACCAAGGGAATGCCAAACTGGAGCGGCATCATAACGATGGACGAGTTCCAAAAGATTCTGGCCTTTCTGACATCGGTACAAGAACCCGCGCCCTGATCAACTTTCGGTCGCGAACCGGTACCGGATACTCCGCCGGTAAGTCTCCCCAGGCCGCAGAACAGTGGACGGGAAATTCGCATGGTGCGGCGCATCGGGGAACGCCTGCGGCTCCAGCGCCAACCCCGCGGATTGACGGTAGATAATCCCGCCATGTCCGGCGAATGCGCCGCTGAGTTTGTTTCCGGTGTAAACCTGCACGCCCGGCTGGTCGGTTTGGACCGTTAGCACTCGCCCGCTGCTTCGGTCGACGACCCTGATCGCAGGGCTTTTTCCGCTGAGCACGAAGCAATGGTCGTAGCCCTGGCCGTAGAATATCTGCGGGTCAGGCTGCCTGATCCGAGCGCCGAGGCGGGTGGGCTGGCGGAAGTCGAATGGGGTGCCGGCGACGGAACAAATTTCGCCGGTCGGGATCTGCGCGGCGTCGGTCGGTAAGAACGCGTCGCCGGCGATCGTGACCTCGTGGTCCAGCACGTCCTCGCAAGCGGGGCCGCCCAGATTGAAGTACGGGTGCGCGCTCAGGTTGACGACCGTCGGCCTGGTCGTCCGGGCCTCGAGCGCCAGCGACAGGGTGTCCCCGTCGAGTTGGTAGGTGGCCTGGACGAACAGCTCACCAGGGAACCCTTGGTCGCCGTCCGGGCTGTGGTGAGTCAGGATCAGTGTCGGAAGCGGCTCGGTCGCGGCGGCGACTTCCCACATCAATTTGCTGAATGCCTCGACGCCTCCGTGCAAGGTGTTGTCGCCATCGTTGCGGGACAGCGTGTAGGTCTGGCCATCCAAGGTGAAGCTCGCACCCGCGATGCGATTGGCGTAGCGGCCAAGCAGGGTGCCGAAGGAGCCGGCCGTACGGTAGCCGGCGACGTTGTCAAAGCCCAGCAGAACGTGGTCGCTTCGGCCGTTTCGGTCGGGGGCCTCGATACTGACCATACGGCCGCCGTAGTCGGTGATTCGGACCCGTAGTTGGTCGTTCCGAAGGGTGTAGAGGGACGTCTCGCGCCCATCCGGCAGCGACCCAAACGGTTCGGAGGGTAAAGCTGTCATCATCGGTTTCCCTGTGCGGTGGGGGCTGCATTGATCCTAGAACTCCGCCGTTGCGCCGTGCACCCCTTGATCCCCTTCGGCCGACGGGTGACGATGATACCATCATAAGCCGGGGGAACATCCATGCCACGCCTGGACGGAAAAGTCGCCGTCATCACCGGCGCCGGAACCGGGATCGGACGCGCGACCGCCAAGCTGTTTGCTCGGGAAGGCGCCAAGGTCGTCGTCGCGGAACTCAACGCTGAGGCGGGCGAGCAGACCGCGCAACTGATCGTCCAAGCCGGGGGCCAGGCGATCGCCATCAAAACCGATGTCACCGAACCCGACAGCATCCAGGCGACGATCGACAGGGCGGTGCAGCACTACGGCGCGCTGCACATCCTGCACAACAACGCCGGCGGCTCCACGGCGCGCGACAGCGACGTGACGCAGGCGCCGCTGGAGGAATTCTGGCGCGTCATCAAGCTCGATCTGTTCGGCACGTTCCTCGGCTGCCGGTTCGGCATTCCGGCGATCATTCGTTCCGGAGGCGGTTCGGTGATCAACATGTCATCAAACGTCGCCCTGATGGGTATCCCCGGGCGCGACTGCTACACCGCCGCCAAAGGCGCGGTTGCATCGATGACCCGCTCGATGGCGGTGGAATTCGCGCCGAAAGTCCGCGTCAACGCCATCGCCCCGTCCGCTACGATGACCGACCGCGTGGCGAAACTCGTGGCTGGCAACGCGGCGTTGGATAAGCTGGCGGAGTCCCACCTGCTGGGCCTGATCGAGCCGGAAGACATCGCCAACATGGCGCTGTTCCTTGCGTCAGACGAGATCGAGCGAAAGTCACTGGGCAGATCTATCCGGTTGATAGCGGCGTCACCATTTCCTGAACGGAGAATAGAACGATGAAGATCAAGCGCGTGGAACATATCGCCATCGCCGTCGACTCCATGAAGCAATCGCTGGACCTGATGCGCGACACATTCGGGCTGGAACTGGAATACGAGGAGCAGATCGGCACGACACGACTGGCGATGCTGCCAGTCGGTCGAGAGCTACATCGAGCTGTTGGAAGGCCAAGGGCCTGAATTCGGGCGTAACGAAATGGATCGCCGAAAAAGGCACGGGCCTGTTTCATATCTGCTTCGAGGTCGATGACATCGAGGGCGCCATCGCCGAACTGAAGGCCAAGAACGTGAAGCTGCAAAGCGACACCTGGCGGATCGGCCATGGCGGATCGAAGATCATCTTCCTGGATCCCTCGGCGACCGGGAATGTGGTGATCGAACTCGCCGAACTCCGGCGCACTGATCATGACTGGTTTCGTTCATCCGGAATACCTGGTCGAGACCGAGTGGCTCGCCCAGCATCTGGACGATGTCGTCGTGCTGGATTGCACGACGCATCTGATCCCCGACCCGAAAATCACCTACGTGGTGAAGCCGGGACGGGAAGACTTCGAACGCGGCCACATCCCGGGCGCGCAGTTCTGCGACGTGTCGCGGGATGTTTCCGACACGGCGCAGAAGCTGAATTTCATGCGGCCCGACGCCGGAAGATTTCGCCGCTGACGATGCGTCGTTTCGGTATCAGCAATGACAGCCGCGTTATCACCTACAGCACCGCCAATCCATGGTGGGCGACGCGGGTCTGGTGGCTGCTGCGCGAATTCGGCCACGACAATGCCGCGGTGCTGAACGGCGGCTGGCAGAAATGGACGGCGGAGAACCGCTCGATCGAAACCGGCCCGGCGCGAGCCTCGCGCGCCGGCGACTTCATCGTCCGCGAGATGCGCAACCTGATGGTGGGAAAGGACGAGGTGAAGGCGGCGATCGGTCATGCCGGTGTCTGCACGTTGAATGCTCTGTTGCCGGCGCAGCACACGGGCAGCGGCGGCAACAGCTATGGCCGGCCCGGCCGGATCGCCGGCAGCGTCAACGTGCCGGCGGCCCATCTGCTCGATCCCGGCAACCAATATGTTCCTGCCGCCCGACGAATTGCGCCGCCGGATGGGCGCGGTTGGCGCGCTGGACCGTCCGGTCATCGCCTATTGCGGCGGCGGCATCGCGGCGAGCGCCGACGCACTGATCCTGACCATGCTAGGGCACACCGACGTGAGGATCTACGATGCGTCGCTGTCGGAGTGGGCGAAGGACGAACGTCTGCCGATGGAAACAGGGTGACACTCCCCGTTACGACAGGTCCAGGCTTTGCGGCGGCGATGCCTCGGCGGCCGCGGTATGCCGTGAAGAATAACAGGAGGAGACCAAAATGCGCCTGCAAAACAAAATTGGCATCGTCACCGCGGCCGGGTCCGGCATGGGGCGTGCCGGCGCGGTTCGTTTCGCCGCGGAGGGTGCGTCGGTCGCCGTCGTCGATCTGGACAGAGGAGCAACCGACGCGGTGGTGCGGCAGATCGCTGCGGCCGGCGGCAAGGCGATCGGCCTGTCCGGCGACCTGACCGAGCGACGAATTCGCCCGCGACATCGTGCGCCAGACCGTCAAGCATTTCGGCGGCCTTGATTTCGTCTGGAACCATGTCGGCACCCCCGGCCCGGCCTCGATCGAGGGGCTTGACTGGAAGGATTTCGATTTCGCGATGAATCTGAACGTCCGCAGCGTCTTGGTCACCACCGAGGCGGCGCTGCCGGAACTGCGCGCCCGCGGCGGCGGATCGATCTTGTTCACCGCTTCGACCTCCGGCTTGCAGGGATCGCCCTACAGCCCGGTCTACAACGTCGCCAAATTCGGCGTCGTCGGGCTGGTGAAGGGGCTCGCAAAACGCTATGGGCACGAGAACATCCGCATCAATGCCGTCTGCCCAGGCACCACAGACACGCCCATGCTGCGCGTCTTCGTCGCTCGTCCGGACAGTCAGATGCCCGCCGGGGAAACGCCGGAAACCTTGGTCGCCAAACGCGGCGGCCTGAACCCGATGCGGCGCGTCGCCCAACCCGAGGAAATCGCCAACGCCGCGCTGTTCCTGCTGTCTGACGAAGCATCTTTTGTGAACGGCGTGGCACTGCCGGTGGATGGGGGTGCGACCGCCTAGAGCAATATCAGCCTGACTCTAATCGCGAAGCGACCTCAGGCTGATGAAATTGCTCGCAATTCCACAGCTAGAGCATTTCCACTCAAAGTGGAAATGCTCTAAGCGTATCGTTCGACCGACGGTTGGCACATCAGTTGCTTGCCAAAGTGCAACCAAACTGGTATGTGTCCCAAATGACATCGGAAATTCAGGCGGCCGGCGCCAATCCAGCTGCCCCCGCCTCATCCGTCCAAAGCACGACTGCCGCTGAGCACGGTCTCAGTTTCCATGACGTCCTTTCTGCCATGAACCCGCTGCAGTATCTGCCGGTCGTAGGCACAATCTACCGTGCTGTCACCGGTGACGTGATCCCCGAGGCGTTGCGCCTCGGCGGGCTCCATGCTGGTCAGTGGGCTGTTAGGTGGTCCGATCGGGCTGGGTGTAAACATCGCGACGACGATCGCGGAGAAGGCTACGGGAATAGATCCCGAGAAGATTGTCGCGGCACAGATCAACCCGGCGCCCTTGGCAGATGCTCCGCCGGCCGACATTTCAGCAGCCGCTACAGCCCGACCCTCCCTGACCCCTGCCGCCCCCGCCGCGGCCCAGCTTCCGATGACCGCGGCGCAGCTTGCGTCCTATGGGGTGCGCACGGGCGCGTCGGGAAGCTTGAATCTCGGGGATATCGAGGGGGCTGATGTGCTCAACACAATCCAGTTGGTCGCGCTTGGCCACGCGGCGGCGGCCTACGCTGCCAATCAAAATATGCCTCCCGAGATTGCAGCCCGAGGCGGTTGACATCAGGCGGCGCCCGGACCTTCAAGCGGTTGGTCCAGTGCCTTCGCGATCGCGGCTAGAGCAATATCAGCTTGACCCTAATCCCGAAGCGACCTCAGGCTGATGAAATTGCTCGCAAATCACAACAAGACGCGTTCGGCATAGCGCCAACCGAAAGCGACGCCCGACCGAGAAGCAACCGCCCCCCGTTGCAGGTGCAGTTCTACTTGCAGGCCGTGACCATGATCTCCACCAGCACGTCCGGCGCGGCCATCTCGGCCTGAACGCAGGCGCGCGCCGGGGCGCCGTCCTTCGGCAGCCACGGGGTCCAGACCTCGTTCATCAGCACCCGGTCCTTGATATGTTTCACCCAGATCATCGCCTGCAGCAGCCGGGTCTTGTCGGTGCCATGATGCTCCAGCATCGCGTCGATCTGCGCCAGCACGTCGGCGGTCTGGCCCTTGATGTCCTGCTTGGTATCGCGGGCCGTGATGCCCGGCAGATAGACGAACCCATGATATTCGACGGCCTTGGACAGGATCGGGCCAGGTTCGGTGCGGATGATCTTGCTCATGCGGCTGCTCCAGGTTGAAACGGATCGCAGCCTTCTAAGCCAAGATTCTGGACGCGACCAGAGCACGGCGCCTTGACCCGTCGGCTGCGTCCTGGCGTCCGATACGGCCGCCAAAGAGGGTTCGTCATGAAAATCTGCATCTACGGCGCCGGCGCGATCGGCGGCCATCTCGCCGCCCGCCTGCACCGTGCCGGCGCCGAGGTCTCGGTCATCGCCCGCGGCGCCCATCTGGCCGCGATCCGGGCCAACGGACTGACTGTCCATGCCATCGACGGCGAGCACCACGCTCCGGTCCTGGCTTCCGGCCGATCCGGCGGAACTCGGCACGCAGGACGCGGTGTTCGTCACCGTCAAAGCCCCAGCGCTGCCCGCCGTCGCCGCCTCGATCGCGCCGCTGCTCGGTCCCGACACGCCGGTCGCCTTCGTCATGAACGGCATCCCCTGGTGGTATTTCGACCATCTGCCCGGTCCGCATCAGGGCAAATCGCTGCCGCGCATCGACCCCGACGACGCGCTGCGCCGGGCGCTCGGTCCCGATCGAGCGATCGGCGGCGTGGTGTATTCCGCCAGCGCCGTCACCGGCCCCGGGCGTCATCCATGTCGAGCAACCGAAAAGCCGCGTCATCCTGGGCGAACCGGACGGCACGCTGTCGGACCGGGTGCTGACGCTGTCCGAACTGATCACCAAAGGCGGCATCAGCGGCGAGGCGACGCCGGCGATCCGCACCGAGATCTGGAACAAGCTGATCAGCAACCTTGCCGGCGGCACGTTGGCGGTGCTGACGGGCAGCGCGCCGAAGGGATCTACGTCGAACCGGCCGCCGAAAACGCCGCCCTGCGCATGATGCACGAGGCCACGGCCATCGCCCAGGCGCTCGGGGCGGAGCCGACGACCAACCACGCGCGGCGCATCGGCAGCCAGCGCTCGATGGATCACAAACCGAGCATCCTGCAGGATCTGGAACTCGGCCGGCCGATGGAGATCGATGGCATGTTCGACGCGCCTTTGGCGCTGGCGCATCTGGCCGGCGTGGAGGTGCCGACGCTGGAACTGATGGTGGCGCTGTGCAAACTGCGCGCCCGGTCCGCGGGATTGTATAACTGATTGAGGGGAGCGAACCTTGAACCATGGAAACACGCGTTTTCGGCCGCTCGGGCCTGCGGCTTTCGATCCTCGGGTTCGGCTGCGGCGCCGTCGGCGGCCTGATGGTGCGCGGGTCGCCTGCCGACCAGGACAAGGCTATCGGCCTGGCGCTCGACGCGGGCATCAACTATTTCGATACGGCCGTGCAATATGGAAACGGCGCTTCCGAAACGAATCTCGGGCGCATCCTGGGTGCCCGCAAGCCAGCCGGTAGTTGCCGTCGGCACCAAGGTCCGTGTTCCGTCGGCGAGTTTCGGCGCTATCGCGAAAACCATCACCGACTCCATGGACGGCAGCCTGCAGCGCCTGAAGATGGATCACGTCGACATTTTCCACCTGCACAACCCGATCACCCTGAACGGCGGCGGCGAGACCCTTAGCGTCGCTCAGGTCCGCAACGAGGTCGTTCCGGCGTTCGAGGCGCTGCGCCATGCCGGGAAAACCCGCTTCCTGGGCATCACCGCGATCGGCGACACGGGCGCTCTGCATCAGATCATCGATGCCGAACTGTTCGACAGCGCCCAGGTCAGCTACAACATGCTGAATCCCTCGGCCGCCACCGCCCTGCCGCCAAACTATCCCGCTCAGGACTACGGCCGTCTGTTCGACCACACGCAGAAGGCGGGCGTCGGGGTCGTCGGCATCCGCGTCCTCGCGGCCGGTGCGCTCAGCGGCACCGCCGAGCGCCATCCCACCGCCAGCGCGCCACCCGAACCGATCGGCTCCGCCCACAGTTACGAGATGGACCTGGAGCGCGCTCGGCGCCTGATGCCGCTGGTGACCGAAGGCTTCGCCGCCAGCCTAGCGGAGGCCGCGATCCGCTTCGCCATTACCCACCAGGCGATGGGCACCATCCTGGTCGGCATGGCAACGATCGAGGAGTTCGAGGGCAGCCTTGCCGCCGTGGTGAAAGGCCCACTGCCGCAATCGGCATTGGATCGTCTGAATGAACTGACCGCCGGCTTCTTGGGCGAACGGCGTTAAGCTTTCTGGACGTGGCCCTTCTCCGCAGCCGCTTCCCTGACGCCAACGAATTGAACGGCCAACGACCTGAGCTCACATCGGTTTCGCATCGCGGTCTACCCACAAGGCATTGGACACAATCCTGGTCGGCATCGAAACGACCGAAAACTTCCTGCGCAGCGCTCGGCCCCGGTTGTAGGGGTCGCTGCCTCTACCGAAATCCGATCGTCTGGAGGCATGGCGATAAGGATGTCGCCGCCCGGCTGCCTCATGGCGTCAACGTCCTGGATCTTATAGCCATGTCCCCATACGACGCTGATGAGCGGGCCACCACCAACTCGCGCAAGCTCCTTCCGCAGCTTACAAATGAAGACGTCGATGATCCTGCCGTCCGGCTCATCGGTTTCGGTGTACAAATGGTCCATGAAGCTTGCTTTGGTAAGCACTGACCCCTCACGCAGGACCAACAATTCAAGGATCGAGAACTCCCTTGCGGTCAGGTTGAGGGGCACCCCGCGGAACGACGCTTTGCGCTTGATCAGGCACAGCTCCAGCTTGCCGACCCGCCGCAAGGGCCGACCCAATCCCCTGTGGCGTTGGACGATCGCCTCTACCCGGCCGCGCAGTTCGATCGGATCGACAGGGTCGGCTAGCGCCTCATCCGCACCAAGGCCAATGGCCTCGACTTGGTCATGAATATGGGGACCTGTCAGAGCAAGAACAGGTGTATCATTTTCCGACGCCCGAAGCCGGCGGATGAGATCGAAGCCGTCCTCGCGCAACGCGGCCGCCATGTCGACCAGTATCAGATCGTACGACTCAAGGAACAACAGCTCTATTGCTTCATCAGAACCTTCGGCACACACGATGATATCCTGGGGATCACGAATTTGTGATCTCATCGATGACGAAAAACGTCCGACCATCAGGATAGGCATTCTGGCCCTTTTTCAACTGGAGGCGGAATGATGCCTCATTCAGGCTATAAAAAAACCTCTTTTTGTCGGTGTTTCTGTGTCTTTTAAGAGATGTCGATATTCCGCTGCTACGGACCTCGATCTCCAAACGATAATACTTTGATAACGCCGCTTTTCGCCGGCCGCCCGTTAACCCCTCATTAACTCTTTTTCGGACATGCAGTGGCGTGGAAGCCGCAGTCGCGGTGAAAGGAACAGTTCATGACTCATGTGGTCGAACACAAGTACATACCAGCACAGATTACCAACGCTTGGTTGCAAGACGCCTTGTCGCCGCCGTTCGATGTCGTCGCCGAGTTGTCAGCCGCCCTCTCACCTGACTGGACGGTAGAGCGGGAAGTCGATCCGGCCGGCGACATATCCATCATCGTCTTTCCGACCTGTGATGATCTGGAACGCCCAGCTTTCGTTCTCTACGAGGATAATGGCTTCGTCCAGGTTGGGACCGTTAGGGGAGATATCTGGCAAGGAAGGCGCGCGTTCCCGACGTGTCGGCGTGCTGTTGCCGCAATCCTGTCTTCTGCCGCCCGCTAGCCTTGACCGTCTTCAACCAGGCTTGCAGGCCAATTGGTTTGTTGCTCGGATGATAAACTTACCGGCGACTTTCCACCGTGTTTTGTCAGCTTGCCGACGTCAACGAAACGCTGGGCGCCGACCGCGATCACCCACTAGGTGGGCGGGCGTGGACACCCGCGGCAGAGGCCGGAAATTACGCCTCTTTCCACAATCGGGGCAGCGCACCGCCGACGCCATCGACCGGGTCGGCCGCTGGTAGCGGAACTGCATCGGCTGCCCGCTTTGCTGGATCATGTTCGCCTGGTTTGCCCCGCCGGAGATCCGGGTTAGGTGCATTGTCGGGATAGGCCCCCACGATCAGCAAATCGCTCGACTGACCTTGATTACAATGCGCGACGCCGGCTGGCACCACCACGACATCGCCAGCCCGAACCTTCAATACGGTCCCACCCGGCCCACCGAACAGAACCGAGGCCTCACCGCGGGCGACGCCAAGGACCTCATGCGCCGTACTGTGGAAGTGGTGGAACGGATGCACGCCATTGCGCCACGCCGGCGGCCATCGATTGGCCCCGAACATCTGTTCGATCGCGGCCGCATCCGTGGGCACCGCATCGCGGTACACCAGCAGGGGCAGCCGGGAATTGGGAATCGCTGCCGTCATCATCGAATGTGAATGAAAGCGGTTCGATCATGCTGCCTCCCCATGTTGTGCTGTCCGGTTGGAACGGGTGATACGGATCTTCGTCCATCGTCGCGCTGTAAGCGTGGCGTGACAAGACCGTGATGCGTGGCCGTACCCACTACAAATCCGGTGGACCGGTCGGGCGGATGCTACCGTGGCGGTGGATCACGTTCGTCCCCCCTCGGTGACAGCCGCGGGCGTTTCCTCTGCCTCATCTTCGTCACCGTAGCCGAGTAGGCGCAGCGCCCGGCCATTGATGCCGCGCTGGGCGGCGGCGTGAATCAGCGCTTCCTCTCGCCCGTGTGTCACCCAAACCTCCGGCGCGCCGACCTCGTCCAGCGTCGCGTTCAACTCGTTCCAGTCGGCATGGTCGGAGATCACCAGCGGCAATTCCACCCCGCGTGACTTCGCCCGCTGACGCACCCGCATCCAGCCCGAGGCTAGTGCGACCACAGGGTCTTCCAGCCGGCGCGCCCACCGATCGGCGATCGCTCCGGGTGGCGCCAGCACGATAGCGCCCACCAGGTCGGACTTCGCCGCCACCGTCGCAGGCCGCAGGTCGCCTAGCTCCAACCCGCGCTGCCGATAGACCTCGCACATCGCAACCAGTGCGCCATGCAGCCAGATCGGCCATCCCAGCCCGCCTGCCGAAGCAACGCGATCAGCCGCTGGCATTTGCCCAGCGCGTAGCACCCGACGACATGGGTCCGGTCCAGGAAACAGCGCGACGCTGTCCAGCAGCCGCCTGATCTCGCCGCCGGGTGGCGGGTGCACGAACACCGGCAACGCGAAGGTCGCCTCGGTCACGAACACGTCGCATGGCACCGGCTCGAACCCCGAGCATGTCGGATCCGCCACCCGTTTGTAATCGCCGCTGACGACCGCCCGTGAACCCTGATACTCCATAACCACCTGCGCGCTGCCTAGCACGTGGCCCGCGGGTGCGAGCCACACCTTCGCTTCGCCGCAGAGTGATCGGCTCGTGCCATCCCAGCGCTTGATGCGTGGCGCCGTCATCACCCAGGCGAGCGCGCATGATCGCCAGCGTATCGGCCGTCGCCAGGACGGCGCGATGCCCGGGCCGCGCGTGGTCGGAGTGGCCGTGCGTGATCACCGCTCGATCCACCGGACGCAGCGGGTCAACGAAAAATCCCCCGGCTCGCAGAACAGACCGCCGGGCAGCACTTTCAGCCATGTCGAGGGATGCGGCATTAACCCCATGTTGGCAGCCGCCGCTGCTTTGACCAGCCTGCGGCGGACGGATTGGCCGACCACTGTATCCCGACGATAGCTGGTGATAGTCCTCACGGGTGCCCGACGGGCCATGGCCCGGCCACCGGACCAGGCGTTCTGGTCGCCAGGCGGCCAAAGGAGATGGATGGCATGATCGATGCGGACCTTCGCACACTGCATATCCGCTGCGGAACGGATATCCGTAATTCGCTGCGGCAGGCGGGATTTGTCGGCGATTTCCTGGAATATCCCGATCCCATCTGCGAGGGACCCGTCCCTGAATTCAGCGGACTTGACCGAAACGCGCGCCCGCTTTCTAAGCGGGGCCTATGGGTGGTTCAAGGGCCTGACCGAAGCGCAAGTCGCCGCGAGCCTGCGGGACAGCGAACACCGACTTCTCGGCAGCCCATCAGTACGAGCGCGTCGTGCTTTGGTTCGAGCATGACAGCCTCGATCAGCTTATCCTTGCCCGCTGTCTGTCGCGCTTCGCCGAGGGCCCGCTTCCAGCGTGTCTGGAACTGATCTGCATCGACCGGCATCCATCCGTCGAACGGTTCCTCGGCTTGGGCCAGTTAGCGCCGGAGGTCCTGGCCTCCCTGTGGCCAGCGCGAACGTCCGTAACGGCGGCGCAACTTGAACTCGGGAGCGCCGTCTGGGCGGCGCTTCGTCGGCCCAATCCCTCGGATCTTGCGGCGATCGCGGCGACTGGAACGCCGGCATTGCCTCTCGCCGCGCCCGCGTTGCGCCGCCACCTGCGGGAACTGCCATGGGCGAATGACGGACTTTCGACGACGCAACGTCTCTCGCTGCAAATTCTTTCCGAAGGACCCGCCGCCACCGGACGGATGTTCGGGACGTTGCAAGCACGCGAGCCGTTGCCTTTCCTTGGCGATATCATGTTCCTGCATATCGTGGAGCAGATGGCCCTGACATCGCCCGGTGTCATTGATATCGAGCCAGCCGACAATCCGTTTCAGCGCGTGGTGTCGATCACGGAGACAGGGCGGCAAATCCTCGATGGCACGACAGATTTTCTGTCACTCGGTCCGCCGGAACGCTGGGTTGGCGGGGTCCGGATCGCCGCCGGACACCCGGTATGGCGGTTTGATGAGACCCACAATTGCCCGGTCCACACGCCGTAGCTCGCGGCTCGGGGTCCCTTCAGCAGTTTGGTGCCCTATTGCCCCTGCCGGCCGCCACGTGCTTATCTCCCCCGATGGCGGGAACATTACCGGAACCGTTCGCGACATGGTTCGCCGCGCAGGGCTGGACCCCAAGGCCCCACCAATTGGCCATGCTCGACGCCGCCACGGCCGGGGAAAGCGTCCTGTTGATCGCGCCCACCGGCGGCGGCAAGACCCTCGCCGGCTTTCTCCCCAGCCTTGTTGACCTCGCCAGCAACCCGCGCCCTGGCCTGCACACCCTCTATGTCAGCCCGCTGAAGGCCCTCGCCACCGATATCGCCCGCAACCTGACTCGCCCGGTCCAGGACATGGACCTGCTCATCACCATCGAGGCCCGCACCGGCGACACCCCAGCCAACCGTCGCGCTCGGCAAAGAGCGGCCCCGCCGCACATGCTGCTGACCACGCCGGAGAGCCTCGCCGTTCTGCTCTCCCTCCCAGACGCCCCCGACTTCTTCAAGACCCTCGCCTGCATCGTTATAGATGAGGTCCACGCCCTGGCCGGCACCAAGCGCGGCGACCAACTCGCCCTTGGCGTCTCCCGCCTGCGCACCCTCGCACCCACAGCCCGCCGCGTCGGCCTGTCCGCCACCGTCGCCCACCCCGACGCGATCCAGGCCTACACCGGAGCCACCACGCGCATCGAGGTCGCCGACGGCGCCCCGCCCGAACTTCAGATGATCGTGCCGGAAGGCCGCCTGTCCTGGTCCGGCCACATGGGCCTGGAGGCCGCGCCTCAGGTCATGGGGCACATCAAAAACGCCGGTATGACCATCGTCTTCGTCAACACCCGCGCGCAGGCCGAACTCATGTTCCAGGCGCTGTGGAAGTTGAACGACGCCACCCTTCCGATCGCCCTCCACCACGGCTCGCTGGAAGTCGAACAGCGCCGCAAAGTCGAAGCCGCCATGGCCGCCGGCAGCCTCCGCGCGGTGGTCGCAACCTCCTCGCTGGACCTGGGCATCGATTGGGGCGGCGTCGATCAGGTGATCCAGGTCGGCGCGCCCAAAGGCGTCTCCCGGCTGTTGCAACGCGTCGGCCGCGCCAACCACCGCATGGACGAGGCGTCCAGAGCCATCCTGGTCCCCGCCAACCGCTTCGAGGTCCTGGAATGCGAGGCGGCGATCCTCGGCGTCGGCGCCCGCGAACTGGACGGCGACCCGCCCCGGCCTGGCGGTCTGGACGTCCTCGCCCAACATCTGCTCGCTCTGGCCTGCAGCGCCCCCTTCCTCCCCGACGAAATCTACAACGAGATAACGGCCGCCGCCCCTTACGCCGCCCTGACCCGCGCCGATTTCGACGACGTGCTGCGCTTCGTCGAGGACGGCGGCTACGCCCTCAGTGCCTACGACCAATGGAAAAAACTGTTCCGCGACAGCGAGGGCCGGATGCACGTCCGCAACGCCCGCACCGCCGCCGCGCTGCGCATGAACATCGGCACCATCGTCGAAGCCCCCGTCCTGAAGGTCCGGCTGGTGGGCAAGCGCGGCTTCGGCCCCACGCTCGGCGAGGTCGAAGAATATTTTATCAATATGCTCCGCCCCGGCGACACCTTCATGTTTGCCGGCCGCCTGCTGCGCTTCGTCCGCGTCCGTGAAACCGTCGCCGAGTGCGTGGAGGGCGGCGATGGCGACCCCATGGTGCCCGCCTACGAAGGTGGCCGGCTGCCTCTGACGACCAACCTCGCCGACCGGGTCCGCGGCCTGCTGCAAACCCCGGACAAATGGCACCTGTTCCCCGACCAGGTGCGCGAGTGGCTGCAACTGCAACGCGGCGTCTCCCGCCTGCCCGGCCGCGCCGACCTGCTGGTCGAAACTTTCCGCCGTGGCGATCGCTGGTATCTGGTCGCCTACTGCTTCGAGGGCCGCAACGCCCACCAGACCCTCGGCATGCTGATCACCAAACGCATGGAGCGCGCCGGTTTCGCTCCATTGGGCTTCGTCGCCACCGACTATGTGCTGGGCATCTGGTCCGCCAACCAGCCGCTTAACGTTGCCGCGCTGTTCGACCAGGACATGCTGGGCGACGACCTGGAATCCTGGCTTGCCGACAGTTCCATGCTCAAACGCACGTTTCGAAATGTCGCCGTGATCGCCGGGCTGATCCAGCGCAACCTGCCCGGAGCCGAAAAGAACCGGCGCCAGGTGACGGTGAACAGTGACCTGATCTATGAGGTTCTTCGCCGCCACCAGCCGGACCACATCCTGCTGCGTGCGACCCGCGCCGACGCCGCCTCCGGTCTGATCGACGTCGGCCGTATCGCCGGCATGCTGGCCCGGGTACGCGGCAAAATCGTGCACATGGTGCTGTCGCGGGTATCGCCCCTGGCCGTGCCGGTGCTGCTGGAGATTGGACGGGAAAGCGTGCGGACCGACACCGACGAGGAAGCCCTGCTGGCCGAAGCCGAAGCCATCATCGCCGAAGCCACCGGCCACGCCGAACCGCCGCCGTGTGCCGGCGATCCATAGGGCCAACCAGGCACGCCGGCCAACCGGGGCGCAGAAAACCTACCTCCCGCGACGACCGCCCGCTCGGCAAACGGACCTGTTCTCGTGACCGCCGCGCCGATCCATCTCGCCGGCGAGCGGCTGATGCTCGATCCGATGGGCGCGCTATTCTGGCCGGGACAGCGGCTGCTCGCGGTGTCCGATCTGCATCTGGAGAAAGGCTCGTCCTTTGCCCGCCGCGGCATGTTGCTGCCGCCCTGGGACACCCACGCCACGATCGATCGCCTGACGCTGCTGCTGCGCCGCTGGTCGCCGCAAACCGTCGTCGCTCTGGGCGACTCGTTTCATGATGCGCTGGGGTCCGGCCGCCTGCCGGCCACCGAGCAGCGCAGGCTGAAGGGCGATGACCGAGGCACATCGGTTCGTCTGGGTGCAGGGCAACCACGATCCCACGCCCCCAGACGGCCTGGGCGGCGCGTGGGTCGAAACCCACACCGCCGGCCCGATGGTGTTCCGTCATGAGGCGCATCGCCTCGGCGGATCCGGGCGAGGTCGTCGGCCACCACCATCCGAAAGCGACCATCCCGGCGCGCACCGGGTCGGTCAGCCGGCCGTGCTTCGTGTTCGACGGCCACCGCCTGATGATGCCGGCCTTCGGCGCCTACACCGGCGGACTGGACGTGCGAGACCCTGCGATCAACCGCCTGTTCCCGCGCGGCGGCCGGGTGTTCCTGCTGGGCAAGGACCGGCTGTTCAGCTTCGAGATCGGCCGCGGGAATACTTTACAAATCGGATGAAGCAAGGGAATCGGTCAATAGCGTCTTCGCCTTTGTATGCCGGTTGCTGCATCAGTTGCTTGCTGACGGTAATCCACGACAGCAACATCGGAGCATCTTAAAGAGCCCGCCTCTATTCACCCCAGACGGTCTCCAGCAACCGAAGCCAATTGCCACCCATAATTTTGCGGGTGCGGGTCTCGGTCCATCCGGCTCGCTGCATCGCGGAGGTGAGGTTGGGATAGTCGCCGATGGTGTCCATCCCAGCCGGATTGCGGATTTCGCCGAACTCGGTGAGTTTGCGGCCGTGGCCCTTGTCGTGAGTGATCCAGTCGAAGAACGGTTTGCCATAACCCTGAGTGAAATCGGTGCCGATACCAACGGCGTCTTCGCCGACCAGGCCGATCACGTATTCGATCGCGGCGACATAGTCGTCGACAGTGGAGTCCGGCCCTTTTGGCAGAAAGGGAGGAAACATCGTGACGCCGACAAAGCCGCCGCGTTCGGCGATGAAGCGTAACTCCTCGTCCGATTTGTTGCGTGGGTGGGCCTTCAATGCGGCGGGCAAACAATGCGAAAAGCACACAGGCTTCCGCGAAGCCAGGATGACGTCGCGGGCGGTGACGGACCCGACGTGGCTAAGGTCGCAAAGCATGCCGACGCGGTTCATCTCGGCCACCACATCGTGACCAAAGTCGGATAGGCCGCCATCGCGACTCTCGTAGCAACCGGAGCCGACGAGGTTCTGCGTATTATAGGCCATCTGCGCGATCCCGACGCCAAGCTCCTTAAACAACTGAACGGCTCCAATCTGATCCTCGAACGCGGAGACGTTCTGGAAGCCGAGAACGATCCCGGTCTTGCCATTCTCCTTGGCCTTGTGGATGTCAGCGACCGTCCGGACTTTCACGATGAGATCGGGGCATTCACGAAACCACGCGTTCCAGCGTCCAACGTTGCGCATAGTGTCGGTAAACCCTTCCCAGATCGAGCATGTGCAGTTCGCGGCCGTGAGCCCGCCGCGCCGCATATCGCGGAAGACGTTCGGACCCCAGTTGGCAACGATCAGGCCGTCGAACACGATTTGGTCGGCGTGGAGGCTTGCGCTCATGTGCGGACGCTCCTGCGGGTCTAAAGCGGTGAATCTCGATCGACAGCTAACAATTACTCGGATGTCGGGCTCGCACCAGGCACGTCCAACCAGCCGCCGGATAGACGACTGCGTTTCGACGACCCAATGGGGCTCGCCTATCCGTTCCCTTGTCGACGCACCGGACCATTTCCAGCCGCGTGAGCACGCTCCTTATGTAATTGATCTAAATCAATGGTAATCCCCGACCGCCGCGATAATTGCCGTCAGACGACGATAGCGTTGATCAGCGTTTCGGCGGCGCCGGCAAGCTGCCGAAACGGAAGTGTGTAGTCTACACGAGGCAAAGATCGGTCTGACAACCCAACGGAGATAACACGATGACGACTGGAAATGTACTGTATCTGGCACTGTCGATCGGGTCGTTCCTGCTGTTTGCGGCGGTGCTTGCCTACCAGTCCTGGCGGGAAGCGCGGCTGGTACGGGACACGCAGGCGGCCTCTCAACCCGAACCTCACCGCGCGATTGCCGCGTGACGCCGGACCCTGAGGGGCGTTTTACAGGGAACGCCTACTTTAGGTCGAACCCCATCGCCTGCAGGGTCGCAACCAGCTTGTCGCGTCCGGCCATGGCAGCGATCTTGCCCATCCGGCCAATCACCCTCTTCGTCCAGGTATCGATCGCCATCCCCTGACCCGCCGAGAAATCCTCCAGCACCGCGTCGTACGCCGCGCGATGGGTGCTCTCGCCGATCGGGTCGTACGTCTCATGGTGCAGGACCACGTGCTGGGACAGCCGCGGCTTCACTTCGGTCGCACCCGCGGTCGACCCGTAGCCGACACACATGCCAAACACGCCGAATGCGCCGGTGGGAAGTCCGACGATACGTGCGACCTCCATCGGGTTGTTGCGCAACGCCCCGATATAGACGCAGGACAGGCCCAGAGACTCCGCTGCGACGGTGGCATTTTGCGCCGCCAAGGCAGCGTCGATCGCAGCCACCAGGAAGGTTTCCTGATAGGGCATCGTCTCAAGCGAGACGCCTTCCTCGGAGCCCAGGCGCTGATTGCGAGAGATGTCCGCGATCCATACCAGGAACAGCGGACATTGCTCGATATGCTTCTGGCTTGCGGCCACCTTGGCCAGGGCAGCTTTCTTCTCCGGGTCGGTGACCGCGATCACCGACCACGTTTGCAGGTTGGAACTGGTTGCGGCGGACTGGGCAGCCGCAATCAACGTCTCGAGTGTGCCAGCCGGCAGGGCATCTGAACGATAGCCGCGGACGGACCGATGTGAGAGCAGCAGCGAAATATGCTCGTTCCACGGACCAGCGTCCGGGACGGCCTTAGCGCCATACCGCAATGCGAGCCAGTCGGCGGCCGAACGAACCGCAGGTTGGGAAGCATCCATCTTGAAAAAACCTGTTCCGAAGTGGCGGAACGCAGCAACCCAGGCCCTGATCCGGCCAGTGTCAGGCGTCCTGGTAGGAGAATGTTAGAAACCTGCCCGAGCAATCGCCCAGCGGCAAGACCGTCACTGCGTCGGGGCACCGCCTGCACCAGCCCCCGAGGCCCCGGGCCCGCCGGTCGGTACGAGGCCCCCGGCCGGATTGAAGCGGCCGATATTGCCCAGGAGTTGTTGCATGAATGATGCCTCCGTTCCCGGCGACGGCGTCGTGCGGGCGATCACCGTCACCGGCAGCGCATCAGCCTTGTCCAGCTTATGCACGTTCGTCAGCACGCCCTTGTCGTCGAAATTGACCACGACGACGTCCTGGTTCAACTCGCCCAGTGTGCGACCGATCCGTTCCTGAGTTACTTCGCTGATATACAGCCAGGTATTGTCGTCAAACGTATCTCTCGCGGTGGGTGAGCCGATCACCGCGGAGACGTCGGCCTTGGTAGAGGTACCGGGGACCAACTCCTTCAGCGACTCTGGATCTACCTTGTTGCCGCGCAACTGGGGTGCCGGCATCAGCCAGCTGCAGGACGACAGCAGCAGGCAGGCGATAAGCATCAGGCGGCGTGACTTCTTTGGCACCGATTAGATCCCGCGCGAACTCTGGTGGCCGGCTGGTTTGATCCGCGGCCGATGTTATCTATAGCTCCGTGTCACGGCCAGCCCGGCCGTGTCAATGGCACCATGAGGCGGGATTGGCCGGTTTCCTTCGCAAGCGCGACAAGTTCGAACGTGCCGCCTTCCAACTGTACGGCGCCGCCGTGGCCGCTGCTCGCGACCCCCATCTCTTCGCCACGCTCGGTGTACCCGATACCCTGGACGGACGATTCGACGCGATCGCACTGTATGTCTTTCTGATCATTCGTCGGCTGAGCGAGGCGCCCGAACCGGGGCCGGCCCTGGCCCAGGCGGTGTTTGATGCCATGTTCCTGGATATGGACATCAACCTGCGCGAAATGGGCGTGGGCGACATGTCCGTCGGCAAGCGCAACCGCGCGATGTGGGAGGCGTTCCACGGCCGCAGCGCAGCCTATGCCGCGGCGTGGGACGATTTGGCCGCGCTGGAGGCTTCCCTGGCCCGCAATTTCTGGCGTGGGCAGTGCGCTCCGACCGGAGCAGCATCGGCCCTGAGGCGCGTCGCTCGTGCCCAGGCCGCTTGTCTCGCCGAGCAGGACATCGAAACTATGCTGCGTGGCGACATTCATTTTCTGCCGGCGAAGGAGGCCGTGCGATGACTCCCGAATTCCACCGTCCGTTGTCGTTGGACCGTATCGGTCCGCATGGGTTGGATCTGGCGGTAGAGGCGACGCCGGCGGAATGTGCCGCGCTCGCCGTTCGAATGAATCTTCCCGCGGTGCTTGCGCTATCCTGTGCCTTCCACCTGATCCGCGAAGGGCGAGACGCGGTGCTGGCGCGCGGGGTGCTGAAGGCGAAGGTCACGCAAACCTGCGTCATCAGCCTGGATGATTTCGATGCGCCCGTTGAGGAGGTGTTTCAGGTCTGCTTCGTTCCGTCCGGTCAGGAAACGGATGATATTGATCCGGAATCCGACGACGAAATCCCCTTCGAGGGCAATACCATCGATCTGGGGGAAGCCGCTGCCGAACAGCTCGGGCTGGCCCTGGACCCGTATCCGCGAATGCCGGGCGTGGAGATGCCGACGGTCGAGGACGAACCGGAGCCGCATCCGTTCGCCGCGTTGCGCCGGCTGAATTAGAGCACCACCGCGCGGTGCGCTTCGCGCTATCAGCCAGATTGCCGGTCTTAATGACACCACCGGTTGCCCGGATCATACAGCGCCCGGCTCCGGATAAACCTCGACGCCGATCCCGGTCAGCAGGATGTGTTGCTGGCTCTGGTACACTTTGATACCGCGAAAGCTGGCCAGCTCCATGAGGCTCAGGCCGCTTATCTCAGCACCCCGAAGGTCGGCGCCTTCGAGTTTGGCCTCGGTAAGGACCGTTTTGAACAAGTCGCAATCGCGCAGCACCCCGCCGGTCAAATCAGCGGCGCTCAGGTCGGCTTCTCGAAGCCGGCTCGCAGTCAGGTCACACTCAGCCAGGCGGGCTTCCGCCAGGTCCGCGAGCTCCAGATTGCAGCTGCGGAAGGTCGCGCGCGTCCTTACGACCTTGCGGCTGTAGGCGTGACTGAAATCGATCCTGTGGAAGCGGGCGCCCCGCAGGTTGCAGGCATCCATCTCGATGGAGAAAAGGTCCGAACGATCGAATTCACAAAACGAGAGATTGCACCTAATGAATTTTGCCTGGCGAAGATCGCTGAATGCGAAGCCGCAGCCGGCCGTATCGGCAGGTTCCAGGAACTGGCACTCATCGAACACGCTGTCTCGCAAATCGGCATGCGAAAAGCGGCAACGGGTGAACCGGCAGCGCGAAAACGTCACGGACCCGAAGTTCGTGCCGCCGAACTGCGCTTCCTGGAAATGACAGTCGATGAACCGCCCACCTTCGCCATCGAAATCCCGCCAGTCGATATCGCTGAGGCTGGCCGATCCGATCGGGCTGTGTTGCTCGATTTTTACCCTGACCTGTTCGACGTCCATGACGATCATCGAAAAAACCTTCGAGGGTTGCCTATATCACGGCCGATCCAGCAACGACCGTGCGCAACCCTCTGTCATTCCGTCGGGTCGAAGCGCGGTCAGCTCACGACCGCAATCCTCTCCCGCCTCAGTTGCACAGTCAGGTCATCCAAAGACTTCGCCACGCGATCGAGCATCTCGCTGATCTCCTCCTTGGCGATCACCAGGGGTGGACTGAGGCACAGCGAGTTCGTTCGTCACCACCCGGACGATAACCCCGTTTTCCTCGCACATCCTGGTCAGGCGGGGGCCCACTTTGGATTTCGGATCGAAGTTCTTATGGCTGGCCTTGTCTGCCACAAGTTCCACTGCCGCGATCAGACCGCAGCCGCGAATCTCGCCCACCAGAGGATGGTCGGCGAAGCGCCGGCGCAGTTCCGCCTGCATGTAAGGCCCAACGGAGCCGACATGGGCGCCGATCTCCAACTCGTCGTACAATTTCAGTGTCTCGATCGCCACGGCCGCCGGGACGGGATGGCCGGAGTAGGTGAAACCGTGCCCGAACGTGCCTATTTCGTGGCTTTCCTTGGCCAGCGCCTGAAACACCACGTCATTCACCATCACTGCGCTGATCGGCAAGAACGACGAGGACAGCGCTTTCGCGCACACCACGATATCCGGCGCGATGTCGAAGGTCTGGCTGCCCCAGTATGCACCGGTCCGCCAGAAGCCGCAGATCACCTCGTCGGCTACCAGCAGCACGTCGTATTTACGCAGCACCGCCTGGATTTTCGGGAAATAGCCGCGGGGCGGCAGAATCACGCCTCCGGCGCCCATGATCGGCTCCGCCCACATCGCGGCGACCGTCTCGGGCCCCTCGTCCAGAATCAGCTTTTCCAGTTCATTCGCGCAGCGCGTCGCGAAATCGTCCTCGGATTCGCCAGGCAGTGCGCCGTGGTAGAAATGCGGCGTCATGGTGTGCAGGAAACCGGGCAGCGGCACATCGAAGCTGCGGTGGTTGGCCGCCAGACCCGTCAGCGATGCCGAGCCGATGGTGATGCCGTGATAGCCCTTGACCCGCCCGATGATCTTCTTCTTCAGCGGCCGCCCCAGCGCGTTGTTCAGGTACCAGACCATCTTGATGGCGGAATCATTGGCCTCGGAACCGGAGTTGGCAAAGAACACCTTGCTCATGGGCACCGGCGCGCGAGCGATCAGCATCTCGGCCAGATCGATCATCGGCTCGTGCGACTTGGCGGTGAACGCGTGGTAGAACGGCAGCTTGCGCATCTGATTGGTGGCGGCCTGCACCAGGCGTTCGTTGTCAAACCCGAGCGCGGCGCACCACAGTCCCGCGACGGACTCGATGTATTCCTTGCCGGACTCATCCCAAACCCTCACGCCCTTGCCGCGAGACATCACGACGGGGCCGATTTGCTGGTGCGCCTCCAGGTCGGTGTAAGGATGCAGCACGTTGGCGATGTCGCGAGCGGCCGCGGAGTTCGCGCCGAATGGTGGAGGCGGTGCCATGGGGACTCCTGCTGATATATAGGGGAAGACTATACCCGAAGCTGGGGGAGGGGAAACAATCGCTTGACCCAGGACCAGTGTCCGTCCGCTTCCCAGAGACACCTCACAAAACTGCGATAACGGGGATTGCGCGCGAAAGCCTCGCAGTGTCTAACTGAATTTAAACACGTCGACACTAAGTAGGTAGGAGGGTGAGACAGCGTGGCGCCCCGCCAGGATACGCACCCGGCGGCACAAGACGGGGATAAGGCGGCGGTGACGTCCGTGGTCGCTCAACGACGGCGGCGCGCGCCGTGGTGGCACGCTCTTTCACTGCGGGCGAGATTGTTCCTGCTGGTTGTCGCCAGCGTCTTCCCTCTGGTTTGCCTGGCGACCCTCCACGAATACCTCGACTACGCCTCAGAGCGTAAAGCGGTCGATGATACCCTTCTCGGTACCGCACGCGGTGTCGCCCTTACCGTCGAGCGCGATCTTCAGCTTCGGGTCTTGGCACTCGAAACCTTGGCGATGTCGCCGGATCTGCAGGAGAACGAGCTCAGCCGCTTCGACCAGGGGGCCGCGGCGTTCCTCACACGGCAGCCCGAAGGCACGTTCCTCGGCTTGGCCACGCCGGACCTCCGGATCCAACGCCTGTACCGGCAATCAGGAGAGCCGCTGCAGAATCTCGGGCAGCGCGACCCAAGCACCAAGGGAATGCAGGTATTCCAGACCGGGCAGCCGGTTCTCTCCGATCTTCATTTCGGTCATCGGACCAGTGTGCCGGGATTTAGTGTGGATGTTCCGGTCATGCGCGATGGGCACGTCATCTATGACCTGTTCATCAGGCTGACCCCATCCGTCCTGGCGGAGCTGATCGGACGGCAATATTTGCCCCCAGGGTACAGTCCTGATGTTGGCCGATGCGTCCGGGCATTTGGTGGCACAACTTCCCGAGGCCAGTGAGCTAATCGGGTCGCCGATCGTTTCTGACCTGTGGTCCGCCACGCGGACCCGTGCCGAGGGCATCGCCAAGTCACCGGCGTTACAGGGGATGCCCGCGGTTGCCGCTTATTCTCATATAGCGCCGTTCGACTGGGTGGTAATCGTAGGTGCGCAGGAGGATGTGATCTTCGCGCCGATGCGAGCCGCGATGTTGCGGGTCGGAGGCGCGGGCGCGATCGTGCTGCTGGCAGGCCTCGGACTGGCAAGGTTCGCGGCCAGAAGCATTGCGCGGCCCATCGAACAGCTTCGGCGGCTCGCCGCTCGCGAGGATCCCGGCGATCCGTCCGACCTTTCGGAAACCGGTCTGCCCGAAGCCGACATGGTTGCGCGGGCGTTGGTGACCACGGCGGCCGAACGTCAGCGTTCCGCTCAAGCCCAGGCAGAGAGCGAAGCTCGCTTCCGGGCATTGTTTGAGAAATCGCCCAGCGGAACGATCTTGAGTGACCCCGAGACGACACGGATCATCGACTGCAACGCCGTGGCGGCTTCGATCGCCGGCTGCACCATCGAAGAGTTCTGCGCGCGCAAGGTTACGGACTTCGCCTTGAGAACGTCTCCCGACCGCATCCGGGAGCTTAGCCGCTCGGTCGCAAGCGGCGCCACTTTGCGATACGAGACACGCATCCAGGGCGTGGAGCCCGGTCCGGCGGGACAGCGCGACCTTCTGGTCGCAGCGGCGCCGGTGCAGGTCGCAGGCCGGACTTTGGTGTTGCTCAATACTATCGACATCACCGATCTGCGCCGCGCCGAAGCCGGTTTGCGGGTTAATGAGGAACGGCTTGAACTTGCTCGGCAAGGGGCGAACCTCGGTATCTGGGACTTGGATGTCGTCAACAACGCGCTGAGTTGGAGCGAGCACCAATGGTACCTGCACGGGCTGGAACCGCGACCAGGCGGACCGACCGGGGAGCTTTGGCAGCAATCGTTGCACCCCACCGACCGAGCGCGCTTGGTTGAGGAACTGCGTACCGCGCTGGCGTCGTCCCACGAGCCCTTCACCAGCGAATACAGCGTCGCCCTGGCGGATGGGTCGATCCGCCGCCTGCACACCCGGGGTCAGGTCATCCGCAATGCCGATGGGGATGCCGTGCGTGTGGTCGGAATCAATATGGACGTGACGGCGCGATACGAAGCCGAACGCTCGCGTGACCGGCTGATCTGGATGCTGGAAACCGAGCGGGGGCGGCTTGCGGGGATTATCGAGGCTTTGCCGGTCGGCGTGGCGATCATCGATACGAACGGGCAGGTGATCCTGAGCAATACGATGATGAACCGCTTCAACGGCGCGATCATCGACTCCCTGATGCGTTTCATCGCGCGGGGAATGGATCGCCCACGGGCCGGACGGAAGCCGCCTGCAGGCAGACGATTTCCCAATCCGGCGGGCCCTTCGACTGGGCGAAACAGTGCTCCCGGGAGTGGATTTTCTGTTCCGTGACCTCGATGGCAGCGAAACATGGTTCCGGGTTGGCAGCATCCCCCTACGTCGCGAGGATGGTCGGGTCAGTGAAGCCTTGTGCATCGTCCTGGACATCGACGCCGAGAAGCGCCTCCTGGACATTCAGCAGCAGATCAACGCCAGACTGGAGCAGCGGGTACGCGAGGAAATCACCGCCCGCGAGGCCGCCCAACAACGCGCTGCCCACGCCGAGCGGATGCATGCGCTTGGTCAGATCGCCGGGGGCATTGCCCATGACTTCAATAATGTGCTGCAGGCGGTATCAGGTGCCGCGGCACTAATCGAGCGCCGGCCGCAAGACGCCGAACGGGCGCTTCGCAACGCACGCACGGTCTTGGATGCCGCCAGACGCGGGGGCGCCATCACGAGCCGCTTGCTGACGTTCTCTCGCCGGGGTGACCTGCGGGCGGAAAATGTGAACGCTGCCGCACTGTTGGCCGACATGGCGGATGTCCTGACCCACACCCTCGGCGGTTCAGTCGTCTGTGCGGTAGATGTGGCACCGGGGTTGCCGCCGCTGTTCGCCGACCGCGGCCAGTTGGAAACCGTTCTCGTCAATCTGGCCACCAACGCCCGTGACGCGATGCCGTCGGGTGGTAGGCTGACCCTGAGCGCCAATTGCGAGTTCGTTGCCGCTGGCCTGCTCCGCCGAGCCAGTCTGGCGCCCGGTAGTTATATCCGTATTGAGGTTAGCGATACCGGCTGCGGAATGGACCCTGCCGTCCTCGCCCGGGTTACCGAACCGTTCTTCACGACCAAGGAGCCAGGCAAGGGAACCGGCCTCGGTCTGGCTATGGCGAAGGGCTTCGTCGAACAAAGCGACGGCAGCCTGACAATCGACAGCGAGGTCGGACGGGGCACGCGCGTCATCCTTTGGCTTCCCGCCGGGGTGGATGCCACCGGTTTCGCATTGGGGCGCTCGACTGGGCAGAATGCCACGGCCGGCAAGCCCAGTGTCCTGTTGGTCGACGACGATGCGATCGTGCGGGAGGTGCTGACGCTGTCACTCGAGGATGCCGGCTTTGTGGTGTACGCGGCCGACAGCGGGGCGGCGGCTTTGGCCTGGGTGGCGCGGGGCGAGCCGTTGGACATCATGATCTCCGACCTGACCATGCCCGGGATGGATGGGCTGACGGTGATCCGCGGGGTACAGGAACGGCGACCGAACATACCCGCCATTCTGCTGACGGGGTATGCCGGCGATGGCGCCGCCCTCGCGGTTGGCGGCGCAATCAGCGGCTCGTTTTCCCTGCTGCGCAAGCCGGTGTCGGGCACGCAACTGGTGGACCGGCTCAACGCGTTGCTAGCCTCCAGGAAGCAGCCAAGCGGCGTCTGATATCCCGCGCCATCAATCATTTGGAAACCTTGCGCCGGTACTCCTCCCCGCCGGTTTCGCGGACAGGAGTGCATGATGCGGTTCTTCGTCGATTTACCGATCCGGTCGAAGGTTGGCGGCGGGTTCTTGAGTGTTCTACTGATCCTGCTCGCGGTAACGCTGTTCGGCTATGTCCGTCTCGGCGCAATCGTCGACGCGTTCGACCGAGCCGCCACCGGCGCTGCCGACGCTGGCGCGATCAGCAAAATTCGTCGCCATGCGGCTCAGCGGACGCGACTATGCCGCCAATGGCCGGCCCGAGACAGCCGCCGCATTGCGCGAGCAGGGCGCCCAGCTTTGCGCCGAAATCGACGATCGTGCCGCCAGGACCGGTGACCCGGCGATGCCGACGCTGGTGGACAGCTTCGCCGAGTATGCCAGGAACATCGACAACATTGTCAATCTGCGGCAGGCGCAGGACAAGCTCACCACGGAAACGCTTCGGCCCCTCGGGGTCCAGGCCACTCAGGCGTTGGATAATCTGATCGAGGCCGCTGATCGGGATGACCGGGAAATATCCGTCGCCGCAGGGCACGTTCTGCGGCAATTCATGCAGTTGCAGATCGAGCTGAACCATGTCCTGGAAGGTAACGAACCGGCCTTGGCGCCGGCGGCGGACGAGGCCGCACGTCGCCTTGCGGAAACGCTCAAAATGTTGAGCGCCATGGGGGGAAACGAGACCCTCGCGAACCGGATCAAAGCGGTCGATGATTCAATCACCCCATACCTTGACGCGTTCCACGAGGTCCGGAGCGTCAATGCCAACCTTTTGGGCATCGCCGGCAAGATGCCACCCATTGCGGGGCGAATCAGCGGCGCTGCCGTCACGATGGTGCAATTCTCGCGGCAGGAACGCAGCCGCATCGAGGCGGAGTTCGACCGACGGGGCCAGGCAAGCCCGGATCTTGATGGCCGTGGGCGGCGGCGTCGGGATGTTGCTGGGCATTCTCCTGGGCGTGCTCATTAGTCGATCGATCGCACGCCCCATCACCGCGATAACGGGCTGCATGCGGCGCCTGGCCGATGGTGATCTCGGGGTGACGTTGCCCGCGGACGGGCGCAGGGATGAAGTCGGCCAGATGGCGCTCGCCGTTGGTGTCTTCCGCGACAATGCTCAACGCATCCAGGCGATGGAGCAGGACCGGGTGCGGGAAACCGAACGGCTTGTCACCGCGCGCCGTGCCGAGACGGCGGCATTGGCGCACGATTTCGAGGCCAAGGTCGGCGGCATGGCCAGCGAACTCGCCTCGGAGGCCGGCGAGTTGCGTAGTACCGCGGGGACGATGGCGGCAACGGCGGCGCAGACAGGGACACGGGCGGAGGCGGTGAACGCGGCGGCCAATGGCGCCAGCTCAGGCGTGCAGACGGTGGCAGCCGCCGCGGAGGAACTCGCCGCATCGATCGGCGAGATCGGCCGGCAGGTAGCGCAATCGGCCCGCATCAGCGACCAGGCGGTGGCGAACGCCCGACGCACCGACGAGACGGTGCGGGCGCTGGCCGAGGGGGCGAAACGGATCGGCGATGTCGTCGGGCTGATCAGCAGCATTTCCGCCCCTAGCGGGCGCGGTGAAGCAGTTTGTAGCGAGGGTAAGGGCTGCGTAATTTTATCTCGAGCCCCGCAACGGCGCCCCGACCGCACCGTCCTCTCCGCGGTATGGCGGGTCTCAGCCTGCTATAGGTTCTGCACTAGAGCATGATCGTGCTGAGCGGAACATCCCAAGCACGTGAATCATGCGATCAAACAAAGAGATAGAGCACTTTCGGCCTGCGCAGTCAGGGCGAAAATGCTCTAGTTTGTAGCCGATCTCGGGTCAAAGCCCAGGAACCCCACGCTCGGCAGTGGCGCGCCGCCGTCGTTGGCAAACAGCTTCGGTTTGGCGACCGAGCGCGAAACGACAGATGCATCCTTCGCCTTCGAGGTCTTTGTCGGTGCGGCAGACTTCACCTTCGCGGCCTTCGGTGGCACCACCTCCTTCGCCGCCGGTGCCCCTCCGGCGACGTCGCTTCCGACCGCCCGGGAGCCGCGGCTGCTATCCTCGCCGCGCATCGACAGCAGCAGGAACGAGATGTCGTTGCGTCCAAGATCAACGGACAGCTCCATCGGCGTCATGCCCAGGACGTTGACGCCGCCCATGTCCGCACCGCGGCTGAGCGCGTCGCGCGCCGAGGCGATGTCGCCACGATTGATCGCGTCGAACAAAGCGTCGGTAGGTTGCAGGTCGGTGGGGGAATGGGTCGACGGCGCCGCGGGTGCTCGCGCCTTGGCGCCGGGCACGGCGTCCGGAGCCGGCGGTGCGGGCTTGTCGGGTTCAACCGAGGGAGTTGGTGAACGGCGGCCTGGATCGGCCCCCCCTATGCCACCGAGCCCTTGCCCCCATCCGATAGACGGCGCGGCGAAGCTCAGCAACGCACCCAGCGCCAGTGCGGAAAACAGCTGGTCGACGGCGCTGCGTGTCGCAAAAACCTTCATCGCCCAAACCTTTATGGCGTCAGCCATCGTTAAGACTGCGGTGCCTGCCTTCTAGACCATTATCGCCGTGACTGTGCAGTCCGAAAATAGTCGTCATGGCTTCGCGCCCGGCCGCGGTGGAACTGGCCCCCCGAAGGAACCAGAGCGGGCGCTCCGAACATCTACGCCGCCGCGCCCTTGTTCTGGCTCGACCCCCGCGCCGGCCAGCGCCAGTCGGCGACCTCCGGCATGTCCTTGCCGTGACGAACGATTACTGTTCGTGCTCGATCAGCTTGTCGCGCATCGCCTGCCTGGCGTAGACCGCGCCGCCGCTCAGCCCCGGAACGCGGCCGATGACGTCCGTTATCAGATGGAAGCGGTCGAGTCCGTTGCGAACCACCATGTCGAAGGGAGTCGAGGTGGTGCCTTCCTCCATGAAGTCGTGGACATGGAAATTGCCGTGGTTCGTTCGCCGGTAGACCAGACGATGGATCAGGCTCGGGTAGCCGTGATAGGCGACGATCACCGGTTTATCCGCGGTGAATAGCGCGTCGAAATCCGCCTCGGCCAAGCCGTGCGGGTGCTGTGATTTCGGCTGCAAAGGTCATCAGATCGACGACGTTGACCACGCGGATTTTCAGATCGGGCAGTAATCCGTGCAGCAGATCGACCGCCGCCATGACCACTCCCGTCCGCCCCGTGTCGACTGCGGCCTTTCGGGTTCAGCTACGTCCGGCCAACGAGATTGTCTGCGCCAGCGGTGTCGCGCTACGAACGTAGGCAGCCGAGAAGCGGCCGGCCATGACATAATGAGGAAAAGTGCACCCGCCCGTAAGGTTCGGATCAACCGTGGTTGAGCACCAAGAAGCCGGCGTTGAGATAGGCGGCGTAAAGGCACCATGCGCCGTACGGGAGCATCAGCGCCGCCGCCGCGCGTTGGACCCTCCGGAACGACCGGATCGTCACGGCGATCAGAACGAGCAGGATGATCATCAAGCTCATTGCCAAGACCGGGCTGTGCAGACCGAAGAAGAACGGCGCCCAAAGCGCGTTGGCAGCAAGCTGCCAGCCCCACAGCCGCAGGGGACGGGCCGCGCCAATGCGCCTCCAAACCAGCCACGCGGCGGTGCCGATCATGACATACAGCGCGACCCACACCGGGGCGAAGACCCAGTTCGGTGGGGTGCCTGGTGGTGCATGGAGTCGCGCGTACCACGTGTGAACCGCGCGCGCGCTCATCGAGCCGTCGACAGCGCCAACCAGCAAGCACAACCCGACGAACCCCACCAGCGCGAGGGCCGGAGAGACTGGAACGGACGATCCGGGGTATGATCCCCAATCATCGGGACCAGACTGCTGGAAGACACAGCTCCTTTCTTGGGACTTCCGGTTGTCACAATCGTACTTCGCGATTTAGCCACATCGGGTGCGAGGGCGAAAGGCGCAAATTTACCAGCCGTTCACGCGATGCCAGATCGCGACGACGTCCTGATCGCCATCGACTACGAAATACCGGTCATGCGCGGCGGCGGTCATGCAAGTGTGATTAGGCGCGATGCGCAGTCTGGCACCGATCGGCAGATCGACCGGGTGACCCGGGTCCAGTTCGATGACCCCGTGCTCCTGGTACGCTTTGCGTACGACAGCATGGCCGAGGCCGCGTGTCCCGTCGAGATCCAGCGCTAGGCCAAAACCGAAGTCGTGTGCAGTGGCCTCGGTGCTACGGTCCTTCGACAGCGCCAGTCCACCGGCATCGACCAGAAGGCGGCCGGGACGCCGGCCGATGACACTGGTCAGCACGGTAGCGGCGATGGAGTCGGCCCCATGGGTCTCGATCTCCGCCTGAAAAAGGTCGCCGAACATATAGACCCCAGCGCGGATTTCCGTGACGCCGGCCAGGTCTTTCGCGTGGCGCGCGGTGGGTGAACTGCCGGCGGAGACGATGCTGACCAGGTGCCCGCCCGTCCGCAGGCGCCCGGCGGCCCGGGTCACCGCGGCGCGCTCTGCCTCCGCGATCCAAGCTATCTCCCCGCGCCACGGGCCGCATAGGAATGGCCACCATGGGTCATTACACCTGCCAGGCACGGTCCGAGCCGACCGGCCAGAGCCAGCAGCATGTCGCTGTCGGGATGGACGCCGCCGCGGTCCTCGCCGCTGTCGATCTCGATCAGGGTTCGTGGCGGAGTCGGCTTCGCGGCGATCAAGCTGGCCATCGCAGCATCATCGGTAATCACGATTATTTGCGCGCCAGCTGCGTTCAGTTCGCACACTTGCGTCAGTTTCTGCGGGGTGATGCCGACCGCGTACAGGATGTCCCTGATACCATGACTGAAAAAATATGCCGCCTCTGCCAGGGTGGAGACGGTAATGCCGCCCGGTTGCCCCGCGGTCGCCAGGCGAGCGACCTCTATGCATTTGGCCGTCTTCATGTGCGGGCGCAGCGGCACCGCCAGCCGCGCGAGGGCCGCGGCCATCGCTTCGAGGTTGCGGTTCAGGATGGTGCGGTCCAGCACCAGGCACGGAGTAGGTAAGTCAGCGAGCTTCATACTGCGATCAATCCGGCCGGGACGCCCGCTTATAGCGCGATCCCCAGCAGCCCGGCGATCCGCGGCGTCGCCTTCAGGCCGGTCCCCGTCATCACCAGAACCGTCGTCTGCTCCGGCGTGATCGTCCCGGTCTCGAGCAGCTTGCCGAACGCCGCCGCGACCTGCGCGCTCGTGGGTTCGACGTAGATGCCGACACGAGCCAGATCCAGAGTGGCCTCGGCGATTTCCTTCTCGGTCAGAGTGACCGCGCCGCCTCGGGTTTCGCTCAGCGTGCCCAGTATCTCCCGCATCCGTATCGGATGCGCGATGGCGGTCCCTTCGGCCATGGTGGGTGCGATCGTCGTCTCCACCGGCTCATCGGATTGCGCCATAAAGGCTGCGGCAATCGGTGCGCAATTGGCCGGCTGCGCGGCAAAAATCCGCGGCAGGCAGTTGATCTCACCGGCGCGGAGCAATTCGGAAAAGCCGATCTCGCAGCCCAGCACATTCGATCCCGCGCCACACGGCGTGATGATGTTGTCGGGCGGCCGGAAGCCCAGGTCCTCCCACAGCTCGTAAGCCAGAGTCTTCGTCCCCTGCAGGAAGAAGGGATGCCAGTTATGGCTGGCATAGAAGATCGACGCCGAGCGTGCGATCGCGGCGTCGGCGGTGTCTTGGCGAGAACCAGGAATTATTTCCACCGTCGCGCCATGCGCCCGCATCTGCACCGTCTTGGCCGGGCTGCTGGAGGCCGGCGTCAGGACCGTCGCCGCTATCCCTCCCGCCGCCGCATAAGCCGAGATCGCCGCGCCGCCATTCCCGGAACTGTCTTCCAGCATGCGTTTGATCCCCTGCGCCCGCAGCAGCGACAGCATCACGCTGGCGCCGCGATCCTTGAAGCTGCCGGTGGGGTTGAACCACTCGCATTTCAGTAGCACCCGAACCCCCGCGACCACGCACGGGATCAAGGGCGTCATGCCCTCGCCCAGGGTGATCGGATCGTCGATCGAAAAGGGAAACGCTGCCCGGTAGCGCCACAAGCTGCGCGTCGCCGTATCGATTTGCGCGCGCGTCAGGCCGGGCAACGGCGTCAGCAGCAACGGCGCCTGATCGATCCCGCACCAGCGCGGCTGATCGAGCGGGAACGTCGCGCCGGAGCGGGGGTCGAGGTATTCGGGCTGCATGCGGCTGAGTGTGGTCGGAACCGATCGCGCCCTCAAGCCGGGGGGTCGCTGCGCCGAGCGCTGGCTGGTTTTGTTTGATTGCGCCCGCCTGTGCTTGCCTCGTCGGTGTCCGACCCACGCAGAACGGCGAGTTGGCGCACGCGGCGCAACGCCTGCGGAACCAAACGCGGCCACTCTGAATGTCGTCGGAACGTCGGGCACGTTTCACCGAGCGCGATCCTGCGCTATCCAGGCACATGACCGATCCCACCCCGGCAATCGCCGAACTTGCACGCGACCTGGTTGCGCTCGATAGCCGGAGCTTTGTGTCGAACATCGCCGTCGCCGACCGCATTGAACAGGAACTGGGCGGCTTCGAGGTCGAGCGGATCGATTACCTGGATGCGGGCGGTGTGCCTAAGCGCGTGCTGGTCGCACATCGAGGCGGACGTGGCGGTATTGCGTTCTCCGGCCACATGGACACGGTGCCGGAGACCGGGTGGCAGGACGATCCTTGGTCGGCGCGCATCGATGAGGGCATCCTGCACGGGTTGGGCAGCACCGACATGAAGGGGCCAGTGGCCGCCGCGATCATCGCGGCTCGCGGACTGCCCGACACCGTTCCGGTGACCCTGCTGATCACCACCGACGAGGAAACCACCAAGCAGGGCGCTCGGGTCATTGCCGATCGGTCAGCGTTGGTGCGCGCGGCGCGGCCGAGTGGGATTTTGGTCGTGGAGCCGACGCGGTTGCAGCCGGTGCGGGGCCATCGCAGCAACATCCTGTTCACGTGCGTGGCCTTGGGCGTGCAGGCGCACAGCGCCCGAGGAACCGGCCGTAATGCCAACTGGGCGCTGATCCCGTTCCTGGCAGAGATGAAAGTCGTATTTGATCGGCTACAGACCGATCGCTCGCTTCAGGACGATGCCTACGATCCGCCGTTCAGCGATTTCAACGTAGTCATCGACAACCACGGCACCGCAATCAACGTCACGGTTCCCGTGGCGACGGTGAGGATCAAATTTCGTTACTCGGCCCGGATCGACCCGACACCCATCCGAGTGGCGGTACACGAGGCCGGCTCCCGGCACGGCCTGACGGTACAGGAAGCGGAAGAAGGAATGGCCCCGGAACTTCCGGCCGATCATCCCTTCGTCGGCCAATGCGTCGATGTGGCCGGTCGCCCGCCACAACCGCGCCGTTCGGCACGGACGCGTCGATATTGCAGGCCGTCGCGCCGTGTGTGGTGATGGGACCGGGCGACATCGATGTCGCCCACAGGCCGGGCGAGGCGGTCCGCATCGCCGACCTGGCGGCGGCCGTACCAGTGTTTCAGGCATTGGCGCTCAGGTTGGCACCCTGAGCCGGCGCCGGGGCAGCGCGACTGCCAACCTCGGTCACTTGGCTAGCCGCCGAAAGCCTGATGGTGAGCCGGCGGCGGTGCCTCATGCGACAGGGACTGCGCGAACGCGCTGCCAACGCCCAGCGTCAGCACCGCAGCGGCGAACAAAATCAACTTTTTCATCATAATCCTCCATTGCGATGGCGCGGCCGGCGATCCAAATCGAGCCACTGACCATCGGCGCATACCTGAGCATTGCGCGGGCGTCGGGTCATGATCTGTGCGCTGAGGTGACATGTGTGTTGCTTTTCCCACCATCCGTTGACGGGTCGGCGCAACCCGGCTTTGTAACTACCGCGTAAATGGAATATTTGGATAGGCGATGGATCTGATCAACGGGTTGCAGACCTTTATCCGTGTCGTCGAGACAGGCTCCTTCACAGCGGTCGCTCGCGCTGGCAACAGCAGCCAATCAGCGGTGACCCGGCAGGTCGCGCAATTGGAGGAGCACTTCGGTGTCCGGTTATTTCACCGCAGCACCCGCAAGCTCAGCTTGACCGATGAGGGACAGGATCTGGTCACCAGGGCGCGGCATCTTCTCGAGGAAGCCGAGGATCTGGAGGACACGTTCGGCAAGGACGGTGGTACCCCAACCGGGCTTGTCCGCATTGGCATCCCGGTAGGCGCGGCGATCATGATGGTGCCGGATTTCACCGGGCTACTGGCCAGCTACCCCGGCCTGGCCGTGGAGCTTGTGGTCAGCGAGCAGATGGACGATCTCATCGCGGCACGGCTGGACCTCGCCCTGAGGTGGGGCCAATCGCCAGATACCTCGCTGGTATCGCGAGCGCTCGCGACCATGGGGTCCGCGCCGGTAGCCGCGCCCGCCTACTTGGAGCGCTATGGCGCGCCCGAGCATCCGTACGACTTGGCGAAGCACGTCTGCATCATCCTTGAGAGAGGGGCGGACAGCACCCGCTGGCTGTTCACCGGCCCCGATGGTCCCCAGGAAGTCGAGGTCCACGGTTCATTCCGGTCTAATAACAGTCTGATCGTGCGGCAGGCGGCAGCTTCCGGCTATGGGATCGCTCTGCTCGGCGATCCGTTGACGATCAATGATGTTCGCTCCGGGCGGTTGTATCGTTTGATGCCAGACTATGTGGCGCGCCGCCGTCAGGTCTTCATCGTCTACCCATCGCGCCGCCACCTCGCACACCGGACGCGGGTTGTTATCGACTTCCTGATCGATCGGTTCCGCCAAATGGAGGCGCGGTTGCGTGATGGCCGGGAATGGGGTGAAACCGACGCCACTTTTCTGGTATAGCAGGCTGGCCTCGTTGCAGCCGCCTGGAGGCCGGCTCGGGTTGTGTTGCCGTCCGGACAAATGTGGATACGATCCCGCCAGTCGCGCACTTGATTCCGGAGCAGCGAGCCGTCGACCCTCGACGGCCCGCCGCCCAGCACAGCAGGTTGGGGGCTCCTTCGCGTTGCCGGGTATTAAAGTCTCGCGATAGCATGCGGGAAATCGAAGAAGGTCCTTCCGATGCGCCAGCTCTTACCCGCCCTCAGTCTCGTCGCGGTCCCCGGCCGTCGCCGCCGCACCGTCGAAATCGCCCAGGAGATCGAGCGCCGGGGCTTCGCCGGCATCTATTCGCCCAGTATGTTCGGCAACATGTCCCTATGCGAGGCGTTGGCCTGGAATACAACCAGTATCCCGTTCGGTACGGCCATCGCGCCAGTCTACCAGCGCACCATCGGCGATTTCGCCCAAAGTGCCGCGGTGATGCATGAGATCTCCGGCGGTCGCTTCCGGCTAGGAATTGGTGTGGCGCATGGACCTTCGCATGTACGGATGGGCGTCACCCCCGGCAAGCCGCTAGGGGATATCCGCGGCTTCGTGGAGAGATTTCGCGCCCAGGAGGGCCTGGGCACCCTGCCGCCGATCATTGTCGCGGCCCTCCGACGCAAGATGGTGGCCCTGGCGGGCGAGATCTCCGAGGGTGTGGTGTTCGCAAACGCGTCGCGCTCCCACATGGCGGCATCGCTGACCGCGCTGCCGGAGCACAAGCGCACCGATCCCGGCTTCTTTGTCGGCAACATGATCCCGACCTGCATCAACGACGACATCGAAGCCGCCAAGGCGGTGAACCGGCGCACTTTGACCAATTACGGATTCCTGCCGAACTACCGGAATTATTGGAGGGAAGCAGGCTACCAGGAAGAAATGAACGCCATCGAGGCCGCAATCGCCGAAGGCCGCAACGACGACGTGCCGAAATACTTCACCGACAAGTGGCTCGCCGACAACACATTGTTCGGCCCAGCGGCAAAGGTGAGGGAGGGCGTAGAGGCCTGGCGCGATGCCGGCGTCCGCGATCTGATCATCGTCCCGTCCTCCGCCGCGGGGAACCAGGTGAAGGCACTGGAAGAAGTCTTTGCCGCGTTTAGCTAAAGCCCGTCTTTCGAATTATGTCGGAACGGTAACCTCTGGCAATGGCCGCGCTGGATTTGAGCGTGGGGAGCAGACGTTCAGGTCCGCGGCGTCAAATGGCAGTGCCCGACGTCCTAAGCGAACCTTTCGATCCGTCCGGCGTCGGCCTGGCGATGCCCAGGCATAGGCTGCTTGCCATAGGGCCGATCGGGCGGTCATATGGGGAATACCGGTTTGAAAAGAACCGGATAAACTGAGGACGCCGGGATGGCCACCAATGCTGCTATAGGCGGAGCCGCACCTCCTGTATCGACGCTGCGGCGCGTCGTGATTGCCGCCACGATCGGCAATGTCCTCGAGGACTTCGACTTCGTCATTTACGGCTTTCTCGCGGTCACGATCTCGCAGGTGTTTTTCCCTGTCGCAGACCCGGCCGTGTCGCTTCTGATTACTTTCAGTGCGTTTGGGCTCGCCTATCTCGTACGCCCGCTGGGCGCGATCTTCGTCGGCTCCTATTCCGACAAGCACGGACGCAAGGCCGGGCTCACGCTTTCGCTGGCGCTGATGATGATCGGCACGACGCTGATGGCGCTGACTCCAAGCTACGCGGCGATCGGCGTCACCGCGCCGATCCTGATCACGCTGGCTCGTCTGCTGCAGGGATTTTCGGTCGGCGGCGAGTTCGGTGGTTCGGTGGCGTTCCTGATGGAGCACGGGTCACAGCGCCGGGGCTTCGCTGCCAGTTGGCAGTTCTGCGTCGCCGGTCTGATCACGGCGCTCGCCTCACTGTTCGGCATCGCGCTGAACACGCTTCTCAGCCATGACCAGCTGCTCACCTGGGGTTGGCGGCTGCCATACCTTTTCGGCATGCTGGTCGGACCGGCCGGGCTGTACATTCGTTCACGTCTGGCTGAAACACCGGAGTTCCTCGCCTCCGAACAGCGCGAGGCGACGCCGATCCGCGAACTGCTGAGCAAGCATCCGCTGTCGCTTGTGCTCGCGTTCGGCGTGTCGGCCATCTCGAACAGCTCGTTCTATATTCTGCTGTACATTCCAACCTACGGACAAAGGACACTGGGTCTTCCGGCCTATACTGGCTTTGTGGCAACGTTGGTCGGCGGAGTGGTTCTCGCGGTATTTTGCCCGTTGTTCGGCCATTGGTCTGACAAGATCGCACGGCCGCGGATCATGGTTGTCACGGCCTGGCTGTTTGTCTTGACGTCATGGCCGTGCTTCTTCCTGATGTCGTCGTGGCCAGCGCTGGGGACGTGCATCTTCGTCGTTGCATGGCTGCAATTGCTTAAGGCCGGCTACAGTGGCGTATTGCCGTCCCTGCTGGGTGAGCAGTTCCCGGTCGGGACTCGTGCGATTGGCGTGTCGCTGAGTTTCGGCACGGGGGTCACGATCTTCGGCGGCTTCGCACCATTGGTAGCGACCTGGCTGATCGCCGTGACCGGCGACCCGTTGTCGCCAAGCTTCTACCTGGTTGTGACGGCCGTCATGAGCGCCGGGGCGCTGGCAATGTTACAGAGGCGGTCAGCGCAGGCGGTGCGGATGAAGCTGGCAGCTTCATCGGCGTGACGCATGCGGTCGCGCTCGCACCCGGGAGGAGATCAAGCGGCGGTCTCGACCAGGCCAAGCTCGGACAGCGTCCGGCACAGCGCCTGCACCCCATCGGCCGGGCAGGGACGTCCGAATAAATAGCCCTGAGCCTCGCCGCAATTCGCCGCGCGCAGCCGTCGCAGTTGATCCTCGGTCTCCACCCCCTCGGCGAGTACAGTCATCCCAAGCGTCCCGCAGAGTTCCGTCACCGAGGCGATGATCGCATCGCAATCGCCACGCCTGCCAAGTCCCGCAACGAAGGACTGGTCGATTTTTACCTTGCTGAACGGAAACCGGCGCAAGTAGCTGAGCGACGAGTATCCCGTGCCAAAGTCGTCCATTGCTATGCCGACCCCAAGATCCCGGAGCCTGTGCAGAATCACCAGTATCGCATCGGTCTCGTCCAGCATGACCGTCTCAGTGATCTCGAGTTCGAGCCTGCCGGGGTCGAGGCCCGACTCCGCCAAAGCAGCAGTGACTTTCTCGACGAGGCTACGGCTGGTGAACTGGGTTACCGAGACGTTGACCGCGACCCTGATCTCGCAGGGCCAGGCCGTCGCTTCCAGGCACGCGCGACGGAGCGCCCATTCGCCCAGCGGCACGAGCAGCCCGATCTCTTCGGCAACAGGGATGAATTCTTCTGGGGCGATCATCCCGCGATGGGGGTGAAACCAGCGCATGAGCGCCTCGAAGCCGGTGACCGAGCCGGTCCTAAGGTTTATCAGTGGCTGATAGAACAGCTCGAACTCGCCGGCCACCAAGGCGTTGCGCAGATCGATCTCCAGTATCCGCCGCGCCTGCATGCGCGCGTCCATCTCCGGCATGAAGAAACGATACCGGCCGCGGCCGTCAGCTTTGGCGCGATAAAGCGCCAAATCCGCATTCTTCAGGATGTGGTCCGGATCTTCGCCATCAGCTGGAACGAGGGCAATGCCGATGCTTGTCCCGGCCAGTGCCAGCTGACCGTCGAGTTCGTAAGGCACGTTAAGCGCCTCGATGAGCCTGGCGGCGAGGGCCATGGCGTCTTCCGGCTGGTTCACGCTCGACTGGACGATGGCGAACTCGTCGCCACCGAGACGAGCCAGCGCGTCCGTCCCCCGTATCTGCGCCTTCAGGCGGCGGGTGACATCCTTCAGCAAGAGGTCCCCGATCGGATGCCCGAGCGTGTCGTTGACTGCCTTGAAACGATCGAGATCGAGGTAAAGCACAGCACACGCTTCACCCCTTCGGCTGCGCGCGACTGCATCGCTCAGCCTGTCGCGAAACCAGACCCGGTTGGGCAACCCGGTCAGAGCGTCATGATGGGCCATGTGGGCAATCTTCGCCTCGGCCAATCGCTGCTCGGTGATGTCCTCGACCGTTACGAGCCAGCCTTCGTTCCCCATCGGCACGTAATTGATCGACAGGAAGCGGCCATCGGCCAGTTCGCGGATGAGCGCGGCGCGCTGGCCAGCGGCTTTGAGCCTTTTGATGCCCGCCCGTATCAGGGCTACGTCTGCAGAACAAAGATTTGATTCCCCGTCTGCTCGCGCCATGAGAGTTTCAAGGCTCAACCCGGGTGCAATTCTGTCGGCCGGCATGCCGAACATCTCCGCGTGCCGGCTGTTGCTGACCACCAGCCTATCGGCCGAATTGAACATCGACAGCGCCTGGGACATATTGCTCAAGGCGGCCGAAAACCGAGCGTTTTGGATTGCCAACTCGCCATCGACCTGTTCGCGCTTGGGCGCCGCGACGGGCTCTGCTTCCGTCCCCGGCCGAGCTGCCTCCACCGCTGCGCGCGCCTCGCCCAGCATTCGCTGGCTGCGCAATTGCCACAGCGTTAGAACTCCCGCGCCAGCCACCACCAGCTCCAGGGCGATGGCCGATCCGATTAAATATAGTGACTGAAGCGCGAGGCTCCCCTGCTGATACCCTCGCTGATGCAAAATCGTGACGAGTACGCCGATCATCACCGCAGTAATAACGACCAGCACAAGCTGGCTCGCCAGTAGCAGAGTGAGTGACCGACCGTACCTTCGAGGCGACGGCTGGTCGTGCTCGATGCCTCTGATGTCCATGATCGTTCCTCATCTTGGTCAGACCAGTCGCCATACGACGCCGGAACGATTTACAACTGGTTAATAGCGCGACCGATTTTCCTGCCACCGGCAAGACGTACGCGATTGTCCCGCGGCCGACCGAAACAGAAGTGCCGGTGCCCTCATCTGTGCGTCCGGCGGCAAATGGAAACGGCTGCCGGGGTGCACCGGGTGCTAAGCCACATGCAGGATAGTATCCGCCAATCCGACGGCTTCGGTCGCTCATGTGATCAGGGCAGCGTCCGCCGCCTCCAAGTCACGAAAATTGTCGGTTTCGATCGTTGCGCTTTGCCCCGCTTCCTAGTTTCTTTTCCGGCTGTTTGGGCTCGGGCGCTAACTGTACATGATCCGCTACTCGGTCACTTCCAGCACCATCGACGTCAAATGCACACGCCCGTACTCGTCCGTCGCCCGGACAGCGACCCGATGCGTCCCGATTCCAAGGTCCGCTGGCAGAGCACCTTGCCAGATATGGCTCGAGCGCCCCGCCTCGACCCACGACTTCTTGCTGTCACGGTTGCGGTCGTAGACTTCCACCACGAACGGATCCAACCGTTCCACCTTCGGCAACCCACGATATGGCCGGCCCCCGATCGAGACCTCGACCTTTGACCGTGGGCCGCCGTCGAAGAAATTCACCACTAATCGCGTCGAGGCCACACGATCCACGCCGATCGGCCCCGTCTGGAGCGCGCCCGTGTGGTAGTCGCGGATCACATCGTGATCTACGCCATGCACCTGGCTATCGAGCATCACCCGCATTTGCCCGCGCGCCGGGTCGTGCGATGGCACCAGCGTCGTAGTGTAACCCTCCCCCTCCACCGACAAGATATGGAATCCATTCGGCGAGCCGTCCGACTGAAGTGCCATCGGGATTCCGCGCGCATCAAACGGGCCCGACCACCAGCTTCCCGATACGGCCGCCAGAATGTGGTGATGATGCACGCCCGCGGCGTAGCCATCCGCCGCGGTGAAATACCAGTGCTCATTCGTATGCGTGTGTCCGCAGAAGCTCACCGTGTTCGGATGCGAGCCGATCGCGCTCAGAAAATCCCTCAAATCGACAGTGTTGTTCGCCGCGTCCGTCGCTGCGAGCGTCTTCAGTGGAATATGGAAACTGATTACCACCAGGCTGTCGCGCGGCACGTTCGCCAGCACGTTGCGCACGAAGCTCAACTGCCGCTCGCCGAAATAGCCGCGATATTTGCCGGACCCGTTGGGCCGCGTCGGATCCGACCCCAAGTAATCGACGTTGTCCAGCAGGATGAATGTCGCATCGCCGTGCTGGAACGCATGCCAGCGAGCCCCAAACACCCGCTTGAACGTTTCGGCTGCATGCGTGTTGTCCGGCGCCTCGAGGTTCATGTCGTGGTTGCCACGGCAGTTGAACCAGGGCAGCCCGATGGTGCCCACGATACGATTGTATCGCGGATAGTACGACAGATCGTCGAACATGATGTCGCCGTGGGTGATCCCAAACGCCGCCCCGGACGCATCGACGATGGACACCACGTCATCGCGGATATAGCCGACTTCGTTTAGACTCTCGGGCTGCGGATCGGTAAACAGCACCGCATCGAACCGAGCCGGTTCCTCCTTCCGGTGCAACGCGAAGTCGATGTTCGGAGGAAGTGGCCCGGTCGGCGGCACGCCGGCGAAACGGAACCCCAGGTCCGGCGAGCCGTCGGGTGCATGCACGTAAGCGAACCTCGGCAGATTGGTGGCCGGATCGACCGGCAGCGCCCACCCCGCCGGCTTGATCACGAAAACCGAGTTGCCGTCACCCACCGGCAGTGACCAGCGTCCGTCCGTATCGGTCTTCACCACCTCCAGCCCGTTCGACACCATCACATCAGGCACGCCGCGGCGCGGGCTGCTATCAGCGTCGAACACCGTCCCCCGTGCTGTTGCTATCGCCTTCGCTGGCGTCCCCTGGGCCGGGGCGGAGGCGGGCGTCAAGGCAAGGGCAGCCGCTCCGGCCAGGACGTCGCGGCGGGTTGGCAGAAGTACTTCCTGCGCCATGTTGGCATCCTTCACCGAAGTCGGAGAGCCCGATTACCTGACTCCGGCGACAGACATGTGACATTCAGGTTTCAATCGGATGACTGAAGTCCGACTCAATACCGCCCCACCTTGCAACGGACGTCATCACAAGGCGCCAAACCGCTGCCCGGTGCTCCGCCAACACGGGCGAGCGTCCCACGAACGACAGGAAGGAGCCGATGAGAACAACCGGCAGCATATGCCTCCGGCACGGATCGGCTCCCGCAATGTCAACCGGCCAGCTCAGCCACGGTAGATCGGCGCGGCGGACGGTGCACCGGTCGCGCCGCCGTCGACGACGATCTCCGCCGCCTGAATATTCGTCGCTTCATCGGACGCCAGGAAGAGGATCGTGTTGGCGACCTCCTCCGCCTCGCTGATTCGGCCCGTGGGCGTCGCTCGCGCGATCCGGGGTTCCAGGGCCGTCAGTGCGTCAGGGTTCTGCGAAATGCGCGACCAGATCGGGGTTCGGGTTCCCCCGGGAACGACAACGTTGACCCTGACCCCTTTAGGCGACAATTCACCGGCCAGCACGCGACCCATCGACCGCACCGCGCCCTTGGTGGCGGTGTACGCGGACCACTCCGGCATGCCGAGCGAGGCGTGCACCGAGCCGATCAGGATGATCGACGCGCCGTCGCGCAGATAGGGCAACGCTGCCTGTACCGTGAAGAAGACCCCGGTCAGGTTGGTCGCGATGATCTGCTCGAACCGCTCCAAGGTGGTTGAGCCTACCGGCGTATTCCCACCAACACCTGCGTTTGCCAGGACGATGTCCAGATGCCCGAACGTTTCGCCCGCCGTGCGGATCGCCTGCTCGTTGGCCGCCACATCGGTAATGTCCGCGCCGAGCGCCAGAACGTTCGGCCCGAGTTCCTGTGCCGCTTCGTCCAGTGTCTTCCGATTGCGGCCGGTGATCGCCACCCGCGCCCCTTCCCGAATGAACGCTCGGGCTGCAGCCAGGCCAATCCCGCTGTTGCCCCCGGTTATTAGCGCCGTCTTGCCCTCTAGTCGCCCCGCCTTGCCGTTCAGTGCCACGATCCGCTCCTTGGTTGCATGATTAAACTCGTTGGAAATTAGGGCGGGTGGTCTTATCATGCAACCACAAATGCGAGAGGCCGATGCGACGAACCAGCCTGAAAACAGCCAACTGCCCGGTCGCCCGATCGCTGGACGTGATCGGTGACTGGTGGTCGCTGCTGATCGTCCGCGACGCCTTCCGCGGCCTGCGGCGATTTAGTCAGTTCCAGAAAAGCCTCGGCTTGGCGCGCAACATCCTCACCGTGCGGCTGCGCGCTCTGGTGGCTGACGGTATTTTGGCAACTGCACCGCCTGCCGATGGCAGCGCGTACCAAGAATACGTCCTGACCCCGAAAGGCCGTGACCTGTTGCCGGTGCTGGCAGCGCTGCGGCAATGGGGAATGAAATGCTTCCCCGAAGGGGAACCATGGAGCACGGAACTGGTGGACCTCGACACCGGTCGCACCGTCCAGGGCGTGACGCTGCAGGGTGACGATGGTCTGCCGGTCAACCCCGATTCCATAGAAGTCAGGCAGGTTCCATCGGTCTGACCCAAACGCTTTGTCCCTGCCCGAACTGATCCGGGCGGACACCGCCACCTTCGATCACCATTGTCGGAACATCCTGAAAAACGGAGCCGCCCGATGATGCCTGCCCCGAAACTTGATCCAAGCGAGACCCACGCTCGCATCTCCAGCTCGCGCGCCGGTTTGCACCTGTTCCTGCGCCACTTGCCACCGGCCAAGGGCGTGACGCCTCGCGGCGCGGTGCTGTACGTGCACGGAGGCACCTTCTCGTCCGCCCTGTCCATCGCTCATCGCTTCGACGGGCGCTCCTGGCGCGACGAACTTTGCGACGCCGGGTTCCACGTCTGGGGCCTCGATTTCCACGGGTTTGGGTGCTTCTCCGATCCTTACCCAGACACCGACCCGGACACCCCGCTGGGCCGCACCGCCGACGCCAGCCACCAGTTGGAGCGAGCGGTCCGCCACATCCTCGCTCACCACGCGCTCTCGGACCTGTCCCTCGTTGCTCACTCCTGGGGCACCATGGTCGCCGGCCACTTCGCCGGACGCTGTCCGGAGCTGATCAACCGGATGGTGTTCTTCGGCCCCATCGCTCGACGCTCCCCATCGGCCATGGCGCCAAAACTCCCCGCCTGGAGGCTGATCACATTGCAAGACCAATGGGATCGCTTCACCGCTGACGTGCCGCTGGACGAGGCCCCGGTGCTGTCCAGACGTCATTTCGACGAGTGGGGCGAGGGATATCTGCGCTCCGATCCGGCCAGCCGCGACCGCGATCCTCCGGCCGTGAAAACACCGAGCGGCGCATTCCAGGACATCTTCGACGCCTGGGCCGGCTCGCTTTCCTATGATCCGAGCCGGGTCCGAGCCCCCGTCGCTATCATTCGCGGCGCCTGGGACAGCATGTGCACCGATGCCGACGCGGCCTGGCTGCTGGATGCGCTATCAGATGCCCGCGATATAAAGATCCCGCGCGCCACCCATCTGATGCATCTGGAGGAAAACCGCTACGCTTTGTACCGCGAAACCGAAGCCTTCCTGACCAGCGAGGGAGATTGACCCATGTTCGCAGTTATTTTCGAAGTGAATCCCCGCCCGGAGCGTTGGGACGACTACCTCAGCCACGCCGCGACGCTTCGGCCGGAGTTGGTGGCGATCGACGGCTTTATCTCCAACGAACGTTATTCCAGCCTGGGTCGCCCCGGCTGGCTGGTTTCGCTGTCCATCTGGCGCGACGAGAAGGCATTGATCCGTTGGCGCACCCACGCCTTGCATCACGAGATACAGGGCAAGGGCCGCTCCTCAGTGTTCGCCGACTACCACCTGCGCGTAGGAGAGATTGTGACCGACAGCGGTCTGGATAGCATCCCGGCCCGCCAGCGTCTCGATGCCACCGAAGTAGCGACCACCAAAGCCGTCACGTTAACCGAACGTCCCTTGGAAGCCGTTAACTTCCCACGGGACGGCGACGTCTTCGACAGCATCACCCGGCCGGGCAACGGGCTGTATCTACGCGCGTGGCCGGATATCACGTCCGCCCAGGCCGGCATCGCCAATACGCCCGGGCACCACCGCGTCGTGCAGATCATCCGCGACTATGGCATGTTCGCCCGTGCCGAGGCACCCCAGTACTTTCCCACCAACTCGATGACGATCCCGGCGGAGCAGCAAGACGTCGTGCGGTTTCTGTCTGGGCTGGCCGGCGGCCCGCCCAGGGAGACGCACATCTCCGCCGTCTTCATTGGCAGCGACACGGTGTGGAAGTTAAAAAAAGCCGTCCGCATGCCGTTCCTCGACTTCACCATGCTCGGCGCTCGTGAACATTTCCTCTGCCGGGAACTCGAAATCAACAAACCGGGGGCACCCGGGCTCTACCGTGACGTGATCGGTATCGTACGAAACGAAGACGGCACACTGCGATTTGGCAGCGAAACTCCCATCGATTTTGTCCTGCGCATGGCTCGCGTGCCCGACGAAGACTTCTTCGACGTCATTGCATCGAACAACGGTCTGACAACGGCACTTCTGGACGCGCTGGGCGACACTGTGGCTGCGTATCATGCTCAAATCCCCCGGACCGATGGTGTGAATTTTGAAGAATCCATGCGGCGGATAACCGAGGGCAACGTGCGCTCCGCCACTGCCGCGGGTTTCTCATCGACTGATGTCGAGTCCTGGCAGAAACGAATGCTGGAGGCCATCGCATCCCGTCGCCTCTGGTTCACCGATCGCGTCGCCGGCGGCTTTATCCGCCGTTGCCACGGCGATCTGCATCTCGGCAATATCTGCCTGTGGGATGGCAAACCGGTTCCCTTCGACGCCCTTGAGTTCGACGAGGTCCTGGCGACGATCGACGTCGGTTACGATTTCGCATTCCTGCTGATGGACCTGGATCACCGTGCCGGGCGGGCGGCGGCGAACCGCGTGATGAACCGCTATGTCGCCGGGAACGGTGACGCGAAGATCACCGCCGGCTTCCCGGTCTTCCTGTCGCAGCGCGCGATGATCCGAGCGCACGTGCTGGCGTCGATGGGGCAGGACAGCGCAGCCTATCTCGCCGCCGCACAGACCTATCTAGATCCCGTGACGCCCGTGGTGGTCGGGATCGGCGGCTTGCAGGGCACCGGCAAATCCACGCTCGCCCGCGCCCTGGCGCCGGATCTCGGTCCAGCGCCCGGCGCCTTGGTTCTGCGCAGTGACGAAACGCGCAAACGCCTCCACGGCCTGCCGCCTGAGGCCCGTTTGCCGCCCGATGCCTACACCCCGACCGCCAACGCAGAAACCAATGGCGCGCTGATCGAGCAGGCCCGAGCCGCCACCGATGCCGGCCATGCCGTGATCGTCGATGCGACATTTCTCGACCCCGCGATGCGGGATGCGCTCGCCACGGCCATCACCCCGACCGGCACGCGATTCCTCGGCGTCTGGCTGCACGCACCCTTGTCGTTACTTGAGCAACGTATTGCCAGCCGAACCCTCGATGCTTCCGACGCGACGGTCGAGGTATTGCGCCGATCGGCGCAGGACGATCCCGGCGCCGGCGACTGGCTGCCGGTCGATGCCAGCGACGGGACATTGGCGCTGGAAGCAATCCGGCATTCGCTAGGCTATCTTCAGCCCGAACAGTCCGGCTGACAATAATACCAGTCTAGCGGGTGCCATTGCACGTCCCCCGTGCCTCGTGAGGGGCTGCACCTGCGGACATCGCCGCCTTTCCGCGTTACCTCGATCCGCACACGATGCGGGGAGCCGAGCTTTTCATGACAGTATTCGCGCCGATCGTTCACCGATTTATACTCGCGCCGGAAGGGCAAATCCTTACGGCCACGCGCCGGCACAGGGCGCAGGCCAACATGCCAAGCCGATAGGTCTATCAGAATATCCAGAAAATCGCTGGAATCTTCCGCGCAAGACCAATCGCCCGCTGGCGTCGTCGGCGGCGGGCGTCTAAGAATGTTTTGCGTAAGATCGCGGTGAACGCGAGGCCCAGGCGAGAAACGCTCAGGCCATTGCAAATAAAAACAGAAAGGGAGACTTCTTCATGTCAACGGCGCTCATCGGAACAAGTCCCGTTCCGTGGTGGAAAGAACCGACCAAGGACCAATGGCTCGCCTGGGTAGCCGCGTGGCTCGGTTGGACCCTCGATGCCTTCGACTTCACCATCTTTCTGCTGCTGATGGTGCCGATCTCCAAGGACTTCGGCGTGCCGCTGACCCAGGTTGCCATCGTCTTCACTCTGACCTTGTGGATGCGGCTGGTTGGCGCCACCGCATCGGGTTGGCTCGCCGATCGGGTCGGCCGCAAATTACCTCTGATGATCTCCATCGCGTGGTTCTCGGTGTGCAATTTGCTCGCCGGCCTCGCCCCGAGCTTTATGTTGCTGCTGCTGTTCCGTGCCGCTCTGGGCATCGGCATGGGCGCAGAATGGCCGGCTGGCGCGTCGCTGGCCATGGAGACCTGGCCACAACGCTCGCGCGGTTTGATGGGTTCGATCCTGCAGGGCTCCTGGGGCCTCGGCGCGTTGCTGTCGAGCGCCGCGTACGCCTTGCTGTATGATTTGATCGGTTGGCGCGGCCTGTTGCTGATCGGCGTGCTGCCCGCGCTGCTGATCGTTTACATCCGCAAATACGTCAAAGAGCCGCAGGTGTGGGTCGAGAACCGACGCAAGCAGCGTGAGCAGAACCGCGAGTTCAACGCGCCGCTCTTCAGCATCTTCAAGCGGGGAGTCGCTCTTTAATACGTTCACCGCATGTTGGATGATGGCCAGCGCGTTCGTCGTCGGTTATTCGGTTGGCGGTATGTTCCCGTCATATCTGCAGAAGGACCTTGGCCTCCCCACCGGCTACGTTGCACTACCGATCATGCTGCAAAGCCTGATGTTCTTTCTCTCGGCGATCCTCTGGGGCTGGTGCGCCGACCGCTTTGGCCGGCGGCGGACGCTCATCATCACCGCCCTGATGACGATCCCTGTCGCGCCCCTCTATCTGCTGACCACCAACTACACGATGATCGTGGTGTTCTTCACCTTGCAGGGTTGGTTCGGCGGCGGCGGCATGCATACGCAATGGCCGCATTATCTGGCCGAGCGCTTCCCGACTGAGGTGCGGGCCACGGCTACTGGCTTCTGTTATCACCAGGGGGCGATCTTTGGTGGCCTTGTGGGACCGGTGTTGTCTTATTTCGCCGTCGAATGGCACATGGGATTCGCCGCGCCGATGATGGTCGGCACCACGGTCGCCGCCGTTTCGGTGCTCGCCGCGATGATGTTCAGCCCCGAGACCAAGGGAACGGTGCTGGTCTCCGACATTCAACTCGCCTGACTTGGTCCGGCGCGGCCACCCAGCCCCGAAAGGGCGGCGCGTCAGGGCGCAGCCAGCGCGGCGATGCGCGGGAGGGGTTCGATCGTGCGCAGGCGCGCTATTTGACGATCGCCAGCGTAGCGTGGGCTGGTTGGCAACGCTGTGGCACGCATCGCATCAGCGGGCATGCCGTTCCGCTCTGGCATGGTTGGCGGCTGTCAGCCTGTTGGCCTTATCGATCGGCCCAACCGGAGGTGTGAGTGTTTCGCCCGATTTCCGGAACTGCCGTCGAGCATCGGTCGCATCAAAGAGTTTCGAATCCACAGTTTCTTAGGAAATCATAGATGCTGTCGTACAGGGCAGGCAGTCGGGTGAGGTCTTCGTGGCTCCCATACGGCACAAAGACCACGAGACCTTGACGCGCACGCGTCAAAAGGAACTCGATAGAATTGGCCAAATAGGCTTGGCGTGCCGGATTATTGATCCATTCCACTGCGACCCCTTGAAGCGCCAAGTTTCCCAGCTGGAACCGCGACGCAGGTTGGCATCCCAGCAAAGGCATGCCCAATCCAGTTCTAGACCCTGGACATCAAATTCAGTCGCTGCGTCTTCCAGGGCATCAGAGGAGCGTACATCATTGCCCGGGGCGAGAAACCACTTGGTGGGCTCGATCCTGGCTTTGACAAAGATGCCATGCGGCTTGAGGCGAGCGGCATTTGATGAGGCCAAGAGCCCGGCGCGCTCGTTGCCGCGACGCTGACTACGAAGCCAGTGCCGGGCCTTCTCTA
>CAVTFL010000004.1:0-19675 GCA_963733925.1 uncultured Alphaproteobacteria bacterium | reverse complement strand
GATCGCCAGCACGCCGTTCACGGCGGTGGCCTGCAGGATGTTGATCATGTTGTCGGTTTGCATGAATGCGGGCGATGCAAAGCTGAAATAGATCAGCAGCAGCACGAGGCTCGCGAAAGCGAGCACCTTCTGCATTGCCGCGGGCCCCAGCAGCCGGCGCTTGAACGCGCCGACCCATCCATAATCGCCCGCCTCGAGGCCGTCTTTCTGCGCCAATCCCAGATTGTCCATCGGATCACGCTGCCTTCGAGGTTTTGCGTTGCGTAGCCATGGGTTGCGTAGCCAGGCGTTGCGTCGCCAGTTGCATGATTTGTTCCTGCGTCGCCTGCTCCGGCAAGAGTTCGCCGGTGATACGGCCTTCGCACATCACCACGATCCGGTCGCTCATCCGCAAGACTTCCGGCAGCTCCGACGAGATCATGACAATCGCCTTGCCCTGGTCGGCGAGCGCTCGCAGCAGTTTGTAGATTTCGCTTTTCGCGCCGATATCGATGCCCCGCGTCGGCTCGTCGAAGAACAGGATATCGCAATCGCGATCGAGCCACTTGGCGACGACGATCTTCTGCTGGTTGCCGCCCGAGAGCAGGCGAACCTGTTGTTCCGGCGAGGGCGTGCGGATGTTCAGAAGCCTGATGAACCGGCGGGTCGTGCCACGGATCGTCCGCTTCCTCAGGAAGAAGTTCATCGAAAGATATTTCGTGAGGTTCGACATCACGACGTTGGACTCCACGTCCATGCCGGTGACGAGCCCAAAACGCTTGCGATCTTCGGACAGGTAGCCGATGCCGTTGGTAACGGCATGCCCGGGCGTGCGGATCGACACTTTCCTGCCGTTGACGAGAATGTCGCCCGACTGGAGCGGGTCGGCGCCGAAAATCGCCCGCGCCACCTCCGTCCGCCCCGCGCCCATCAGCCCGGCAAAACCGAGAATTTCTCCCTTTCGCAAGGTAAAGCTGACGTCGCGCACCAGCGGCCCGCAATTCAAGTTGCGCACCTCGAGCGCGATATCGCCGGCTGGAGCGACGCCTGCGACGCGCTCGTCGCTCAAGGTGCGGCCGACCATCATGCCGATGATGGTCTCGATAGCGGTGCCCGCGGTCAGCGCGGTGGCCACATATTCGCCGTCGCGCAGCACGGTGACGCGATCGGAAATCTGCTTCAGTTCGTCCATCTTGTGGGAGATATAGATGATGCCTACCCCGCGGGCCTTCAGTTCGTGGATCATCTTGAACAGCTCGGCGATCTCCGCGTTGTTCAACGCGGCTGTCGGCTCGTCCATGATCAGCACACGCGAGTTAAAGGACAGCGCCTTGGCGATTTCCACCATCTGCTGCCTGGCAACCGTCAGGCCGCCGACGATGGCGCGTGGGTCGAGCGCCAGGTTCATGCGGGCAAGCATTTCGGCCGCCTGCCGGTTGAGCTTGTCGTCGTCCAGGAGCAGGCCGAACGCTTTCTTCGGTTCGCGTCCGATGAAGATGTTTTCTGCAACCGTCAGGTGATTCATCAGCTGCAGTTCCTGATGAATGATGCCGATGCCGGCCGCCTGCGCCTCGCGCGGGCTGGAAAAATCGACACACTCGCCGTTATAGCGAATTTCGCCGGTATCCTTGTATAGACGCCGGCGAGTATCTTCATCAGCGTCGACTTTCCCGCGCCGTTCTCGCCCATCAGGGCATGAACTTCGCCGGCGTCCAGTTCGAAGCGGACGTGTGCAGCGCCCGGACGCCGGGAAAACTCTTGCACAGCTGCTGAACGGAAATGAGTTCCATGGTCATAGACCTTCCCACCCGGGACTAACGCCAGGATCAAGACGCATGCGATCGAGAGGCCCGCGAGGCCGCCGGAGACTGTACCAACACCGTGCGCGCGCGAAAGCTTTGATTTGAGTTTGCTGGCGAGGTGGAGACCTCAAGCGCGGCTGAAACGCATCGATGTGACCGGCGCCGTCCAGCGATGCCGATACCGTGGTGCCTAGGAAGCGAAGGTGAGATCTGCGCTGCGAGAGTGGAGCAAAATGGAAGCAAAAACGAAAAAGCGGGATGCCTCGCTCCCCTAAGTGTTTGAAATATTGGCGATCCCGGCATGACTCGAACATGCGACCTACGGTTTAGGAATCCTTTTTCGGCTCAACAATATCAATAGCTTAAGGTCGTCGTGTTGCAGATGTGTTGCAGTGACAACGGCAGCAACCTTCCATCGCCAATTCGTCCCAAACCACGAATGACGGCTTTGCGCCGCCACAAGGGGCCATTCCTCAAGAGTGAGCCGGACGCGACAAAACAAGGCATGCACTTCGATCATAAGAAGCAAATGCACTGAGGCTGAGTCACGGTGATAATCTAGGCGACAAGGATTGATATTGATTTCGGAATCCAGAATGCGCCGAAAACGTTGCTGCGGCTGATTGCCGGCGAGGACTTCGGAAAGCAGCTCGTGAAAGTTGCCGATGCAGCTGCCTAGTAGGAGTCGACCGTGACGATCCACACCCACCAACTTCGAGCCGCACGCGCCGCTGACTAGGCGTCGCCGCGCTCATCAACTTGCTGCATCTAGGTGTGGCCATGACCGCATGGCGGTCATGACAGCACTGGAAAGCCGCAAGCTCGCCGACAACCTCGCCGAACTCCGTATGATAGAAGCCGAGCGAAGGGCTCAAAAAGCCGCGTCGCTCAATTCTTTCGACCGGCGCAGACGTTCGCCGTCCTGGCCGGGCGGCGTGCCAAACCGCCGCCGATACTCGCGGCTGAATTGCGAGGGGCTGTCATACCCCACGGCAAAGCCGACGGCGGCGACGTCCTGCGACGACAACAAGAGCCGGGAGCGGGCTTCCTGCAAGCGTATCTGCTTCTGAAACTGGAGGGGGCTCAAGGATGTCACCCCCAGAAAATGACGGTGGAAGGATGTGAGGCTCATGCCGGCCATGTTCGCCAGATCCTCGATCCGGACGGTTTCGGCATAGTGGTCCCGAATTCACCGGATGGCCCGGCCGATCTGCGTCATGCGGCTGTCAGCAAGGCCGAGTTGGCGCACCATTGCGCCCTGCGCGCCGTTGATCAGTCGCCAAAGGATTTCGCGCTCGATGGCCGGTGCCAGGACCGCAACGTCCTCCGGCCGATCCAGCAGCCGAAGGAGCCGGACGATCGGATCGAGCAAGTCGTCCGTCAGGTCGCTCACGGCAATGCCTGGCGGCTCGGTCTTGGCCTTTCGCGGCGCGCTCGTTTCCAGCAAGAGCGCGGCGATCGCGTCGGGTTTCAGCTTCAGGCCGAAGCCGAGAAACGGCTCTGTAGCGCTGGCCTGCACGACGGACCCGCTCAACGGCAGATCGACCGAGAAGATGAGATACTGACCGGCGGCGTAATCGAAAACCTGATTGCCCAGCACAACGCGCTTTGCGCCCTGCGCCACGAGCCCGAAAGTTGGTTCAGCCAGCAAGGCCGGCTCAGCCATATACGCGAAGGCGGCGTCGGCAGATTCGACGCCGCGACCATGATGATGGGGAGGAGCCGCTGTGCTTGCGGCGCCTCCGCATGGCGGGCGATCAGCGCCCTTAATTCCCTCATGAGAGGGGCATCTGATTTCAAGTTCTTCCCCGTTCGCACACAATGGGGCGGATACATGATACTGCGCATTTTGGAAGGATCATGCAAGAGGCTGGCAGCTTCAATCTACCCCTGGGGTCTCCGGAATGGTTCGATGAAAGAGAAAGCGGCGAATTACCGCCCGCCATTCTTCACATCCCAGGAGACCGATATGTCGCTCAATTCCTTCATCACGCTGGGCCGTTCCGGACTGCGCGTGAGCCCACTTTGCCTTGGGAGCATGACGTTTGGCGAAGACCTGGGATGGGGCGCCAGTGTCACGGACTCGGAAACCATGATTGCCGCCTATCTGGAGCGCGGCGGCAATTTCATCGACACCGCCAATGTCTATACCAACGGCCATTCCGAGAAGATCATCGGCGACTTCTTCGCAAAGAAGGGAAACCGCGATCGCGTCGTGATCGGCACAAAGTTCTGTTGCAGCCTGTTCGAGGGCGATCCGAACGGCGGCGGAGCGGGCCGCAAGGCACTGATACAACAATGCGAAGCGTCGCTACGGCGCCTCCAGACCGACTATATCGACATCTACTGGCTGCATATCTGGGATCGCACCGCGCCGATCGAGGAAACGTTGCGCGGGCTCGACGACCTCGTGGCCTCGGGCAAGGTCCGCTACATCGGCTTTTCTAATCTTCCGGCCTGGAAGGTCTCGGAAGCGCAGACCATTGCGCATTTCCGGGGCTGGGCGCCGATCATTGCCGTGCAGCTGGAATATTCGCTGCTGGAGCGTACTGCTGAGGGCGAGTTGTTCCCGATGGCGCAGGAGATGGGCATCGGCATCATGCCCTGGTCGCCGCTCAAGCACGGCTTCCTGTCGGGCAAGTTCCGCCGCGAGAACGCCGGTTCAGTCGATACCAAGCGCACCGCGATGGGCGTTCCAAGTGAGACGGATTATCTCGTCATTGACGCGCTCTGCGCCGTGGCCGAGGAGGTTGGCGCAACAGTCGGCGAGCGCAAATCGCTACTGAGCAATACGCCGATCGAATGTCATGGAACGTTCATCTGCGATGTGTCGCTTAGGCGCCCCTTCCCCGAGCCTGATTCCCAAATGATAAGCTCTCTAATTATTCCCTATCAGTCACGAGATGCTCTTTGCCTATGAACGGCCGCTTTGCGCGCCAGAACCGGACGTTCCGTCAGAGTCGAGCGTTTGACCCTTCGCTGCAGCTTATCGACGACCGAAGCGGACCGACCGTGGGATCTCGCTTCGCGTCAGGCCGATGTCGGCCAGCATAAATTCGTTCTGCGCGGTCGACCGTCCGGCGTTCAACCAAGTGCTGAGATGCGGTGGCGGTGCTCGCGCAACGCACCGATTCGGACCAAGAGCCGAACTCGTGATGGTGCGACCCTCCGATCTCGCGCGGCGTTGATACGACGTGAGGAAATGTTTTTTCTTTTAGCGGACCGATCGCTTCACCATTTCCTTAGCGAACCCAAACGCCGTTAGCTTGCTTCGGAGAAATTGACATGAAAAAGCTTTCGCTTTGCGCAACGGCAACATGCTTTTTTGTTGCCCTAGCGAGTACCGCACACGCGCGATCGGCCTACGATGGTTCCTGGGACCTCGCCTTCGTGACGCAACGAGGCGCATGCGAACCCGCCTACAACTTCATATCAATGTTTCTAACGGAGTTCTGACGCATCCTAAACCTCGCGAAGTTCAGAGGATACGTCGCGAAGTCCGGCGCGGTTCGCGCTTCGGTGACCGTTCAAGACAAATACGCCTCGGGCTCAGGCAAACTCTCCATCACCTCTGGCCGCGGGACGGAGCGGCTACGCAGGAAATGCGCGATGCTTGGGCTACTGGACCACGCAACGAAATTGACATCTTCACAAGGCGAAAAACGGGAGTATTTGGACGCGAGACTCAAACCGCTGGCTTTGCCAGCTGGACGGTTCTGCCCACCGCGCGGACCCGTGCTGCGCGGCAGGCGAGCGTTACTTCCGTGGCGGAGCGAGATCCACTCCAAGAAAGTCAAACGGGGCGGCGCTCGCGTTCTTCCAATTGTGAAGCGTGTTGGGCTGGAAGACGATGACGTCGTCAGGCTTGTATTTGATCTCGCTGATTGTCGCGCCGGTCCGGTCAACGAGACCAAGCGTCCCGTTTCCGCCGATGACATAGAGAATGTATTGCTGAGGTCCGTCGTGAGTTGCCACGGTTCCGCCGGGTTCAACGCGGCCCCTTGCGATCTGAACGCCGGTTCCGGCGAGTTCGAAGGCCGTTGTGTAAGCGAAGCCCTGGTTCGGCTTGCCCTCCCCCATGGCCGGCACCGCGGTCAGTGCGAAGGGGTCCTTTTTGATCGCAACCGGGGTTTTTCCCGCCGCATTGTCGATGACGTAAACATCCCCAGCCCGGGCCGAAAGCGTACCTAAGGCCAAAGCGAAGAAAGCAAGCATCCATCGCTCACACATTGTCTCCTCCCATTGTATGACATTATCGTATGTCAATATGATAGCACATCGACGTTCCGGGCGCCACCGCTTGCCGCACTCGGGCTCCCTGAACTCAGAAAATCTTCCGCCCGGAAAACCGCGTCCTTTCCTCGGGAGACGACAGCCCGTGACGCAGGGTCGATTTCGCGCGTTACGGTTCAGAACAGCCTTGCAAGGCTAGTTCACACATGGCTGACCGACAATTTTGTACGACAATACTGCATATATTGCGTTTGCCTCAGAATTGTTTCACGCCTATAGCGTAAGGATGAAGATGAGCAGCCGGCGGAAGTATTAGCAGGATGGCAGAAAGTCTGGGACTGATCGTGCCCACTCGCGGCGTGACCGATGCTGTCGATAGGCGATCGGAAGGTGAGCGCACGAGTTTTCCTGACATCGTCGTCAAAGCCATCATCCGCGGCGTCCACGCCGGCCGCCTGGTGCCCGGCCAGCGTCTCGTCGAGGCGGATCTGACGCGTAACCTTGGCGTGAGCCGCGGGCCGGTCCGCGAGGCACTGAAACGGCTTGCCGCGGAAGGCATCGTGACGCTGAACCGCCATCGCGGAGCCTTCGTCCGCGCCATGACGCGCGACGAGGTGCGCGATACGCTGATGATACTGGAAGTTCTTACCGGCTTGGTCGCACGGCTGGCAGCACAGCATATCGACCTGAAAGGGAACCGCGAGGCCTTCACCGCCGAGCACGAGAAGCTCATGACGTTCCGGGATCAGGGTGACAGCATCGCATTTCTTGACCAGCGCCGCTCCTACTATGACACACTGCTTCGCATCGGCGGCAACGGTGAACTGAAACGTTTGATGCCGCTGATGCAGATCCACCTGCTGCGCCTGCAGTTCCAGCCTTATGTGACGATCCGCCAGCGCGAAAAGCAGTTCCAGGAATATGAGGCGATCTCGCGCGCCGTTCTGAGCGGCAATCCCCGCCTTTCGGAACGGGTGATGCATCTCCACATCAGGCGCACCCGGCTTGCGCTTGACCGCCTTTCGCAAGAAGCCTTTGCACCGGCCCAGTCCTAGGCCGCACTGTCCGCTGGTTTCCGCGCCGCAATTTCATTGCATCCCTCCGGACAACGCACTCGTTCCGTCTCGCGAAGATACGCCGTACTCAATTCACGAGGCAGCAATACAGACCCAATCAGGCGCCGGGTCGGATCAGAACCTTGATCTGGCCTTTCGGCCTGCGCAAGGCCTCGAACGCGGCCGGTAGTTCATCGAAGCCGACGATGTCAGACACCATCGGCATGGCGTTGATGGTCTTCTTGGCGATTGCATCGAGCACGATCTCGAAATCCTCGCTGAGATAACCGAGCACAAACTGGATATTGAGTTCCTTCAGGATTGCCGAGATCGGCACGACCGTGTCCTCCATCATGCAGACGCCGACCACCACAAGCAGGCCACGCGGGCGCGACAGGTCGATGCATTGCTGGATGAGGCCACGCACGCCGACGCATTCAAAGATCGCGTCGGGCGGACAGCCCGCGATCCTGGCGAAGCCTTCGGCGGTGTTCTCCGATGCCGGATCGATTACCGCGGTGGCGCCCATCGCCATCGACTTCTCGCGTCTTGTCGCGTTCATCTCGCTGACCACGACCTCGCGCGCGCCGGCGAGCCTGGCGAACGCCGCCACAGACAGGCCGATCGGCCCGGCGCCGATGATCAGGATGCGCGCGCCGACGCCGAGCTTGGCCTTGCGCACGGCATGGAGGCCGACGGCGAGCGGCTCGACCAGCGCACCCTCTTGATAGGACACGCCATCCGGCAGACGGAGCGCCTGCCGCGCGCCGACCTTGACATATTCGGCATAGGCTCCCGGCACATCGACTGCGAGACCGGTAATGCGATTGTTGGGACAGAGAATGCCAAGGTCGTTCTTGCAGCCGCCAAGCCGCTGGCAAGTCTCGTCAGCGCAGGCATTGACGGGAACAGAGGTCAGACGGTCGCCCTTCGTCCAGGCAAGGTCGGCGCTCTTCACGACCTCGCCCGAGAATTCGTGGCCGAGCACCGTGCCATCGGGAACGACGAACACGCCTTCTGCGGTCGCATGCAGGTCCGATCCGCAGATTCCGCAATAAGCGACCTTCAACAGGACTTCGCCATTCCGGATTTCCGGATCGACGACCGTTTCAATGGCGAGCGGATTTCCGAGCCCGCGAAACACGGCGGCTTTCATGACTTTTTCCTCCCCTAGCTACAAAAATTGTTGTGCAATATTGTCATACGATCTAGCCTGACTTCAACCACAAAAACTCGAATTATCGAGCATTTTCACGTCCGCAAACCGGGAGGAACCTATGGGACGGCTGGAAGGAAAGATCGCACTGATAACAGGCGCTGGTTCGGGCGTCGGCCGCGCAGCGATGCAGATATTTTCGAAGGAAGGTGCGAAGGTCGTCGGGGTCTCGCGCACCCAGAGTGCACTCGACGAAACGTTGAAGCTGGTCAAGGCAGCCGGTGGCAAGGGTACGGTCGTATCGGCCGACCTTTCCACCGAAGCCGGCGCGGCCAAGACGATGAAAGCGACCCTCGATGCCTTCGGGCGCATCGACATACTCGTGAACTCCGCCGGCGTCGGCTACAGCTGGATGGAGAAGAGCGAAGGCTCGATGAACGACATTGCAACGACATCGCTCGACAAATGGAACGAAGTCATTGGCATCAATCTGAACAGCTGCTTCCTGATGTCGAAACTCGCTGTGCTGGAAATGAAGAAGCGTGGCGGCGGCGCGATCGTCAATGTCACGAGCATTTCGGGCTTTCAGGGCCTTGGCGTCGCCCACACTTACTGTGCGGCCAAGGGCGGCACGATCAACCTCACCCGTGCCATGTGCGTGGCGTATGCCGTGGACAATATCCGCACCAACTGCATCGCGCCGGGCTTCATCAACACACCGATGGTCGCCTCGGTGATAAACCTGTTTGACGATCCCAATATGGCAGACCGCCTGACACCGATGCGGCGTCCGGGGACACCGGAAGAAATGGCCTACGGCTGCCTCTACCTCGCCTCGGACGAGGCGAGCTATTGCAACGGAACCGTGCTTGTCATCGATGGCGGCACCACTGCGAGGCAATAGACGGCATAGATCAACGCGGGCCGGCGCAATCCGGCCTGCGTTTATCCGGCGATTTCCTCACCGATCAGGATGATCGGCTTGACGTCGGTGAAATTCGGGATGTCGGCCTGGGTGCGAGGGCCGTGGGCGGCAAGCGCGGCGTTCGTCGTCTTCAAATCGGTAAAACGCAGCTCGGCTACAAGCTGAAAGGCCGCGCCGGGATCGGTCACGATCGGCCGGTAGAAGGCCAGCGATTGCATACCCATCGGCGTCAGCAGCTCGCGGCAAAGCGGCAGATGCCTGTTCTGGTAATAGACGAGATCGAATTTCGATTCCGGGTCTCTGGGATAAAGCACGCTAACGACGATCATGGTCCTGACCTCCGTTCAATCCTTCCTATGACAGACGCTCGACCAGCGTGGCGTTGGCCATGCCGCCGGACTCGCACATCGTTTGCAACCCATATCGTCCGCCGTTCTTTTCCAGAGCTCGCAGCAGGTTGCCGGTCAGCCGGACGCCAGACGCCCCGACGGGATGTCCGAGCGCGATGGCTCCGCCGAACATGTTCACCCGTTCGGAATCGGGCTTGAACTCCTTCTGCCAAGCCAGCACCACAGGCGCGAACGCCTCGTTGACCTCGAAGGCGTCGATGTCGCCAATGCCGATACCGGCTCTGCCCAATAGCTTCTTGGTTGCGGGAATAATACCGGTCAGCATCAAGATCGGATCGTCTCCCGATACAGCGAAATGCGTGACTGCGGCGCGCGGCGTCAAGCCGAGACTGCGGGCCGTCTTCTCTTCAGCGATCAGCACGGCGCCCGCGCCGTCGCTGACCTGGCTCGAATTCCCCGCCGTCACGCTCCAGCGAAGCTGGGGATAGCGCGCCGCCATCTCGGCATCGTGGAACGATGCCTTCAACGCAGCGAGCTTGCTAACACTGGTGTCGCGGCGCAAACCCTCGTCGCGAGACACCAGCCCGGCCGGCGTTTCGACCGGTGCGATATCTTCGTCGAGCCGTCATCCTCGGCCTGTGCTGCAAGCCGGTGCGAGCGTTCGGCAAACATGTCCTGTGATTTGCGAGAGATATTCCACCGGGCGGCGATCAGCTCGGCCGAGATGCCCTGATGACTGAACTCTCGCAAGCCGTCCGGGGACGATGGCCTCCGATTAAAATCATCGTCACATCTGGGTTCAGTCAGGGCAGACTGAAGCTTTTGCCAGAGGGCAGCCAATTTATCCCGAAGCCTTATAGCGCCGGTCAGATATCGACGCGCTTCACGGTCTTGCAGCCTGAGTCTCGGCCCGCACGAGCGTTTGGCCTTCTTGATGAAGGTCCCGCCCGATTTGCCTAGGCGGAGGCCAGGCACCGATGATACATAGCATGCTGACGACGCAGTCTCAAGGGCGCAGCCCGCCGCGGTGACGTTTTCTGTGGCTAACTCATCATCGTATTGCTCATCCGCCTCCACCCCGGCGACGCGGCCGTCCGGGGCCTGCGTGGACGGGGATGTCGCCTGCGTCCGCAGCGCCCAGGGCACTCTGCTCGCCGGCGTCGTCGTCACCGGCGCGATGTCGCCCGGTGTGGCACAGATGCACACCGGTGCGTGGTATCGACCCCTCGGCGCCCCAGATTGCCGACTGCGTCAACGGCAATGTCAACGTACTCACCCGCGACGTCGGCACCTCAACGCTCGCCCAGGGGTGCAGTGGCGCTCATGTGCGCGTGTCCGTCGAGCGGCATGACGGCCCGCTGCCGTCTATCCGTGCCTACGACCCGCCGCGCCTGGCTGACGGGCGGCTCGGCGCGGAGCTAGCACAGTTACCGCGCCGGCAGTTTCCGGATCTCTCATGGGAGCGACCGTCACATGTCGCGCAGGCGAAGCATCGCGCCGCCGAGGCCCACCCGCCCGCTACGTGAAAGGTGGGGGGCGTCCGCCCAGGTCAGGGGCCACCGAAGAGAAAACGACGTGTTCTTGGCACGCCAAAGGCTGGTCTTGTGCCAGCCATCGTGTGCGTTTCCGGAGCCCAGTCGCGTTGGGCTTTGCCGGTAACGGAACCTCAGCCCTGCGCCGCCAGCGGTTGGCTCAGCCGAAGGTGGTTACCGCTGGGGTCGCGGACGGCGGCGTCACGGACGCCGTAGGGCTGGTCGACGGGCTCCTGGAGGATCTCCGCCCCGGCGGCACGCAGCGACTCGAAGGTCTTGTCCAGGTCGTCAACCTGAATGAAGACCGCCAGGTCGCCCTTGGCGACAATCTCGCGCATCGCCTGCCGGTCGGCCGGCGGGATGTGGTGGTCCACAGCCGCCAGCAGCAGGTCGTGAGGGTCACCGGGGGCATGGACGGTAAGCCAGCGCATCTCCGGCCCCATCGGGACGTCGTCGCGGACCTCGAAGCCGAGCCGCTGGGTGTAGAAGGCGAGCGCCTCATCCAGGTCAGTGCAGTACACGGGCGTGTGCGTAATGGAAAGTGCCATGTCAGCGACCCTACGCGCGATCGGCCAGGAACGCTTCTCCGATCCTGCATGGCTGCGCGATCCACCCCGGGCGCGCCCAGGCGCGCGTCATGCACGGCGGAACCGGTGCGAGCCGCGAGTGGTCACGCGCCTTGTAGGCGGACGGCGGCTCGCCTACAAGGCGCGTGAACGTCGAGCTGAACGAGCCGAGCGAGGTGAATCCCACGGCCATGCACACGTCAGTCACGGACATGTGGCCGCCGCGCAACAGCGCCATCGCCCGTTCCACGCGCCTGGCCTGCAAGTAGCCGTACGGTGTATCGCCGTACGCCTCGCGGAACCGGCGGGAGAACAGTGACGGCGACATCAGCGCAGCGCGCGCCATCACCGGGACGTCCAGCGGCCGCGCGTACTCGCGATCCAGCAAGTCCCGGGCCCGGCGCAGATGCGCCAGCTCAGCGACCTCCATACGAGGACCGTACACCGTGGCGACATGACAGCCGCGGTACGACATGTCTTCCCGCATTGTGCCGTTCGCGCCCTTCGTCAGTCCGGCGTCTCACCAGGTGGGATGGCCGCGGTCGCGGCACCGGGCCGACCTCGGGCGTGCGGGTCACGCCGCTTCCGCGCCTGGCGGGCCAGGGCGGCGAACTCGGCCGAGTTGACGACCGCCGCCCCGCCCGGGTCGTTGTTGAAGTAGACGTACACGTCCGCGTCGCCCGGCCACGCCTCGGCACCCGGCCACCCAGGACCGCAGCGCCTGCGGCCGTAGCGGGGCCACGGCTCGGCGGTGCCCTCATGGAACCGCAGGTAGCCCCAGCTCGCGGTGCGCCACAGCGGCGTGACCGGGCGGCCGCGCCGGTCCGCCCAGCTCAGCGCCGCGTCGTGAGCGGCCAGGATCTCCCGGACCTCGTCGGTCCACCAGGACGGGTGCCGCGGCTCCACCGCGACCCGGAGCCCGTGCCCGCGCCGGGGCGGCGGCCGCCGGCCGGAACTCCCGCAGGCAGGCGTCCAGGAGTGGCCGGGTCGGCGGTCAGCGTCGGCGGCAGCTGGAGCAGGACCGGGCCGAGCTTGGGACCGAGGCCGGCCGCCGCGGCCAGCAGCCGGGCCACCGGCTCGGCCGGGTCGCGCAGCTTCCGGACATGGGTCAGGTAGCGGCTGGCCTTCACCGCCATCACGAAGTCGTCCGGCGTCCGGTCCCGCCAGCCCGCGAACGTCTCCGGCGCGGGCAGCCGGTAGAAGCTGCTGTTGTTCTCCACGGTCAGGTACTGCGTGGCGTAGTGCTCCAGCCAGCGGCGCTGGGCGACGCCCGCCGGGTACAGCCCGCCCCGCCAGTCGCGGTACTGCCAGCCGGAGGTCCCGATCAGCATTGGCATAGGCCTTACCTGCCCGCCGGCCCTAGTTCCACGCAGAACTCGTTGCCTTCACGGTCGCGCAGCCGACTACCCGCCCCGGCGTGCTCGGAGCGCAAGCCGGGCGAATACCAGATCGGCGACCGGCTGCGCGGCCCGTGCGGCCGCGTCCACGCCGGCCGTGCCCGCGTGCCTGACGATCTCGGTGACCAGGCGGTATACCAGTGCGCGGGCGAGCAGCTGGCCGAGTTCCGGCTCGCCGGACAGGTACCCGAGTACCTCGGGGCTCGCCCGGCGCCACATCAGCGTGTCCACCGCGACGACAGCGAGCGGCAGCCCGGCGGGGCGTTCCAGCGGCGAGAAGTCGATGACGGCGGGCGGCAGCCCGTCGGCGAAGAGCACGTTTCCCGCGAGGTCCGCATGGATCAGCTGACTCGGCAGGTCAATCGGCCGCAGTGCGGCCAGCAGTCGCCGCACCTGCCCAGCAAGCGGGCCGGCACCCGCGCCGAGCAGCGGGCCCGGGTCTCGCTCGCCCCACGCCACCTCATCGCCGATCGTCCACGGGTTTTCCACCGTGGCCCGCCATGGCGGCACGGGAATGCCGAGCAGCGCGGCATGCAGCGCGCGGCTCACCGCGACCATGTCCGGCCAGCGCGGCGAGACGCCAGACCAGTCCGCCGCGGCGCCGGGCACCCACCGGTAGGCCGTCCATCCCAGCGCCACCCAGTCCCCGGTCAGCGCCCGCACCGGCCGCGGCACCCGGAAACCGGGACCAGTCAGCGCATCGTAGACCTCGGCGAACCATCTTCCCGCCCGCACCGAATCGGCGGGCTTGAGTACCACCCGCCCCGCCCGCCAAGCAGTTCCCTGCCCTCCGGGCAGCCGCACCGGAACGGCCCCGGCCAGCCTGAACGCGGCAAGCACCCCCTCGGGCACGCCGTCCAAGGCGTTCAGAACCAGTCACGCAGGCGACGATAACGACCACCCGCCCGCACAGCCAAAGGATTTACCCGCCCCTGAAGGGGGTCCCGTAGTACCGGCGAAAAATCCAACGGATATACCTGTGGCCTATGATGACGCGGGTAACACCCGCTGTGAAGCGACCAGTTCCCTGGCCGGCGCTATCGGCGGATGATCACCGTGTGCCGGACGCCGGGTTGACCTGGCTTACCGTGTATCTCCCGATGTCGTCGAGCAGCGGGCTTGCGGCCGAGTAGGCGACGCACTAGTAGCACGGCAGCGGCGGTCACCTGGATCGAGGCCGTCTGGACAGCGCTCATCATCGACGGGCGGCGAAGCGGCGGCGCATGATCGTGGCCTGTTCGGCCACGGCGAGCCGCAGGACGTTATCCGATGGCTCTGCGGCATTCGCCGCCTCGATGGTTGCCTCGGAAACGAGCGTTACCGGAAACAGCAGGCGGCTCAGCCGTGACTTTGACCGCACGCTCTCTGGTGGCGAGCGCGGGGAGGGCCTCGGTGAAGTACCGGTCGCGGTAGCCGGCCATCAGCTCCTCCTGCCCCGGCACCCAGATGCCGGCGGCGCATGCCTGCGCGATCCTGGCCGGCTCGCCGGGGGAGAGGGCCACGGCCCAGGCGGCTTCCTTCGCCGCCAGGTCCGGCTGCATGGCCAGGCAGGTCGCGCGGTTCACCTCGCCGGTGACGGGGTCGAGCCGCGGCAGCGCGTCGATGTCCTCCCCGCGCGCCAGCCCGCGCGCCGCGAGCGTGAACAGGATCCGCGCCCGCAGCTCGGCGTCGATGGCGAGCCCGTCCGGCAGGTCTTTTCCGGCCAGCCATGCGTCGAGCGTGGCGAGCTGATCGTCGGCCTGCGCGCTGGCGGCGAAGCCGATCGCGAGCTTGCGCGCGTCTCCGGCCGCGGTCCGTGTCGCGTCGGCGATCTGTTCCCGCAGGCCCGCTCGCTGGCGCGGCGGAGCCCACGCGTCGGCGGCCTCGACGGCGCGGCTGAGCAGCGTCTCGACGCCCACCTCCGGGCAGGCCGCCTGCCTGCAGCCGCCGGCAGACCATGTCCGCGAACTGCGCGGCCGGCAGCTCGCCGCTGGTGACCAGCAGCCAGAACCCGTTCCAGCACACCGCCTCGCTGAGCGGATCGCCCACCTGGCAGGCGGCCGCGGTGAGCACCCGCGCGGACCGGGCGTCGAACCCGGTCCGCGTGTAGGAGAGGTCCTGGTCGTTGAGCACCACCGCGTCCGCGGAGGTCAGCCCGGGCACCACGGTCCGCTCCGCGTCGAGCTCCGCGTGCATCAGGCTGCGGCGGTGCAGCCGGCCGTCGCCGTCCAGGTCGTAGAGCCCGATGCCGATTCGCTGCCGGCGCGGTACGTCCTGGACCACCGCGCCGTTTCCGTCCAGCCGGATCGTGGTCGTGCCCTCGGCGCGCAGCCACTGCTCCGCCCAGCCCGGCCAGGTCCTGCCCGCTGGCCCGGGACCAGCACGCGACCAGGTCGTCCAGCGTCGCGCTGCTGAAGGCGAACCTGTTCAGGTAGTCGCCCAGCCCTCGTCGCAGCGCGTCGTCGCCGATGAGCGCGGCGAGGGAGCGGATGACGCTGGCGCCTTTCACGTAGAGGATGCCGTACGGCTTGTCCCGGCCCTGCCTGGCCGTGCTGACCGGAGACGACACCGGCTGCCGGCTGGGCAGCTCGTCTGCCTTATAAGCCTCCGGCTTGTCGCGTGTAAGCGAATCCGGTCCACGACAGTGATTCGCTGACCCCGGCGATCGCGGCCAGCGCGGCGTACGACAGGTAGGTGGCGATCGCCTCGTCCAGCCACACGTCGTCCCACCACCGCGGCCCCACCAGGGCGCCGAACCACAGATGCGCCACCTCATGCGCGCAGATCATCGCGCTGCGCTGGTCGTCGGCTTCGGCCGGCCGCCCGAGCAGCTTCTCGTTCACCACCATCAGGCCGGGGACCGACAGCGCCATGGCGGCCAGGTCCGGCATGAACACGATGTCGTACGCGGGGTAAGGGCACGGCACGCCGAGGCTGTCCGCGTACCAGGCGATGGCATCGCGGGCATAGCCGGCGAACTGGGGCAGGGAAGCCACTGCCGCCTGGCCGAGTAGCGAGTGCCGGTGCCGGACGGTCACTTCCGTCCGGCCCGCCTGGGTACGCGCCGCTGTCGAGAACGGCCCGGCGCAGAACGTCAGGTCGTACGGCCGCATCCCGCTGACCGGCGTGAACGTGCACACATCGCCCTCGCGCCGGGCGAGCTGGCCGTTCGCCACGCACTCCCAGCCGTCGGGGACGCGCACCGCGAACCGGAACGTCGCGGTCAGATCCGGCTGGTCAAAGCAGCAGAACAGCTCCGGCCCGCAGTCCGGGTAGCAGAACGCCATCACGTAGCTCGCGCCGTCCGCCGGATCGGTGAACCGGCTCAGCCCTCGCCCCTCCTGCGAGTACCCGGCCTCGGCCTCCGCCACCAGGACCGCCTGATCACCGCCGCCGGCCCGGCTCAGCCGCAACCGGCCGTCCTCGCGGCGGCGGCAGGCTCACCCCGTCGAGCGTCACGCTGCGCACGCCCTGCGTGCGCAGCTCAGCGAACGTGCTCGCGTCCGGCCGCAGCCACCGGAACCGGACCTCGGTCCTGGAAAGCACCGGCTCGGCCGTCAGGTCGAGAAACACGTCGTACGACTCGACATCGATAGCCCGAGCCCGGTCAATTGCCTCATCCTGGGTCAGATCAGCCACCCAGCGAGCCTAACCCGGAGTGCTCATCGGCGGCCGGGGCGGGGCGTGAGGTGTCGTCTCGGGCAGGCGCAGGAGCGGGGGGCAGCAGGTGCGCGGTGCCGGTGCCCCAGCAAGAGGTCCCCTGAAGGAACGGGCTCGGCGGCGCTCAACTCAGCCAGCGCCGCGCTCCCGCCCGTCACCTGATAACAGCAAGAAGCGTGGACACGGAAAGATCCGCAGGTGGCGGTACCCGGATGGCGCGGGCATTCAGGACGGGGGAGTGGGAACCTTCCGCACAGAGACCGGGACGGCCGTCCGTCTCGCCCGGGAAACGCAGTCGGAATTCCGGCGAAAACGACCGTACTGCTGCAAGTGCCCCAGCGAGATAGCGCCAGATGCACCGAGACAACGAGCCAGATTGGCCGGTAACCGGCCCTCAGCAGGCTGGCTGCCGCTTCCGCTGACGCTGCGGACTATGGTGAAGGCATGTGCTGCTTCGCTGCCATGACTACCCGTACCGCCGCTTAGCAGGCAATCATTTCGATGATGGGGTTGGCGTCTCTTCGTTCGTCGTATTGCTGATCCTGCGTGATCAGCCTGGCGCATCGTCATTTCAATCTGATCACCAGCCATGCCGCCGCCTCGTCTCTGAATCGAGATCTCATCCCCTGCCGGCGATGTCAAAAGGCCGCGATCCGCACCTGCGTTTTCGGTCGCAATGGTCGTGGCCGCGGTTGACTTCAGCAGCGCCGATCTCGCTGAGCAGGCCTGAGAAGCATGGCCGCGCTGGCGACGTCAGCTGCTGGGGGGGCCAGGTCACACTCCGGACGTCCCCGCGCGGACCCGCACAATATGGATAAAGCGATTGGTTTCCGCACTTTGCCATAGGCGCCCCAGCGGAGATAGCAGTCCTTCGCGTTCCGTATCGAGGCGTAGGCAATGCTCGACGCCGCGCGCCGCGTAAATCGTGCTGCCACCTCGTCAGCCATGGCCTCTGACTGCACAAACCGTATCGCGGGGCTGAGCGATTGGCGCTGCTGGTAAAGGCGCGTGGGGCCGCGGCATCACCCTCTCGGTCAGGCCGGATGCGCCTGACGCCCAGCGCGTGCTTGTCGGCGAAGCGTTCGAAGACCTTCAGCCAGCTGACGGTCTCCTGATGTATAGAGAATTAGCGCCACGCGTGATCATCGGCTGATGCTGTCATGAGCGCCAACAGCGTCAATGCGATGTAATGAAGTAGTCGACTGCGCCGGCGTTGCAAGGCGGTGGCTGAGAGCGTGACTGGCGTAGGCCGCCGCCAGCGCCTCGGCGTACTCGCCTGACAATGGCGCTGACTGACGATCCAATACCAGGAGATCGTCATCCCATTAACCCGCTCAGTGAATTGAACGCTCGAACACACAGCCTGGTCAAACTGCGCATCACTGAAGGTGGAGAAGGTTGCGGTTCTGCCCTGCATAGTGGCGATGAAGCGCTGGTGGCTTATGATAATGTCCGCAGCGTCGCGGTACCTGACCTTATTCTGGACAAATTGCGGCCCTGTATCCAATTCGCGCCAAACCACATCAAGCGGATCATGGCAAACAAGGAGGTGTGCAATGGTCGTTTTATTCACGCTCAAGCAAGCGTCGGTAAGATCGCCGGTATCAATCGCAGCGCGAAAGGCGGTCTGGCCGAAATCGATCGCGGTCGCGATCGGCCGCGTCCAGGGGGCGGCTCCGCCAGAGGCGACGTAAACTTTGGCCCGATCGGGATGAAGCCGTGCTGGGGGAGCAGAGTGGCATCCAGAGCCTGGCGAAACGATAGCCATCACGGTAACGGCGAAAGCGGTCCCAGCCCCGGATAAAGCCCAGATTGGAGAAGGCGTATGCGAAATCTGTGCTTATGCCGTGCTGCAGGCTGATCTTCACCATGCGGAATGGCAGCAGAGCAAAACAAACGTTGGTCGGCAAAGTAGGCGGGGGCAGTAACAATCCGATGAACCCCTGCGTGGCGGCCACCAGCTCCGGGTCGGTCATCAGCGGCAGATCGATAAGGCTTTCGATCGAGCGCGCGTCGAGAGCTTGCCCTAGCGTCTCGTATTCGGCTTTGACCTGATCCTCGGTCGGATGCGCCGGTATCTCGATGCCCAACCGGCGCAGACATGTGAGCGCAGTGGCTACAGCGTCGTGGGGTCCGACTACCGAAGTCTGAGCAACCTTCAGATCGTAGACGGCGGCCTGGTCGACTTCGGTCCGCGCGGGCAATAACTGCTCGATCAGTTGGCCGGCTGCGTCGATGGCGGCTCAAAGCTCGCATTCCGCGCGTTGCAGACCAAAGGCTGAACGTGAACTTGTATTTGTCCGTCCAATCGCTTTCGTCCAAAAGCGCCATGCCGGCCGAGAAATACGCACGCGCGGATGCATAAGCTGCCGACGCCTTAGCCTTTCGTCCGGCTCTCAAATCGATTGCGGCCACATGCACCTTCTCGTCGTGGTCGATCAGCAGTGCGGTACCCCGGTTCAGTTGATTGGCGACATCGAACAGATGTTCGGCAAGTTGGGTCCTCCGTCATGCTCGCCAGTAGCACCCTGCCGATACGCAGGTGAACGTTGCCACGTTGCTCGTCGGGTATCAGCGAATACGCCGCTTGCTGGATGCGATGATCAGGATTTTATCCGTGCTCCTGGTGGACGACGAGCCCAGCGTGCGCGGCCTCCGCGAATGCCATCATGGGTTCTGTTCGCCGAGAGCAAGACGAGCGGAGGTTTCGGCATTGCCCAACAGCGAACTGTTAGAAACTTCCTGCGCAGGTGCGGACAATCGCCGCAGCTTCGCGGCCATAAGGTCCACCACGTTGCCGGAGTCGTTTGGCGCGGACGCGACCGAGGTCACAAAGCCATCGCCCATCTGCATGATGAACAGGCATCATGGCGCAGCGCGTGGAGAAACTGAATAGCAAAGAATGGATTGCCGCCGGTCTTCTCGTGCACGAGTTGCACGACCTGGTTTATCGGCTTGGTCTCGCAGCGCAGCAAGTCCGCGATCAAGCAATACTGGCCTATCTTTCTGTCGCTTGCTTGGCTCAGTTGGTGCTTGTTTCG
>CAVTFL010000003.1:0-13876 GCA_963733925.1 uncultured Alphaproteobacteria bacterium | reverse complement strand
GGCCCCGGCAAGTCCGATTTTGGTCTGGATCGAGGCCGATAAGGTTCTAATGACACGGGATAATTTCGTCCTGTCACGGCCGAAAACCGCTGTAGTGAAGACCTAGCCGATTCCCACCGACGGATTCGCCTCGCTAGATGCGCTGGGTCATGTTCCTGCGCAAGACCCAACGGAAGAAGGACGGCAAGACGCACAGCTATTGGAGCGTGGTCGAGAATCAGCGTCTTCATGGTGGCCGTGTGGTGCAGCGTCACGTGTTGTACCTGGGTGAAATCAACTCCTCGCAGGCAGCGGTCTGGCGCAAGGCCATTGAGGTGCTCGACGAGGATGCCGGGCGTCCGCGAACGCTGGCGCTGTTTCCCGAAGATCACTGTGCCGCGGTCGCAGCCGACGCTTCGATGGTGCAGCTTCGGCTGTCCGAAATGCGGCTCTGCCGGCCGCGGCAGTGGGGCGCGTGCTGGCTGTCCGGGCAGTTGTGGCGAGAGTTGCGGTTGGATCGGTTCTGGTCAGATCGCCTGCCGCGAAGCCGCAAAGGCACGCGTTGGGATCAGGTTTTGCAGGTGCTGGCCTGCTATCGGCTCATTGCGCCTGGCAGCGAGTGGAAACTGCACCGCGAATGGTTTGGCCGCACGGCGATGGCTGACCTGCTGGGTGCGGACTTCGGACTGGCCGAACCGCACAAACTCTATGCCTGTCACGATTTTCTGCTGACCCACAAAGCAGATTTGTTCTCCCACCTGGTGGCACGCTGGCGTGACCTGTTCAATGCCGACTTCGACGTGTTGCTCTACGATCTCACCAGCACCTATTTCGAGATCAACGCTGCCGACGTGCCCGAGGGCGACAAACGTCGGCACGGCTACAGCCGCGACAAGCGGCCGGACTGTCCGCACGTGGTGATCGCGCTGGTGGTGACACCGGACGGGCTGCCGCTGGCCTACGAGGTGCTGCCCGGCAACACGGCCGATTGCACGACGCTGCGGATGTTCCTGGCCAAGATCGAGCAGCAATACGGCCGGGCCCGGCGGGTGTGGATCATGGATCGCGGTATTCCGACGGAAGCGGTGCTGGCCGAGATGCGTGCCAGCAACCCGCCGGTGCGGTATCTGGTGGGAACACCGAAAGGCCGTCTGTCGCGTCTGGAGAAACCCCTGCTGGCCAAGCCCTGGGTCGAGGCGCGGGCCGGTGTGCAAGTCAAACTGCTTGAACAGGACAGCGAACTTTACGTCTACGCCGAGAGTGCCGACCGCGTTACCAAGGAACGTGCGATGCGCAAGCGGCAACTGAAGTGGCTGTGGAAGCGGCTTGCCGATCTCGCCGCGATGGAAATCTCGCGCGAGGAGATGCTGATGAAGCTGGGTGCTGCGCGATCGCGCACACCGGCTGCATGGCGTCTGGTCGAGATCGAGATGGACAAGGAAAGTTCCATGTTTATCTACACCCTCAACCGCCAGAAGCTTCGCGGTGTCCGCCGGCGCGAGGGGCGTTATTTGCTGCGCACGAACCTCACCGAAGACGATCCCGCAGTGTTGTGGCAGTACTATATCCAGTTGGTCGCGGTGGAAGAGGCGTTCAAAAACCTGAAGCAGGACTTGGCGATACGCCCGGTCTTCCATCAGGACCAGCGCCGGATCGAGGCACACATCTTCATCGCGTTCCTCGCGTACTGCATGCAGGTCACGTTGCAGCGTCGCTTGCATGCCTTGGCCCCCGGGCTGACCGCACGCAGCGCTCTAGAGAAATTCGCCGCTGTCCAGATGATTGATGTTCATCTGCCGACGACCGATGGGCGGGAACTTTTGTTGACCCGCTACACCCAGCCCGAGCCTGAACTCCAGCTTCTGATCCAGCAACTCAAGCTTCAGTTGCCGCCGCAGCCACCACCTAAAATCACCACCGTCGCGGTCGCCACCGCACCCTGATGTAGTGAAGACCTTTGCCTTCAACCCGTTGAAAAACAACGGAGCGATCTCTCAAAAACCCTCCAATCCGCGAAGACGGGCTAGCGATCATGCCGCCATGCCGACGAATTCCGCGACCATTTCGGGATCGGCGATGGCTTCCGGGGTTACCTCGCGGATGATGACGCCTTTTTGGATGATCAGCACACGCTGTGACAGCGCCGAGATGGCTTTCAGGTTCTGCTCGACGAGCACGATGGTCAGGTGACGGCTGGATCGGAGCGCGTGCAGGGTATCGATGATCTCGTCGATAATCGATGGCTGGATGCCTTCGGTCGGCTCGTCCAGCAGGATCAGGCGCGGGGCGCCGCACAGGCAGCGGGCCAGCGCCAGCAGTTGCTGCTCGCCGCCGGACAACGCGCCTCCGGCACGGTCCAGCAGCCGGGTCAGGCGCGGAAAGGCTGTCAGCACGTCGTCGATAGTCTGCGCCTCCGGCAACTTCGACAGCAGGCAGCCCATGCGGAGGTTTTCGCGTACCGTCAGGGTGGGGAAGATCTCGCGGCCCTGCGGCACGTAGCCGATTCCGGCGCGGGCGCGCGACGCGGGGGGCAGCCGGGTGATGTCGTTGCCATCAAGCGTGATATGACCTGTGTCGGCGGGAAGCTGCCCGATCAGCGTTTTCAGCAGAGTCGTCTTGCCCATGCCGTTATGGCCGAGGATGCCGACGAACTCGCCTTCGGTGACCTGGAAGTTGATCCCCATCAGGATCGGGATGCGGCCGTAGCTGGCGCGAAGGTTCTCGACCGACAGCATCACGCCGCCTGTTTGCCGAGATAGACGTCACGCACTGCCTGGTTCGACAGCACCTTGTCCACCGTGTCCTCCACCAGGATGCGCCCTTGGTTGAAGACGGTCACTGTCCTGGCGATCATGCGAATGAACTGCATGTCGTGCTCGACGACGATCAGCGCGTGCGAGCGGTTGATTTCGCCAATCAGTTCGGAGGTTCGCACGACCTCGTCATGGGTCATGCCGGCGGCGGGCTCGTCGAGCAGGATCAGGTCGGGGTCCTGCGCGAGCACGGTGCCGATTTCCACCCACTGGCGCTGCCCGTGCGCCAGTTGCCCGACCATGCGATCGGCGATGGGCGAGAGGCCGAGCCGGTTCAGCACGTCAGCAGTGATGCCCCGGGCCTTGGCGGCGGAGCCCATGCGGGCGGCAGCGATAAAGACGTTTTCGTGCACGGACAGGCCGTTAAACACGTTCGGCACCTGCGTTTTGATGCCTACGCCGAGGCGCGCGATCTCGTTCGGGCGGGCACCGGTGATGTCGCGGCCGCGGAACCGGATCTGGCCGGAGGTGGGGATGAGCTGCCCGGTCAGCATCTTGAAGAACGTGCTCTTGCCGGCTCCGTTGGGGCCGATCAGGCAGCGAAGTTCGAGTTCAGCCAGGGTAAAATCGACGGAGTCGACAGCGGTGACGCCGCCGAAGCGCATCGTTGTGGCGCGGGCTTCGAGCAGGGGCTCGCCAGTCATGCGCGCTTCTCCACGACCGCCGCGGTGGCCGGCGCCGATGGACGGCGCCTGAAGGCGCGGGCGAGCAGTGCGGTCGCGGCGGGGACGACGCCCTGCGGGACCAGCAGGACGAAGCCGACCAGGATCGCGCCGAGAAGCAGATTGGCATCGAAGACTTGCTGCCCGCCGATGCGACTGATCAGGTACTGCACCGCGAATGCTCCAAGGATCGGTCCGAGCAGGGTGCCGAGGCCGCCGAGCAGGACGAAGATGATGATCTGGGCGGATTGCGCGAGGCCGAACACCGGCGGCGAGATGAAGCCTCCCCAATTGACGAAGACGCACCCTGCAAGACCGGCGACGCCGCCACCGATGGCGAAGGTGATCAGCTTATAAAGCCGCGGATCGTATCCGAGCAGCATGGCTCGGGTTTCGTTTTCGCGGATCGCCACGGCGACGCGGCCGAAGCGGCTGGCGAGGATAGCGCGCAGGATCACGTAGACCAGAAGCAGGGCGCCGGCGCTGACGTACCAGAGATCGACCGGACCAAGTGAATTGGAGGAATCGCCAGGCCAGTTCAGCGGGGGAACGGACGGCATGCCGTTGAAGCCGCCGAGCTGGGCGTCGCCGATGTGGTAGATGTCGCCGGCGGTGGAGTTCATGACGTTGAACAGGATGACCGTTACGGTCAGCGTGATCACTCCGACATAGGCGTCGCTGATGCGGCCATAGAACATGAAGTAGCCAAGAAGGGCGGCGAAGGCAGCGGGTACGAGGATGGACAGCAATGCGGGTAAGGTGCTGTCGCCCATGTTGATGACGGCAACGGCATAGGTATAGCCGCCGATGCCGAAGAATGCGGACTGGCCGAACGACATGATGCCGCCATAGCCCCAAATGAAACCCTGGCTGAGCGCGAGGATCGCCATCGCCACGAAGACGGTGAACTGCACGAGGCCGAACTCATCGCTGACCATCGGCAGGCCGAACATCAGCGCGAGACCAGCGGCCACCATGCCGGCGAAACCCAGCCACTGGGATTGCGTCGTGCTCATATGCTGCGCCGCAGGAATCGACCGGTGATGCCTTGCGGCAGGATGCGGATCATGATGATCGCCGAGATCAGCAGCGCGACTTCGCCGAACACCGGCGTCGTCTCGAAAGCGGCGATCTGGTTGATGAAGCCGAACAGCATGGAGGCGAGACCGGTGCCTGTGACGATCGCCGCGCCGCCGCCGATGACGGTGATAAAGGCCTTGGCGACGTAGGCCGATCCCATCACCGGCGAGACGCCGGAAATCGGCGCCAGTACGGCGCCGGCAAGGCCGGTCAGCGCGGCGCCCAGCCCGAAGGTGGTCATGTAGACGCGCGGCGGCGACACGCCCAGCGCGGCGGCCATCGCCGGGTTCTGCATCGTCGCTCGCACGATCAGGCCGAATCGGGTGAAGCGCAGGCCGAACCAGACGCCGGCCACGGCCAGCAAGGCGATAGCGATGATCACCAAGCCGTAGACGCTGGTGTGATATGCGCCGATGTCGAAACCACCCAGCGGCGCGGAGATGCCTTTCACAGTGTTGCCGAAGATCGTGGTCGTCAGGCCGATGAGGAACAGGCTCAATCCCCAGGTGGCCAGCATAGTGTCGATCATGCGGCCGTACAAGAAGCGAATAAAAGCGCGTTCTACCAGCAGCCCCACCAGGCCGACGAACACCGGCGAGACCACCAGCATCGCCAGCCAGATGTTGAGGCCGGCATTGGTCGTCAGGACCGTTGTATAGGCACCCAGCATCAGAAACTCGCCATGTGCCAGGTTGATGATCTTCATCAGACCAAAGATGACGCCAAGACCCAGACTTAAAAGCACCAAGGAAGCAATGCTGACCAGCACATTGAAGCCGACGAGTCCGATCAGATCCAGGTGGGTTAGATCCATAGGCGCGCCTCAGGTCTTGATGTCGATAACGAACTGTTTGTTGACGTTGGGGTTCTTGATCAAGTCGCAGACAGCGGCGGTATCGGACGGCGGCTGGTCGGGATAGCTTTCGAAGACGCGCCAGGACTTGTTCTCGGCCTTGCCGAGATAGGCGTTACGGATGGTGTGATGGGTCGGCGGGTCGATCTTGACGTGACCCGTTGGACCATCGATCTCGATGCCGGTTTCCAGCGCTTCGATGAGCTTCAGGCGATCGAGCGTGCCGGCTTTTTTTACCGCCGCTGCCCAGATGTAATAGCCTTCGTAATTTATCGCGGTCAGCTCGCCCATGTAGGGGATGTTTTGGCCGAACCGATCCTTGACCTTCTTGACGAACGCCTTGTTCGCCGGCGTGTCGAGTTCCTCGAAATAGCCGTAGCCGGTGACGATGCCGTCGCTTTCCTTGGCCTCCATCGTCGCGAGTTCGTTGACCAGACCGAACGTGGTCGAGGCGATGGGGATCTTGTCCTTCATGCCCGAGGCCGCCCACTGCCGGTAGAAGCCGGTATGGTTCGAGCCAACCAGAGCCGAGAGCACGATGTCCGGCTTGGCTTCCTGGATCTTGCTGATGGTGGCGGAGAAGTTGGAGACGTCGAGGGGAAAGAACTCGGTCGCGAACACCTTGCCGCCGCCGTCTTGGGTGTACTTGGTCATCCACTTGGCGGTGATTTGGCCGTAGTTGTAGTCGGCGGCGACGATGTAGGCGTTCTTGCCCCAGGTCTTCTGGGCATAGGCCACGAGCTTGTTCACGGTCTGCGCGGGTGTGGTGCCGGTGCAGAAAATGTCGCGGTCGCAAACGCCCCCCTCGTAGAGCACATTGTAAAAGTACAGGATCTTGTTGCGGTCGAAGACCGGGCGGATGGCTTCGCGGGAGGCTGAGGTGATACCACCCTGGACGACGCTCACCTTGTCTTTCAGCGCCAGTTCCTGGGCGTATTGGGAGTAAAGTTGGATGGTGGATTGGGTGTCATAATGGACGAGTTCCAGTTGGCGCCCAAGTAAGCCGCCGGCGGCATTGATCTCGCTGACCGCAACCTGTGCGGCGTAATACATTGGAGTGCCGGACGTGCCGATCGGGCCGGACTGGTCGAGCAGGCTGCCGACCTTGATTGGTTCATCGGCGGCGAAGCCTCGACGGCTGATGAATGGCGCCGATAGTGCTGTGGCAGCACTGACCTGCAGTAGACGACGACGATCGAACGCCATGCGAACCCCTTATGTTTTGTTTATGCCGCCAGACCGGCGGATTGGGCGGGAAAGTCTGCAAGCGACATGCCAGCACTTCGGTTGGGCCGCAAGTGTGGTTCCATTCATGTTGGGCCGGCCCGGGGCAGCGTGGCGCCACAGGCTTGGGCATCTGCTTGCTGATCGGGCGGTAGCCGATTGGATGTGACACGCCGAAGTGGCCGGTGACGGCGTTCTGGTTGGGGTTCGTGCAGTCTGGTGGCGGCGCTGCGCCGATCATCAGCGCTCTATCCGGGCGCGGACCGTGGTATAGCAGGGTGTCGCGTCGACCGACGGTTGCAGCGAGCCAGCCCGCTGCAGATCATCGTGAAGGCGGACGGCGATCGCGTCACTTGCCAGTCCGCGCTCCCGATGGTTCAAACCGATCTGAAAGAGCAGGAGGATTCATGCGCCACGAGACACTGACTTACCAAGCTGATGGCCCGACGATGAAGAGCCAGCTTTTCTTCGAACCGGCATCAGGCCGGCGCCCCGGCGTGCTGGTCTTTCCGGAAGCGTTTGGCCTGGGCGAGCACGCGATATCACGGGCCGAAAGACTGGCCGCGTCGGGCTATGTGGCGCTGGCGTGTGATCTCCACGGCGAGGGCCGCGTCGTTGACGACCTGCAGGAGGCGATCGGGCTCTTGCAGCCCCTGTTGGCCGATCATACGCGGACACGGGCTCGGGCGGCGGGAGGCCTGAGCGCGCTGACCGGCAGATCGGAAGTCGATCCTACGCGGATCGCCTCGATCGGCTTCTGCTTCGGAGGCACCATGTCGCTCGAACTTGCCCGGTCTGGGGCCGCGTTGAAGGCCGTCGTCGGCTTTCATAGTGGTCTTGCGACCAGTGCACCAAGCACGAAAACCGAAGCAATGAAGGCTCGCATCCTGGTCTGCATCGGCGCCGACGATCCGATGATCCCGCCCGAGCAGAGGGCGGCCTTTAAGTCTGAGATGAGGGAAGCGGGCGCCGATTGGCAAATGCATTTGTACGGTAGCACCGTGCATAGCTTCACGAACCCTGAAGCGGCGAAAAGGAATATGCCGGACGCGATCCGGTATAGCCCCGAAGCTGACCGACGGTCCTGGGCTGCGTTACAGGAACTATTCTCTGAGACGCTGGGCCAGTCATAAGCGGGCTGAGGGTCGTGACTGCGGTCTCGTTATTCGCCTTCGGATCTGGACACGCTCCGGCCAAATTGATCGGCGACGGGCCCCTGGTATCCGACGCGGCCAATGGGACGGACCAAATGCTTTAAGTGGCAGGTCAAGAGCGGGCGGGTCGGTCTCGTCGACTTGGATGTCGGGAAGAATGGACAAACCATTTGGATCTGGCGCGATGGCGGTCGAAATCGGGACCGTCCAGGGATCTGGGGGATCATGCCGCATTAGCAAGGGCCGGGTCCGCATCAGCGATCCGGGCAAATCGATGCCCAAACCTGGCACCGAGTGTGCCGTTGTAGGCTGCGCAACGGACCTGGAGCAGCAGATCTGCGCCCCGTCGCGACCATCGCATTTGCTGCGATTTATTCACGCGCCGGTTGACCAGGAAGTTCGCTGTGCCCTCGGTGATCGACGTTCCAACGCGCAGGCCGGCTCGATATCGTTTGGCATAGTTGACCAGCCATGCGCCTTGGCCTCGGGGTATTTATCGATCGACAGCACGCGTGCCACAGCTTGCGCGACGGCACGCCCCTCGCGCCCTGGCTGTGCTCGCCTTTGAAGACATACATGACCTTGCCGATCCGCTTGATGCTGCGCTGGGCATTCTTCGCCTTGCCATTCCAAATCCGCCAATGCAGACGTTCGACCTCGGCGACGATCGTCGCCTTCGCCTTCACCCGGTCAGGCTCGTTGATCGACAAGTTCGCAGCAGCCAGCTTTCGTGTGTTGCAAACGCATCGCGATATGAAACCCGTCCAAAATCGGCGGTTTCGTTACGCCCGTGTTGGCCAGAATCGCACGCAGACCCGGACAACCGTCAGTGAAGGCGGTCACCTCGGTGGCGTCAGTCCGGCCCACGGTTTCCAGGGTCCGCTGGATCAACGCGGTGAGGTCGGTGTCGGCTCTGGCGACGGCGCCAAAGACCTGGCGGCCACCGTCAACCGCCTCGACGTTGCCGACGCGGACCGCCAAATGGCGTTCGCCGTCTTCGCGGCTGCGTAGGTTGAATCCAAGCTGATTGTGATTGCCGGGGCGGCCGCCGGCGGCTTCTCTGCCGCCACATCGGCGAGCCGCTCGCCGACCTGTAGCGTATGGCTGCGCAATGTCTCAGGGCTCGTCCCAGCGCGTCGATCGGCAACAGGTGCTGCATCACGTCAGCTGCAACCCGATACGGCATCAGTGCGGATAGCCAAGCTTGCAGTTGGTTCAGTTCAGGGGTCGACCGGCAGTGCGATGGCCAATTGACACCGGTTTCACCACAACCGCAGCCGGCACACACCAGCCGGGGAAGCCTCACCCTGACCTCGCCGAACAACGTCGCAATCCGATGCCGCCGCCAATCCTTCACGCGACATGTCGCGCCACACAATCGGCAGTCGGGTCGAAACATTGCATGGGTCTCGGCCTGCTCGGCGAAAGCCTGCTGCTGAATTTGCGCCAGCAGCAGCTTCGCTTTGGCCAGCGTCAGACCCAAGTTGGCAATATCAGCAAGCCCATCAGGCCGGCTGATCGCCATCACCTCGTAACTCCGAGATTGACCATCACTCCGCGTCCCGACCAAACGCAGCGTCAATTCCATCCGCAAATCCCCAGCCGGCAACATACCCGGCTGGTCCTATCCCAATCGTCTTGATCCCCCAGATCTCTGGACAGTCCCGCGAGCGTCAGTCATCGTTTACCAGATTTGGCTGTGCCGGGACCGCCTTAAAGGTCTTGAACCGCTTGAAGTCATTTTGCCCTACAGCATTGGCTTTCCACCAGCACCCAGTCGCTCGAACGAAAACCTGATCGAGTATTTGTACAGTCGAACGTTCCCGGCACGGGCGGCTGACTGGCGGATGGCGCGAAATCCTCCGCTACTATGATGCCTCGGACGGGCTCTTGAGTAAGAATATCGATTCGGACCGATGGGCATACCCTTTCCAATCAACGATCCACAATTTGAAGCCCATCCTCCAGTCGTCCGATACCGTTCCGCAGCGCGGCCTGCAGGTCGCGCTCTAGACTGAACGCGGTCCTAATCGAATCCGCATTCGAGTTCGATGGAATCGGCGGCACCGAGAGGATCACCTTCATCAGAAAGACTGTTCTCGATTTCAGCTACGCGAGCTTCATACTCCTCGGCTGTCTTCAGAAACTTAGCCTTCTCCGCCGGATCGGTGGCTTGCTCTGCCCACTTTCCGTTCCGCGTCGCATGCGCTTTGAACGGCGGAATGCTACTCCTGAGAAGAGGCATCGGAGACGATCCTTTTATCCAATGAAGTATCTTGTTGACTGGGCGAGAGGGCAAGCAAAGACCTGCTAGGCACAGTCAAACTCATACCCAGGTGAGATTTGGTCGCGTGATCAGTCTTAATCAGGCAGGTGTCCTGCCTTTGCGAGCGAGCGTGGTGCAAGCTCAATCACCGGCCGGGAGGCTTCTGATACGAATCCTCCTTCCACTCGCGGGGTTCTGTTCGCTGCATTTCCTCCAGTAACAATGGGAGCTTATCTGCCCCGTCGGGGAGCAGCGATGTCTGCTTGGTCCGGCGGCAAACTCTGCTTATCATTCCATACTGGTTCATCAGAGACAGGACCCATGCATGCTCATTAGCAAAACGTTCACTTGGATCACTGGACCACTTGCCCGTGGACTGCCGCACAAGCAGCTTTCGCCGCATGCGGATTTAGTTGCGCAGTCGTTCAACATGAGTTTCGCCGGCAACTTAGGTCATCGAACGTTTCTATAGCCATCGCCGACCGTTGTAGTTCTTCCGTCCCGATTTCCCACGTGATCCACCGGGCACCAAAAGGGATTTCAATGTTTCGGCGATCCTTGTGCGTAGGAACATTAGACATCTGTGGTTGCTCGACACCTCATGTGCGACCACCTGTTCGCGTGCACGGATTGTGGATCAAATTGGTAAGCATTCGGTACACTCCTCCGTAAGTCCCTCGAACGGAGCCGAGTTAGTATGCCCGGAACGTCCGTTAGCTCTGCCTAGCCTGCGGAGCGTGAGCGGTGGGAGGCGAGTGGCAGGTGGGCACCATCGTGTTCTATGGTTCGACAACTGACCCGATCCAGAAGGCGGTGCGTGACGCGATGATCGCCTTCATGGCCACTACGGCGCAGGTGTGAGCCGAAGCCACAAAGGCGACACAGAAGACTGGCATTGCCTATGCGAAGCGTAAGTCCGAGGCGAAGTACCGGGGCAGGAAGTGTTCGTTCACCCGCGCGCAGTCCAACATCGTGCGCACAACGCTCGACCAGAATCAGGGGGTCAAAGCCATCGCCAAGATGATGGGCCTTATACTAACCGATTCATGAGCCGACCGTTTTGGGCATATTCACGTGTTGCAATTGATCGGATGCGCTCGGGTGCAGCCATAAGCTTGTTCCAAGCATTGCAGCAGGCATCGACCACGGCCTCGTATGTCGCGTAGACACGATTGCTGAGGTCGTTTTGCCGCAGGAACTCCCAGATGTTCTCGGCGGGATTAAGTTCTGGCGAGTAGGGCGGTAGATGCAGCAGCCCGATATTGTCAGGTACCACTAGGCGATCGCCCTTCTGATGCCATCCAGCGCCGTCCAGCGTCAGCACGGCAAACGCCCCCTGAGTGACGCGTCGGCTGATTTCTTGCAGGTGCAGGTTCACCGCCTCGACGTTGACGTGCGGCAGCACCAGCCCGGTGCCAACACCCCGTGCTGGACAGACGGCACCAAACAGATAGGTGGATTCGTAATGCTGATCGCGTGGCACTGTTGGTCGACTGCCTCGCTCCGCCCAGATGCGCGTCAGGCTGCCTTGTTGACCAACACGAGCCTCGTCCTGCCACCACAACTCGATCGGCTTGCCTTGTGCGGAAGGGGGAATGACGGCAGCAACCAGGTCGGCGAAGTTTTTTTATGCACCTCCTGCGCTGCCGCATCGGCTTGGGGATGGCGGGGCCGCGCCGAGATGTGGCTGAACATCAACGTCTTCAGGAGCCGCCTGACGCTCCGCTCATGCATCGGCAAGATCTGGTCCCGCAGATCGCGCAAACGCCAGCGCACGACACCGTCTTCAGCGATATCGGACCCTTGGCGAACCCAAGCCGCGAGTTGCGCCTTCTCCTCGACGGACAGCTTGGGCGACGCACCCCCTCCGTGCGGACGGTCCGACAGACCGGCGATGCCTTGCTCGTTGTAACGGATAACCCAGTCGCGAGCGTCGGCCGATCCATGCCGCAGTCCTCGCGGCCTCCGCCCGGCTATGACCTTCCAGGACGAGGGCGAGCGCCAGATCGTCTGCCTCGACATCCCGAAGCAGCAGCATCGGGTGACGAACTGGTCGGAATATGATGCGGCCCTACGCCAGCGTGGGAGCTTGACGATCTGGTTCACCGACGAGGCGATCGCGGCCTGGCGTGCGGAACCACGGACCACACGCGGTGGCCAGCCGCACTATTCGACACTGGCGATCACAACGGCACTGACCTTGCGCGCTGTGTTCCGCCTGCCCTGCGGCAGACCGAAGGACTGATTGGATCATCCGGCTGCTCGGTCTTGATCTCGCCGTACCGGACCATTCGATGCTGAGCCGGCGAGCCGAGACGTTGGCCGTGGTGCGACCGCCGGCCCATACATCTGTTGGTGGACAGCACAGGGCTAAAGCTCTGCGGCGCCGGCGAGTGGTTGGTCGAGAAGCACGGCGCAAGCCGGCGCCGGTCATGGCGCAAACTGCACATCGGTGTCGATGCCGGTAGCGGCCAGATCGTCGCCGCGGCGCTGACGACCAACGACGTCGATGACGGCATGGTCGGCACCTTGCTGGATCAGATCGACGGTCCCGTCGCCTCGTTCACCGCCGACGGTGCGTACGACCAGGACGGCGTCTATGGCGAGATCGCCGAACGCCATCCCGATGCGGCTGTGAATGTGCCACCGCATTCGAGTGCGGTGCTGAGCAAAACAGCCGAGCCTGCACCCACACAGCATGACCGGCATCTACGATTGGTTGCAGAGCGAGGCCGAATGGGATGGCAGAAAGCGTCGGGATACAACTGCGTGCATTGGTAGAAGCCGACATCGGCCGGTGGAAGCGGGTGATCGGGGAGGCATTACATTCGCAGACGGACGGCCGTCAGGCGACCGACATAGCGATTGCTGTCGACGTGTCGAACCGCATGCTAAAGCTGGGACGCCCGAATTATATTCGTATCATATGAAACCAATGAGGCTAGGTATTACCGCGCTCATCGAGCTGATCCATGCAACAAGGTTCCATGTAGGGGCCACTGGAGCCAAAATCATGCCCAAGGCCGTCGTCCAGCGTCGCGCCGATGACCAAACATCGTTGCGTTTGAGCTTTCGCGATGATGGACCTGGGAAAGCTTGAACCATCACCTGGACCTAGACCCGAAAAAATGTTACGAAATCGCCGATCTGGACAGCCACCGGCATGTCACTCCGTTGAGAAAGCGAGAGCGCGATGTCCCATCTTTCGCCTGTGACACAAAAGGCACTCACGAGCATTCGAGAGTACCCTGGCAGGCCACTTGCCTGAAGGTCCTCCTAATACGTTTACCTCATTTACCTTTGCGGCATTCAATGAACTATCTGACGCGATGATACTCGAGGGTATTTTTCAGCCACCTGCTGGCCACGTGGCTATAGAACAAGATGCAACAGTGGTTATGGTGGGATCGGAAACGCAAGACGGGCAAGTCGGCACGGTCTCATTGAACCTCACGAGCGGGGATTTTCTCGGCCTCATGGAAGCCTTATCCGACGCCAGTCGGGCCCAATCCGGCGCCCATACATGTATCTGGAACCGTGAACTGCGTCGCGTCGCACCCAGGGGCGACTGGAACAAGCCTTGGAGACTTCCTGTTCGTGATTCCACAGGAGATGTATGATGGCAGTTTCTATGTATTGACGACGTCGAACAACAGCGTGTCTGCCGGCTGAACAGAGCTTCCGTTAGAAGGGACGTGTTAATGACCTGACGGATATTTTGACTAGGCCGATAGAGATTACTGGATTGGAGCATGACGATCCAAGTTGATTGACTGGCTGTGAGTGGTCTGTAGCGCAGGTGGCCGATATCCGAGCGATGAGGGCGGGCGGATGTGGCCCTGAGC
>CAVTFL010000002.1:0-50063 GCA_963733925.1 uncultured Alphaproteobacteria bacterium | reverse complement strand
CGTCTGGGACTGCCGCAGAACTGGGGTCAACCGGCCTTGGCCGTAAGCGGAGTTGGTACTGTTGGCGGGATGGAATTCTTGGCCAAAGGCGGAACCAAACGCGCCGTTGTAAACCGCGCAACGAACCTGCAACAGCAGGTCGGCGCCCCGGCGTGACCATCGCATCTGCTGCAGTTTGTTCATTCGGCGGTTCACCAGAAAATTGGCCGTGCCTTCCGTGATCGAAGTTCCAACCCGCAGACCGGCGCGGCATCGTCCGGCGTAGTTGACAAGCCATTCGTTCTGTCCAATCAGATATCTATCCAGCGCGTGCAACGCGGCCCACAACTTGCCCGCCGACGCGGCATGACTTTTTCGACCGTGCTCACTTCGAAAGTGGCGCATCATCGCATGAATGCGGTCGATGGTGATCCGTGCGTTGGGCTTTGCCATTCCACAACCGCCAACGCAATCGTTCAACTTCGTTGACAATGGCCGCCTTTGCCTTCTCCTGCCCCGGATTGGTCGCCGATATGGCGTCAGAAACTTGCTTCAGATGGTTCAATTGCATAGCAATGTGGAACCAATCGAGCATCGGCGCAGTTGTGATCCCGGCGTCGGCAAGAATGTTCCTTAGCCCTGGACAGCCATCGGTGAACGCAGTCAATGTCGTATCCGCGGCACGCCCGACTGAGGTGAGGTTACGATGGATCAACGCCGCGATATCCGTGTCGGCTCCGACGACAGCGGCGAAGACTTGCCTGGCACCAGTTGATGTCTCGACATTGCCGACCCGCACTTCCAGATGTCGCTCTCCTGGCTCGCGGCTTCGCACAAACGTCCCATCCAGGGTCACTGAAATCGCCGCGGCGGGCGCTGCGGTTGTCGTCGCAGCCTGAGCTTGAGTGCGGCTCCTGCTTTCACCACGCGACGACGGAGTGTCTCGGGATCCTTGCCGGCATCGATTGGGAACATTTGCACCAGCAGATCAGCGGCGGTTCTGTACGTCATGAGAGCGGAGAGATGCGCCTGAAGCTGATCCAACTCCGGGGTCGAGCGGCAATGCGTGGGCCAGCGAATGCCCGTCTCGATCTTGCAGCAGGCTACGCAGCGAAACCGCGGCAATCGTATCATGACTTGGCCGAACAACGTCGCCACAGCACGTGGCCGATAGTCCTTGACGCGGCAGAAGCTGCCACAGTCCGGGCAGGTCGGCACATGTGCGCTGTGATCCGTAGCCTGTTCGGCAACGATCTGTTGCTGGACGGCAGCCATTAACTGCTTCGCTTCGGCCAGGGTCAACCCAAGGTCCGCCATGGTGCGGAGACCGTTGGGTCGCTCGAACGCCATCACGTCGCCACAGCGCGTTTCATCCTCTGCGTCGATTTTCACCAGCCTCACGATCCAGGCCACGCGCTCACTCCCGGGCATTGAATAGACGCCAAGTCTGGCGCAAGACTGGCGCTACCCCCAGTTCTGCGGCAGTCCCAACCGACGCTCTGCCCTCATGGAAGGGTGTCTATCGGGGACCGTTTCGCTGCCCGCCTGTCCACCGTTCAGGGGACAAGCCGGTCGATAACACGGTGGATATCGGGGGGAGGGCGATCTCGCAGCGGCCCTCCTCCTCGATTTTCCGGGGAACGGTATACTGTCGAGATGACGCTTCTCCCCTGTCTGGAGCGCCGGTTGTGATCAGGTATGGATGGATTGGGACCACCTCACCGCTCTCAAGGCTTGCCCTGCTCGCCTGCAATTTCGCCTCCACGGCAGCAGCGATGTTGGCGTCGAATTTTCCAAGCGAGATGCGAATGACCGGCGCATTCATCGGCCTATAACCCCAATGTCTTCTGTCACCGTCTCATTGCCCACGGGCCATGACAAAAAGTTCGCAAGTCGTTTCATAACGAAGGCCGGACCGCGGCGACGGGCCCGACCCCGTCCCTCTCGATCGCCGACACCTCGGGGTTCAGCCAGAAAGCCCAGACCGCCGCACCGAAGACCAGCAACACCGCCGCGATGATGAACGGCGCCTGCCACGACCCGTAATGGATGAGAATCCCGAACACGATCGGTGACAGCGCGCCGCCGATGTTCCCCGCCATGTTCATCGCGGCCGACACGGTTCCGGAATATTTACCGCCGATATGCATCGCCGTGGACCACGCCGGGGCGATCGCGCACTCGAGGAAGAAGAAGGCCCCCGTCAGGCACCCGACGGCGGTATAGGCGCTGTCGACCAGCGCGGCCGGCACGATGCAGGCCACGCAGCCCAGAAGGCCCACGACCGCGACCAGCCGATACGCGAGTTTGACGCTGCCGGTCGTCGCCACCAGCCAGTCGACGGCGAGGCCGCCCGTCGTGTCGCCGACGACGCCGGCCCAGAACGGCAGCGAGGCGAAAATGCCGACGTTGAGCAGCGTGAAATGGCGATACTCCACCAGATACGACGGCATCCAGCTCAGGAAGATGAAGCCGCAATAGGCGCTGGTGAAATAGGCACACATGAGTGCCCACATGCTGGACGACTGGAACAAGGTCCCCCACGGCAGGATCGCCATGCTCTCGATTCTGGGCGGCAGGACGTTCCCCTGTTCGTCGACGCCCCGGATGTAAGCCAGTTCGGCGCGACTGACGGAGGCCTGCTCCTCGGGCGTGTCGCGGTAGGTCAGATACCACAGCACGGACCACAGGATACCGATCGCGGCGCAGATGTAGAACACCCACCGCCAGCCCATCGTCGCGACGATCGCCACAACGATGGGCGGTGAGACGGCGGCGCCGAGCCGGCTCGCGCTGTGGGATACGCCCTGCACCAAGCCACGCTCCCGCGGCGGGAACCAAAGCTGCATGGCCCGGGTCGCCACCGGAAACGCCCCCGCCTCGCCGGCGCCGAAGAGGAACCTTACCGCCGCGAACGATGCCACGCCGCTGGCCGCAGCGGTAAGCGCCGTCATGACCGACCAGTAAGCGACGATGCCGGTCAACATGCGCCGCGGCCCGAACCGGTCGCCCAACCAGCCGCCCGGAATTTGGAACAGCGCATAACTCCAGACGAATGCGCTGAAGATGAAGCCCATTTCGATTTTGCCGATGTCGAATTCCTTGGCGATGACGGGGGCAACGGTCGAAATGTTCGCTCGATCGAGATACGTCACGAGGTACATCAGGCTGATCAGGAACAGCACGAACCAACGCTTCGTGCCGGTACGCTTCGCTTCGACGACCACGGCATTTCCTCACTTTGGTCCGACATTCGCTGGACCGACTTTGAATGTCCGGGGACGATGGATCGGACCGGTCCCGCGGGCAAGGACAGGCGAATGTACTGGCTGGGCCATCGCGGATTGCAGGTTGCAATGCTGCGACGGTTCTTGTTTTCAGATCGCCCGAAATTATTTGAGAAGTAGGGTCTTTGGCATTCCTTGCCACGAACCCGCGATTCATCGAGGCAGTCGCCACCGTCCGGCCCAATCGCCCGACGAACCTCATACGATTGCTGCAGGAGTTTGCAGGCCATATGGATCGCCTGGTCGCGCGACCGTGCTGCTCGGGACTGAACCCGGCCGTCCCGTCCTCGTAGATCAAGTGTCAAATCATCAGCAGCGGCCCGATCCGTGGTCGCTCGCAACGTCACACCATGACCCGATCTCCCTCACCGCGGCAACCCGAATCGCACAGTGGTATCGCCGAACCTCGATCTGCCCGCCCCTGCTCCAACCGGCGCCGCCGTTGGGCCTGTCCCGATGCCTGGTCAGCCCAGCTTCCGACCCACCGGCGCGTTCCACGCTCGGGTATCAGAACAAAGGGCCGGCCACCGCGCCGCGGACGTCTGTTCCCGCCGAACAAACCGGCCTTCGTCCACGAGTTCGCGCCGCGTATCCGCTTGCAGGTCATGCTCAGCGCGACCATCCTCCAGCGATGTTCGTCGTCTCCGAAGAAGAGGCTGCGGCGATCCGCGCCGCTTTCGATCAGGGTGGGGAATTCGCCGCCGCGGTCGAGCTGCGCCGGCGTTTCCCCGGCATCACCGACACCGCGAAGGCGCGGGAATGTGCCCGGACGATCGCCGGATGGAAGCCGCTGTCCCTGCCGCCCCGTCCGCCGGCGCGACTGCGCCGGCGATCACGCGAGGACTGACGTCGGCGTCGTCGCGCGTAGCGTGTCGTTCCAGTCGTTCAGCCCGTCCGGCGGCAGGATCGCGTCGAACCGCACTCCTGCCCCCGTCGCCATCCTCTGTAGTCTGGCGGCGTATCGTCGGCCGGCGATGTCGGCGTCGGTCGCGGCGATCAGCGTGCCGGCTGGTTCGCTCGCCAGGCCCTCCAGAAGCTGTTGCAGCGCGGTGATGGTCGCCGGAGCCATCCCGCCGGCGGTGGCGGTGTACAGCGTGTCGAGCCGACGGCTTTCGATCGCCGCTAGGCTCAGGGCGTCGATCGCGGCCTCGCACACCGCAACCCGGCTCGGACGGCCAGGTGCACCCGGCAGGCGGAACAGCGTCTTGTCGCCGCCGGTCGAGAAGCTGCGCCAAGTGGGGCCGCGCATCTCGATGCCCGTCAGGATTCCGGTCCAATCCCGATGCGCGAACCAGGCACTGCCCCGGGGGCCTTCGCGGATGGCGTCGGCGGCGCTTGCTGCCGCGAGGATACCCTCCGGCAATCCCCGCTGCGCGGTGAGATAGAGCCAAGCCGGAGATCCCCGTGACAGGGGCTGGCGCCTGCTCCACCGCCGCGCGAGAGGCACGCGCGGCACCCGCGCCCTGCGGACGCGGAGGGCCTCCGGGAACGTTGGCGCGATCCCCACGAAGCCGTGCAGCAGATGCCGCGCCTGGGCGAAATTCAGGCTGGGTTCGAGGTGCTGGACCAGACTGAAGACGTCGCCCTTGGCCTCACTCAACGGGTCCCACCAGCCGCGGCCGTCGTGGTTGACGATCACGATCTCGCCCGAGCCGCGGCGGTATTTCAGGCAGCGGCGGGTGCTTTCCGCGCGATCAAGCCGCCATACCGGTGGCAGCCGCTCTAGCAGCGCCGCGCAGCTCACGCTGGCCTTCAGGTGTTGGATTTCCGCGTCTTGCCCGCTCATGGCTGTGCGCTCCTCCCAGGCTTGGTCCAGCAGAAGAGGGACGTTATATGTTCTTGTTATGTTCTACACTGCCGAATGGCCCTCGGCAACCGCGAAGCCGTCGCGGGGCAAGGGCGTGTGCAGCACGGGAACGCAGAGCGCGACGCACCCTTGCGGCGCGGCTGGCGCAAGCGGTAGCGCTGTCGTCTTGGATGGACGACATCTCCGTTTCGAAGGGGTCGGACGGCAGGCTGGATACCGCGTTTTATGATCAGTCGTTTACGCCATGATCCGACTGATTTGCCCGTCCGGAGGCATCTGAGGTAGTAGCTTGAGTTCGTGTCCCAGATATTCATTGAGGGCCTCGACTAGGGGCGGCGCGTCATTCCGCCAAGCATCCTTTTGACGAAACGACATCCGAGCGCTTGCAACGCTCAGCCACCATCGGTTCAGTAAATCGCTACGACGGCGAGACCGAACTTCATCTACGACTTCGCATACCGCATCTTTGGTAGCGGCTCTCCCGATCGACCTGCCAACCGCATTAAAAAGCACGGAAGTCCGCTCGCCGTGATACATGCCGGCGCGCACGTAGGGCATCCGATGCACCCCGAGGTCACGCAGCTGCTCTGTCGTGATTTCGCGCAGCGTTGTCCTCAAATCCCCGACGGCGCTTGCCGACCCGCTCGCATGAAAGCTCATTGCCACGGCTCCGCGTTTGCATGATTCCGTCAATAAAAAGTCGCACGTTAGCCTTCCACAATGGTTGCGGCGTCGCGAACGCCAGACGCGTGTAATCGAGCTGGCCGCCGCCGAGTTGCGCGTAATAACCGCCGCGGTAAAATCAAAAACAGCAAATATTTCCTGCGGAATGCTGCACCAGCCTGAAGTGTGACACGAACGTCACGTCGAGCTTCGGTGTCAAACGGAAGCCGTAAACAGTTGGTTCGGACCTCGGTTTTTGATGTGTCTGCCTCCACAGGGCCGTCGCAATTACCGAAGATATAACGGCGGCCGATGCTAACGATTCGGTTGTGTGGCCAATTGCGTCATGAGTTGATGATCGGTACTGGAACGACCGCGTCTGCTGCGAAACGGCACAGCCGACCCGGTCCGCCCGGGAAACATATTAACCGAGTCGGTTCAAAGGCTAAGCACTACACCAACGCGCCTATAAACGCGCCTATAACGATGTTCCGTTGTTACGTCGGTTGCGAAACCGCGCCTTTGTGAATTGGTAAGTGGCCGGGCCTTGGGGGCATAATGAGAACATGCATTGAAAGCGGTGCGGCCCGCTGCCGCAAACAGCGGAACCGCACCTGACCACAGGCACGGAGAGCCCATGCCCATGGCTGACCACGCGTCTAGCATAAAGTTCCACTGATGGACCCCGTATTGTCGGTCGTTGCGGCGCTAGCGCTCGCGCACCAGTGCGCGCCCGGTGTTGCCCCGGACACCATCGTCAGCATCGCCGACGCCGAGAGTGGATTGTATGCGCTCGCCGTGCTCGACTACGCGTCCGGCACGCGGCACGCGCCAGACACGCCTGGTGCCGCGATCGCGCTCGCGACCGACCCGATCGTCGCTCAGCATCACAGTGTCGATCTTGGTCTGATGCAAGTGAACGGCGCCAACCTGCCAGCCGTCGACCTGTCCATTGCGGATGCGTTCGACGCCTGCCAATCGATGCGCGCCGGTTCGGAAATCCTCTCCCAGGCATACCACCACGCGTTGCGCGCCATGCTGTCGATCTACAACACAGGCCATCCGGTTCGCGGCATCATCAATGGCTATGTCGCAGGCGTGGAAGCCGCCACGGCCGTTCCTTCCATCGTCACCTTTGCGCCGGCCGGACCAGCACGCGCCGCCCCGACACATTACGTCACGGCGTGGGCCGGTGCGTGGAACACCTTCACCGAGGGCAGCGTCATTCCGAGAGCGGTTCGTTGGCATGCTGAGGCGCCTAAATGATGAAAGTGTTGTGTTGGTCAGGCGGCGCCCAAGATGGCGCGGACAATGCCGACGGCACGCAACCGTCGCCTGAAACGCTGGTTGTCTCGCGTTTCCGGTATCGCACCCCTGTAGGAATGGAGCCAGCGGGAAACCCCGGACTTTCCGGTTGTTTGACCGCATACTCAACATGCTGCGTGGTTTGGGCTAGCTTGGCCCGATCACGGTCTATGGTGAGGATGACGCGCGCACGCCTCGGGTGGCGCGCGGTGCAACGCGCTGCAGGCCGGGTGGCAAGGGCCAACGCACCACGGCGTAAGGGCAGGGGTAAGTCGAGGGCCGCGGCGGACCCGATTATTCCGCGGGTTCTGTCTTGGCGAAAGTTCATCGTCGGCGACGGCGGCCTTGCGCTGAGCCAACGGCCCGGCGATCGCCTTCGAGCAAAACTCTCCGATGCTCTCGTTCACGAGAAGGTGGACCTTGAGGTCCGCATAGAAGGCCGAACGGCGGAGCGCGACTCTCCCTCTCAACAGCAGCGCGGATGAAGTCAGAACGGTCCTCGTCCTGCCCTGTTACGCCCTGATGGCCGGCGAACGTCACCCGGCGGAAACGCCAAGGTCTGCGGTCGGAGAACTGCTTCGGACGTGCCATCCGCAGTTTTCTATGTCGGTGTGTCCGGAATCTCAATAAAGTGCACTTAAGGCGATACACGCACCGGTTATTGACATAGGGGCACTTGATATGGTCTATGCAAACCGCGGCCCCCCGCGGTCTGCCGCGGTGGCTGGGAAACACATGATGGTCAGGCCGTTCGAGCAACGTCGCGCTCTCCTCTTCGCCGCTGGGGCGGCCTGGGCGGCGTGTGGGGTGCCGGGGGCCGCGGGGGCAGCACCCCTCTCCACGGCGGATTTCGGGGTCCTGGCGGTCCGCTGTGCGCCAGCGGTGCCCGTGGCGACATTGGAGGCCGTGGCTAAGACGGAAAGTGGCCTCGATCCCTGGGCACTGCGCGACAACACCACCAAGATCAGCGAGACGCCGCCAACCTTGCAGGCAGCTTTGTCGGACGCCGGGCAATGGATCGGCCGTGGCGATTCCGTGGATCTCGGCCTCATGCAGATCAACTCCGCCAACCTCGCCGCCTTGCGCATGACGGCCCGTGGCGCGCTCGATCCCTGCGCCTCTCTGGCGGGCGGGGCCGCGGTTTTGCAGGCGGCTTATGGCGGCGGCAAAACCAGTGCTGAGCAACAGGTTGCGCTCCTCATGGCGCTCTCGCGCTACAACACCGGCTCTCCGTTCAAGGGCATCCTGAACGGCTATGCGCGGCGCGTGATCGTCAATGCCAATGCCGCGACGGCGGAACCACCCGCATCGGCTCCCCAGCCCGTCACGCCGGCCGATCCGAACGCCCCGCCATCATGGAATGTGTGGGCCACGGCAGCCTATGCACAGGCGCATGGGGCGCCCTGGCTCATCCCCCTGGCACCGGCCTCGCCGACGCCCGCGCAAGACCAGAAATCGACGGCCGGCCACCCGGCGCCCGCTGCCCTGGCCGCAACCGTGGTGGCGACGGTTCAGGCCACATCCTCCACCCAGCAACCTCAGAGGACTCCGATGATGAACCGCGTCTCTTTTTATGTTCGTTCGTTATTCCCGCGCAACCATAACGCTGCTGCACCGCCTCGGCTTGGCGGTCATGCCGCCACTCATGCAGCGCACGGGCCTCGCGGTCTCCCTCGTCGCCCTGCCGGCCGCGGCCTATGCCCAGACCGTCACCGGCGGCGCCAGCCCGCAGACGATGATAAACAACATCTGCACCTTCATCCTCGGTCCCTTCGGGCAGTCGCTTGCGGTTCTGGGCATCATCGCCATCGGTGTGCTGTTCATGTTCGGCCGCGCGTCGCTTGGCATCATCGCGGGTGTCATCGGCGGCATCGTGATCATGTTCGGTGCCTCCTATTTGGGCCAAACCCTGACCGGGGGCTGATGTGGAGCCGCTGGAAACCGACACCCTCTATTTGGCTGCGACACGCCCCGCAATGTTTATGGGCGTGCCGTTGGCCGTGGGTGCTCTGCTGATGATACTTGGCGGCCTCGTCGTCGTTATCCTGAGAAACCCCTTCTATCTCGGCGTGATGGTGCCGCTCTGGTTCGCTGCGCGCGCGTTGGTGTCGCGTGACTACAACGCGGTTGGGGTCGTGCTCCTTTTTCTCAGGACGGCCGGGCGCTCGGTGGACAACCACCTGTGGGGTGGGGCTTCGGTCTCGCCATTCCCGATCCGCATCCGCAATCGCGGCCGAGGCATGATTGATGTGGGGTGACAGTGGAATCAGCGAGCGGTCGGCCGCCCAGCACCGCTACTTGCCGTTCGTGGGGCATATCAGCGCCCAGGCGGTATTGCTCGAAACTGGCGGTCTGCTCGCCATGGCGCATGTCCAAGGTCTCCCCTTCGAGCTGGCGGACCATGCAGCCCGGAACGCGCGCCTACGGCTGATGAACACTGTGTATCGAAACATGGCCGACGATAACGTCGCCATCTTTACGCATCTCATCCGGCACAAGGATGAAGCACCGGAGACGCCACGGCAATTCCGGTCGCAATTCGCAGCAGAGTTGGACAGGACCTATCGCCGCGTGGCGCTGCAGGATCGCCTGTTCAAGAACGACTATTTCATCAGCCTGGTCGTCTCACCCCGCAGCGTACCTCGGCTCAGGCTTTGCTCGCAGGATGGCGCGCTTTCGGAAGAAATTCCCGGAAGTTCAGGATGGCCTGGTTCGTGAGCTAGAGGATCTGTGGGTGATCCTCGAAAACGGCTTCGAGAGTTTCGGGGTCCGCCGCCTCGGCGTCTATGAGCATGATGGCATTATGTTCTCCGAAATCGCGGAGGCGCTGCAACTCATCATCACCGGGCGTCGGCTCCGGGTACCGATCGTCTCCGGTCACATGGGAGACTCTATCTATACGGATCGGGTGATTTGCGGCCGCCGTGGCATCGAAATCCGGGCGCCTGACAAGAGCACGTTCGGCACAATCTTCTCATTCCGCGAATACCCCGCCAAAACCAGGCCGGGGATGCTGAACACGCTCCTTTCGGCACCTTTTCCACTGGTGCTCTCGCAGTCCTTCGCCTTTGTGACCCGCGCCCAGGCACAGGACAAGCTCTCGCTGAAATCCGCACAGATGGTGGGCGCGCAGGACAAAGCGGTGTCGCAAATTGCCGGGCTGGATGAGGCGGCGGATGCCGTCATGTCAAACCAGTTCGTGATGGCAGTGCACCACCTGTCGCTCGCCGTCTATGGCAGCTCCTTGCCGGAGGTTCAGGAGCGGGCCGGGCGGGCACGTGGCAGGCTTGCTGATTCCGGGTCAGTGACGGTCGAGGAGCGGCTCGGGCTGGAAGCGGCTTTCTGGTCGCAGGTGACCGGCAATGTCGGTTGGCGCACCCGGGCCGGCCATCTCAATTCCCGCAACTTCGCCGGCCTGTCGAGCTTTGATAATTTCCCCACGGGCGAGACATGCGGGCATTGGGGACGTGCCATCGCGCGTTTCCGGACCGATGGCGGCACGGCCTATGACTACGTGCCCCATGTGGCCGATGTCGCCATGACCATCATCTTCGGCCCGATCGGCTCCGGCAAGACCGTGCTGCTGATGTTCCTACTGGCGATGTTCGAGCAGGCGATGCTTGCCCAGAATGTCATGTCCGGCTCGCGCGGGTCCGTCGTCTTCTTCGACAAGGACCGGGGCGGGGAGCTGCTGGTCCGCGCCAGTGGCGGGACATATCTTGAGCTGCGGCGCGGCGAAGCCTCTGGCATGTCGCCGCTGCGGGGCCTCAAGAACACGAAGGCGGATGCCGATTTTCTCCGCGATTGGATCACCGGCCTCATCCAAAGCGACGAAAAGGGATCGCTAAGTCCCGATGAGGAAAAGCGGCTGGATCGTGCCATCGCACGTCAGCTGAGCATGCCGGTCGAGCTGCGTTCCCTTGCAGGCCTGCGGGAATTTCTTGGCCATTCCGACCCCAAAGGCTGCGGTCCTCGGCTGGAAAAATGGTGCCGCGGCAACGCGCTCGGCTGGGCGTTCGACGGCGACCATGACGAGGTTCGTGTTGATGAGAACATCACCGGCTTCGACATGACGCAGCTGCTCGAACATGAAGCCTGCGCGCCGGCTGGTGCGTATCTGCTCTATCGTGTGACACAGCTCCTCGATGGCCGCCGCGTTGTGCTGTCGATCGACGAGTTCCGATTCTACCTCAAGAACCCACAATTTGCGGCCAAGGTCGATGAGCTTTTGCTGACCGTCCGTAAGAGCAACGGCGCGGTTTTCCTGGCCCTGCAAATGCCGGAGCACATTCTTGAAAGCCCGCTCGGCCCGTCGATTGTGGCTCAGTGTCAGACCAAGATTTTGTATCCGTCGCCCACCGCAGATCGTGAGACCTACATCGACGGCCTCAAATGCACCGAGGGCGAGTTCCGCGCGGTGCGCGAAGATATGGCTGTTGGAAAGCGGAAGTTTCTGCTGAAGCGCGAGCCTGGCAGTGTCATTTGCGAATTCGACCTCAGCGAAATGCGCGACTTCATCGCTGTACTCTCCGGCCGGGCAAATACGGTGCGGTTCGCCGAAAGGCTGCGCCGCCAGTTCGGCGAGGAGCCGGCCCGTTGGCTTCCAGAGTTCATGCGGCGTTACCGCGAAGCGACAGATTGAGAGGAGAGGAAGAATGAGGAAATCTCCCGCCATCATGGCTGTTCTGGGCACTGCCCTCGCCATGACACCCAACGCGCGTGCCCAAATCCCCGTGATCGACGGCGCGAACCTGACGCAGAACCTGCGGACCGCCGCCCAGGCGATCATCGAGGTCGAGCAGCTCAAGAACCAGCTTCTCCAACTCCAGCAGACCTATGCGATGTTCACAAACCCCACGAACATCCTGGGGATGGCGACAAACCTTGAGAATTCGACCCTCGAAAATCCAATGCCCGCGGTTAATGCCCTGGCGGGCCTCATGGGCGGTCAGACCACGCCGACAGGGTCGGGCGCCAGCTATTACACCCAGAACCACATATACACGCCGCCGGGCGTCTCGCCCTACAATAGCCAGCTCACCGCCAATGCCCAGGGCATTGCCAACATTGAAGGAATTGCTTCGTCGAATCTCGCGGCGATCCAGTCTCGCTTGCAAGAATTGCCGAACCTTGAGTCCGATCTGAACGCAGCATCGTCAATTACCCAGGTTAATGCAATCAATGGCCGCATCGCCGCGGAATCTCAATTCGTGCAGGCCCAGCAGGCGCAAGCTGCCAACCTTCAAGTTCTCGCCAACGAGCAACAAGCAGCGCAACATGCAGCACAGGAAGAGATTTACGACAGGAACAATCGACCAACTTTGTCACCACTCGACATACGGCACTCAATCGATGGAAATAACGATACAGCCGATGCGATCTTCAGAAAATCGCAATCAGCATCGCCTTGTCATCATGTGCCTATGCGGCAGCGGCTCGTCATCGGAACCGCCTTCGCGTGAGCCCTTGCGGGAGCCCGGCTGCACTTGCAGCTCGCCACCGCCACGTGACTGTGCCCGACTCGCCGCCTGGTATGTCGCTCATCCTCGACGTTCTGCAGAAGACGAAAAGCGATGCGCTAGGAGATGCGAGGAAATTCCTATCGCCCGCGGCTTGCCAGAACATTACGTCGGCAGATCGCAGCAAATAGGCCATCTCAACTGCGAAACGGCCGCCCAACGGCGAGACAGTGCCGTCGGGGAAATCAAGTCATGGTTCCGTTACGCTCGGTATGACCGTTCTACTGACTTCGATCAGGCCATTCAAACGCCTTTCACGGACGGCGTTCGGCGACGGTCAATTCGGCGCCATGTCCGCGATTCAGGGGCCATTAACAGCTTTGGTCGTGCTTTGGATCGATCGTTACTGGGTATCTTAGTGATGCGAGGTGACGTAGCTGCGCGCACCGGCATATAACACGCATCTCAGATCAGCCTTGTTGTTGGGCTTCTTATGTCAACGACACTCTATAATGAATATATCACCGTCATTTCTTCACCCAAGGATTCCGGACTGGATTTCCAGTTCGCTTTGCAGGGGTGACCGGCACGGCAGCCATCCGCTCAGAGTTTGACATCTCTCTGGATGACACTCGACGGTCTGTGTTCAGCAACAGTCGGCAGGAGCTCCAATCGTATAACATCGCTGCACTCGGTTCGAGCTTGCCATTTTGGAGATAGGCTGTCGTAGTCCCGATTGGTGTCATGTTCCTGATCTTCGAGGTCGCTAAGATTCTCATGGACGTCGTCGTCTCCGTCGGGCCGTTTTTGTTGCTTGGGTATCTCTTCGCCGCGACGAGAGGAGTTGCCGACCGTTTTGTCGGCAAGCTGATCGGCCTGACGATTCTGATTCTACTCGTCGATGTTGTTCTGTCGATCATCATCAACGGTTACGTCACATATACTGCCGACATCGTCTCCAGGTTGTTTCCAGCCAATCACCACCAGATCGGTCGATATCGGACATGTGATGCATCACTATGATGTTCAGTTCTGATCTTTGCCATTGGCTCTCTCGTCGCGACTGCTTCCTTCCGGGCATTGCCGCCTCCTGGGCGGGGGTATCTCCGTCAGTCCGCTTGCGATGGCAAGCGCGGCTGCCAAACGTCACGAGTCCTGCGCCGCTCCGGGTAAATCTTGGGAGGTCAACAAATGAAGTTTCTATCCTCTCGCGCAGGGCCACCGTGGCGTGTTGAATGCCGGCCTGTCGCTGGCTTCTGGATCAGTCACGCGCCGCATTCGAATTTGGCCTCAAAAAGAAGGCGCCACGGATACTCACGCGCAGATCTTCTGGTTTCCTGGGAAGATATTGCGAGCGTGTGCTCGTGGTCATTGGCCTCGGCTTCCTCCTCTCAGGATGCACCAATCCCGATCCGCTCGCGGTCGCATCCGGGCCGCTCTACCCGCTCAATGTAGGCTATTGGCATCCGACGCCGCAGGATCTGTCGGCGCCACCTCCCGTCACACACTACTAAGGGTGGCATGATGAACGACCTCGACGTCGCGTTTCCACTGACCGCACCACAGCTTGAGGCGCACTACCATGAAGTGGCCTCCTTCCAAAAGCTCCGCGCCCGGCTCAGCCGGTATATTTCCCGCGGCCTCGTAGTCGCGCTCGCCGTGTCACTCTTTGCCAATGTAGGGTTGGCGTGGTCGATCGCCTCGATGCTGCCGCTCACCAAGCTGGTGCCCGTGTATCTCTTGGTCAGGCCAGATGGAACGATAGACACTTCCGTATCGCTATCCTCGCTCCCTGCAACAGCAAGCCAGGCCGTCATCCGTGCCGCTCTCTGGCAATATGTCCAGATGCGCGAAGGCTACACCTATCATACCGCGCAGTACCGCTACGACATCGTCTCTGGCATGTCCGATGCGAACGCGCGCACGATCTACCAGTCTTGGTTCAACTACCCCAACCCTCAATCGCCCCAGGTGACGGTTGGCAAGAACGGCGTCATCACGGTGCAGCCGATCTCGGTTGCTCTCATTGGCCCGAACGTCGCCCAGGTCCGTTATGAGCGCCAGCTCACCATGGGGACGGACGCCCCTGTGACGACAACATGGACCGCCACCCTGCAATTCCAGCAGGTCGATTCCATTCCCGCATCTGACCGTCTGACGAACCCAGGCGGCCTCATTGTTACGAGCTACCAGAGTGAGGAGGACACTGCGCCATGAAAGGCTGGGGGGCTTTGCTTCTTTCTGGCGTGGTGCTGGCAGGCCTGGGGCCGCGCCTGGCGTACGCCGATCAAGTGCCCATTCGCGACCGTTTCGATACGAGAATGCGGCTCGTAGCCTATAACGCGGGCCAGGTCGTGCATCTATCAACGATCGTGGGCGCAACCATGGTCGTGTCTTTCGGTTCGGATGAAACCGTAACGGCGGTTGCCGAGACGGACACTCTGCACCTCGCTGCGGTGCCCAAGAGTAATAACCTGTTTCTGAAACCAAGCGCCCCTCTGGCCCTGCAGCCGATCATCGTCTTGACGCAACTGCCTGACGGTCATCTCCGGCGCTATGTATTCGAGATCGAGACCGTCAATGATCCGTCCACGGCTGACGGCGCCGATGGCGTCTATTACGCGGTGCAGTTCACCTATCCGGCAGAGGAAGCAGCGGCCGCGGCGGCGAAGGCGGCGGCCGAAGCAGCGAGGACCGCCAAACTGAACGCGCAAGCCGCCGCCAGGGCGCGGGCGACGGCCGCCAATGCCATCATGGATAGCGAGCGGACCAACCCGTATATCGGCCCGCGCAATTACAGGTATGTCGCGCAGGGCGATCATTCGCTCGCCCCTGTCTCGGTCTGGGACAATGGCTATTCCACGGTGCTGACCTTTCCGGGGAACACCGCCATCCCGTCCGTTTTCACCATCAACCCGGATGGCAAGGAAGCGACGGCCACCTATTCGGTGCATGGCAACGCGGTGGAGATTGACCAGACCGCGCGGGAAATTCGCCTGCGCTACGGCGGGACCGTGCTGAACATTTATAATCTTGGCTACAACACCGTGGGCAACAACCCCGGCACCGGCACGGTCAGCCCGAGCGTTACCCGCACCATTTCCAGCTCTGCGGGGACCGTGCCATGAGCGACAACCACCAATCACCTGTCGAACAGGGTCAATCTCCCGTCGCCGGCACTGGCAGGCGGCAAATGTCGATGGGGACCAGGATTGGCATTCTCGGCCTCGTCGGGGTGCTGGCGCTCGGCTTCGTATGGTTCAACGCCCTCTACAGCCATCGCCAGAAGGCCCAGCTTGAACCCGCGCAAACGGCCTATACGGGTGGAGGCGAGCAGTTCACTCAGCCACCCCCTACGGCCGCGAAAGCCGCGCCCGCGCCGCTGCCGCAACCGGCTCCTACCGCGGCCGCTACGCCGCTCCTGGGGACCAGGACCCAGGAAACCCCGGCAACGGCCCCGATCATGGCCTATTCCGGCCAGGGAAGCCTTATCCCGAAGATATCCGCTGCCATGGCTCCAGCACCGGGCACAGGGGCGGCCGGGAGCACGCCGCCCCCTGCGCCACAGGCACCGGATAACTCCGCCCTGGGTGCGCGTTTGAAAGCAACGCCGCTGGACGGGGAACGGGCCGCCGTGCTCGCCAACCCGAACATGACCATCACGGAAGGCACGGAGATCCCATGCAGCCTCCAGACCGCCATTGATAGCCAGCTTCCCGGCCTGGTGACCTGCGTGGTGCCAATCGACATTCGCGGGACCACGGGCAACGTGGTCCTGCTCGATCGCGGGACCAAGATTGTCGGCCAAATCCAAAGCGGGCTGCTCCAGGGTCAAAACCGGGTGTTTGTCGATTGGACCCGCGCGGAGACGCCGGAGCACGTCGTCATCACACTCGATTCTCCTGGCACCGATGAGCTGGGCCGCTCCGGCCTGCCCGGCGCGGTCAACAACCATCTCTGGGATCGGTTCGGCGGCGCCCTCATGCTGACCCTCGTGCAAGGCGCCCTCGATGCGGCGACGATCGAAGCGGCCGGCAACGGCAGCGGCAATTCGACGCAACAGCAAGCCGCCCTTGGCTTTGTCTATGCGGGGCAGTCAAACGGCCAGACGGTCGCAAATACGGCTCTGCAGAACACGATCAACATCCCTCCGACCCTGACAAAGAACCAGGGCGATACGGTCGGGTTGATCGTGGCGCACGATCTCGACTTCTCGAATGTCTATAAGCTTGAAGTCAGTAATTCCGTGAGTTTGGGCAATGGCGGGTGAAGCTGCGCTCCAGCTGAATTATTTGATGACGCCGCTTGCGCCGTGGCTGGACGACCCTGCCACGGAGGAAATCTGCATCAACCGTCCTGGCGAGGTGTTCGTCCGGCAGCGCGGGGTGTTCCAGGGAGAATCCATTGCCCTCGATCTTGCCGACCTTGAAGACATCGCCACGCTCGCCGGCGCGCTGCGCAAGCAGGATGTCGGGCCGCGGAACCCTCTTTGCGCCACGGAGCTGCCAGGGGGCGAGCGGTTGCAGATTTGCATCCCGCCTGCCGTGCCCGCTGGCACGGTCAGCCTGACGATCCGCAAGCCAGGAGGTTCGGTCGCCCCGATAAAATCCGTCGCCGGCCGGTACGTTACCGCCCGCTGGAATCAGTGGGAGACCCGCAAGGAGGCGGAGCGTCGGGATTTCAGCGAGTTGCTCGCTCTGTACGATTCGGGAAACCTCGAAGCGTTCCTTGAGAAATGCGTTGCGGCTCGGCTGACGATCCTGATTTGCGGCGCAACCGGTTCGGGCAAGACGACCATGAGCAAAACGCTCATCGGCGCAATTCCGGCCACTGACCGTATCATCACCATCGAAGACACTCTGGAGCTGGTGATTGCCCAGCCGAACCATGTCCGGCTGCTCTACAGCAAGGATAACATCGGCCAATCGAATGTGACGGCGGAAACGCTGCTCCAGGCGAGCTTGCGGATGCGGCCCGACCGAGTGCTCCTGCAAGAGCTGCGCGATGACGCCGCCTGGACCTATGTCAATGAGGTGGTGAGTGGCCATCCCGGTTCGATCACCACCATTCACGGCAAGAACCCGGAGGATGCCTTCAAGAAACTCTTTGCGCTCGTGAAGGGCAGTCCCCAGGGCGGCAAATGGGATGACCGGACCCTGATGGATTTTCTGGCATCCGCGGTGGACGTGATTATCCCGTTCCACAATGAAGGCGCCCTCTATGAAATTCGCGAGGTCTGGTTCGCCGCCGATGCCGCACGGCGTGGTGAGACGGCCGCGCATTTGCTGATGGCGGCGTGATGTTTGACCCTGAAAAATTCTCCTGTTGGATTGAGCGCAAGGGACGGGCCTACATGGCTTGGCATGATCGCCGGGCCAAGGCGCGTCGCGAGAAAACGCTCAATGACCACCACACGCTTGAAATTTGCATCGCACTTTGCACGGTCTTGCTGGTGCTGGGTTTGATCAACCATCAGAACGCCATTTATCTCCGCTTGGTTTGTGAGCTGGCAGCGATCGTCGTGTTACTGAAGTTTGTGCAATTCATAGCGATAGCGCTGCATCGCAACGAGGGATCGGACGAATGACCGATGCCATGGGCCAGTTCATCATCAAGGTCGGGTTCAGCGTCGTGCTGGCCTTTGTGGCTTGGACGATGGTGGCCTCGTTGGTTTTCCTGTTCGGCACGGGCCTGCTGCATGATTTCCCGCACCCGTTCTACCAATGGTGGCTTTATGCCCTCCAGGACGCGGACAACGCGCGGGTCTCCCTCTGGCTCAAGATCGGTGCTGTCGCGGGCGCGGTCCCTCCCGCCATGCTGGCGATCAGCCTCATTGTACGCTCACGCCAGGTCGCCGGCCCACGGCTTCGCCGCCCGCTTTTCGGTGGCACCGTTAAATCACCGCTCGCCGTCACGGATAATCATGGCCGCGCCGAATGGATCAGCATGGTCGCGGCACAGAAGCGTTTCCCCGGCCCCAACCCGCTCTACGGCGGCATCGTCGTTGGGGAAGCCTACAGGGTGGATGAGGACAAGGTTGCCAAGGAGCGATTCGACCCTGAAAACCCGAAAAGCTGGGGTAAGGGCGGCAAGGCGCCTCTTTTGATTGATCCGTGCCGGGAAGGCCCCACTCATGCCCTCGTCATCGTGGGAAGCGGCGGATACAAGACGACGGCGGCCATTTCAACGCTTCTGCACTGGACTGGCTCTGCCGTGGTCCTCGATCCGGCCGGAGAAATCGCCCCCATGCTGCGCGAGGCCCGCGCCGCCATGGGCCATAAGGTCTATGAACTCGACCCCGCAAATAAGGTCGGCTTCAACGTACTGGAGTGGATCGACACGAAATCGCCGGTGTCGTCAGTAAACATCGACTCGGTCGTTACGTGGGTCTGCGGCGACCAGAAGCCCGGCCTCAACAAGAATGACGATTTTTTCGAGAGCATGGGCCGCAACGTGGTGCGCTGCTTTGTGGCGCACGTCCTTTATGACCCTGATGCGCCGCCCAAGTTGAAGACGCTCCGCACAGTGCGCCGCGCGATCGCCATGCCGACCGAGCAAATCCGCACGGTGCTGCGCTCCATCTATGAGAACAGCCCCAGCTCCTACGCCCGGCAACTCGCCGGACCGCTGTGCGGGCTGGTGGATGAGACCTTCAGCGGGGTCGTCGGCGCCGCGGCCGAGCTGACCACCTGGCTCGGCAATGACGCATACGCGACGCTCGTTTCCGGAGACAGCTTCCCCACGGCCGAGCTGCTGCAAGGCCACATGACCCTGTTCCTCAAAATGCCCCTAAAGGTACTGGAAACCACGCCGGGCGTCAGCCGCACGGTGATCGGTGCGCTGCTCAACGCCGCCTACGAGGCCGATGGCAACGTGAGCGGACGGGTGCTCTACCTGCTCGATGAGGCAGCCCGTCTGGGCTATATGAAGATCCTCGAAACCGCCCGCGACGCCGGGCGGAAGTACAACATCACGTTACAGCTCCTCTATCAGTCCATCGGGCAAATCGTCGATCAGTGGGGCGAGCAGGGAAAACGCGCCTGGTATGAGGGCGTCTCTTTCCGATGCTACGCCGCGGTGCAGGACCTCGACACCGCGACCGAGCTGGAAAGCACCTTTGGCACCTACGGCGTCATGGCCAGTTCTGAGGGCTCGAATACGGGCAGCGCAGGCAAGGCGCTGGAATCAGCTTCCCGCTCTCGCGGCTCCAATAGCAGCTATCACGAAATTTCCCGACCGCTCATCCGCAAGGCGGAGCTGATGCACGATACGCGGGCCGATGAACTGTTCGTCCTCGCGCGGAGCACACCGCCGATGCGCTGCGGCCGCGCGATCTATTTCCGCCGCCCAGAGCTGGTCGCCAAGGTTGCTGCAAACCGCTTCTACAAGGGCATGGCTGTTCAAGCTGTCAAAGCGTAAGGAGTTGATGACTCATGTCTGAAATTGAATTCGATCTCGACCGTGCAGCCGCATCTTACTGGATCTCCGTTGCAAACAAGGCTGGGCCGGGGAAATCCGCCGCCCTGCAACAGGCCGCAAACCTGCTCCGCGATGCCCGGGCAGAGGCCCGCATCCCCGATAGCGCCAAGCAACCCACCCTCGACACGATGGAGGCACCGCCCCTCGATGTCCTGAAGCCCCGCCGCTTGACCCGGTAATCAGCCAAAGGGGTCGGCCATGCGCCTCGCCATTTTAGTGGTCCTCGTACAGGAGATTATCATTACGGTGTCAATCTCATGATCCCTTTCGCTCCCACAGCGGCGGTGAGGTGACCGAGGGCGTTACCGCCGGAATCGACCGAGGCCGTGTGGAAACGCTATGAGGTAACGTTCCGGCATGCCAACCGGAGCAACCGGGATGAAACATTTCGTTGAAGGCGAAGACCCGGATTAAGGGCCTGGGTCGAAATTACCACGTCATCGGTTGCGATCTCATCCGGAGTTGAGTGACGGCGATCGTGTAATTCCATTCGCCATGGAATTTGTCGCAGGTCAGATTGATGGCCTCGATCTCGTCGTCGCTGATCGCCACACCCTTCGGATAGAGATTGTCATCGATGCGGCAGGCAACGCTCAAGCCAGTCTTGGTAGTCGTCGCGCCGATCAGTTGCACGATCACCTGATGGCTGACCAACGGCTTGCCGCGCCAGTTCTGGGTGATGAAGGCGAACAGCCGGTGCTCGATCCGGTTCCACTTGCTGGTGCCGGGAGGCAGATGAGCCATGGTAATCGCCATGCCGGTCTCATTGGCCAGCTTCTGTAATTCCCACTTCCACAGCCGGACCCGGACGCCGTTGCTGCCGCCGCAGTCGGCCGTGATCAGCAGGCGCTTTGCCCGCCGATAGCGCGACTGACCGAGTTCGTGCCACCAACGCCGGATGCTCTCGACGGCGAAGGCTGCGGTGTCATGGTCGATCCCCACGCTGACCCAGCCAGCATTGGCGGCGATATCGTAGACGCCGTAGGGCACTGCCTTCCCCAGTTCCGGGATCTTGAAGTCGTGCACCCGCACCGGCTCGGGATCGCCCTTGGGCCGCAGTTCCCGGCCACCGTTCTTGAAGTCGCCGACAAGCTCCTTCTTCTTGGTGTCCACCGAAATCGCCGGCTGCTTCTTAGCCTGGAACGCCTTGATCCGGGCATTGATGTGCTCGAACTGGGCATCGCGGTCCGGGTGATGGCTCCCCTCACGTGTCTTGCGGTTGGCTTGCAGGCTGAAGCCGAGCCCGGCCAGCAATCGGCCGACCAGTTTGTGGCTCACCTTGAAGCCGCGACCGCTCAACGCTTCCGCCAAATGGCGTTGGCTCCGGCTTACCCATAGCAACGCCGCCTCCGGGTCACCGCGGATGGCCGAGGTCACCAGTTCCTGCAATGCCGCCAGCAGGCCTGGTTGCTTCGTCGTCGCCGGCTTGCGTCCGGCGCCGGGGCGGCGCACCCGCCCGGGCTGGTCATCTGGCGCCGTGCAGTCAGTTCAACCAGACCTCGGCCGATTGTGCTGCGGGCCACGCCGGTCGCCACCGATGTCGCAGCTATGCCGCCATGGCCCGCCGTCTGCGCCTCGCTGGCGGCAACCAACCGGCGCGCACGCTCATCAAGAAACGGCGACAGCGCGACAAACCGAGACCGGATGGCTGCAACGTCGATCACCGGGCGATGTTAGCGCCCCGTCACGCCGCGCCGCATCCGCCCTCATGGATTCGTTCCTTGCGAATTCAGCCCCGTCCCGATTCGTTCGTGACGCGATTCGGCTATTTCGTCCCAGGCCCTAAGCAGATCGAGGCCAGCATCGAGCACTGCCTGGCCGCCATGGAGCCCAACTCCGCCGCGATCCGCTTGCTCCCCCGGCAGCTCGTGCGGCCGCACCATCGCCGTCACCTCGTCCGGCGTCAGCATCGTCTCCCCGTTCACTCCAGTCCCCGGGGCGAGCTTCCTCCTCCTGCCATTCTTCCGATCCTCCTGGCGATCAACCGCTCTGCGGCGATCAAGGCGTATCTGGCGGGGATGGGTGCCGCATCCGGCTGGCGTATTTGCCGGCCTATTCGCCCAATCTCAACCTGATTGAACGGCTATGGTAGTTCCTCAAGAAGACCGCTCTGGAATGAGCACTATCCCACTTTCGCCCACTTCAAGGCAGCGAGCGATGGGTTCTTCCGAAACCTCGGTGCCTGCCACGCGCAGGTCGTCACACTGATCACCGATCAATTCCGTTTCATTGGCCAACCAAAGGTCGGTATTCCCTAGGCAGAGTGGTATATTGGTCGCGAGGTCGTCCCCGCTGTCCAGCGACAGGATATCGTCCCGGCGCCACCAACGCGTCCAGGCCGCCTCCGGCCAGTCGCGGTGCCAAGAATTCAGGGTTCCCGCAGAACCACCAGCGCTCCTCAGATGGCCTATTGACACGGCCGACTCGTTATACTCAGTATACTGGGTATGATCACCCCGTTGCCCCTCCTTCCAGACCGAACCACTCTACGTTCGGCTCAACTCTCGCTGCGGAACCTCATCCGCACCGAGCTTGGTCCGGGCGACCAACTGCCCAGCGAGAGCGAACTGTGCACGCAATACCAGGTTAGCCGCATCACCGTTCGCCAGGCGCTGGGCGCATTGGAGAACGAAGGTGCAATCGAGCGCCGCCAAGGCATCGGCACGTTCGTCGCCTTGCCCAAGCGGGCCGAACCGTATCACGTATTTCGGCAGCGTGATCCGAAGAGCTTGCAGGGCAAGGCGGGAGCGCCTCATTCCGCCTGGTCAGCCTCGAGGTTATCGAACCAGATCTGCGCGTTGCCACGCAGTTCGCGCCTGACGCCGCAAACCAAGGTCGTGAAAATCCGCCGCGTCTGGAACGCCGACCGGAAGCCTATGTGCTACCAGGTCACCTATATCCCGCACAGCGTCCTGCGGCCGACGCGGGCGGAGTTGCGGCGCGATTCTTGTCACAGCGGGCTGGAAGAGGCGCTCGGCGAACCTCTGCACGAGGCGGAGGAGAGCATCGAAGCCATGCTGGCCGATCCGTACCGCGCCGAGCTGCTGCAGATCAAGCAGGGAGCACCATTGCTGATGCTGGAACGGGTCGCGTTGTCCCGTTCCGGCCGAGCAGTGGAATACAGCCGTTTCTTTTACAACTCGCAACTAGTCAAACTCACGTTGCGCGCGCGGCGCGCAACCGAGTTCGCGGCCAATGGCCGGCTGACGTTTCGTGTCAATACAAAAAAGGTTGCCGTCGAATGATGGACCAGATACCCAGCTTCGAGTTCGGTGTGCCGACCCGGCTGCACGTTGGCGTCGGTGCGGCCAAGGATCTCGGTAATGCGCTTCGCAAGGATAAGTTTGCATCCGCGTTCGTGGTGATCGACCCCGGCGTAATGTGGGCCGGCGTGGCCCAGCCGATCCTGCATTCGCTGGAAACCGTCGGCATTAACGTCACCCAGTTCACCCACGTCGAGCCGGACCCACTCGATCGGGATATGGAGGCAGGCGCTGCAGAATTCGCCGCCAGTCCATGCCAAGTGGTGGTAGGCATCGGCGGCGGCAGCGCCATGGACACCGCCAAGGCAATTGCCTTACTTGCTACTAACGGCGGGCGCGTGCGCGATTATAACGGGACCGACCGAGTGCCGAACGATCCGCGCCCACTCATACTAATCCCCACTACGGCGGGAACCGGCAGCGAAGTCACTGCGAACATCGCCGTCACCAATGCGGACACACATGAGAAGATGTCGGTTCGCAGTCCGCGCAACTATCCCAGACTCGCCTTCCTCGATCCCGAGCTATTAGCGGAGCTTCCGGCGTCGCCGGCCGCGGCGTCGGGCATGGACGCACTGGTGCATGCCATCGAGAGCTACGTCAGCACCAGGGCGACGCCGATGACGCGCATGCTCGCCTACGAAGCCACGCGAAGAATCGGCCATTCACTATGTGGTTTCGTCACCAATCGGGCAAATCTTGAACATGGTGCGCAGATGTTGTTCGGCAGCATGTTGGCCGGCATGGCAATCAGTCATACCGGAACGGGATCGGCGCACGCGGTAGCCCGTGCGCTTGGCGGGAAATACGGCGTGCCACATGGCCTTGCCTGCGCACTGATGCTTGAGCCCGTTATGCGATTCAATCAGCCGGTGGCGGAGGACCGGCTTTGCGGAACTCGCAGTTGCGCTCGGCGTCGGCCGCGAGGTACGGCCCGCGCTCTGGCGCAGGCGGCGATCGAGCGTGTGGTAGAGTTGCGTGTCGCTGTCGGTCTGCCCTCCCGCCTGACGATCGAGGCGTCGGAGCCGGAACTGGCGGAACTGGCGGCCCGCTCCGCCGAGAATGCCGGACCTAATCCACGGAAGACCAGCCCGACCGACGCCCGGGATCTGCTGCTGCAAGTGATTTCGACCGCGGCTTGCACCTAGGGCCGCTAATACGAGGAACGTCCAATGAAAAAATCGGATGGACTGCAGCGCTTGCCGCGAGAAGCGCCGGTGAGCGGCGCGCCTTCTTGCGCCGCTCGGCGGCCATAAGCCTAGCGGCCTCTGCCGCGATGCCGTTTGGCTGGGCTCCCGCAATTGCCGGGTCGCCGAAGAAGGTCGAACTGGAAATTGCGGCTAGACCTCGACCCCGACCAATCCGGTGTCGCTCGGCTATGAGAAATTCGCCAGCCTTGTGCGCGCCAAGAGCAGCGGAGATGTCCGGGTCACGACCTTCTGCTGCAATCAGCTCGGCAATGATATGGAGCTGGTGCAAAGCGCCCAGTCCGGCGCGTTGCAGTATGGGTACTCCTCCAACAACAACCTGGACCAGTTCACCTCAAAAATGATGGTGCTGGAGCTTCCCTACCTGATCCGCAGCCCCGGCGCCTATCGCAAGTTTTGGCAGACCGCCAGCGGCGACATCCGTCGGGACTTTGAGACCAAGCTGGGCCTGAAGATCCTGATGGTGATGGACGCCGGCGGGTTTCGCGGTATCGAGACCAAGGCGGCGACGGTACGTGCCCCGAGCGATCTGAAAGGCCTCAAGCTGCGGGCGGCCAACACACCCATTGAACTGGCAACCTTCAAGGCGTGGGGCGCCGACCCGGTCCCGCTGCCGTACAATCAGGTGTTCACCGCCATGCAACAGGGGACGGTGGACGGCGAAATCCTTCAGCCAGGTGGTTCTACACCGACAAACACTACGAAGTCGCGAAAAATATCGCCGACATCCACTATGTGATGCTGAGCCATATCGGCTTCATCAATCTTCAGCTCTTCAACAAACTGCCGCGCATGTACAGATCCTTGATCAGCGAGGCGGCCCGTGAGGCTGAGGATTTTGAGTGGAGCCAGGCAGACAACTCCACCACGCAAGCCAACAATGCGCTGAAGGCGATGTCGGGTGTGGCGTGGTATGAGCCGACGGGCGGCGTCCTGGCGCAATGGCAGAACCATTCCGTCGGTCTGGCGGCAATTCGCGGATCGGATCGGGCCGGATCTGATCAAGAGAGTCGACGCTCTCAATGCTTAGCCCGAAGGTCTGCACCGGCGCCGGCAAGCCTTATGACCCGATACCATCCTGGAAATCTTGCCTGCCGCGGTTGATGTGCAGGTCGCTCGCGCGCCTGAGCGACTTGCTCGACCAGGTCATCGCCCTGCTCATCGCGCTCCTGCTGGCGACGCTGGTGGTGGTCATGTTTATCGGCGTGATCTACCGCTATGTCCTGAACGACGCACTGGCATGGTCGGAGGAAATCGCCGGCTTCTCCATGGGGTGGCTGGTCTTTCTCGGCGCTGCTGCGCTGTACAGTGCGGACGGCCATCCGGCGAGCACACTACTGCTGGCCCGGGTGAGCGATCCCGCAAAGCAACTGGTCACGGCCCTCGCGCAGATCATTGCCGGTACCTATCTGGTGATCATGACGGCGGCGGGTATCGAACTGCTGCAGCAGCCGCAGCCGCATTCGCCCGCGCTGTCACTGTCTTACGCGGTTGCCTATGTCGCAGTGCCAATCTCCGGCGGCATCATGCTGGTGCATTGGCTGCGACGGCATTTGGGCGAATGGCCATCGACTGTCGCCGCCCGGATCAACGCCGTGATTGTCGTCGCTGCGGCCTTGCTGCTGGGCTGGTTGGTCGTTGCGGTCACCGGTAGCGGGGCGGACTGGTTGGATCAGGTCCCTACCGGATTGCTCTGGCTGGTGTTGCCGGTAGCCTTCATTCTCGGCGTTCCAATCTCGATCGTTCTCGGCTTCGGCGCGACGTTGTTCATTACGTGTGGTGGCGATACGCCGCTCAGCATCGTTGCCCAGCGCGCTTATGCCGGGATTGACAATGCGACCTTCCTTGCCATTCCGGCTTTCATGCTGACCGGCGCGCTGATGCTGGTTACCGGCATGTCGGAGGGGTTGGTCAGCTTCGCATCGCTGCTGGTGGGTCGCATCAAGGGCGGGCTTGCGCTGGCCGATGTCCTGGCCAGCGTGCTGTTCGCCGACATATCCGGCTCGGCCGTGGCGGATACCGCGACGATCGGCAACGCGCTGATGCCGGGCATGGTCCAGCGCGGCTATGATCGCGACTTCGTCGCAGCGCATCAGGCCGCCGCAGGCTCACTCGGTACGCTGTTCCCGCCAAGCATCAGCATGATAATCTTCGCCACGGTCACCAGTGTGTCCGTCACCGGTCTGTTCGCGAGCAGCATCATACCCGGACTTCTGGTGGCCACCACGTATATGCTGATCGCGTATTTGGTCGCGCGGCGTCGCAACTATCCGAGAGAGCCACGAGCGCCGTTTCGGTCAATTGTCCGCGCGGTGGTGGTGCGCTGCCATCCCTGGTTGCCCCGCTGATCGTGCTTGGCGGAATTTTGCTCGGCATTTTCACGCCGTATGAGGCTGGCGCTGTCGCCGCGGTCTATGTCGCGGTGGTCGGCGTGATGCTGCGTCCTGGCTCACTGCGGTCCTACGGGGAAGCGCTTGTCGAAAGCGGCAAAATGGCCGCTATGGTGATGTTCATCATCGCCAATGCCTCCGTGCTTGCATGGGTGATGATCAGCCAGCAGATCCCGCAGGAAGCGGCGGCCTATGTCGGCAGCCTGGCGGCCCAGCCGATCCCCTGTTTGCTCATGACCGCGGCGCTTCTCATCGCCCTGTCCATCTTTCTGGAACCGCCTGCCATCCTGATCGCGGTGGTGCCGATCATGCTGCCGATCGTCAACAATGCGGGCATTCCGCCGCTGCAGTTTGGCGTTGTCGTGATATAAGCGGGGCGATTGGCCTACTGCTGCCGCCGATCGGCATCACGCTTCTCGTCTCCGTAGCGATCATCCGCTCGTCCATCGAACGCGCAGCGCTTGCCGCAATCCCTTATGTCGCGGCGGCCTGCCTCGACCTAACCCTGGTCATCGTTTTTCCAGGGCTGACTTCCTGGCTTCCACACCTCATCCATGCATAACGAGGAGTTCGCACATGCGCATCACAAGAGTTGAATCATTTCCGCTTACTCGCACGGCTCCCGGAGGGTACTAAGGCCCCCATTAGCATTCCCCATGCCGACCGGCTCGCCGGGACGATGCTCAAGGGCTACCGCGCGTGCCTGGTGCGGATCCACACCGACGAGGGTGTCACCGGCGTCGGCGAATGCATGGTCCGCCTGGCGCCTGAGGCCACCGCCGCTATCGTCAACGAATTGGGTGAGGTGCTGATCGGTGCAGATCCGCTCGACACGATGGTCTCTTGGGAACTGATGTTCTCCGTCATGATAAATCGTGGCCACCTCAAGGGCTTCTTTATGGAGGCGGTCAGCGGCATCGACATCGCCCTGTGGGATCTGAAGGGGAAGGCGCTGAACAAGCCGATCTACCAACTGCTGGGTGGCGCACAGCGGCCCAAGCTGCTGGCTTACGCGTCTTCGCTGCGCATGCGTGGCCTCGAGACGACGATCGCCGAGGCGAAAGAGTTCGTGGCCCGCGGCTATCAGGGAATGAAGCTCAAGCTTGGTGCCGACCGTAACCGGTACCTCCGTGATCTGGAGCTTGCCCGGGCCGTCCGCGACGCTGTCGGCCCAGAGATCTATCTGTCGGCTGATGCCAATTGCGGCTTTGAACGCCCTGCTGCGATGATGCTGGGGACGTATGGCCTGCAGGAGCTTTGGCTTTGCCTGGTTCGAGGAGCCGTTGGCACCCGACGACTGGGACGGTTATGCCGAGATAGGCGCGCGCGTTCGAGATGCCTATCACCAGCGGCGAGACCGAGTTCTCACGCTTCGGCTTTCGCGAATTGTTCGTGCGCGGTGCCCTCGACATCGTGCAGCCGAACATCGGCCGTGCCGGGGGGTTCACCGAATGCATGCGTATCGCCGCCCTGGCTGAAGCCTTCCATATTCCCTATGCCCCGCACACCGGTAGTTGCACGGCCGTGTGCATGGCGGCCGAGTTGCATATCGCCGTCGAGGCTCTCCCGCGATTCCTCATTTTTGAACATATGCAAAGCAACTCGTCAGAAGCAAAGAGGCCACCAACCCGCTGCGGCACGATGTCGTGCTGCGCGACCCCGAGGTGTTCAATGACGGCTATCCTCGAATTGCCCACCAGGACCCGGCCTGGGCATCGAGCTGAATGAGGACGTCGTCGACACGCTATCGGGACGGATCGTACCTCAGGCAGGCATTGATATCCACTGTCGTCGAAACTTTTGATCGAGGATGACACATGTCTGAACAAGCTTATATCGAGGCACGCTTGCTGGATCGGCCCGGAATGGCGCACCGGTGAACCCAGCGTCATCGCCGCACCGTTCAACGGCGCGGCGGCCGGCACGGTGCACAACAGCCGTGCCGGCGACGTCGAAGATGCGGTCGCGGCGGCAGTCCATGCCGGCGAGGCGTGGGCCGGCACGCCAGCGCATCAGCGATCGTCTGTCATCGACGGCCGATTTCCCGGGCCATGACGGCCTCTGCCGACAAGCTCGCGCGCATCATGGCGCTGCAGACCGGCAAGACCCTGCGCGGAACAGAAGCGGAAGCGACGCGGTAGATCTCGGCGATAGGAAATCTCCGCCGAGGAAACCGAGCGCATCCACGGCGAGATGGTGCCGATGGATGCGGTCGCGCCCGGCGTCGGCAAACTCGGCTTCACACTCCGTGTTCCGGTGGGAGTGGTCGCCGGCATCACGCCGTTCAATGCGCCACTCAGTTACTTGTGCCACAAGCTTGGCCCGCGCTCGCCGCCGGGAACACATTGATTGTCAAACCGCACCCGCATGGCTCGGGTGTCACCGCCGCGATTGGCGCGCTGGCACTTGAAGCAGGCCTGCCCCCTGGCGTCTTCAACATCCTGCATGGCGGTGCCGAAACGGTACAAACCCTGGTTTGCCACAGGCAGATCGCTTTGGTGAACTTCACCGGCAGCGGCAGGGTCGCCGATCTCATTATCCGCGCGATCGGACTGGAGCGTGTGCTGCTGGAACTCGGCGGCAATGCCCCAACGATCGTGCATGGCGATGCCGATCTCGAAAAAGCCGTGCCGCAATGCGTGGAGGCCGCCTTTGGCTTGACCGGTCAAAGCTGCATCTCCACCCAGCGCATCTATGTGCAGCGGCCGATCTACGACACGTTCGTCGAGCGGATCGTGTCCGCTGCCCGTGCCCGCAAACTCGGCGATCCGCTCGACGCGGCCACCGATAATGGCCCGATGATCGACGAAAATGCCGCGATCCGGGTTGAGAATTGGGTGAAAGAGGCTGTCGCGCAGGGAGCCCGTCTCCGCTGCGGCGGCGAGCGCCACGGCAGCTTGCTGTCCCCCACAGTACTTACGGATGTGGACGCGCGGATGAAGGTCGTGTGCGAGGAGGTGTTCGGCCCCGTTACCACGATCAGTCCATACGACACCATCGATGAGGCCATTGCGGTGGCCAACGATAGCCCTGGGGACTGAAGGCCGGCATCTTCACCAACTCGCTGGATGTGGCGCTGATCGCGGCACGCAAGCTCGAATATGGTACGTTGAATGTGAATGCCGCATCGCGCGCGCGAACGGATCAGGAGCCATCCGGCGGCATCAAATCGAGTGGCTGGGGCAAGGAAGGACCGCGCTACGCGATCGAGGAGATGACCGATGTCCGGATGGTGACGATCGCCACACGGTAGCGGCGACCTGATGTGTCAACCCCGCCGGTGCAGCGCTTGCCGGGCGGGGCGGCGCATGATGGGGATACGCAGGCTTTAGTCACAGCGGGGCTTGCGACGGGTATTTTCCAATAGATCGGGATGTGTGGACCAACTCGGGTCCCGCATCCCGTTCGCGTCTTTACATGCCGGGTCAGCGGGCAACGTCCTGGCCGGCGCATTCTCTCACCATGAGCCTGCGAAGCTTCGGCCTTTATGGCGCGAATCAAAAATTTTCGGCCTTTGAAGCGCAAGCCGCGGAAAAACCAGTTGATCTCTGCCATTCACCTTGTTATGACATGTTGGCTAGGTCGTCATAATAAGTCGGCCCCGCGAGGAAGTCCAATGATCAAACCACGTCATCTTTCCCTTATTGCACTGCTGACCGGCGGGTGCATGGCGGCGACATTGCCGGCCAGTCAACCGGCGAACGCCGCCGATACGAAAATCATCCGGCTGTCGGTGGACAATCCCGTCGGCAACGGCCGCGCCGCGGTCGAGCAAAAATTTGCCGACCTCGTCGACAAGCTGAGCGACGGAAGGCTCAAGGTAGAAATCTACTTCAATGGCACGCTGGGCGGCAGCGAATTTATCGCGATCCAATCGCTCAAGGCGGGTGGCGCCGAAATGGCCATTGTCGGCACTGCCAACTTCACGCAGTTCGACAACCGCTGGGGTATGTTCGACCTTCCATTCCTGTTCTCGGGTCCAAAAGACCTCTATCGCTATGTGGAAGGGGCTGAATACGCGATGCTGGTCGAGTCCACTGCCGAGCAGCGGGGTTGCACTCCATTTTTCCGTACTATGATGGCTGGCGCGAACTGGTGCCACACGCAAGCCCGTGAATACAATGGCTGAAGAAAACGAACTCAAGCTGAGGGCGACCGGTTCGTTGGTCGAGATCGCCTATGACCGGGCGTTCGGTGCCAAGCCGGTGAGCGTTGCCTGGAACGAGACCTATCTCGCGCTGAAAGAAGGGCTCGTTGACGGCATGATGATCGGCTACACCGATTTTTTGTACTTCATGTTGAGCGATGCCGTTTCCTCGGGACCGCGCTCAATGTCGCCCCCGAGCTTGTGGTCGCGTTCATTCGCAAGTCCTTCCTGCGCTCCTTGCCCCCAGACCTGCAGCAGGTTGTCGTAAAAGCCGGGCAGGAGACGGAACGTTTTGCGGAGGATGTCTACGTGAACGAGGACGCCGCCGCGCGCGAGACATTGCAGAAGATGGGAATGAGGATCTTCGATCCCCCCAAACCGTGTGCCAGGCCTGGGTCGCCGCAGCGCAGCCCATCTATGCCAAGTACCGCAATATCCTTCCTGAGCAAGAGCAGATGGCCATTCAACATTCAAGCGCGAAGTCCTCGCCCTGACGGCGGCGAGGCGCGAAGGCCATCCTTCAACCGATCGATCGAGGCTGTAATGATAGCTCTGCTCGAGTACATCACCCGGATGATGTGCGGCATGATCATGCTGGCGCTGGTCTTGCTGATCAGTCTGGAGGTGATGCTGCGTTTCTTCTTCGATCTGCCGATCGATTGGATCGTCGAAATCGCCGTCCTGCTGTTCGTCTGGATGTCGATGCTCGGTGCGGCAGCGGCAGTCCCAGCCGCGGCGCATATGGCGCTGCGGCCGCTGTCGGCCCGGCTTGGTCCTGCCGGCGCCAGGCTGCTGTCAGTGTTTGTATCGCTGCTGATTGTCGCATTTGGACTCTTCCTGCTGGTCAGCGGCTACGGCTACGTGCAATCGCTCAACGGCGAGGTGATGCCGGTGAGCGGACTTCCCAGCGCTTGGGGCGGCGCAGATTTCCCGGTCGCCGGCGCGCTGATGATGATCTTTGGCTTGTATCAGGTGTTCGCGGCACTTCGCGCCAGTGATACCAAGCCTCGACCGTTGCCGGTTCAGCCGACAGCTTTCGAATCCGGCAATGCACACCGGCCCGGGAAAGTGCCATGCTAGTCGTTGCCGGCATGGCGGCTGCGGCCGCAACCATGATCCTGCTCGAGGTCCCGTTGGCGATCGCCATCAGCCTCAGCGCCATCATCTTCGCCTGGGGTTCGTCCGGGACACCGGTCGAGGTGCTTACCATCCAGATGTCCGCGGCCGCCTCCAACTTTCTGCTGCTGGCAATTCCTCTTTCGTGTTCGCAAGCCGCATCATGGAGGCCGGCGGCCTGGCCGCGGATCTGTTCCGCCTCGCGGAGATATTGGTCGGCGGCATTCGCGGCGGGCTCGGTGTGTCGGTCATCGTCGCCAGCATGTTCTTTTCCGGCATGACCGGCGCCAAGGTGGCGGAGATAGCCGCGATCACCCAGACCACGGTCGAGCCGTTGCGCCAACGGAAATACAGTCGGGAGCATGCCGTGGCGATTTACTGGCCGGATCGGCGGCAGGCGAACTCGTACCACCGGCGATCAACATGCTGATCGTCGGCGCGACGTTAAACACCTCAGTGACCAAACTCTTCGCCGGAGGCCTGTCGGCGGCGCTGTTGCTTGGCTTCCTCGCAGCCGCCCTCATTATGATCCGGGGTGATAAGCAGCAACGCATGACTGCCGAAACATCCAGCGATGTGCCCAGCCATGACGCGGCCGTCGATGACCTGGCCGGAATCTCGGTGGCGTCCGCGGTGCGTGGTGGATTCCTTGCCGCGTTGCTGCCGCTGCTGGTGTTCGGCGGCATTCTGGAGGGCGTGTTCTCGCCGACTGAAGCGGCCGGCGTCGCGTGTGTCTATGCGATCCTCATGGTTATGCTCGTCTATCGGCGAGTGACCGTGCCGCAGATGTTCGATATCGCTGTCGAATCCGCAGTGCTGTCTGGTGGGCTGATGCTGTTGGTGATCAGCGCCTCGGCGTTTTCCGAAATGCTGTCCGCCGAGCGGCTGCAATTTTTGCTCGCCACTGCGCTTCACGGCATCGAACATAGTCGCTGCTTCGCCGTGCTTCTATCGGTGGCTTTGTTCGTCGTAATGGGCTCGGTGCTGGAAGGCCTTCCCGCAGTCATCATCTTCGCACCGATCCTTGCCCCGTCGCGGCGGCGGCGGGCATCGACCCAGTCCAGTTCGGCGTGCTGGTGGTCGCCGCTATCGGGCTGGGTCTCTGCCTGCCTCCGGTTGGCATCGGATTCGTGACGGCCTGCACGGTCGGCAACACGCATACCGCCGGAGTGACAGGGGAATACTGGCCCTTTGTCATCGCGCTGACCATCGGCGTTCTGCTGATCGGTTTCGTGCCGGCGTTCTCAGTCGTCCTGGCCAGCTATGTCCGATAGAATGGTAAAGAGAATGAGACCTGATACAGCTAATCGCGTGGTGGTGTTGACCGGTGCCGGTGGCGGCATCGGCAGCAGACTTGTTGAACGATTCCTCGAGGCCAACCTATCCGTGGCGCTGATCGATCGCAGCCTGGATGCGATGGAACGATTGCCCAGTGCGGTGCTGACCGCGAAGAACGCGCTGCGGCTTGCCGCGGATGTCAGCGATATTGGAAGTCTGCAGCAGGCGGCGCGTACAGTCCAGGAAGTGTTTGGCGGCATCCACGTGCTGGTGGCGAATGCCGGCATCGGTCCGCAAGGGGCTATCGCCGACACAGGGACCGAAGTGTGGGACACCACTATTGCAGTGAACTTGACGGGCGTGTTCAACAGCTTCAGGGCCTTCGTGCCGATCATGCGGCAGACCAGGGGGGCACGATCGATTATTGCCGCCGCCTCGGTGCTGGCGGTCAGCGGAGCCGGAAACATGCTGGCGTACAGCGCGTCAAAGGCCGGCGTCGCCGGACTTGTCCGCGCCGCAGCGCAGGAACTTGCGAAAGACGGCATCACCGTCAATGCGCTCGCGCCCGGACCGATTTGCACGCCAATGCTTGACGCTGTTGCCGGGGACACTTTGGCGGAATCAGAGCGACAGGTCCCATTGCAACGTTTGGGAACCCCGGACGACATCGCAAGCGCAGTACCGTTCCTGACCGGGCCGCAGTCCAGTTTCATCACTGGCCAGACCTTGGTGATCGATGGAGGGCTGAGCGGCCGCGCCTACTGGCGCGATCGATAGCCCGCATTGCGTAGCCTATAGCGACGGCCCTCCGGGAACCGCCCGCCAAAGCCCTGCATGCATCTGACTACAACGGACTGGAACCAACCATGCATACCAACACCAACACTGTAGCTACGGGAATGCCGTCACTAAAACGGCTGCAAGACAAGGTTGCGATCGTTACCGGTGCGGCGACTGGCAATGGGCTCGCAATCGCCCGGGCATTCGTGCGGGAAGGGGCGCGTGTGGTGATCGCCGACGTCGCGGCCGAGATGGCCGAACAAGCGGCTGACGAGATCGGTAGCACTGGTGGGCAGGTGGTCTCGCTGGCAGCAGATATAACCAAGCTACACGACGTGCAGCGCATGATCCAGACCACGGTGGAACTATTCGGCTCGCTGGATATCCTGGTGAATAACGCTGGCGTTATCGGGCGCTACGACATCCTCGATGTCACCGAGGATGAGTGGGACCGCATCATGAACATCAACGTGAAGGGCACGTTCCTCTGTGCCCAGGCTGCGGCGCGCCAGATGGTGAAGCAGGGCAGCGGAAATATCATCAACATCGCCTCGATTGCCGCCGAGAGCATGGACCCGGTGATCGTTCCATATTGTGCCAGCAAGGGCGCAGTGCGAACCTTGACGAAGGGCATGGCACTTGCTCTCGCCAGCCGTGGCGTGAGGGTCAATGCCATCGGTCCCGGGCCGATCTATACCAACCTCAATCGTGACAAGCTCGACGTGCCGGCGAATATGGCAGCCGTCGTCTTGCACATTCCGTTGGGCAGGGTTGGCCGGCCGGACGATCTGGTGGGCTCCGCCGTGTTCCTCGCCTCCGATGAGTCCGCTTATGTCACCGGGATCACCCTGTATGTCGATGGGGGATACTTAACGATGTGAGCGGGTCTTTGCTGTACAACCGTGGAACCCGGGCGACATCTGCTTCCGCATGTTCCCAGCAGAACACCCTATCCTCCCTTGACACCACTATGTCCAAGAAGGCCAAACCTATGACAGCTAGGATCACGGCCGTGCGGGATTCTTCCGCGCAACTGACCCACGCAGGCAAAGCGAGCAAACCAAGGATTGCCATCATCGGCGCCGGTGCCTCCGGCATCTGTATGGCGAAGTACCTGATTGAGGATTTAGCCGACGTTACAGTGTTCGAAATCGGGACCGAAATTGGCGGCCTGTGGTGCTATAACAACGACAACGGGCTGACGGCTATCTACAAGACGTTGCATATCAATACTGCGCGAAATTTAACACGCTTCCATGACTACGACTTCAAACCGGACGTCCAAACGTTTCCCAGCCACGAGGACATGCACGAATATCTCATATCCTACGCCGACCATTTCGGCGTTACGCCATGTATCCGCTTCAAGTCGAAGGTGACGGAAGTCCGGCCGCTGTTCAAACCCGGCGCTGAAGTGCCGCGGTGGGAAATTGTGACGGAAAGTGGTACCCGAGACCAATTCGATGTGGTGATCGTGGCCAATGGCCATCAGTCGATCCCACTGCACGCAGAAGAACTGCGATCGCGGTTCCAAGGGGAATACCTGCATTCGCACGATTATCGTGACCCGGAGCCGTTCGTTGGCAAGCGGGTATGTATCGTTGGTATGGGCAATAGTGCGGTTGATATCGCGACAGATGTCTGCGTGCGTGCCGCACGCACCGTAGTGGTCGCGCGATCGGGCGTGATGATCTTGCCGAAGACGATCTTCGGCATCCCAATCACTGACATCGTCGCGAAGTTGTATCGTTCGTGGTTGCCAGCCTCGCTACCCGGTAGGGTGGCAAGGACCATCACCTATATCGTGCACGGCGATATGCAAAAGTATGGCTTCAAGCCGCTCGACAAACGCAACCATGCCACGAGTGGCGCCTTGATATGCCATCATATTGCCTATAATCGGCTGACGGTGAAGCAGGGGATTGAAAAGGTCAACAGCCGAACGCTGCGCTTCGTGGACGGCACCATCGCGGAGTTCGACGTGATGATCGCCGCCACTGGTTATCGGATCTCGTTTCCTTTCCTTTCTTCCGACATTGTGGAAGTCAAGAACAATGGCGTGGCACTGTACAAGAGAATTGTGCCGCCGAGTTGGCCTGGGTTGTACTTCATCGGCCTTATTAACACCAATACGGCCTTGCCGAACATCTTTGAGGAACAGGCGCGTTGGATTGGCGAGTTTGCTTTGGGACGGGCTGCGCTGCCCAACAGGGAGGAAATGGTCGCGGATATCCAGGTGCGTGATCGTTGGATTGCAGCTACCTATCGGAGCACGCCACGTCATGCGATCGAAACGGAGTTCTATCCGTATTTCAAGGAACTACGCGCAGCACTGAAGAAAGGCCGAGCGGGCGCACCGGTGAGTTCACGGCATTAGGCAGCGAGCAGCTCCTCCGGCTGATCTCCGCAGCGAGTGCCGAAGAGATAGGCAGCAGCAAACCGCGCTTTTTTCGACGGGTGCGGGGCAGATACAAGCCATGCATGGCGAAACGGCGAGAGGCGGCGCAGCTTCGGCGAGGTCAGTCCTTCACGGGCCCGGCAGTTCACCGCCGAGGTGATCCTGTGGGCCATGCGTGCCGGCCGCATAACCGTAGCAGCCGAGCGCAGTCATCGCGGCATAATCGCCGTTCGTATGCAACTCAAGGCGTCAAGATGGCATTCGGATCGAAGCGGTTACTCGTGCTGCGTATCGGATCGCAGGCCGCGCTTTGCCATGTCTTCGAGCATGCGCTGCCGCAGCTCACTGACGGGGCGGTCGATGGTTGGAACGGGCATCGGAAGTTGCTCTCATGTTGAAGGGAACTCCATGCTCGGGAGGCAACTATGCCCTGCTCAAGGCTTCATCGAAAACGCGCATGAATATTGAGGTCCAGTGACTCGGCCCCTGGCGGGGTTTGGGGCGGCGCCCCAACCTTACTTTCTGCGTCGGTCGATGGTTCGGGGTAGCGGATATAACACACCCCGCAGCACCAATCCCGCGAAGCGGGTTCTTGCATGGGCCCACAGCGGACATCGGATCAACCAACCGGATGGATCGCGGTACGGACGTGGTCAGCCTCCGCAATATTCGGGATCTTTTCGGCTGAACTACCGGCGTCGGCCGGACCGGCGCGTGTGGCTTTGCGCCTGTGCCTGCTCCGATGTCTTTGAGGCACGCTCGGCCACGTCCTGCCAGTAGTCCCGCTCGTTTTGCCGCTCCGCCCGCTTTGCGCGGGCGATGGCGGCCAGTCGCTCGGCAACCGCAGCTCCCGCGCGGGCGAGTCGCGCGACGGACTCACCATGGCGCCGTAGCCGCTCGGCCAGGCCCGGCAAACGGCTCTCCAGGACACGTCTGATCCGACGCCGCTCAAGGCGCTCCGGCAGGCTCGTCGCCTGGTCCTGGGCCACGGTTCGGGCCTCCATGGGCTGTAGCGACGCCTGCACGGCCTGGATGGTACCACGCCGGACATTCGCAGCTCGCTCCAGCATTGAAACCGCGCTCTCCTTTTCGTCCTGCCGCGAGAAGTTCCGTGTGACATTTGCGAGCACCTCGCTGGGCGTGATCGCGCGCCGATCGCCAAGAGGGCGTCGGCCGGCGATTTCCGCGCGCTCGGCGCCATCCGATGTTACAATGAAGCTCTGCTCGCGGTGCCGGCTGCCGGACGTGTAGGCGCCGAACGCCGTGACCAGGCGGCTGCCGCTCGGCATGGCGTGGATATGCTCAGTGACGGTTGACCCCTGGGCTGTGTGGGTGGTCAGGGCCTCGCCATAGGCAAGGCGGAAACGGCCAGCTTCATCCTGAAGCCTACCCCAAGGAACAAAGCCCTGTTTCCCGTTCAGGTTTTGCAGCATCAGGCCGTCATCCTGAATCTTTACCACGTCCAAGACGGAGCCATTTCGGCCGATGTTCCCGTGCGTGCCATTTGTAAAAGCCGCATTCACCTTGTCGAACAATCGCACCCGGTCGCCCTCGGCAAGCGCAAGGCTGTAGCTCCGCACCCCCTGGCCGTCGGTCGCGGCCAGCGTCGTCTTGTCCTCGCCAATCTCGCCAGCGGCTCGCCGACGAGCGCGGATGGCCATGCTGATGTCGTGCGCCTCGGCGTTGGTCGGCGCGCTGACCGTCACGGTGAACCCGACGCGGCGCAGGCTGGCCTCGCGCCGCTCTTGCCAGAGCGCGGCCACGCGTTCGATCGCCTCCCGGTAGCCGCCCGGCACCGCCTGAAACGTCCCGTTGGCCGCCTTGCGTTGCATCGCCTCGGCCGTCTGGCCGTTGCGGAACATCAGCGTCGTATCGCGTTCCTCGGCATCCTGCTGGCGTACCGAACTGCCCAACTCCGGCACCGCATCGGCGCCAAGGCCCTGGCGTAGAAGCCCGATGACAGGTCCAGCCTCCACGGATTGCATCTGCTTCGGATCGCCCACCATGACGAGCTGAAATCCGGTGCGCTGCTGCAGGGCGAGGATGTCATTGAGTTGGCGGGTGCCGAGCAGTCCAACTTCGTCCAGCACCACCACGGATTTCGGATCGAGCATGAGCCGTCCACGCTCAACCGCCGTAAGGAATGACATCACGGCGCGGGTGCGGCCCACGATACCGGCTTCAGCCAAATCGTCGGATTGACGCCAGGCGAGGGCGATGCCGTGAACGGTGCGGCCATCGTCCTGCCAGGCGTGGACAAGGGGCTTGAGCAAGGTGGTCTTGCCGGAACCGGCAACGCCGATCGCGAGACTGATCCGGCCACCCGCGCCCAGCTTGTCGATTACCGCGCGCTGCGCCTGGCCGTGCTCGGTCGAGAAGTCCAGGTCCGGAAATGCCCGCACCGCCGCGTCGATCTTCGCCGGCGTGAGGGCGGCGCTCCGATCCTGGCCGCCAGCCCGCGCCGTAGCGATCAGCGTTTTTTCCTCGCGCTCGTCGAGGGTCGTGGTAACGGCGGTACGGTCGCGGCCCCGGAGCGCCGGCGACGGTGCCCCAGATGAGCGCGGCGTCCTCGCCACGGCGCTGGATGCCACGCTCGCGGAAGGCCCGCGTCAACGCGCTCACGTCCTCGACCGACTCAATGCCGGCGAGGATCAGTCCTTTGGCGGCGGCAACGCGCGCGTCCGACCCGTCGATGACCGCCCGCCGGTCGAACTGCCTGCCAAGCAGGGGCATGGCGGCCTGGTAGGCCGTTTCAAGCCGCTCGTCGCGCGAGAGAGCGGGTCTGATGTCGTCGGGCCGAAGCACGCTGCGATGCCGGTAGCCGATCGCCTCCGCCATCGTCCGCCAGGTGGCGAGGTCGGTCACGTCATCGGATTTTGCGCCGCGCGGATCCTGCACCCCGGATTTCAGGAGCCGGATCTTGTGCTCGGCATCGAGGCTGTCCCAATCGCGGCCAAGCGACTGCGCGTAAGCACGAGCGGCCTCGGTGCCACCGATGGTCCGCTTGCTGAAATGTGCGGCCACGTGCTCCGGCACGTCTGCGAGCCGCGCCATCTCATTTCGCGAATCCAGAGTGATGTCGACACCGTGGCGCCGCAGATTATCGGCGAGGTGGGCCTGATAGAGCGCGCCCCATTCATGGATGCGGCCGTCGAGCCGGGCGAGGTCGAGGCCGCCGACGCGACCGCTTGCCGTCTCCACGACATTGAACACCGCAACGTGGGTATGCACCTGCATGTCACCGGGTACGCGCCCGCCAGTACCGGTCAGGCTGTGCAGCTCCGTCGCCTCGCGGCCATCCTCATCCCGGGTGACGACCGCCACGGTGGGCCGAGCCGCATAATGGTCGAACGAAACCCAGCCGATCGCACCGGGCTCGTACCCGTCCTTGCCGCCCTTGCCCTTGCGCGCCCGCCCGATCTCCGTCTCGATGATCCCCATGACGCTCTCGATCGCGTCGCTGTGCGCTTGGTGCAGAATGGCGCGCTCGGCATTGGTCGGCGCGAAGGCCCAGGCGACCGACAGCGATTTCGGCGCGGAAAACGTCAGGTCGATATAGCCGATGCGCGATTTGGAAGTTTCCAGCACCGTCATGTAGGCGCGATCGGACAGCTCCCGGCCATCCGCCATGCGGCCGGACAAGATGTGCTCTCGTTCCGAGGATGACATCGCCTCGCCGGTGACGCCAAGCGCCGTCTCCAGACGCCGCACGGCCATCCTGGCGGTCTTCTCCGGCAACGCCTTGCCGGCGGCCGTTTGCCCAGCCAGCATTCGTTCGAGCTGTTCCCGGCCGGGCTTCACGTCGCCCCCAAGTTCGAAAATCTGGGTCAGCGGCAGCGTCGCCGCCTGCGTCTGCTTGCCCTCGATCTCTCGGCCATCCGCGCGCTGCCCGTTCAGTAACAGCGCCACCTCGCTCTGGGTCAGCCCCCGGTTCGGGTCGAGGCCGAGGCGGCGGGCAAGAGCGGGGTCCATGTCGCGCCGCGGCGTGGCGACCGCGCTGCTGTAATCGCGCGCCGTGGTGGACTCGGTGATCGCCGCCTCGAGTCGTTCCTCGAAACCCGGTCCGCCCGCTGCCGTGCCCAGGCGCACCAGGCTCGCGGTTGCTGCCACGCGGGTCAGAATACCGGCTCCGATGAATGCCCCCACGGCGCGCAAATGCAGCTCGCCGGCATCGAGCGCGGCGCCGTCCGGGGCAACGGCGCTCTCGCCCAGGCGGGCAGCCTCGGCCGTCACCAGTTCGTCGAGTGCAGCGCCCTCAGGCAACGCACCGCCCAGCGCCAGACGGCAATAGCGGCTATAGGCCGCTACAGCCGGCGTCGGTCGAGTCACGCCCTGCTCGTAATACTCCGCCATGACCGCCATCTCTGGCGGCAAGGTCTGCTGCAACAAGTGCTCCGCCATGGCCCTGGCGGCCCGCGGCGCCCCTGCTGCTCCGGTACGATAGGTCAGCATGTCAGGCGTCCTCGTCCGGTGCCCGCACCTCCGGCGGCGCCTCGCCGCCATCCATCGCAGCGCTGATCGCATCGGGCAGAGCGTCCAGCTTCGCGCTCAAGGTCTCTATGCCGGTGCCCATGTGCACCACGGCCTCGGTCAGCTCGTCGAGGCTCTGCACGATCGGCGAGGGTCCTGGCTCGTCCTTCGCGGCTGCGGCGATCTCCCGCAGCAAATTCGTCTGCTGTTGCAGCGTGTCGAGCATCAAACCGAGGGCCTGGTTCATCGCCGACTGGCCGGCCTCGAGCGCGGTGAGGCGGGTTGTGATAAGGTCGTCGGGCGGGGTCTCAGCCATCGAGTCTCCAGGGTCGGACGCTGTCCTCGAATGCTCTCCTGCGGGTACCGTAGGGGCGACCGCGAGGTCTCGCAACCCAGCACCCTTGGGTGCCTTGGTCTGTTGCAGATGACCCCCCTCCCCTACCCCCTGTCGGCCGGGTCGGGCCGCCTCAAAAGAGCGGCGGAAAGAGACGCGGAATGAGCCGCTAAAAGAGCGGCGAAATGGGAGGCGAAAAGAGCTGCGATTTGTTGACCTCGACTCGGCGCTGAGGCAACGTGGCTCGATCCATGCCGATCAAACGCCAGCCCTCCGAAGCCGAATTGGACGCCCTGGCGGAGCGCTTCCGCGTGCTTTGGCGCCAGGGCGACGTGTTGCGGCCATGGCTGCGGAAGCATCACGCGATGATCCGCGCGCTGGTCCATGATGACTGGTCCTGGGCGACGGTCGCGGAGGCCCTGACGCGAGCCGGCATCACCTGGCGCACGGGACGCGCCTGGTTAGCTGAGGGCTTACGCCGCGAGATCGTCCGGGCAAGCATCCCACTCAAGAGCCAGGACAGGGCGAGCCAAGCCCCCTCCCCGGCAGCTCCTTATCCAGCCCCGGGAACGCCAGCCGCGCCGCAGGCCGCGGCGGTGAGCCCGGCGCGAGCGCAGGCCCCTACCGCGCCATCCGTCGCCCCGCCGCCAAGCGGGTCAACCGTTCCCAGGTTCAAACCGGCTTCCTTGAAGCCCTATGAACCCCCACGCCCGCCAACCCCGGATGAGGAAAAGGAGAGAGAGGCAGTACGCAAAAAAATCTACGGATGAAAGGAAAGCCGATGCCCGATACGTCGTCCCATCGATCCACCCCGAAGGCGGAGACGCCAAAATCCGCACCCTTCAAGCCGGGCGCAAAGCCGTTCCAGGGCAAGGAACTTGACTTCGGGGGGCTGGCGCCCCGGACCGAACCCGAACCGACCATTGCCCAAGGTGTCGATCTCGCGGGCAAGACCAAGATCGTGTTCGCAGCCGGCCGCGGCAAAACCGGCAAAACAACCCTCCTGCGCTGGATCGCGGAAACCTCGTTCCAGCGTGGCAGCACGCCAATTTTGGCGGACATTGACCCCAGCAACGCGAGCTTTTCCCGGTATTTCGATGACGTGGCCCGCCCGGAAACGGACAATCCGGCGGGGGTCGCGCGTTGGCTGCAACAGCTCATCGAGCACTGCGTCGCCGAACACCAGTCAGCCCTTGTGGACCTGGGCGGCGGTGACACCACCCTGCGCACACTCGCAACCGAGATGCCCGGCCTGGCTGCCGCCATGGAAGCGGCCGGGGTAGCCCCGGTCATGCTCTATCTGCTTGGCACGCAAGCTGAGGACCTGACCCCTGCCCTCACCTTAAGCGCACGCGGCTTCGCGCCGAAGGCGCAAGCCCTCGTGCTCAACGAGGTTGCCATCGACGCCGGGACCACACGGGCCGACGCCTTCGGCCGTCTGACAAGCCTGCCCGGCTTCATCGAATTGGCGCAAACGAGTGTGCCGGTCTGGATGCCCCGGCTGTTCTCGGCGGAAGCCATCGAAGCCCGGCAATGCCGGTTCTTCGATGCGCGCGACGGCAAGGTGACGCCGCCGCTCGGCATGTTCGACGGGGCACGGCTCCGCGCCTGGCTGGATGCCATGGACCGGCGCCTCGCGGGTATCAGCTCGTGGATACCGTAGCGGCCACGGGTCGCCGGGCGGAGTTACGGTCAAAGCTGGATACGGCGATCGGTGCCATGCACCGCGCCGCATCCGCGTCCGTTCTGAAGGGAGATCCCCTTTCCGAACAGCTCCACGCCCTGGCGGAGTCCATCGCGGCGCTTGGCGACATTTACGAGGCCAGCGCAGATACCCAGGTCGAAATTGCTGGAACGCTCCGCACCCAGGCTGATGTCGTGGCGCATGACGCGATCGAGCGGGTTCATGCGTCCAGCGACGGCATCATTGCCCAGCTCGCCCCTCGTCTTGCGACCGTGGTGGATCAAGCCACCCGCTCACACCTGCAAACCGCCCGGCTGCGCGTCATCATTGGTGGCGTGGCTGCATTCGTCATCGGCCTCGCCCTCGCCGCCGGCGTCTCCTGCGCGGCCGGATTCGCCTCCGGCCGGTCACAAGGGGAAATCTCCGCACACACCATATCGGCCGCCATGGCCGCCGGGCCTGGCGCCGCTTCCGCCTGGGCGTCCCTCATGGCTGATAATGACCCGGTGCAGGCGCTCGCCGCCTGCAAAAAATCCGTCTCCACCGATGCTCAAGGCCGCCGGTATTGTTCGATGCCGGTATGGCTTGATCCCCCCACAAAAGCGGTGCCCGGACAATGAGCGGAGCCCGCAAGGGTACGCCAGCCGTTCTCGACCACCGCCACGCGCTGCTCCGGAAAGCCACGTCGCGGGCGGGGTTGAGCCGCGACGATTGGCACCACCTTTGTTACCGTCGCGCTGCCGTCCCGACGCCCGAGCGGCAGATGCACAGGCTCCTCCGCAGCATCGCTGCTCCGGGATCAAACCTGGTATTCAGCGCCAGCCCGATCGGATCGGGCTGGCGCCGACGCGCGGTCAATCGAAGCACCGCCAGAAGCCGCGGCCCCGGCGCGCCCGCCGGTCGGCCCTGAGCGTGGCATGAGTCACGTGAAGTCGTTCCGGTAAGTTGTGAAGGCATCCGCTTGGGATACGCGGGGGGCAGGAGGGGTCCCGGGGAACCTGGGGGTTCACCCCCTGGTTCCCCGGGTCGTGGTGCCAGGTGGTGCTGGGAGTGGACCGCCTGAAATGCTTCGCGGGTGGAGATTCCGTTTCGACCCGCTTGCCACACCAAGTTCGGCAGGTGAACGCCAGCCTGGTTGTCACCAGGCTGGCCGGATGAGCAGGCAGCTCAGTCGTCGAAGCAACGCCAGAACCCACCGCCCCGACGTGCTCGCCGATCGGCTTTGACAGGGGCCGTCGAAATCCCGAGCGCGGTCAATTCGCGCCCGATCACCTCACGGCAAACGCCGATTTCCTCGGCGATATAGTCGAATGTGCGGCCCTTCTTGCGCATTTGAACGATCAACGCGACTTCGTTTTCCATCAGCGTCATGCGCTTCGCTTCCTGCGCCGCGGCCAGCTTGCGGCGGTGTTCCGGCCAACGTGGATCGTTGGCGACATAGGCCTTCTGCGCGGCGGACAATTTCTGGCGCTGTTCCTCTGACACAGGAGGCCGGCGGCTGGGATTGCTGCCCCGGTGGTGGCTGCGGTTAGGGCGTGGCGGGTGGGTGCTCGTGCCATCCGTGTGTCCCGCGCTGTGCGGATGAGGCTCCTGCTGTGGGTTGCGGGCGATGTGGTCGGTGCTGCGGATGTCGGTGTCGGGAGTGGTCCCGCTCATGGTCTGGTGCCTTTCGTTTCGGAAGCAGCGCGCTGCTTCCTGCCCGTCGGCGAGACCGGGGTGTGCAAACGGAAAGGGGGTTCTCAGGGACCCGAAACGCAACGAAATTGCCGGCTTCGGAAATTTCGTCTGTCGTTTTGGGTGGAAGCCCCTTGGAGTGCGCTGAGGGGCTGGCCCCTAAGCAATCGAACGAACAACGCCGCGCGCCATCTACCCCTCCGAAGACCTTGTTTTCTGCTTACGCGAAAGTTCGTTACGCGCGGCTCTGCGGTTACGGCTGAGAGAAAAACGGGAGCTTGGAAGGAGGAAGCCTTCCGGCGACGAGAGTCCTGCTCTTGCGATGCGGCTCCGATACCGTAAACACCACTTCAGGATGCTTGTGCCGTCGTATCGGCCGCATTCAGCATACGGTTTCTGCGCGCTCTGAACGGCATGCGGAATTACTGCAATATTTTGATCCGGAGGAGTTCCACCCAAACTACGCCGGACCGAAACTTGTGCGGAACCGCCACGCCAGGGTTTCCCAACGCGCGTCAAATCGGCTTATACTCCAAGGGTGGCCACTCATCTGTTCTGGCCAGCCGGTAGGAGCTTTGCGTTTGCTTCTGACGTAACAAGAACGAAGGAGGAAGACCCATGGCGAGTATCAAGCACATCGCGATCGCGAGCCACGATCCGGCGGGTACCGCTGATTTCTACAAAAAACACTTCGATCTGAAGGAGCTGTACCGGCAGCCGAGAGACACCGGCGAGGACGGCGTCTGGCTCAGCGACGGCTACATCTATTTTGCCATCCTGAAGCACGGGCCCAACACGCCCAAGCTCGGACCTGATCAGGCATCGGATTTCTGCGGCATCCACCATATCGGCTTTATGGTGGACGATCTGAGCGCAAAGGTGGCCGAACTGGACGCCGCGGACGTGCGACACGTGCAGGATAATCCGGCTGGTGCGGCGTCGCGACGAACCGGCATGGCCAGAAACGCTGTAAATGAGAAGTACATCGGACCGGACTGGGTGCATATCGACGTTCGCGAGAAGGGCTGGAACGAGATTATCGGGGCTCACACGCAGCTCTATGAGTTGAAGCCGGTCACAGCGGAACGCTAATCAGGCAGAGCCACGGTTACGGGGCCGCGGAAGGTTTGTGGGCCCGGGCGCTGGCGCGAACGATCGTCTGACCCCTGGCAGGCGGTGCGCCGCCGGCGCCACCCCAGGGATCCTTTTGGTCGCTAGATTTCGTCGTTGGCAATGACGCGGAGCACGCCTTTGCGTGCACGATGATCTCTCTGTGGGAAGGAGCGCTCGCATGATCGTGCGGATATATACGGGCCATGACGGCCAGACCCATTTCGAAGAGCTCCCTCTGCCGGCCGAGGAGGGCAAAACGTTGCGCTTCAGGCGGGCGCCAACCTCGTGTTCCGCTGTTTCCCTGCGGACTATTGGAGCGATTGGCACACTGCGCCCCGACGACAATACATTTTCATTCTCGCGGGGCAGATGGAAATCGGGATCGGCGATGGCACCGCGCGCCGTTTTGGACCGGGTGATGTGGTTCTCGCTGACGACCTCACAGGCCAGGGCCACACGACGCGCTCGGTGGGAGTTCCGCGGATCAGCGCCACTGTGCCAGTGGTACCTAAGTTACATCTTCGGCAGTCGAGCCAGCCGCTACCTGGTGGTGAGCGATGTGCCGGGGACCGGCCAATATGACTTGGAGCGCGCGGCTGCGACAAGCGGACGTTCGCTCGCGCGTTACCAACGGCAGATCGCGACCCCAGACTGTGTTCCCCCCGACGCGCCCCTCGGTTGCAGCGACGCGTACACACTCGGCGTCGCTCGCACGACGCTACACAACGGTTCCAACAATCCAGCGCTTTGATCGAACCGAGGTCCTACGGGTCTGCAAACTCTTGAGACCCGCATATCGACATATTCCCAGGAGCGAAGGTGGCGGGCGCCGCTGACGCAGCGGGCACGACGCAGCCTCACGACGAAATCAGGGTTGCGCAGCCAACCGCACGCCATCTGGCCCGATCAGGCCGGGGTAGGGCGCCTTGAATTTGTAGATGGTTCCGCTGACGGCACCTTCCATGTAGATATACTGGTTGTTCTCACCGCCGAAGGCAAAGTTCGTGGCCGAAGCATCACCATTTGGCAACGGCACATAACCGATGATGAAGCCACGCGGATCGTACTCGATGATTCCGCCGATGCCGCACGCCGCCCAGAGGTTCCCATGCACGTCATAGTGGATGCCGTCAGGTCCACCGTTGCCGGGATTGTAGCTCCCGGCCGTGGCGAAGAAGAATGTCGTGTGCGACGGATCGGTGGCGCACTGGGAGCAGGCTGCATTCGGCCCTCGCAGGAACGAGTAGTACAGCATCCGGTTGCTCGCATAGTCGGCAACGGCCAGCGTGCCGTCATCCGGCGAAACCGCTATGCCGTTGGGAAAACTACCGGTGGAGATGATGCGCCGGAGAATCCCGTCCTTGGAATACTGATAGACTGCACCGGTCCGATCCGCCGCATCGGGTCCGGGCCCTGTACCCCATGGATCGGTGAAATACAGGTTGCCCTCGGCGTCGAAGTCGAGATCATTCGGACCCTTGAAGAGTTCGTTATGGAACGTCGAAACGAGTGAGCTTACTTTCTTCGTCTCCGGATCATAGACCAGGATGCCGAGGTGGCGGGTTGTGACGTAAAGCTTGCCGTCATGCCAACGCGTGCCCTGCGGCTCGCATGCAGGACCGAGATCTCCTTTCGGGTCGCAGTTGAAAACGGGCACAAGCTTCGCGTCGGGAGTGAGGTAGGACACCCAGCCGCTGCCAATCGCGACAAACCAGAAGTTGCCTGCCTTGTCGAAGGCCCCACCCTCAAGAAACTTGCCCTGCGGCTGATCATGGATATCCGCGAACAAAGTGACCGGCCCGATGCCCGGCGGCGGGGGCGGCAAACCCCACGGCTGCACTTGCTCCGGCGATGGCGGACCGGCGAGCGGGGGCGCGGGGACCGACTGGGCCTGCGCCGATGCGGTATGAACGGTCGCCGCCGAGCCACAGAATATAAGCGAGAGCGCACAGACGGCACTTGCCAACTTCGTTGTCATGACGATTTCCTCCGATGCGTTTGCCCAGTACTTCGCTTCTGTACCGTGCTCCGAGCATCAGTCTCAAAGTTGAAATCGGAGGGAGGTAGTTGTCAAAAAAGCAGTCTCATTGCGGCTGTCGCTGAATAGGAATACGGTATTTGCCAACTAGCCGTGGAACCAACTTTCCCGAAACCGCTGGTCGGCCGAGGCGTCTTCTCGGCGTCCGCCGTTCCAGCAGCTTCCAGTCTCGCCTTCTTCGCCGGTGCCATCGACTTCTTTGGTCTCGGGCGACAGGCGGCGCGTTGAGACCGCGCCCCCACCTACGGATCAGCCACGCCAACGGCAACGCCCGCCCCGATCTTGGTTGGTCTGCCGCGCGAAATGGCGCGCTCGTAGCCTCAGAACACCTTTTCCGCCGTCTTCGTCACTTCTCCGCGATCTCCTCATGATGGCAAGACCCCGCGTGCCCGTGCGTAATGCGGCATCCGCTATCGACTGAGCGTCCGATCTCCCTCCGATGCGCCCTCTGCACGAGCACGCCAACACTGCGCGGCGAGCTACCCAAATCAGGTAGCCGTTGAACCAGAGCGAGCCGGGATGAACGAGGGAAACCCACGAGGCCCCTGCCCTTTCCCCGGATGAATTTCCACCGAGCTCCTGCGACAATGGCGGGCGACGAAAGAGCTTTCGCATGGACGACATCGCCACCAGACCACGTGTCAAAATCAGCGCCGCAGAGATGGAGTGGCGCTCAAGCATTATCATGCCAAGGACATCGTTGAATTTCCGGAAAAGGGCATGGAACTGTACAATTCAGAACAAAAGAGCGACGCCGAAAAGAGTTTGAACAACTCTGACAACAGCAGCGACAATGAGGATCGGACGCCACGGTGAAACTGTCTCCCAAGCAGGCCGCCGCGACGACCAAATCCGGCAACAAGTCAAACCCGGGCTCAGGCCGGTCATGATCGCCATCTCGGAGTTGAAATTGCTCAACGCCCGCCTGCATGACGCCGTGCGGCATGCGAAGCTGGGTGCCGCGGCCAGGCTGGTGCGCGGAGCGACCGACGTTCCCGATGCGTTGGCGCGCCTGATCGAAGGCGGCTGCCTGGCGGAGGCGGCCCGTGTCACGGCCTATGCCCTGCCGCACCGGGAGGCGGTGTGGTGGGTCTGCATGTGCGCCGATCATACCGCGCCGGCGCCATCTCTCCCACGCCGACAAGCGGTCGCGCGAGCTTGCCGAGGGGTGGGTCGCATCCCCGACGAAGAGACGCGCTACAAGGCGATGGAGTGGGCCCAACGCGCCGGCATGCGCAGTGCCGAGGCCTGGGCAGCGGTCGCGGCGTTCTTCAGCGGTCCGTCCCTGTCGCAGCGCGGGATGGAGGCGGTGACACCGCCGCCCCATCTGACCGGCCGGATCGTATCCGACGCGGTCACGGTCGCGGCCTTGCGCGGAGACGCCGCACGGAAGGATCTCCGGCTGGCGCATTTCCTCGGCAGTGCGAGTGAGATCTCGCTCGGCGAGGCCGGCCGGATCGAACCGGAGCACGAATGATGGCTCAGGCGGCGCGGCTTGGGGACAATCACGTTTGCCCGGCGTTCGTGATCCCTCCGGTTGTCAAGCCGCATGTCGGCGGCCCGATCAGCAGTGGCTGCACCCACAGTGCTGATCGGTGGTCCGGCGGCGGCGCGGGTGTCGGACTCGGCGCAGTGCAAGGGGCCGACCGATACGATCGCGGTCGGGTGCCCCACGGTGTTGATTGTGGGCAAGCCGGCGGCCCGATTGGGGGACGCGTGTGCACATGGGGGCAAGATCGTCGAAGGCTGTCCGACGGTGCTGATCGGCGCCTGACTGGCGTGGCACGTGGCCGCCTGCACGGCGTGCGGCGCTGCCTCGTCATGCCGACGGGGATCCACGAGGCGTTGGTGCACTTGCCTGAAGTGTGGGCGATGTGGCGCCAGGTCCAAGCCACTATGCGATGACCCGTCGGCGACGAATTGATTTCGGGCGTCCGGACGCCAGCATCTGATTAAGGATCGCCACGCCGATGGCAGCCTCCGTCTGCTGCGCGGTGAAACCGCGTGCGCGCAGCCGAGGCCCGATCAGCGCCTTGTAGCGGCCCATCATCGTTTCGACGAGCGAGCGCTGGCCATATTCGGTGGCGGCTTGCTAGGCGAGTTGTCCTTGTTCCGAGATCATTTTCAAATGGCGATCATGCTGTGTAGGCTGATCCGGTTCGCCGCTGGGCACAGCCGTCGAGCGCGGTGG
>CAVTFL010000001.1:0-270902 GCA_963733925.1 uncultured Alphaproteobacteria bacterium | reverse complement strand
GCGGCTTCCCCGAATTGCGGATCGATGTATTGCTGCCCTTCTTTTGGAAGAAGCGCTGCTCGAGAACCAGGTGCATGCCGGATGACCGTCTTCTCACAGTGATTTTTGATGAATTTCGGTCCGACCGGGGTCTTCGCCTTCTTCTCGCGGCAAGTCCTTGCAGGTCCATTGATCGTCGCCATAATTCTGGCGGACGAAATTGGCCAGTTCCCAGAACTCCAGGCGACCGCGCGAACCTGCTGCCGAGGGTCCGTTACCATTCGTTCGCCGCTGACCCGGCCGGATTCATCGAACAGCAGGGATGCGACGATCGGAAATTCGAATACCGTGGTTCCCGGCATACATCTTGATCTCCGGCGCGGTTTTGTCGATCGCCCGTGCCACGTATTCGCTGCTCATCATCATATTCGAAGTAGACCTCGCGCAGGCCGTCCGCTTCCGGTTTGCATTTCTTGAACGCCGCGAAATTTGGCAGCGGGAGCGACGGTGGTCCGCCGTTGGTGCCGCACGCATAGTTTATGTATTCGTCCGGAATTGCGGACGCCGTGTCGCCGAGATGGATGTCCCAGATGGTGAATCGGTTGGGCTGCTCCTGCGCCTGCGAAAATACCGCCGGCGCGGCGAGCATCATCACCAGACATCCGGCCACACGCAGTTTTGTGTTCATTTGCAACCACTCCAATCCGCCGGCATGCGGTGGCGGTGACGCCTAACCAGAAGTCAGAACCGGCACGCGGTCTCCGGCGCGTCGACTCCGAGCGTGTCCAATACGTTCGTTTGATGCAGGAACTGGGGCAATGGCGCCCGATCTATCACCGCGTCGGGCGTGCTGAGCAGGACGGGTGCTCGAAGCTGATGATCCCACGCGCGGAAGCTGCCGGGATTGCCCTTGACAGTGTCAAGATTCATCTTGTCGCCGAGCAAGAACGTCCTCACCGCATCGAAGTCGGTAGAGTGCGAGTGCACGGTCGCGTCGGTGACCGCCTTCACGGCCTCCCACGCCGCCCAATCGGCACCATTCATGCGTCGTCCCGGCGATGCCTTTTCAAAACGGTGCTGCAGTTGCACAGCGGCATCGCGATCCCAGCTCCAGGACCATGCGGTCGGAGTCAGCCCTGCACTTCCGACAACCGGCCGGGGAAGGCTCGTCTCGTACGCAACGTAACGTCCGAATTCCCCGCTGCTGTCGGCTACGTAGACCACATCGTAGTTCACCCCCGTGGTCATCAGCGCAATGTTGTTCTCGGCGCGATTGCGCGGATCGTTGGACAGTACGAATGGTCGCGTGTCGACGATTTTTGCGCCGAACTTTCTGACCGAATGCTGCAAAGCCGCCACCATTGCAGCATCCTCGTGGGTCGGTCCTTGCAAGACCAGGATCTGCGGCCAACGCTTGGCCGCGAGATACTGCACGAGAGCATCCGAAAGCATTGCCTCGCTTGGATAGGTATGGAGGACATTTGCGGAGCAGTCAGGACCCCGCAGTGCATCATCCGGAGCCGAAACGTTGAACAGTACGACGGGCTTGGCCGCAAGCCGATGTGCGACCTCGTGGAGCACGGTTGCCGGAAGATCGGCCAGAACGAAGTGAATGTCCTCGGAATCGATCCAGCCGGAGATTTGCTGTATGAGGTCGTCGACCGATTTGGCCGTGGCCTTCTCCATGGAGAAGTCGACCTTGATGACGCGCCCGATGGCACGCGCGTCGTCCAATGCCACCTGGCTTCCCGGATAGGGACGCCCCAGATCGGGGAAGACAATTCCCGAACGGGCGCCGTTATCGACATAGCGCGGATCGTCCGCTAGCTCGACGTATCCGAGCTTCATCGCCTTTGCCGGCGCCGGTTGCCCATGGGCTACGTTCCACAGCGAAACGACGGCCGCTCCAATGACGAGCGCCGCTGCAATCAAGGGCTTGCGCGCGCCCTCAATCATCGACTCGAACCGTGTGAGGAACACGGCCGACAGGCACGGCCCGGAGCGCCTTGCGACTGGCCATGTCAACGATCGAGACATCATCACTCAGTCCATTGGCAACGAAGAGCGTCTTCTCGTCGGGGCTGAGGGCAACGCCCCAGGCGCGGTTCCCAACCAGCACGTAATCTTCGATTTTGCGCGTGGCCGTATCGACGAACGCGATGTGGTTCGACCGTCCGAGCGCGATGATCGCGGTCTTTCCGTCCTTCGTCATGGTCATACCCACAGGCGTGACGTCAACCTGGCGAAAACCCGGCGGCACGAAGTCGAGACTCTTTGTGACCTGATTGGTGCTGCGATCGATGATCGAGACCTGCCCGGACAATTCGTTCGACACCCACAGCTCTTTCGGCAGCAGCAGGAAGCGTCTCGGCCGCGTCCCGACGATCACGTTATCTGTCACGGCCCCGGCGCCGAGGTCGACGACATGGACCATATCCGTTACCTCGGAGGTCACGTACAGGGTCTTGCCGTCGTCGGTGATCGCGATGCCTTCCGGCTCGGCTCCAGTCGCGATTTCACGCACGATAATCTTGTCGGCGATACTGATCTCCTGAACTGCGGAACCTTCCTCGTTGGAAACGTAGAGATCCTTCTCGTCACGACTGAGCTGGAACAGTTCAGGACTTGATCCGGTTGGAATGTGATCGACGACTTTCAGGCTGGCTACATCGATCACGTCGATCACGTCGTCATCGCCGCAGGCCACCAGAAGTTGCTTGTGGTCGTCGCGAAACTGCATGTCGCGGGGGCGATGGCTTGTCTCGATCCAATTGATGACCCGATAGTCCTGCTTGGGATCGAGCACCGCTATGTTGTTGGTCTTTTCGTTGCTAACGAAAACGTATCCCGTGCCTTTGGCGTTCGCCTGCACCGACATCACCGCGAGCGCGAAAAACAAAATTGGCAGCCAGCGCCATAGCTGCGGGGACCGATCGGACAGGATACAACGGTATAGCCGCGGAGGCTCGCGCTCCAATGGCAGATAACTCGTTCGTTGAGGCCGCGATTTCAGGCGCGGCCTTTTATGAGCGCTGAGCAAAATACGCAATTACGTTTCCTACAACCTTATCTCCCCTTATAGCGGAAGTGCGCGTGTTTGGTCCATGTCCGGGCCGGCCGGCATGGTCCGAACAGCCCCCAGGCGGTCCTAGAGCGCTTCCACTCTGAGTGGAAACGCTCTGCGCTTTGGTTTGCGAGCAATTCCATCAACCTGATTCGCTCCGCGATTCCACTCAGGCTGATATTGCTCTAGCGGTTGAGAAGATCCGCAACCTTGTCGAGCCCGGCCTGAACGCAGGGCTCGTCGACGCCGGGCGATCCGGAGATGCCGGCGCCGCCGATAACCTCGTCGCCGACCTTGATCGGCAACCCGCCGGGAATAGCGATCACATTCGGTAGCGTCACCTGCTGGCGGACGACTGGATTGTCGCTGGCATAGCGCTTGGCATACTCCGTCGTCGAAGTGCGGAAACTGAGGGCGGTGTATGCTTTTCGTCGTGCATTCTCCATCGTGTGCGGCGCAGCATTGTCGCCGCGCAATGCCACAATCGTCTCACCGTCACGATCGACGACAGCAGCGGACACGCGGAATCCCTTGGCCTCGCAGCTTTCGATCGCCGCCTCGGCGATTGTTTTGGCAATTGAATAGGACAGATCGCTGTGCGTCAGCAGTTGACCGTGGGCGGTCGAGACAAGCGTGCCTGCGAGGCCGATCAGAACGAGGCGGGACGATGATCTGCGCATGTCGATTTCTCCTGCTTTCCACTCGCTCGGCTGGAAAATCTCTTGTCAGTCAGCGGACCATCATGCAACGGCCGCCGGAACGATGGCGCGGCCGTGCAGCGGGTCCGCGGCGGTCGGATCGAGTTCATCAAACCTCAGAAGCCGTCCCGCATTTGCCATCACTGCCAACGTGCCAATGTTGTGCAGAACCGCCGCAACCAGTGCACCCTCCACCCCGAGCAGCCCGGTTGCAGCCAACGCGACGATCGCCAAGGTCCAACCCAGCCCAAGCCCAACGTTCACATGAATGGTCCGCCGGCAGCGGCGACTGAGCCGGATCGCCGTGGCAAGCCGGCGAAGGTCACTGGTCATCAGCACCAGATCGGCCGAGGCCAGCGCCACATCGGTGCCCGCCGCGCCCATCGCGACGCCGACGGCACCAGCCCGGAGGGCCAGCGAGTCGTTGATGCCGTCCCCGACCACAAGCGGGTGGTAGCCGGCACGGGTCTGCGCCAACACGGCATCGAGCTTCTGTTCCGGCAGCGCCTCGGCGCGCACGTCTGCGATACCGAGAAAGCGGCCAATCCTTGCGGCGACGGCGGCCCGATCGCCGGTCAGCAGCAATTGGCGATCGAGGCCCATCGTGCGCAGTTCAGCCAGCGCCTCGCGCGCCTCCGGACGCGGCTCGTCGGCCAGCAACAGCCACCCGAGGAAGCGGCTGGCGCGTGCAACCCCCGCCACTGGGCCGTCGTGGGTGGGCGGCGATGGGGCCTCAATGGCAAGCTGTGTGAACAACTCGGGGCGTCCCAGGGCGGCGTCCACGCCATCCAGTTTGGCAGTGACCCCGAGCCCTGGCATCTCCCGCACCGCCTCGGCAATTCCCGCGGGCGTTCCAGCCGTGGCAAGCGCCCGGCTGACCGGATGTCGGCTTGCCGCTCCAAGTGAGGCGGCCACCCCCAGCAGGGCCTCGGGCTCGACACCGGACTCCGGCCGCACCGCGGACAGCCGCAGTTCTCCCAAGGTGACCGTGCCGGTCTTGTCCAGCACGAGGCTGTCGACCAGGGCGAGGTGCTCAAGGAAGGCCGATCCTTTCACCAGGATGCCATGTCGCGCCGCGACCGCGATGGCGGCGACGGCGGTGGCGGGCGCTGCCAGCACAAGGGCACAGGGGCAGGAGGCGACCAGCACAGCGAGCATTGCCGGCGTGCTGCCGGTCGCCAGCCATAGTCCCGCGGCAGCCAGCAGCACCAACACGAGGTAGCGGCCGGCATAGCGTTCCAACAGCCGGCTGACTGGCGGCTTGGCTCGTTCGGCCGCGCGCATCAGAGCGATCACCCGGCCAAGGGTGGTCGCCGTGCCGGTCCGGTCGATGCGGACGGTCAGAACGCCATCGAGATTGACCGCGCCGGCGAAGACCGCTGCACCCGGACCAACGTCCTCCGGCACCGACTCGCCAGTGAGCGAAGCCGTGTCGAGACTGGCGACGCCGGTTTCCACTACGCCGTCGGCTGGAACGAGGTCACCGGCCCGCAGCCGCACCCGGTCGCCGGCATGCAGAGCGGAGGTCGGCACCTCCTCTTCCTCGCTGGAATCCAACACTCGTCGGGTTCGCCCCTGGGTCAACCGGCCGAGCGCCGCGATCGCTTCGCGGGAACCGAGCAGGGAGCGTTCTTCGAGCACGTGCCCGACGGTCATCACCAGTGGAAGCAGTGCGGCCGTGATCAGGTCGCCGGCGGCCCATGCAGCGACCAGGGCGAGGGCGATCAACTGGTCGGTGATCCCGTGCAGGTCGGGGTGGCGCAGGCTATGCCATGCGGCTGCCAACGCCGGAACCGCGACCAGGGCCGCGGCCGCCCCAGCCACCAGTTCGGCGACATCCCCCTGATCCGGCGCCAGCAGGCGCAGCGCAACGGCCAGCACCAAAAGACCGCCCGCCACCATCGCGAGGGTCAACTGCACGCCCAGCACGCGCCGTTCGGAGCGGCTGAGCAGGGCTGGGGCGCTCATCGCGGCGCCCGCGGCCCCGGCAGGAGCAATCGCGAACCGCCCTCGGGGTCGACCGCATTGACCTCGCGGGCGCGCGCCAAGGAGACTGCCTGCCCGGGCGTTGTAAAGCGCACGGCGCTGCACGGCTCCGGCCTCGCCCTGCATCTGGCCGGCGAACCCCGCCATCAGTGCCGCGGCAGAGGTGGCCTCCGCCCGCCGCTCGGCTGCCTGGGCTTCCGCATCGGCGAGGATCTGCAACCGCTTCTGGCGTGCGCCGGCGGCTGTGCGAGCCGCCTCGGTCCTGGCATCGGCGATGGCCGCGTCGGCGGTCTGGGTCGCCATCAGCACGCGGTCGAAGGCGGCTTTGGCTCCGCCGGGCAGAGCCGCGGCCACATCGACCCGGCTAATCCGCACACCAAGACTGCCCCCCTGCCCCGACAGCGCGTCGAGGCGACGATTGGTCTCGCGCACCAGATCGGAGCGGAACGATTCGCGGCTGGCACCGCCCACGGCCCCGTTGCCGGGGCCGGCGACAAGGATCGAGTCCAGCCCACGCGTGGCACAGACCGCGACCGCACTGGCGCCGAAGATCCGATCGAGCGCCGCGGGCACGTGCGAGGCTGCCAGCAAATAGGCGGCGGGATCGTCGATCTGGTAAAATAGCGTTGCCTGCAGGTGGACGATCCCAGTCTCTCCGGTCAGCAGGAACGCCGCGTTGCTGCGGGCATCGGGACTGACCTGGAACTCTGGCGGTTGCCCGGTCAGCGCCACCGGGGTGGTGTCGAAACGACGCACCGTCTGCGATATCTGCCTGTCCGACCCAGGCAGCAGTACAACCTGCTCGATCGGCTGCGGCCAGGCGAGCAACAGGCCCGGTCCCTCGATCCGTGTGACCACGCCGAGCCGCAGCACCGCCGCCCGCGCGTCCGGCGGCACGACGCGCATATTGGACACGCCCCAGGCAAGCATCAGCACCCCTATTGCGGCGAAAAGGAAGCCAAAGGCGAGGCGGATCGCCTGTTCCCACGGCCCCGCGGGCGATGGGATCACTGGGGCGGCCCCGGAGTTTCCAAGGGGTTTTGCCCCTGGGGTGTTTGTCCATGGAGCGGCCCTTGAGTCACAGGACCCTGGGGCGCCGCTTGGGAAGCTGGTGCTTTGGCGGCCTGTCCTGGGGGCTTCCCCTCGCTCGGCGTTCCAGTCGGGCCATCGACCAGCACGCGGAACGGGACGGCGTCGGTGCGAAGGATCAACCTCGTATTTTGTCCGACCACCGCGTCGAGCGTGTCGAAAGAGCGCAGCATGACATACAGACCAGGGTCCTCGGCATAAGCCCGTCCGGCAATCGCTGCGGCCTCGACGCGCGCATTGGCCTCGGTGGCGGCGGCTTCCTCATGAGCCCGCGCCACCGTCACGCGAGCATCGCGGTCGGCGGCGGCTCGAATCTCGGCGGCGATGCGCTCGCCTTCGGCCATGTGCTCGGTTGCGACGGTCTGCCGCTCAGCGCGCATCCGCGCCACCGTCGCGGTAAGGGTTTCGGCCGGCAACGTCAGGCTCTCGATGCCCACTTGGCGAAGAGTCACGCCGTAGCTGCTCAGAATCTGATCCTGCAGCCGCTCACGCAGCCGGTCCTCGAAAGCTGCGAGCTTAACTTTGGCGGGATCGGTATTCACCAGGCCTGCGAGATCGAAGCCGCTCGCCGTGATCTCCAGAGCCGAGCGCAGGAAGCTGCGGAGTTGCTCGGCGGCTTCGTCCGGCTGGTTGCGTACGGCGCGCAGGAACTGCGTCACCCGCTCGGGTTCGGCGGGGACCTGCCAGGCGACGTAGGCCTGCACCAGGACCCGCAGCCCGTCACGCGTACCGACATCCTGCAGCCCGGTGGAGGTGGTGCGTAGACGCGTGTCGACCCGGGTGGTGCGATCAATCGGGGCGGGCAGCCGCCATGTCAGACCAGGCTGTGTAACCACCCGCACTGGATCGCCGAACCTGGTTATGATGACGCTTTCGCCTGGGCCGACAAGAACCAGACAGGTTGTCAGGAAGAACATAACGACCACCAGCCCGGCGAGTCCGAAGCGCAGCACGGTGCCCGCCCGGCGTCCCTGGTGCGGAGTGGCCTCGTGCTCGTGGTGCGCGTGCCCATGCGCATCCTCGTGATCATGGTCGTGATCGTGATCGTGATGGTGATGAAACAGCATGGCGGTCTCCGCTCAGGGCGGTGTCTGCGTCGCGGGGGCAAGCTCGCGTAAATCGAGCGTCGGCGCCTCCGCTCCGGCGAGGCGGTGATCGAGGATCAGCAGCTGTGCCCGAGGCAACGACACCCGCAGATGTGCGAGCCAGCGTTCGAGCCTGAAGGCGTCGGGTTCAGCGGCGAAGGCGGTCCGGTCGGCGGCGAAGAGCGTGCTGTCGGCTGTCGACTTCGCCACGATCTCGGCTGCGGTCGCGGTGGCATCGAACGTCGCGAGGTCGCCTGTGGATCGTGCGGCGGACGCGGTCTTGGCGGCCGCCCCGTTCTCATCAGCGATGGCGACGCGTGCCCTGATCTCGGCGGATTCGACGTTGTGCCAGGCATCGGCGGCGGCCGGCGGAGGGTGGATCGCCTCCACCACGACCGCCACGACCTCGACGCCTGTGGCGAGGCGGTCCAGGTCCTGTTGCATCGCCGAGCGGATGGCGTCGGTGAAGGTCTGGCGGTCCTCACCGAGCACGCCGGCGAGCGTGCGGGAAGCAAAATACCTCGCCAGAAGCCGGCCCGCGGTCGCACGGACAAGTGCGTCAGGATCGGCCACGCCATAGGCTGCTTGGAGCGCCGCCGTGTCGGACAGGCCGATCCGCGTGATCAGCCGCAAATCGACGTCGACCCGCTGGAAACCTTGGCCGGAGGCGGTTGAGCTGGCGATGAGATAGGTGGTCTCGCCGGGATGCGGCCGGTTCCACAGGCGGTCGGCAGCCTGTGGCGGTGGGTCCTCCGCGCCCGGCTGTGCGAGCCCCGGTTCGCTGTCGGCTACTGAGCCAGCCAGCGTCAGTTCGTGCAGCACGCCTCGTTCAATGCGCCGGGTGATGCCGAGCGGCCACGGTAATACCAGGTGCAGCCCCGGCTCCAGCACCGCGACCGGTCGGCCGAACTGCTCGTAGACCGCGCGCTGGTCAAGTGGCAACGCCACGAGGCCGGTAAGCCCCCAGGCGAGCAATGCCAACAGCAGCCCGATCGGGACCAATGCCCGCCCGGCGAAGCCAAGCGCCCAACTGCGCGAAAGGTCGATGCCCCACTGTTTGGCGATCGCTTGGTTCATCGACGTGAGACGAGGCGGGCGCAGGCGGATCCAAGCCGCCACCGTGCTGGACGCCGAGGGACGCGCGGCGGAAGGCGCGGGCGCCGGCAGGAAAAGGACGGAGACGCCACGCAACACGAACTCCGTTGCTAAAACCAGGACCAGCACGGCACATGCTGGAACCAGCAGAGCGGCGACGGTGAAGCCGCCGCCTTGCAGCGTCAGGGCAAGCCCAAGCACGATCTGCACGAACAGGACCGCTCGCAACAACGCACCGAGTCCGGGCGCCTCGGCAAGCATCGCGTCTGAGATAGCGGCACACGAGCGTTCAAGCACCAGCACGGGGAACGCCAGGATCAGCATGCCGCCACCGATCGCCAGCAGCATTTCGGACCCAGTGGCCGCCTGGGTGTGCCAGGCGCCGAGAACGATCGCCCCGACCAAGAGACCGATGCCGATCGCCAGCGCTGGCTGCGGCCACGACTGCTGCCGCACCTCGCCGGCCCGGGCCTGAATCAAAAGCAGCGTCGCGGCAAAGCCTGTTGCGGTGAGCAGGAGAACGCCGGCCAGGCACGACACCGCCAGCACAGGCAAAGCGTTGAAGACTAGCGGAACAGCAAGCAAAGCCAACGCGGCCAGTGTGCAGCCAAGCGTGCTGCCAAGCAGCAGGCCCACGTGTCGGGTTTGGGCCGTCCTGCTTGTCCCGTCGGCCTGTGGCGACGGAAGCGGCCTGTCGTCCTGCTGGTCCATCGTCCGTCGGGCTACTGTTGCGCGTCGTGTGCCGGGAGCATGCCAATATAGCCGGTGATGTCGGCATACCAGATATTTCCGGCGCGATCGGCGGCGACCGTATACGGCTTGGCCTGTGACCGCGGCAGCCGGAAGCTGACGACCTGCCCATTGCGTAGCCGGCCGAGGCTGCCTTCGCTCAGCATTCCGAACCATACCGACCCGTCGGGCGCAACGGCCAACCCGGACAATGCCGCCGAGCGTTCGCCGACCGGGAATTCCTGGATCGCCTCGCCAACCAGTCGCCCAATCGTATTGATGCGATATTCGAGGAACCAGACCGCGTTGTCGGGACCGATGGCGACATCCGAAGGCACCGAGGCGGCGCTTGGCAGATCGAAGGCTTTGATCGCGCCGTCGGTGCCGATTCGAACGATCTGGTCGCCAGACTGCAGGCTCGCCCAGGCGGTGCCGTCCGGCGCGACCGCGATGCCGTAAGGTCCGCCTCGCGGCGAATCGTAGTAGTGGCGGATCAGCTTGCCGTCGCGAATCTCACTGACGCTATAGCCGGTCTCTTCGGCGAACCAGACGACCCCGTTGCTACCCACTGCCAGCCGGCCAAGCCTTACGCTCGGTGTATCCAGCGGGATGCGGGTCACCTCGCCCGAAACCGCTACGCGGGAAATCGAGTGGGCGGCGTTATCGGTAAACCACGCGCTGCCGTCCGGCGCCGCCGCGAGACCTATTGGCTCGATCGCCTTGATCCCGGTCGGCAGGAACTCGATGCGCCCGTCGCGCAACCGGCCGATCACGTCACTGAGGTCTATGCTGAACCACACCGAGCCATCCGGGCTGGTGGCGATCGCGGTTGGCATCTTGGCGCCGCCTTGCACCAGATACTCAACGAAATGCCGCGGAGGACCGCTCGGACGCAGGGCAAAAAAGGCGCCGCCGGCAGCCATGACCGCAAGGATGGCGCCCGCCGCCCCCAACAAAAGCGGCCGACGCAACCGCGGGCGCTCTAAGGTGATGCTCACCGCGCCGTCCCTGCAATGTCGCGGCGTTGGCGTGCCAGCCAGACGACCAGCATGATGCCGCTAAATGACAGCAGCAGCAGGAATGCAAGGCCGCCGACGAGGTCCATTGGATCGACGCGGGCCAGCAGGTTGCTGCCCTCCACGGCGCTGCGCCAGACCTCTGGGTAGGGGATCAGCGAATACACGATGTAGAGGACGCTGGGATTTGCGGGGTCCCGAGCCAGTGGGCCGGCTTCGAGATGGACCGGCAGATTACCTTCCTCAAGGACCCAATGTGCGCCCGCATCGGTGCTGCGGAAGGTACCGCGGTGGGTCGTGACAACAAGCGTTTCCCCGGCGGGATCAGCGGCAATGCCGCGCACGACCGTGTGCGCCTCAGGCAACACGCTGCCAACCGCCTGCCAGTTCACGCCACCGTCGTTGCTGACATGCAGCCGGTTCGCGGCTGCCACCCATACGCGGCCGGCGACGGTTGCGTCCGGTATCACGGTCTCGATCGGTTCGGCCGTGTCTCCGACCGGCCGTTGCTGCCAACGCCGGCCACCATTCGTGCTTGCCAACAGACGACCGTGGGCGATAGCGAAGAGCGTTTCGGACGGCTGACGTAGCAAGGCCAGTGTTTCAAAACCGACCGCATCGTCGGCATCGGCGGCGGCGGGCGCGAAGTGCGCGCCACTGTCATTGCTGCTGAACAGCCGATCCCGGCCGAGCAGATAGATCCGTCCCGCCCCATCAAATACGATACCACGGCCTGGGGTCGCCTCTGTCGGAGCGTCGGATCGGCCCCAGTGTCCCCCCACATTCCTATACACGCCGCCAGGCGCCACACACAGCACGGTGACACCGTCCGGCGAAAAAGCCACGGCGAACACCGCGCCACTGATCAGAATTGGCGCCTCTTGCGACCAGCTGCGGCCGCCGTTGGCCGAGGTCCACAGTCCGGAATCGGAACCCATCAACAAGTGATTTGGATCACGCGGGTCGACCGCAACCGTGAGTGCCGCATTGAGATACAATCCAACATCGGCATTGAGCCAGTTACCGCCCATGCCGCGCGAGCGAAAAAGGCCACCGTAGGCACTCGCGTCGTGTGCGATCCCCGGCGTTGGCGCAAACAATGCAACGAGCGCCAGGAACAGCAAGCCAAGTGCCATTCGAGGCATGTGCCGGCTCACACGCGGGCTGGCCAGAACAATGCAGGCGGCCCGTTTCCGGACCGCCTGTCGAATACGCAACGCGTTAGCATCATGGATGACGCGATTTCTCGCCAGAAACCAATGCGATCTCGGCTACACGTGTCTCGTTCGGGCCGACTGCCCAAGAGTTCTTGGTAAGCGGGTACTTGTCGGTAAACGACAGCGGCTCATGGGCGGATACGCAGTTATTGTATCCACCAGTGATCTTGTAGCACTTCTCATAGGCGAGGAACTGCTGAACCGTATCGGTCTGCTGAATGTTCGCGGGCATCCAGTCGCGGATCCCTTCCCACGATGAATACGCGTCGGAGCCGAACACGAGCTTGCCGATGGGGGTTGGTACTTCCAGCAGTTCAGAGCCGGGAGTATGCGCACGGAAGGCAGGATGGATGAAGACACCCGGCAGGATCTCGGCTTCGCCATCGACGATCACCGCCTGGCCTTTCAGCACCTTGCCATAGACCTGCTCGACGGTCAGCGGCTCAAAGCCGCAAGCCGGTGAGCGGAAGCAGCCGCCGGGCGTATTGTTCACGGCGCTGATGTGCGGGTTCGGGTAGTTCAGCGCCCACTCGACGCCCCGCAACTCCTCGCGTTGCACGTACAGTGTGGCATTCGGGAAATCCGACAACTGACCGGCGTGATCCCAATGAGCGTGGCCGATGACAATTTTCTTCACATCGGCCGCATCGAAGCCCAGGGACTTGAGCATATCCGGCAACGGGGTGAAGTGCGCGAAGCCCGTCATCTTGTGGTATTCGGTCTGTTTCCACCCTGAATCATAGAGGATAAGTTCGCCGCTGCACTTGATCACGCCGATATTGTCCGGCAGATCGATCGTGTTGATGTTGTGGTTTGGACTAGTGCTGCCCGGGATGAACGCGCGGTCCGGCATAAAGGAGCCGTAGGGCACATTCATGAACCGGCCGCTCTCGACCAGCCAAACCGAGCAGGCAGGACCGGGCTGAGCCTGTGCGGGCGTCGCCGCACCAGAGAGCGCCAAACTCCCCGCTCCCAATGCGCCCGCGAGCGCCAACGCTTGAACCATCGTCTTCATCGGTAACTTACCTCCCCTTGGAACCTCAGTACTCTCGTTGCGCCTGCGTGCGATTTTGCGAGCAGGCTGTGAACTGGCCGGCCTAGTTTGGCTTGTGCTCCCCAGGCCATAGGACATCGCCTATTTTTATCAACTCTTCCGCCGCATGCTGGCTCTTGGCCTGAGCGTTGATCAAGTGGCCTTCGTCGCCATCGCGGGCCACCTCCAGCATCTCGGTCGCGGATTGCTCGTACAGAACGAGCAGTGCCACATAACGGTCTCGCAGCGGCTGCATTGACGGCGGGGCTGAGATCGCCGCGACCTTCTCCTGTAACTCGTGAAAAACCTGGCGCAGTGGTGTCAGTTTTACGGCGAGCCGGTTGGCGTCGTGATCGTCGGCTGCGAACGTCATCCCGGCGGAGGCAAGCCGACCGGCGGAGGGTTCGACCACCTCCTGATGCAGCGGCCACAACGCCTCCGAGAACACCTCTTCTTCGGCGGTGAGCGGGGGCAATTTTGGAGCCGGCGCATCGTGGGCGACACTCATGTGCCCTAGCCCGGTACCGGACGCTGTTTCGCGCTGCAGTGACACGGCTACAATCGCCAGCAACGCAATCCCGGCGCCAAACAGCAGAAAAAATGCATTACGTGAAAATGCCAATGGCTCGGTTCCGACGCTTTCCCCTCTCTTAAAAACAAAGTAGGAGGGATTTATTGGACGGTCAATAAGGGGCCTCGCCACGTTCGGCGCACGCGGTCAGGGCCGTGCACCAGATCGCAAGGCGAACGTAACGGGAGAGGAAGCCGACACGCGATGCATCAGGCGTTGTTTTACTTGGCGTCCAGCTTCTGGGCTGGCGTGGTACACGCGGCAACGCCGGGGCATGGCAAGACGATCGCCGCTGCGTATATCGTCGGCGCGCGAGGCCGGCCCGTCGACGCAGTTATACTCGGCGTTTTCGTTACGCTCTCCCATGTCAGCGGCATTGTGCTCGTCGGATTGCTTGCCTCTCTTGGGTCGAGCTGGCTGGTCCCCGCGCGGACCGAGGCGGTGTTGGCCCTGGCCATGGCACTGCTGGTTCTGGGGCTCGGGCTGTGGATGCTGTGGACGCAACGCGGGCTGATCGCCGCGGCGTTTCCCAGGCCAAATCCAAGAATGGTGCACGCCCATGCGCACCACTCTCTCCAAGCTCACGGCGGTGATGACCACCATCACCACCATCACGCGGATGTTGATCACTCCCACGCACATGCTCATGCCAGCGCCGATCACGCGCACCATGTGCATGCCCACGCGGGCGCCGATTATCACGAGCACGCCCAGGGGCACGACCACGACCACGGCCACACCCCGGCTCAGTTGCCGGACGATCCCGAAGGGGTTGTCTGGCATAGTCACGGCTGGGGAACCAAGCATGCACACCGGCTGGATTTGGTGACCGGCGAACGCCCGCGGCTGTCCGTACTGATCACGCTCAGCATTGCGGGAGGAATACTCCCGGACCCGGCCGCGCTGGCGATTCTGCTCGCGGCATTATCCACCGGACGCGTCGTGCTGGGCCTCGTAACCGTTCTGGTGTTCAGCCTTGGCTTCGCGCTCACCCTAGTGGCCGTGGGGATCGTGGCGGCGCAAATTGGACAGCGTGTGCTGGGTTGGCTGGACAGCGTATGGGCGCTGCGTCTGCAATTGGCGACGACGCTGCTCATCGTCGGAATGGGAGCCTGGCTTACCGCGCAAGCAGTCCGCCAGCTCGCGCCCTCGCTGTCACTTTGACTATGGCCGAAGGCGGCTTACTGCAATGAGGGAGGCCATGGCAGGTTCGACACTTGGAGTCTTTAGCGGCACTGTCGGCCTCCGGCGTCGCCTATTTGGCATATATGCCCTGCTTGCGCTGTTCAATCTGCTGGTTTGGGTCTGGGCGCTGGCGAGCTTCTGGCGCTTCCCTGTGCCGCTCGGGACAGCGCTTCTTGCCTATAGTCTAGGACTGCGCCATGCGGTCGATGCCGATCACATCGCTGCGATCGACAATGTGACCCGCAAGCTCATGCAGCGAGGCGAACGACCGATCAGTGTCGGGCTTTACTTTTCGCTCGGACATTCGACGGTTGTGATTTTTGCCTCGCTCTGCGTGGCGCTGGTAGCGGCGACATTCAAAGGACAGCTGGAGTCGATGCACGCGATCGGCGGTGTCATCGGCACACTGGTTTCGGCGGCCTTTCTGCTGGCGATCGCGATCGTCAATCTGACGATCTTCTTCGGCGTTTTCCGCGCGTTTCGCCATGTACGAAGCGGCGGCGAGTATGTCGAAGAGGACATGGACCTGCTGCTTGCCAAGGAAGGATTCCTGGCGCGGATCTTCCGGCCGCTTTTCGCGATGGTCACGCGCAGCTGGCATATGTATCTGCTCGGTTTCCTGTTTGGCCTGGGCTTTGATACCGCGACCGAAATTGGCCTGATCGGCATCTCCGCCGCCGAGGCGTCCAAGGGTCTGCCTATATGGTCGATCCTGGTCTTCCCAGCCCTGTTCACAGCGGGAATGACGCTGATCGATACAACCGACAGCGTGTTGATGGTGGGCGCGTATGGCTGGGCGTTCCTCAAACCGATCCGCAAGCTGTACTACAACATGACTATCACGGCGGTCTCGATCATCGTGGCACTGGTCGTCGGGGGCATCGAAACGCTCGGATTGATCGGCAGCCAACTCAATCTTTCGGGTCGTTTTTGGCAAACGATCGATCGCCTGAACGAGCACTTCGGCACGCTCGGCTATCTGATCATCGGCATTTTCGTGGTCAGTTGGGTGATTTCGCTGGCCGCGTATCGCCTTGGTGGCTATGAAGACTGAGCGACGAAGCGTTGCATCTCCACGCCGGCGAGGACGAGCTTCCCATCGGACAGGTGACACAATGTGGGGTGAGTTCTACCATTGTGGTTCGGCGCATTTTCGCGGAGGCCTGGGTTGGCAGCGCCCCAGGACCTTGCAACTCATCCACAGACCGGCGTCAATGCGCTCAGATATGTCATCGACTTCCTCCCGATTGCAGAAGGGAATCGCTGGAGCGACAGGACGTCCGGTGCAGAGCGCCGTGGCCGGAACGGGAACGTATCAGCCGACCTCCGGCAACTGTCCCTTCACTTGGTCCAGATCCGTGCGCCGCCTGGCCGAACAAGCGCGAGCCGCGTAATCGATGAGTTACGCGGTCAAGGAGATGTTCTATTCGTTGCAAGGCGAAGGGCGCCACACCGGCCGGCCCGCGGTCTTCTGCCGCTTTGCCGGCTGCAATCTTTGGAGTGGACGTGAGGGTGATCGGGCGACGGCAGCGTGCACCTTCTGCGACACAGATTTCGTGGGCGTCGATGGCGAGGGCGGTGGTCGTTTTCACGACGCATCTGCCTTGGCAATGGCGATTGGACGAATGTGGGGAGGAGGCCGTCAGCAGCGATTCGTGGTCCTAACCGGCGGAGAGCCGCTCCTTCAGGTTGATGGCGGCCTCCTTGCGGCAATCCACGAACTCGAATTCGAGATTGCCGTTGAGACGAACGGCACGCTTCGAGTTCCCCGCGAAATCGATTGGATCACCGTGAGTCCCAAAGGGTCGACAGCACTGGTTCAAACCAACGGTAGCGAGTTGAAATTGGTGTTTCCGCAAAAGGGGGTGGATCCCAAGGAATTCGAGCATCTTGCCTTCGATCACTTCCTGCTTCAGCCGCTCGATGGTCCCGATCGCGAAGCGAATACCGCGGCTGCTGTAGCCTATTGCTTGAACCATTCTCGCTGGCGGCTGTCGTTGCAAACACACAAGTTCATGGGCATTCGCTGAGACTGAGACCCTCGGCATAAGTCGGTTAGTTCGCTTCAGGCCTATCCCAACTCTCTCGCGACACGAAACATCGAACGCAGATCTAAAATGGCGTCGCGCCCACGAACGGTTGCCAACGCTTGGGCTTCGTGCACAGGGCAATACGCGGCACCGGTTGCGTCTATGCTGCGAACGAGTGCAGCGTGTTCATGGCTGATCATACGACGCGGGGTGAACCGTCTCGGCGTTGTGCTTGCTAAAGCACCCGGCCCGCCTCCATTCTGAATTTGCGGCCACTGGCACGGCGCTTGCGTTAACAACTGACGCTAACAGTGCTTCGGGGGAAAGACAATAACATGAAAAAGTTGATTTCGGCGGCCGTTGTACTAGCAACCGCGCTCATTGGCTCCGGTCCCGTCCAAGCCGACGGGCTCGACTATTTCGAAGCCCAGCTCAAACCGTTCTACGACAAACCGAGCTTCGTGGCTGCTGGACCTGCGTTTGACGCCAAGGCGTGCATGGCCGGCAAGTCGATCTTCAGCATTCCCGTCTCGTCAGCCAACCCGTTTACCGCCAACATAGAGAAGGCGATGGCGGCGGCGGCCACGAAAGTGGGATTCAAGTTCACGATCTGGGAAAACCAAGGTCAAAGCTCGCAATGGGTGCAGGGCATGAACGCCGCGATGAACGAGAAGGCAAGCCTGATCGATCTGCTGGCAGGAACCGATCCCCGAGGTACCGGTACCCCAGGTTCGTGCTGCCAAGGCAGCCGGCGTCCCCGTCGTGCCATCCCACTACAATGGCAAGGAACAATCCGCCATCGTTCGTAAAGATGCCGATGCCGACATTCCGATCGACTACTTCAAAGCGGGTGCCATGCTCGTGGATTGGGCAGTCGTTCAAACAAAGGGCGACATGAACGCGCTGGTGCTCATCGCTACCGGCGCTCTGTCCACCGACAGCATGATGGCCGGTATCACCGACGAGCTTAAGCATTGCGAACACTGCAAGACCAAGGTGATGAATTTCCCGGTCGTGGACTGGGGCACTCGCATCACGCCCAACGTCCAGTCCGCGCTGCTGGCCGATCCCACGGTGAACTACATCATCGTTATCTATGACAGCATGTCGCAGTTCGTGGTTCCCGCGGTCATCGCCGCCAACGCGACCCAACGGGTCAAGATCGACGCCTTCAACGGCACGCCGTTCGTCCTCGGCCTGATCCAGGAAGGCAAGGTCCAGATGGACATCGGCGAGAACCTCGACTGGATCGGCAACGCCATCATCGACGCCGAGATGCGGATGCTGTGCGGCCTGCCGCAGGTGACCGATCCGAAGATCCCGTTCTACATATTCGACAGCCACAATGCCGATGATGCCGGCAAGCCGCCGCAATTGTCGCAAGGCTACGGCGACGCATACATCGACGGTTATGCGAAGCTCTGGAAGTTGAAGTGATCGAACCGGCGCTCGCGTTCTCCCGGCTGTCCAAGACGTTTGGCGGCCAGCAGGCGCTGCGCGCGGTGGATTTCGCGGTGGCGACCGGCGAGGTGCACGGTCTGCTCGGCCAGAATGGCTCGGGCAAGTCGACATTGATAAAAATCCTCGCCGGGTTTCATGCCCCTGACCCAGGGGCCACGCTGACGATCGCGGGTCAGGACGTCGCACTGCCCCTGCCGCCGGGTGGTGTTCGGCCGTTCGGCGTCGCGTTCGTTCACCAACATCTCGGCCTTATTCCACCGGTCACGGTGCTGGAAAACCTGTTGCTGACACGGCTGTCGGGACGTGGCGGGATTGCACGTCGGTGGGCGATCAACTGGGCACAAGAGCGATCAGCCGCGCGCCGTCTGTTTGAGCGATATGGGCTCGATATCGACCCCAACGTTCCGCTTTCCCGGTTGTCCTCGGTGGAACGCGCACTCGTGGCGATCGTCCGAGCGGTGGAGGAGATCGCCGCGGGTAACGCCAGGGTCGGCCACGGCGTGCTTGTGCTGGACGAGCCCACTCCGTTCCTACCGCGCGCCGACGTGGATCGGCTGTTCACGCTGGTGCGGCGGGTCGTCGCCAATGGCGCGAGCGTGATCTTCGTTTCACATGATATCGACGAGGTGCTGGAAATCACCGACCGCGCAACGGTACTGCGCGATGGCCGGGTGGCGGGCGTTCTGACAACGGCGGACGCCACACGCGATTCGGTGGTGGGCATGATTGTCGGCCGTCAGTTGCAGGTGGCATCATCGCGGTCCGCGGCGACCGCCAGCGCCTCGGCTTCGGTCACCATCACGGACCTCTCGGGTGGGCAGGTTGCGCAGGTGTCCCTGGCCCTTCGTCGAGGGGAAATCGTGGGTCTGACCGGTCTGTTGGGTTCTGGCTATGAACAGGTGCCGTATCTCGTGTACGGCGCCCTGCAGGCGAGGACCGGAACGTTGATGCTGGGGAGCGAGCGGTTCGACCTGCCCACACTCACCCCGGCCAAGGCAATCAAGGCCGCCTTGGTGCTGATCCCCGGCGACCGTCCGGTCGCGGGTGGTGTCGGCGGACTGCCGATCGTGGACAATATCACTTTGCCGGCGCTGGCAAGTCGGTTCCGGCCCTTCCTGCTGCGTCGCGGCGCGATGCTGCGTGCCAGTCGCACGCTAGGTGACCGGTTCGGCGTCGTTCCAAATCGGCCGCGGCTGCCGCTCGCTTCGCTCAGCGGCGGCAACCAGCAGAAGGTCATACTGGCCAAGTGGCTGCAGCTCAGTCCGAAGCTGATCCTGTTGGACGAACCGACCCAGGGCGTAGACGTCGGTGCGCGACAGACGGTGTATCAGGCGATCCGGGACGCCGCTGCCACCGGCGCAAGCGTGTTGTGCGCGAGTTCGGACGCCGAACAACTGGCCGCGATCTGCGACCGCGTGGTGGTGCTTGGGCGCGGCCGGATTGCCGCTGAACTGACCCCGCCGGCGTTGTCAAAACATGCCATCACGGAGTGCTGCTATGGGCTCGCCGCATGACGCAGAGCAGCGACACCGCTGCCGAGACGGCCGCTTCCGGCAAAGCGGCGCCGACCTATGAGCCGCGCTTCATCGACCTCGCGGAACGCTACGGGCTGATCGCTGCGTTGGCGCTGCTGGTCGTGGTGTTCAGCATCCTGCGGCCCGAGACGTTTTTCACGTGGTCCAACCTGTCGACCATCCTGGGGTCGCAGGCGGTCCTCGTGGTGGTCACTCTCGGACTGATCATACCTTTAACCGCCAACGATTTCGACGTCTCGATCGCGTACGTGATGACGCTGGCCGCGATGATGATCGCGCTGCTGAACGGTCAGGACGGGTGGCCGATCGGCCTGGCCGTAGTGGCGGCATTGACGATGGGAATCGTGGTCGGCGCGGTCAATGCTTTCTTTATCACCGTATTCCGGATCCACTCTCTTATCGTGACGTTAGGCACCGGCACGTTCCTGCATGGCCTGACGCTGTATGTCAGCGATTCCATGACCATCAGCGGCATTTCCGATTGGCTGATGGACCTGGTGATCGTAGATCGCCTCCTGGGCATACCGCTCGAATTTTACTACGCCCTGCTGCTGTGCATCCTGGTCTGGTATGTGTTCGAATATACCGCAATCGGCCGCCAGATGCTGTTCGTCGGCCGGGGACGAGAGGTCGCCCGGTTATCGGGCATCAACACTGACCGGGTCCGCCGTGGTTGCCTCGTTGTTTCGAGCTTCATGGGGGCGCTCGCCGGCGTGCTTTACGCGGGCACCCAGGGCGCGGCAGACCCGGTTTCGGGCGTATCTTACCTGCTGCCGGCCTTTGCCGCTGCCTTTCTCGGTTCCACCAGCATTACACCCGGACGGTTCAATGCGTGGGGTTCAGCGATCGCCGTTTACTTCCTGGTGGTCGGCATCACTGGGCTCGTGTTCATGGGCGGCAGTAGCTTCGTCCAGGACATGTTCTATGGTGGTGCGTTGGTTCTTGCCGTCACGCTGTCTCAACTGGTGCGCGGCCGTGAGGAGCAGCAATTCTAGGGCAAATGGGGTTCGCGCAAAAGGGAGTCTCCATGTATCCGGCAAACGGCGCTCGCGATCTGGTTGGCTATGGCCGCACACCGCCTCATCCGCAATGGCCAAACGGCGCCCGGTTGGCGCTGAATTTCGTTCTGAACATTGAGGAAGGTTCGGAATACTCGATCGAAAATGGCGACGGATTCTCAGAAGCGTCACTGACGGAGACGGGTGACAGTCCGGTACCACGCGGCGAGCGGGACCTGGCGGCCGAATCTGATGTTCGAGTATGGCAGCCGCGTCGGCATCTGGCGCATTCTCGACCTGTTCGCCAGCCGCAAGCTGCCGTTGACCGCCTTTGCCTGCGCCATGGTGTTGGAACGTATCCCGGCGGTGGCGACCGCACTCCGCGAGGCGGGGCATGACGTGTGCTGCCATGGCTGGCGATGGGTGGAGCATTATCGCCTGTCCGAGGACGAGGAACGGCGGCAGATCGCCATGGCGGTTGCAAGTCTGCGCCGCACAATGGGTGCGCCGCCCGCTGGCTGGTATTGCCGGTACGGCCCGAGCGTCAACACCCGGCGTCTGGTGCACGAGCACGGTGGCTTTCTCTATGACAGCGACACATACAACGACGAGTTGCCGTATTACGTGATGCTGAACAACCAGCCGCATCTGGTGGTGCCGTATTCCCTCGCAACCAATGACGTTAAATTTCATCGAGGCAACATTGGCACGGCAGGCGATTTCATGGCGTTCCTCAAAGATGCATTTGACCAGTTATACGAGGAAGGCGAGCGTGCGCCGAAGATGATGTCGGTGGGAATGCATGCTCGGCTGCTCGGTCATCCCGCTCGGGCACGTGGGTTGGCACGTTTCCTCGACTACGCCCGAGGCCACCAGGACGTGTGGATTTGCCGGCGTGAGGATATTGCCCGCCACTGGCTGACAGTGCACAAACCCGTCGCCGGCTGATTGAACGAAGAATTGCGGCGCTCAGCCGCTGATCAAAGGGAGCTAGAGATGGCGAAAGAGATTCTGTGTGGGTTCGGCGTGGACGTTGATGCCGTCGCAGGCTGGCTCGGGTCGTACGGTGGTGAAGACTTGCCCGATGACATCTCCAGGGGCCTGTTCTCGGGCGAGGTCGGTTCGCCGCGGCTTGTCGAGTTATTCCGCCGATTTGGCATCAAGACCACATGGTTTATCCCCGGCCACTCGATCGAGACGTTTCCCGAGCAAATGCAGCAGGTAGCGGACGCCGGGCACGAGATCGGCGTGCATGGCTACAGCCATGAGAACCCGATCGCGATGACCGCTGCCCAGGAGGAAGAGGTCCTCGACAAATGCATCGGTCTCGTTACGAAGCTGTCGGGGAAGCGCCCGACCGGCTATGTCGCGCCGTGGTGGGAATTCAGCCCAATCACCAACGAGCTGTTGTTGAAGAAGGGGCTCAAATACGATCACAGTCTGATGCACCATGACTTCCAGCCTTACTATGTGCGAGTGGGAGATAGCTGGACAAAGATCGACTACGCGAAGAAAGCTGGTGAGTGGATGGTGCCGTTGAAACGCGGCCGGGAGACCGACCTGATCGAAATCCCCGGCAACTGGTACCTCGACGATCTGCCGCCGATGATGTTCATCAAGAAGGCGCCCAACAGTTTCGGTTTCGTCAACCCGCATGACATCGAGCAACTGTGGCGTGACCAGTTCGACTGGGTTTATCGTGAATATGACTACGCCGTCTTTCCCATCACCATTCATCCGGACGTCTCGGGCCGGCCGCAGGTGCTCATGATGCTGGAACGGCTGTACGGCTATATAATTCGGCATCCGGGCGTGCGCTTCGTGACCATGAACGAGATGGCTGACGACTTCGCGCGTCGCTCGCCTCGCAAAACGGGATAAGCGCAACGTGTGCACACTATGCGGTGCCTTTGGCGGTGAGGAACACTGGTCAACGCGGGCGGAAGCGTTTGCGTCTGGCCAGACCCGCCGGGCCGAACGGCTCACCCGTGTGCGCGCGGCCAATGCCGTATTGGGAGCCTTCGCTATGCGTCTCGATGACTGGCAGGGGGTATCATTTGTCCTCTCAGGCGCAACCGGACGACGGGAGATTGTCGATTCGCTGCCGCAGGTGTGGGAGATGGCGGGCCGCATGCTTGGACGCGCGATCGATCCGCTCGACCCCGGCGTGATTACCCGCATCACCGAACGGATCGGGCGATGAACACGCGGATCCCAGTCAACGTCCTTACCGGCTTCCTCGGATCCGGCAAGACGACGTTGCTCCGGCATCTTCTGAGCAGCCCCGAATTTGCCGACTGCGCCGTCCTGATCAACGAATTCGGGGAAATCGGCCTTGATCATCACCTCATCGCCGACGTCCACGGCGATGTGGTGCTCATGCAGTCCGGCTGTATCTGCTGCACCATCCGGGGCGACCTCTCGGATGCAATTCGCGGCCTTTACGCCCGGCGGGAGCGCGGTGACGTGACCTTCGCGCGCCTGATCATAGAGACCACGGGTCTTGCAGATCCGACACCGATCCTGGCTACCATTATGCATGAGCCGCAAATCCGGCATCACTTTCAGTTGGCAAGGGTCATCGCCACCGTCGATGCGGTAAACGGCGATGACCATCTGAACCGTCAACCGGAATCGGTAAAGCAGGCGGCCCTCGCCGACAGTATTATCGTCACCAAGGCAGATCTTGCTGGGTCCGATGAGATCGGTGCGCTGGAAACGAGGCTCGCGGTACTGAATCCTGCGGCACGATACTGCCGCTCAGCCAATGCGCCACCTCCCGCCGAGTGGCTGCTCGCCGAGGATGACCCGCCTAGGATGGCAGTCTGGCCTGCGCTTGCGGAGGGGCATGCTCACGGCGGCCACAATCATGACGTCAACCGGCATGACCGGCATATTCATGCTTTCACGCTGACTTTCGATGGCAGCATCGATTGGAACGTGTTCGCCATCTGGTTCACCTTGTTGCTTCACAGTCACGGTACTGAAGTGCTGCGAGTGAAGGGGATGCTCAAGGTTGCAGGGGCAACAGGACCGATCGTTATCAACGCGGTGCAGCACTTGGTGCATTCTCCGGTGCACCTGCAGGCATGGCCTGAAGATTGGCAGCAGTCCCGCCTGGTGTTTATCGTGCGCGATCTTTGCCGCGCCGACCTCGAGCGGTCTTTCGCCGCATTTCATTCTTTGCTTTCGACCGCGCCTATTCCAGCCGAGGCGTAAGCTTTTCTCTGGTCTCTACTCCGCTCGGATCAGACCGCGATGGCTCGGTGCGTCGATGAACGCCAGTATTTCCGAAACCAGCGGATCGGTGCCGAACTTCGCGCGCGTGGCCTCCAGGCGGTGAGCGAACACGCCCTGCTTACTGTAGAGTGCCTTGAAGGCAAGGTGCAGTCGTTGGATCGCCGTTTTGTCGAACCCGCGCCGGCGCAGGCCGATAACGTTCAGCGCGGCCAGACGGGCCCGGTTACCGATGACGCTGCCGAACGGAATCACGTCCCCCTCCACGCCCGAGACCCCGCCGATCATCGCCGCCCGACCTATACGAACAAACTGATGTATAGCGGCCGCGCCACCGACCACAGCGTGATCGCCGATGCTCACGTGGCCACCCATCACCGCGTTGTTCGCCACGATAACATTGCTGCCGATCTGGCAGTCGTGCGCGACGTGAACGACCGCCATGAGCATGCAGTCGGTGCCGATACGGGTGACGCCAACGCCAGTCGCGGTACCACGGTGGATGGTGCAATGCTCCCGCACCAAGGTGTGCGCGCCGATCTCACAGCCAGTCGGCTCGTTCCTATATTTCATATCCTGCGGTGCCAGGCCGATTGTACAGAATGGGAATAGCTGTACACCCTCACCAATCCGTGTACGCCCCTCTACAACTACATGTGAAATCAGTTTCGCGCCGGCTTCGATAACGACGTCCCGGCCGACCGTGCAGAATGGGCCGATGTCGACGCCTGGCCCGAGTTCGGCACCGTGGGCCACGATCGCAGTCGGGTGAATGCTGACGCGATTGGTCATTAGCGGGCCGATATTCGTCATCGAATCCATGGTATTCCGTTCATCTTCGCGACAGGTCACGCGAACCTATGAGGCGCGGCGCGGACCACCAACTCAATCATTGTTGCCCGATGTTTCCGACCTTGCCCTGTAACGCTCTGTTTCGCTTAGCATTTCAGCGTGATTACGGCACGAATGTGTCAGACTGGCGCGGCTCGATCCATGATCATGGCGGAGTAGGTCGCTTCGGCCACAGCCACGCCGTCGACCCTTGCGACGGAATGGAATTTCCAGACATTGCCTCGGCTGCGCTCCTTGACGATATGGATACGCAACTGATCGCCGGGGACCACCGGACGGCGGAACTTCGCTCCCTCGATCGACATGAAATAAACCAGCTTGCCGGCCGCTTCCGGTCCCAGCGTCTCCACCACCAGTACCGCGGCGGTTTGCGCCATGCTTTCGATGATCAGCACACCAGGCATGACGGGATGATTAGGAAAATGACCGGCAAAGAAACTTTCGTTTGCCGAGACGTTCTTTACCCCCACCGCGGAGCGGTTCAGTACGACATCGACAATTCGGTCCAGCATCAGAAACGGATAACGATGCGGAATGTCGTGCATGATGCGCTGGATATCGATCAGCTCGATACTCTTCCCCGCTTCATGCGCTTGGGTTTCGGTTTCGTCCATGATCTTCAATCCGCGTCCTGGCTCGGGGTCGAACCGCGTGCCGCTGTTTTGGCCGGTATGCCACCATTGCGGACCCACCGCCGGACGGTGGCCAGTTCCTTGAAGAACGTCTTCACCGGCTGGGCGGGTGACCCGACCATTTCCGAACGTGGCGGCACATCGGCCATGACGCCGGCCTGCGCACCAATACGTGATTGGGTGCCGATCCGCAGGTGATCCGCGATTCCCGCTTGCCCCGCCAGCACGACGTGGTCTTCCAGTATTGAGGAGCCGGATATGCCGGCCTGTGCTACAATGACACAGGCGCGTCCGATCCGGACGTTGTGTCCGATTTGCACGAGGTTATCGATCCGCGTGCCGGCACCGATCACTGTGTCATCGATCGCGCCTCGGTCTACGGTCGAGTTGGCACCGATCTCAACGTCGTCCTCGATCACCACGCGGCCGAGTTGCGGCACTGAATGGAAGCCGTCCGGCGTGATCGCGAACCCGAAGCCCTCCTGGCCGATCCGAACGCCCGGATAGAGATAGACCCGGTCGCCGATCAGCGCGTGGGACAGCGATGCATGCGGGCCGATCCGGACATCGCGGCCAATTTCTACGCCGTTGCCGATGACGGCCAGCGCGCCGACGCGCCCGCGCGCGCCGATCGTGACGTTCTCACCAATGACAGCGAGGGGTCCGATTTCGGCGGTGGGGTCAATGCGCGCCGATGAGGCGATTACCGAGGAGGGGTGAATGCCGGGACTAACCGGCGGCAGCGGATGAAACAGCGTCGCCACCCTCGCCCACGCGACCAGCGGATCGGCGGCCACGATCGCAACTGCGCTTTCCGGCACCTTATCCTGCATGTCCGGATGCACGATGACCGCCGCGGCCTGTGTGGCCGCCAACGTCGGCAGGTTTTTGCGGTTGTTGAGGCAGAACGTGACTCTGGCCCGCACTGGCAACGGCCAACGGTGCGATGCCATGCAGCATCAGTCGACCCGGCGCGGCTTCGGCGCCCTCCCCATCAACGGCGGCCGCGTCGACGACCGCCGCAAGGGAATAGCGGTCCGGCGCGTCGAAAGAAGCGGGGATCGCCCGCCGCTGCCGAGCAGTCCCCATCGAGCAGCATGGGGCCGGGCGCCATGGCTAGCGCTTCTGTGGCGGCTTGGCCGGCGTGGCCGCCGCTGTCGCCGCCGCAGGTGCTGGTTCGCTTGCCGCCGGTGCTGCGCCGCCTGTAGCGGGAGCTGTGCCGGGCGCGGGGGCGGGTGGCGCCATTGCCATCGGCGATATGCCGTCAGGCGGCACGATGACGCTTGGCAGCGCCTTGTTCAGCACGTCGGCGACCGCCGGGGTCAGGTCGAAATCGGCGGTTGTACCTAGGATTTGTGCCCGGTTAAGCACCAGATTGATGCCCCGCGACAACGCGACCTGCTGCGCGACCTGCTCCATCGTACGGTTGATCTGCATCATGACGTACTGGCCAGCTTCCTGAATAATCCGGTTACGCTCGCCGAAGCGGCGCTGTGCGTCGGTCGCACGCTCCTGAATTTCCTTCTCCTTGGTGCGGATCTGCTCTGGCGACAGCTTGGCGCGTTCGGCGGCGAAGGTCTGCCCCAGATCGCGCAGCGCGGCTTGTTCCTTCTGCGCATCTTCGTTGAGCTTCTGGCCGCGGGCGTTCAGTTCCTTGTACGCAGCCTGATAGGCGGTGGAGATCCGCAAGCACGTCCGGCACCGACAGGATGCCGACGATAGCGGCTGGCGTTGCCTGGCCTTTGGGGATCGGCGGGATTTCCGGCGCCGGCGGAAGCTCGACCTTGAGGCGGCGGTAGCCCGGCGGCCTGATCCGCGGGTCCCTCGGTCAGCGGGATCGAGCCGGGCCCACCGGTCGGCGCTGCAAGGGCACGCGGACCCGGACGAGCGGCGGGTGGTGCCGCAGCAGGGTGGCTTTGCCCTGGCACGAACCATTCGCCGTTCGGTGCTTGCTGGGCAAACCCGGCGGGCGAATGAAAGGCCAAAGCCAGCGCGACGACCGCGCCGGCGCTCTTGGTATATGTCTGAATCACTAGAACCTCGTGCCGAAGCCAAACCGGAAGATTTGTGTCTGGTCGCCGGGTTGCTTGATCACAAACGGCGCCAAGTCAACGTTTATCAGACCGAACGCCGTGCGCCACGAGATGCCGACGCCTGCGCCGACGCGCGGCGTCGCGGACGCCTCGATCTGGCATCTCTGTATTGCCGAGACTTGACAGGCGTTCGGGGTTGGTAACGACGATGCCTGCGTCAACGATCCCACGTCGACGAATGCCCGCCCGCTCAGGCCAAGATCGGGCGAAACCGGCAACGGATAGCGCAGTTCGGTGGTTTGCGTCCAGATGAAGCGACCACCCAGCGGCGTGTCGGTCCCGACGTCGTGCGGACCGGCACCGCCGGTCTCGAAGCCACGCAGATTGTCGCCGCCCAGGAAGAACCGGTCGATGATTTCCTCGCGGCCGCCGGGCAGCAAATCCATGTATCCAGCACTTCCGCCAATTTTGATACCCCAATCGGGGTTGCCGAGCTGGCGTTCCAGCGGGATATAGTAAGCGCTGTTCACGTTCTCGCGAACGAAACGAGCGTCGCCGCCGAGGCCGGCGTAATCGGTGCCGCCCTCAACGATATATCCGCTGTGCGGGGCGATCTTGCTGTCGCGGTAGTCGAGCGTCAGCACCTGACTGATCTGGGACAGCAGTGTCCACCCAGCCTCGTTAAAAATGAACGGGCTGGCGCCGGTTTCGACGTTGAAGACACTGCGATCGACCAGCGAGTAGCTCCAGACCTGCCGCAAATGCTCGTTGAACGAGTAGCCGAGGCGCAGAGCGAAACCCACCCGCCGTCTCATCGTAAGGTTCGGTGCCCAGAAAGTTCGTCTGGAGTAAAACAGATCGATGCCTCCGATGAGGTTGCGATCCAGGAAATAAGGATCGGTCAACGACCCGTTGATTGAACTGCGCCGCTGCGCCAGGACGCCGTTGATATTGGCGTTTACGCCCGACCCGATCAGATTGCGCTCGCCGAGGCCAACGTCGACCAGCGCGCCTGCATCGGTGGAGTAGCCACCGCCGAATGATAACTCCCCGGTGGCCTTTTCACTGATCGTGGTGGTGAGCACCGCCTTATCGGGGGCAGAGCCGGGGTTGGTGGCGATATCGACGTTCTGGAAATAGCCCAGATCGGTCAAGCGTGTTTTGGAGACGCGGACCGCCTCGGCGCTGTACGGGTCGCCTTCGGCCAGGCGGAACTCACGCCGGATCACCTTGTCCTGGGTGCGGGTGTTGCCGACGATGTCGATCCGTTCGACGTAAACGCGCGGCCCCTCGCCGACGTCGAACATCAGATCGATCGTATGCTTCTCGACATCGCGGGTAATGCGCGGCTTGACGCTCACGAAAGCGTAGCCACGGTTATGAACCGCTTCCTCCATCAGATCGCTGGTCCGGCCGACGGCGTCGCCGTCGTACCAATCACCGGGCGATAGCTGCAGGCTGGGCTGCAAATCCTTGTCGCTCAGGTTGCGCAATTGGGAGTTGATGGTGATTTTGCCGACTTTGTAACGGGCGCCCTCGCTGACCGTAAATGACAGAAAAAACCCCTTCCGATCGGGCGAAAGCTCCGCACTGGCATCAGTGATCTGTATGTCGGCATAGCCGTTCTTGAGGTAGAACCGACGGAGCAACTCCTTGTCGTAAGCCAGCCGTTCTGGATCGTATTGGTCCGAGGTGGAGAGGAAACGCCACCATCGGGCCTCACGGCTGTTGATCACTTCCGAGAGGCGGTCCTCGCTGAAGGCCATGTTGCCGTTGAATACGATTTTGCTGACGAGCGTAGCGGAGCCGTCATTGATCTGGAACACGACGTCGACGCGGTTCTGATCGAGACGAATGATCTTCGGTTCGACCGTTGCGTCGTAGTAGCCACGCTTTGCCATCATGGCGAGAATGTGGAGGCGATCAGATTCAGCCAGAGCGGGCGTGAAGACCGAGCGGGTCCGCAACTGCAATTCAGCCCGAATCTGTTCGTCGGTGAGCTTGTGGTTCCCCTCGTAGGCAACTCGGTTGACGATCGGATTTTCGACCACTCGGACCACCAGCGAATCGCCGACACGGCCGAGCTTCACGTCCTGGAACAGACCAGTGGCATACAATGTCTTGAGGCTACGATCGATGCGGTCAGGGTCGAAGCGGTCGCCGACCTGGACCAGCAGGTAGGAGCGGATGGTGCCTTCTTCGATCCGCTGGTTCCCTTCGACCTTGATTGATTCAATGACCCCTGTCTTGGGCGCGGGTGCCAACCGGTGAACAGGCGGGTGCTGAGGCGTTGGGACTTGCGCGGCGGCGGTCGCCATGACCAGCACTGGCATCAGGCAGGCGGCAACAAGCCGCACAGCACGGATCGTCAACAAAAGGCCGGTCCCCCCAGAGGCACGCGCGTTGCAGAAATTCCGGCATCGATCAATGGTCCGATGCGAGCGCGGCGCACCATAGCGACGGGTTGCCAGCCGCGCTAGTAGCGGACGGCAGCAGCGACTGATCAGTCACACTTTGTATAACATTTTGATTTCGAAGGAAAAATTGGTCGCCACGCGAGCCTTGCTGGTTGCGTAGCGGCAACCTCTCATGCGACTCGAGGCTGCAGCAGCACGCAGGGAGAGATCGGTCAGGTCACCCTCGCGACATAGTCCCGTGGCCCGGCCATGGCGGCGCCACGCGTCAGCTCGGGCGCGCTACCCGATGAGGCTGGCGACCCAGCGGAACAACCCAAGGTGGGTCAGGTCGTTCCACGTAGCAAAGACAAACAGGCAGGCGAGAAACGCCAGACCCGCCCGAAACCCGTACTCCTGGGCGCGCGGGGGCAGTGGGCGCCCGCGTAAGGCCTCCGCCAGATAGAACACAAGATGGCCGCCATCCAGCACCGGAACCGGGAACAGATTGATCAGCCCAAGATTCACCGACAGCACCGCAATGAACGAAATCAGGCTGGCAACACCAAGCTGTGCGACCTGTCCGGACAATTGGGCAATGCGCAGCGGACCCCCGAGTTCTTCGGTGCCGCGCGTGCCCGAAATCATCTGGGCCAGACCGGTGAAGGTTTCCTGTGTGATGGTCCAGGTTTGTGTCACGCCGCCCAACAGCGCGACCGGCACGCTGACATGGCGGTACTCCACCGCGCCGCCGCGGATGCCCAGAAGCCCGACCTTATGGCCTCCGACGTCTCGCGAATTCGGTGGTCACCTCGAGCTGCTGGTTCGGCACCGTCGCGCTGAATGGTCATGTTCAGGGATTCGCCGGGATGCATAGTGATGGCGTGCTGGAGGTCCTCGAACGTCCCGATCGGCGCTCCGCCAATGGAAACGATGCGGTCGCTGACCATCGAGTCCGGCGCGGGATGCGGCACTGTCCGGCAGCACGCCGCCGACGACAGGCAGCGCAACAGGTTCACCGATCGCAATGAACAGCGCGGCGAACAGCGCCATCGCGAGCACGAAATTGGCGACCGGACCGGCCGCGACGACGATGGCGCGTGAAAGAACCGGCTTGTCGTGGAAGGTCTGACCCGGGATCCATTTGGCGCGCACGTCCTCAGCCACGTCCTGCGGACGCTCTTGCCCGTGCATCTTCACGTATCCGCCCAGCGGCAGCCATGCCAGCTTCCACACCGTGCCGCTGCGATCTGTCCAGGAGGTAATCGCCTGGCCGAAGCCAATCGAAAACGTCTCGACCCGAACGCCGCGCCAACGGGCCGCCAGATAGTGGCCGAGTTCATGCACGAAGACGAGCACGCCAAGGACGACGACGAACGCCGCCGCGCTGCGGATGAAATCAGGTATGAAGCTCAGCACGGGGTTGGCTTTCGGGTCTGAGGGGTCAAACGGCGGGAACTTGCACCAGGTCGTAGGCAGTGCGGCGTGAAGTCGCGTCGAGGGCCATCACCTCCTCAAGTGTGTCGGCGGGCGGTGTTCCAAGCTGCGAGAGCACACGCTCTACAATGCGAGAAATGTCCAAAAAACCTACGCGACGACGAAGGAAAGCCTCCACTGCGATCTCATTCGCTGCATTTAAGATTGTGGGACATCCGCGGCCGATTTGCAACACTTCTCTTGCGAGGCGCAGGGCGGGGAACCGTTCGAGGTCGGGCTCAATGAATTCAAGGCGGCTGACCGCGGCCAGATTGAGCCGGCGGGACGTCGTTGCCATCCGACGCGGCCAAGCCAAGGTATGTGCGATCGGGATCCGCATATCAGGTGAGCCAAGCTGGGCAAGGACAGAGCCGTCATGGTAGTAGACCATGCCGTGGATGACCGATTGCGGATGCACCAGCACCTCGATCTCCGTCTCATCGAGATTGAACAGCCGGGCGGCCTCGATCAACTCCAGCCCTTTGTTCATCATCGTCGCGGAATCGATACTGATCTTGGCCCCCATGGACCAGACCGGGTGACGCAGCGCCGCCTCGGGCGTGGCGTGGGCCATCTCCTCCAGGCTCGCGGTGCGGAACGGGCCGCCCGAGGCAGTCAGCACGATTTTTTCCACCGCGCCACGATTCCCGTCCGCCAGCGACTGGAAAATCGCGTTGTGCTCAGAATCCACCGGCAATATCTTGGCGCCCGCGGCCCGCACGGCACGTAGCATCACGTCGCCGGCGCACACCAAGGCTTCCTTGTTGGCCAGGGCGACATAACCACCACGACGGATCGCCGCCAGGGTAGGCGCCAGACCGGCCGCACCGGTGATCGCCGCCATGGTCCAGTCCGCTTGCAGCGCGGCGGCCGCGACAACAGCGTCGGCGCCGGCAGCCACCTCGATCCCGGTGCCGGCGAGCGCATCGCGTAGCGCGGCATAGGAGGTGAGGTCGGAGACAACTGCGATTTCGGCACGCAGGGCGATCGCCTGCTCGGCCAGCACCACGGCATTTCGGCCGGCGACCAGAGCCTTCACCCGGAAACGATCCGGGTCGGCCGCCAGCAACTCGATCGTCTGCGCTCCGACGCTGCCCGTGCTGCCAAGGATCGTAACCGAACGCACCGTCTCTTGGGTGGGGGCGGCAGGATGACCGGCTTTCATTCCCAAAGAACTACTCCACGTCCGAAGATCAGCGCCAGTAGCGCCGCCGTTGGTGCGGCGGTCAACACGCCATCCAAACGATCCAGCAGGCCACCATGGCCCGGAATTATATGTCCCGAATCCTTCACACCAAAATGGCGCTTCAACTGACTTTCGAAAAGATCCCCGATTTGGCTCACCACGCCAATGAGCGCCGCGAAGCCGACCGCACGCCAGGATATCGGGCCGTTAGCCAGGGCCGACGAAGCCACAAGCCCGGTCGCCGCCGCGGCCGCCAGACCGCCGATGGCGCCCGACCACGTCTTTCCCGGCGAAATTGCAGGTGCCAGACGCGGGCCACCAATCGCCCGTCCGGTCAAATAAGCGCCAATGTCACTCGCCCAGACAATCAGCAGAAGCACGATCACATTGGCGCCACCGCTGACCGGGGGTTGCCGGAGCCAGATCAGTGCAACCCCTCCGAGACCAAGATAGGGAAAGCCGAAAGCGAGCGGCCGGCCTCGCGACATCCCGCCGCCCACCAGGATTCCGGCAATCGTCGCAGCCGCCAACAGCCCGAGAGCCAGTCTCGCACCATCCGCCGCGGTGACCAGCACGGTCACCGGCAGAGCAACGAACAAGGCGATGGCTCGGGGAGTCCGCTGGCGGCACAGGTCAAGCCATTCGTAGGCGAGTCCGGCGGTGATGGCGGCGAGCAGGACGGCAAAGGCGGCGCCCCCCACCCAAATGCAGCCAAGTGCGAGCGGAGCCAGCACCGCGGCGGAAAGGACCCGCAGCCGGAGGTCGGCCCAACGAGAGGCAGGAGGACGGGCGGATGCAGGAACAATTGGCATTGGCGCTGGGGTTTTTCGGGCAGTGGTGCCCTGGCTGGGCCTACTTCCAGGTACGCGTCGAATCAATCCCCGCTTTATGGTCCTGAAATCGGCACCGTGTACCGTTCTCACCGCAAATGAGGACGGGCCATTTTTGGCGGGCGTCGATCAGGAGGTAGAGAGCGCCCTTCGGAGGGAAGCCTCAACTCGATCGGTTCTGGCGCGACGCGGTACTCGCGACGAAGTCGCTGGAGAGCGCGACCAGCGAAGCTGCGTCGTGACCGGCAGCGTCAGTCGTTGCGCGCGCCAAATCGTCGTTCTCGCCGCGCGAATTCCTCCAGTGCGAGGTTGAAATGTCCTTGATCGAAATCGGGCCAAAGAACATCGAGAAAAACCAATTCGGCGTAGGCTGCCTGCCACAGCAGAAAATTCGACAGCCGCTGCTCTCCCGAGGTGCGGATGATCAGATCGGGATCAGGCATCCCGGCAGTCGCGAGGAAGCGTGCGAACATTTCCTCGCCCAGGTCGCCGGCATCCAGGCCTCCCTCGCGAACCGCTTCCAGCGCGGCCCGGGCGGCGGCGGCGATCTCGGCCCGGGCGCCGTAGGACAGCGCGATCGTCAGGTTCAGCCGTGAATTCGCCGCGGTGTCCCGTTCGGCGGATGCCAAATCCGTCTGGATATCGGCATCGAATCGGCAACGATCGCCGATGAAGCGCAGGCGCACGCCGGATTCCTTCAGTTCGTCGATCTCGGACCGAAGGTAGCGCCGCAGCAAGCCGGTCAGATCAAGGATTTCCCCTGCAGGACGACGCCAGTTTTCGCTGCTGAACGCATAGATGGTCAGCCAGGAGACCCCCGATCGGATCGCCGCTTCGACCACCCTCCGAACCGCCCTGGAGCCTTCCCGATGCCCGGCGATTCGCGGCAGGCCCCGCGACTTTGCCCACCGGCCGTTGCCATCCATGATGATGGCGACATGGTCCGGCCCGACACGTCCGGCAGTGCTGGTATTCAATGGAACGGCGACGACAACATCTGACGTCGCGATGGCTGATGACACGTCGTTCTCCGACTCGAAAGCCTGGGCTGCCCGCTTGGTGATCACAGGCATCGTGCGCGTAAACTCGCTTCAGACCTGCCGGATATCTTTTTCCTTATCGACCAGCACTTCGTCCACCTTTTTAATGAATTGATCGGTGAGTTTCTGCACCTCATCGGACCAGTTTTTCGCCAGGTCCTCGCCGATTTCGTGCTTTTTTTCGTGACCCTTGATCTGTTCCATGCCGTCACGACGCACGCCGCGCACCGAAATTTTTGCACCCTCGGCGTATTTGTGGGCCATCTTCGCGAGTTCGTTGCGCCGTTCAGTGGTAAGCTGGGGAATCGGGACCCGGATCAGCATGCCGTCGCTGCTTGGGTTCAAACCCAGACCGGCATCGCGGATGGATTTCTCCACCGCCGAAACCATGGATTTGTCCCAGACCTGTACGGTCAACATCCGCGGTTCCGGTGTGCCCACGGTGCCGACCTGGTTCAACGGCATTTCCGTCCCGTAGGCGACCACCTTCACCGGCTCCAGCAGGCCCGGATGCGCCCGTCCGGTGCGCAGCCCGGCAAATTCGCGGCGCAACGTTTCCAGCGCGCTGTCCATGCGGCGGGTGAGATCCTGTTTCAGGCTGTTCAGGTCCGCGGTAGCCATGGCAATGTCTCCAACTCCCTTGTTCGATCGCATTATCGCGCGCCGCCGCCTGCGCAGGGACAGGCTTTGAGCGTTCCGCTCAGTCCGATCATGCTCTAGTGCTCGATGATCCTGGTATATGCCCCCTCGCCCCGCATGACCTGGGCGAACGCCCCAGGGGCGTGGATACTGAACACGATGATCGGCAAGTGGTTCTCACGCGCCAGACTGATCGCGGCGGCATCCATGACCTCAAGATCGTTCGCCAGGACGTCGAGATAGGACAGCTCCTCATAGCGGGTGGCGCCCTGCACCTTGCGCGGATCCGCGGAATAGACACCGTCCACCTGGGTGCCCTTCAGCAATGCGTCACACTTCATCTCGGCCGCGCGCAAGGCCGCCGCGGTATCGGTGGTAAAGAACGGATTGCCAGTGCCGGCGGCGAAAATCACCACCCTGCCCTTTTCCATGTGCCGCTCCGCCCGGCGCCGAATATACGGCTCACAGACCGAAGCCATCGGAATGGCGGATTGCACACGGGTGGGGCACTCAAGCTTTTCCAGCGCCGACTGCACGGCCAGCGCGTTCATCACGGTGGCCAACATACCCATGAAGTCGGCTTGTGCGCGGTCCATGCCGGACGCCGCTCCGGAGACGCCGCGGAAGATGTTGCCGCCACCAATGACGACCGAAACCTGAACGCCCATCGCAACGACCGCCTTGATGTCGGCGGCGATGGCGCCAACCATCTCGTTATCGAGACCGAACTCGCGCCGGCCCATTAGTGCTTCCCCAGATAGCTTCAGCAAAACACGCTTGTAAACGGCTGGCTGCGGCATGCAACTCACTTTCTGGGATCCGTTGGCAGCGATGGAGACCGCCGGCACCCTAGTGACACCACCCGTTCCGAACAAGCCGCGGTCGGATGTTTCGTGGCAGGCCGCCGCATGTGTGACAAGATCAACCGTCACGGCGGAAGGGCCGGTTCAGAGCATGTTCATCAAACCGACTTCGACAACCGCGTTTTCACACGGGCGATAGAACCAGTGGCAGCGTTCTCGATGCCGCCGCACTGGCCTGATCCTTTCGATCCCGATGCCGCCGAACGGCTTGTCGAACGCTTTCAGGCGATCGGCGAGCGGGAAGCCCAGGTTGCAAGCGGCCCAGATGTTCAGTCCCTGCTTCGCTGCCTCGGCGGCAACAGTCCCTATCTGGGGGAATTGGCTTTACGCGAACCGGGCGCAATTCTCCGGCTGGTGATGGATGGCCCGCAGGCTGCATTCGCGGACAGCCTGCTGGGGCTGAGCCAGGTCTCCCCTGCGGCCAAGCGCCAGGATGTCGCCGCCGAGTTGCGGCAAGCCAAACGGGTGGGCGCGCTAATCACCGCGATCGCTGATATCGGGGACCTCTGGCCACTGGAAGGTGTGACCGGGGCTTTGTCCGAACTCGCCGAGGCGACATTGCGACTGGCGATCCGCCACCTGCTCCGTTCGGCGCATGAAGCCGGGGATATCCGGCTCCAGGACGCCAACAGGCCTGATCTGAACTCAGGCTTCGTTGCGCTCGCGATGGGCAAGCTGGGGGCAGCTGAACTGAATTATTCGTCCGATATCGACCTTATTCTGATTTATGACGGCACCGCCCCGGCTTACGCGGCCGGGCGAGCCGCGAATAACGTCGGCTCGTTCACCGCGCGCATGGCGCGCGACCTCATCACGCTGATGGAGGCACGCGACGCCAACGGGTATGTGTTCCGGACCGATTTGCGGCTGCGGCCCGATCCCGCGGCCACACCACCCGCGATCTCCCTCCACGCTGCGCTGACCTATTACGAAAGCATGGGTCAGAACTGGGAGCGTGCCGCGATGATCAAGGCCCGCCCCATCGCCGGCGATATGGCGCTCGGACATCGGTTCCTGGAGGCCATTCGGCCGTTCGTATGGCGCCGCGGCCTGGACTTCGCCGCCGTAGCCGACATCCATGCGATGAAGCGGCGGATTGACGAGGTCAAGGGGACCGCCCTGAGCCGGGCCGATAACCCGCTGGCGCAAATCGCCGGCTACAACGTGAAGTTGGGCGAAGGTGGCATCCGGGAGATCGAATTCCTGGTGCAGACCCTCCAAATGGTCTGGGGCGGCCGCGACCCCAGTCTGAGAATAAAGTCAACGGTTGCGCGCGATGATACGCCTGGTGGAGACGGGTCACCTGAAGGCAGGTGCGCGCCAACAACTCGATGACTCTTATCGGTTTCTCCGTCGGATCGAGCATCGAATCCAGATGGTGAACGATCGCCAGACCCACACTCTGCCGGAAGCGCCCGAGCAGATGAATCGTATCAGCCGCTTCATGGGATACACGGAGACGACGGAGTTCGCCTTGGAGGTGCTTCGCCACGCCGAAATCGTCCGGTCGAACTATCGCGCAGTTTTTGAGTTCGTTCCAGAACCACCGGAAGGTGCCGCGATCGGCCACGAGCTGGATTTTCGGGGAGACGACCCGGAACCGGCGTCTACCGCGGCGACGCTCCTTGGTCTCGGCTACCGGGAGCCGCGTCGGATCGTCGCAACCGTGCGGCGATGGGTGTCCGGCCGGGTGCGCGCCCTGCGCTCCAGTCGCGCGCGTGACCTGATCACGACCATGGTGCCTTCCATTCTGGCGACGTTGGGTAAGCAGCCCAATCCGGACGAGGCTTTCAACCGGTTCGATCGTTTCGTGAGCGCTCTTCCCGCCGGCGTCCAACCGATGTCGTTGTTTCAACGTAACCCCATGCTGCTCGATCGGGTCGCTGCAGTTCTAGGGGCCGCGCCGATGCTTTCAGAGCACCTTGCGCGCAATCCGAGCGCATTGGAGGGGCTGCTGGAGACGGAGGAAAATGTCGACGCGCGCCGCATGTTGCGTGGGCGTTTGAGCGACACCGACACGCTGGAGGACGCGATCCGAATCGTGCAGCGCGCGGTCAAGGAACGGGACTTCTTTTTGTCGGTCGCGACGCTCGAGGGCCGGATGGACGCTGATGAATCGGGCTTGGAAAGAACCGCGTTGGCGGAAGCCGCCGTATCGATGCTGATCCCGCGTGCGCTGGCCGATTTTGCAGTGCGCTTCGGCCGGGTGCCGGGTGGCGCGCTTGCGGTGGTGGCAATGGGAAAGGCCGGCGGGCGGGAAATGATGGCCGGCTCGGATCTCGACCTGATGTTCGTCTACGACCATCCAGCCGACGTGACCGAGAGCCGCGGGCCACGCGCGCTTCCGGCCAGCCAATGGTTCATTCGGGCGGTGCAATCTTGTATCGCGGCACTGACCGCACCCGGGCCGGAGGGGCAGATGTATGCCCTCGATATGCGCTTGCGACCGTCCGGAAACAAAGGGCCGATCGCAGTTTCCCTGGACGGGTTTCGGCGCTACCACGAGGCCGACGCCTGGACCTGGGAGCGAATGGCGCTAACCCGGGCCCGTGTCGTTGCCGGGCCGCCAAATCTCCGCCGGCGGGTCAATGAGACCATTGAGGCGGCGATCGGGCAGGCGATCGAGCCCGCGGTCATTCGACGTGACGCGACTTTGATGCGCGAGAGAATGACACGGGAACTTCGCCCGCATGGGCCCTGGGATGTGAAGCTTCGGGCGGGCGGACTGATCGACATCGAGTTCGTCGCCCAGGTGCTGCAGTTGACCCACGCACGGGATGCCGGCTTTCGTCGAAGTCAAACAACGCGCATCGCCTTACGCAACGCGGCCGCCGCCGGCGTCATCTCGAAACCGGATGTCGCCGTCCTGATCGAAGCCGAGCGTTTGTGGCGCACTGTCCAGGGTATGTTGCGGATGACGGTCGGCCAAGTGGAGAGTGGAACGCTTCCGCAAGCTTCGGCGCTGCCGCTGTTACTAGCCTCAGCGGCGGCCGGGGTGGAGGTGGGAGATTCCGACGAGTTGTTGCGGAGAATCGACGAGATCGCGCTTCGAGTTCGGGGGTTTTTCGACCGCTATGTTGGGAAAGTGGGAGAGTGACTACGAGGGGGCTTAATGCGGTGCCCGTGCCGGGTTGGCTGGCAGGGCGGCGGCGTGCCAAATCAAAGAGCCTCGGGCGGCCCTTGACCCGCCGGCGGTACCGCCGGCACGAAAGCTCTCGAGCCGCATCCAAGCGATGAAGCGTTACCCTGTTGGGGATGCTGACGAGCCTGGACGACAGACCCAGCCGGTCAAAACCGGCATCATCCGCCCACCACAACGACACGGCCAAGCCGGGGTGAGTGTTATACCCCGGCGGTGGCCGCGACCTCGGCGGCGAAGTCCGGGCCCTGAGGCTTTTCGACGCCCTCGCCAAGCTGGAAGCGGACAAACCCGGTCAGCGTGACGCCGGCTTTCTTCGCCACGGCACGCACGCGGCTTTCGCCGTCATGCACCCAGACCTGCTCCAGCAACACTACTTCCTCGTAGTATTTGCGAATGCGGCCTTCGACCATCTTCTCGATGATGGCTTCGGGCTTGCCGGAGGTTCGGGCTTGTTCGCTGAGCACCGCCCGTTCGCGATCCAGGGCGGCGGGATCGACGGCGTCGATGTCGAGCGCCTCCGGGCGGGCGGCGGCGACGTGCATGCCGACCTGACGGCCGAGCGTCTCCAGCGCGGCGAGCTCGCCGGACCCTTCGACGGCCGCCAGCACGCCGATCTGGCCGAGCCCCGGGCGCAACGCCTTGTGCATGTAGGTGGCAACAACCCCCTGCGAAACGGACAGCACCTTGGCCCGACGGATCGTCATGTTCTCACCGATAGTGGCTACCAGATGAGTGAGTTCCTCGGCGACCGTCCGGCCGGTATCGGGAAAGGGCGCGGCGTTGACCGCGTCGAGATCGTCGCCGATCTGCAGGACAATCTCGGCAACCTTGGCGACGAATTCCTGGAAGGTCTCGTTACGCGCCACGAAGTCGGTTTCGGCGTTGACCTCGACGATGGCCGCCCGGTTGGTGGCGGAGGCGACCCCGACCAGACCCTCGGCTGCCACACGGCCAGACTTCTTGGCGGCGGCGGCGAGGCCCTTCTTGCGCAGCCAGTCGATCGCAGGTTCGATCTCGCCATCGGTCTCAATCAGAGCTTTCTTGCAGTCCATCATTCCGGCGCCGGTCTTGTCGCGTAGGTCTTTCACCAGGCCGGCTGTAATCGCAGCCATGTCGTTAACTCCTGACTAGTGCATGATCGCGCCGAGTGGGACGTTTCAGGGAGCGTGAATCATGCGATCAAACAAACTAGAGCAAAATCGCCCCGAACGGAACGTTCAGAGCGCACCAATCATGCGATTGACGCAACTCAGGCCGTGGCGGTCGCGGGCTCGTGCTCCCCATCCGCGAGCACCTCGGGGGGCAAGTCTTCCCGTGCTCCGATATCGGCGCCAGACGAGGCCATTTCGGCGCTGATGCCATCCAGCACCGCGCCCGCGATCAGATCGCAATACAGGGTGATGGCGCGGATAGCGTCGTCGTTGCCCGGAATTGGAAAGGTGACGCCGGTGGGGTCGGAATTGCTGTCGAGCACCGCGACAACCGGGATGTGCAACTTGTTGGCTTCCTCGACCGCAAGCTTTTCCTTGTTGGTGTCGATGATGAAAAGAATGTCCGGCAGGCCGCCCATGTCCTTGATGCCACCGAGCGCGCGATCCAGTTTCTCCTTGTCGCGGGTGATATCCAGAACTTCCTTCTTGGTGAGGCCCTGGGTATCGCCGGCCACGAGATCCTCGATCTGGCGGAGGCGTTTAATCGAGCCGGTGATGGTCTTCCAGTTTGTCAAGGTGCCGCCGAGCCAGCGATGATTGATGTAGTATTGGCCGCATCTCTTGGCGGCCTCGGCGACGTGTTCGGCCGCGGCGCGCTTGGTGCCGACGAAAAGGACCCGACCGCCTGCGGCGGTGACGTCACGAACGGCGCGCAGCGCGCGGTCCAGCATCGGGACTGTCTGCTGTAGATCGATGATGTGGACCTGGTTGCGGGTGCCATAGAGGAACGGCGCCATGCGCGGGTTCCAGCGGCGAGTGTGGTGACCAAAGTGAACGCCGGCTTCGAGTAGCTGGCGCATCGAAAAATCGGGCATCGCCACAGCGTGCTCCTTTCCTGTCGTCCGGTTGAGCCTCCGCGGGGGTTGCCTTGCGGCACCGGAACCTGGCCTTGATGGCCGGGAAAGGTTCCCCGCGTGTGAATTACCAGCAACTGGGAACTCCCGGCTGCCGGCGGGCCGGATATGGCGGAGAATTGGAAGGATTGCAAGCCAGCGCGCCGCGGAGTGCCCCTTTACGGCGTCATGCAATCGGCTAGGTTTGTGCGGAACGCTGGCCTTCAGGCGTTCACGTCGACAACGATCCGACCCCGCGACCCGCCCTGCAGAATTTGCCGCCCCAGTTCCGGAACATCCGCCAGACGGGCGTGGCTGGTGATCGCGTCCAGTTTGTTGAGCGGCAGATCCTGGGCGACACGGCGCCATATTTCCAGCCGCTCCTCACGGGGCACCATCACGGAGTTGATGCCGAGCAGGTTCACGCCGCGCAACAGGAACGGGAGAACGCTGGTCTTCAATTCGATACCTCCGGCGTTGCCGACAGCTGCAACAGACGCGCTATGCCGCAGCTGCGTCAGGAGGGTGCCAAGCGTCGTTCCACCGACCGCATCGATCGCGCCGGCCCAGCGTTCGCGGTCGAGCGGCTTTGACGGCGGCGTGGCGAGCGCGGCGCGCTCGATGATCGTCTCGGCACCCAGGCCCTTCAGATAATCATGCTCGGCCGACCGGCCGGTGGACCCTGCAACGCGATAGCCAAGGCGATGCAGGATCGCGATCGCAACGCTTCCTACACCGCCCACGGCTCCCGTAACCAAGACCTCGTCTCCTGAGCGGAGTCCATGCCGCTCCAACGCGATGACGGACTGCATCGCGGTAAATCCGGCGGTCCCCACGGCCATGGCCTGAGCGGTCGTCATCGCCGCCGGCAACGGCACCAGCCACTCGGCCTTGACGCGCGCCTTTTGGGCATAGCCGCCCCAGTGCAGCTCGCCGACCCGCCAACCGGTGAGGACCACTTTGTCACCCGGCTTGAACCGAGGCGAGTCCGAGCTTTCCGCCGTGCCGGCGAAGTCGATGCCAGGGATATGAGGGTATTTCCGGACGAGACGGCCAAGCCCCTGCAGGACCATGCCGTCCTTGTAGTTCACAGTGGAATATTCGACGGCGACGGTCACGTCTCCATCTGGCAACGCTGCGTCGGGCAGGGTCTCGACACGAGACTCGACCTTGCCGCCGTCCCGCTCGTGCAGGACCAGTGCCCTGAAATCCGACAATCTACCTCCTGAGCTTCACGGTTTTGTACGCTCCTGATTTCTCCAATGAGTTTGACGCGTCGGCAGCGGCGGTCAACTTCGGTTTGTGGCCTTCGAGGGAGAGCTTGGCTGTAGCCGCGCGGTGCGGATCGCCAACTCCCACATCAGGAGCGGGATCGCTACGGAGAAGTGGCGACTGATCCGGCGGCCGGCCAATCGGTGACGGGTGGCCCCTGAGGGTTGGCTCAAACCACCGCTGGCCATCGCAATGCGGGCGCCGTATATGCTCCGCCCCGTTTCCCTGTCTCCGGCCCGGCGCACTTCATGATCACGCAATTCCGCCGTTACACCGATTCCTGGATCGCCCGAGGCTTCTTTATCCTCATGGCGGTCTCCTTTGTCGGCTGGGGGATCAGCAGTGATCTCTTCCGCTTGATGGGTCCACCAAGATGGGTCGCCAAGGTCGGCGGCCAGACTATCGAAATCCCGGCCTTTCAGGCGGAATACCAGCGCGCCCTGGCACAGCGGACCCGCGAACAGCCCGCCGGCCAGGAAGTGTCAGCTGCGGTGCGGCGGCAAGTCGGGCAACAGACGCTGGAGCGGATGGTCTCCCAGGCCGCGTTGGGGCTGGAGCTGAGGGACCTGCACGTCGTCACCCCCGATGACACGGTGGCGGTTACCGCGCGTTCGCTGCCCGCCTTCCAGGGGTCCGACGGCAAGTTCAGCAAGGCGGTATTCGATAGCGTCCTGCGAACCAACGGCTTTACCGAGGCCCGCTTCCTGGAGCAGTTACGCGCTGACGTTTCACAGCGGCAGGTTCTGTCTACGCTCGACGCCTCGGTCAGCGCGCCTGACAGCGAAGTGAAGCCGCTGTACGAGGCGCAATTCGAGAAACGCGCCGCTGACATGGCGCTGTTTCCCTTCTCGGCCGCGCCGGAACCCGCTGCCCCGGACGAGGCCGAGTTGCAGCGCTGGTACGAAAATCATCCCGACTTCTACACCACCCCCGAATACCGCCGGATCAAGGCGATCGAGTTGTCGCCGCAATCTTTGTCCTCGGAGGTCACCGTGACCGATGAAGAACTGCAAACCGCCTACGACGACCATAAAGCGGAGTACGTGACCCCCGAGAAACGCTCGGCCGAGGTGATTTCCGCCCCTGATGAGGCGAAGGCGCAGTCGCTTGCGGACAAATGGCGCGCGGGGGCCGACTGGGCGGCGATGCAGACGGCGGCTCAGGCCGAGGGGGCGTCGGGCATTGCTCAGGACGACGCCACCCAAGTGCAGTTCCCTGACCCCGATCTGGCGAAAGCGGTGTTCTCGACCCCCACCGATACGGTGTCGGAGCCGGTGAAGGGACAACTGGGTTGGTTCGTGGTGAAGGTGACGAAGATCTCGAGCGGAGCGACCACGACGTTCGAGCAGGCGAAGGATAAGCTGCGGGAGCGAGTGGTGGCCAGCAAGGCGGCCGACCTGATGTACGATCGAGCGAATAAGCTGGATCAATTGTTGGGCAATGGGACTGGGTTCGATAATTTGCCTGGTGATCTGGGCGTGGTCGGGGTCGCGGGTGACGTTGGACTCGAAGGGCGACACCCAGGCAGGGAAGCCGGCACCCATCCCCGGCCCTGCGGAGCTGAAGGCCGCCATCATCGCGGCGGCATTCCAGGCTCGCCAGGGCGATCCTCCGCAACTGACGGAAGTGCAGACCCCGACCACCGGTGGGTCGGCGTATTATGCGCTTTTGGTCGAGAGTATCATCCCGCCGGGAGAGAAACCGTTTGATGCGGTGAAGGACCAGGTAACGGACGATTGGAAGCAGGACCAGCGGCGCCGTTTCCAGGACCGGGCGGCGACGGCGATGATGTTGGCGGTTCAGGACGGAAAATCGTTTTCGGACGCCGCGACGGTGGCGGGGGTGACGCCAAAGCTCAGCCCGTTGGTAACCCGGAATCAGCCCAACCCGGAGATCGCGCCGATCCTGCAGAACGTGATGTTCGGTCTGAAGAAGGGCGAGGCGACGATGGTGGAAACACCGGAAGGCTTCCTCGTTGGACAGTTGACGGAGATTGTAAAACCTGATGCCGCGTCAGACAAAGCCGGCTTTGACCAGACGAAAGCGGCGATCACGAAGTCGATGAGCAACGATATGTCGACAGTGTTTGTCGACGCGGTGCGTCAGCGCGCCAAGCCGCGGATCAATCAGCAAGCATTCGATAGCGTCGTTCAAGCGCAATAAGAGAGATAGATGAACGTGTCGGTCACCCCCGGTTTTGCTTCCTTCCGCCTGGCCTACGAAGCAGGGCGCGGCAGCCTGGTGTGGCGCAAGACCGTGTCCGACCTGGAAACACCGGTGGCGGCGTTCCTGAAGCTGGCCCATGGGCAAGCGAATTCATTTCTGCTGGAGAGCGTCGAGGGCGGCGCGGCGCGCGGACGGTATTCGGTGATCGGGATGCAGCCGGATCTGATCTGGCGTTGCCAGGGCGGATGCGCGTCGATCAATCGATACGCTCTTTCGGCCCCGCATGCCTTCGTTCCGGAAACGTGCGCTCCGCTGGACAGTTTGCGAGCGTTGATCGCTGAAACACAATTGGAGGTGCCGGCGCATATGCCGCCGATGGCTGGCGGGCTGGTCGGGTATCTGGGCTACGACATGGTGCGGCAGATGGAGGCTCTGCCGGCGAAGAACCGAGATGTGATCGGGGTGCCCGAGGGCATCATGGTGCGACCGACGCTGTTTGCCATTTTCGATAACGTCAACGATGAGCTGACGCTGGTTACGCCGGTGTATCCAGCGGGAGACGTTGCGGCGGAGACCGCATGGCATCGCGCTTTGGCCCGGTTGGATGCCGCCGAGACGGCGCTGGAGAGGCCGCTGCCGCATCAGCCGCCGCCGGTCATGCTGCCGGAGCCGCCTGCTCCGGGCTCCAATTTTTCGAAGGAGGCGTTTATCGCCGGGGTGGCACAGTGCAAGGAATACATCGCAGCGGGGGATGCTTTCCAGATTGTGCTGTCGCAGCGGTTCTCGGTGCCGTTTGCTTTGCCGCCGTTCTCGTTGTACCGGGCGCTGCGGCGGATCAATCCGGCTCCGTTCCTGTTCTATTTGGATTTCGGGGGCTTCTCGATCGTGGGGTCTTCGCCGGAAGTGCTGGTGCGGCTGCGTGATGGCATCGTAACGGTGCGGCCTTTGGCGGGCACCCGGCCGCGGGGCGCCTCTTATGAGGAAGACCAGGCGCTGGAGGCAGAGCTGCTGGCCGATCCAAAGGAACGGGCGGAGCATCTGATGCTCTTGGACTTGGGCCGGAACGATGTCGGACGGGTGTCGGCGATCGGATCGGTGAAGGTGACCGAGAGCTTCATTGTCGAGCGGTTCAGCCACGTGATGCACATCTCCTCGAACGTCGAGGGACGGCTGCGGGACGGGCTGGATGCGCTGGATGCTCTGATCGGCGGCTTCCCGGCGGGGACACTGTCGGGGGCGCCCAAGGTGCGGGCGATGGAAATCATCGAGGAGCTGGAGCCGGACCGACGGAACATCTATGCCGGCTGTATCGGATACTTCGCGGCGAACGGGGCGATGGATACGTGTATCGGGCTGCGGACGGCTTTGGTGAAGGATGGCGTCATGTACGTCCAGGCTGGCGCTGGGGTGGTGGCGGATTCCGTTGCTGAATTGGAATACGAAGAATGCCGCCAGAAAGCGCGGGCGCTGGTGCGGGCGGCGGAGGAGGCGGTGCGATTCGCGGCCGGGAAAGCCGGAGGGAATGCTCCGGGGTAGGCGGTTCGGTTAGGGATCGCGATTGGTTCGCGCAGGATACGGCGTTCGTTGGGCCTGAGGACGTTCCGGCTCAGGACGCGCCGCAAGCGATGCTGTCCGTGCGGCTCAGACCCTGCGTCGTGCGGTCGTCGCGTTGACCCGGGTTTAAGCTTTGCACACTACCTCACGCTCATCTGGCAAAGGATGGGTTGGTCATGTTTGGGTTCCAGCGTTTCGACAAGGAAGTCGCGGCTAAACTGGAACGGCTTGACACCTTGTCCACCCACTGTGGGGTCGGGCGTGGGATGCCGTGCTGCACGAAGGCGACGCCATGCATCCCAAAGCACGCTGGACCTGGTCAGCGGAGTTCCGCCGGCTGTGCGGCTACAGAACGGAGGCGGAATTCCCCAATGTCGTGCAGTCTTGGTCAGACCGGCTGCATCCGGACGAATATCCGCCGGTTTGACGCAAAAGAGCGTAGCCCGACAGCCGGTTCCGTCTGTGCCCGCGACGGCCAACCTGTTCAGCGGAAACCGGTCTGCGGTATAGGTTGTCTTTGACAGGGAGCGGTTGGATGCGGTGTGTAGACTGCGGCTCATCGGCCGTTTCGGAGCGGTCCGAGCGAACCGGCTATAGTTCTCGGCGGTCCCAATGTCGCCCTTGCGGCAAAGCAGTTCGACGGGCGCGGCTTGGGGCGACTGAACCCACGACCATTTACGAAGCAGCAGAGTGCTGCGATTCGACGAGTGAGCGGAGAGGCCCGGTTGTTCAGATATCGGCTTTGCTGATGCTCCACACTGGGAAGCAATTGACGTTGCGCATCGTCGCGGCTGTCCGCAAACTGTGGATAGCCGACACTGGTGCAAATCGGCCCGATCTTCCCTATTGCGTTTGTGGTCGTCGTGGCCCTGAGGACGGCATCCTGGGTACGTTGGCGCTGATGGTTTGATTGCGATGCGACCCTGGACCGCAAGCGTCTTTGCGATTGCAGCAATTTACGGCGGCAAGGCTGTAGGCCAGTCGGCGACGCCCGCGGCCCAAGTCCAGACCAACAACGATCTGTCAAAGGAATCTGAGAACCCGGTAAGCCTGTTGATTACGCTGCCTTTGCGCTATGAGGCGGACTTTCATGATGGTCCCTACGACGCCACCAAGGATACCTTCGACCTTGATCAGGCCGTAATCCCGTTCAGATTGAACGACGATTGGGCGCTGATCACGCGAACAAAGTTCCCGGCATACTCGCAGCCACCCAAGGAACTCGGCGATAGCTGGGCATCCGGGCTTGGCAATGGTTATACCACGTTCTTCCTGTCGCCGATCCGTGGCGAAGGCTTCTACTGGGGCGCTGGCCCGGTTCTCTACTACCCAACCGCGACCAATACGGCGCTCGGGGTCAACAAATGGGGCTCCGGCCCGTCGGTGGCGTTCTTTTGGAAGAGCGGCGACAGCCCTTGGGTGTTTGGCTCCGTCGTCAACAATATCTGGTCATTCGGAGGGCCGCCCCAGAGCAACGACAGAACTAATAGCCTGCTGGTGAACCCGTTCATCAGCTATCATTTCGGCGACGGTTGGTCGATCGGATCATCGCCGAACATCACTGCGAACTGGGTGGCGAAGCCTGGACAGGTCTGGACGGTCCCGGTCGGCGGCGGCATCGCCAGGACGTTCCGATTGGGCAGCCAACCCGTGAAGTTGGACGTTGACAGCTACTACAACGCCGTCCGCCCGCAGGCCGGCAACGAGACCTGGCTGTTGCAGTTCACATTGACGCTCCTATTTCCCACCTGAGACTTTCGAATGACACCGTGAGGCAGGCTCCGAGCATTCGAATAGGCGACCCGAGCATTCCCGATAAGCGTGCCTGCTCGTGGGAGCCGCGCAGAGCGAAAAGGGGCAGTCGCTCTTGCGCCGGATCTTCGGACTTCGACTTCTCATCCAGTCTGTAAGATTCAGGCACCGGCTTGGAACGTACTGACAGCGCAGTGCATGGACGAGTAAGGCGAAGGTTGGCGTCGTCGGCTTAGTTGGCGATTATCAGCCCGCCGGGCCAACCACGCTAGCGCTTACCTTTTCGGCAGCGCTGGAACCTATAGAATGATCGAAATATGTTCTGTATTGCAGTAGATTGGATGAGATCGCCTCGCGCGGGCGTACGGAAGGTAAAGCCGAGAGGAGCAGGATCTTGGGTTGTCTTCCATGGAACCACTGGCGGGCGCTTATTCCGCCGAACCGCCGCGGTACGTCCGTATGCCCGGTGGTGTGGTTGATGGTCAGTGCTTCGCCGCGTCCCCGAGTACTTGGTCAAGATCGCGGGGGGCCGAAGCGTCGAGCAGGACTGCGGAGCGGCCTGGTTGTCGAATGGACTTGCCAGTTTTGCCGAAAAAGCATAGCTATCTGGTAGCTCGGTTGCCAGAACTGGAGCGTGACGTAAATAAAGAGTGAGGGGTCACGGGATGAGCTGGTTCAAGAAACTAAGCATGTATTTCGTATCGTCGGCCATGGTTAGCGTCCCCATCACCGCGAGTTTCGCGCAGGGTGCGCCGGCAGGGTATGGCCATATGATAAATTATGTCCAGGCACATGATCAATGCGCCGCGCTGACTTGGCACTTCACCCGGGTGGAGAACGCCAACAAGACCGTCAACATAAGTGGCCCGATCTGGTATGATGACGGAAGCGGCGTGAGCTTCGCGAAGGGCGCTGGTCAGGCTGATGGCCATTTCACTCTTACTGTGGCGACGTTGAGCGGGAATGGACCGGCGGGCACAATTAACGGCCAGCGGATGCCCGATGGCAGCGTTGATGCAACCGCAGTCGGCCCGACGTGCTTTGCAGGGACATATCACATAGCTCCGGGACAGACCTCCGTTAAATAGGGGAAAGAACGAAGTAGCGGCGGCAATCAAGGGATCACGTAACCCTTGGCCGCCGGATGTTGGTGCTGGGCGCCCCGCCGGGGATGGGGTCAAGGAGGCGCATGTATCAGCGGCCGCTTCAGAAAGAGCCCTGTTCGAGCACCCAATCGCAGAACGGGTTGAACCGGTGCTGAGCATCTTAGTCTCATTGCAGGGTTGGTGACACCCTGATGGCTGTCGCGAAGCGGCTGGTGGAGCGGACGTGACCGAGGACTGGCTCGGCGCGAGGTCCGACTTCAGGCGACAAGAGATTGGAAGCATCCATTTTCGGGGCAGATGATCGGCTTCAGGCGACAAGATCCGTGCGAGTTTGCCGAAGTTGCATAGCGTGCCTGATCGGGGTCTTCATAGAAACCTAGTCACCCGAAGCGACCGCTTCTTGCAACAAGCCGAACTGTGCTGCGGGCCGCCCTTGACGCGGTAGGTGTCAACAACGAGCAGGGATAGGGAACGGTGCTTCCGATCCGATCAACATTACGGTGTTTCGCGCTGTGCGTCGCCGTATCGGCCTGTGCGAACCAAGTGCAGAATAAGGAGGACATGCTGGCGGCCGCCGGGTTCACCCTGGTACCAGCAAACACGCCACAACGGCAGGTCGCTTTGAGGGCCCTGCCACCGCATAAATTCGTCCACCAGGTGCGTAACAACGCCGTGATATTCACCTACGCCGACCCGACGATCTGCGACTGCCTGTATGTCGGTAGTCAGGCCGCGTACGACCGATATCGTCAGAATGTATTCGTGAAGAATTTAGCCGACGAGCAGCAGATGACCGCGCAGATGAACCAGATGGACTGGGGCCCTTGGGGGCCGGGTTGGTATTACTAGGTCGGATCAGAACTGGGTGTGCCGTCCTCGGCGTCGCTCCCCCTGTGTGTCGGCGCGGGTCGGCGTCCACGAGGGACGCGGAGGCATAGGGCACGGCTTAGTCGGCACTGGGTAAAGTGCATATCGCCCAAAATCGGGCGGCACTGTTCAGGGTACGGAGGAAATAATGCGAATAGGAAATCTCAAGTGGCCAAAGCTCGGCGCGGTGGTCGCCGGGTTTGCGCTAACTGCAAGTCCGGGTCTTGTCAGCCCCGCGCAGGCGCAGGCGCCAAAGCCCAATATCATGTTTATCATGGGCGACGACATCGGCTGGATGCAGCCGAGCATCTACCACCGTGGGCTGATGGTCGGCGAAACGCCCAATATCGACCGGATCGGGCAAGAGGGCTCCATCTACATGGACTACCTCGCCATGCAGAGTTGCACATCCGGGCGCAATGCGTTCTTCACCGGTATGTATCCGCTTCGCACCGGCATGATCCCGCCGCAACTGCCCGGCAGCCCGTCCTATCTCCGGCCAGGCACCCCGGCGGTCGCGGTGTTCCTGCATGATCTCGGCTACACCACCGGCGAGTTCGGTAAGAACCATCTCGGTGACCACACCGCGGCCCTGCCTACGGCGCACGGCTTCCAGGAGTATTGGGGTTACCTGTATCACCTCGACGCGATGCAGCAGGTGAGCTTCCCCGACATCAATAAGAGCACGTCAGAGCAGGGCATCGCGCCGCCGTGCAAGAACACACCGATCCCCGGCGTTACAGACGACCCCAGCGCTGTAGACCCAAGAACGACGACCTGCCTGACGCCGCCACGCCCGGTGCTCTGGTGTCATTCATCCGATGGCACAGAAAAGAACCAGACGTGCCAGGACCAGGGTCCGCTGACGCTGGAGCGGTCGAAGACGGTGGACGAGGAGATCTCGTCCAAGGTCATCGACTTCCTCGACCGCAACGACCCCAAGCAGACCGGCAAACCCTTCTTCGTCTGGTACAACCCGGCCCGCATGCACGTTACTACAGTGCTGTCCGATAAGTATCTAGACATGATCGGCACGAAGGGAGGCAAGGACTGGGGCCTCAACGAAGCCGGCATGAAACAGCTGGACGACAACATCGGCTACGTAATGAAAAAGCTGGAGGACATGGGCCAGCTGGACAATACCATTGTCGTCTTTACCACCGACAACGGCGCCGAAACGGTCAGCTTCCCCGACGGTGGCATCACGCCGTTCAAAGGCCAGAAGGGCGAAGCCTGGGAAGGCGGCTACCGCTCTCCTCAGGTCGTCCGCTGGCCCGGACACATCAGGCCGGGAACAGTCAAGAATCAGATGTTCGCGGCCTTGGACTGGCTGCCCACGTTGGTTGACATCGCCGGCGGGCCGAAGGGCGACGATCTGAAGAAGCAGATCGAGGCCGGACAATACCCCGGCATCGTGAAGACGACGCTGGACGGTTTCGATCAGCGTGCCTACCTGGAAGGAACGTCGGAAAAATCCGCGCGGGACGTCTTCTTCTACTACTCGGGCTCAACGCCATCCGCCGTGCGCTACAAGAATTGGAAGATGTACTATTCGATGGCGCCTGGGGGAGCGGCCGGGTGGTTCCTGCCGCTCGTCAACTACCACTGGACCCTGGTTGGTAACGTCAAGCGCGATCCCTTCGAGCAGACGGTCAGCTTCGGGGACTCAAAGTCAGCCATGGCGCTGGGTGGTACACTCGGCTCCCCATCGACGGCATATTTGTACGACTGGAACATGCTGCCGATCGGCCAGCAACTATGGATGAAGGAACTCTATTCCTATCGGGAGTTCCCGCCGCTGCAGGCGCCGGAGACCTACAACCTGAATGGCATTCTGGCTGAAATGGAGAAGCATGAGGGAGACGACTAAGGTACAGCGTTTCCATGAAGCGACGCCTATAGGTGGTGGCTGCGAAGTGGCCGGCGCGCCTCAAAGCACAATCGATACGATAGGGACAGTTTCACGGAAGCGCTGTACTAGGCCGTTGCCGACTGGCTGTAGCAACGCCGTGTGACGTGTGGGAACGGGTGGCCAGGAAGGTCGCCAGCCTTACTATCGGTCTTACGCCACCACCCGTTCGAACGCCTGCCAAGAGGAGAATATCGAAATGTCAAAGAAATCTATCCTAATAGTGGCCGGCCTGAGCCTCGCCGCTGCTCTGCCGGGTCCGGCGCGCGCGGAGGCGACCGTTCGGGCCGGTATGATAACCTGCCAGGTTGCCAGCGGATGGGGCTTCATCTTTGGCTCCAGCCGCGACCTCCGTTGTGTCTACTCGGGCAGCAACGGACAGACGGACAAATACATCGGCAAAATCTCGAAATTCGGCGTCGATATCGGCTATCTGAAAAGCGGTGTCCTCGTCTGGGCCGTGCTCGCGCCGAGCACCGACCTGAAGGCTGGCGCGCTGGGCGGCGACTACGGCGGCGTGACCGCCGGGGCTACGGCCGGCGTCGGCGGCAATGCAAATGTGCTGATCGGCGGCTCCACGAAGTCGATCTCCTTGCAGCCGGTCAGCGTTGAGGGCGACAAGGGTATCAACGTGGCGGCCGGCATCGCGGCGATTTCGTTGGAGTACCAAGAATAGAGAATGCGGCCGCCGCCGGGGTCGTAGTTCTCGCCAGGCTTCGGCGGCGAGGCCACATAACCTCATCCGAGAGACACCATGCCCACTTCCATATCAGCCCAGGCAAGCCGACGATTCATGCTCAGCGTGCTCGCCGTAATGCCGGCGTTGCCCACGCTGTTTGCCGCCGCTTCGGCGCGGGCCCAGATCGAGCCGCTGGCGTCCTGGAACGATGGACTGGCGAAGCAGGCAATCCTGGATTTCGTGAAAACGACGACCGACCGCGCGAGCCCGAACTACGTACCGCCCGATGACCGCATTGCCACCTTCGACCAGGACGGCACGCTATGGGTGGAGCATCCACTCTACACACAGGCTTTTTTCGCCCTCGATCGCGTGCACGAGATGGCACCGCAACATCCCGAGTGGAAAACCCACGAACCGTTCAAGGCGGTGCTCGCGAACGATCTGTCAGCGTTGGGGCATTTTTCCGAGCGAGACTGGGCGGAGATCGTCTTTGTCACTCATTCCGGCATGAGCCAAGCGGCGTTCGTGGAGATCGCCACGAAGTGGACGAAGACAGCGAAGCATCCACGGTTCAAACGGCTGTTTACCGAACTGACGTATCAACCGATGACCGAGGTCCTGGCGTATTTGCGGGCCAACGAGTTCGAGACGTTCATCGTCACCGGTGGCGGCCAGGATTTTGTGCGCACTTACAGCCAGCCGGTCTACGGCATCCCGACCCAGAAGGTCATCGGCTCCAGCCTCGTCACGAAATACGAAATCAAGGATAGCAAGCCCGAGCTGATCCGTTTGCCGAAGCTGTTCTTCAACGACAATAACGACGGCAAGGCAATCGGCATCGACCTCTTCATCGGCAAGCGCCCCTTCGCTGCGTTCGGCAACTCCACCGGCGACCAGCAGATGCTGGAATATACTGGCATGGGGAGCGGTGTGCGGTTGAAGATGCTAGTCTGCCATGACGACGCGACTCGGGAATATGCCTACGGGCCAGCGGGCGGGTTGCCGGACACCAAGGTTGGCACGTTCTCCCAGGCGCTGATGAATGAGGCAAAGGCGCGGTCCTGGTCGGTCATTAGTATGAAGAACGACTGGAAGCAAATCTTCGCCTTTGAGGCCTAACGCCGAACGCTAGGCGAAACAGGTCGTGAGAAGGTCGATGCGAACTAAAGTTGTGCGTTGTGGCCTCCCTGTACTCGTCGTCCTAATGACGGGCCTGTACGCCGTCGTTTCGGAGCATCCGTTCCGCTCGAGGTTGCTCGCCATCGGCGTGTCAAGCTCACCACAGGGCATTCCCGAATCGGTACCCACGATCGCCGAGTATGGTACGCGTGGCGTGACCCAATCGCGGCAGTATATCAAGGACGGCCAAGGGATCGAGGACACTGGTCCACTACTAAGACCTACCAGAGCGCCTGCGGCCCAGATAAACCCCAACACCAGGTTTCTCTCCCTAACGGCAACGATGCCACGCGCCGCTTAAGTCGCCAAGGCGATCGAGGCGGAGTATGATGGCGACGATCAGGATGATCCCGATGATTCGAATGATACCTTGGCCTCGGCCACCCATCGGTTGGGAGCCGCCGATGTGTTGTTCCTTACCGCCAGTGAGAGTTTTGACGCGGTCATCCTGGAACCTAGACCCGTGCCGCCCGGCGGCATCGAGGGCCAGAACATGGAGACGCCACGAAATGATCCCTGCCGGGCTGGCTGAGGTCGATGATTTGATGAACGGGTGAAGCGATGAAAGGCTGGCGACTTGCTGGCGACGACAAATATTTGAATACATCGTTCTCCGCCGCCGAGCTGCCGCCGACAAGAGCGGTAGTCCGGCCCTGGCGAACGCGCCAGGGCAGTATCTGCCGAGATGACCAGGAGGAGGACCCGATCGGCGCTCATGGCGCGGTGGCGATCCCCCGCCAGGCGGTGGCCGATTTGCCGTATTGCGCAATACCACCACCCGCGCGCACGCTTGGCGCTACTGGCTCTATCCACTCAACGTTTGATCGCTTCCTCATCCGACAGGGCTGAACCAAGCCTGATATGTTTGTATCGATCCGAGACCACCTCTTCAGTTTGCCCGCGCTCGCGAAATTCGCGCTCGGGATGGCAATGCTTGTCCTCATTCCCCGCCTTTGTCGCCGCGTGCGTATTCCCTCAGCCGTAGGATTGTTGCTCGGCGGTGTCATTATTGGCCCATTTGTCCTCGGCTTCTTCAGCACGGACCGCCCGATCGCAGATTTCATGGGGGAACTCGGCAAGCTGTTGCTGATGTTCTTCGCCGGGCTGGAGATCGACCTCGCACTATTCCGCCGTGCCCGCAATCGCTCGATTACCTTCGGGATTACGACCACCATTCTTCCGCTGCTACTCGGCACGGGCGTCGGCCTCGCTTTCGGCTACGCCGCAGTCCCTGCGATCGTGATTGGATCGCTACTCGCCTCGCACACGCTGCTCGGCCTCACCGCACTTGATAAGCTTGGCACCAAGGGCCTGGAGCCGGTGACGGTAGCGGTGGGCGCAACGGTAATGTCCGACACACTGTCGCTCGTGGTGTTCGCCATCTGCGTCTCGATCTATACGACGGGTTTCTCGCCGTTCGGCCTGCTCCTGCTGCTGGCCGAGATCGTCGGCTACATCGTTCTGGTGCTGTTCGGCCTCAGCCGCCTCGCTGCCTATATACTCAAGCGCGTCGAGGACGAGGAGGATGCGTACTTCGTCCTCATGCTCTTCATCATGGCAATCGCGGGCGTGCTCGCGGACGCGATCCAGTTGCCCGGCATCGTGGGGGCGTTCCTGGCAGGCCTGGCGGTGAACGCTTCGGCACATGACAAACCAGCGAGCGCTAAGCTGGAGTTCCTCGGAAAGTCACTGTTCATTCCGATCTTCTTCATCGTCACCGGCTTCCTGATCAACCCGGTCACGTTCCTGAGCGGAATTTTCGACAACTTCCTGCTCGTCGGCGGCATCATCGCCGCCCTTCTCATCGGCAAATGGATCGCTGCCTGGGTGGTGGGTCGGGCGTTCGGCTACAGTCGTGACGAGCAACTCACGGTCTGGTCGCTGACGCTGCCACAGGTCGCCGCGACGCTTGCAGCAACGCTGGTCGCACACGATACACTAAGCACCGCCGGCCAGCGCCTGCTCGATGATCGCATGCTCAACGTAGTCCTTGTGCTGGTGCTCGTGACATCGATCCTCGGTCCGGTCCTGACCGAGCGATTCGCGCCCCGATTGGCGACCGACGACGGCACTCCCGGTATCGTCTAGGTATTTTGCTCCGTCCGCGCCGGCAGTTTCGGACATACGATAGACAGAGTAGCAAAACCCGGGCGCATATTTCGAAGTACCAGACAACGGCCATTGGACATGACGGAGACCAGCCGGCAAAATCCACGTTTCCGGGCGAACTCTTCGATTGGCTTGTCGGGCCGCGGTTACCTCACCGCGCATTGCAAATGGATAGTCGCCGCTTCGCCGGATCTGCATAGCGAGGGGGTGGAGGTGTCATCTAGGACGTTCGTCGCGGGACTCGTGAATGTGGTTCCGGTGACAGCAACGTCTTGCAAAAGACCTGATCAGACTTTGCAATGAGGTGACGATATCATGAACAATCAAAGGCTTTCGATTAGGTTAACAGTGATGACCGCGCTTGCGTGCGCCGCGGCGTTCACACCTTTTATGCTTTCGACCCCCGTCGCTGCGCAGACCAACGCGACGATGACGAATGTCGTTCCGGATGGCGGCGAGTATGCCGCTCAGGGCAAGATCCAGGCCCTCGACCCTGGCGCGTCGACTCTGACGCTCGTCCCGGAGTCAAGTCCCCCGATCCCGATGACTGTGGCTCCTGGCGTCAACCTTACCAACGTCTCAGTCGGCGATGTCGCCAGCGTCCACTACACGCGCTCGGTGACCTTCGTCGTGGGGAGCACTAACGTGCCGGTTGGCCAAGTCCCGGTTACCAGCACCGTAGACCAAGTTGCGCAGACCCCCGGTGGCATTGGATACAACGCAGCGGTGGTAGTTGGGCGCGTTGTTAAGCTGGATGGCCCGACTAGCTTCGATGTCGTCAATGCCAACGGCGGCGGCATCTACACAATCAAAACGACTAATCCTACAAGAGAGGCTGCCATTGCACTGCTGAAGGTCGGCGACTCTATTACAGTGTCCGTCAGCCCGCTCATCGCCACCTCGGTTGCGAAATGCGGTCTGTTCGGCAAAGGCCTGTTTGGCTGCTGAGCGAGAATCGCGGCCCGATCGCCGCAACACAAGAGACCCGTGCGGGCCAACGTCGCAGCGTTCTGGACGAACTGCGTCGGCTCGCACGTCGTCGGCTGCTCTGGTCCAGAGCGGCGATGAGAGTGGGCTGTAAATCCCGAGGCAGCGCCATGAGCGAACCCAGGAACCTGGAGCGAACGGCAGTCCGCCACTCTCGACGCCTGCCGGTGATTTGGGCGATACCGATCATCGCCATCGCGATCGGCGTATGGCTGGCCTGGGACACACTCTCAACAGAAGGCCCGACGATAGTCGTGTTGTTTGCAGACGCCGAAGGGCTTCAAGTCGGCCAATCTCAGCTCAAGTTCAAGGATATTATCCTGGGCACGGTGAAGAGCCTCGAGTTCACGAAGGACCGCCGGAGGGTACTGGTTTCGATCGCAACGACTGCGCAGGCCGAACCGTTTCTCACATCCGGAACTCAGTTCTGGGTGGTGAAGCCGCGGCTTTTTGCCGGTAACATCTCGGGCTTCGGCACGCTGCTTTCCGGGGCTTACGTCGGGTTGCTACCGGGGGACGCGGCCGCAAAAGCCGAACGCAAGTTCGTCGGTCGCGAGGACCCGCCCGTGCTGGATAGTGACATGCCGGGCCGCACAGTCTTGCTCACGACGGATCAGCTTAGATCGGTAAGCCTCGGCTCGCCGATATTCTACCGCGGTCTATCAGTCGTGCTCGGCTGGGAGATCAGCGATATGGCGGAGAGCGTGACCATCCACGCCTTTGTCCGCTCGCCTTTCGACACATATGTCCATGACCAGACGCGCTTCTGGAACGCGTCCGGCGTATCGGTGAAGCTAGGCGGCGCCGGCGTCGACGTGCAGATGGAATCGCTTCGCGCGCTGCTGCTCGGCGGCATCGCATTCGAAACCCCAACAACCGCGCCCTCGAGCGAAGTCAGTGTCGAAATTCATGAGTTCCCGCTGTTCGCGAACCAGGATGACGCAAAGGCTGCTTCCTATACCCGGAAAGTCCCGCTTCTGGTTTACTTCGGTTCCTCCGTGCGCGGCCTCGGCGTGGGCTCGGATGTCGTGATGCACGGCCTCAAGGTCGGTCAGGTCACGAATGTCCGGTTGAGCTTTGATCTCGAGACCGACACTGTATGGAATCGGTACGTTTGGAGATCACACCGGAGCGGGTTGTGGGTGTCGGCCACCAAGTTTTCCAGAATACCAAAGAGATGGTCCAGACACTGGTTTCGAAAGGGCTTCGTGCCTCACTTCAAAGTGCGAATTTGCTGACTGGTGAGATGCTGGTCTCGCTCGAGGTGGTACCTGCCGCGCCGGCGGCCATCGTACGATGCGGGACGGGGCATTTGTCTTCCCAACCACAGAGTCTGGAGGATTTTCAGGTTTGGAGGCCTCGGCAGGGGACCTGCTGCGCAAGGTCAATGCCATTCCTTTTGCCAGCATTGGCCAAAGTTTGAACGCCATGACGAAGAATATGAGCGAGCTTACGAACGGTCCGCAGCTCCACCAGGCGCTGTTCGGGCTGGCAGGCACGATGAGCGAGGCGCAGTCGCTTTTGAAAAAGCTGGATACCAATATGGGCCCAACTTTGAAGCAACTTCCAGAAATAGCCACCTTGCTCGAAGCGACGCTAAAGCAAACCAACCAACTAGAGCGGTCTGTGGACAAAGGTTATGGCGACGACACGCAGTTTCATCGCGATCTGGACCGGTTGATGGCACAGCTTATTGATGCAGTGCGTTCGTTCCAGGCTCTTGCCAATTTGCTGACGCGGCACCCGGAGGCGCTGCTACGCGGTCGACCAGAATCGGGCGGTGGCCAATGAGACTTCTTGCTTATAGATGGCTTCATTGTCGCGCCGGTGGTCTATGGATGCAGAATGAAGAAGGCGCGATCATGCCACGCCCGCACGTCGGCGCGGGAGGGGAAGGCGAATGCGCGTTAGATCCTCGCTTCGTAGAATATAATGCGTTGCTTAACGACTCACTCAGCGACACACGTGGAGTATAGAACCATGAGAGCCACTCGCACGTTTGCAGCCGCCTTGATGATGTCCGGGACGGTTTGTGTTCAGGGGGTCGGTGCCCAAAATGATTCTGAGCCCAACCCGCCGGCGTCCACAGCGAATGCAGCCGTACCTGTGGTGGCTGAGCAGGCGGATCGGCTACTCAGGCAGATGAGCGACTACATCGGCACGGCGGACCAATTCACCTTCCATGCCGATATCAACTTCGATCATGTGCTGCCATCCGGCCAGAAGCTGCAGTTCTCCGCAACTGAAGACGTCGCCCTGCGGCGACCTGACCGGCTTTACGTCGAGTGGCACAGTGACCTTGGCGACCGCCAGTTCTGGTATGGCGGCAAGTCGATCACGCTGTACGATCCGGCTAGTCCGTTCTATGCGACCGAGGCGGCGCCGGCGCAGATTGACAGCATGCTGGATAGGCTCGTTCCGCAGATAGACTTTGCTCCGCCGCTTGCGGACTTCCTGTATGCTGATCCGTACCGAAGCGTGCATGCCAAGCTACAATACGGGGTCTATCTGGGCCTGAGTGACGTGAATGGCAGAAGCTGCCACACGCTTGCTTTCGTGGAACAGGACATCGACTGGCAGATCTGGATCGATGCAGGGCCGCAACTCACCCCATGCAAACTGGTGATCGACTACAAGACGCAGGCCGCCCGGCCACAATTCAGCGCGGTCTTCAGCGGCTGGGACTTTGCGCCCCGCGTCGCAGAGCCCGTGTTCACGCCGGACCTGCCGCCGGGGACGAGGAAGATCCCCTTCGCGCCAGTCGTTGCCGACGCAACCTCTAAGTAGCAATCTGGGAGAATGTCGATGATTAGACGGATCTTGGACAGCAAGAAGAAGTTGGGCGCTATGCTTCTCGCCGGCACGGCGATGGCCGCTTGCCTTGCTGTTGGGGTCGATCGCGCGGTGGCGTTCCGTGGCGGCTTCGGCGGATTTCGTGGCGGCGGGTTTGGTGGGTTTCACGGTGGCGGCTTCGGCGGATTTCGCGGTGGCAGCTTCGGCGGGTTTCACGATGGCGGGTCGCGCTTCGGTGACGGAGGTTTTTTCGACCGGAGCAGCGATGCCGGATTTGGTCACGGTGGTTTCGGCAGCGTACACAATGCCGGCAGTTTCGCCGACCATGCGGATACGTACCGGCAAAGCCATCCTGAAGCTCAGCATGATGCCGGTCAATTTCAGCAGGCCCACCCAGACGACAAGGCCACTGCGTCGCAATTCCAACAGGACCATCCGGATGATCGGCAGAATGCTTCGCAGTACCAGCAAAATCGCGCGAACGAAGCGAACACCCTACAGCAAAACCGCACGAATGAAGCGAACACCTTACAGCGAAATCGGACGTATGAGGCAAATAACCTGCAATATAATCGTCAGAACAACTTCAACAATTATAACAATAGTTGGAGTGGGTACTACTCGGGTGCCGGTTTCGGAGCGGGACTTGCCATCGGCGCAACGCTGGCGGTGCTGCCTGCCGCTGTGGCCGCGATCTCCGTTGCGGGGAACCCATACTATTACGCGAACGGCATTTACTATGAGCCGCAGGGCGGCCAATATACGGTGGTGCCCCCGCCACAGGGTGCGGTGGTCGCAACCCCGCCACCCTCATGCTCCACGGTGTACATCGGCAGTGCCCCCAATCTCGACTGTGGCGGTGCGTTTTACGCCACGGTTCCGAGCGGCTATAAGGTGATCCCGCCGCCGGTCGGAGCGACGGTAACCACGCTGCCGAACGGGGCAGTCGATCAGAATGTGGACGGGGCTACCTACTTCACCTATGGAGGGGCTTACTATCGACCATTCTATAGTGGTAGCACTGTGATCTACATGGTCGTCGCGAAACCGGCTTAGAGCAGGATCGTCGTTCGGCCTGTGAAGCGCGGCAATGGTCGGTACGGCTTGGCAAGCTCGACAAATTGTCGATGCGCTGACCGATGGCGAGCAGCATGTTCTGGTCGATATGCCCATCGGCTTCATAAAATCTACGCGGCGAGCGTCGTCGCGCCCTCTCTTTGATTTGATATTTGAACTCAATAATTCATGCGATGCTGATCACTGAGTCTGTCGCCTTTCGAGGTCCTGTACCATCACTCGAAGTCGCAAATCATCGGGATATAGCTTTACTAGCTCGCGTGCGTAAGTAAGCGCCGCGGCCACGTCCCCCCGATCCCGCATGATCGAAACCAGCGCGATGAGAACGTCCCGATCCGCCGGATGTTGCCGATGGGTGCGTTCCAGCAAATCCACGGCCTGTGCGACCGCGCCCGCGGAATTCAGTGCGATAGCGTAGGCATAGGCATAGCGCGCGTTATCCGGAGCCAACTCGCTAGCCTGCCGCAACTGGTACAGCGCCTCGGCATAGTCGTGCTTTCGCACCAGTAGAAGGCCGAGCGAATGGCGAACGTCGGCACTCTTCGGGTCAATTACAAGAGCAGTGCGGAGCAGGTCCTCACCTTGCTGATCTTGACCACGCATTCGGTCGAGGTCGGCCAGGTTCGCCAGCGCGGGAACGAACTTGGGATCGAGTCGGAGGGCCGTGCGATATTCCGCCTCGGCCTCCGTGGGTTGGCGTCGTCGCAGGTCCAGCAGGCCGAGGTTGAGGTGGGTCTCAGGGCGGTCGGCATCGACCGTCTCGGCGGCAACAAGGTCGCCCAGCGCGCCGTCCAGCGCATCGCGTTGCCGCTGTGAGAGGATATTCGGATCGATACCGGCAAGAGCTCGGGCTGCCTCCACCCTTACTGCTCGCACGGGATCAGCCAGCAATAGGGTGGCAGCCTGTATGACTGTGCGCGATGGCGCGGCCGGCAGTGCGCGCGGCACCGCGGTGCGAACCAGCGGGCTCGGATCGGCGATGACTGCCTCTATCGTGGCTTCGGACACGGGCGGAACGACCTGGGCAGCTTGCAGCAGGGCACTGGCGCGCGCGATCTCGGGCTGGGTTTGGTCAAGGATCAATCGGTCGAGCTGGTGCTCCGCGTTGCCGCCGCCGCGGCCCGCCTGCAGTGCCATGCCATAGTGTGGCGTAGCCTCGTGCCCCCGCGGAAACCATGCGGCGACCTGCTCGGCGGCCCAGATCGCCGATTTGTCACGGTGACAATTGGAGCAGGCGTTCGGTGTACCGATCGTGACCGACAGATCCGGCCGCGGCACGCGGAGGCTGTGATCGCGGCGATCATCCACGATCATGTAGGTCTTCGACGGCATATGGCAGCTAACGCACTCACCGCCCGGGCTGCCTACCTGGTGATGAGAATGCTCCGCGACATCGAACTTCGCCGGCATGTGACATTGGGCGCAGAGTGCGTTTCCGGTCGCCCGCAGCGTCAAATCGTGTGGCTCATGGCAGTTCGAGCACGTAACGCCGGCATGGAACATCCGGCTTTGGACGAACGATCCGTATTCGAAGACTTCGCCGTCGATCTGTCCGTCGGCGTGATACATGCCCGGTTCGAGCAGCGCGGGTAGGTAGGAATCAAGAAATGGCCCACCCGGCGAGCGGGACGGGGCAATCACCTTGCGGCGCGAGTGGCATGAAGCACAGACGTCCAGTTCCTGGGACACGAGCGGCTCGGTGCGCCGCGCGATTCCGGTTTCGGGATTAGCCTCCCAGTGGCCCCCATCGGTCGGCTTAAGCCAGACCACTAGACCCATCCGCTCGTTTTCGCTCGGGCCGGATGCGGGCGGCTCCGCCCAGGCGAGGTGGCGGGAGCCGGGACCGTGGCACGCCTCGCAGGATACATCCACATCGGTCCATGTGGTTGCGTAGGTGTTGGTGACAACATCATAATTTTTCTGGAGATTGGTGGAATGGCAGTCGGCGCACATGTAATTCCAGGTCTGGTCGCGTCCGGTCCAATGCAGTTGGTCGCTGGCCGGCAGCTTCTGGTCGGGATAGAGGTGGAACCAGCGCTGACCGCCGGTCGCCTTTTGCCGGCTGTCCCAGGCGATGCCGAGCGCCTGGAGTTTGCCGCCTGGCATTGCGATCAGGTACTGCTGCAGCGGATTGACGCCGAACGTATAGGCGATCTCGTAGTCGTGGAGCGCACCGTCGGGACCGTCGGTGCCCACAATGAACTTGTCGCCCGCACGTGAGAACGTGCTGACGATGCCGAAATGGTCGAACCTTGCGTCCGCGAAATTTCCGAGGACGGTGGTCGGATTGGCGGGCTGCATCGCCTCCGCGTGATGGGACCGCTGCCAGCGAGCGGTCTCGGCTGCGTGACATTCCGCGCAGACCTTGCCGCCGACAAAGTGAGCCGCATCGTCCGCCCGCACAGCCTGTTGCGACCCCAGGATGGCGCCCGTGACGACCATCAGGCTGATCCAAAATCTTCGAGTGATCATGGCGGCCGTCACTTCGCTGTCGAGAAGGGGATCATCCCCTCGGAAACGTCTTCGTCAGTGACGGATTTCGCAAGACCTCGTGGCCGGGCTCGAGTGCCAGAGCGACTTCGAACAGCACGCGAGGGCGCTGTCCAGAGGTGGGTCGAGCCGTTGCACTATGTGACTGTCGGGTAAGATTTCGAGTCGTGATTGCACACGATCCACCGGACCGTTCAAGTGCACGACGCAATTGCGCTGCCGCCTTGCAGGATGGCCTCAGCGGTCGGCTTAGACCATCGTCCGCGCCGGACGCGCTCCAGCCGCAGTAACAGAGACTTGCAGCAGAACGGCTATCACGCTGTTTGACTTGAGACGTATAGGCCATGTGCTTCTCCCGGTATGGGCCTGTCGACATCCAGTCCAAGCTCGCTGGCTTCAGGTCCACCTCGATCCGAGAGGTGATCATACCGCGATCCCCCACCGGCACCACCCGTGAGAGGCCGTCGTGACCTTCCGTCTGCGTCGCAGCCCGCAAAAGTAGACAAAAAGTAGATGCATAGACACAACTAGACACCATCGGCGACGGTTGGTAGCTCCGGTGCAGAATCCGAGCCTGACGTAAACGAAATGGGGGTCGCGGGAGGGACCTTTGGAATGGGGCCAAGCGCGCCCTCCCGCCAATCGCTCGCCCGTCAAGCTGTCCGGCCGGCGTCGATCCGCGAGGCTGCCATGGCCGCTCCCAGCGAGCGAGCGCTAAATCTGCTGCCGTCTCGCTCGAACCACACCGGGTGACAGGCGTTGGCGCCCGATGACACAGGAACCTGATGACACAGGAACCTATGGTACCGGAAGATTTGGAAGACCTGTCGACCCGGGAAGCCCGCGACGGCGTCTCGCAAGGGCAATCCCGGACAGTCCGACCGAACGGTGGTCTGTACAGATCGCGGACGCATCAGACGCCGAAATTGACCGTGAGGTTGGGATCATTACCGGCGAAGTCACTCGGGCGTGAGACAGACGCGCATCTATGTTTTCGCGTCCCAGATAGACCGAAATAATGTTATCGGTTTCACTCTGGACAAAGATGGCGCCAATCTGCCGGGGGATCTCGGGCCTTGGCTCCGAGAAGACATGCCAGGGATTATGGTGCGTATCGAAACCGATGATCCGATATCGGACGTGGTGAAGCGCGAAGGCTATTATGTGGTGGACGATCGGAACGGCTAGTGGCCGTAAGCCTGCTGGGACGAACCGGAGATTTCGATAGTGGTGGATACTGGATACGTTCCTTGGCGCGGTGCGTGCCCATCATGGATTGCGTATTCCTCTACGCCGGGTTAAAGCCTGTTCATGTGAACAGGCAGCGCTACGAACTGCCCGGGAAACTGGAGGAAGTCTGGGTTCCGTGTGGCTGCGTGCGGTTGTGCAACAATCTGCATCCAGCACGCTGATAGGAGCCTGTATTGTGCCACAAAGCACCGTCCAAAGTTTTGCCGATCCATGGGACTTTCAGGCATCATTCAAGGCCGCGAAAGCGCTTTTCGCTGCTCCTGGGAAGTACCAAGCCAAGTTGACTAGAATAGACATGCATCAACTTTGGATGCATCGCGCTGCGATTTCTCAGCCTCTTGTGGCTCAGGTGGCCGCACCAAAAGACCGCACCTCGATCCATTTTCTCGCTGACGCGTACCACCCGCCAATCTGGCAAAATGGTGTGGAGCTGCTGCCTGGGGTGATCGTACTGTGCTCTCCAGGTGCGGAGCATTACTGCCGCACGTCAACAGGAGTTTGCTGGGGCTCTATGTCCTTGACCTCGAGCGACCTCGCTGTTGCCGGCCGAGCTCTGGTTGATTACGAACTAACTGCGTCCGCAGTGATGCAGGTAATTCGACCGCCGCCTCATCTGATGTCGCGATTGCTAAATTTGCACGAAGCAGCCGGGCAACTGGCCGCCACCATCCCCGACAATCTGGCTCACCCTGAGGTCTGCCGGGCGATGGAGCACGAGTTGGTGCACGTTATGGTGCGATGTCTAACCGAAGGTCTGACGGTCGGAGGTGATACGCCGCGGCCTCAACGTCAGCTGGTGATGCGGCGGTTCGAGCAGTTTCTGGAGGAAAATCCGGACAGGTCGGTTTATATGGCGGAGTTATGCGCAGCGATCGGCGTTTCGGGTCGGACACTCCGCCTCCGCTGTGAGGAACATCTCGGAATGGGTCCGTCCAAGTATCTCTGGTTGCGGCGGATGAATATTGCGCGGAGGAAGCTCGCTATGTCTGATCCGACCGCGGCAAAGGTAACCACAATTGCCCTCGACTGCGGGTTCGGAGAACTTGGACGCTTCGCTGTGGCTTACCGGAAGCTTTTCGGGGAGTCGCCTTCAACGACGCTCCGCGCGGCGCATCGTCGTTTCGGGTACAATCAAAGACGGCACGAGTTTGCGGACGTAAGGAGAACATTCGTCGGTACATCATCCTGGCCTATTCAACCCTAACCCGGATGATCCGAACCAAAGAGCTGTAGCATCGTCATCCGATACCACGATAGTCGAAAGTGCAATGGCGAGCACACTGACAAAGCGGTACCACGACCGGATTGCCGGGGTGCTGCCCTGCTACGACCGGGTTGCGGTGACCGGGACGCTGCCCACCGCCTGCTACGCCGACGGGATGACGCGGTTCCTCTACGCCAGTCAGATCCGTAATTTCGACTACCCGGGTTTGTCATGACACCGCGCGGCCTCGAGCGGGAGGCGGCGGCATCGCTGGCCGCTGAAGCCGGGATCGCGATTGAGCATGTCGCCAGGGCCATGTCCGTAAGGAGGCGATCGTCGCCAAGGTGCTGGAGGAGCGTGGCGAGCATCCCGGTTTGGTTCATGTGATCTCGGCGTGGAGGCCTGCGACGCCTACAATCTTGAGATGATTTGTACTGGCTGCGCTCTGGCGTCGAAACGGGAAGCCGCAGCATGGGATGCGCGAGGAATGCGGGAGCTGATCCTGAATGGGTATCAATCGTAACAGGGGTCGGCTCAGTGCGATCGCCGATCTACTGAACAAACGGGCCAAGGCGATAGCGGCGGGCATTGATGTCAATGACCGGGCGGCATTTCGTGCTTGGGCGCGGGCAGCCCAAGCCGAGGCTTATCGGTCCACCCCCAACCCGCTCGCCCCGACGGCACGTTAGGACCGCTACCCCCGCCGCCTGGGCACGCACGCTCCACCTCCTGAAAATCCATGCTTGCAACTTTGGGTGGGGACCGCTGAGGCCGATGCTGCCGCAGGACCAAGAACCCCTCGTCATCGTCGAGGGGTTTCGGTTCAAGGTGACGCGAAACTGTCGCTACCCTCGACCGTTAACGAGCTGTGGTTTCGGAGAAAAACCTCACGGATGGGTCTCGCCCCCGAGCCCATGCAAGAGAGGAGAGGGGCACGTTTTCGTTAACTTTGTGATCAATTCGAAACTTCGCGCCGACACGAGGTTGTCCGGGTGCGGTAGGACGGCGGCCCTCGCGATCCACGATTTTGGGGGAGGGCAATACATATCGGGGATCGCGAAGCCTCACGAGTTAAGATCTATGGTCGTGGGACCTGGAAAAGCGTGTCGCCAAGTTGGAAGCCGAGCTTGCCCGCCTGGGAGGAGAACAAGGTGCCGAGGGAGCAAGTTTCCAAGCGCTGAGGGGAGTGTCCGTGCGGGGTTGATCCAGCTCAATGCGCCTCGCTGCGTTTTGATTGTCGTCGCGGAAACAGCGGGAGGGAAGATTTGGCGCAACGGCCAGAGCACGCCCCCGGCGAGACCGCTCCGGTCGCGGGGACGTACGAGCAGCTCAACATCTTCAGGCGGCCAACCGGCGTGCGCGTGAGTGTGGCGCATGGGCACCCGCTGCCGGAGCTCTGCAGGGCCACAACTGGACGCTGGCTGAGGAGGACCGGGCGGACTGCTGAATGGCCTGCTCAACGAAGCGCGCCGGGAGCGGCGCTCGTCGACGAGAACGGGGTAGGTTGAGGAAAGGAGGTTGACGAAGGCAGGTTCATTTAGGCACATGTCACCCTCTCAGACCGCCAAGATAGCTACAAAAGGGGCCGGCGGCGGCGAACGGAATGAGAATGATCGACCGCCTAACGCCGGTCGGTTCTGACCGCAATGTAGCCGCGGGGCGCACGAAGCCCGTCATCTTGATGTGCGAGACGTGGCGGGCGCCGAGGTCTCGGTGATTGGAAAGTTCTCGGCAAATTGCGACCAGGGTGTTGCAAATCTAACGCGAGAGGGAATTGCTGCTTGTTTTGCGGGCGATGTAGGATTGCCGATCCCCCAACCATTCCTTCTTGAAATACACCTAGTTTAAAGTGCAGGGGATCAAAGGGGCCGTCGGCCCTTTTGCGGGTCCGGGCACAGCCCAGCCTGATACTCTGGCCGGCAGGGCGAGTAAGTGGCAGTATAGCGGACAAGGGATGACGGAGGACTTGGATGCCCACCTACGACTATGAATGCGAAGATTGCGGTCCGTTCACCGACGTCCGGCCGATGGCGGAGTATGATCGGCCGCAGCCTTGCCCGGATTGCGGACAGGAGGCGCCGCGGTTGCTGACGGCACCGTCGCTTGGGAGCGGCGCGCAAGAGGCGGTTGCCGCGCCGGTTCGGGCCCATGCGGGTGGCTGCGCCTGCTGCATGCCGCGTCGGCTCTCGGCCGTGTAACGCGGCGGCGCGTCCGGGCCAATCTGCATCGCTTTGGTATAGCGACGCAGACGCGCCGGGCGACGAAGACGAAGGGATTGATGCCTGAGGGCCAATGTTCCCGACTGCCGAGGCCTGGATGTCAGCCGCTTTCGATCCAGAATCAACCGGGGCCGAGCGCTACCCCTCGAATGGATCCTTCACCATGATGGTATCGTCGCGCTCCGGGCTGGTGGACAGCAAGGTGACGGGCGCCTCTACCAACTCCTCGATCCGGCGGACGTATTTTACCGCCTGTGCGGGCAGATCGGCCCAGGACCGGGCGCCTTGGGATGACTCGGCCCAACCTGCCATAGTCTCGTATTCGGGCACCGCGGCAGCCTGAGCGCCAGGGGCAGCCGGCAGATGGCGCGAGAAAGCCCCGTTGATGCCGTAGCCGGTGCAGATTTTCAGTTCGGTCAGCCCGTCGAGAATGTCCAGCTTGGTCAGCGCGATTCCCTGCACGCCACCGACTTTGATCGCCTGACGCACCAGCGCGGCGTCGAACCAGCCGCAGCGGCGGCGGCGGCCGGTATTGACGCCGTATTCATGACCGCGGTCGCCCAGCAATTGGCCGATGTCGTCGTGCAGTTCGGTCGGGAACGGGCCCGATCCGACCCGCGTCGTGTAGGCCTTGGCGATCCCCAACACGAAGCCGACCGTCGCCGGCCCAACGCCACTGCCGGACGCAGCGGTCGCCGCCACGGTGTTGGACGAAGTGACGAACGGATAGGTCCCGTGATCGACATCCAGCATGACGGCCTGTGCACCCTCGAACAGGATCCGCTTGCCGGCACGCCGGAGTTGGTCCAGTCGCTCCCATACAGGTTCGGCGAAGGGCAGAATTTGCGGCGCCAGCTTCAGTAGGCCGGCCAGCAGAGTGTCCTTGTCGAAGGGGGCAACCCCGAAGCCCTGCAGCAGGGTGTTGTGATGCAGCAACAGTTCATCGAGCTTCGCGGACAGCGTTTCAGGCTCTGCGAGGTCGGCGACCCGGATGGCCCGGCGGGCGACCTTGTCCTCGTATGCTGGCCCGATGCCACGACCGGTGGTGCCGATCTTGGCCGCGCCGCGAGCTTCCTCGCGGGCCTTGTCCAGTGCCGAGTGCAGAGGCAGAATCAGGGCGGCGTTCTCGGCGATGCGCAAGGTTTCGGGTGTGATGGTCAGGCCCTGTGCACGCACACGAGCAATCTCGGATAATAGCGCGTCGGGATCGACGACGACGCCGTTACCGATGACGCCCAGCTTTCCACGCACCAGACCGGACGGTAGCAGAGACAGCTTGTAGGTCTCGTTGCCAACTACGAGGGTATGTCCCGCGTTATGGCCGCCCTGGAACCTGACGACAACGTCCGCGCGGCTGGCCAGCCAGTCGACGACTTTTCCCTTGCCCTCGTCGCCCCATTGGGCGCCGATCACGGCGACATTGGCCATTGTTCAGCCCTCGTTGTGAAGACGCGCGGATTGTCCCTCGCGCAGGAGCGCGGCGTGTCCATCGCGCAGGATGTGGGAACAGCCGAGACGGTCGGCCTCGGCGGTGTTGTCGGTGGTCGCGGTCAAGCCCGCGACCGTAGCGAAGCCTTCGGCACGCAGGTTGGCGGCGATATCCCGGTCGGCGCCCGGTGGAATGAACACACGCGGACGTGCCTGGCGTGGGGGAGCGACCCGGAGAATTGCGTCCGGATACAGGGTCAGGCCGGTTGCCGGCTCGCTGTCGCCGCAGATGTATCGGCCCCCGCGGCCCAGTTCCTCGTGCCGGCCGGGTGCGTAGACAGCGACTGAAACCCCGGTTTCGTAGCGGAAACCGCGGAATTCGACGGGGTCGACGGTTAGCCTCAGGGCCGGGGCCGCTGCCCGGATCGCCGCCACCGTCTCTGCCACCCGTTCGGCGAGCGTACCAGCGAGGTTTGGAAGACGCGCCTCGGCCAGCGATGCCAGGGCGCGGTCAGCCGGTCCGGCCGCCAGCAGCAATTCGGTCAGCACCGGGGCGAGCGCTCCCCCGTGGAGGGCAACCGCAGCCGCGTCCTTACGGTCGAGTGCTCGAGCCAAGGCGATCCGATCCGGGCCGGTCGAACCGGCATCGTCGAGCAACGAGGGCACCAGCATCGGCAAGGTCAGGTCGAAGCTGACCCGGGTCAGGCCGATCGCGGCGAGCGCCTCGGCGGCGACCACGATGGTTTCGGCGTCCGCCTCGGGACTGTCATGTCCGATCAGTTCGATGCCGGCCTGGGCTACCTGCCGTTCCGGAGCGAGTTGGCTGCCACGCACGCGGAGGCACTGGCCAGCGTAGGACAGGCGCAGCGGCCGTGGCGCGCTCCCGAGCCGGGTCGTGGCGATCCGAGCGACCTGGGGGGTGGTGTCGGCGCGCAGGCCCATCATGCGCTGGCTGTTGGGATCCATCAGGCGAAAGGTCTGGTCCGCCACCGCCACGCCGGAGCCGGCAAGCAGGCTGTCCTCGAACTCCAGCAGCGGGGGCTTGACGCGCTGGTAGCCGTGGGCGGCGAAGACAGTCATCAACGCCTCGACAGCAGAGGCTTCCGTTTCCGCGTCGGGCGGCAACAGATCGCGAAGGCCAGCGGGAAGCAGCGCCGGGTTCGGCGGCAGATCATCGGTCATGGCAGGCGTCAGCTACCAGTAATCGGCTTAGCGGGGAACACCTGTCACCGGGGTGGTTAGCTGACCCCCGCCTCGCGTCGATCAAAGAGCGAGCAGCCAGTTCCGGGATGGCGCAAGTCGTATAGCCGACTGGGGTCTGCGGCTAACACGTCAGAACTACGGGGGGCGTCCTCCGGCGGCGACGGTCCAGACCTTGCCAGATGGGGTACCACCCTGATTAAAGGGGTTGCGAGGAAGCTCCCATGACCCAGACCGCAGCGTGCTCTATCGCGATGGCCAGATACTGGCACGGCTCAGGCAACGTTTTGCGACAGAGGTCCTTTTCGCCGACCAGCCTCGCCCGCGCCTGACGTGAGCGCCGATCCCGTCACCATCAAAGTCGATAATGCGCACGCGGTGTCGGGCCTGATGCAACATCCGCCGCACGCTTTGGCCTGCTGTGTCCTGGCACATGGCGCCGGGGCGGGAATGACCCACCGCTTCATGGTGGCGGTCGCCGATGGGCTCGCCGGGCGGGACATCGCGACGCTGCGATTTCAGTTTCCGTACATGGAAGTGAGATCGAAACGACCGGACCGGCCGACGCTGGCCCATGCCACAGTCCGCGCTGCCGTCGCGACTGGGGCCAAGCTGGCACCGGGGCTGCCCCTGTTCGCGGGCGGCAAGTCATTTGGCGCGCGCATGACGTCTCAGGCGCAAGCAGAAACGCCGTTGCCGAGCGTGCGGGGCCTGATCTTCCTCGGCTTTCCGCTTCACCCGGCTAACAAGCCGTCGGACGAGCGGGGCCGCCACCTGGCCGATGTGGGCATCCCGATGCTGTTCGTGCAAGGGACCCGTGACGCCCTGGCGGACACGCGCTTACTGGTGCCGACGGTCGATGCGCTGGGTGCAGGCGCGACGTTGCAACTGCTTGACCACGCTGATCATTCTTTCCACGTTCCAGTTCGGTCCGGCCAAACGGACGCCCAGGTTCTCGACCAGGCGCTCGACGATGCGGCCGCCTGGATGCGAGGGGTCTTGGCAGCGTCGCCACTGCGAGGCGCCTAGCTTAGCTACACGGCGTTCGGCATCAGCGCCCGAGGTTGTGCTCTCGCGTCCAAGCCTCATCTGCTGGGCATGGTTGTCGTTTTCAAAGCCTCTCTTGTGTTGTTCGCCTTGCTGTACCTCTTGCCCCTCGGCATCACGGCATTTCTCTATCGCGTTGACGGAGCGACCAGCAGCTGGCGAACGGCCGACCGGTCCAGCATCGGCGCCCTGCCGCCGCCGGCACTGCATCCCGAGGCTGTGGTCCGCATCTTTTCCGCCAAGACCGTCCGCTGGCGTGGCATCTTCGCCTCCCACAGCTGGATCGTTTTCAAACCAGCGGGCGCGGCATCCTACAGCCGCTACGACTACACCGCGTGGGGCGAACTTCCGATCCGGATCAATGGGTTCGAACCCGACGGCCGCTGGTTCGGCCACATCCCCCAAACCGTCTTCGCCGCCGACGGCGACGCTGCCGCAGCGCTACTGCCGAAAATTCAGATCGCCATCGCCGGCTATGCCTGGCGCAACGAAGGCGACTATCGGGCCTGGCCCGGCCCCAACTCCAACACCTTCATCAGCGCCATCATGGATGCCGTGCCGGAGATGCGGACCACGTTGCCACCAACGGCGATCGGCAAGGACTACCCTTACGACGGAAGATGGCTCCGCCTGACCCCATCCCGCACCGGCGTGCGCCTGACGCTGGATGGCTATGGCGGGCTGACGCTCGGCTGGGTTGAGGGGATCGAGGTCAACATCCTGGGCATCGTCGCCGGTCTCGATATCCGCCGCCCGGCGGTCAAGGTGCCAGGCTTCGGCCGTTTCGGAATGCCGGCCTGACCCCCTTCGGCCTGGCCGCGCCAGCTGACGGGTCTAGGGGGAAGGCTTCCTAGCCGTGCGGAAGCCGCTCGATCGCCTCGATTTCCGGCCACAGCACCTTGAACAACTCGGCTCTTTCAACAGTGCGAGTACTGGCGTGATCGGGGTGCAGTTCCTTAGCCAGAAGTGTGCGTAGCCGGCGAAATCGATGGTCGGCAGTCGTCTGGGTAGGTCGGCCCTTGCGAAGGAGAGCCTCGGCAATCAGCGCCCGACGTCTCCATTCACCGATTTCTGAAGAGATGGCCGCAAGCCTTCCCTCGAGGTCTTTGCCCCGAGCCACGGCTGACACGGCGCGCTGTCGCCACTTCGCCGCATCCTCCGCAACCGGGAGAACCTTCAGTTCCAGGTCCGAGATCGGCTCAAGCGGAATGATCTCGGCTTCGACGAGCTCGGGAACGGGGGGCGGCGCAGGCATCCGCGGCGCAACGAATTGGTAGCAAAAAGTAGCGCCGGCAGTGTAGGCGAAGAAACAAAGCGTCACGAACACGTCCATCGAAGTCACCCTACGATAGTCACCGATCGCCATCGAAATGGCCTGCCCGAGACGGTATCGCATACTGTTTCATTTTGAAATTGGAATAACACCCGACGCCTTCGGTTCGCGATAGAGGCGTTTCGGGCCGGGTGTTGCCAAGTGCCAAAAAAATGGATGAACAGACGCAACGAGACGTCACGGTCGCCCGCTGTGAGGAGTGGGAGAGGTGTTCCACGTTGCGTGACTACGGCCAACACCGAAGACGGTGCGACGCTTGGTCATGACGCCGGCTCAGCCGAAATCACCGTGGCGAAACCGCGCAGCACCCATGTCCCTACCAGCCAGCCCACGCCTTCCGCCAGAATATCTGCGCGGTTGGCGCTTCGATTGGTTGTCAGTGCAGAGCCTAATCCACCGCCTGACCCACCGCCTCGGTGGGCTGGGTGGTATCGTCCAGCTGGATCTCATCGCCAAACCCGACCGTGCTGTCGCCTGGATTGGCCGCCATCTCCGCCACGGTGAACTCCACCGCCGCGACGATATGCGCCAAGTTCACCGTCGCCACCGTGGCGCCCGGAACCGGCGCACCGAGGAAGTGCTTAGACCGCCAGGCTAAATCCAATCCGTCCGGTACACCGGCTTTATCCAACAGCACATCGAGAAGGATGACCCCCTCGGACGATTGGTGCGCTGCCGCGATCGAGGTCAGCCGGATGACATCCCCCGTCGTTGTCAGGAGGCCGAAGCAGCCGCGCAACCCGACCATCCGCCGTCCCAGCCAGGCAGGCAGGCAGCCTGTCACCATCTCGGGATCCGTAATCCGCGTCCATGCCACCGTCGGGTCCTCCTCGAGTTCACGTTATAGAGATGTGATTGCCGGGGCCACGAAAAATCTATCAGGGCGAATGATCCCCGACCCCTTCGGCGACGCTCCTTGAAGCCGCGGAGGGCGACGCGCGGCACTCACCGTCAAATGCCGAGGACCGGGTGAGCCCAAGGTGTGGCGCTTCAGGGCGGCGTCCATGGCCGCATGTATGGCACGGACTTTCGCCTCAGCCGCAGGACGGGCGGGCCACTGCGCGCGGCTATATGACTCCCTCTGCCCTCGCCACTGCGCGGGGCTATACTGCCCCCTCGGTCTTTAACGCCTCGACCGCCTGGGCGTTCAACCCGAGCCACTCGCTCAACACTGCGCCGGTATGCTCGCCCAAAACCGGAGACGATTTCAGCGCCGGTGGTTTCCCATCTACCCGCACCGGCCACCCAGGCATCTTGAAGTCGCGATGCAGCGGATGCCGCATCACCTGCATGATACCGCGGTCCTCAAACGTCTGATCGTTCTGCAGTTCCATCGTATCCAGCACCGCACCGGCCGGAATTCCTGCCTCCCCTATGGCGCGCATCGCGTCATGCTTGGTCCGTGTGCGGGTCCAGCCGGCAATGATCTCGTCCACGTCAGCCTCGTGCTCTACCCTGTCCATTGGCGTCAGGTAACGAGCATCGCCAATGAGTTCCTCCCGTCCAATCACCTTCAACAGCCTGTCCCAATGGTCCGGATTCGCTCGGCTGGTCATGATGTAGACGTAATCGTTCGCCCCGCCAGGAGCACACGGATATAGCCCCATTGGCGCATTGGTTATGCCGGGCACCTTGCTGCCGCCTCGCTGGGCCGGCTTGCCCGTCAGGCCCTGCGTCGCGAAGTTGATTCGCATGTAGTGCATGACTGCGTCCTGCATTGCCAGTTGCAACCGATGCCCCTGCCCGGTCTGCCGCCGCTGGTACAGTGCCCCCAAGATGGTGATCGCCATCAGCATCCCGGTTCCGGTATCGCCTATCGAGAAACCCGGCCGGGTCGGCGGTCCATCCGCATCGCCAGTCACGCTGAACGTCCCGCCGCACGCCTGAGCGATCATGTCGAATGCCAGGTTCTTCTCGTACGGGCTGCCCTCCCCGAACCCTTTGATCTGAGCGTAGATGATCCCTGGATTCAATTCGCGAACAACGTCGTACCCAAGACCCAATCGCTCGATCGCGCCGGGCGCGAAGTTCTCGATGCACACGTCGGCCTGACGCAGCATGTCTTTCACCAGTGCCAGCCCTTTCTGCGACTTCAGGTTCACCGTCATCGAGCGTTTGTTGGCGTTGAATACGTGAAAATAATACGGGTCGGTGTCGGGCTGCCCAGGCCGCAACCGCCGTCCCGGATCGCCCATCTTTGGGTTCTCAATCTTCACCACATCCGCCCCCAACCACGCGAGGGCTTCGGTGCAGGACGGTCCCGCCTCGAATTGCGTCAGATCGACGATTTTAACGCCGGCGAGGAACTGGACGCTGGCAACGGCATCATTCATGGCGTTTTCCTCAGGGGACTCACTTTGGTTGAGCTAAAGCCTGCCACACGCCGGCGCGGCCACGCAATGTTCGCTGGGCCTGCAATGCCACCTCAATCGGCTCGGCGGAACCAGACACATAACCGAAGACCAACGCGTACCTTCGGCGGCCGATTGATCCGCGCCTCGCAGAGGCGGATAAACCCCAACTTCGCCTCAATGGAGCCTGGTTATTTATGCCAGCGGAAACGACCATTTATCACAACCCGAATTGCGGCACCTCGCGCAAAGTGCTCGGCATGCTTCGAGACGCCGGCCTCAACCCCACGGTCATCGAATACCTGAAAAACCCGCCAACCCGAGCGGAACTGCTCTCGTTGCTCGACCGCATGGGCAAGGCCCCGAGGCAAATCCTCCGCCGCAAGGGCACACCCTATGAGGAACTCGGCCTCGACGACCCCACCAAAACTGATGACAGCCTGATCGACGCCATCATCGCGCACCCGATCCTGATGGAACGGCCGGTCGTTGTGACCCCGCGGGGAGTCCGACTCTGCCGTCCCGCGGAGGAAGTCGCGACGCTGATCGGGTAACCCATTTGCTCGGGGTGCGGCGCTTCCTTGCCCTTTGGCCAACTCTTGGACACTGGTGTTTCGTCCACTCAGCCCTGCACCGTCTCCGACCGTAAGACTGTTTGCTCCACCAACAGCGCTTCGCGCACCTTGGCCGCCAACTCTTCTGGGGTGAACGGTTTTCGCAGCAGCGCCGACGCGGGCCGGTGCTGCAGATCAGCACGTTCGTAGCCTGTCGTGAACAGCACCCGCATGCCGGCGTCGACGTTCCGTGCCGCATCCGCCAAAGAGTGTCCACTAACCCCGCCCGGCAAGCCGAGATCGGTGAACAGCAGATCAATCCCACCGTGGTCAGCGATCAGCCGGAACGCCTCCATCGCGTCGGGTGCTTCCAGCACATGATAGCCTTGCCCGCGCAACGTCTCGACGCAGACGGACCGGATCGCAACTTCGTCCTCGACGACCAGGATGGTCGCGCAGGCGCGGGCGGCGGGTGATGACCTAACCCTGCCGACCGGAGGCGGCCGATATCGGGGGAGAAACAGCCGTAGCGACAAACCCTCCGGCGCCGCATCGGAGCGCAGCAGGCACCCACCGGCCTCTCGCACAACCGCCCGCGCCATGAACAACTCGGCGCTGCTCAGGTCGTCGGCCGGCTCCCACTGTTTCGCCTCCACCGGAGCGGCCAACCCGCTGATTGCGATCTGAACGTAGTCGCCGGCCAGTACTGTCGGATGGGCGGCCACGAACACTGCATCAAGCTCAACATTCGACACCGTTACACTTAGCACGCCACTATCAGGCACCTGATCGCGCACGTTCGCCGTGAGCGAGAGCAGCGCATTCTGCATCCGGTTGACGTCGGCCCAGACCAACCACGGTGAGCCGGACAACCTCAGCTCCAGCTTCACCCGGTCGCCCAGCGTTGGCCGCAACAACTCCGCCAGCATATTCACCAGTTGGTCGACGTTCACAGGCTCTGGTTCGATTGCAGTCTCCCGCGCAAATGACAGCAGCCGCCCGGCCAGAGTTGCCGCCCGCCGCACCCCCTGCATTGCTGCGTCGATGTGGGCCGACAGCCGCCCTTGCTCCGCGCCCAGACGGCGAGCAATCATCTCGACGTTGCTGCTGACCACCGTCAGGTGGTTATTGAAATCATGCGCCACCCCGATGGTCAGCCGGCCCAATGCCTCCATCTTCTGCGACCCATGCAGTGCGTGTTCCATCGCCGCCCGCTCCCGCTCGACCTCAGCCAGCCGATGGCGCAGGTGCGCCAGCATATTGACCCAGCGCCACGCTGCGAAGACGATGGCGACGACGCAGACCATCGCGGCAATCCAGAGCCGGTTGGTCGCCCACCAGGCCAGGACGAATGCCGCCACGATACAAGCCAGCCACAAAACGGGTTCGGCTGAATCCGACAGTCGCTCGGACAGCGAGGCCAATCGTGTCTGGGACAGCCGGGGGGATACCATGGGTCAGCAAGATTTGGCACATGCGGACCACCATCGCCATACCAGGACGCTACCGATATGATCACGGCAGAGTGAAATTCGAATTCGTGCACAGACTTTCCCGACCGACCACGGCAAGAGCATGTCCCCTCCTGTTGACTTCGTTCCGGGCGATCCGGAAGTCCCGGCAGAAACGCGCGTTGTCGTCATCGGCGGCGGCATCATAGGCGTCTGCACGGCGTTCTTTTTGGCGCGCAAGGGTGTGCCCGTTGTTCTATGCGAAAAGGGGGAAATCGCCGGCGAGCAATCCAGCCGCAACTGGGGCTGGTGCCGCAAGATGGGTCGCGACCCGCGGGAACTGCCGCTCGCTATAGAGGCGTTGCGCCTGTGGTCGGAGATGAACAGCCTGGTCGGCACCGAAACCGGCTTCCGCCGCAGCGGTATCGTTTACCTCTGCCGCACGCGAGAGGAGTTAGAGAAGCGGGAAGCCTGGCTGGAGCAGGCCGGACGGCCGATGCAGTTGGATAGTTGCCTGCTCACCCGCGACGAGGCAACTCGGGTCTTGCCAGGTCTCGAAGGTCCTTGGTTGGGAGCGCTGTACACCGCCAGCGACGGCAAAGCGGAGCCTGCCCACGCGGCACCGGCCATCGCCCGAGCGACGCGGCGATTGGGTGCGACCATCCTGACCCGGTGCGCGGTGCGCGGGGTGGAGACGCGGGGCGGCCGCATCGAAGCCGTGGTAACCGAACGCGGTCGCATCGGCTGCGAAACCGTGGTACTTGCTGGCGGCGTCTGGTCGCGCCTGTTCTGCCGCCCGCTGGATCTGCGCCTGCCGCAGCTGAAGGTGCTTTCGTCCGTGATGCGCACCGAGCCGCTGGCGGGGGGACCCGAGGCATCTGCCAGCGGGTTTGGCTTCGGCCTGCGCAAACGCCTCGACGGCGGCTACACCGTCGCGAATTGGAACAGCAATGTCGTCGATATCGTCCCGGACTCATTCCGCTTCCTGGGCGACTTCCTTCCCACGTTCCGAACGGCATATCGCGATGTAAGACTTCGCTTCGGCGGCCAGTTCTTCAAGGAACTGGTTCGACCGGGCCGCTGGGACCTGGACCGCACCTCGCCGTTCGAGGCGGTGCGCGTGCTCGACCCGCCGCCGTATAAAGCGATTTTGGATCAGGCGCGCACCCACGTAACAGCCGCCTTCCCGGTTTTCCGGACGATGCGGGTCGCGGAAAGCTGGGGCGGCATGATCGACGTCACACCGGACGGCGTCCCGGTGATTTCAGGCGTCGATGCGCTGCCTGGATTTTACATCGCCACGGGCTTCACCGGCCATGGCTTCGGCATCGCTCCGGGCGCAGGCCGCCTTATGGCGGAACTGGTTATGGGTGAAACGCCAGTGGTCGATCCGACGCCTTTCCGCTACAGTCGGTTCGTGGATGGAACTCGGCCCCTGCCTTCGCCGCTCGCCTAAGGACATTCCGGATGACCAATCGCTTCCCCACAATGCGCCTGCGTCGCCTGCGGTCCAGCCAAATCATGCGGGATCTGTTGCAGGAGCATACGGTCTCGGTAAACGACCTGATTTACCCGATCTTCGTGGAGGAGGAACTTGACGACTTCGCCCCTGTCGAATCCATGCCGGGCATCTTCCGGATTCCAGAGCGCAATCTGGATACCGCGATCAAGGAGATCGCCGCGGCCGGCATCAAAGCGGTGATGACGTTCGGCGTCAGCCATCGCAAGGACGACATCGGCAGTGATGCCTGGAACCGCGACGGTCTGCTCGCCAGGATGATCAAGCGCGCGAAGGACGCGGCACCGGGGCTGATGGTGATTTCCGACACCTGCTTCTGTGAATACACCTCGCACGGGCATTGCGGCGTCATCGACGGCCACGACGTGCACAACGATCACACGATCGAGAACCTGGGCAAACAGGCGGTCGTCGCGGCGGAAGCCGGGGCAGACATGATCGCTCCGTCGTCAATGATGGATGGCCAGGTGACGGCGATCCGCTCGGCGCTGGATGGCAACGGCTTTTCCAATATTCCGATCATGGCCTATTCGTCGAAGTTCGCGTCGGCGTTCTATGGGCCGTTCCGGGTGGCGGCGGGTTGCGATCTGGATGGCGACCGCAAGGCCTATCAGATGAACCCGATGAATGGCCGGGAGGCGCTTCGAGAGTCCGATGCCGATGAGGCCGAGGGCGCGGATATCCTGATGGTCAAGCCCGCCATGCCGTATCTCGACGTGCTGACACAAGTTAGACAGCGCAGCCTGCTACCGCTCGCCGCATACCAGGTCAGCGGCGAATACGCCATGATCAAGTTCGCCGCGCAGGCGGGTGCGGTCGATGAGTACCGCGTGATGCGGGAGAGCCTGGGTGCGATCAAGCGCGCCGGCGCCGACCTGATCCTGACATACTTCGCCATGGACATCGCCCGGCAGGGGTTCTGATCGCCGTCTTCGCATTGCCTCTCGTCCCACGAGACATTCAGATCCCCATCACCACCCCGACCAGCCGTGAGTTCAACCAGGATACGAGCCGAGCAAAAAAGGCTGCCGGTGGGTGCCCAGGGTGCTGATCACGAAAGGCCGACAGTCCCGTCGCCGGACAACTACCCGTTTGGGTTGTTCGAAGCCACTTGCCGTTCCGTTCTGCTGTCCGGTGTCTGGCAGGACCTGACCTCGATCCTGGCCAGGCCCCAACCAAACGCCGAACCATCGATGCGCGCAGGACGTCTGGACGGCTAGGCTGGCGTCACCGCCTGGTACATTCCTCTCTCGAAATCGGCGAACAGCTTCAGAACGGGACCGTCGGCGAAGGGCAGAAGCTGCGTCATGATAACGCCGGTCACGTGTTTGGTTGGGTCGACCCAGAAATAGGTGTTAAAGAGTCCCGCCCACGCGAGGCTGCCCGCGCTACGACCTGCCGGTCCAGGTTGCGTGTTGATATCGAAAGACAGCCCCCATTTCTGGACCATGCCCGGGAAGAGATTGGCATCATTTGTACTTTCTGGAGCAGCTGTCTTCAACGTGGTGACATTGAGATCGCCGATCTGATTCTGGCTCATCAGTGCAACCGTCTCAGGCTTGAGTATCTGAGCACCGTTAAAGGTGCCCTGGTGCACCAGCATCTGCAGGAACTGCATATAATTCCGCGGCGTACTGAAAAGTGCACCGCCGCCCATAAAGAACTCCGGCCGCTGCGGCATTTCGAATGCCATAGGCTTGAGCGTGCCATCCTGCTGACGGCTATACATCGGTACCACGCGGGCCTTCTGCGCCGAACTGATGAGGAAACCTGTGTCAGTCATGCCAAGCGGACCAAAGATATTCTCTCGGAAGTAGACCTCCAGGGATTGGTCGCTGATGGCTTCCACAGCCTTCCCGACCCAGTCCATATTGATGCCGTATTCCCAACGATCGCCCGGATCGAACATGAGTGGCGCGTTGAACGTGGCGTTCTTTAATTCGCCGATAAACGGGAGGCCGGTGACCTTCTCATACCGGCCCATCGGCTCACTCCAGAGGCTGTAAGTGAAACCTGCCGTGTGGGTCAGCAGATGCCGCAGAGTGATGGCACGCTTGGCGGGGCGAAGCTTCGGCGCACCGTTCGCATCAAAACCCTCCAGCACCTTGGGCGATTCCAGTTGCGGCAGCAGCTTGCCCATCGGCTGATCGAGCTGCAGCTTGCCTTGCTCAACCAACTGCATGCAGGCGGTCGCGGTGATCGCCTTGGTCATCGAGGCAATCCAGAATATGCTGTCGGCGGTTACCGACGGCCCAAACGCCCCCTCATAGACGATCCCTTTGTCGTTCGCGCCGATCGCGACGACGCCTCCAACGGTCTGGTCGTTGACCGCCTGACGAAGGGATTGATCGACCTGGCCCAGCGCGGAGCTCCGCGCCGCCGGATTGGATTCGGCTGCCTGGGATCTTGATCCGCTGATGGCAGCGATTGAGGAAGCCGCGGCCAACGTCGTAGCTGCCCTGAGTACACTGCGCCGACTAGTATGTATAACTGTCATTGGTGTTTCTCCCCTTGCCGTTACTTGATGTAAGGCCGTGGGATCGATAACATGGTCAACTCTTGCAGTCAAGCTGCGCAGTTTTTCCTGGCAGTACCATTGCCGGATTCTCTGCCGCCCTCGTTGCACCTAAATTCTTGCTAACCTGAAGCTAACGCGCGATTTTACTTTCCCGCGGATAATGCCATCTAAGAGCAGGTCGGGCGGGGAAAAAATGCCCATGGACTGAGCGAATTCACTCGGGACGGGCGAGCAGAGTTTTGGCGCCGCTGCCAAGGTCCAGCGTGGAGGAATTGTTCATCAATCGAACACTCCCAAACCCTGCAACACTGGTTTCTGACGATTTGGTTAACATCCGGTAATCCGTTCGCCTAGGGCAGGTCCCAAAGCGGCCAAGGCCGCCGTGAATACAGCCTGCCGGCCACGGACCACCCAAGAGCGTCACCCCAACGTGACGGGACGCTGGTATGAACGCTTCGTTAGTTACCTGGACCGCGCAAAAGTGCAGACTGCGTCAAATAGGGAAACGCACCATGAGAATTCCGCTGCTCAGCACCGCGTCCGCGATCGCAGCCGCCGTTGCGCTCATAGCCTCCTCGGCCCATGCACAAATGAGCTGCAACACGCTAACAAACCTTTCCATCCCGAACGGCAGCGTTATGGCGGCAACGCCAGTCAGTGCTGGTGACCCCGTTCCCTCCGGACTAGGGAGCACCGTCACCGCGCCCGTCGATTTCTGCCGCGTCCAGATCACCCTCACGCCGGTCGACGGCTCGACGATCCAAATGGAGGCCTGGCTGCCGCCACCCAACGCTTGGGACGGCAGGTTCCAGGGTACCGGAGACGGCGGCTTTAGCGGCGCGATCTACACGCCGAGCCTTGCAGCCGCCATATCGCGCGGCGATGCCGCCGCCAACTCCGATCAGGGACACATCGGCGGCGTCGCCGATGCCAGCTTCATCGTCGGTAACCCGCAGAGCTTCGTGGATTTCGGCTACCGTGCAACGCACCTTATGACGGTAGCCGGCAAACAGGTCGTCCAGGCCTATTACGGGCAACCGCAGGACTACGCCTATTTCACCGGCTGCTCCTCGGGGGGACGGCAGGCTCTGAAGGAAGCGCAGATGTTCCCGGACGACTACAATGGCATCCTCGCCGGCGATCCAGCGAATGACTGGGTTAACCTGAACGTCGATCAGGTCTACGAGGTGCAGGTCAACGAAGCAGATCCCGCCAACACGATCCCGCCGGCGGACTATGCGCTGATCAACCAGGCCGTGCTCGCCCAGTGCGGCGCCACGGATGGCGTGCAGGACCCCGGCTTCGTCGCCAACCCGCGGCTCTGCCACTTCGATCCGTCCGTCCTGGAATGCGCAAGTGGCCAAAGCACGGGTTGCCTGACGGCCCAGCAAATCCAGACGGTGCTTGCGATCTATAAGGGGCCGACTGACGGTCGCACGGGCAAGTCGCTGTTCCCGGGCTTCGAGCCTGGCAGCGAGACGTTGTGGGGCGCCATCACGCCGACCGGCTCTCCCGGCGGCTTCGCGATTGCCCAAAGCTACTTCCAATACTTCGTCTTCGGCGATCCGAACTGGAACTACCTCACGCTGAACTACACGACCGATCTTACAGCGGCTGAACAGCAGGACCACGAAGTTGTCGGCGCGCTGAACTCAAACCTGGCGCGCTTCGCGGGGAATGGCGGCAGGTTGATCCAGTATCACGGATGGGCGGACACCACGATCGCTTCGGGTTCAAGCACCAACTACTATACACGTGTCGCTATGGGCCGGGCGGGAAACACCTTGGAGCAGAGGACCGATGCGATCGCGACCCCGGTCTCCCAGGGCCAGTTCCAACGCCTCTATGACTACTACCGCCTGTTTATGGTGCCCGGCATGGGTCATTGCGCGGGCGGACCAGGACCGAATACGTTCGGCCAGCCCTTTGCACAGGTCGTCCCCATTGGGGATCCTCAGCACGACATCATCACCGCACTCGAACAATGGGTGGAGAAGGGTGTCGCGCCGCAAGAGATCACCGCGACGAAATACGTCAATGACACCCCCTCGCAGGGCGTTGCCTTTTCGCGTCCACTGTGTCCCTACCCGATGACAGCCCACTATTCCGGTACTGGCGATCAGACCAACGCGGCAAGCTTCACCTGCGTCGAGGGACCGCAGCAGTCAGCGGAACCTGGCCAGCAGTTAGCGGATTTGCCCTGAGATAGTTGGGTATCGGAGCTAGGTAGAATTGCGCCAGGGCAAATGCGCAGTCATTGGATGGCAGCCTGACGTCCCGCGGACTGTCAGGAACAAATGGAGCCACAAGATCAGGGACGAGAAACCGAATGCCAATCCACAAAGGCGGTCTTCGGGTCCGCCGTTGGTCCAGAGCGGGGAGTTAAATCGTCCTGCCGCGTCTTCGATGGATCTCACGCGCCGCAGTATGGTACATTTCAAGAATGATAAAGTAAACGCGCCGGCCCGGCCGGCATGTTGCCGGCCGGGTACATTCGCTTCAGCGGGCCAAGGCAACCTGCCGAGCGGTCCCGCCGTCGGGACGCTGGCCGCTCGCCTTGACCTCGATCGTACGGGGTGTGGCGTTCGGCCGGCCAAACGGCGCCGGCACAGTCACCTCGGTCGGCGCTTGCTGGCGACGATCAGGGCCGCAATCGCCCGAGGTGCTGGAAACCATGCGAGGCGGCGCGGCGCTACCATTGTAGGTGATCTGCACGCTCCTCGTGCACACGCCGTTCCCCGACATCGTGGATACGAAGGAATACCCGCTGGCCCCTGGAGGCAATTTCTGAATTCATGCCGCCCTGGAGATTCTCCACCTGTCGCATCATGGCGGCGGCCTGTTGATCCATCAGGGCAGAAATTCGCTCCAGCTCCACAAACGGATCGATGCGTACCAAGGGGGCCACCACGGGGCCCGTGACCATCCTTCGTGCTGGCACCAGCACCACCTGAGGCGCAACGTCGCCGGTATATTGGATTTGTTCGACCCCGCCGCCAGGTAACTGAACCGTCAGGACGTGGACCTGACTGTCTTCGGCCTCCGCCGGTGCAGCGACGCCGGCAGCTATAATTAGCGGCGCCGCCGGCTAAGACGGCACCGGTCAACATCGATCGCAAGGAAACCCGCATAATCGCCTCCAGACATGACGAAAACACGTCCACTTTTTATCCAGGCGATAGTCCTGGTTCAAGCGTCCGGCGGGTTAATTTCGTTTCACCGAGGCGAAGGGCCGCCAGCGCTGCGGCGACCCGCACCCCGCTAGATCAGCCGCCCTTCGCGCAACGTCACCGTCCGGTCCATGCGCGCTGCCAGATCCGGATTGTGCGTTGCGATCAGCGCCGCCAGTCCATGGTCCCGCACGATCGCCAGCAGTTCCGCGAATACGGCCTCGGCCGTCGCCACATCCAGATTGCCCGTCGGCTCATCCGCCAGCAGCAGTTTCGGCCCGTTCGCCAGTGCGCGGCCGATCGCGACCCGCTGCTGCTCGCCGCCAGAGAGCTTCCCCGGGAGATGCCCTAATCGCGCCTCCAGCCCAAACGTTGTCAGAAGCGACTTGGCCCGATCCTCGGCTACGCGGCGGGGGCGGCCGGCGATCATTTGCGGCAAGGCAACGTTCTCCAGGGCGGAGAATTCCGGCAGCAGATGATGGAACTGATAGACAAACCCGATCGTATCTCGCCTGATGGCGGTGCGGGCGGGGTCAGGCAAGCCGCCGGCATCCCGCCCCTCGATCAGCACCGACCCGCCGTCCGGACGGTCCAACAGCCCCGCGACGTGCAGCAAGGTCGATTTCCCCGCTCCGGACGGCGCGACTAGCGCGACGATCTCTCCTGACCGCACTGTCAGATCGGCCCCGCGCAACACGGGAAGCTCCCCTGCATCGCCGCGGTACACCCGCGCGACGCCTTGCAGCACCAGCGGGTCACTCATGCCGCAGTGCCTCAACCGGGTCGGTGCGAGCCGCACGCCAGCTTGGATAGAGCGTCGCCAAGAGCGACAGGATCAAGCCCAACGCCACGACGCGGCCGACATCCGTCCAGTCGATCGTGTTCGGCAATTCCGTCAGCATGAACACTGAGGCATCAAACACCCGCCCACCCGTTATGTTTTCGACGAAGTGCTGCACGGCGACGATGTAGTGACAGAATACTATGCCGATGACTGTCCCGATCACCGTGCCGCTGACGCCAACAAACGCGCCACACATCAGGAAAATGCGCAGGACCGCAAAGCTGGACGCGCCGATCGTCCGCAGCACAGCGATATCGGCCCGCTTGTCCTTCACCAGCATGATCAGCGAGGAGACCACGTTAAACGCCGCCACCAGCACGATCATTCCAAGCACGATGAACATCGTGTCCTTCTGCACCTGCAGCACACCGATGATAGTGTCATTGGCATGCTGCCAGTCGCGCGCGTAGACTGGCCGGCCTTGCAGCAGCGGCGCCAGTTCGGCCCCGACCATGTTGACGCGATCCGGGTCGTGCAGCCTGATCTCGATCCCGGTAATCGCATCGGGCTTCTGGAAGAATATTTGCGCCGCCGCCAGCGGCAGGAACACCACCCCGCTGTTGTAGTCGTTTAGCCCGGCGTCGAAGATCGCCACGACCTTGTACGCACGCACCCGCGGTATGGTGCCAACCGCGGTGGCCGCACCCTCGGGCGAGATCACCGTCAGTGAATCACCCACGCGCAGCCGATCGGCGCTTGCCAGCCCGACCCCTACGACGATCGCGTCGTCGCCGGTGAAATCGGCCAGACTGCCGGCGACCATGTGGTCGCTGATCGGATGCAGCGCACGCAGATCATCCAGGCTGATGCCGCGGACCAGGCCGCCGCGGGCGCCGCCTCCTTCGGTGCTCAGCAAGGCCTGCCCGTCAAGCACCGGCGTCGCGGAGGCGACGTCCTGGAGCCCACGAACCTGGCTCACCAGCGGCGGATAATTGTCCAGTTTCTGCCCGGCGTACGCCTCGACCGTGATGTGTCCGTTCACCCCCAGGATGCGCGACACAAGCTCGACCTGAAAGCCGCTCATGACAGACGTCACCACGATCAGCGTCGCCACCCCGAGTGCGATGCCGACCAGGGAGAAGATGGCGATAATCGAGACGAACCGCTCGCCCTTGCGCGCGCGCAGGTAGCGGCCGGCGACCAAACGCTCGAACGGTCCGAACAAAATGCGCTTACCCGACCCGCTTCAGCGTTTCTTCCGGAGCAATCTCCAGACGCTCCCCGGTGGCGCGCCGTTTCAACTCAACTTTCCCAGCCGCCGCCCCGCGCGGCCCGACGACGATCTGCCACGGGTGTCCCATCAGGTCGGCATCTGCGAACTTCGCGCCCGGCACGGTCGGAACGGTCATCATACAGAGCATTTCCGTCGAACGCGGCGTAAAGCTGTTCGCACATCGTGTCGCAGGCTGCGTCGCCGATCTTCAGGTTCAAAATCGCCGCCCTGAACGGCGCGATACTGTCCGGCCAGATGATGCCCGCATCGTCGTGACTGGCTTCGATAACCGCCCCCACCAAGCGCGACACGCCAATTCCGTAGCTCCCCATCTCGGGATGCACCGGCTTGCCGTCGGGGCCGGCGACGGCCGTATTCATTGACTTGGTGTACTTGGTGCCGAAGTAAAAGATATGGCCGACCTCGATACCTCGCCCCTCGCGCTTCCGGTCCGCGCTCACCTGGTCCCACCGAGCGGCGTCGTGCTTTTCGTCCGTCGCGGCGTAATGGGTCGTCATGACCTGGAAGAACCGCGCCAGATCCTCCGGCTTTTCGTGGCTGAACCCGCCGGCGCCGGCGGACAGGTAGTCGATCTCCTCGAACGCTGCGTCGAAATAAACCTGGCTCTCACCGGTTGGCGCGAGAATGATGAATTCATGGCTTAGATCGCCACCGATCGGCCCGGTATCCGCCTCCATCGGGATCGCCTTCAGTCCCAATCGCTGAAAGGTGCGCATATAGGCCAGCATCATTTTCCGATAGCTGGTCACCGCACCATCATGGTCCAGGTCGAATGAGTAAGCATCCTTCATCAGGAACTCCCGCCCGCGCATCACGCCGAAACGGGGCCGCACCTCGTCGCGGAATTTCCATTGAATGTGATACAGGATCTGCGGAAGTTCGCGATAGCTCTTGATCGCCTGACGAAACAGATCGGTGACCATCTCCTCGTTCGTCGGTCCATACAACATGTCGCGCTCGTGCCGGTCGCGGATCCGCAGCATCTCCTTGCCGTAATCTTCATACCGCCCGCTTTCGCGCCAAAGTTCGGCTGGCTGGATCGTGGGCATCAGGATTTCCTGCGCCCCCGAGCGGTCCTGCTCTTCGCGGACGATGCGCTCGATGTTGCGCAGCACACGCAGCCCCAGCGGCAGCCAGGCGTAAATGCCGGCCGAGGTCTGGCGCACCAATCCCGCCCGCAACATCAGCCGGTGCGAGACGATCTGCGCCTCGTTCGGCGTTTCCTTAAGCGTGGGGATGAAGCCGCGGGACAGGCGCATGGAGATCGAATTCCGTTCAGAGTGGCGGGGCCAGCGTCGTATCGCGTTATCGCGGATACCGCTACCGCTTCGCGGCCCGCAATCCTTGTATTGGACATTACATTGCACAAGGATGATAAAAGTCAGAGGAATTGTAATTTTTGTGCGTCGCACAATGTGTTTGCGCAATAAACTCCGCGTTATCGCTCAAAAAAGTAACAAAAACCCGTGACTTCGAGGCCAACTTTGGCTAACAAAGCGGCGGGTTGCTTACCAGCGAGTAGACAAGCCAGGTTTGGGGAGGAAACGCCATCCGCCCGACGGATTGGGGACACTCCCCGTCCGTCGAGGCGGGGCAGTTTGACTAAAACGTCCTGAAAAGCAATATCAATCATCGGGTTCGGCGAAAAACCCGTGCCGGAAACTGACATAATCGCTTCGGATCAGCAGGTATGAGCCGGTCCAGAGGATACATGCGACTATCGTCGTAACGATCACTTTCCGCAATATCCGCGGGTTCTCAGGTGCGCCGCGCCAACCGCTCTTCTCATCCGGTTGCACAACCGGTTTCGTGCCGATCGGCAGCACCGCGAATAATGCGGTCCACCAGATAATGACAAACAACACGACACCGGTGAACCAGTTCATCTCCGTTCAGACCCGAATGAGATGCACATCCACCAACGGCCGCTTGCCCATCTTCCTCCCCAGCGCTCGGCGGAGTGCGGCGCGCGCGGCATCCTCCAGCCCGGCATCGTCACGCCGCAGACTGGCAGGCAAGTCCCTCAGCGTCTCGGCGAAGTCCTCTGTGATCCGGCCGGCGTCAGGATCGTCCGGATCCAGCAGCCCAGGCGCGGTGAGCTTAGGTTGGCCGCGCAACGCGCCGGCCTGATCGACCGCGAGGCTCGCGACGACGATGCCGTTGAACAGCATGCGGCGCCGGGCAGACATCACCTCGCCCTTCAGCGGCATCAGGCGCGTTCCATCGAGCACCAGGCGGCCAACCGGGGCACTGTCCGTGATTGCCGGCCGTCCGGGCGACAGCGTGATGATGTCGCCGTCCTCCAACATGAACGGAATGGCGCCGGCCTCGCGCGCCAGTTCGGCGTGGGCGGACAGATGCCGCCACTCACCATGCACCGGCACCGCGTAACGCGGCTTCACCAGCCGATACATCCGCCGGAGTTCGTCACGCGCTGGATGACCAGAGACGTGGACCAGATGGTCGTCGTCAGTCATCAGCCGCACACCGCGCCGCACGAGTTGGTCCTGAACATTGCCGATGGCGCGCTCGTTTCCCGGGATCATCCGCGAGGAGTAGATGACGGTGTCGCCCTCACCCAACGAGACCCGCGGATGATCGTCGCGTGCGATCCGCGACAAGGCACTGCGCGCCTCTCCTTGGCTGCCGGTGATCAGCATCAGCAGATTTTCGTCAGGAATGTCGTCGATATCGTCCTCGGTCAGGAACGGCGGCAGAGTCTTCAGGTAGCCGCATTCCCGAGCGGCGGCGTCCATGTTGCGCAGCGATCGCCCGACGATGGCCACGCTGCGGCCGGCGTCCTGCGCGGCGAGCGCCGCTGATTCCATTCGAGCCACATTGCTGGCGAAGCAGGTGACGGCGACACGGCCGCTCAGGTCGCGCACCAGACCGGACAGCGTGCGCCGCACATCAAGTTCGCTGCCCGAATGCCCCTCGACCATCGCATTGGTCGAATCACAGATGATCGCCAGCACGCCCTTTTCGCCCAACTCGGCCAACGCCGCCTCGTCGGTCGGCGGCCCTAGAAGCGGGTTGGCGTCCAACTTCCAGTCGCCCGTGTGCAAAACAGTGCCGGCCGGGGTGTCGATGACTAGCGCCTGTGCCTCGGGGATCGAGTGGGCGAGGCGGATGAAGCGTAGCGAGAAGGGCTTCAGGTCGAAGCTTCCGCCCTGCGGGATGACGTGGACCCGGACCTGGTTAGTCAGCCCCACTTCGGCCAGCTTGCGACGCAGCACCGAGGCGGCAAACGCGGTGCAATAGACCGGGCACTTAAGCTGGGGCCACAACCACGCCACGGCGCCGACGTGATCCTCGTGGGCATGGGTGATCACCAGCCCCACCAACTTGTCCTTGCGGTCGGCGATATAGCCGGGATCGGCCATCATGACCTCAACCTCTGGCAGTTCGCTGCCGCCGAAGCCGATGCCGCAATCCACGGCGAGGAATTTTTCGTTTCCTGCGGCGCGCCAGCGATACAGGTTGAAGTTCATGCCAATCTCGCCCGTCCCGCCCAGGGGCAGGAAGGCCAGTTCGCCTATTTCAGAAGCCATATTTGAGTTTTCGTTCCGTTATTCGTGTTCAATTAATCGCGTTCTCTCCCGGGGTAATGTGGGCGCTGGATTGCGCTCCGCCAACATCCTCAGGCCATCCAAAGTCAGATCAGGCTCGATATGTTCGATCATGAGGGTGCCCTCGGCGAACAAGGGCGCCAGTCCGCCGGTGGCGACAACCTTCATCGGGCCGCCGAATTCGGCTTTTATCCGCGTCAGCAGGCCTTCGATCAGGCCGATATAACCCCAGTACATCCCCGATTGCATGGCCGGGACGGTGGACCGGCCGATCACCGCCTGCGGCCGGCCAATACCGATGCGCGGCAGGCGGGCGGCCGCCTGGTGAAGGGCCTCGAGCGACAGGTTGATGCCTGGGCAGATGACGCCGCCGAGATAAGCACCTGACCCATCTACCACATCGAAGGTGGTCGCGGTGCCGAAATCGACAACAATCAGCGGGCCGCCGAAATTCCGGTGTCCCGCCAAGGCGTTCAGCAAGCGGTCGGCACCCACTTCATTCGGGGTGTCGACCTTGATTTCGAAGCCCCAGTCGAGCGAGGCTCGGGCGATCAGCGGCTCAACATGGAACCATTCCCGGCACAGCCGGCGCAAATGGTACAGCGCAGCCGGGACGACAGGTACCGATAACCGCCGCGCCGATCTGGTCGCGTTTGAGGTCGCATAATGTGAGCAGGCTGTTGAGCCAGACGGCGTACTCGTCCGATGTGCGCTGCGCATCGGTGCGGATCCGCCAGACGCCTCGCCAGCCGGAGGGATCGTGGACCGCAAACACGATGTTGGTGTTGCCGGCATCGACGACGAGGAGCATGGCTAGCAGGCCGTTTCCGGACCGATGGCTGATGTGGGACGCATAACCCTACCGGACGGCCACAGTGAAGCGGCGTCACATGATCTATCGGGAGGGTGGGAGTCAATGCGCGGCGGCCCTCTCCAGATCGAAAGCTCCAACGGCGGACGTTGTTGCGGCCGGTGGCCCTCGCGTCTCAGGCGATCCTGATCCGGTTTGGATCGATGCTGCGAAAGGCGCCGCAGACCACTGCGATCCTGATTGAGACCGAGATCGCCAACGCCATTTCACTCCGGATACGTCGTCTGGTAGGCTTCCAGCAACACCTCATCCAATGACCGCCCCTCCCGGTAGCCCTTCATCCCCGCCGGCACCTTCAACCCCGGCAACTGTCGCGGACAAGGTTCCGGTTCGCCCAGAACCTGCCGCACCGGGATGCGTGCGGTCCAGACCGGCAACGCATAGTCCTCCTCGTCATCCATGACATGCGTTGCCCGGATCTTTCCCGAGGCCTCTTCGATCGGCATCACCACGAAACTGGTCGCCTTAACCTCCTGCCCCGTCGGCGACCGGATTTCCTTGGAACGACCGGGGAAAAACCGGTCCACGAAGCCGTTCAGCGCGTGGGCTTTCTCCACCGCATCGGTCACTAGACGAGCTGTCCCGAACGCCATGACGGAGCGGTAATTGACGGAGTGGTGAAAGCCGCTGCGGGCCAGCACGATCGCATCCAGATGGGTCGCGGTGACACACACCGGCACCCCGGCGGACTGGCTGCGGATCATTCGGCTGGCGGAGGACCCGTGCCAGTACAGCTTATCCCCCTCGCGCCAGAAGCCGGTGGGCGTGCAATAGGGCTGACCCTCGATGGTGTACGCGATATGCGCGACCATCGCTGAGTTGAGAATGTCATAAACGGTCGCGCGGTCGAACCGTCCCCGATCGGGCATGCGCCGCACCCGGTTGCGGTTGGTGATCAGGAAACTGTCGTCGGCCATCATGTGCCCCTGGCAACAATTGATCCGATGTTATCGTCCATCGACGAGCAAAATGATTGGACCAATTTTCCCGGAGGTGGCCGTTCCAATGTCAGGACGGTTTTTGCTGTGCCGCCAGCGCCGCGTTCTTCTCTTTGGCCCGTAACGCGGCGGGGCGCGTGCTGATCCGCTCGACATAGGCCGTGATAACCGGCGACGCCGGCACGATCCCAAACGCCACCATCCACTCCAACGCCGTGCCCCAAAGCAAATCCGCCGCCGACAAATCCTGGCCGAGGATATACGGTCCTGCTTCCAGATGAGTGGTCAGCGTCGACAACACCGTCTCAAAGTCTCCGTAGGGTGACATGGCGGTCGGCCCCGGCTCGCGCTTCATGGCCTTGTCCACGGCGGCCGGCTCGAAACACGCGGCGTAGAACACCATCCAGCGCAGGTAGGACCCGCGCCGCTTGTCGTCCCGACCCGGTGCCAGGCCGGCCTGTGGGAATAGATCCGCCAGATAAATATAAATTGCCACCTGCTCGGTCACCAGCACGTCGCGATGCCGGATTGCCGGCACCTTGCCCATTGGATTGACCGCAAGGTAGTCCGCCTGCCGCTGTTCCCCCGCCTGCAAATTCAGAACGTGCAAGTCATATGGCACCCCAAGTTCCTCTAGGAGGATCAGCGTCCCGTTGGAACGGCTGTTGGGCGCATGGAACAGGGTGATCGTCTCGCCGCCGGTCATGTACATGCTCCAGATTTTGCTTTGTTGAAGTTTGAACACAATCTATAATTGTGTTTATGTGGCGATTTCTACCGCTTTTTGCGCTTACGTGTTTGTCGGCCCCGATATATGCCCAGGCCGCCGTGATTGGCTATTCGATTACCGTGACAACAGCCTATTCCTCGGGTGACCCCTTTCCGAACCGCATCGATAATTCCTTCACGGAACCGCAGACCGGCTATTTCCAGATCGAGAACACCGGCGACACGACATTTACTGGTTTCGTCGGCACCATCGCGGTCTCTTCCTTCGCCGGTGACCTGTCCTTCACGTCCGGATCGATCATCCTGGCCCCCAGCGCGTCGGTTTCGGTTGCCATTCCCGATAACTCCGACGATGTGGGCGGGTTCAACGGGCCATACTACTATTATCGCCCGGGCGTGGAGATCACCCTGGACGGCACCATGTCGGACGGTCCCCTTGCCGAAACCGTCGCTTTGCTGGCGGCGGACGCCGATATTCACTCCGGCGTGCCGCGCACCGACGGGTTCGGCCTAACGTCCGACAGTTTCGTGCTGCAAGGCGGCGATCCCTGGGGCTTCCAAAACAGCGATGCGTTCGCCCTGAGCCAAGCCGATGGCGTCTATACCTTCATCCAATCCGTCCCGGAGCCAGGGTCCGCACCAATTCTGGCCGTGGCTGTGACGATCACCGCGATCTACCGCCGCTCGGCGTTCAGGTCTCTTGCGGCGTAACCTGCACGGTCAGCGATTCGGTGCGGCGGGATACCCCAAGGCGCACTGCGATACCTGCGCGTTCTTGCGTCAGCGCTCGGTGCAGATCATCCACTCCCGTAACGGGCGTCCCATCGAAGGAGACGACCACATCACCCGCCTCCAACCCCCCCTGCTTGCCCGGACCGTCGGGGGCAACTTCGGAAATCATGGCGCCGGTGGCCTGCTGCAACCCGTGAAACCGCCGAACCCGGGTCGAGATCGGGACCGTCTGCGCCGACAATCCCAGCCGAGACCGGCGAACCCTTCCATCACGCATCAGCCGCGTAGCGACCCAAATCGCAGTATCGATGCCAATGGCGAAGCAGATGCCCTGCGCCGGCGCGATCATCGCGGTATTGATGCCCACGACACGGCCCGCTCCCGAAACCAGCGGCCCGCCTGAATTGCCCGGATTGAGCGGTGCATCCGTCTGGATGACGCTGTCCAGCAACCCGCCCCCACGGGTGCGCAACGTGCGCCCGAGCGCACTGACGATCCCGGCGGTCACGGTGCAGGTGAAGCCAAGCGGATTGCCGATCGCGATCACCAATTGCCCGACCCTCAGCGCCGCCGAGGCGCCGAGTTCGGCATGCGGCAGACCAGTGCCCGACAGGCGCAGGACGGCGATGTCGGTGGCCGGATCATCGCCAATCAGCGTGGCGTCAAAGCTCTGGCCGTCGGTCAGGCTGGCGCTGAGCCGCGTGGCCTTGGCGACGACGTGGCTATTGGTCAGCACGTAGCCGTCCGGCGTGAAGATCACACCCGAACCCTGTCCGGCCGGCCGGCCGTCCTGGGCGAACGCCATGACATGCACGACCGCAGGCCCGACACGATCAAACGCCTGCACCACCTGCGCGGAGTACGGGTCGAGCTCCTGATTCAATCCATCGAGCGGCATGGAAGTCTTCCTTTCGACGCCCAAATGGGGAGGCTCGACATGTCACTGCACCCGGCCATCTGGCGAGGCGTTCTCCTGGCCATCCACCCGATGCCCTGCCCATCCGGAACGGTGCAGTGTGGGGGCATGCAAAGGAGACTTAACGCATGGACCTGATCGAACAATTTTCATCCGGCCTGGCCGACCGGATTGCCGCCGCGGCGTCCTTCACCGTCGGCATCCACACCGGCAAGCGCCCTACCAGCGGCATCCTGTGGCGGCCGGATGTTGTCGTGGCTTCCGAACAGATGCTGCCGGCCGATGCCACGGCACTGCGTGTGGCGCACGCTGGCCAGACCCTCAACGCAACCTTGGCCGGGCGCGACCCAAGCACAAACGTCGCGGTGCTGAAGCTGGAAACTCCACTGGAGGGAACACTCCCCGGCGCTGCCGAACCCGTGCGCGTCGGCGCTCTGACCTTGGTTGTTGGTGCCGATGCCAAAGGCAACACGACCGCACGCCTGGCGATGGTGCATACGTTGGGCGACGCGTGGCACAGCATGGCCGGCGGCCGAATTGACGCCCTGATCCGTCTGCAAACATCGCTTGGCGTCGACGAAGGCGGCCCGGTGCTATCTTTGGCCGGTGGCCTGATCGGAATGTCCACTTCTGGACCACGTCGCCGGACCATTGTGATCCCCGCGGCCACCCTCGATCGGGTCATCGATCCGCTGCTGGCCGAGGGCCGGATCGCGCGCGGCTGGTTGGGCATCGGTCTGCAGCCCGTAGTCATTCCGGACAGTTTCCGCCAGACCGCTGAGCGGGAGAGCGGGCTGATGGTGGTTGGCCTCGCCGGCGGCGGGCCATCCGAGACGGCCGGCGTACTGCCCGGCGACATCGTGCTCGACATCGATGGCACCCCGGCTGGGCGACCACGCGCTTTGGCCGCCTCCCTCGGCCCCGACCGAATTGGTCAGGCCGTTGCGCTTCGAGTGTTGCGGGCAGGCACAGTGCAAACGATCAGCGTCATTATCGCAGCCCGACCACCGGCATGAGCAACGGCCTGCGCGTCCGGATCCACACCACCGACCCAGTCCGTCGCCGCGGACTGACGGCTATGCTCCAGACGGCCGGCCATGTGCTCACCGAGGAAACACCGGACGTGGAGCTATGCGATATGGACCGGTCTTCCTCGCCACTGCCAAAAGAAGCTGAGGCTCCTGTCGTCGCTCTGACCCGAGGGTCCCCCGCGGGCGCACCCGCGGGCGTGCTTGTCCCGGACGCGACCGCGGAGCAACTGGATGCCGCGCTTCGAGCCGTGGTCGCCGGCCTGTTGGTCCGCTCCTCCGCCGAACAGGAGACTCGCGGTTTCGCGCCCGCCGAGGATGTACCACTTCTAACGCCGCGGGAGCGCGAAATCCTGGCCCTGGTCGGCGAAGGCCTCAGCAATAAAGCCATGGCCCGCCGCCTGGGTATTTCGGTCCACACGGTCAAATTTCATCTGGAGGCCCTGTTCGCCAAGCTGGACGCAACCAGCCGAGCCGAGGCCGTCGCCAAAGGATTACGCGGGGGCGTCATCGAATTGTAGTGGGAACCCAAGAGGCGGGGTTAGGGTTCGTAGCCGAAGCCGCTGCCGAGTGGCGCCTTCATGAACGGATAGCCGGCCTCGGTCCATTCCGTCCCCTCGGGCAATGTCAGCGACAAAGCACGAACCATGAAGACGGCTGGATCGTCGACGCCAGGCGGCCTGACGCCGCGCTGCGCGTAATCTGCGACACTGTCCAGCAACAACCGGCGCATCATGACGATCCCAGCGTCGCTTGTGCACAAGTGTTCCGTGCTGCGGTCGTAAATCGGTTCCAACCCAGACTGGCACGCCGCGTCCTGCACCCATAGACCAGGCAAGCCAGAAAACCATGTCGTCTTCTGGCTTTCATAGTCGAACAGAAAGCCGGTGTCCGGGTTGTACTTGGTCCAAAAATCCGCGTATGGCGTTGTGGCGCTCTTCGGAGCGTAGGCGTTCCGGCTTGCGTGCCCGCTCTCGCGGCCGTTGTGGCCCTCGAGAAAAACCGTCCGGGTCCGATCCGACAGCGCCTCCGTCGGATGGTAGGAAAACATCAGGCACAGAGTATGCTCGTCGTCCATCGGCACCCAGGCATGGCCGCTCAGGTCAGGAAACTTCGACTGCGGCGGCACCAGGGTGTAGAACGGCATGACGAACTGATTGACCCGCCAGTACAGCGTTCCGTCGCCAAGGTGTCGCCGGGCGGCGATGCTGACGCCGAAGTCCTGGCGCTGGCACTGGAAAATCGGCTTCAGGTCTCGCGCCGCGATCCAGTCGCTGATCGCACCCTTCGCGTCGATACGACCATGCAGGATCGGTGCGTGGGCAGAATCGATTTCGCCTTCCAGAGCCTGCAACCAGTTGCACTCCTGCACGCGGAGCGTGACGACGACGTTTTCGGACGGAACCAGATCCCATTCAATCTCGGGCAGCGGCGGCAGAATTTGCGAATCCGGTCCCATATACGTCCAAACGACGCCGTTGCGCTCCCGACAGGGGTAGGCCTTGATCCTGACCCGCTCCTTCAGCCGGCTGGTGGGCGGCTCGGCCGGCATGTCGGTTACCCCGCCGGTCACATCGTATTTCCAACCATGATAGACGCATCGAATGCCACACGCCTCGTTGCGTCCAAACATCATTGGCGCACCGCGATGCGCGCAGGCACTGGCGATCAGGCCCACCCTGTTCTCAGTGTCGCGGAATGCCACAAGATCTTCGCCCAGCAGCTTGATCCGTTTCGGCTGACCATCAGCAACAAGATCCTGAGAGAGGTAAAATGGAATCCAGAACAGGCGGAACAGTTCTCCGATAGGGGTCCCTGCACCGACCCGTACCAGCCTCTCGTTGTCTTCATGTGACAGCATGAACATCCCTCCGGGTTTCGGCTCGCTCGAGGACTTGCCTGGCAATCAGTCTACGCCAGGTGTCCGTACAGACGATCTTCACCATCGACGTGGCCAACGACCCGCGGGCATCCTTGGCGCGAACCCGCTATCCCACAAGAGAATCCGCCAGCACCTTGACCCTGTTATCGTTCCTCAACACTCACTCCCGGTCATCTCCGCCAAGAAACGTACTGTTGCCTTCCCCCAGCGCCGGCGCCCCGGCCCGAACCGGCGGCCTCACTCCATCGATTTTCCAGGGCGCCGAGATAACCGGCCGGTCCAATCCGGGCGGCGACTGGAAAATCCCGATCGCCTGAACCTGCGGATGCACATGCGCTTCGGCCACCGTCAGGATCGGCGCACACGGGACGCGGCTCTTGCCAAGCCGCTCGATCCAATAATCCCGGGACCTGGTCTTCAGAATATCCGCGATCGCCGGCACGACGATGTCCCGGTGCTTCACACGGGCGTTGTTGGTTGCGAACCGGCTGTCCTGCAACCAATCCTTGCGGTCCAGCGCGGCGGCAAGCGTGGCGAACAAGGCGTCCCCCGCGCAGGCGAGCATAACCGGGCCGTCTTCGGTGGCGAACACGCCATAAGGAACGATGCTGACAGACGTGTTGCCGGCCGGCCGCGCGACCTCCCCGGTCGCCTGATAGTGGGCGAAGCCGATATCGCGCCAGAACAGCGACGCTTCCAACAGTGAGGTTCCGACGATCGCGCCATGGCCCGTCCGCGCGCGCCGCACCAGGGCGCCGAGCGTCGCGATAGCGGCCCACATGCCCGCACCCTTGTCGACCACGCCCCCCGGCACCAAGAGCGGCTCGGAATCCGGAAACCCGTTGCCGCTCATCTGGCCGGACAGCGCCTGCGCAAGCCCGTCATAAGCGCTGCGTTCCCGCCACGGCCCTTCCTCGCCATAAGCACCGATAGCGCAATAGATAAGCCGCGGATTGAGCGCCAGCATTTCGGCGCCGGACAGTCCAAGCGATTCTGCGGCGCCGGGACGCATGTTATGAACGAAAATGTCGGCGTCCGCGGCCAAGCCTTTTACTTTGGCGACATCTTCGGCCTTGCGGAAGTCCAGCGCCACGGAACGCTTGTTGCGATTGATTGCCTGAAACGGCGCTCCATGGTCGTCCCACAAAGGTGCCCATCCACGCGCGTCATCTCCGCCGTTGGCTTTCTCCACCTTGATTACATCCGCGCCCAGATCCCCGAAGATCGTTCCGGTTACCGGGCCCGCTAGATTGGAGCAGACCTCGATGACCCGCATCCCAGTCAACGGCATTGGCAAGTCTTCTCCTACCCGTTACTCTGCCGCCATGGGCATCGCCCGCTTCCCTCGGGCACCGCGCACCAGACGGCCAGGCAGTTCGTTCGTTGCTTCGCCGTCCCGGTAGACCGGTACACCTGACACGATCGTCGCATCGTAGCCTCGCGTCCGTTGCACCAGCCGGCGTCCGCCGCTCGGCAAGTCGTAAAGCACCTCCGGTGCATGGACCATCAATCGGTCGAAGTCGATCACATTGATATCCGCTTTGTTCCCCACCGCCAGCACGCCGCGATCGTGCAGCCCGATCGCCGCGGCGTTGTCACGGGTCAGCCGGCGCACCACCCACTCCAGAGGCAACCGAGCGCCGCGCGTACGGTCGCGCGCCCAGTGCGTCAGGGTGTGCGTCATCGTGCTGGCGTCACAGATGATGCTGACGTGAGCGCCCCCGTCACCCAGCCCAATGAGCGTGTTGGGATCTTCGAGCATCAGCTTGACGGTATCGAGGGTGCCGTCGGCGTAGTTGATGATGGGACGATACAGGATCGCACGCCCGTCTTTCTCCAGCAGCATGTCGTAGACCACGTCCTGCGGATCGCGGCCCTCACGCGCGGCGCGAGCGGCGACGCTGGCCTCCGGCGGCGGCTCATAGTTCGGCGGGTCGTTCAGCGGGAAGATCTTCTCCCACGTGTTCAAGCGTTGCTTCGCCAGCGGATTTGCGGTCTCCTCCGACAACAGGCGCGCGCGAAATTCCGCGGTGCGCAGCCTGGCCATCTTCTCGCCGAACGGCAGATTTCTGATCTCGCGCCAGCTTGGCCGGCCGATGAACGGATTTTGCGAAATCTCGAAGCCGAGCATGATGCCAATCGGCCGTCCCATCACCTGTGCCTTCATCTCGAAGCCGGCACGGTTGACGTCAGCCACCTTGTCGAGCAACTCTCGCCACAAGGTCGGCCGCTGCTCACGTTGCAGCAGCGAGAATGTCATCGGCCGGCCGGAGCCTTCCGCTACTCGACGCAGGATGCCAAATTCCGCCTCCGGATCGTCGAAATCGGAAATGACCTGCATCCAGCCAGCGCCAACGCCGCGCATCGCCTGGCCAATCGCCGCGAGTTCCGCCTCGGCCGCGTGCAAGGTCGGGACATGGTCACCCGCGAGCGTCTTGTGCGCGATGGTCCGGGAGGTGGCAAAACCGAGCGCCCCCGCGCGGAGACCCTCCGCGACAAGCTGCGCCATCCGAGTGCGATCGTCTTCGGTCGCGGGCTCCCGGTTGGCGCCGCGTTCGCCCATGACATAGACGCGCACCGCCGAATGTGGCACCTGTGTCGCGACATCGATGTCGTAACGACGAGCGCCGATCGCGTCGAGAAAGTCAGGAAAAGTCTGCCAGTTCCACGGCAACCCCTCGGTCAGAACGACCTCGGGGATGTCCTCCACGCCCTCCATCAGCTTGACCAGCATGTCGCGTTGCTCCGGCCGGCATGGGGCGAAGCCGACCCCACAATTACCGATCAGGACGGTTGTGACGCCGTTCCACGAGGAGGGACTCACGCGATTGGCCCACGTCACCTGCGCGTCGTAGTGGGTATGAATGTCGACAAAACCCGGCGTGACGAGCTTGCCATGCGCGTTGATTTCCCGGTCGCCCTTGGGCAGCCCACGGCCGATTGCCATGATCTTGTCACCGCCGACAGCAACGTCGGCTTCGTAGCGCGCGCCGCCGGTGCCATCGACAACGGTGCCTCCTCGGATCACGAGCGTATCGGCCATTCGCCGTTCCTCCTGCAGTTTGCTACTGGAGAGTAGGCCTTCGCTCAGACCCTGGTCAATGCCGACCGCCTTGCAGCGGGCATCGACACGTATTGCGGAAAGTTCCACGAATTTGACGACTTTCCTGGTTCCGTGCCAGCGATGCTCGTCGCCCAAAAGCTGACCGCCTCGGCGGGCACGACGGTGGCGTAACCGCGCGATAGACCCGAGGCGACCATGATCTCCAGAACGGCGACACCACGATGACCACCCGACCCGATGCTAGCACTCCTGAGGCCTATGCGATGCTGCAGCGGCTATTTGATGAGCGGCACAGTTGTCGGGGCTTTCGCCCCGAGCCGGTCCCCGAAGAAACGATCCGCCAAATCCTCGCGATCGCGAGGAAGACAGCATCGTGGTGCAATGCTCAGCCCTGGCAACTTATCATTACGATGGGCGAGGAAACAGAGCGGTTCAGGCGGGCGCTCCTAGAGCAGGTCGATCAGGGGAGCAAAGCCGCGCCAGATTTCCCATTTCCGAGGGAATACCGCGGCGTCTACCTCGATCGGCGCCGCGAATGCGGGTTCCAACTCTACGAGCGTGTCGGCGTTGCGCGAGGCGACCGAGTGGCCTCGGCCCGACAAGGCCGCGAGAACTTTCGTCTGTTCGGCGCGCCACACGTCTGCATCATCACCACGGACGAAGGTCTTGGGGTCTACGGCGCGGTTGACTGCGGTGCCTTCGTTTCGAGCTTCATGATCGCGGCCCAGTGTCTGGGCAGTAGCAACGATCGCGCAGGCTGCGCTCGCATCCCAGGCCCCGTTCCTACGCTCGCACTTCAATATCGACGAGACGCGCCGCATCGTCTGCGGCATCTCCTTCGGCTATGAAGACGCTGACCATCCCGCGAACCGATTTCGTACCAGTCGAGCCGAGACGAATGAGATAACGGAATGGCGGACGTAGCTGCTGGATCGGGCCCCGGCCCTTCCGGAGCGTCCGCTGGCGCTACCGCGAGAGCGGAGTATGTCTGTCCGAGCGTCCGGACCGGTCTCGTTCAGATCTGACCGGTCCCACCGGCTCATTATTCAGACTGGAGATCAAGGCACGAAGCTCGGCCAAAACGTCAATGTCGTTGAATATACGTAACCGAATGTGCTCACGCTCCAGAGCGACGACCCAGCAACAAAGCGGATCTTTGATCACGTTGTAGAGCCAGAGTTCGTCGCCATGGCGCAAATGCAGCGGCCACGGAATCACATCCGAGTTCGCGGGCCTGGTCACTTCTGTCAGAGCACCACGCTCGGAGATGTTCAACAGGAAGCCAGATGCGGGAAGCACACCCCGACGCCGGAACCAGATCGCCCGACGATAGGCATATCGCGGCGCTTCACGCCGATCGGAGCGCCCATCCGCCTCGGAAATCATCGCCTTGCTGTCAGCACGCCATCGATCTTCACCAGCAGACATATCCTGACCCTGATGTTCACCCGACCGCTCGAGCTTTCGGTGGACCAACATCGCGAAGAGAATCGTTACGATACCTCCTGTCGTACAGGCTTCCTCCCGGGTTCACAAGTCTTTTGGAGACCCCGCTTGAAAACGCTGTCCTGATCACAGCGGGAGTCACAAAATTTGGAAAAATGCGAACCATCGACCTTGCGGGGGGCGATCACATCGATAGCGCCCTACCGGCTGCCCGCTGCTCCGGCACCTCGCGCCCCGGGTAGCCGGCCGGTGTCTTCCTGGCGCAACCGGTGATAATATTCGTTTGGGCAGAAGGATTATGCCGATGGATCGCAAGACGGTGCTGGTGGCTGGCGCGACGGGCCTGGTTGGGTACGCCGCGCTGAAACATTTCACCCAGGCGCCCGATACCGGTGTCATCGCGATTTCCCGCCGCCGCCCTCCTGACTCGACGGCTCGACATCTTCCCCTCGACCTGACCAACGCCGTCGCCTGCCAGGATGCGGCGGATACGCTGCGTGACGTCACCCACCTGGTTTATGCGGCGCTGTTCGAATTGCCCGGATTGGTGGAGGGCTGGCGCAATGACCAGCAGATCGCCACCAACGACCGCATGCTGCGCAATCTGCTGGATCCGCTCGTTGGTGCCGCCCCGAAGCTGCGGCACGTGACACTGCTGCAAGGGACCAAGGCCTATGGCACCCATGTCCGTCCCCTGGCCGTCCCCGCCCGGGAAGGTCGCTCGGAGATGCGGGAACAGCCCAATTTCTACTGGGCGCAGGAGGACTTTCTCCGCGCCGCCCAGGCCGGTCGGGATTGGACGTTCACCATCCTTCGCCCTGTGCTGATTATCGGCGAGGCGATCGGCGGTGCCATGAACCTCATCCCCGCCTTGGGTGCCCACGCCGCGGTCATGCGCGAACGCGGCCCGATCCTGCCATATCCCGGCGGGGCGGAGCGGGTCGGTCAAGCCGTCGATGCCGACCTGTTGGCGAGAGCCATTGACTGGTCCGGGGAAAACCCGGCCGCCCGCAACGAGACCTTCAACATCACCAACGGCGATGTCTTCACCTGGCCCAATGTCTGGCCCTGTATCGCAGAGGCGGTGGGTATGCGGCCCGGTCCGGACGAACCATTTCTGCTGCAGTCGCTGGGACGGGCGGACTGGGATCGCGCTCGCCAACGATTTGGACTGCTGTCCCCCGCGCTCACCGATTTCGTTGGGCTGTCGCTGGATACGCCGACTACCAGATGCGATACGGCCACACCGAACCCGGGCCGCCAGCGATCGTTTCGACCGTCAAAATCGTCCAGGCGGGCTTTCACGAGGTCATGGACACGGAGCTTATGTTTCGCAGGTGGTTCAAAGTATTCCAGCAGAAACGCTTGCTGCCGCCACCATGAAGGGTTGTGTCAACCCATTTGATGGGGGACCAAACCGCTGAAACTGCGCCTCGAATGCTCGCAACATGGCGGCCCGGTCGGGCCGCCTCCAGCAGACAGGCCGTAGGCTGGGTGCCCAACCCGATGCCCGTCAGCGAGTGCTCGCGAACAAATCGCCTGCTGACCCCCGGGCGGCAGAGCGGCTGGCGGCTCGCGGAACGCCCGATCCGGGCTTCCCGTACTTCAGATCAGCCTCGATTCGAAGAGCAAAGACGCCATAGCGGCCTAGAAACAGATCACCAATCGCCCAACGCCGACGGTAGGTCAGCCAGCGCTGGGCAAGGTGGAATGGCCGGTCATGCAGCATGTGACAACGTTGACACAGGCCCCTCAGGTTCGAGAGCCTGTTATTGGCGGGATTATTATCCATATGCGCCGCCGCCAGCACGACACGGGTCAAGCGGAGATCCACCGCGTCGATCAGGTCGGGCCAGCGCGCCGGGCGGCCACGCCGGTCCCGCCATGTCCGCTTCGCTTCGTCGAACCATCGCCCGTCCGGCAGACAGCGAACCCGGGCCAGATGTGGGCGGCCGCACCCCTGACATCGGCCGCCGGCGCGTTCGAACCGAATACGTTGACTCAAATCCGCCCAGTTCGGCGGATAGAGCACTCGGAATTCAGCGCGAATTGGCACGGCTATGTCGCCCGGTTGCGAAGTACGCGATAGACGCTGGCCGAGCCCACGCCAAGAGGGCCGGCGATTGTGGCCGGCCCGGGCCTCTCCGGGCCGCTTGCCCGCCGCCATCGGCCAGGCCGGTGACGATCAGCGCGCCGCCGGACCGCACGGACTCAAGGATTTGCGGCAAAGGTGCAAGCATAAACGTACAAGTGGCACGGCCCAGATTCTACTTTTGTCGCTCAGACTGTAGACCCGTTCTGGCAATCGTCTCAAGTGCCTAGCGCTACCCGAAACGAGACCCGATTTGTGTCTCGCCACCACCGCGGGCATAGCTCCGACCTGCCACTCCGGACAAGGTCGCCGATGCTGGATACGTCGATGCATAAGAAAGCGACTTCGTCATGATCCCTGGTAACTTCCAAACCGTAACCTAGGTGTTACGCAATATGCATGTCCTGGATGCCCTCGGCAATTCGGTGCGACGCGCCATTCTTCATGAACTGCGCGCGGGCCCTCGGTCGGTTGCCGAGATCGCGGCCGGGCTTCCGGTGAGCAGGCCGGCGGTGTCGCGGCATCTGCGCGTGCTGGAGGAGGCCGGGCTCGTGCAGGCTAAGGAGAGTGGCACTCGCAACCTCTACTCTGTCCGAATGCAAGGGTTTGCCAGTGTTCGGGACTTCGTTGACCAGTTCTGGGACACGGCGTTGTCCCGCCTTGAGGAGCTTTCCCGACAATGATCCGAAAGTCCGTGGTGTTGCCGCTCAGTCCGATGGCGGCATTCGAGCTCTTTACGCAACGCATCGACGAGTGGTGGCCGCCCGACCGCCGTCATGCTCAAGGAGCGTCCAGCACGATTTTTATGCTGCGCAGTGGCCGCTTCTACGAGCGCACGCCGCAGGGACACGAAGTCGAGCTCGGTCGCGTACGCTCTTGGGATTCCCCGCGCCAGATCCTGCTTGATTTCTTCATTGCCACCGGACCCGAAAATCCAACTGAGGTCGAGATCACGTTCCATCCGTTAGCTAACTCTACGGAGGTGATCGTGACCCACCGTCCTACACCCGCCTCCGCGGACGCGTGGGATGAGAAGGCGCCAAGCTACGGACAATCCTGGGAGGCGGTGCTGCTGGCATTGTCGCGCGCGGGCGCTTAGGCCGAGCTTGCCATTCGTAACCTGTATGTTACACTGTAGGCAATCTATGACCACCCCGGGACGGTGTCAGACGCTTGCTCCCGGTCCGCTGGTCGTCACGGGTTCGACATCGGTGGGTGAAGCATTATGGCAAAAACTACACGGTCGGGCCTGGCCGCTGAGTCGGGCCATCTGGGGACCCGCACGGATCCATGGGTGCCGAAGACGCCCAGCGGGCAATCCGAGTATGCCGCGTACCGCGACGAAACCGCTGATCCGCCCGCACTGGTCGTTCAGATTGGCAAAACCGAGGTGCGCTATCAGCTTCGCTGCCTGGACGATCTCGCCGACATGCTGGCCGTCCACGGTACCTGGATGCCGCTCGGCAGTGCCGACGATCAGAAGCCAGCGGCACCCGGTACAGTCGAAGCCTGGGCTCGCTCGCCGGATAATCCTGTGCAGGGCTGGTACGGGCTAAAAAGGGGCCTACGCGGCCGATTTGCGAACTACGTGCCACCGGTGATGGAGTTGCTCGGCCTGGCGGACGTCGAGCATGGCGCGAAGAACAATCGAATGAGGCTGAAACCGAAATCAACCACGGGAGACGCGCCATGACGACTGAGCTTCGATATTTGGCATTTACAGCAATCCTTACGGCTGCATTGTGGATTCCGTACGTCGTCTGTCAGGTGCTGACGAACGGACCTCTGGCCCCGGCCAACTACGTTGACCCGACGCCCCGTCCGCTTCCTCCCTGGGGTCGGCGCGCCGACCGCGCCTATCTGAATGCCGTAGAGAACTTCGCCCCGTTCGCGGCGCTGGTGATCATCGCTCATGTCGCAGGCAAGGCCGATGCGATGACCGCGTTTTGGTCGGCGAGCTTCTTTTGGCTGCGGCTCGCGCATGCCTTGGTTTACTTGTTTGGGATACCCTATGTGAGGACAATCGTTTTCACGCTCGGATTTGTCGCGGTCGCGGGCCTCTTCTGGGAGGTAGTCAGCTAAACCATTTGTTTTCCGGGCATCCCCCGTCCGTTGGAGGCGGGCCGCCCGGGCCTCTGAAGACTGTGTACTCCTGCGGCCGCGCCCGGGTCAGATCAGATCATGTAGTCGCCGCCGTTCATGTTCATTGTTGCGCCGACATAGTAGGATCCTGCGTCGGACGCCAGCAGCACAACTGTTGGCGCTACCTCCTCGACATTGCCAAACCGGCCGATGACCAGTTCCTTCTGCTTCGCGTCGCGCCAGTCCTGCGGAATGCTCTGCACCAGCGGCGTATTGATCGGGCCGGGACAGATCGCGTTCACCGTGATCCCGTAGGATGTCACCTCATAGGCGAGACTCCGGGTAAACCCGATGACGCCGGCCTTGGCGGCGCAGTAATGCACCATCAGGCCGGCGCCTTTGTGGCCAAGCTGCGAGGCGGTGTTGATGATGCGGCCCCATTTCTTGCGCTGCATTGCCGGCAACACCTGCTTGGTGCAGACAAACATGCTGCGCAGATTAACGCGGATCATTTCGTCCCACATCTCCGCGGGCATATCGACCAGCAGGCTGGTGGTGTCGATACCGGCATTGTTGAACAGGATGTCGATGTCGCCGAGCGCCGCGGTCACCTTGCCAAATGCCATCGCCACCTGGGCCTCGTCGGCGACATCCGCCGCCGCCGCGACGGATTTCACACCCAGCCGTGTCGCTTCGGCCGCAGTCTCCTCGGCCCCCTTGAGATTGCGGTCCACGATACCGACGGCGGCCCCTTCCGCCGCGAGTGCCAGCGCCGACGCACGGCCGATCCCGCTCGCACCGCCGGTTACCAATGCTACCTTGCCGCTCAGCTTACCCATGATGCGATTCCTCTTGTTCTACTGCTGGTTCAGAAATAGCTCCCACACTCAGAAGCTTTGTCGATTCCTCCTGGAAGCGGGCGAAATTGTCAGTCGTCTGGTCCAGCGCCGCCACTTTGTCGTGGTGAAAACAACTGACGACGTGATGTGCGCTAACAGGCCGCGGTGCCGGGCGTTCGGCGTGGCAGTGCGGTTCGGCGAACGGACAACGCCCCGCCAGCGGGCACCCCGGCGGCAGGTCGATCGGGCTCGGTATCTCGCCCTCCAGTCGGATCGTGTTGGCTCGCTTGAGATCAGGATCGGGCAGCAACACCGATGCCAGAAGCCCCAGCGAATATGGATGCAGCGGTTGCGCGAACAGGGTCTCGGTTGGCGCTTCCTCGACGATGGTCCCAAGATACATTACTGCGACGCGGTGGCTCACGTAGCGCACGGTGCTCAGATCATGCGTGATCAGCAAGTACGCGGTGCCGAATTCCTGCTGTAGCCGGATCAGTAGATCGACGATCTCGGCGCGCGCGGTCGGATCAAGGGCCGAGGTCGGCTCATCCAGGATGACGAGCTCCGGCCGCGTAACGATGGCGCGGCCGATGCCGATCCGCTGCTGCAAACCGGCGCTCAGTTCCGCGGGGAATTGGTCGAGCACACGCGGCTTCAGGCCCAGATGTTCCGCGATCTGGCGGGCACGCCGCTCCCGGTCGGGCCGTGTCATACCGAGATGAAGCAGCGGTTCGGCCAGGGTCTCGCCCACGCGGATGCGAGGGTCGAGCGATTCGGCCGGTTCCTGGAATACCAACTGGATACGCCCGCGCAACGCCTTGGAGCGGATACTGTGCCCGCGCCCCATGCGCTCGCCATCGAACCAGATTTGCCCTTGGGTGGCATCGATCAAGCCGAGGATACAGCGGCCGATTGTGGTTTTGCCTGATCCTGGACTCGCCCACGAGGGCAAGCGTTTCGCCGCGATCGATGGTGAAGCTCACGTCGTTGACCGCCTGGACAACTTTGCCGGTGCCCGCGAGCGGGAATCGTTTGACCAGATTCTGCACATCCAGCATTGCCGTCATGCTGCCGGTTCCACCGGAAAATGGCAGCGCACGGCATGGTTGCCCGCCGCGGGGCGCAGTTTCGGCGCTTCAGTAAGACAACGCGGGCGGCGGCGGACACAGCGAGCGGCAAAGGCGCAACCGGTTGTGTCACGCGTCCAACTCCTGCGGCCGCGTCCAGCGCGCGCGCAACGCCGGATTGTGCGAGAAGGCAGCGAGCAGCATGATGCTGTAGGGGTGCCGGGGCCGTCCGAAGAAGCCGCGCGTCGTGGCGAGTTCGACAATCTCGCCGGCGTAGATGATGGCGACGCGCGTGCAAAAATGTGCCGTGATGGCAAGGTCACGGGTGATGAACAGCGCCGCCGCCCCCTTCTCCCGCACCATGGTTTGCAGAAGCTCGAGCACTTGCGCCTGCACGGTGACATCAAGCCCGCTGGTGGCATCGTCGGAAATCACCAGCCGGGGAGAACAGACCAGCGCGATGGCGATCACCACACGCTGCGCCATGCCGCCCGAGAGTTCATGCGGATAGGCGGCGAACCGCCGTTCCGGGTCCGGAATGCGCACCGCCCGCAACATTTCCAGCGCGATACGGTCTGCTTCCCGCCGGGCGACGCCCAGGTGGTACAGCACCACGTTGCTGATCTGGCGGCCCACCGTCAGAACCGGGTTAAGTTCGGCGCGCGGATTCGGGATCACCATCACCAGTTCGCGTCCGAGCACCGCCCGACGGGCGGTATCTTCAAGAGACGCCAGGTTGCGGCCGCCGAACAGGACCTGGCCGCGTTCGATGACGCCAGGCTCTGGTACTAACCCCATCACGGCGCGCGCTAGTGTGGTCTTTCCCGAACCCGATTCCCCGACCAGCCCCACGATCTCGCCCGAGGCAACCTGCAGGTTAATGCCGCGCAGCGCGTGCACGGTAGCCGACCCGTAGTTGGGAAATCCGACCCAAAGATCGGAAACATCCAGAATCGGTCCGGTGCCGCTCATGCGCGCGTTCGCGGATCGAGGGCAAAATAGAGCAGATCAACCACCAGATAGATGATAAGTGAAACGATCGCCGAGAACACCACGAAGCCAAGCACTGGATTGATGTCGGCGTTCAGCACGCCCTGGACAGCGTACTGGCCGGCGCCGCCCCAGGAGAATACGATTTCCACCAGCACCGCGCCGCCGATCAGAAAGCCATAGAGGACGCTCACGATCGTCACAACCGATGGCAGCGCGGCGCGGATCGCCTGACGCAGCACGACCCGGCGTGGCAGGCCGCACATGTCGGCATAGCGCACGAAGTCGGACGCGAGCGTGCGCTCCATTGTCGACTGCGTCATCTTGAGGATCGGTCCGGCATTGATCAGTCCGAGCGTCAGAACCGGCAGGACCAGGTGGCCGAACGATGACGCCAGAGCGTCCCAGTCACCCGCCAGAAGGCTGTCGATCACCATGCTGCCGGTGACCACCGGTGGCGGCAGCACCGCCATGTCGATACGCCCGAGCGGCGGCGGGCTCCAATTGAGCTTCGTGTAGAATATGTAGATCAGCACGAGGGCCAGCCAGAAATCCGGCATCGCGCCGGCGAGTAGCCCGTAGTAATCGGCAAATCTGCGGATCGGCCCCTGCTTGAGCCGCGCCGCCGCAATGCCGAGTGGGAAGCCGATCGCGATCGCGATCAGCAGGCCGAAGCTGATCAGTTCCAGTGTCGCCGGGAACCGCTGAAACAGGTCCTGGGTCACCGGCTGTGTGGTCTGCCACGAGGTACCAAGATCACCACGCACGACATCGTGCAGGTAGTGCCACAACTGCGACAGCAGCGGCTTGGTGAAGCCCATCTTCTCGCGCAGTTCATCAAGGCTTTGCTGCGAGGCGGTAGGGCCCAGCATCATCACTGCCGGGTCACCGGGAATCAGTTTCACCAGAAAGAAGCTAACCAGGATGATGCCGAGCAGTTGCGGGATGACGAACAGAATGCGGCGGCCGATATAGCGTACCGAGCGGCATCTCAGGTCAGCCGAGCGTGCCCGACAGCACACGGCGTCGCGCGGGATCGGCCAGTACCTCGATACTGGCTCCAACCAGGGCGAAGCCGAACACTGTGAAGCCGAGCGCAATGCCGGGAAACACCGAAGGCCACCACTGGCCAGTCACCACGTTCTGGAAGCCCATCGCGATCATGCTGCCCCATTCGGGTGTCGGCGCCACCACGCCGGCGCCGACGAAACTCAGGCCGGCGGTCAGCAGGACCGACCAGCCGACGTTGACCGACAACTGCGCCAGCACGGGTGCGATCGCGTTGGGGATCACGTGGCGGGCCAGGATTCCGAGGTCGGACGCTCCGGCGATATAGGCTGCCTCGACGTATCGCAGCCGGCGGATGGACAGCACCTGGCTGCGCATCAGGCGCAGATAGATCGGTGCGTTCACGAAAGCAATCGCCAGCACGATGCTGCGGACGCTTTGGCCGAAAACGGCGACCAGCGCGATCGCGAAAACGAAGACCGGAAAGGCCTGCAATACATCGGCGCCCCGCATGACGAATGTGCTGAGGGCGGTGCGCCAGGATCGCTGCCCCTCATAGTAGCCGGCCAGAGCACCGATCGCAGTGCCGACAACGGCCGACAGCAAGGTGCCGAGCACGGCGATGGTCAGATCGACTCGGGGCGCAGAGATCACACGGCTGAGTATGTCCATGCCGGTGCCGTCCGTGCCGAGCGGATGGGCAGCCCCAGGCGGCAGGAGATAGACGTTCGGGTCTGCTACCATCGGGCCGTAGGGCACGATGAGCGGTGCCAGGACGCCGGTGACCACAACCAGCGTCACGATCGCGTAGCCGAGCGCGAACAGTGGGCGCGCACGCAGAACAGCGAGAAAAAACCGTAGTCTTCCTCGACTTCGTCGCTCGGCAGGTGCGATGGCGACCCTAGGCGCCGCCGTTGCTGTTGCCACGTCCAGACTCACGCGCTGCGCGAGAAGTCCTGGAAGCGGATATTGTTCGACGTGTAATAGGTGAAGCCCTTCAGGTTGGCGCGGTGGGCAAAGTGATAGCCGGGGAAGGCGATAAACACCCAGGGCGCCTCGGACATCACGATCTCCTGGGCCTTGGTCATCATCTCCAGACGCGCCGCCTGGTCATTGGTGCGGGCGGTGTCCTGCAGCAGCTTGTCGACCTCTTCGTTCTTGTAGTTGGAGTAATTAATGAAGGACGCGGAGTTGAAATACAGCGTCATCGAGTAGCCGACATCAGGGCACCACGGGCTGTCGACGTAGAAGATCATTGGCTGCTTGCGCTCAGACACGGCATTGTAGAACGTTGCGGCCGGTATCTTCTTCAGTTCCAGATCGACCCCGACGTCACGCAACGCGGTCTGATAGAGGATCGCGATCGGCTCCTGCACCGGGTCACCCGCGTTATAGGCGAGGCTGGTTTTGAAGCCGGAACCCAGACCGGCTTCCTTGAGCAACGCCTTCGCCATCTCCGGATCGTATTTGTATTTCCAGAACTTGTCGGTGAAGCCGGCGTAGATGTTCGGCATACAGCCAGTCAGCGGCTCCGCGATGCCCTGGAACACGGTCTTCAGCACCTGCTCTTGCGGAAAGGCGAAGTTCATCGCTTGACGAACCTTGACGTTGTCGAACGGCGCGATCTTCGCGTTCAGCTCCAGCCAGATCATGAACGAGGACGCCACGCTGTCGATCGTCACGCCCGTCTGCCCACGCAGCTTAATGATCTCGAGCGGCTGCAGATATTGCGCGATATCCACAGCACCTCCTTGCAGCAGGGAGGCACGGGTGGCTGAAGTCGGCACTTCGCGAAAGATGACGGTGTCCATCGCCGGCTTGCCCAGATAGTAGTCCGGCCTCGCCTTAAATACCGCTTGTTGGCCCCGCTGCAACTGGTCCAGGCGGTATGGACCGAAGCCCGCGGAGTTGTTTTCGATAAACTTGCGCGCCCACTTGTCGTCGTCGGTGGCGACCTCGGCGCATTTTTTGCTGTCGTAGATCGGCGCATAGAGATTGGGCTGCAATTTGGCCAGCAGCGGATTGGAATGGTCGAGGTTGATAGAGACCGTGTATTTTCCCTCGACTTTCACCCCGTCCGGATTTTCCAGACCAAGCGTCGACAAGTAGAATGCGCCAATCGCCTTCAGACCGAACTTACGGTCCCAGGTCCACTTCACATCGTCTGCGGTCAGCTCATTACCCCAGTTGCTCTTGACCCCCTGGCGCAGCTGGAACCGGATGAACTTGCCGCCGGGATCTAGCTCAAACGATTCCGCGAGTTTGCCCTGCACCGCCAGACCGGCCGGCTTGTCCGGGTGGTCAGCAATATCCTCGCGGAACGCGTCGGGCACCTTCGGGTCGGGAATTTTCGCGAATTCCAAAAGGTTGTCGTATAGCGCCGCCACCGCTTCGAACGTACCGAGACTGACATCGAAGTTGCTGTCCAGGCTCTGCGGCGTGGCGGGCGCGGCGACCACCAGCGTGTTGCTCGTCGCTGCCTGAGCCTGATGCGAGCGCAGAGCCGTCGGCACCAGCGCGCCGGCTGCTGCGACAGCACCAGACTGCAGCAAGTTGCGGCGATTGATTTGCGGCCAGACCATTCCGTCTTTCGTCATTTCGCTCCCCCGTCGCGTGAACCGGCGCACCGTCTCGACGCCGACACCAGATCTTTCTGACGGCGCCGGGATTGCAGGTTCTCGTGAGCAAGCCGTGTGCCAGATGTCGGTCCGTATGCTGTCCGCGAGGGTGCTCATTCAGCCGCTGCGCGTCAATGATCCGTCTTGCGGCTCGGCTTGGGCAGATCGCGATCACGTTGGTCAGCCCGGTTGCAGGACCTGCCCAGTATCCGCCCAAGAGCCGAACGGCAACGGATTGGCGTATCGATTGTACTTCGGAAACGATGGCACACGCTCTTACACCGGGCCGCGCGGTGAGATACGCTCAAGGCCTTCCACCCCGATTGCAGGAAACCCCAATGACCACACGTGCAGCGCTGTTCGTGGCACTCGGCCAGCAGCGTTATCTAGTTGAGCGACCATGGGGCGAAGTCCCTTCGGGCGGCGGCAAAGTGACCGATGTGGTGTGCGACGCCAACGGCCACGTGTTTGTGCTGCTGCGCGCGGACTGCTATGTCGACGACGCCCTGCCGACGGTGATCGAACTGGCGCCCGACGGACGGCGGCTGGCGGCCTGGGGTGAGGACATCGCCGATGGGCATATGTTGTCGATCGGACTGGATGGCCGCATTTACGTCGTCGATCGGGATGCCCACGAGATCGTGGTGTTCGACCGGACGGGCCGGCGGGTTGGTGGCCTGGGGCAACGGCATCGGCCGAATACCCCGTTCAACCACCCCTGCGATGTGGCCATCGCTCCGTCCGGTGACATTTATGTGGCGGATGGCTATGGCGCCAGCCGCGTTCACCGCTTCGGCGCCAACGGCGACCTGATCGCCACCTGGGGCACGCCGGGGAAAGGGCCGGCACAGTTCTCCACGCCGCACGGCATTTGGGCGCTGGCGGATGGGCGGGTGGCGGTGACGGATCGCGAGAATGACCGGCTGCAGGTGTTCTCCGCCACCGGCGAACTGGACAGTGTCTGGGCGGATTTTTACCACCCGATGGACATCTTCCAGGACGCTGACGATCGTCTTTACGTGACCGATCAGGTGCCTCGGCTGAGCATGTTGGCGGCAGACGGAACCTTGCTTGCCCGCTGCCGGCCGGTGCTGAATGGTGCCCACGGGATGTGGGGCGATGCTGAGGGCAACCTGTATATGGCGGAGATGAACCCCAGCCGCATCACCAAACTTACACCGGTTCGTTCGAGTTGAATGCTTCCGGTCGAACGGGTCGGCGGTGAGGCAAGCACTGGGCTGACACGGTCGCTCAACCGCCGGCTCAGAGAGATGGCCATCGCTGCCTGAGGTGCCGCAGGCCCACTGCGTTTGGCTGGGCAGCCGCACCATAGAAGGGAGGCGAAGGTCGGCGGTTCATCGAACTGTGGCCGGAATGGCCCCTGCAGGCACGACAGTAATGAACGTTGGCATCGCAAGCGTCTCTGGCTGCTACGTGCGGCGAGCACTGAGGGTTGGCTTTGGGCGTAAATGAGCACTGGCCGGGAAGCGGTGCGACTTGAACGACAGAAATGATGGATTTCGAAACGGTCTGGCTGATATACTAGCGCACGAGTGAATCCTTCCCCGCCAAGGGCGGATCGACTTGTTATCGAGAGGCTGAAATTGAATGGACCAGTCAATGCTGAGCGATGCAAAACCACGCGCTACTGCCGCTTCGATGGGTCCTCCCGACCAAACGCGCGCGGAAGACATCGTGGTCCGTCGTCCGACGAAATCTGACATCCCTGGTCTGGCAGCACACTTCTCGGAGATGCAGATTCACTACAAATGCCCTGTATCTGACGCCGCGGCCGCGGAAGCGGCGGCCCTAGCATGCCAGCCACCAACAGGCACCTTCGATCCTCGCGTCCTGATTGCCGTGGTCGGCAATACAGTCGTTGGTTCACTCGTGATGAACGTTACGTTCCCGGCGCATGCCTTGACCAAGTCGCTCTATATCCGCGACCTCTACGTGGCGAAGTCGATGCGGCGATCTCGTGTCGGACGCATGCTGGTAACGGCGGCAACCCACCTTTCAGTCAGCGAAGGCTTTTATGCCGTGGAATGGACAACCGACTCGGCGAACAAAGCAGCGCGCAAGTTGTATGAGTCATGTGGAGCGCGACAGATCGATCGAACCTACTTCAGCGAGAGGCGCGCAATTGCTAGCGAGAGGCGCGGTAACGCTCGGCCGGTCATTGCCGACCGTCGCCAATCTCGTGCTTCGACAGTATAGCTCGAAGCATCGCCCAGGTTGGGGACGTAGAGGCGTTGCAGGTGGGAGATTCCCGGGCCCAGGTATGGGCGTTATGCGGTTAGCCGCGACGCCGCTAGGGACCTCGTTGTTCGCCGCGAACTTATGCCGCGTGATGACGCTCCCGCAGGAACTGGAAGAACTCAACCCCTTCCCGTAGCCGGCGTTTCATCATCTGGGGACTGCGCACCATCTCGCCAACAATGGAGGCGATCTTCGGCGCCCGGAAGTAGAAGCGCTTATAGAAGGTCTCCACGTTGTCGAAGATCTCCGTGTGCGACAGATGCGGATAGTGCAGCGGCGCGATCTGCACCCCGCTGTCATCGACCAAGTCGGCGTGGTCTGCGTCAAGCCAGCCGTTTTCCACGGCCTGCTTGTAAAGGAACGTGCCGGGATAGGGCGCGGCTAAAGACACCTGGATGGTGTGCGGGTTGATGTCGGTGGCGAAGCGGATCGTCTCTTCGATCGTCTCCTTCGTCTCCCCAGGCAGACCAAGAATAAACGTACCGTGGATCTTGATGCCCAGCTCGTGGCAGTCCCGAGTGAACTTCCGAGCAACCTCGATCCGCATGCCCTTCTTGATGTTGTATAGAATCTGCTGGTTGCCGCTTTCATATCCCACCAACAGCAGGCGTAGCCCGTTATCCTTCAGAACCTCGAGCGTCTTACGCGGCACGTTTGCCTTGGCATTGCACGACCATGTCACGCCCATCTTGCCCAGTTCACGCGCGATCGCCTCCGCACGCGGCAGATTGTCGGTGAAGGTGTCGTCGTCGAAGAAAAACTCCCTCACCTGCGGAAACATCTGCTTCGCCTGGCGAATTTCCGCCGCGACATGCTCGGGCGAGCGTACACGATACCTATGGCCACCGACCGTCTGCGGCCACAAGCAGAACGTGCAGTGGGATTTGCAGCCGCGGCCAGTGTAAAGAGACACGTACGGGTGCATCAGGTAACCAATGAAGTAGTCCTCGATCCGCAGGTCGCGTTTGTAGACCTCGGTCACAAAAGGCAGCTGGTCCATATCCTCCAGGATTTGCCGATCCTTGTTGTGGATGATGACGCCGGCCTTGTTGCGGTATGAGATGCCATCCACAAAGCCCCAGTCCCGGCCTTCGGCGATCTCCTTGATGGTAAAATCGAACTCGTTGCGCGCGACGAAGTCGATCACGCCGCCCTGGGCAAGGCTCTCCGCCGGCTGCACTGCGACTTTCGCACCCACGAAACCAATCTTCAACGATGGGTTGGCCGCCTTGAGTGCCTCCGCTACCCTTACATCCGATGCGAACGACGGGGTGGAGGTGTGCATTACGCACAGCTCATAGTCCCGAGCCTGGCGGGCGACAGTGTCGAGTGCAATGCGGGCTGGCGGGGCGTCGATCAGCTTGCTGCCGGGCACCAGGGCGGCAGGCTGAGCGAGCCATGTGGGGAACCAGAACGACTTGATTTCGCGCTTCGCCTGATAACGGGCGCCGGCTCCGCCGTCGAAACCGTCAAACGAGGGCGGGTGGAGGAACAGGGTCTTCATCATCGCGCTTTAATCCCGTCGATTGAGCCGAGCGTCACCGGTCGTTGAGCAGATGGCGGTGGAGTATCCGCTTGCAAGCCGTAGCCACGCCAGACCACGTTGCGGCCGCCGTAACTGGCCAACAACACGGCCACTGACATGACGTCGCGCAGCGGCAAAAGCCAGAGCGGGTACGAGAATGCAAGAGCGGCCTCGTCATTGCCGCTCTTCTGGTCGGACGTGCTGGCTTTGGTCCAGAGTGACGCCAGTGCGGCGTCCACGCCGAGAGCGGCCAGGGCCCGTAAGACCCAGACGATCATAAGCAAACCGACCGACCACAATGCGGCCCCGGACAAGACGATCGTCAGCAGGCCCCAGGCCAACGGGTATTGGAGGATCGACGCGGCGAAGCCCACCGGTTCCAATGCCCGTATCGTCCGGGCCCAGCGCAGCTCGTGACGGAACAGGGCCCGAATATCCGTCTCCGGCACCGTCGTCAGCGGCACCGTCTGAGCCAACTCCACGTGCAGCCCCAGTCCACCGATGCGACGCCCGAGCACGTTGTCGTCAGCCAAGTGATCGACCAGAGCATGGAAGCCGCCGATCCGAGCGAGATCCTTCCGCCGGAGACACATGGTCGCGCCGAGGCAATCCTGCCTTCCCATCGCCCGCGACAGCAAGGCACCAGGCAAGAAGCCATTTGTGATCTGCAAGGCACCGAGCCGCCCGGGCAAGGTCACGGGGACGATCGGAAGTCCTGCGTACAGCGTTGTTACCAAGCCAACCCTGGGTCGGTCCAGGGCCGCGACCAGACGGTCCAGGTAATCCGGCTGGCCATGCACATCCGAATCCGCAATTACCAGCACATCGTGCCGAGCCGCCGGCATCATGTTGATAAGATTGCTGACTTTCGGATTGACTCCATGCCGGGAAGGATCCGTCACCAAGGTGATGTCCACCTCCGGAAACCGCCCTTGCAACCGTCGCACTATGTCCGCTGCCGGGTCGGCCTTATCGTTGACGCCGAACACGATCTGCCAGTCCGGATAATCCTGCCGGCAAAGCGTCGTCAGCGCCGCTTCCAGCAACGGCTCGTCGCCGTACAGTGGCTTCAGCACTGTGACCGGCGGACGGCTGGCAGGCTCGTTCGCGGGTGATCTGGCGAAGGACGCGACAAGCCGGCACGCCACCAGCGCCTGGATCACGCCAATTCCGGCAAGGATCGCGGTGGCCCCAGCGAAAGCCGCGATCATGAACTCAGCGCGCCGTCCGACAAATCGGCGATCTTGCGGCGCAGGCTAGCAACCAGCGCGTCCGCGTCGCCATTCGCCAGAATTCTCCGAAAATCGGGTCGCTGTACGGCGACACGACTGATCGAGCCCTCGAGTAGCACGTCCACCGCTCGCCAGGTGCCACGATCGTCCCGCATCACGTAGTCCAGGCGTAGATGATCCCCACCAGTAACGATCTCGGTTTCCACAATGCGATCAGAACCCGAGTCGCGCGAACCCGGCAGTATCTGGAAGGGCTCGCCGTTGTATTTGTTGAAATTGGCCACATATGTCGCGATTGTGAAGCGGCGATAGGCCCGTAGCAGGCTTCCCCTATTCCCAGCGTCCATACTGTCCCAACGCAGGCCGACCGACACCTTCCGCACTGTCTCCAGGTCGAAAACCCGGTCAACCACTGGGGCAAGAGCATCGAAGCGCTCGGCGAACGGCTTTATATGTCCGGCGCGCATAATCGCGTCCAACGCCACGTAGAGCTCACGCAGCCGCTGATCAACAGAGGGTTCGGCTGTTGCTGGCCGCACGAGCGGTGTCCACGCGGTCGCTGCAGACAGCAGCGCGGCGCGTCGGGTCAGAGTTCCTCGAAAAGCCTCTGTCGAGGACGTCATCTAGCCCCTATTGTGTCAATGCTGCCCCCGGGTGTCGGGCCGACCACGGTCCTTGGATCGCAGGCCGCGCCTCCCTCGCTCATTCCGCCTTGTGTCGTAGGCCCGATCATCGTGAGGTGCTGAGCTTCGTCGAACCAGCGGTGGGAGCCTCAATCCCCATGGCGGTCAGCGCCACCGCAACGATGTCCTTGGCCGACAGACCCGCTTGCGCCAACTGCTTGGGCTGTGAATCATGATCGATGAACCGATCCGGCATAACCATCGGCCGGATTTTGAGCCCGGAATCGAGCAGACCTCTCCAAGCCAGATGGCTCATCACCTGCGCGCTGAAACCGCCGATCGCAGCCTCCTCGATGGTGATCAGCAGCGCATGATGCCGCGCCAGTTGCTCCACCAGTGCGGTATCGATCGGTTTGGCGAAGCGGGCATCGGCGACGGTGGTGGGGAATCCCCGCGCGGCGAGTTCATCCGCGGCCTTCAGTGCATCGCCGAGGCGCGTGCCGAGCGACAGGATAGCGATATTGTTGCCCTCGCGCAGAATGCGGCCCTTGCCTAGGGTCAGCGCCTCGCCAGCGTTGGGCAAGACAACGCCGGTGCCCTCGCCTCGAGGATAGCGGAACGCGCTGGGGCGATCGTCAATTGTGGTCGCGGTGGCCACGACATGCATCAGTTCCGCCTCATCGGCTGGCGCCATGATGACCATGCTAGGCAGGCAGCCAAGGTAAGCAAGATCGAAACTGCCCGCATGGGTAGCCCCGTCGGCGCCAACGTAACCAGCCCGGTCCATGGCGAAGCGCACCGGCAGCGATTGCAGCGCGACGTCGTGTACGATCTGATCGTATGCGCGCTGCAGGAATGTCGAGTAGATGGCGCAGAACGGCTTCATTCCCTCGGTCGCCATTCCCGCTGCGAATGTCACGGCGTGCTGTTCGGCAATTCCGACATCAAAGCAGCGATCCGGAAATACCTTGGCGAAGCGGTCGAGCCCCGTGCCGGACGGCATGGCCGCTGTGATGGCAACCACCATGGAATCCTTCCTAGCCTCGGCGATCAACGCGTCCGCGAAGACCTTTGTGTAGGCCGGCGGACCAGGGGGCGCCTTCGCCTGTTCCCCGGTGATGACGTTGAACTTTGAGACACCATGATACTTGTCGGGGGACCGCTCCGCAGGAGCGTACCCTTTTCCCTTCTGAGTGATGGCGTGGACAAGGATTGGCCCGGTTTCCTCGGCTTCGCGGACGTTGCGCAGCACCGGCAACAGGTGATCCAGGTTATGCCCATCGATCGGCCCGACATAATAGAAGCCGAGCTCTTCGAATAGCGTCCCACCCGTGAGTATCCCACGAGCGTATTCTTCGGCGCGCCGAGCAGTCCGCTCGATGCCGCGCGGAAAGCGCTTGGCCATCCGGGCGGCCAATTCCCGCAGCGACAGGAAACTGCGCGAGGACATCAGCCGCGACAGATACGCGCTCATGGCACCCACTGGGGGTGCGATCGACATGTCGTTGTCGTTGAGAATGACGATCAGCCGCGACTTCAACGCGCCAGCGTTGTTCATCGCCTCGTAGGCCATCCCGGCGCTCATGGCGCCGTCGCCGATGACGCAGATCACGTTGCGGTCGTCTCGCTCCAGGCCCAGCGCCCGCCGCTCCGTCTCGCCGGCCGCCGCGTAACGCGCGTCTTTCAGATCGCGCGATACGGCCATTCCCAGACCGGCAGAAATCGAGGTGGAGGAGTGTGCGGCGCCAAACGGGTCGTACTCGCTCTCGGACCGCTTGGTGAAGCCTGACAGTCCGCCGCCTTGGCGCAGGGTCCTGATCCGGTCGCGGCGTCCGGTCAAAATCTTATGCGGATAGGCCTGATGCCCAACGTCCCACAGCAACCTGTCGCGCGGCGTTTCGAAAACCGCGTGGATTGCGACCGTTAGCTCCACCACGCCTAACGAGGCGCCTAGGTGGCCTCCCGTGACCGAAACCGCATCCACCGTCTCCGCCCGCAATTCATCCGCGAGCAGCCGCAACTGTTCGGGCGAGGAGTTGCGCAGATCGGCCGGATACCGGACGCGGTCGAGCAACGGGGTATTGATAGCGTTCATCAAATCTCCTGTTCTCGGTCAGCTTCGCCGGGCGGTCACGAAGTTAGCCAACGCACGCAAGTTCGCCCCGCGATCCCCAAATCCGTCGAGGTGAGCCGCGGCCTGCCGAGCCAACATATCGGCGTGGGCTCTAGCCAATTCCAACCCAAGGACGGACACCATCGTTGCCTTGCCGGCGGCTTCATCCTTCCCAGCCGTCTTGCCGGTCTCTGTCTCGTCGCCTTCCACATCGAGCAGATCATCGGCTATCTGGAACGCGGCACCCAGGTCACGACCATACGCCGCCATGACATGTCGCTGCTGCGTTGTTGCTCGACCGAGGATGGCACCGGTTTCTGCGCTGTATTGTATAAGTCGGCCGGTTTTGAGCGCTTGCAAGCGTGTAACTGCCGGTCCGTCCAGGGTCTGCCCCTCCGCCAGCATGTCGATCATCTGTCCTCCCGCCATGCCTCGCGCGCCCGCGGCGGCCCCAAGCGCCATCACGAGTTCGCAGCGTGCCTGAGGGTCGGAGTGGGTATCGTGTTCTCCCAGGATTTCGAACGCACGGCATTGCAGAGCGTCGCCGGCCAAAATCGCGGTCGCCTCGTCGAAGGCCCTATGTGTGCTTGGTTTGCCACGCCGCAAGTCGTCGTCATCCATCGCCGGCAGATCATCGTGAACCAGCGAATAAGCGTGCATCATCTCTACCGACGCGGCAACCCGCGCGGCACATGTCTCATTGACGCTGAAAAGCGCTGCGCTTTCTATAACGAGGAAGGCGCGCAAGCGCTTGCCGCCACCGAGGGTGGCATAGCGCATTGCCTCGGCCAGCCGCCCTTCCGCGCCCTCGATTGGGGGAAGCAGCACGTCAAGAGCCTGCTCAACCGCTTTGGCGGCGCGCGCCATTTCTCTGTGAAGATCGATCGAGGAACGGAAGCGATCAGACGTCACAGGCATCCTCGCCAGAAGCGACTCCGCCAAGCGGGAGCCAGTTCCGTAGCGGTTATCACGTCGGAAGACGTTGCGCATGATAACGCGGGCGCGATCGTCGTGAGTGTTGCCAATTTACCACGCTGCGCGTCGGGCAATTGCTGCACTAATAGCCACCGACGTAGCCGAGGCAAGGAATCGACCCTATGTCCATGGAACCATCGATTGGTTGCCCTCCGGCGCTTTTCGTGGCGTTGCAGCAAAAGGGGCGACCTGCCATATCCCGCCCGGTTTCCCTACCCGCGTAGTCCGGTATCACCTGGAGAGTGTCTGCATGATTCGCGTCGTCCTTGCCCAGCCCCGCGGCTTCTGTGCCGGCGTGGAAAGGGCCATCGAGATCGTCGAACGCGCGCTCAAAAAATATGGCCCACCGATCTACGTGCGTCACGAAATCGTACACAATCGCCATGTGGTCGAGGATCTTCGGACCCGCGGGGCCGTGTTCGTTGACGAACTGGACGAGATTCCCCTCGGGTCGATGACCGTGTTTTCCGCCCACGGCGTGGCAAAGCGGGTCGAGGACGCAGCCGCGGAGCGCGGATTGTCGGTGATCGACGCGACCTGCCCGCTGGTTGCCAAGGTGCATAATGAAGGCCGGCGCTACGCGCGCCAGGACCGGGAGATCGTGCTGGTCGGGCATGCCGGCCATGCAGAAGTCGAAGGCACCATCGGCCAGGTTCCCGCGAAGGTGCATTTGGTGCAAACCGTCGAGGACGTGGCACTGCTGGAAGTGAAGGATTCGAACAAGCTAGCCTACATCACTCAAACGACGCTGTCCGTCGATGACACGCGCAGCATTATCTCGGCGCTGACGAACCGCTTTCCCACTATTGTCGGACCGGACGTGCGGGACATTTGCTACGCGACCCAGAACCGCCAGCAGGCGGTGCGGGACCTGGCGCACCAGGTGGACATGATCCTGGTCGTTGGATCTCGCAATTCATCCAATTCCAATCGCTTACGGGAGATTGGTCAGGAACTGGGCAAGCCGTCCTATCTGATCGACGATGCCGGCGCGTTGCGACGCTGAATGGTTCGAGGGAATTGCCTCGGTTGGCGTCACCGCCGGCGCGTCCGCGCCGGAGACATTGGTACAAGGTGTTCTGGAGGGCTTGCGCCAGTTTGGCGAGATCCACATTTCGACGCAGGATGGGGTGGCGGAGGACGTTCGGTTCCGCTTTCCCGCGCAGCTTGTGGACGCATAGTGATCGCATGATCCTCCCAGCGCGATTTTGCTTAAGGAAGTAGCCGAGAATGGCCGTTCCAATCAATCAGGTGCTACGTGTCGGCGCCTACGTCGTTAAGCAGCATCTAATCGGCCGCAAGCGCTATCCGCTGGTGCTGATGCTGGAGCCGCTGTTCCGCTGCAACCTCGCCTGCGCGGGCTGCGGCAAGATCGACTATCCTGCGGAAATTCTCAATCAACGCCTGTCCGTCGGGGAATGCCTGGAGGCAGTCGAAGAGTGCGGTGCGCCAGTGGTTGTGATAGCTGGCGGAGAGCCTCTACTGCACAAGGAAATCGAGCAAATTGTGCAAGGCGCCATCGCCCGCAAAAAGTTCGTCATCGTGTGCACGAATGCTTTGCTGCTCGAAAAGAAGATGGACCTCTTCCAGCCGTCCAAGTGGTTCTCCTGGTCGGTGCATCTGGATGGCGGGCGGACCGAACACGATATTTCGGTGTGTCAGGAGGGTGTTTACGACCGCGCGGTCGCGGCGATCGCAGAAGCCAAGCGTCGCGGATTTCGCACCATTATCAATGCGACGCTGTTCAACAATGCCGAACCCGCGAAGGTCGCGTCGTTTTTTGACGACGTCATGGCGATGGGCGTGGACGGGATTTCTGTCTCGCCCGGGTATGCCTACGAACGGGCACCGGACCAGCAGCATTTTCTCAATCGCACAAAGACCAAGGAACTGTTCCGCGGGATCTTCAGCCGCGAGGGCAAAGGGGCATGGAAAAAGAAGTGGTCGTTCAATCAGTCGTCGATGTTCCTCGATTTCCTGGCCGGCAACCAGAGCTTCCATTGCACGCCCTGGGGCAACCCGACCCGAACCTACTTTGGTTGGCAGCGGCCCTGCTACCTGCTGGGTGAGGGCTATGCGAAGTCGTTCAAGGAACTGATGGAAACGACGGACTGGGACAAATACGGCACCGGCAACTATGAGAAATGCGCTGACTGCATGGTGCACTCGGGCTACGAGGCCAGCGCCGTGGCGGAAACCGTCCGCAAACCCTGGCGGGCGGCGGCGCAGGCGGTGCGCGGCATTCGTACCAGTGGCCCGATGGCGCCGGAGATTCCGCTGGATAATCAGCGACCCGCCGAATACGTGTTCAGCCGCCATGTCGAGACCGCGCTGAAGCGCATCCGTGCCGGCAAGAAGCCTACCGAGGAAGTGGCAGACGCCGCGGATTAGCTTGAATTGGCGGTGTGGTTTACCGCTGACACGCATTTTGGGCATGCCGGCGCGCTGTCGCTCTATCGTCGGCCGTTCGCCTCCGTCGCGGCCATGGATGCGGCCATGGTGGCCCGATGGAACGATGTCGTGCAGCCCGAGGATGACGTCTGGCATCTCGGCGATTTCGCGCTGCGGATCAGCGCGGGCTCGGCTGGCGTCCTGCTCCGCTCGCTGAATGGGCGCAAGCATCTGGTCGCCGGCAATAACGATCCGCCTGAGATTGCCCGACTGGTTGAGTGGTCCAGCGTCCAGGCCTACGCCGAGATCACTGTTGAGGCGCATCGCCTCGTGCTGTGCCACTACGCCTTCCGCACCTGGAACGGGATGGCGAAGGGAGCGCTGAATTTGCACGGCCACAGTCATGGGCGGCTGAAACCACTCCCTCAGCAAACGGATGTGGGGGTCGATTACTGGGACTTTCGGCCGATCGCTGTACACCAAGCACGTGGCGCGTAGCATTCGTGCTCACACAATTGGTTGCGTTTTCCGTGGAGCCGCGGCCCTGCCTGTCATGGTAAGCAAGCGTTATGGGATTCGCCGCCGTGAGTTGAAGCGCGCATGCGCTTCTTTGCTTGAACGGTGCTGCGGCATAGCCGCTACCGCCTCGGCCGTGGCAGCTTTTTCCGCGGCCGGTTATTCGCAGATACACCCATCTGTGGGACCCGGCGCCTTGCGGACCAAATGATGGTCGATCCACTCGGCCACCAGGCGCCGCGCCTCGCTGATTGAGGCCTCTGGATGATGGATGCGATATAGCGCGGTGCAGGCCTGAAAAGCCGACATATCGTCCGATCCAATCTGGCGCAACTCGGAGTACGCGGTAATCACGGCCCGTTCGCACCGGCGGCCGATCTGGCTTTCCTGCTCCATTGCTGGAAGCGCTCCTTACTTGCGAGTCATTCGCATATGAGTGAAGCATAGTCAGTCTCGTATCGAACGGCAAGAGCGATCGGCCTCGCGCGGCGAGCTATCGAGCGGCGGATGTGCATGCTCACCGATAAGGGCCATGTCCGCGTCATCACGCCATGGAAAGCCAGCCACCACCATTTCCAACTGTCGAACGGCTTCCACAGCCCGGCGGCGCCGGGTCATGAGGCTCGGTTTGCGATACCCGGAGCAATCGGCCAAATCGGCACCACACGATCGGCCATATCCAGCGTCGAACGGCGATGAGCAACGATCACGCGCGCAATAGGCAGGGTTCGGATGGCCTCATTGATAGCTCGCTCATTCTCCTCGTCCAGATGACTGGTCGCCTCGTCCAGCAGCAGCACGCGAGGCTGGCGAAACAGCGCGCGTGCCAGGACGATCCGCTGCACCTGACCTCCCGACAGGGAGCTGCCCATATCGCCGACCAATGTCTCGTAGCCCATTGGCATCCGCAAAATCTCGTTGTGAATGGCTGCCAGCTTCGCTGCGGCCTGGATCTGTTCAAAGTCGGGTGACGGCGCAAAGGCCGTGATATTGTCCGCAATCGACCCGGCAAACAGCCTGTCGTCCTGAAGCACGCAGCCGATATGTGTGCGATAGCTCTCCAGTCCCATCGCGCTTATCGGTGCGCCATCGAGGAGCACCGAGCCATAAGAGGGTTGCAGCAGGCCTGCCAACATCTTCAGTAGCGTGGTCTTGCCGGCCCCGGAAGGACCGACGATGGCCACGCACTCACCTGGCGCGACATCGAGATCGAGGTCGGCAATCACCGGCGCCTCATTGTCACCATACCGGAACCCGAGACCCTGAGCACTGAGGGTCGCCCGCTGGCCCGAATTCGCGAGAACCGGCACGATTGGTGGCCTGTCGGCACCTTGTTCCGGGCTTGTCAGCGCGATGTCCGATATCCGTTCGCCGTGCACCGCCAACGTGCTCATCCTGACGATGGTGTCGAGGCATTGGCCAATGCGCTGCGAGAACTGATCCTTGTAGGCGAGGAACGCGACCAGCATGCCAACGGTCAGACTGCTGTCAATGACAGCACTTGCTCCCAAGTAAATAATTATTACGCGATCAAGACCAAATAACAAACTGCTCAGCGCCGTGAATACCGCGTCTACGCGATGTACGCGAAGCTCGGCACTGACGCGATCGACGAGAAAGTTGTTCCAGCTCGCCTGCCGGCGATCGCCAATTCCAAGCGCCTTGATGCTTGGCATCCCGCGCAGCGTCTCGATGAAATGCGAGCTCTCTTGCGCGGCATAAACAATCGCCTCCTCATTAACGCGACGATACAATCGATACGCGAAGCCCCGCATAACCGCATAGAGTGTGGTCGTGGCAACTGCGATCCACGCGAGTTCGATTTCGTATAGAAACATCATGACAACCAGAACGATTGCCATCACCCCGTCCGCAACGCCGGACACCGACGTTACGCTTAGGCCCTGCTGCATGCGATCGACTGAGGTGAAGCGTGAGGCAACGTCGCCCACATGCCGACGTTCGAAGAAACTGAGTGGCAACTTCAACAGGTGCTGAAACAGGCTCATCTTCCATTGCAGTGCCAAATTCGATCCTCCCAGCAGAATGGCCGAGGAGCGCACGAATTCCGCGAACGCGCGAAAAGTGACCAGCAATCCCACCCCGAGTGCGATCAGCAACAAAAGATCACGATCGGCAGATACCACAACCTCATCCAGCACGAGTTGGAACGCAATCGGCATCGCGATGATGAGTACCTCGATTACCAGCGACACCAATAAAACACGAGTGGCCGCGCTCCAGAATCCACGGGTCTGTTGCAGTAAGTCACGGATCTTTATCCGAGCACGTTCGGTCTTTCGCCGAAAGCTGGTCGTAGGCCAGGCCTCGAGAACAATGCCCGTAAAATGCTTGCCGAGTTCCTCCAACCTGATCCGTCTCTGACCGACCGCCGGATCATGAACGACCGCAGCGTGTGCTCCAACACGTACGAGAACTACGAAGTGGTTGTGGTCCCAGTGCAGGATCGCCGGTAGCCGCAACCGCCCAAGATGCGTCACCTCAGCCCGCAAAGCCCGGGTTGACAGATGCAGGCCTGTGGCGAGCCGCACGAGCTCGCTCAACGTCATGCCCTTCAGCGACAGACTATAACGCTGGCGCAAGACCTGAACGTCCATCCGGTGCCCATAATGGCCTGCGATCATCGCGAGGCACGCTAGCCCGCATTCGGCAGCCTCTGTCTGCAGGACGACGGGGGTCGCACGCCGGAACAACGCGCCGTCCACAGTTCGCTGGGAACGTTGCATGTACGCACCTCTCTATCGACTTCGCCAGGCGCGAGTAACGCTGTAAAGCGGTTCAAGAATCCATTGGTACAGTGGACGTGTCTCCAGCAGGACGTAGGCTCTCACCTGCATGTGGGAAGGAATTTGCTGTTCCGTCCCGAATGCATCCACTGTCTGACGCTCCGGTATGACAATGACGCGGTAGGTACGGCCCAGCCGACGCCTCAGAACCTTTGCCGACCTCCCATTGCTGCACTTCGTCCGGCCGAAGCGCCGCGCGTGAGACGCTCTCCACCGTTCCCGCATACTGGCCAAACTTCTGGTAGGGAAAACCGCTGTAGCGCAACAAAACCCTCTGCCCGGGGCGGATGAAACCAACCGCAGTTCCGGGTGCGACCATTTGGCCGATCATTGTGTCGTTCTGGGGAACAATCGTCAGCAAACGTGTGCCAGTGCTCACCGCCTGTCCCGGCTGAGCGGCGATGGCGGTTACGACGCCGGAACCGGGGGCCATTATTTCAATTGAGCGCCGCGCTTCGCTATTGGCAATATCCTGATCGATCGCAGCGACCTTGTTCTTTAGGTCGTCGGTCTCGTTCCGTATTGTAATTGGATTGGTGGCCGCCCGGTATTCCGCACCGATAAGATCGCCTTGCAGGCGCAGACTTGTACTCTTGAGTTGTTCAAGCGTGGACCTTGCCGTCATCCACGCCTGCTGACGCGAGTCCATCTCACTCGCGGCGAGGTTGTGCTTGTTGAATAGTTGAAGGTATAGCGTGTATTCGTCCCTCAGGCGCGCCTCAAACGATTGCTGGATCTTGATCTGCTCGTCCAGCTGACTTCGCTGATCTTTCAGGTTAGCGATCGTTTGCATGAGTTGCTTCGCGGTTTCCGCTTCCATCATCTGCTTGCGCTGGATTGCGTCCGCGAGTACGTTGCGCTGTGCGATCAGCGCATTCGCAATGATCTGCTGAACTCCGCCACGCTTGATCGTCGTATCAACGTCCAGGGTATAAAGCAGAGTACCTGCCTGTACAGTGTCGCCTTCATGAACGGCAAGTTGTCTGACCCAGCCAGTCGTTGGAACAGATATGGTGACGACGCCTGACCGCGGCACCATGACACCGCTCGTGTCGACGCGACGCGTGTAGGTGCCAAAAGTAATGAGGGCTCCGAGGGCGGCTACGAGCGCAACAGACGCGGCCGCCGAGACGGTAATGGGCAAACCCAGCGCCAGGGTAGGGCGCCCTAGCCAGGATGTGTTCCCTGACCGGAGGGACTCTGGCCGGAAGAAGGGTTGTTGTACCGCCGCGCTCATGTGGAATTCCAGATGAGATCAATATCCGCCCAGCCCGAAATCGCGAAGCGACCTCAGATTGGCGAAATTCACAGCAAATCGACAATATCTCCACTTAAGGTGGAAACACTGTGGAAGCCCTCCCGGCGGAGCGCGCCGGGAGGAACCAAGGACTAAAGAACGATCCCCACGGCGACGCCAATGCCAATGGCGACGACCGGCCCACACCCGCAGGGGGGAGGCGGCGGTGCGCAATGCGGTGGGGGAGGCGGTGCGCATCCACCGCCGCCGCCAGCAACCATATCAAGCTGTTCCAGCGACAGCTCCAATGGCTGGTCGTAAATTCTTTCCATGGCGTATCCTTTCGTTTGCGCGAGCCAGTTCGGGCTACGACATCCAGATATTGGCGAGTGCCATAACGAGGGCTCGCAATAATGAAATGCGTCCCGCTCGGATGCGTTTCCCAAGGCCCTATACTTATTGGGTGGCCTGGAAGGTAAACGGGTCGGCGATCCTGGATGGAGATCACAGACAATCGTCAGTATTTTCAATGATCGAACTATCGTTGTTTGAAGAATCCATTCAGAAACTGGATTGGCTGTACTCACGGTTAGTTGATATTATCCGGCATCGCACCTAGTTGTTGATAGTGATCGCCGATGAACCTGAGGTTGCGCTGCGGCCCCTGGTGCTGCGAATTACTTTTACGACTGCGTTTATGCTCTATTCTGTGGGCGATTGCGGGGGTCATTCCCGCCGCCCGTCGACTAGAACGATAGTATCGGCCAACGACGACTGCGTCGGTGACCGAAGACCCACCGTACGATGAGCGATCTACTCGGTCGCAGGCTTAGCGGCATTCGGCGCTGGATTGTCTGCCGGGGGGTGATCCGACACAGTCTCGGGCGCCGGCTGGTTCTTCGCGATTGCGCCCGTCATCGGGATGAAGAACACGCCAATATCCCGGCGTGAATGGATTTTTCCTTCCGCATCCTTGGAGTAGACATACAGTACCTGACCGCGCTTGAATGGCTGACCGATGGGAATGATCAAACGGCCACCGGGCTTCAGCTGCTTGAATAGATCGGGCGGAGCAAAGGTTGCCGCGCACGTGACGATGATGATGTCAAATCCGCCGTCGACCTCCGGCCAGCCATAATAGCCGTCGCCGACCTTGGTATGCACGTTGGTGTAACCGATGGGCGCGAAGATCTTCCCGACCGCCTTGCCCAACGGTTCGATAATCTCGATCGAGTATGCGGTTCTGACGATCCGCGACAGCAGGCTGCTCTGAAACCCACTTCCAGTTCCGATCTCCAGCGTAACCTCACCGGGCTTCGGCTTGCACACCTGAGTCATGTAAGCCTGTCCGAGATAGTCGGACAGCGCCGACCCGTAACCCAGCCCCCAAGGCTTCGGGTTCTCTTCATAGGCATCGCCGGGCGTCGCACGATGGTCTGGGTACTCGTAGTGATAATATTCCCTCGGCACCGCCTCGAAGGCGGCCATCACGGAGGGATCAGCACTCCCCAGATGATCCTTCAAATATGCCTCGATCCGCCGCATCGCGGCGGGCTTGCGCTGCTGGATGGCGTCGAACTGGGCGTCGGTCAGGCTGACCGGCCGGCCGGACTCGCGCATTGCCTGCTCATAGGCGGCCCTCGTCCAGGTCGGCGCCGAACGAGCAAGCGAGGGAAGAACCGAGGTCACCGCGACGGTGGAGATCACTCCGCGGCGGGTGATGGTAATGGGATGTCGTGCCAAACTGAATTCTTCCTCAATGCCGGAAACGTAACCAAGGCGATGCAATAAAGGATCGCCGCGGACAAAAGAACCCTGCTGAATCCAGCCTCGCGCGCGACGAGGTTGGCCAGTGGCGTCGCTACTACGGAGAACGCCCCGTTCAACCCCCATGCCCACGGCAGAAACCCACCTGTCCCCGCTCGATTGAGTCCCAGCGGGAACGGCAGGCCGAGAGCCACGGACAAGGGTGCGATCAGCACGAGCAACAGCCCGGCGCGGACTACGAAGGGCCAGTCCAGCGTGGAGAGAATGGCCGGTTCCACGAACAGCAGGACCGCTGCACACCATACGAGCACCACCGCCGCGACCCAAGCCATGCCCTGCCGCGGCCTGGCGTCGAACCATGGTGTACACAGGCTGCCTATGCCGGAGAATATCAGCATGCCAGTTAGCACGAGCGCAAAACCGTTAGCGCGGTCGCCGAGCCAGAAGCTCGCTTTCTCGATGAGATAGATTTCGATGAACAGGAAGCCCAGGGCGAGAGCCGGGAAATAGACGACCGATCGCAACACCTCGGCGCGAGGCGCTTGGATCCGCCCCGGTGCAGCTAGCGGGACCAACAAGACCAACGCGGCTATTACCACCGCCTGGGCCAGCACCGCCAGGTTCACCAGCGCCCCGACCTCTGACTGTGGCAGGATCTCCAGCCGCTTCAGGATGGTGCCGACCCGGTCCAGCCGCAGCACGGCATAGAAGAAGGGCCGATCCAGCGTAATCGGGGAAAGGTTGAATTGTTCGCGCGAAGCCGTGGCACGCCCGGACAGCACGGCTGCAGCTTCGTCGGCAATCGCATCGTCCGGACCGTTAGATTCAACCTCACCTTTGTCGAAAGAAACGGCCGGTAAGTCGTTGTAAAGACCGACGCGGGCCTTCGCGACGTCAAAGCCTGGATACCACGACAGGTCGAACGATCGGTCGTCGCAGAATTTGCGGGCGACCTCGATGTCCGACGCACGCCAGCCGTCACGAGCCACCAGGATGCGGACACTCCAAGCGGACCGATAGACGATGACGTGAGCGGCCGGATCGGCGATCCCAGCCGTCAGCAGCGCGGCCCGCACCGTGGAGAGCATGCGCAAGGCATAGACCGGGAAGTCGCGGATCGAGACCGGGATCGAGACCATTCCTCCCGGTGCCAAGACTCGAAGATACGAGACGATCGCTTCCTGTGTGAAAGCCGTCGCGTTGGTCTCGGCGGCGTCAAGGAAGTCAGCAGACAGGTCCACCACGTCGTAAACGTTCCGGTTGGCATCAGCCAACGGTCCGTTGCCTCTGATCCGCACATTGGGCAGCGGGCTGATCGGCGTGACCGGACCTAGCCCCTGGCGCGCTATCCGCAACAGTTCCGGTTCGGGCTCCAGCACGTTGACCTGCGACGCTCCCAGCCGCGACACCTCCTCGATGCGAAATCCGCCGGATGCACCCGCCAGCATCACGCGCGCATGCGGGATCAGTTCGTACGGCAGGGCGTCCAGGGCTGCCTCGGCGTAGTCGGAGTTGATCGGGCGTTGCCGCGGCAGCGCGGCAATGCGATTGCCGTCACGGTAAAGTCCATAGCTGCGTGGCGGACCCTGGACACCAAGCATGCCGGCGTTGTTGGAGATGTCGGTGTCCACGCGTTCTGTAAAATCGTCGAGCAGCGTGTAGTCGCCGCGAGGGGAATTGACCGAAGCCAGGATTTTGGCATCAGGCGTGTGAAGCGGCGCATAGATCGCCTTGAAATCGTTGTACTCAGCCTGGTTGTCCAGCAGAAGCACGGCCTCGGCCGCGCAAAGTGCGGCCATCGCAGCCACGATCGCCCTGATCCGGTGCGGACCGGCCATGAAGAAGGCCGATACGGCCAGAGGCACCAACAGAAGAGGAACCAAGTTGAATGCGTGCACCGCGTACATCGCGGCCAGCACACTGGCGGCGCCAGCCCCTGCCCCAGTCAGGTCAAACGCATAGACCTTACCGATCTGGCCGGCGTTGGTCACGAAGCTCAGACTGATGAACAGACCGGCGAGAAAAAAGAACGGCAGCAGCGCCGCATAGTATCCGGCGATGTTCCAGATCTGCGGCTGCCAGGTTACGGTATTCTGCAATTGCAGTGGGTTGAACGGGTTTGTTGTCGTGAAATAGTAGCCCGCAGCGGCCGTCAGTACCAGCGCGACCGGTAGCGACGCCATCAGCAAGGAGGCCCTGCGAACGAAAGCCTCCCGCCACAGCGCGAGCACGACCCCGCTCAACGCAAATCCCACCATCACGATGGATATCACCCAGTAGCCATACTCCGACCATTTCGCGACGGCGAAGTAGCGGGTGAGCGCGGTTTCGTACCCCACCGCGGCGAGGGAAACGAAAAACAGCGGCAACAAATTCATCGCCAGACGTGCCGCCTGAGAAAATCCTCGGTCACGCTGTTGAAACGCGCCGCATCATCGACGAACAGCGCATGGCCGGCGTCGGCAAAGACCTCCATCTGGGTATCCGGGCGCTTTCGCGTGAGATTCTCCCCTTGCGCTAGCCAGCGGGGCCGGATGACGTACAACAGCGGCACTTTCGTGGCATAGACAGCCTCCTTCCAATAGGATCGAGGCACGGGATACGCCAGCAGCAAACGACTGGCGGCCGGCGGGGTTCGGAGCGTCGCTTCAGTCAGCCGGTCAAGATAGGCCGCTGGCTGCGGACGGTGAAACATCGCCTGGACGAACGCTTTCATCGACGCGGGATAGCTTGGCGGACGACCGGCCCGGCGCGGCCCCGGCTTATAGGGCAGCGGCGGCGGGTCCTCGCCGACCGAGTTGTCGACCAGCACCAGACCGGCCAACCGGCTATCGCCGGCAACGTGGATCGAGGCGAGCGTGTCGAGCACGCCCAATGACCACCCGATCACCACCACGCGCTGGCCACCCAGGCGGCCAGTGAGTTCGGCGATATCACGACCGCGGCGCTCAGGGTCGTAGCCATCCGCAGGTGCGGCGGAATCGCCTTGCCCGCGCGGATCGAACGCGACGACGTGATAGCGGCGGGAAAATGCCTGGATCTGCGGCATCCAGATCCAGGCGGGCATCGTCCAGCCGGGTACGAACACCAGAGTGTGCGCTCCGGGCGGTCCCGCTTCCAGGTAGTGCAGCCGCACCCCATCGCTGGTCAGAAAGAAATGGTCAATCACGTCTCCCGGCAGGGGCTGTGCCAAAGACGGCGCAGCCAGGAGGCCCAGCAACAGACTCGCAACCTGAAACAACGTCGAGCGCATCGGTGTTCAGAAGACCGGCCGACGTATGCAGGTCAATCACAAAATCAATCGCGCCTAGTTCGGCCCCCCGCCCGCCGCTGTTTTCGGCTCAAATCAGCAGATACAAGGTGAACGCGAAGAGCATCCAGAAAGGGACTGCCATTATCAAGGCTGTTACGATCCCGCGAGCCGCCATCAGCGGACGCTCCTGATTGCCAGGGTAATTGGCACCGGAGTCCGCGGTCACCGATCGCTCGCCGTCGGCCGTTGCAGAATGGCCCAGTTCTACCTCGGCGATCTGCACGTGCATCCGATATCTCCCCTGATGCCGCAGGCCGTCCTTTCGGTCTCGACATACTTACCATACAGGAACGTAATCGGATTCATACAGGACAAACTTCAACTACCGGTGATAGTTGATCGCTCAGGCAAGGTTCTGTGCTGTGCCGGTGCTCCCGAAGCCACCCGCATTCCGTGTGGTCACTTCCAAGCTCTCCACTTCGGTCCATTCTGCACGGCTGACCGGCGCAAGGACGGCCTGAGCGATACGAGCGCCGCGCTCGACGACGAACGGCTCGGTGCCCGTGTTGAGAACGATCACCCCGATCTCGCCGCGATAGTCCTCGTCGATGGTCCCCGGCGTGTTCGGCAGGGTGATGCCGTAGCGTAGGGCGAGGCCGGAACGCGGGCGGATCTGTAACTCGTAGCCGGGCGGAAGGGCGATGGTGAGACCGGTCGGGATTAGTATGCGTTCGCCGGGCTGCACGGAGATCGGATCGCCAATTGCCGCCATCAAATCCATCCCGGCTGCGCCAGCGGTGGCATAGGATGGCAGCGGCAGACCCTCGGCGTGGGGCAAGCGGCGGACAAGGATGGGAATCGACATTCGATTATTGTGCCGCGCGCCTGCATCAGGCGGCAAGCGCGCCGTCGCTTGCCTGCTTGAAGGTACGTCAACGGCTGAGCGGCGCCGGAGCCGCACGATTGGATGCGCCGCACGCCCGCAAAGACGATTTCGCTGCTACTCGATGGCCGAAGACGATTTCGCTAGCTGCCGCAACACGAATTTCTGGATTTTTCCGGTGGACGTCTTCGGAATATCACGGAATACAAATGTCTTTGGAACTTTGAACCGAGCCAAGTGCTCGCGACAGAAATCGCGGAGTTCGTCGGCGGTGACGGATGCGCCCGCCTTCAGTTCAACGAACGCGCATGGGGTTTCGCCCCATTTCTCGTCGGGTTGCGCCACCACCGCGGCATTCAGCACTGCCGGATGGTGATACAATGCTTCTTCCACCTCGATGGATGAAATATTTTCACCACCAGAGATGATGACGTCCTTGGACCGGTCACGGATCTTCGTATAACCATCCGGCTCCGTCACCGCGAGGTCGCCGGTATGGAACCATCCACCGGCGAATGCCTGCTCGTTGGCGTGCGGGTTGTTCAGGTAGCCCTTCATGGTGATATTACCGCGGAACATGATCTCGCCCATCGTTTCGCCGTCCCACGGAACGGGCTGCATCGTCTGGGGGTCGAGGACGTCCATTGCCTCCTGTAAGGGCGAGCGGACACCCTGGCGCCCGTTACGCTCTGCACGCTTGTCGACGGGCATATAGTTCCACGACTCGTGCTTGGCGCAGACGCTGGCGGGGCCGTACGTTTCGGTCAGCCCATAGACGTGCGTCAGCTCGATGCCGATCTGTTCGGCGCCTTCGATGATCACAGCCGGCGGCGCCGCGCCCGCGATCTGGCCCGCGATGCGGTGGGTGATGCCGGCGCGCTGTTCCGCCGGCGCGTTGATCAGCATGCCATAGACGATCGGTGCGCCGCACATATGGGTGACGTTGTGATCGCGGATGGCGTCCAGCATCGCCTTGGCCTCCACCCGCCGCAGGCACACGTTAACACCGGCCCGTTCAGCCATGGTCCAAGGGAAGCACCAGCCGTTGCAGTGAAACATTGGCAGCGTCCATAGGTACACGGCGTGGTGCGGCATGCCCCAGTTCAGGATGTTGTTGACCGCGTTCAGATGCGCGCCGCGATGGTGAGTGACGACTCCCTTGGGATCGCCTGTGGTGCCGGAAGTATAGTTCAGTGCGATCGCATCCCATTCGTCATCGGGGTTCTGCCAGGGGTATTCGGGGTCACCGTCGGCCAGGAATGCCTGGTACTCGATTTGACCAAGCAGCTTACCGTCCGGGTAGGCCGGATCGTCGAGGTCGATGACCAGCGGTTTGTCGTCCAGCAGCGCGAGTGCGGCCTCGATCACGGGAGAAAACTCGCGATCCGTGAGCAGCGCCTTTGCACCGCCATGGCGGAGTTGAAAAGCGATGGCTTCGGCGTCGAGCCGGGTGTTCAGCGTATTAAGCACGCCTCCACACATCGGGACGCCGAATGCGGCTTCGTACATCGGCGGCGTGTTGGGGGCCATGATGGCCACGGTATCGTTCCTGCCGACGCCGTGCCGGGACAGCGCCGAGGCCAATCGACGGCAGCGCGCGTACGTTTCTTTCCAGGTCCAATGCTGCTCCCCGTGTACGACAGCCAGCCTGTTAGGGTAGACGGCGGCGGCACGTTCGATGAAGGTCAGTGGAGTCAGAGCGGCGTAGTTGGCGCGGTTCTTCGGCAGGTCATCGAACGGACTGTTGGTGGTCATCCAGACGTCCCCCTCAAATTGCGGACAGTTCGACATAGTGCTTGGCCGATACGCTGGCAATCGGAGGGCGCCGAGGACCGGCGACTGAGAACGGCTGGTCGCACCGCGGCCGAGCGCCTGCGACCGTGAGGTGGGCCTGACACGGGGTCGGGTTGCCGCGTGTGGTTGCTCGGTTGCGGGCGATGCAGGCCCCTGCCAGAATTCCGCCGACAAGACGTTTGGAGGAGTGCGATGGCCGAGAAGCTGCGCCTCGGGGTGGTCTACGATTTTCGCAATCCGCTAGAATCCGGCATGCGGACGCAGGACCTCTATGCCGCGATCATGGAGCAGGTGAGCTGGCTGGATAAGCTGGGCCTGGATTTGGTGTGGTTCACCGAACATCACTTCGTCGAAGACGGGTATCTGCCGTCGTGGATTCCGATCGCCTCCGCCATGGCGGCGCGGACGGGGCATGTACGGTTTTCGTGCGACGTTTGTCTGCTGCCGTTCAACCACCCAATCCGGCTGGCAGAGGACCTGGCGGTGCTGGACAACCTCAGTGGCGGACGGGTCGAAATAGGCGTCGGCATGGGTTACGCGCCGCACGAGTTCAAAGGCTTCGGCTTTCCGGTGTCCCGCCGGGTGTCGCTGACCGATGAGGGACTGGAGGTGCTGACCCGCGCGTTTACCGGCGAGCGGTTCAGCTTCTTCGGCAAACGCTATCAGTTCGAGGACGTCAAGATCACTCCGGGCTTCGTGCAGGCCGGGGGGCCTCCGTTATGGGTGGCGGCGATGGCAGAGGCCGGAGCGCTGCGGGCGGCTCGGTTTGGGGCGAACCTGCTGCCACAGGGGCCGCGGGAGCGGGCGCTGGATCCCTGGCGGGCGGCGGTTGTTGATGGAGGCCGGGATCTAGGAGCGTACCGCGTCGGTATCATCCGGTCGTGCCTGGTTACCGACGACCGGGAGCGGGACTGGCCGGCGGTACGGGACGGCGAGCGCCGACGCATGGCGGTGTACAACCAGTTCCGCGCGGCGGCCGGCGGGCATGGGGGTGTCGCCGGCATCACCGAGGAGACGCGGATTCCGCAAACCTGGGTGGTGGGCAACGCTGATGAGTGCGTAGCGGAGCTGGCGACGTTTATTCGGGAGTATGGGCTGACGGATATCGTAACGTGGGGCGTGCCGCCGGGCATGCGGCCCGAGCAGATGGCGCCGAGTTTGGAACGGTTCGCCCGGGATGTGGCGCCTCGGCTGCGGGCAATGTTTCCGGGGTAGGGGAATGATGAAACCGGAAAACCCATCGCAACATCAGCACCACCCGCCGGACTTGCGATCGGCAGAGCTTGGTGTCGTGCTTCCATTGCCAAACAACCTCAGCAACTCGATGATAATCTGAAGCAGCGGCCGCAATGGCCTCATGCCTGCTTATTTGAGGCCAGGGCGGCGTCGACCTCGCGCCCGCGACCTCCTGATCTGAACTCGTCGGCCAACAAAGGGCTTTGCCCCATCCTCAGGCAGTAGACGCGTTTCGCGGCGTCGATGAGGTCGCCGTTCCTTCCGAGCGCGGTATCACCCATTTCGACGATACGGAGGTTTGGCCAGATCTGCGGCCGAATTCGCAGAATGTCAGCAAAGATCGCATGACCGGGGCGACCGGGCATGGCCTGGGCGATCAGCAGCGCCATTGATGCGGACGACCGCGAGACACCGGCGTGACAGTGCACAAGCAGATGCGCGGCCGCTGCCGGTTCGCGACCAAGCGCGCGGCCAAATTCGAGCAGTTGTTCGATATGGAACGGCGTCGGGGGGACCGTCCCAGGGCGGTCCTCGATCACGTCGTGGAAACGAAGCTCCAGTTTCTCATGCTCGCCAAAACTGCCGAATACTTCGGGCACCGGCCATTCAGGATCGAGAATCGACAGGACGTGGCTAACACGCGCGTCGCTGTGTCCGGCAAGCTCATCGAGGCCGCAGACAGTGATCCGAAAAGGGAGTTCCATCGGGATTCCTGGAATGGTTGCAAAGCTGCGGGCGCAAATCGACGATGGATCGCGGCAAGCGCCCTGCAGCCAGAAAGGGCCAGGGCTCAGCGACGTCAAGTGACCGTTCGAACAAGGAGAGATGACGGATCCAGGCCGCCCGAACTCGGCGTCGCACGCCGGCAGTAGCGATCATGTCCACCGGAATGACGAGTCTCGCTGCGTCGCCCGCTTACCGGACCGGCTTCGATTGGTCTAGCCAAGGTGGTCGCCCCTTTCGGGTCGAGCGCCCGGTCATAACCGAGTCAGCGCACACGCGAAACTGGAAACGCCAACACGGCGTCGCCGCCGCCAGGCCGAACCGCCTGCAACTCGGCGGAAATCCGCTGGCAGGCGTTTATAGCGAGCTGCCCGAGCGCGGACGCATCCGCCTCCGTCATGTTCTCCCGCCGCCGCACCAGGCAAAGGCTCGCCGTCACCGCACCGGGGGCATGAAAAATCGGTGCCGAGATTCCGACCAGTGCCTTGTCGATATCACTTGCTACAAGATAGCCTGTCTTCCGGATCGCCCGCATCGCGTCCCGGAATTCCATCCAGTTATCGCCGAGGCCCGCCGCAGTGATCGCCGCCTGATGGTTCAGCGCCAGATTGCGTAGCTGATAGGTCGGCAGATGCGCCAGGATCACCCGTGACGGAGACCCCTGGAACAGCGGAAACGGCCGCCCCCGCTCCATGCTCATGGTGATATTGGGGTCGGTCTTGTCCTGCAGCACACACAAGACGCGCAGCCCGTAGAAACCGCACAGCAACTGCGCGCCGTCTACGGCCTCCCGTAGGTCCGCCATCACCGGCGGGACAATCTGCAACAGTGGATCCGCCAGACGGATGCTCCGGTCGAACTCGATGAACCGGGGCCCGAGCACATACCCGGCCCGCGACACCGGAACCAGAAAACCCGCATCGCACAGTGCTCGGATATATCGGTAGACGGTGGCGCGCCCGAGCGCCAGCCGCTCCACGAGCATATCGACTGTCCAGACCGGCGCCTCGGGCGTGAATAAATCGAGTATGCCCAGCACGCGCGTGACGCTCGTTTCTCCCTGCACCGTTCGGCCGATGCCGGGGGGGCTGCTCTGATCCATCACCATCACCTTGCCGGACTGAAGCCGCGCATCACGCCAACCCTTGATATTCTCTAATTCACGAGAAACACAATAATCCGCTGAATAAGAGATTTTGATCCGATGCTTCTTGACCTTGCAAAAATCTCTCATTATGAGGATTTTCACTATTCCAAGGAGTACGCGGCCTCGCGCATCCGTCAGGGGAGGAGAAACCTATGGCCAGCCCCACAGAACTATGACGCCATTATCATCGGTGCCGGCATGTCCGGCCTGTATCAGCTGCTTCGCCTGCGCGAGCTCGGGCTCTCGTCCGCGTGCTCGAAGCCGGCACCGGGGTCGGCGGCACCTGGTACTGGAACCGCTATCCAGGCGCGCGCTTCGATTCCGAGAGCTACTCCTATGCCTATTCCTTCTCGCAGGAACTGCTGGACGAATGGAACTGGAGCGAGCATTTCGCCGGTCAGCCGGAGACGCTGCGCTACCTGAACCACGTCGCCGACAAGTTTGACCTGCGCCGCGACATCCAGTTTCGCAGCCGGGTGGCCTCGGCGCACTACAAGGATGCGGCCCGCACCTGGGACGTCACGCTGGAGGACGGCAGCCGCTTCAGCTCGCGCTTCCTGATCACCGCCATCGGGCCGCTGTCGGCGCCGACGATTGCCGGCGATTCCGGGCGTGGAGGCGTTCCAGGGCCAATCCTTCCACACCGCTCGGTGGCCGCATGAGCCGGTCAGCTTCGAGGGCAAGCGGGTGGCGGTGATCGGCACCGGCGCAACCGGCGTGCAAACGATCCAGGAAGTCGCCAAGACCGCCGGCCATCTGACGGTGTTCCAGCGCACGCCGAACTGGTGCGCGCCGCTGCTCAACAGCAAGATCAGCGCTGAGGAGATGGCGAAGCTCAAAGCCGGCTATCCGGAGATGTTCCAGCGCTGCCAGGAGACTTTCGCCTGCTTCCTGCACACACCGGACCCGCGCGGCACGTTCGAGGTTTCCGACGAGGAACGCGAGGCGTTCTGGGAAAAGCGCTATGCCGAACCCGGTTTCGGCATCTGGCAGGGCAATTTCCGCGACATACTGACCGACCGCGAAGGCAAATGCGGCGCTCAGCGACTTCGTCGCCCGGAAGATCCGCCAGCGGGTAAAAGATCCCGCCACCGCGGAAAAGCTGATTCCGAAGAACCACGGCTTCGGGACAAGGCGCGTACCGCTGGAGACCAAGTATTACGAAGTCTACAACCAGGACAACGTGAAACTGGTCGATATCTCGAAAGCGCCGATCGAGCGGATCACGCCCGACCGGCATCAAAACCAGCGATGCCGAATACGAATTCGACATCATCATTTATGCGACCGGCTTCGATGCCATCACCGGCAGTTTCGACCGGATCGATATTCGCGGTGTTGGCGGCGCAGCGGCTGAAGGACCGGTGGAAGCACGGGCCGGAGACCTATCTCGGCGTCATGGTCGAACGGCTTTCCCAACATGATGATGCTGATGGGACCGCATACCGCGCTTGGCAACATTCCCCGCAGCATCGAGTACAACGTCGATTGGGTGACCGGCCTGGTGCGCTATGCGCGCGACCATGGCCTCACGCGGCTGGAGGCCACGGATGCGGGCGTGGTATCGTGGACCGATCACGTCAAGTCGCTCGGCATCGGGCTGCTGTCCAACGAGATCGACTCCTGGATGACCGGGGTCAACCGGAACGTGGAGGGCAAACAGGTCCGCATCATCAACCGCTACAGCGGCAGCGCGCCGGCGTATCGCGCGAGGTGCGACGAAGTGGCGGCGAATGGGTACGCGGAGTTGGCGCTAAGCTAAGACTTCAATAGAAACGGGCCGTGGGTGACGCCGCTATCTGTCCCTGGCGCTCACGTCTGCCGCGGCGTGGGCGAACCTTCCTCGAGAACGGGCGCGTTTTGCTCAGCCGGTGATGGCATCCGGATGATTGGCGTATCGGTGCGATCGTTCAGCGCAAACATCAACCCGGCGGCACTGATGCCGATTGCGAGGCCGAGATAGATCCCGCCGATGATATCCGCAACGAAGTGATAGTTTGCTCCGATCAGCCCTATGACAACCATGGCGACCAGCGCAGCCCAGAGAACTCTGAACTCCGGCCAGACGAGCCAGAGGAGGGTCGCCGCGGTCGTGATGACCGTCGTGTGCCCGGACGGGAATGAACCCCAGCTGGGGCCGCCATGAAATGGGAAGAAGCCGAACACTCCGTCACGAATCCATGATGGATTGTCGCCGCGCCAGCTCTCAGGCCAAGTTCGCCCGAACACGTCCTTTGCGGCCTTGTTCATCGCGAGCGCGACTGGGATCGACAGGCTGAGAGCCAGAAGAACGCGGCCCCTCCTTTTCGGGTGCCAGCCGGCTGCCACGGAGAGGGCCAGAAGCACGAGGACAGCAAGAGCGATTTTCCCGAGCGCCTCCGCGGGACCCGCCATAAGGCTGAAGGGGCCTATCGGAAGCATATGACCCTCATAGGACATCCTCAGCCAGGCAAAACGCGAGTCTCCGAGATGTTCATGCACCCAAGTGGCGACCGGCCGGTCTATCAGCCACACCGAGACAATGACCAGCACCGCACACGATGCCGCGGCACCAAGTATCCGTAGCAGCACCATGCGAAGGCTGTGGGACAGAGCCCGCAGCGACCCGATTTCCCCGTGGGGCAGTGGCGGTCTCCGCCCCCCCTGTTACGCCGCCATTCTTCCCCCAGGTTCAAACGCCGTGCTCCATCCTGCCGTCACCGTCGAGTGCTCGACAAATGCAGACCTGTCCATTCCGCTTAACAAATATTTGGACTACAATATTCAGCGCGAAGGCGGCTCGCCTAGCGGTGCGGAGCAAGAGACTTACCTCACGCTGCCTGGCGTTGTATAGTCCTTTAGGGCCGAAACGGACGTCACGCCCCCGCGACAAGGCGGCGAAAAGCGTTGCGTAACCATTTCGGTGCGCGGTCACCGAATTTTCGGATCACATACGTTGCTTGCCATACCGTCAATCTGGATTCGATTGTGCGCAATCGAGCAATTTCGGTGCTCAGTTGATCGACCGTATGGGTCAAGGATGTGACCTGTGCGAGGATTTCTGTTGTAGCTTGGACGTGGGAACGTTGAAGAGCCCCACTGCGTGCCAGGGTCGAGCGCAGCGTCATGTCTGCTTGCTCGGCATACGCGAACGCAACCTCAGCCTTGGTAAGTGCCTGGGCGATACGCGCTTCCGCATTTGCAGCCCCTGACGCAACAGCCCGCGGTTGCGACGTGGTCGGCTGCAGAACCAGATTGGTCAAGCCGACATAATCCGACAGCGCACCTGCCACGCGGTAAGACGAGGCGCACAGCCAGTCGAAGAAGGCCGACATTTCCGACACGCCGACTTCGATAAAAATCAATGGCGTATACCGCGCTATGACCGCATGTGCGCCTTCCAACGCGGAGACGGCCATCCCCTCCACATCGATTTTGAGCAGATCGACCCGATCGACGATGAGTTCGTCGAGCGGCATGACCCGTACCTCGGGCCCGGTGGCCTGGCTCGGGTTGTCGACCAGGCGCGTCCCGCCGCGATTGAGGATCGCCGCGTCCGTCGGATCCAGGCACAAATGCAATTGACCGCGCCGCGCACCGACAGCGACGCCAAGGCAGGACAGGTCGGCGCTGCATCCGTTCGCCGCCAGGTTCGTGCGCAACTCAGGAACGACCTCCGGATTGGGTTCAATCGGCAGTAGCCACTCAGCGCCGCATATTCGGGCGAAATAGACGCTATGGTTACCGAAATTTGCCCCGATATCGACAATACGCGGTGCTGGCGGCAACAACGCACGGAGCAGGCGAAGCGCACCGACCTCGTAAAACGTTCCGGTTGCATCGATAATCGTCTGGATCGTATCCGGTGGCTCATCGATCCAAAGTTGAACGTCGGTACCGTCCTCGACGAAGTGGCGCCAATGGCCGGGTCGCGTGGATACGTGGGCACCGTTCATCTACTGAGGATCCTCGAGAGCCGGATCAATCCGTGCTGTCAATCAGAGCGTGAGAAACTGGCTGTTCAGGGCTGACGGCGAAAGCCCCAGGGGTACAGCCAACCACGCCCGTTGCGCCGAATCCGCTCCGCCGGCGCTCCAATGTCGAATGCCACCACGTTCAGGCCGGCCTGCCATGTCTGAGTAAGGGTGTAGCACCATGTCTCCGGCCATAGCGACGGTAGCCATCCCAGTTGCGCCCGCTGTTCGCGGATGAGCGCCACCACCTCGTGTTCCTCGTAACGGCCGGTAATGTGCACCCGGTCGGTCGCCAGCAGTCTCGCATCGTCCATACTGTGGCCAACAAGACAGAATTCAAGCTTCAGCTTGCGCATCGCTGCGTCGCGAGCACAGGCCAGGAGCATTTCATAGCCCTTCTCAATGCCGATGGCACCCACCACACAGACCCGGCGCACATCGGGACAGACGAGCGGCCGAGGTTCACAAGGAGGCAGGTTCCCATCGTCCTCCCAAGCCACCACTTCGGAGCGGACCCGCGGGAAATGACGCTGCAGGCGTCCGGCCGTATCCTGCGACGGCGACACCACACGCGAGGCACCCAATAATTCGTTTAGCGAGCGTTCCCGCAGTGCCTGTGCTGCAGTGTCCTCGTCATTCATCGTCCCCACGTCGGCTACGCAGGCATCGCAATGCGCCACGTCGGGCTCCCCGCAGTAGCGCTTGTCTCGTCCGATCAGGCTGACACGGGGACAAAGCCAAGAATAGTCGTGGACTATAACTTCGTACCGGAATACGAAGGCGCTGAAATAAACTTAACAACGCATGGTCGTGGCCAATCAGGTGGTGCACCTCCGCGCGCAACGGCCGGTCAGCCCTCAGAAAGCGGGCCAATATCCCAAGCTCTCCTGGGATTGCGAAGCGCAGATTGGGCGTCCCGCCCTCAGGCCCGTTTCCCAACACGCAGTCGCGTCCGTCGCGGGCGCGATTTGCAACGGGCGATAGCAAGATCGGGCGCAGTCCTTCGGCCCGAAGGGAGGCGGCTCGCTCCGACACATGCCGCTGCACGCCGCCACCTTGGCTGTGCGTGACTAACAACACCGACCTCTTCGCGGAACGGAACGTCTTCCAGCGCTCCATGTCCAGCGCACGCCGTGACTTGGCCATTGGGTCACGTTCTTGAAAGTCACGAATGAGCTCATTGTAACCGGGATGCAGTCGATTGAGCGTGCACAGGTTGCGTTCAATCAAGTAAGGCTTTGCGGCACCAAAGGACTGGCCGCCAATATGCGTCACAAAGATCCCGGGCACGGCCACATGACGCCAACCCAGGTGACGGGCCCGGATACAGAAATCATTTTCCTCGCCGTAGCCCTGGGCGAATAAGTCCTCACGGAACAACCCGGTTTCATTGAGACAGTCACGCTTCACGTACATGCAGAAGCCCACCGCGGTGGGTAGGTCCACGATACAGCCCGCATTGGCCTTTTGCGCGAGGGCGTCCAGTTGGATTGTCTCGTCCAGGTCTGGAACTGCGTTGGAGTGGTCTACACTGGGATAGCTGAGGATCGTCCCATCGTTTGACAGTGGTGTCGCACTGCCGATCTCAGGTGCGAGATACGCGGCGTCGCGCAATCTCCTGAGCCAACCAGGTGGTGTCAGCGTATCACTGTTCAACAGCACCACATCGCGCGTCGGGTCATGACGCAGTCCGATATTGGCGGCGCTCGGAAATCCACGATTGACCGGCTGCTCCAGCAGCGTGAGGCGTTCTCGGCGGGCCAGGTTGGCAAGTTCGTGCCTCACTCGCGGATCAGGCGAGGCATCATCCACTACGACCACTCGCGCCCAGCGCGGAAGATCCTTCAAGACCGATACCAAACAGGACAGAGCGACATCTATTTCGCCGTAGACGGGCACGATTACGTCCACTGGGCGCTTCGTCACTCCGCCGCTCGTTCGGCGCCCTACCACATTGGCTGGCGCCGAAAGCCGTGAGATTACCATCGGTTTAGAACGCCTCGCGCGCGCCGGTGCTGAAAATTGGCGGGCGATGTACTCAGCCGCCGCCTCGGCGCTACGCCGCTCGGCCGATGGGTCAATCGGGCTTCCGGTCAGGCTGCGGCCGTCAGGTCCACAAACGCGTACCAGTCCATCAAAACGTCGGAGCTGTGCCGCTGGAATATGAAATCCGCGTAGCTGATCAAATGGCCGTTCATGCCAGATGGTCGTGGCCGGATTTTTGGCAATCAAGGTGATGTCGCTGGTTCCGTGCAACGGTCCGACTGACAAGGCCGGGTCGCGGTCCGGATCATGGGGGTACCACGCCCAGCCATGAAGATCACCATCCGTGCTGGCGACGAAACCTTCCACTCGGACAATAGCACCAATCTCCACAGGGCTGCCAAGCAACTCTACGGAGCCCAAACAAACCTCTACCTTAACGGCCCGTTCCCATCCGGTGGGGAGGCGTGCGGTAAGAAGGCGGGTTTTCGGCTGTGTCCGCAAACTCACGGGTCGCTGGTCCAATACTGCAGTCGGCTTTATCCCGTGTGAAGCTGTGGACGACAGGTGCACGACCAGGCCTCCCTTGCCGTCCAGCCCACACCATCCTGGTGCAGCCACGGCCTCGGCGACGGCGTTGGCGGTGGGGACAAGCTCCTTGATGAAGGCATGACGACGCAGTGCCCGACTTAGCGCGTCCGCGGCCTCTGCAGCTTTGCTACGCTGATGATGAGCGATTGCCAGTCCTAGCCATGCCTCCCGCATGTCGTGTTGATCAGCTACACGGGCAAAGAAATCCGCCAAGTCAGCGCTGCGCTGCAACAGCTTTACGCCAGCCAGGGCCAAAATGATTTTGCAATTGCCGGGCGCCAATCGCAGTGCGCGCTCTAGCCAACGCTGCGCGGTGGAAAGATCACCCGCGGCCATTGCCTTTCTACCCTCAGATAAGGCCTCGAATGCCCTGCTCATGGAATAAACTCCCGACGGCCGTCCTGATATACCTGGCCGGCGCCGAAATGGATTACGTTCGTCAAAGCTATTCTTGCTTAGCGAAGTCTGAGGCACCGTTCTCCGCATGGCCATATCACAGATCAAACCCTCGTTTCATCCCGGCTGGCGAGGCAGAGCGTTCCGCCACCTTGCGCGGGCTGTGACCGTACGGATGCGGAACCAGCGTCAGAGGGTTACCATGTATGGACGGATCCAGGATGAGGCCTTCGATTGCTCCTCGCTGCAGCAAACTCACGCGATTCTCCTGTGCTTGCCGATGTCTTTGATATCGCCTGCACGGCGAGCTTGTTGCCATCGGATCTCAGATCCTTTACCGGTCAACGGCACAAATCCAGACAGGAACGCCAAATGCACCCGATGCGCCGCGGGCTTATGCGTCTGACGCCATCGCGCCGTCGGTTGGATGCCGACCACGCCGACCAGTTGCGGAAATTGACTGCCGAGGTCGAGCATTACCGCAGAGAAGCGGCCTGCCGCCAGATGATCGGCAACGTTATCGCTCGCTACTTTATTAAAGGAGAGCGCACGCCTGATATCGCCATACCGTTCGAAGCCGTTATAGTCGACAGCAATCCGCTGTGGGTACCAGGTTTGCTTGACCGTCGGGAACTGACCGAGCCGGAATTCGCGGTGTTTCGCTTTTTCAACGGCAACATGGGCACTATCCTGGACCTCGGAGCCAATTTTGGCTACTCCGCTGCTACCATCTGGGCTAGTGGTTCAACTTGCTCTATCTTATCGTTCGAACCGAACCCTTGGCATGTGCCGTGCTTGCAGCAGATCAAAGAAATGCGTGCCGGACGATTTGACTTCGTCACGTTAGGGCTGGGCAATCGAGACAATTCCATCCGTTTTGTCGTTCCGGTGATTGAAGGGGTCGGGATTAGCGGCCTAGTCTCCGCGGCGATCGAGTCCGGAGATGGACTGGGCAATTCCGGAAAATCTGATCCAATATGTATTTGAATATGTGCCGAGCGTTAAATCCCCGCATCTGCAATTCGCGGAAGTGGTGTGGAAGATCAGGCCGCTCGACGCCGCTCTGCCGTCTCGGTGCTTCGACGTGGCGCTCGACAAGATCGCGGCAATCAAGCTTGATGTCGACGGCTTCGAGGCGGAAGTGATCGAGGGAGCGATCGAAACTCTCCGGCACCACTTGCCTGTGCTCATGATTGAGGGCGCCAACAGAATTCCAGGCGTGATGGGGCAACTCATCCCCCTTGGGTATCGCTACGCCGATTTTCAGGATGAACGGTTGACGCTCATGAACCATCAGTCCCTGCGGACCAACGGGTTCTATCTTCATGAGAGCAAGCTCGATCTGTACCGTCAGGTCGGCATGCTCACGAATTAACCGCGTAGCAACCATGTCCTTACCAAATCGGTCGTCAACACCAATCATGGACGCCTACGAAGTATGGGAAAACGAGATCCGCAGCCATCGTGCTGGTGACGTTTCCGACTGACATCCTGAAAATGATCGAACGTACGCTGCCCCGCGGGCTTCTCAAGTCGGCTGAAACCGGATGTGGCAAAAGCACCATTTTGCTGTCAAACCTTTCGGAACACCACACCGTCTTCTGCCTTGATGATCAGAGTTATGGACGAGAGTCCTCAGTGAACTTCTTTCGTTGTTGTCCCCTGACCCGGGAGGATCGAATAGAGGTGGTCTTTGGGCCAACTCAGATGACCCTTCCACGCTACGCTCATACAAACCGCTATGATTTCGTGCTACTCGATGGACCGCATGGTTGGCCCTTTCCCGAGTTAGAATATTACTTTTTTTACCCACACATCCAGCAGGGCGGACTGCTCGTGCTGGACGATTGCCAAATCCCGACGATCGGACGCCTCGCTGACATTCTAGCCGAAGATCCGATGTGGCGGCTGGAGGGGATTCATCTCAACCACCGGGCTGTTCCGACGCACCGATGCCCCGTTGTTCGACCCATTTGACGATGGTTGGTGGAAACAGCCCTATAATCGGCGGCGAATCTCTCCCAATAGCAACTTTTATCTCGGCGATCGACCACCGATGGACATGGTCTCAGGCCTTCAATTGGACCTGTCCTTGAACGCTGGCGCGGTGACGGAGAAAAAAGAGAACAAGACCCCGGACGAATGACCGCCTAAGGCTCCTCACTTAATTTCCCGGGGCGTGCCTGATTGTCGACGGGAACCTTTGTTCAGGAAGCCATTCCCAGACCGGCTCGGGAGCCTTGTTTGTGTCCAGTCGGACAGCATCCATCGCCGCGCTCAGTCGACCGTAGAAGTTCTCCTCCCGCAACGCTTTGGCCGCGCGGCGAGACCGTTCGATTTGGTGTAGGTGGGCTGGTTTGGATGTCACAACCAAGATCGTTTGACGAGCAAACATGGCCGCATCGTCCACATATCCGATAGCATCAACCACGTTGTGGGGCAGTCCCCTCAACGCATGGAAGGTGGCAACGACAGGACGTTCGTACAGGATAGCCTCGACCGTCTTTATCCCGACGCCACCGCCGCTGATGACCGGCAACAACACAAGGTCGCAACGCTGGTACTGTTCTCGAAGATCCTCGACTACGCCCAAAAAGTGGATCCCCGAAATTTCCATTGGTGGCAAAAAATCGACAACACTACCACAAATGACGATCTCGAACGGTGGTGTATCTGACTTTCCCTGGGGTCGTGCAGGCGCCTGCGCCAGCATGATCGGCCACACCTCCGTCAGAAACCAATTGATGTTACGCTGATTGCCCCGATTTCCGCTGGCAACGATCAGGAGGCGCGGCGGTGCGCCGATCGGCCTCGGCGCGCAAGGATTTTGGAGCGGTATAGGAATAATAAAATTTAACTTATCGCGCGGGATGCAGGGTCGCCGCAAGTTCCATTTCCTGCTGACTAACGAAACCTACACGTTCGGCCAGACGTACAACGCGCATTTCGTCTGCGAACATGGCAGGAAACGAATCACTTCGCCGCGTAATCATGTTGTGGGTCGCATTTTGAAGAAAGTTGATGGCCTGGATATCGTGCGTGTCTAAAAAAAACTTTCGGCGGCCTATCATAGGGCGTGCGTATGCGTAAGTAAAATAGTGGAAAAGATAGATATGGGTGATCTTTGCTCTCCGCAGCGCCTTCGTCATCAGTGACGGCTTGGCCGCCATGGTGTATTGAAACAGTGTTTGACTGGCTATGGTCCGGGGTGGATGACGTACCAGCGTCATCCACCGGCTCAGCAGGTACGGCAAGCAGGTACTGCGACGAAGGGAGAAATATAGAGCGGAGCGAATATGCTGCTGCTCCATGGCGATCTGCAAATTCCGCGTTTTTATGTCGAACGGGTCACGAAAAGGCCAGAGAGCTATGTCGATCATCAGTCCGTCGTTGTCGATGAACCATCGTGCCACGCTCTCGAACAGCGTCCCGCTGCCGCAATTTATCCAGTCTGGCCTGATTAAAAGGACGACGTCTCGCACGCGCGGACGGTAGGACCGATCCTCACCAATCCAATCCTCCCAAACGACCGCCGGATTGGTCGCACCCGCCCGGTAAGGAAACACACTTATGTCAAGAAAAGACAAAGCGAGGCGATAGTCGAATGACGCGAGCGTGGCACCAAGGTTTGGGATTGCGGCAAGGCCTAGTACCCCGTTGTCGCTTAAATCGCCGGTTGTTGCGTCCTTCGGCAATTCGTTGTCCCCTCGGACGGCTGGCTCTCCGTCTCTCAAGACCCGAGCTCCCAGCCGCCGAAGGTCCTGCACCACCCAGCTCGGAATTTGCAACGCAGGCGTTACAATCAGCAGGTGCGGTATTGATTCTGTCGAGAATACGTGGGCGAGTTTAGCAACACGCAGTCCGTACGACGGATCGTGCGCAAAAACAATGATGGCGTGACATTTGTCGGCCCCGAACAGCGCCCGCAGCAAAGACCGTTCGTCTAGCTCAAGATTGCAGATCCATCGCTCTTCACTTTCGAGCAGATGGTACTCTGGCAAGCTTTCGCGCAATTCGATCCCAAAGTCCCATCCCCTGACCGAAAAGTGCCAGCTTCCGACCAGCGACGCGCACGTTGCTGCGGCGCTTAAAGCGTGGTCCTTTATACTTTCCTCGACAGAACACCCTATAATCAAACCGGCCTTGCAGCTCATTAACAAGGTGTTGGGTCGCGGCGAATACAACATTTCCGTTGAGGTTGTACTCATCGTCAAACACCAGAAGTATTCGGGTACGCGCCCCGGCATCCGAGCGTCGCGATTTCTCAGGTGACGGGCGGTATTCCCGCGCTGGGCTCGGACCTTTGGTACCTGACGACGGCAAGCTCCTGGCCTTCGCGCGCCAAGCCAAGCGAGGATATGAAAGATTCAATCGAACCCCCGGGCACCCGTCGGCCTACAACAATGCCGGCCAAGCCCACATATTTTTTATCGCTGGGTTATAGCCGTTGTCAATCCGAGCTCTCTGACATTCTCTCCCGCCCGAAGCGCAGCAGGTCTGATCGAGCCTTTATCGCGGATGGGCGGTTCGCGCCCGTCGTCGCCTGGCTCTCGGACCCTTCGACCCAATCAGGCAACTTGTGGGTGATGCACCGCCGCATCACTCACAACCAGTGCGCCCAATTTCGCTAACTCTCCGGCGCAAACGCTGTACTAGCCGCGGTGCACGATCACAATTATTATGTAACTAATCAGCCGGTGTTGATGTGACCGCCCAACTGGCTGGCGCTCGTCAAGTTGCTGAAGGTAATCCGGGTATTGTCCGATAGCGTGAGGGTCACGCCACCTGCGCCATTGGTTGCATTGGCGATGAGCGTTGCCTGTGTCTGAGCCGACCCATATCCATAGATTCCAATGGTGGTATTCGCGTTGAAGCCGGAGATAATGTCGGTCGCGCCCGTGGTGTAGGTCCTGACGAAATAGAAAGTGTCACTGCCGGCACCCCCGGCAAATGTGTCGGACCCGCCTCCGGCCACCACGGTGGCATTGCCGCTTCCCAGGATCAGACTGTCGTTGGCCGACGAGAGGGTGTTGGCGAACGCGAGTGCACTGCCGGTGGCGCCGGCAGCATTTAGGGTTTCGTTGCCAGCGCCGGCAACGTACTCGAGAGCGCCGGGTCCAGTGTAGGTCACGTTATGTCCGGCGGAGCCAAAAAGAGTGACACCCCCTGTGCCGCTGTTGACTGTGTCGTTAGCGGTGCTGGCAAAGACAACACCGCCAGCGCCGCCGACGATATAGGTGCCGCCTGTAGCTCCGTAGACCGTTGACGTGTTGGGACCTCCAATGAAGGTCAGCGTACCAGACCCTCCGGCTGCGAAGAGACCATGGCTACTCGTACCAGCGGTGACCGTGATCGGACTAGAGAGCCCATTCACCGTGTCATTGGTGCCCAGATCGGTAATATTCACCGCGGCACCGCCGACCGCTCCGCCAAAGGCAATCGCTCCGCTTCCATCGAGGGTAATGTCGCTCGCGCTATTGCCGACCGATATCGTATCGTTCCTGCCGCTATCGGTGATGGTCTGTGTGCCTGCCTGGGACACAATTCCACCGTCGGCGGTCGTAAATCCGCCGAAGAACAGAGCGTTGGTACCAGCGAGCGTGGCCGCAACGGCGCTGATGCCAGCCGACACGGTTGCATTAGCGCCGGTGATACTTGTAGCGACCGTTCCGGGGGACGGTTGACTGAAGTTGCCAAACAGCAGCAAACCCGCGCCGGACGATTTGACCGTTGTGCTACCGCCGCCAGTTGCCACGGTGTCCTGGCCGCTTGACATAACCAAACCCGTCGTGCCGAAGCTAAACATCAAGTTGTGGCCGGAACTCCCCGAGAGAGTGCCATTGCCCGCATAACTGTTAAGTGTATCGCTGCCCGAACCGCCGGCGGCCAAGTACGAGTTACCGCTGCTGACGAGGACGTTGTTGCCACCTAACGCGGCGACGGAGTCATTGCCTGTGGTGAAGACTGACCCTCCGACCGTTCCGGTGACGATACTCGTGTTGCTGGCGGCGGTGATGGTCAGCGGCGCCGCGCCGGTTGCAACGATACCAGAATAGCCGGCTGGCACGGAAACGGTGCCACTGGTCGAGCCGGTCAGCACCACTTCGGTATTTGTGCCTGTCACAGTGGGCAAATTGGTGATGCCGGGGGAGGAGATGGCCTGTCCGGTGACGGTTGCACCAGTTGCTTGGAGCCCCGCGCCGATGAGCGCCGCAAAGCTTGACGCGCCGCCTCCGCCTCCGGGCAGCGTAACAGGAGTAGATCCGACACCAGGAAGCGTTACGGCCATGGGAAGACTCCAACTATAACCCGTTCTCGCGCGAACGTTTGCGACAATAGGTTGTAGATATCTGATCTTATACAACCTGACCAGATGTTTCTTGGAAAAGATCGCTCTGTCACCCTAACGACATCGACCCCGGCCGGGTAACAATCGGACGGGTCTATGTGCTATCCGGCCAGGCGCTTGACCTGCTTCCCCACGCCGCCTCGATGTGAAATATCACCGGGGACCTAGGCACCGCCCAGCGTGACACATCAGTCAAATCCGACGAGTTGAATTCGCCATTATGACCGTGCGGCGATCAGTGCCGTTTGTGAGCGTGGTGGCAAAAGCATTGAAAATGGCCGAACCATCGATCTGTATGGATTTTGGCGACGGGAAAGAAACCGATCTAGATTGTTCGGCTACCGGCCGTGATTACGACGCACATCCATCAAACCGGGGCGGCTTCTGACTACTTAGCCACCACAGCGTCTGCGTTCTGCTCCTAAGTGACAGGCATTTTCCAAACTGGCTTGGGTTCGCCGCGTTTCTCAGGGGGTAGAATTAAACCAAGGGGTGATGCCCGATTGCCTCGAATTCCATCCCGGAAACAGCGATCATACCCCTACCGCCAAGCTTTGAGTCGCGCTGTCGCCATCACCATGTCCGCTTCCGGCCCACAGTAGGAAAAACGCAGGAATCGCCCGCCACGCGACCGATCAAAATCAACCCCGGGCGTCACGGCAATTCCCGCCTCTGCCAGCATTCGCGCACAGAATGCGGTGCTATCGTTCGACCGCTCGCTGATATCCGCGAACAGATAGAAAGCGCCCTCGGCCGGTGAAAGCCGGGTAAATCCCGCCTCGGGTAATTCCCGTAGAAGATGATCGCGGGAACGCCGGTAACGCGCGACATTGGCCGCCAGTTCGGGGTGACAATCGAACGCAGCCTCAGCGGCTACCTGCGATATATGCGGCGCACTGATAAACAGGTTCTGCGCCAGTCGCTCGACTGGCCGCACGAGGTCTTCGGGCAGGATCAGCCAGCCAATCCGCCAACCTGTCATGGCGAAGTACTTGGAGAAGCTGTTGACGACAATGGCATTCGGACTGAGGGCGGCGGCTGTCGCGATCGGGCTATCATAGTTGAGCCCGTGGTATATCTCGTCGCTGATCAGCCGCACCCCAGCCTCATCACACCACGTCGCGATCGCCGCCAGTTCCTCGGCATGGAGCATCGTGCCGGCCGGGTTACAGGGGCTTGCAACGATCAGCCCGTCCGGTCGGGGGTCGAGCTGTTCCAGCATTGCGACGCTTGGCTGGAACCGCGTCGCAGCCCCCGCCTCCAATATCATGGGCTGCATGCCGAGAGCGGTGAGGATGTTCACATAGGGTGGATAGAACGGCGAGGTCAGAGCCACGCGATCGCCTGGATCGAACGCCGCCAGGAATGCGAGCGGGAAAGCACCTGATGCTCCAACCGTGACCGCCACGCGGTCCAGCCGCAGGTCGAGGCCGTACCAATCCCGATAGTGGCCTACAATGCGCTCTCGCAGCGAGCGGCGACCGAACGCTTCGGTGTAGCCTAGCGCATCACCTGAGCGCAGGGCGGCCATGGCGGCGGTGACGGCACCGGCGGGAGCTCCGGCACCGGGCTGACCGACTTCCATGCGGATGACGGGCGCCCCCCCGGGCGGCAGAGCCGACTGTCGGGCGTTCGCCGCGGAAATCACGTCCATGACAATAAACGGCGGCGCCGAGGCGCCGCGACCGACCTTCAGCACAGCGGGAACCTCAGTTGCAGACCGTCACGGTGACCGCCTTTGCCCGCCAGCGCAACCCGGAAGATAATCAAGACACCGTTGCACCGGACGCCGCCAACAGCCAGTTCCGCTGCGGCATATGCGACTGTATTGCGCGCACTGGCGACCCTTTCCGGTGACCGATCGACCGCAGGACCGGAGGCACCCTCACCGATCTTCAGAACACCCAGTCACTCCTGCCTTAATCATTCCTGCCTTAATCATTCCTGCCAATGAATGGCGGTGGCCATAATCTTCATCGGGCCGCCCTGCTCGGAGCCGTCGATCGTGACCACGCACGGCTTCGCCACCCCGGTGCATTTGCGCAGCCGGTGGACCTCGTCGTGCGGCAAGTTAGAGACGATAACTCGAACGCGCTCCTTCGGCCGCGCACCGCTCCCCATCTCGCAAAAGGCGGCATTACAGACGATCCGCGCTGGTCCGACTGTCGTCGTCCCTGCTCGGGCGGGCATTGCCAATGCGACAGACGCGCCGACGGCGAGTCGGATCAGTTGGCTCCCATTGCCAGCCCCGCTTCCCGCGGATCGTTTGCCCAGCCGCATTCGCTGTTCTCCCCTGGCAGATACCGGCCACAGGCAATGACGTTCGCCCGTCCCGGATCAGGGACAGGAACGCTCATCGGCTGGTTGGTCTTCAGCGTGTTGATCAACGCGACAGCCACCGCCAGCGGCGCACCCTCTTGCCCGGACCCGCCAGCCTCCGCTCGGAATGCCTTGAGGTTGTCATTCCACACCAACCCCGCTGACAGCAAGGGTGGCGGCCCGGCGGTTGGCGAAGCCGCGGCCAGAAAACCGAGGCCAGGGAAGATTCGCCCGGTACCGAACAGGTTGTCCATTGTCACCGCGCATGCCACGGCGTTCCCCGAACGATCCATGGTCACGAAACTCGTCGAGGCCGGGAACGGCGAGGCGCCCATCGGGGGCAGGTCTTTGGCGGCGAGCACTGCGGCCGGAGTGATCCCGCCGGCGCGGTACCGCGCGGCAACCGCCAGATAGTGCGCAACGGCGCCGGTGATGTCATCCGGACTTTCGGCAAGCGTGTCGAAGGCCGCTTCCGCTGCCAGGCCCCCATCGGCCGGCGGCGGCAGGAACGCGACCTGGTCGTTGTGATAGGCTCGGACTAGAGGGGGCGCCAGCTTGGGTAGCGCGCCACGCAGGTCGGTTAGCGCAATCGGACCGCCGATATCGACCGAAGCACGCGCGATACGTTGGGCCAATGCCCCTTGATACATGTCACCCACGCCGACGACGCGAAGCTGCGCCAGCGTCCCGCCCAGATCGGGCTGGCGGAGCGTTTGGCCCTCGGTCAGCGGCACGCCATTCTGGCTGAACACAGTATGAGCGTTCGGATCGGCCATCAGCGGGCCCGACACCAAGGCGATATCTTTCGCCAACGCTCGCGACGCCGGCACGCCGAAGCGCGCCAACTGTTCGGCCGAGCCGAGCAGCGATTCAAACGGCACCAGGCCGTAGCGGGCGTGCAGCAAAAACAGGCCGCGGGCCATCATCGGCACGGCGGCCGGTCGATCGGCGTTCGGGCCAGTCACGGCGGGCGGCAGCGGCGTGAACATCACTGCTTCGGGTTCGCCGTGGTTGGGGGATTTAGCGCCGGGCGCGTAGGCGATGCACGCGCCACCGCCCCCCAGGCCGGCCCGCGAGGGAAGCGTAACCGTCAGGGTCAGGCCCACGGCGACCGCCGCATCGGCGGCAGTGCCGCCGGCGGACAAAACCTCCCTCCCCGCGAGCACAGCGCGCGGCTCATCTGCGACGACGCCGCCCAGAAACCCGGCGACGTAGCCAGGCTGTCCAAGCTGTGGACCGCCACTGCCGAGGACGGTGTCAGACACTTTGTTCACGGCCGAACAGCCAGGAAGCAAAGCCAGGAAGGCCCCCAACGCCATCACATGCCCACGGGAAGGCCACGCCGATCGGGGCGGAAAACAGGTCATCGTGCCGCGACGCATGGATCCATCCTGTCGGTCTCGTCTGGTCCTCGGATTCGCCAGTCCTTGGGACCGCGTTTCGCCGTTGAGGGACGGTGCCATAGACGGCTTCGGCATCAGCGGCAACCGCGCCTGCCACCTTGACTTGCGAGGAAGAGTGCTCCCAGGCTTAACCGGGTGGCCGTCATCCGAAGGACCTGAGATGATCTGTACGTCCCTTGCCGCGCGCCTGACGGCGCCGATCTTGCTGTCGGTTTTGCTCTCTCCGATATTGCCGGAGGCACGGGCCGCCGAGTTCACTCCGGCACAGCGGGCGGAGATCGTAGGAATTGTGCGCGATGCGCTGAAACAGGACCCGTCCATCCTGCGAGACGCGGTCGTCGCGCTGCAGGCGGACGAGGGCGAGCGAACGCAGGCAGCCACGCGCGCCGCCATCGCTCACCACCAAGCGCAGTTGATAACCCCGAACGATCCGGTGGCTGGCGATCCGCATGGCGACGTGACGATCGTGGAGTTCTTCGACACGCGTTGCCCCTATTGCCGCCGGTTGGAGCCTGTGATGGAGAGTTTCCTTGCCAAGGACCACAAAGTGCGGCTGGTGTACAAAGACCTGCCGATCCTGGGGCCGGCCAGCGTGTTGGGGAGCAAGGCACTGCTGGCGGCGCAGAAGCAGGACGCATACGGGAAGATGCGCGACGCGGTAATGAGGCTGCCGTCGGATACCACGTTGCCGCAGATCGAGTCGGCCGCCCGCGGGTTGGGGCTGGATTGGGGGCGGATGTCGCAGGATATGCAGGACCCGATCGTGCAGGCTCGGATTGATGCAAACATCAAGCTGGCGCATGATTTGGGGATTCAGGGAACCCCGGCGCTGATAATCGGGAACGACGTGGTGCCAGGCGCGGTCGATTTGCCGGACCTGCAGAAGGCGGTAGCGGATGCTCGGCGGGGGTAAAGGCGGCTGTAGGTCAGCCAGATTTGGCCGGCTGAAAGAGCACCCTTGTGTCAGACTATAGCGGAAAGACGTCACCCATTCGTCCGGAAAAGGCGAAGAGTCATTTAGAAAGACAGCGCGGCTCTTTTCGGTTCACTGGCGAAGCAGCGGAAATCCCGCTTTTACTTTCCTGCGACAGTGGGAAGGGCATTCGGCGCCCGGGTAACGCCCTCGGGTTAACTGGAAACAGGTGGTTGACCTGGATCAATGCGGCGCGCCAACCGCCCGGCTAGTAGTAACAATAAATCAAATGGGGAGTCATGCGATGCGCGCTTCAGACGTGATGACGACGAACGTGATTACCGTCTCACCGGAAACGTCCGTTCAAAACCTGGCTACGCTCCTCGGGAGCCACGGCATCAGCGGGGTGCCGGTCGTGGACGCAGCCAACAATCTTGTCGGCATCGTCAGCGAAGGCGACCTGTTGTTCCGAACCGAAACACGCACCGAGCGACGGACAGAGCGGCGACGTGCGAGGTGGTTCGATGCTTTCGCGCGGGGGCGAGACGCCGCACAGGATTATATCAAAGAGCACGGCCGTGAGGTTGGCGACGTTATGACCCGCGACGTGACCACGGTCAGCGAAACAACCGAGCTCGGTGAAATTGCCAGTCTGCTGGAAGCCAAGCGGATCAAGCGGGTGCCGGTCGTCCGCGATGGAAAGGTCGTCGGCATCATCAGCCGAGCGAATTTGGTGCGCGTGCTGGCGGCGACAAAAAGCGAGCCCGCGACCGGCTCGGATACCGATGATCGAGGAATCCGCGAAGTGCTTCTGACGGAACTGCAAGGGCAGGCGTGGGCAAAGATCTGGGCCGAGGACATCATTGTTCGAGACAAGGTTGTTCACATCTGGTGCTCCGACGATCGGCCTGAGACGGAGCGGAGAGCGCTTCGGGTTGCCGCGGAAAACACGCCCGGAGTGACGGCGGTTGAGGAGCACCTCGTGTCGGTTCCCATCATTCCGATGGTATAGGGTGGGCCAGGAGGGTGTAGAAGCCTCGAGCCTTCGGACGGCGAACGCCACATCTTGGCGACAGAGGGCGCGACGCCCTCGGCGGCCGTACCGCCTGTTCCTCCGCCGACAGCGGTGCGCCCGCGTACGCCCCTCGATGATCGGCGCTAAGCAGTAGGTTTCTGATGTTCTGAAGTGGAACTGATGATTGTCGGCACGGAAAGGCGGCTATCGGAAAGGTTGCTGTCACCCTGTTCGTCTGCCTTTCAATCCGCTATCCGGAACCGAAAAGGAGCCCCCTATGCCCTACCTTGTTGCCGACGACCTTCCCACCGCCCCCGCCGGAGAACGTTTTCGGTCACTGCTCGCCCGTCCCGGCATCCTGCAACTGCCGGGCGCGCACAATGGACAGGCCGGTCTGCAGGCGAAGCAGGCTGGATTCGAAGGTCTCTATCTGTCCGGCGCCGCGATGACCGCCTCCATGGGCATCCCCGACCTCGGCATGATCACAGTTGACGAAGTATGCTTTTTCGTTCGCCAGATCGCGCGTGCCACCGGCTTGCCGTTGCTGGTCGATGGCGACACCGGCTACGGCGAGGCGCTCAACGTCATGCACATGATTCGCAGCTTCGAGGACGCCGGCGCCGGCGCGGTCCACATCGAGGACCAGTTGCTGCCCAAGAAGTGCGGCCACCTTAACGACAAGAAACTTGCTGACCCGCATGACATGGCCGCCAAGATTGCCGCCGCCCGCAAGGCCCGGCGGCACTTGTATATAATCGCCCGCACTGATGCCGCTGCATCCGAAGGTCTCGACGGCTCCGTCGGCCGCGCCAAACTGTTCATGGCCGCGGGCGCCGACGCAATCTTCCCAGAGGCACTGAACTCCGCGGAGATGTTCAAGGAAGTCGCCAGTCGCCTGCCGGGGGTGCCACTGCTGGCCAACATGACCGAGTTCGGCCGCACCCCGTTCTTTACCGCCTCGGAGTTTGAGGCGATGGGCTACAAGATGGTCATCTGGCCGGTCAGCAGCCTGCGGGTGGCGAACCAGGCTCAGGCCAGGCTGTACGCCGCGATCAAGAAAGACGGCGGAACGCAGAACATGATCGATCACATGCAAACCCGGTCGGAGCTCTACGCCACAATCGGCTATCAGGATTATGAGGCACTGGACGCGTCGATCGTTACCACAGTCGTCCCGCAGGCAATGCCGCAACGGGCATAGGGATTTCAACGGCATGGCCAGATCAGCCATCTGCGATGAATGGCTGGAGTGCGAATGGCCGGAACGATCCCGGCATGACGGACTGGCGGACGAACTGACAATGCGTCCTCCAAGCCCGGCCGTGACACGCCGACAATGACGCCACTCTACGTCGGCAGCGAAATCTACCGGAATTCAAGCTATGGCCCGAAACATCCCCTGGCTGTGCCTCGCGTATCAGTGTGTACCGACTTGTGCCGAGCGCTCGGCTGGCTTCCGAGTTCTGTTTACCGCGACGCGCCTATCGCAATCGACCAGGAACTGACCCGCTTCCACGATCTCACCTATCTCGCGGCATTGCGACAGGCGGAAGCGGATCAAACGGTCAGCGAGGATGTTCGCACCCGTTTTCGCATCGGCGCGGAGGGCAACGCCGTCTACCCCGAGGTCTACCGCCGCCCCGCCATATCTGCCGGCGGCGTCATGCTGGCAGCGCGACTGGCAGCGGAGGGGCGGATCGTGCACTGCCCCGGCGGTGGCACGCATCATGGGCGTCGTGACCGAGCCTCTGGATTCTGCTTCCTGAACGACCCCGTGCTCGGGCTGCTGACGTGGCTGGACCTCGGCCTGGACAACATCGTCTATCTGGACATTGACGCTCATCACGGCGACGGCGTGCAAGACGCGTTTCACGACGACGATCGGGTATTCACGATTAGCCTGCACGAGCGGGGACGTTGGCCATTCACCGGTGCCGCACGCGACCGAGCCGGAGGTGCCGCGCGGAACTTCCCGCTGCCGCCCGGATGCAATGATTCCGAGTTTGCGTATGTGATGAACCATGCCGTGCTGCCACTGATCGAGGCTCGCCGCCCCGAAGCTATTCTGCTGCAGGCCGGCGCGGATGGTCTGGAGGAAGACCCGCTTGCGAAACTGTCTTTATCCAACAATACACACCGTGCCGTCGTTCAAGCGGTGATGGGGTTGGCACCCCGTCTGGTCGTCCTGGGCGGTGGCGGCTACAACCCTTGGACTGTGGGCCGGTGCTGGGCCCTGATCTGGGGGACTTTGAACAACCTTTCTATTCCCGACCGTCTCCCGCCGGACGCCGAAGCCGTGCTCCGCGCCCTGCGCTTCGACCGAGCAGCCGGGCGCAACCCGCCGGAACACTGGTTTTCGACTTTGCTCGATACACCCCGCAACGGGCCGGTCCGCGACGAAATCCAGCAATTGACCAAGGAGAGCTTATCCGCATGAAACGGCGTATCTTGCTGGCGCTCGTGGCCGTACTGCCCTTCAGTGCCTGGGCGCAATCACCCGAACCGACCGGGCCGCAGCCCGAGCTTCCGAAGGAAAAACTGGTGATCGTCGGCCATAACGGCGCGGAGCACGTGTTCAACGTGGAGATGGCGATCACAGAAGAGCAGCAGACCGTTGGGGAGATGTTTCGCAAGACTGTTCCCCCCGATGGAGGTATGCTGTTCGATTGGGGCTCCCCCCGCTCATCGGAAATGTGGATGCGAAACACGCTTGTGTCGCTCGATATGGTGTTCATCAACGCCGACGGCACGATCCGCTCGATCGCTGAGAACGCGACGCCTCGCAGTCTGGCTGTGATCGAAAGCCGTGGACCGGTGCGCGCGACGTTGGAAATCGCCGCGGGCACGACAGCCAAACTGGATATTCGGGTCGGTGATACGGTGAAGCAACGTATTTTTGGCAACGCGCCATAGCAACCGCGCCCACCTCATGGAATATCGCTCAGCGGGCTATACCCATTCCCGACCTCCTTGCCTCGTCAGCGAGCGAACAAACTCAACATTCCACCGCACGTAGCCAGGCTGCAGGACGCCCAGCTTTGCCCGGATCAGCCCATGGGCGTCCGCCAACCGGTGAAACGGGATCGAGGGAAACAGATGGTGCTCGGCGTGGTACGGCATGTTCCACATCAACAACCGCACCGGCGCGGAGGTCAGCGTGGTCCGCGTATTGGTCAACCCGTTCCGATCCTCTGTGCAACCGGTATGTTCGGCCAATAGAGTACGCACGCAACGGCACCTGTCCCAGCAATTGCGGGCCGATCCAGTACGCCAGCGGCGTTGCCCATCCGAATACCAGCCCCGATGCCACCGCGCCTCCAGTCATGACGATTGTCATTGCCCGAACGCTACGGACGATCTTCGGCGCCACGGCGGCCGAGACATATGGATAGGCCCCGAGATTTCCGCGCCAGCAGTCCCAGACGACCTTCAACCGCAAAGTCCAGAAGGGAACGCCCAGCACTCGCAACAGGTAACCGCGCAGCGAAACCGGAGTCTCGGCTATCAACTCCGGATCCAACCCGCGTACTTGTGTATGCCGGTGGTGAGCCAAATGAAACGCTGTATAGAAATGCCAATTCAGCAGTGACGGACAAGAGGTCAGCCAGCCGACGATCGCATTTGTCCGCCGGGAGGCGAATGCGGTCTGATGCATTGTCTCATGCGCGGGGGCAAACAACGCGACCTGTACCAACCCCAGAATGAACATGGCGGGCAGGACCATCCAGCCGGACGACACCGCCACGAGCCATCCCGCCCCTATCAGCAGGGCCACGTGAGTGCCCAGCCGTTCCCAGCCTCTCAGATCCGATCGGCCTTGCAGCGCCCGAAGCTCTTGATTGCTCAACACACGGTCGGAAAGCCCGGACATACGCCACCTCCTGCTCGATTTTCGGCACACAACATCGGGTGCCGTGCCCAGCGTAAGCAGACCACCGAAAACCAAGACAGTGTCGCGAGTCATAGGTTTGCGCAATCTCGCGCACGAGATGGTTCGGCACGCTGGCGCTTCTCTGCACGTGCTATCGGCCGATCTGCAAACCCGGACGGTTGATCAGCGCAACAGAGACAACGCGCCGACCGTCTCGTTCAGGCTGGAGTGCGTCCGCAGGAAGTGCGGCAGCGCGTCCTCGGCTGTTTTGAGATCCGATCCATTCCGAGCCTCCCAGTCGACCACCGGCGTTACCGTCACGACCATGGGGGTATAAGGGGATCCGAGCAGGCTGTTCAGTGCCATCCGCAGTCGCATCTGCAGCCCTGGCCGGACCGGTTTGCCATCGATCCAGACCGACACCGCGATGAGGTAGGCGGGCTCGGTCGATTTCATGACCCGCCACGCGCTGAAGGTCCCGTCACCGGGGTCCAGCCATTGTTCTTGTATCCCTTCCGTCCGCGCTGCCGCCACCATCCGCCGTCTTGCCGACATCACCGGGCCGGCCGTTGAGCGCGGGGAAAATGCTTCCCAACTCATATCCAACCGCTCGCCACCGCACAGCACGCGCTGGCTCCCGGTTGCAACCTCCGCCGCCGGAGCCGCCGGCTGCACCGTGCAATCCGGCCCAACGTCGATCCGGGACGGCGTCGAGACCGGCGTCGCTGCAACCATCATCAACGAAATCGCCACGGCCGGGCCGACCGCCGCAACCATCACGAGTCCCGCCGCCACCATGAAGACCCTACGCAAGGAAACCACCGAAGGGCTGTCTTTCACGAAACGCAAGGTTTTACGTGTCGAGAGTCCGTCCTCGCGAAACGGCAATCCCAGCGCGATCAACAGCAAGATGACGAGCGAAAAGAAGATCCAGCCGTAAATGATATGATCGGCCGCGGCGGCCCTGCGCGCTGCCGAGGAGGTATCCCAGATAGACGATGCCGAGACCGCGAACCCCGTTCGCGATGATCGGCACCAGGATAGACACCAGGATGAACACCCCACGCCGAATCGGGCTGCGGTACATCAGCAGCGCGTACAAGCAGCCGAACGCGGTGGAGGCGATCAGGAACCGCAGCCCCGCGCAGGCTTCTGCGACAAAGAACGTTCCCTGTGGTATCTCGATGATGTAGCCGTCGATGTAAGCGGGAACGCCAAGTATCTCCAGCCCGTGGCGGATGAAGAACGTGGTGACGTCCTGCAACTTCGGCGTCAGGAACTCGCCGAACGGCACCAGGAAATACAGATATAACAGCGGGCCGGCCAATGCCCACCACAGGCGCCTGCCCAGTACCGCCAGGAACAGGACCTCGATGAAACTTATGACGGCAAGCTGCCGTCCTTCCATGATGCCCAGTCGCTCCGACACCAGCCACGCCGCGGCCAGCGGCATGCCTAGCAGCAATGCCTGTGGCATCAACCGGGCACGAATGCCGTTTAGATCCTGGTGGCGATCCCAGAAGAGGTAAAGCGCGATCGGAATGACCAGGAAACAATGATTGTAGGCTGTCGAGTCGATCCAGGTCTCGACAGCGGCCACGACCTCCCTGTTGAACAGCATGCCCAGCAGCAGCAGGCCGACCGCCAATGGCAGCAGCGCCCTGCGCCACTCCGCCGACGCCACGAGCGACGGCGCTTCGGTCACCACCGGCGCGTTCATGATCCGCGGCATTCGGTTCGGAACCACCAAGCCATTGCGACGTCCCTCATTGCGGTTTCGGTCACACAGGCCGCCGCTCCCGGACGCAGCAGGTCGTCGAACCGGCGCAACCGAGCGGACCAGTCGTAGTCGCGCACGATGCGGGCACGAGCCGCGGCGCCGATCGCCATCCCGTCGCGCAGTCGTCGCCAACCGACAGCAGCCGGCGGCAAAGTTTTCGACGCTGTCCGCCAGAATAACATCCGTGCCTGGCTCCGCCTCGATCCCTTCCAATGCGCCCGAGGTCAGGACGACCGCCTTTCCCAGGGACATCGCCTCCAGCACTTTGTTCTGGATGCCGCGTGCGATGCGCATCGGCGCCACCCCTGGCGGTGGCGTGCGCGATGTACGGCCGGACATCGGGAACCCGGCCGGTAACGAACACGCCGTCAATCTGGGCCAACCGCCGGACCTCGGCACTGGGCCCGTTGCCGACGATATAGAACTGCGCGGCCGGCACGGTCCGGCGGATCACCGGCAGGATTTCGGTCGCGAACCATACCACCGCATCGACATTCGGCGGATAATCCATGGTGCCGGTGAACACGTAGGTCGGCAGCCTCGTGTCGAAGACCGGAGTATGCGCCAACGCCGGATCGAAATAGCGGTGATCGACCCCGCTGCTGACCCCGCGGATTTGGCCGGAGCGATCCGGGACCAGGCGAGCGAACAACGATGCCTCCGCCTCCGACACGAAGCTGGACATGTCGAACTCATCGGCGATCCGCTGCTCCAACGCCGCCACCGTGCTGCCACTCCCGGCGATACACTAAGCGCATCGGCCCGGTCGTCGTCTCGGCATAGGCACGCCATTTCTCGGAATCCACGTCCGCCAGATCGCAGATCCGGGTCTCGCGCTTCCTCAGGTCAAGCACGTAAGGGGCCATGTTGCCCGAGTTGACGAAGATCACCGCCGGTCGAACCGTCTCGACCACATCGCGGACCCATCGGGTCAGGCCCCGGTCACGAAAGAAGGTGACGCTCAGCGATTCCCCGGTCAGCAGCCCGCGCAGGCACATCAACTTTGCCACCGTCCGGTTCAGCGGCGCGACATGGATGCCCCGGCACATCGCACGGATTGTCTCGATATGCTCTGCGTCGGACGGATCGTCCATCAAACAGCCCAGATGCACGTCGTACCACTGCGTGAGGTACTTCAGAATTTGCAGCGGCCGGATCTTCTCACCCTTGATCGGCGGATACGGCAAGCGTTGAGTGAGGAACAGAAGATCGGGCATCACTCGACGACCCTGGCGAGACAAGCAGAAGGAAAACAGGCGAACACCAGCCCTACCCCAGTCCCCGAACGATGAACGGACCGACCGCATTCGCGACCGGCAGCGGCAGACGTTTCCAGGCGGCGATGAACATTCGGTATTTCGGGTTCAGCGGATTGTGGTCGGGGATCGCCTCCCCCGGCTTCAACCGGAACCGGTAATGCAGCGTCGCCGGCTCGAACCCCCAGTTGTGCTTGAAGGAGAACGAGCCGGTGCCGATCTTGCTGCGCCCGAAATCGAACCGCCGGCAGCCACGGTCCGCCGCGCGGCGCATCGTTTCCCAATACAGAAAATCGTTTCCCGCCCGGGCGCGGGCCAGCGACGTGCCGCCACCGTAGTACGGCAGCACTTCGTCGCGAAAATAGAAATTCATCACCGAAGCGATCGGCCGGTCCTGGTCCAGGATCGTCACCACATCGGCGTTTTCCCAGAAAACCTGCATCAGTGTGCGAAAATACCGGCGCGAGAAGACCGGCGTCCCCAGGTTACGCACGCTTTCGGCATACACCGCGTGCAACCCATCGGCATCGCGGCTGGCAACCGAAACCAAACCATTCTGGATACCTTTGCGCACCATCGCCCGCTGCTTGCGTGGGATCGCCTTCATGTTGCGCTCGTGGTCCGCCTCAATCTGTTTTCGGAACGTCACATAGAGATCCGAACGCTCGATCCATCCGTCTGCGTCGGTCTGTGGCGTCAGATGCCGGAATTCCAACGCATGCGCACCCGTCCGCACCAGAAGGCTCTCGGCATGGCCGATCAGGGCTGCCTCGCTCTCGGCATCGGCCGCCAGCGGGCCGCCATAGACGCAAAACGGAGTTGAGATCAGCGTGTGGCCGAAGAGCAAGGTCTTCACCCGCCCGAGCGGAAGGACGCCGGTGATTGCGCCATCCCGCTCAGCAAAACTGAAATGGGTGTCATGGCCGAAGGCGGCCTCGATCACCTTCGCCCAACCCGCGCGGTGGAAGAACGTGCCGGCCGGCATCGCCTCCACAAATCGGTCCCAGGCCGCTTCGCTGGCGGCATCCAGAGTGCGAATGACAACCGGCATCGGTTAGACCGCAACCGTTTCAGCAAGGACCGGCGCGTAGACGCGGTCCAACCGGTTCCAGACGAAATCACGCAACAATCCGTCCAGGTCGGCCTCCATGCGCGAGAGGTTGGTGTAATGGCGGAGCCGCGATTTCCAACTGGCATTCGGGATACGCGGCTGGGCTGGGTCGATCTCCCACGGGTGGAAATAGAAGATGCCCGGCAGCCGGTCGTGCCGATTCACGCGCCTCAGCCCCGCTCGGTAAAGAGCTGTCGGCAACAGGCGAAAGTAGCCCCCGCCTGAGCACGGCCAGTTGCGGCCCATCAAGCGCACCGTCGTCATGGGCAACTCAATGACGCCGTGAGGGTCCGGCCGGAACGGCACGCGCGGTGCGTCCGGCATCCCGTAAAGGTCGTGCCGGATCGGGTTGATGCTCGAACTATAGACGTAGCCTTCCTGCCGCAGGATCGGAAATGCCCACAAAGTTCGAGCGCCCACGGAGAACGTTGCCGCCCGGTACCCTTTCACTGCAATGCCGCCGGTATCCTCCAGCAGCGCTTTCGTCCGCCGCACGTCGGCGCGAAATGTCTCGGGGTCTTGTGAATCCACCCGTGAGTGGTCCCACCCATGGCTTGCCAACTCATGACCATCCTGAACGATCCGGCGGATCAGGGCCGGAAACCGCTGCGCCACCCAGCCGAGGACAAAGAAAGTCGCCTTCACCCCAGCGGTGTCGAATTGGTCAAGGATCCGGTTGGTGTTCAGATCGACACGGCGCGGGAACGCCTCCCAATCGGAGCGGTCTATACACTGAGCGAATGCCTGGACCTGAAAGTAGTCCTCGACATCCACGGTCATGGCGTTGTGCATTGGCATCACACGTGTCCAGTCACGTTAGCTTCCAGAAGGTCCAGCACCCGCTTGAATACCTGCCCCTGCCGGAACGCCTGCCGTTCGAGTTTTTCGATCCGCCTCAGCAGATCGCTCCGGTCCTCCACCGGCCGGCTCATCGGGCTGGCGGGTTCAAGCCCAGCACCCAGGTCACGGTTCAGTTCTTCAGCAGTCTCATCGACCATTTGGACGGTAATTGTGTGGGTTTCCTCGAGTGCGCCAAGCAGCAGCACACGTGAACAGAGTGTGTTGATCCGCCGCGGAATTCCGCCGGTGTGGTGGTGCATCGCGCTAAAGGCCGCTTCTTCCCATGCTGGATCGTCGCGCCAGTCGACGGTCAGCAGCCGGTGTTCGATGTAGCGGCGAGTCTCTTCCTTGGTCAGTGGTCCCAGATGGTAGGACGCGAGCACACGCTGGCGAAGCTGCTCCCAGTCCTTGCTAGCCAGGATCGGGCGGAATTGCGGCTGACCCAAGAGGATGGTCTGCATCGAGGCTCTTCCCTCGACGACGATGTTGGAGAGCATACGCAGTTCTTCCATCGCCGCCAGCGATAGGTTCTGCACCTCATCTATCACCAAAAGACACCGACGGCCTTGTGCGCGCTGGTCGCGAACCATGTGCTCGAAGCGTCGAAGCAACGTCGATTTCTCCGTGCCCGGCGTTTCCCCCAGGCCGAAATTCGCCATCGCCAGCCGCAGCAGGTCGTCACCGGACACCTGGGTCGTCACGACTCGGGCAATGATATAAGTGTTACGGTCAAGTTGCGACCAAAGTTGCTCGACCAGTGTCGTCTTGCCGGCACCGACCTCACCTGTGATGACGATGAAACCTTCTTGCTGCGACAGCCCGTATACAAGGTGCGCCATTGCCCGGCTGTGCCCGCTCGATCCGAAGAAAAATCGACTGTCGGGGGTCAACAGGAACGGCGGCCCAGAGAGATTATAGAACTTGTCAAACACGATATACGATCAGAAGGTTTTCGAGATGCCGAGGATCAGCATGTTCTGGAAGAAGCTATATACCGCCGTCGGGGACTGCTGCTCCAGAAATGAATACCGAACGCTGGCGCTCAGCGTATCGGAAAGCTGGTATTGCCATGCCAGACCGGCCACGACGGAGGTGGAGTAGCCTGGACTGACAGCGCTGAAGGTGCCAATCGTCTGATCCTGGATCGCCAGCGAAATCGTGCCACTGACAGTCATGTCGGGCCGCATCTGGTGCAGCCAGGCGGCACTGACGCTTTTGCTGGTGCCTGTCGTCGAGGTACCCTGCGAGTTGGTCTGCTTTGTCAGCAGCAGATTAAACGAAATGATATCGCGATCTAGCGTCGTGCTCGATCCAACGGTCAGCGAATCAGTCCGAAACACGCCATCCTGCACAGCGAGCGCATTGGTGGGGCCGAATAACGTGCCGCCTGTCTGACCATTTACCAGTCCGCCGGTGCCATTCGTTGCTGCGAGGTTGAGTTGGTTCTGCAAGTACTCGAGTTGCGTGCCCAGTGTGCTGCCATACGAGGCCGTCAGCAGGGTCCGCGCCGTGGCTTGGTAGCGGCCGTTGACAGAGAACGAATTAAAGCCATCATTGTGTCCGTAGGAAACGGTGAGGCTGCTGTCCGGACGAGGTGTCCAGGTCCCACCGAAGCTCCAGGTGAAGTCGTGGATTGATGTCCCGGGGACGCTGCTGTACGTATAAATTGGCAGCACGGCGCCATTGGCGCCAACCATGGCGGTCGCGCTGCTGATCGTTTGATTGGAATAAGTGATGTCCTCGTGGCCGCCCGAGACGAAAACGACCAGACTGTGGGTTGCTGCATAGCTCACGGTATCGGTGGCTACAATCCGGTTGGATGTGGAAGTGCTGGACGGCGCCGGGATCCCGCCGCCCACCGTCGCACCCGCAGTATCCACGGTCGTCTGTCCCTGCAGCATGTCCAGATCGATGGTGTTCTTTAGAAACGCAAGGATGTCACCGGTGGCGAAATGAGCGATTTCCTCGTTCGACAAAAGCGTCTGGCCATTGGTGCCGCCGGTCGGAAGCGGTGCTGAGGCGAAGCCAGACGGCGTGTCCGATCGCGTCACGCCAAAGGAGTAGCCTATTTTGCCGGTTCCCCAGTCACCAAAGTCGTGCAGCAGGTATGGCGAGATGCCGAAGCTTGTCGTCTCCACCTCGTTGTTCTTGTTCAAACCCTGGGTGTTGCCGGCCAGTGTCGGAATGGCCGTCTGAGCGGTCGCGCCAGCGCCGGCCGGCGCGCCGATAGTGCCGATCCCCCCAAGACCGCCATACAAATTATGCACCCCCGACAGCGCCCGGAGATCAACGTACGCCAGGTCGGGCACCAATGTGAGGGTCGCCTGCCCGTTGAGCTGATTGCTCAATGAATTCAGCGAGCCGGTCCGAGCGTAGATCGACAACGTGGGTGCATAACTCAGCGACATTTGCAGCCGTGGCAGATCGCCAACCAGACTGAACCCGGGCGCGAAATACGAGACGAGGTCCGCCTGCCGGGCACTGTGCTGCTGCTCGACGTTGTCGGTAAGCAGCTCCTGAACATCGATGCGAGGCACAAACGTCCAGCCACCCCCTGGCGGCGCGGCAAGCCCGTTCACGATCTGCAACTGATGCTGCAGGTCCTGTGCATCGGGTGCGGCGAGTTCGGTGCCCAGCGGTACCTGATCCTGATTGGTGGGATCGATCAGGGGAAACGCTGCCGCGTCGGCGGCCCGCAGCAGCCCCAGCGCCACGGCCACGCCGGTCACGCGAAGGCGCGAGAAGCCAAACTGGTGAAGGCGGCCCGAAGCAATACCCCGAAGCCGGTCAGCGCCTGCCCGCGGCCGATATTTTTCCGCGATCATTGTGCTGCAGGTCATCCCGATTTGTGACGGCCCGCCGGCTCAGGACGAGTAGTAGGAGGAATAGGCCCCGAACGTGTAGCGCGAGGACACCTGCTGCTTGTTCAGAACCATCGTGATCGTCGGGCAGGACTGGATCAAGTCCAGCGACGCCTCGATCTCCTCACGTTGGGTACGGTTGGCCTCCACTACGAACAGGATCTGTCCGACGACCTGTGCCAGCACCGCTGGATCCGAGGTGGACAGACAGGGAGGCGCGTCGAGGATCAGCAGGCGGTCGGCGTAGCGCCGGCCCAGGCTTTGGATCAGCCGCGTCATCTCGTGGGTCGAGAACAACTCGGCGCTGCGCTCGCGTTCGCGGCCCACAGGCAGGATTGACAGCCGCTCGATCGGGGTTCTCACGATCATCGGCGACGGGTCCAGCCTTGGGTTGGCCACAAGATCCAGCAACCCGCTCGCCTGTGTCAGTCCTAGACCGAAACAGATCGAATCCCGCTTGGAATCGGCATCGACCAGCAAGTACGTGATGGTCACCCTGACGAGCGATGCTGCCCGCGAGGTTGGTCGACAGGAAGCTCTTGCCCTCGCCCGGCCGCGCGCTCGTGACAAGCAGCAAGTTGGAGAACCCCGGTTCGGCGCCGTTACCGAAGGCGGAGCGGATGATCTGCCGCTGCACCAGCCGGAACTCCTCCGAGATGCGGGTGCGGGTGCGCGACCAATCCACCATTCCGGCTCGCTCGAGGGACGTTATGTCGATCGACAACGGACATTGCAAAGCCGCCGCCGGGTCCATGGCGCGTTCCGGCACCCCGGGCCGGATTGCCGCCTGGCCGGGAAGCTCCGCTTGCTGCCCAGTCGCTGGCGAGAGAGGAAGCACCACCTGCGACGCCGCCGCGGCGGGCATGGAGGGGGGCCCGCGGTCAATTGACGAAGCCAAGGCGTCAATTGCTTCCAGCGAAAGATCGCAGTCTTCCGGGCCGCCTGCGAGGCTCGACGGCTGCGCGCAACCCGGCTCGGCCGAAGTCGCGGCCTTCATCGCATCGGCATCGGGTGACGGCGCGAACAAGGAAGAGGATTGCCGCGGACCCTCCCGCGGGGCCGCGGGTCGGGCAACCGGTCTGCCTGGCGCGCGGTCGGCAGCCCCCTCAGCCGAGGTATCCGCCGCCTGTTCGGCATCGGAGTGGCGCAAAAGATGCGCCGCAGAATCGTCGAGAGCACCTGATCGCAGGAGCCTTTCCGCGACCCGTTCAACCAGGTGGGATGCCTTCGGAATCAACATCAGTCGCCAACTCCGGCGGTTCCGATCGAACGTGTCATCATCAGATCAACGCTGCCCGGCGCAGTATGTGGAGCACGAGACCCCCATAGACACCGACGAGCACGGCGACCGCCGCGCCGAACCGCAGCGCTGTCATTAACCGTTGGCGGAGGGATACCAGGCCGAGAACTGAAATGCCGCCCAACACTGGTAGACCCACAGTGCGGAGCTCTTCCACGGTGGAGAACGACTGGTCGAGGTGGCCAAACAAAACAGTCAGCCCCGTGCCGCTCAGCAAGCCGCCTAGCAGAACTCCGGTCACCAGCAGCATCCGGTTTGGCCCGACCGGTAGCCGTGGGACCTCTGGCGGATCGATGATCTGCAACTTGACCTTGTCAGCCTGGGTGTCGGCGGCCTGGGCGATGTTCGCGGATTGCAGGCGGTTCAGAAGCTCCTCGTAGTTCTTGCGCAGAACATTATAATCGCGATCCATGTTTTGATATTCGGCGATCAGACCGGGCTGCTCCTGTTGTACCTTTTCCAATCGCTCGACGTAGCGCACTGCATCGTCGTGTTGCCGCTGAAGCGAGGTAATATTGGTGTCGGCTTCGATCAGCTTGAGCTTCAACTGATCGTAAACCTGATTGGGAACAGATCGTCTCGCCGTGTTCGCTCCGTTGTCACGTGCTGCGGTGGTATTCCTGGCGGTTGCTGCCGTCGTTGCCCCGGTGCTTTCGCGCGGCAGGTTTTTCAGCGAATTCGATCAGCTTGCGCTGGGCTATCACATCCGGATGCTGGTCGGTGTCCTTGAGCAACATCAAGCTCAGTTGTTCCTCGGCCTCCTGCAGCCGTGTTTTGGGTAGGGGACCGCCGGGCCCGTTCGGACCCCCGCTTTCCACAACCAGCATAGGGGGCGTGTTAGCCAGCTCCTGCTTCATTGCATCCCGCGACGTCAGTGCATCTTGCAGCGTGCCCTGCAGCGTCTGGGCTTGGTTGCGGGCGGACTCCAGCGCCGGAACGTTGGGGCTATTGTCGGCTGGCAGGACTTCGACGTAGCGCGCGCGGAAGTCTGCACGCCGCCTTTCCGCCGCACGAAGCTGCTGTTCGTAGGACTGGATCTGCTGCTCCAGGAAATGACGCGCGTTGTCCATGTCCGTGCGCGATCCGCCGGTTGCGCTCTCCACAAAGATGGTCAGGAGAGTTTGCACCACGTCGTGGGCCAGTTGGGCGCTTTTGTCGCGATAGGTAATCGTGAACAGATTCTTGGTCTGTGGAGTGACCTTGATTTCGGTCGAAAGGCGAGTCAGGAGCCGTTCGCGATCTGACGGACCGTGCAGGCTCAGGTCGAGGCCGGTTTTCGAAACGAGTTTTTCCAGGTTCGGCCGGCTGAGCAAGGTTCGCTGAAGACTTTCAAGCTGCGTAGTCGGAGCCGAGTCTGCGGCGAGACCGCGCAGCAGTGGGGTCAGGACCGCGTCTGCATCGACGAACATGCGGGCGGAGGATTCGAACTGGTTGGGGATCGTATAGACCAACACCCAACCGACGCCGCACACCATCCACGCTATCATCACGCCCATCCAGCGCCGACGCCATGCCATGCGCAGGTAGCGGGAAAGCATGACACGAACGGAGTCCATAGCTGGATGTTCCTCAGAACCAGGACTGCGGGACGATTAGAGTGTCTCCGGGACTCATCTCGATGTTCTGGGCGATGTCACCGTTTTTGATCAGGTCGCTAAGACGCACCTTGATGGTTTGCTGCTTGCCGCCTGGATCGGTGCGCACGATCACCGCGCGGTTGCCCGCGGCATATTTTGTCATTCCGTGCGTCGCGATCATGACGTCCAGCAGTGTCATATGATCGCGGTAAGGAATCGCGATCGGATCGGTGGCCTCGCCGATCACCCGCACCTGCCGGTCGGGCGGCCCGATGAAGCCGCGCACAATGACGGTAACGTTGGGGTCCTGGATGTATTTTGTCAGCCGCTGCTCGATCTCCCGCGCCAGTTGGGTGGGCGTCTTGCCCGCCGCTAGGATGTCCTCGATCAACGGCGTGGATATGCGGCCATCCGGCCGAACCGCCACAGCACTCTCACTGAGATCTGGATTGCGATAGACAAAGATACTCAGCGAGTTCGCCCGATCCGATGAGGTAATCATCCGACACTCTGGACCCTGACTTTTCGACGACGGGCGGGTCAGAACGCGTGTCGAAGGGACCGCCGGAGCCGCAACCGGCCAGCGTGAGAACCACGGCCAACCCCCACAGAGCCCGAGCCGGCGGCCGGGCCCGCGCCGCATCCGACCGTGCTCCGGAACGTTTCTGTAGCGGCGTTGTGTGCTTTCGCATCTGGTCAAAGCAATATGGGATCACGGCAACCTCTGGATGGACCAACCGCCGCGTCGGCAAAAGCCGGTGGAGGAGGCAAGCGAAAGAAACAGGCAGGAGCGGCCGCGCTGACGGGCGTGCCCGGTGGTAGGCTGGCACGCTTGCCGGAGCGGCCAGTGGGCACGCGTGGCGCGCTGGTAGGCGCGGAAGGAATTGAACCCCCTCTTCTGCCATGTTTGGGCAACGCTCTGCCAATGAGCTACGCGCCTTCCGTTTCGCCGAATTCGCACGGCGGAGTGGACCGTGGCACCAGCAACCTCACCGATCCGTGAGGTCCCTATAACACCCCGGATGTATCAGTTCAACGTGAAGATGCGATTGGAGGAGCGAGCGAGTTTTTCGTTGAACCACCATCGGGAGTTACGCGGCGCCGACGCGTAGTGCGCATTAATACAAGATTTGTCCAAGAAACACGAAACCTCGCGATTTAGATTGGATTGTGGAAATAACAATCAAATTTGAAAAAGAATTTGACGCGCACTGTCCCAATATGTAACGTTTCCATTTGTTATCGCTCTGCCGGCATCAGGCGATGTCTAAAGAAAAATGCCACCCGGTCCAGTCACGCTGAGCATCAAGTCGGCCCTTTAACGCGTGGCCGGACCGATTGAAAGGAAAGCCTGGATGCAGCGTGTGATGCGACATTATCTGACCCGCGAAATGGCGGTCCTCGGATTGGTCGAGGCCGCCTTGTCGTTCGTGGCAATATATGCCGTATTGACGCTGGCCAGCCCCACGACATCGTTGCCGAGTTTCATCGAGACGATACCACACGACAGCTTGGCCCTGGCCGCCGTCCTCACGCTCGTCACCGGCGCGGCCGGCCTGAAAATCGGCCTCTACCGCAAAGACGTCGCCCTTGACCACAAGCGTCTCCTGGCCACCAGCGGAGTGGCAGCGGCTTTGGTCTTCGCTGTCCTCCTGGCCGTGAGCGGCGATTCGGATACCGGGCTCTCCGCGGCCCAGGCACTGTTCATAGCCAAGCTGCTGGGCGTGTGGCTCGCCACCATGACCTTGATCCGCCTGATCTACGGTCTTACCGCTCATCGGACCGCCCCGGCGCGCCGCATCCTGTTCGTCGGCAGTGCTCGCCAAGCCGGGGCGTGCAATGCCCGGCTGCGATCCCGCCGAGACCGCTCCTTCGATCTGGTCGTTCTCCATGCTTCCGAGATTTCCTGGCTTCTCCTTCGCCAGCATCGCATCTGGGCCATCATCATCGCCTCCGAACCCGAAAGCTCGGCGGTGCCGCGGCTGCTGGATTGCAAGCTACGTGGCATGAAGATTTTCAGTGCCGCCGACTTTTATGAGAACTACCTCGGCCGGATCGATCTGGACATGCTAAGCGTCAGCGAACTGCTGATGACACCGGGCTTCTCGGCTGACGGACTGACGGCTGCGCTGAAGCGCCTGAGTGACATCGTCATCGGCTTCACCCTGCTGTCGCTGACGTTGCCGTTGATGCTGCTGACCATGCTGGCGATCAAAATCGATAGCCCGGGACCCGATTTTCTACCGTCAGCAGCGCGTTGGGCAATTCGACAAGCCATTCACCCTGCTCAAGTTCCGCAGCATGACCGCCGACGCCGAGGCAGGCGGCAGCCCGCTCTGGGCGCAGCGAAACGATCCGCGCATAACGCAGGGTCGGCCGTTTCATTCGGGCAACGCGTATCGATGAGCTGCCGCAACTGGTCAATGTGCTGGCGGGAGAAATGAGCCTGGCAGGACCGCGGCCGGAGCGCCCGCATTTCGTCGAGCAACTCACCCGCGCGATCCCGTTCTATCGGCAGCGTTCTTATGTCAAGCCAGGTGTCACCGGCTGGGCGCAGGTTAACTTCCCCTATGGCGCCTCGGTCGAGGATGCCCGTGAAAAGCTTGCCTACGATCTTTATTATGTCAAAAATCGCTCCCTCCTGCTTGACGCAGCCATTCTCCTTTCGACCATTCGGGTGGTTCTGTTCCGTGACGGCGCACGCTGAGGCATTTTTCCCTCGACGCTAGCCGGGCGGGGTCAAACGTCGAGCATCGACAAGCGGAATTTCCTGGACCCGCACCAGCCGAGAATGCGATTGCCGCAATTCCAGGCACGGGGCGTTGGCGAAAAGGTGACGGCGTAGTTGCGATCATGACCCCGAACATCTCCGCGATCGTTCTGCTGCATGGCGCCGGCGCCGTTGTTTACGGCCTGCTCACGGCGCTCATTCTCGCACGCGCCCCGCTCAGCCGGACAGGCGGTTGGCTGGCCTTCGCCTGCGCGGTCACGGCGGTCTGGGCAGCGGCCTTCGCGCTCACCTGGCAGTTCCCCATCGGCGGCCTGGCGGCATGGCTGGAGGTCGGGACGCTCCGCCGCTTGGTATGGTTTCATCCTTCACCTTTACCGCCGGTCTGCCTTCGCCAATGAACAAGTTACGACTGCATTCAAAACGATGGGGCTGCTGGCACTGCTGATGCTCGTTTGCACCCCGCTGGTGGAATGGCTGTCTGGTCCGGCATCGCCCAGCTTGCAATCTTTCAGCACCGTCGCGAGGCTTGGGTTCGCCGTCTGCAATGTGCTGTTGCTGGAAAATCTTTATTTCAACACTCCGCCGGATTCGCGCTGGCATATCAACCTGCTATGCGTCGCCCTGGGAGGGTTGTTCCTATACGATCTGTTACTTTATGCTGACGGCGTGCTGTTCCACCGCCTGTCCTTCGCCCTGGTGGAAGGCCGGGCTCCAGCCATCATCCTGGCCGCCCCGCTGATCGCCGTGGCCGCGGTCCGCAATCGCCGCTGGTCGGTCGACATCCACGTCTCACGCGATGTGGTCTTCCACAGCTTCACCCTGATCGCCAGCGGCATCTTCCTGCTGGCAATCGCCCTGATCGGGGAGGTGTTCCGCCGCGGTGGCTCGGAGTGGGGCAGCGTCGTCGAAACATCGATGATCTTCGCCGCCATCCTGGCCATCGCGGTCACCCTGACGTCAGGGTCCGCGCGGTCACGGATCAGGTCCATCGTCGTCGAGAACTTCTTCAGCAACCGATACGATTACCGCCGCGAATGGATGCGCTGCATCGATGCGCTGACGGCACCGGAAGCGTTCGTCGCGCTGCACAAACGAGCGATCCGCGCCGCGGCCGAGGTCGTGGACAGCCCGGCCGGGGCGCTGTTCGTGCGGCCTCCCCGCGACGTCGCGTTTCAATGGGCCGGCTCCTGGAACATGCCGGCAGTGACCAGTCCAGTTCCCCCCGGTCATCCGCTGGTGGCGTTGTTCCGTGACGGCGATTGGATCGTCCGACTGGAAGATCATGCGGACGCCGACGCGTGGTTCTCCGGAACTGCCGCGTCCTTGGGTGGTGCTGCCGCTCAGTCACTTCGGCGATCTGATCGGCTTTGTCCTCCTGGCGCGCTCCCGAGCGCAATTCAAACTGGACCGGGAGGCGTACGACCTGCTACGAGTGGTTGGTCACGAAATCGCGAGCCGGGTGGCGGAGCAGCGTGCGATGCAGGTCCTGACGCAGACCCAGCAGCTTCGCGAATACAGCCAGCGCTTCGCCTTCGTCATCCACGACATCAAGAACGTCTCCGGGCAACTCTCAATGCTTCTGACCAATGCCGAGGTTTATGCTGACAATCCGGAATTCCAGCGAGACATGCTGGCGACGGTGCGGGCCTCCGTCGGCAAGATCACCCGGTTGCTGTCCCGCCTGCAAGCCGAACGGCAGGAGCGCGACCACGCGCTGATCACGCCGGCGGAACGGCTGCGCGACCTGATCGAGGCCAGCCGAGAGACCAGCCGCCGGGATATCAGCTTCCGGGACGACGCCGGCGGCGCCGGTGCCGCGATCGATCCCGATTCGTTCGATGCTGTCGTCACCCACCTGCTGAACAACGCGATCGAAGCCTCAGACCCGGACGCACGGATCGAGGTTGATCTACGGGTGGAGGCACATGGCGTCGTGGTCGATATCATCGACCATGGGCCAGGCATGTCGCCGGAATTCGTCCGTGACGAATTGTTTCGCCCCCTACGCACCACGAAAGGTGACGGGCATGGCATCGGCGCGTACCAGGCTCGGGAATTGCTGCGCGACGCAGGTGGCGACCTGCTCGTCATCAGCAGGCCAAAGGCCGGGACCACGATGCGCCTGATCCTCCCCTCGGTAAGGCCCGGCGTCGCTGAACCTGCTTCGGCCGAAGCGTGACAGAAGCCGCGATGCCCAAGCCGAAACTGCTGATCGTCGAGGACGACGAGGGCCTTTGCTCGCAGTATCGCTGGGCATTCCCCGCTTGCGAGATTCTCATGGCGCACGCTAGGACGCCGGCCGTGACCCTGGTGAAACGGGAAAATCCGCCGGTCGCGATCATGGACCTCGGCCTGCCACCCGACCCCGACGGCGTCAGCGAGGGCTTCGCGACGCTCACCGAGGTGCTGCGCATCGCACCGCAGACCAAGGTGATCGTGGTCACCGGCAATGGCGAGCGCAAGAATGCCCTCCGCGCCGTCGCCCTCGGTGCTTATGATTTCTGTGAAAAACCGGTTGAGATCGAGGTACTGCGCACGATCATCGAGCGCGGGCTGAATCTCTACCGGCTGGAGGAGGAAAACCGGCGTCTGGCCGCGGTGCCGGTGCGTTCCCCAATCGAGCGGATCGTCACGGGAAGTCCGCAGATGCTGAAGGTCTGCCGCGACATCGAGAAGATCGCGACGACCAACGTTCCGGTCCTGTTGCTGGGTGAAAGCGGCACCGGCAAGGAGGCGTTGGCGAAGGCGGTTCACGACCTCGGTCCACGCGCCAAGCAGCCGTTTGTCGCCATCAACTGCGGCGCCATCCCGGAAAACCTGCTGGAAAGCGAACTGTTCGGTCACGAACGCGGCGCCTTCACCGGGGCGGTGAAGCAAACCATCGGCAAGATCGAAAGTGCCAACAAGGGCACCCTGTTTCTTGATGAGATCGGTGATCTGCCGCATCCGTTGCAGGTCAAGCTGCTTCGCTTCCTGCAGGACCAGATCGTAGAGCGGATCGGCGGGCGGCAAAAGATCCAGGTCGATGTCCGCATCGTCTCCGCCACCAACGCCAATCTGGATGAGAAGATCAGCCAGGGGGTCTTCCGCGGCGACCTGTTCTACCGCATGAACGCCTTCACCATCCGTATCCCGCCGTTGCGCGACCGCGGCGGCGACATCGTCCTGCTGGCAAACTATTTCCTGGACCGCTTCAACCAGGAATTCGGCCGAGGCTATCCGTGGTTTCACCGAACGCGCAACCGCTGCCCTGATGGCGCATGACTGGCCCGGCAACGTGCGGGAGTTGGAAAATCGTCTCAAACGCGCCGTTGTCATGGCGGAGCGTCGCCAAATCGACGCCGCCGATCTCGAACTAGCGCCGCCGACTGCAGGACCTCCCGGACCTCGATCTTCGATCCGCTCGGCTACGCGCGGAACGCGACGTCATCCAGGAAGCGCTGATCCGCAGTAACCATACTTTGTCAGTGGCCGCGCGATATCTGGGTGTCAGCCGTCCGACGCTCTATGGGCTGATGGAAGTCCACGGGTTCGCGACCGAGGCCACCAAATCTCAACGAAGGCCCAGCCGATCCTACTGAAGCAACGATGAAGAGCGATTGAGGGTGAAACGAATGCGTTACAGGTCTCTCGGCTGGATCATGATGGGCGCCTGGCTTGGCGCGTTCCCGATTGCCGCCCATGCGGACTATCTTTCCACCGCGAAGGCGTCGCTGAAGAAGGGTGACCTGAAAGCCGCCCAGATCGACCTACGCAATGCCGTCCGCAACGACCCGCAGAACGCCGAGGCGCATTACTGGCTCGGCCGTGTCACCTTCGAATTGGGCGACCCCGTCGCCGTCGGAACGCGAGGCCACCGCGGCCCGCGATCGGGGCTTTGACCCGCACCAGACCGTCGCACTGCTGTCGCAGGCCCTGCTGGCGCAGAACAAATTCAATGACGTGCTGGACCAGCTAAAGCCCGAAGGCAAGGACCCGCTGCTGGACGCCGCTATCCTGGTCGCCCGCGGTTATGCCCAGATAGGTCTAAAGCGGCCGGAAGACGCCCAGAAATCTTTTGTCGAAGCCGAGCAAATGGCGCCGAACGCGGTTGAGCCGTTGCTGGCCGACGCCCGTCTCGCCGTCGCCCGGGCCGATTTGGCCGGCGCCGAGCAGAAAATCGACCGGGCAATCGCCGCCCAGCCGAAATCCAGCGACGCGCTGTTGGCGAAGGCCCAGTTGCTGCGCCTGAAGAATGACGTTCCCGGCGCAATCGCAGTGCTGGACGAATTGATTATCGACCAACCTAGCCTCATGCATGCCCGGTTGGACCGCGCCGGCCTTGAGCTGGCCTCAGGCAAAAACGACGCCGCCAGAGCCGATATCGAATCAGTGTTGAAGGCCGCGCCTGGGCAATGTCCAGGCGAGTCTACCTTCTGGCGGTCAGCGACGCGCAGTCGCGTAATTACAAGGCGGCAGACGCGGACCTGGAGCGTATTTCCGGCTATCATCGGCCGGATTCCGCGCGCTTTCTATCTCCAGGCGGTGGTGAAGGATCAGCTGGGCCAGCTTGAGCAGGCCGAGGAAGCCGCGCGCAAATACCTGGGTCGCGCGCCGAACGATCTTGCCGCATACAAGTTGCTGGCGCGGATCCAGTTCGCCAAGCATCGGCCGGACCAGGTCGGCGGAGACACTCGCGAAGGTCGCCGAAGCCGGCAAGGCGGACGCCGAGACCTACGATCTGCTTGGTCGAGCCTATGCGGCAACCGGTCGTGGCCAGGAAGCGGTTCAGTCGTTCCAGAAGGCCGAGACGATGGCGCCGAACGACGTCGGCGTGCAGACCAGGCTGGCCTCCGCTCGCATGGGGATGGGCGACCCTGACACCGCCGTGGGTGACCTGGAGCATACACTGGAACTGGCACCCAAGCTGCCTGCAGTCAGTGAGGCATTGTTCTTTGCCGCGCTGGCAACGGGCGATACCAATAAGGCGGGCGAAGCCCTGGCGAAGATCCGGGCGGCCCAGGGACAGACCGAAGTCGTCGGCAACCTGGAAGGCCTGTTCAAGCTCGCACAGATCGATTTCCCCGGTGCGAAGGCCATATTTGCGGATCTGGTAGAGAAATACCCCGATTTCATGCCGGCGAAGACTAATCTCGCCCGGGTCGATATCATGCTCGACGACCGACCCGCCGCCGAGCAGATCCTGACTGGCGTGCTGGCCAAGCAGCCGACCGCCGAACCCGCCCTGACGATGGTAGTGTCCGGGTATGTTCAGACGAACAGGCTGGCAGAAGCGGTCAGCGTGCTGGAACGTGCCCATAGTGCCGGCCCGGACCAGGCGCGTATCACCGTGACCCTGGGGGATGTCTACATTCGTTCCGGCATGGCCAAGAAGGCGCTCGATCTTGCAGCGGCCGAAAAAGGGACGAGCGCCAGTTCCACCGACATCCTGAGCCTGCGTGCGGCTGCGTATCTGGCCCTGGGGCAAAAGAAAGACGCCCAGGAGACCTACACCGACATTCTCAAGGACGACAACAAGGCCGTCGGAGCCCGACGCCAACTCGTCGCACTGCTGATCGACGCGGGCGACTTCGAAACCGCCCGCAATGTCCTCACCGCGGGAATCGCCGCCAACCCTCGCGATTACCAGTGGTATCAGGACTACGCCATGGTCGACCTGAAGTCGAGAGGCGTCGACGCCGCCCTGGCGACGGCAGATCGTTTGCAGTCCGAGGACCGGGACTTCGCCTTACATCAGAGCGCTGAAGGGTGACATCTACCTGGCGGCGAACCGCCCGACCGATGCCGTGGCGGCCTACACCGAAGCGAACAACGCTGCCCCGTCCAGCCTTCTGGTTACCCGTCTGGCCGGGGCACTGCTACGGGCCGGCCAATCGAACGACGCTAACACGTTGCTGTTGAGCTGGCTGGGCGACCACCCGGACGACATGGTCGCCACCGAGCAGCTGGCTGAGATCAAAATCGCCGCCGGCAATTGGGACGACGCGGCCAAGTATCTGGAGTTGTTACATAAGCAGAAGCCCCACGATCCAGTGGCCCTGAACAACCTGGCCTGGGTCTATCAGCAGCAAGGCAAGGAGGCACCGGCACAGACGCTGGCGCGGCAGGCCTATGTCCTGGCACCCAGCCCGCAGACGGCCGACACGCTTGGTTGGATCCTGACGACCAGCGGCGATCCCAAGAACGGTGCCGCCCTGCTCCGGCAGGCTACCGGCGATGCCGGCGGCGACCCCCGCATCCTTTACCACTTCGCGGTTGCGCTGAATGACACGGGCGACAAGGAAGCTGCAAAAAAGGCGCTCGAAACCGTCGTCGCCAGCCAGGCGCAGTTCAAAGAAAAGGATCTGGCGCAGAAGCTGCTAGTCGATTTGTCGAAGGGTACCTGAGACTGACGCTTGCCACTTAGCCCGCGATGTCGGCCGTCGCTGCGATGAGGGCGAGCGGGCGGGGAAGTGTTCCAATGTCTTTGATGGTATCGGGCGGAGTTTCATAAATGCGGCCTGTCCGCCTGCTGACCTTCTCGACTCTGTTCCCGCACGCAGCCCGACCGAACCACGGCATCTTCGTGGAAAACCGGCTGCGTCACCTGATAGCCAGCGGCCAAGCGACCAGTCTGGTGCTGGCGCCGGTGCCCTGGTTCCCCGGCCGGTCCAAGTGGTTCGGCGATTGGGCGGTGAACGCCTGCGCGCCGGCGGCGGAAATGCGCCACGGCATCGCGATCAGGCACCCCCGCTATCCCGTTATTCCCAAAGTCGGCATGTCGATCGCCCCTTGGCTGCTGTATCGGGCAATGGTGCCTCAGATCGAGCGTCTGCTGGCCGAGGACCATCGCTTCGACGTCATCGACGCCCATTACATCTATCCCGACGGCGTCGCCGCCACTTGGCTCGGCCGCCGTTTCGGGCTGCCCGTGGTGATGACGGCCCGTGGCACCGACGTGAATCTGATCCCGCGCTACAAGGTTCCGCGGCGTCTGATCCAGGGCGCGATCCGCGACGCCAGCGCATTAATCGCGGTCAGCGCAGCCCTGAAAGACGTCCTGGTCGAACTTGGCGCGCCCGACGAAAAAGTGACGGTGCTCCGCAACGGCGTTGAGACCGACCTGTTCCGCCCCCCCAAAGATCGCGCCGCAGTCCGAACCGCGCTCGGGCTGAAGGGTCCGGCACTGATCTCGGTCGGCGGCCTGATCGAGCGCAAAGGCCACCATCGCACAATCGAGGCTATGCGCCAGCTTCCCGATTTTGAACTGATCATCCTCGGCGAAGGGCCGGAACGTCGAGCGCCTGGCGGGACTGATCGGAGAGTATGGTCTGACTGACCGGGTGCGGCTGCTGGGGCCTCGGCCGCACCGGGAACTGCCGGCCCTGTACGGAGCGGCGGACGCCTCGGTCCTCGCGTCGTCGCGGGAAGGGTGGGCGAATGTTCTGCTGGAATCGATGGCCTGCGGCACGCCGGTGGTGGCCGCCAATATCTGGGGCAACCCAGAGGTCGTGCGTGCGCCGGCGGGCGGGGTGATCTATGAGCCAAATACGCCGGATGGAATCGCGGCAGGCGTGCGCCGCCTGTTCGCTGATTTGCCTGACCGGGCGGCGACGCGGGCTTACGCCGAACCGTTCAGTTGGGATGAGACCACGGCTGGCCAGTTGGCCTTGTTTCGACGCATCGTAGGAGGCGGCCCATAGCCAAACTCCACACCCCCGACGATAAGAACGCGATTTCGGGGAGTACACCATGTCGCAGTTTCTCAGGAGGGTCGGCGTCACCGGTCTGATCGTCAGCCTGGGCGCTTGCACCACACCCGCCCGCTCACCTTGCGGTCCCGGCGTGGGGGCGCCGATGGCAATGTTCACTCTCTATTTGGGCAAGGCCATCCCCGGGCGAGGCGACCTGACTGACAAGGAATGGCAGTCATTCCTTGACGATACCGTCACCCCCGATCTGCCGAATGGCTATACGATCCTGGACGCCAGTGGCGCCTGGATGAATCCAGTTAATCGAAAGACCATTAAAGAAGCGACCAAGGTTCTGGTTGCCGCGCTACCCAACACCCCCGACAGCCTCGTGGCAATCAATCGCATTCGCACGGAGTATCAGATCAAGTTCCATCAGCAACTTGTTGGCATGACTGTGGCGCAGACCTGCGGCGCATTCTAAACACAGGCCTTCTGGAACGAAAAAGGGGCGCCTGAAGGCGCCCCAATCTCTCCGATCCGCGACGACAAATCTACTTGATGATGATTTCAACGCGCCGGTTCTGCGGCTCACGGACGCCCGGGCCGGTCGGAACCAGCAGGTGAGTCTCGCCGAAGCCCTGGATCGCGATGGCATTTGCCGGCACGCCGTCTTTGACCAGTTCAGCAGCAACGGCCTTCGCACGCCTTACGGACAGGCCCTGGTTGTACTTCGGCGTGCCCGACGTATCGGTGTAGCCGTTCACTTCAATCTGCGTGTACTGCACCTTGGTGGAGTTCGCGGCCGCTTCCGACACGATCTGGCGAGCCCGGTCGGTCAGATCCGCCTTGTCCCAATCGAAGAACACGAGGTACGACCGAGAGATCGGCGACGGTGCGACCGCGGCGGGAGGGGGCGCCATCGGAGGCGGTGGCGCCGCATCGAACGCATAACGGATGCCGACCAGAGCCATGTTGTTGTAGTTGTTGGTGGACTTGATGTTCGTCAGAACGGGACCAGCGGGAACGACGGCCAGCGCACCATAGTTCCGATTACCCGTAAGCCCCATGAAACGGTAATCAAGCGTAAGCGCCAGTGCGGGCGACACCGGAAAAGCCACACCGGCGATGCCCTGGTAAGCGAAGCTGCCCTCGGAACTTGTGCCGGTCTGCAGGGAAGACCCTGCCGGCGCGACCAAGCGTACATTGTGAAACTGTTCCTCACTGGTACCCGACACCTACGCCGAGATATGGCGTCACATAGGGAGTGAGGCCGACGAAGTCGTACAGCACGTTGAACATGCCGCCATACTTCAGCTCCTGACCCGACACCGAGCGCGCGCCTTGAAAACTGTTGGGGCTATTTTGCATGACGTCACCCTCGACTTCGGCCCTGAGCCCATTGCCAAAGCCATATCCAAGGCTCATTTGGCCCGCGGGGCCAAAATGTGTGTCGAGTTTCGAATTGCCGGCAAAAGGACTGCGCACAAATTGCGCGTTCTCGCCTAGCATGACATTCACACCGGCGCCGGCGCCGATATAAAGTCCGGTGATGGGCTGGGCGCTCGCCGCAATCGGAAGCGCCAGCATCGTTGCCGACAATAAAGCGTTGCGAAACTTCATTCAACCTCTCCCCTAATTTGACAAGACCGGGCGACGCTGGTCCGGATAGTAATCGTCCCCCACCTTTTCCGTGTTCCAACCATAACGCCGCATAACACCATTAGCGAGAGGGTACCGCTTTAATCCAGCCACACTGTTGCAGTGAAGCCACATTGGGATCGGTGTCAAGACCCGTCCTTCCGGCGGAAGAGAGCAGGAGTCGAACCTGCCCGGAACCGCTGTGCAGCCCCAACCGGGTTTGAAGTCCGGCCGACCCACCGGGGCCGATTCTCCTCCGTCAAACAGTATCCCCGGATTGTGAGAGCTGGGCAATGAAGCCCTTCTCATCAGCCTGCTCCAGCGCCCGGCAGTCAAGGATGAGCCGCTCGCGTGCCACCCTTCCAACCACCGGCCGGGGCAACGACCGAAGAAATTCAGCAATTCTTTCCAGTGACTTGCCGCCAATCGTCACCGCAGCAGAGGGCAGCAGCTCGACCGGCAGGGCACCTGATCCGATCTGGCTGCGGCATGCCTCGACAGCAATATCCCGGTCCGGCCACAGCGCTGCGAAAACGGAACAAATCCGTTCTGCCGTTCCTCTGATGTCGCTCTCAGACCGAGCGAGCAGGCGCAGCGTCGGCAATCGTTCGACAAGCTGGTCAGGGTTTAGATACAGTCGCAACACGACCTCCAACGCCGCGAGGCGCCCTTTGTCTAGTCGCAATGCCCGCTTAAGAGGATTGCGATTGATCGCTGAAATCACTGCTTTGTGACCCACGATAAGACCCGCCTGCGGACCCCCAAGTAACTTGTCGCCGGAGAAGGTGACGACGCCCGCTCCGGCAATCAACGAGGCGCGCGGGGTCGGTTCGTGCGGCAGTCCCCACCGCTCCAGATCCACGAGGCTGCCGCTGCCCAGATCCTCGATCAGCGGCACGCCGGCGTCGGCTGCGATCCCGCTAAGGATTTTGGTAGGTACCGCCGCCGTGAAGCCGACAATCGCATAGTTAGCCTGGTGCACCCGCATCAGCGCACCCGTCCGCGGACCGATGGCCTCCTGATAATCGCGCACATGCGTCCGGTTGGTCGTCCCCACCTCTCTCAGGATTGCGCCGGATCGGCTCATGATGTCTGGCAGACGGAACGAACCGCCGATTTCGATCAGTTCTCCGCGGGAGACCAAAACCTCCTTGTCCAATGCCAGGGTATTCAACACCAGCATCACCGCGGCGGCATTGTTGTTGACGGCCGTCGCCGCCTCCGCGCCGGTCAGTTCGCTCAACAAACCGCTGACATGATCGTCGCGCTCTCCGCGTTTGCCCGTCGCCAGATCGAATTCCAGCGTCGTGGCACCACACAGCGCCTCGGCCGCTGCCTCCGCCGCTTCCGGTGGCAACGGCGCGCGACCGAGATTGGTATGCAGTACCGTCCCCGTCATGTTGAACACTGGCCGCTGAGAACGGGCGAAGCGAGTCGCCAGATGATCCGCCGCTTCGCCGATCAGATCCCCTGCCACTGCACCGAACGCGCGGGCAGTTCGGCGAGAGGACAGGACGTCGCGAAACACCGAGGTAACCGCGATCCGGCCAAACCGGCTCAGCAAAACCTCGCTTTCAGGCGCGCGCAGCAGTGCATCGATCGACGGCAGCGGACTGGTATTTTCGGCCATGGCAGCGGCATCGTAGGCTCACCGCCAAAGGGAGCATAGCAGAGCATGCCGATTCCGAGGCTGACGACAAACCGGCTGACCCTGCGCGGCTTCACAGCCGGCGACTGGGATGCCTATGCCGCGATGAACGCGGATGCCGCCGTGCGCGACTGGCTTGGAGGCAACCTGCTCAGCCGCGAGCAATCGTGGATGCAGATGGAGACGTTGCTGGGTCAGTGGGCACTACGCGGGTACGGCGTATTCGCCGTGGAGGCCAACGGAAGCCTGGCAGGGCGGGTGGGCATTCTCCATCCGATTGAACGACCGGAACCGGAACTGGCCTGGGCTCTGGCCAGGCCGTTTTGGGGCTGTGGACTGGCGACCGAGGCCGCTACAGAAGTTCGCCGGTGGGTTTTAGCGGAATTCGGCTGGGACCGCCTGGTCAGCTATATCTTGCCCACCAACATAAGGTCCCGCCGGGTCGCCGAGAAACTGAGTGCGGTCAAAGAAGGACGGACCGAACTGCGCGGCTTCGTCGTGGACGTTTGGCTCCACCCCGTGCCGGGCCGCGGCGTCGTGGTGTAGGACGAACCGGTCAAGTCCCCCGGGGACTTGACCTCCACGCCCGGGGCATCCCTCGGATTCAGTGTGAAGACTGTCGCCGCAGAAACGCTGGAATCTCCAATCCGGTCTGATCGGTGGTCTGCTGCACCGGCGCCGTGGCACTTTGCGGCTGATAGTCCTCCATCGCCGGCTCGCGCCTTATCGGTTGGGGCTGTGCCATGTGGCCGACAGTCGGCACCGCACGCCGTCGGAACGCGCCAGTCACCGCATTAAACAAGTTCGGACGCCCCGGATCAGCCATTGGTTGCACCGCCCCCTGCGACGGCACCGCCATCGGGCGTTGCGACGCAGCGAACAGGTTGGCCTTCTCGTTCAGGAGCACCAACGGCTCCGGCAGACGTGGCGCCTGCTGCTGCACAGGCCTGGCTTGCGATGCCGGCTGTTGCGTGTGCGCCTCCATAGCAATGGCCGTCTCCGGCTGCGGCGAAGCCTGCCGCAAGAGTGTCGGCGGAGGTGCCTGTACGGCGCTCGGCATGAACGAAGGAGCGGGAGCGGATTGAGCGGCATTTCGCGTAACGATCGGCTGTGGCGCGGGCGCCGCCCCGCCGCCAACCGCCACCAATTTCGGCCGCGGCTGCTCGGCCATCTTGTGCGAATCGATACCGGTCGCGACCACCGACACCCGGATCCGGCCAGAGAGCGTTTCGTCCACCGCCGAACCGAAGATCACGTTGGCTTCTTCATCCACTTCCTCACGGATGCGGTTCGCCGCCTGATCGACCTCGAACAGAGTCAGGTCCTCGCCGCCGGTGATGTTGATCAGCAGGCCGCGCGCGCCCGACATGCTGGTATCTTCCAGCAGCGGGTTGTTGATCGCGGCCTCGGCGGCGCGGATGGCGCGGTTCTCGCCCTCGGCCTCGCCGGTGCCCATCATCGCCTTGCCCATCTCCGCCATGACCGTGCGGATATCGGCGAAGTCGAGGTTCACCAGGCCATGCACCATCATCAGGTCGGTGACGCCGCGCACGCCCATGTAGAGCACCTGGTCGGCCATCTTGAACGCATCGCGCCAGGTCGTGCGCTCATTCGCCATCCGGAACAGGTTCTGGTTCGGGATCACGATCAGCGTATCGACGTATTGCTGCAGTTCCTCGATGCCCTGATCGGCGGAACGCGCACGCCGCACGCCCTCGAACCCGAACGGCTTGGTCACCACGCCAACGGTCAGAATGTTGCGCTCACGGGCCATACGCGCGATGACCGGCGCGGCGCCGGTGCCGGTGCCGCCGCCCATGCCGGCGGTGATGAACACCATGTGCGCGCCATCGAGGTGTCGATACAGTTCGTCCGCCGCCTCTTCCGCCGCAGCCTTGCCGATCTCCGGCTTCGCGCCGGCGCCCAGGCCCTGCGTGATATGCGGACCAAGCTGGATGCGGCGGTCGGCCCGACTGTGCATCAACTGCTGCGCATCGGTGTTCGCGACGACGAACTCCACGCCCTGGAGATTCGCGGCGATCATGTTGTCGACGGCGTTCGTGCCGCCGCCGCCAACGCCGATAACAGTGATGCGCGGTGAGAAATCGGTATGGGTCATTTGCGGAATCGTCAGGTTCAGGGTCATTTATTTTCTCCCCCGCGGTTACGGGAACGACTGCTGGTTACTGATTACGACACACTCTCAATTCGCGACGAGTTCAGACACGTTCTTTCAAAAAATTGACAAATCGGCGGAACAGACCGATTTGGTTCGGTCCGTCCAGATTGATGTCCTGGAAGGGCCTCCCATCGCCGGCCGCCCAGGACAACAAGCCGGCCGCAGTGGAAAATGCGGGACCGGACGCAAGTTCCGGCAAACCGCGCAGCGCCGCCGGACGCCCGAGTCGCACCTGACGGCTGAGCATCCTCGCCGCCATTTCGCGGACGCCCGGGAAGCTGACAGGCCCCGCCGGTCAGCACGACCCGATTGCCCGCGGCCCGCCCATGTCCCGACGAATCGAGCCGATCCTTGATGTATTCGAAGGTTTCCTCGATGCGCGGGCGGATGATGTTGACCACCATGCTGCGCGGCACCTTCGCCAGCTGATGGTCTTCCTCGCCCACCAACGGCACCGGCAGCATCTCGCGATCGTCGTCCGGGCTGGATTCCACATTGCCGAACAGCGTTTTCAATCGTTCCGCATGGATCAGCGTCGTAGACAGGCCGATCGCCAGATCCTTGGTGACGTGCAGCCCGCCGATCGCGAGCTGGGAGGTGTGCATCATCTGCTTGTCGGCATAGACCGCCATGCTGGTGGTGCCGCCGCCCATGTCGATGATCGTTGCGCCGAGTTCGCGCTCTTCCGGCACCAGACTGGATAATCCGGCGGCCAGCGGCGCCGAGACCAGATCCTCGATTTCCAGATCGCAACGGTGGATGCAGGACTCCAATCGTGCGCAACGCGGTCGCGGCGGCATCGATGACATGCAGCCGCGCGTTCAGCGTCGTGCAGAACAGTCCGCGTGGATCGACCACGTGGTCGGTGGCATCAACGGCGAAATTCAGCGGCAGCACATGGATCGGTTCCCTTCCATCCACTTCCGCTCGGGCGCGCCCCTCGTTCAGCACGCCGCGAATATCGTTCTCCGTCACCGCGCGCCCGCCGACCGGCCATTGCACGTTGAACAAGCGCGACTCCGGCTGGCCGCAGGTCAGATTGACGGTGACCGAGCGCAGCCTGACGTCGGCCATGTCCTCCGCCTGCCCGACGCACGCTCGGATCGCTTTCTCGGCAGCCTCCAGATCGGTGATGTCGCCGCTGTTCAGCCCCCTGCCCTTCTGCCAGCCGAAGCCGAGGACCCGCAGCGAGCCATCGGCTTCTACACGCCCGATCAGGCAGGCGATCTTGGTGGTGCCGATATCGACCACGCCGAACGGGCCGGAACGATGATGCCGCGACGGCTCCGGCTCCGGCGGCCCGGTTTCGGCAGGGGGAAGCACGCGACGAGGATTATCGGCCATCCGTTCGTGCTCCTAGGTGGGTTTCTTGGCGACTGACGGGAACCGTCACCGGGGTTGTTCCGGGTGGCACGGGCGGAATGACCGAGCCCTCCTTCGCCTCGTTCCTCGGACGGAACACCAGGCGATCCGGCAATCGCATATCGATCGCGGCCAGCGGACGATCGAGCATGGCGTGCTGCTGTTGCAGCTGCATCAGCCGGTCCAGCGCCGACAACCTCATGTCCCTCCGGCAGCATGACGTCGGTGCCGTTGGCCATTCGCAGATTCCAGCGGCGCTCGCCGACGCGGACACTGGCCACGACTTTCTCTGCCAGCGCCGGTCGTTCTCGTAATGCATCCAAAAGCACGGCGGCAGCGGCCGGAGCCCCTTGCCCGACGATCAGCGGCAGATGCGGGAATTGCGCGACATCCTGATCAGTAACGACCTGGCCGGTCCGATCGACCAGAACGTATTTTCCCTGACTCTGCCAGATCGCGAACGGCCGCCGTTCCTGCAGGTTGACAACCACGGTGCCCGGGCAGCCGCCGTTCCACCGTCGCGTGCTCGACCCACGGAATCGTTTCGATCCGCGCCCTGGTCTCCTCCAGCGAGAAGCCCAGGATCGGATCGCCCTTGCTTACGCCGATCGCCGCGCGCAACAACGGCTCCGGCGTGTTGGCGCGTCCTTCGATCACGATATCCGTCACCCTCAGACCCGATGCCGCGGTCGCCATACCCAGCCGCTCGCGAAGACTGGACAAGCGTGCCGCTGCTATGTGGCGGCAGCGGAATGAAAAATTCACCACCAACAGCACCGCCGACAACCGACCCCACGGCGATGCATGCCACCGGCCGCAGCAACCGCCGCTGGCGGCGCAGCGCCAGACGCCAGCCGCGAGGGCCGGTCGTTGACCGAATTGCGTGGAGACCGTTTCACGCGCGACATGCAGCGTTCTCCACCATCCAGGCGCAGAGTTGTGGAAAGCTCATGCCCCGATGCGCCGCCTGCTCCGGCAGCAACGAGGTCGGGGTCAGACCCGGCTGCGTATTGATCTCCAGCAGCACCAGCCGGCCCGGCTCGCCCGCGGTGTCGTCGTAACGGAAATCGCAGCGGGTCGCGCCGCGGCAGCCCAGCGCCCGATGCGCCGCGACCGCAACGTCCATGGCTCGGGTATAGGCGTCGGGATGAACCTTCGGCCGGAATGATGTGACGCGAACCGCCGTCTGCGTATTTCAACTCGTAATCGTAAAACGTCCCTGCCACTGCCAGGATTTCCGTCACCGCGAGGGCGCGGTCATCCATCACGCCGACCGTCAATTCCCGTCCCGGAATGTATTCTTCAACCAGCGCGGCTGATCCGAACGTCCAATTGCGGGCGATCTCTGCCCGACGGTTGTCGCCGCCGCGCACGACTGTAACGCCGACCGACGATCCTTCGTTCACCGGCTTCACCACATAAGGCAGCGGCAGCGGGTCGCCTGCCTCCAGGTCCTCGATCGACTACCATCCGGCCCGCGGCAACCGGCAAACCGGCAGACACGAACAGCGCTTTTGCCGCCTGCTTGTCCATCGCGAGCGCCGATGCCCGAACGCCGGAATGGGTGTAGGGAATCTCGAGCCAGTCCAGCACGCCCTGGATCGCGCCGTCCTCGCCAAAACGCCCATGCAAAGCGTTGAATACAGCGTCGGGCCTTGGCGTGAGCGCGGCGATGACCGCGCCCAGATCCCGGCCGACGTCGACCGGATCGACCGCGAAACCAGACTCCCGCAGCGCCGCGATCACCTGGATACCGCTGGACAGGCTCACCTCGCGTTCGGCGGAGATGCCGCCATAAAGGACCACGACGCGGGTCATGCCACCACCTCGGGTCGGCCGCCGGGAACACCGATGCGGCGGATCTCCCATTCCAGCGTCACACCGGTCGCGGCCAGCACGCGGCGACGGACCTCCTCGCCAAGCCCCTCGATGTCAGCCGCCGTAGCGGAACCCGTGTTGATCAGGAAGTTGCAGTGCTTCTCGGATACCATCGCGCCGCCACGGCTCAGGCCACGACAGCCGGCGGCATCAATCAACTCCCAGGCCTTCATGCTGTCGGGGTTGCGGAAGGTTGATCCACCGGTGCGGGCGCGTATCGGCTGAGACGCTTCGCGCGTTGCCTTGATCTCCGCCATCCGAGCGGCGATCAGCCCGGAGGCGCCCGGCATGGCCAGGAGACGAACGCGGGTCACGATCGCACCCGCTGGCAACGCCGCATGGCGATAAGCGAACGCCAAGTCCGGCGCCAGCAACCTGCGATGTTCACCCGTGCGCGTAACGACCTCAGCCCAGTCCAGGACATGCGCCATCTCGCCGCCGTAGGCCCCGGCATTCATTGCCACCGCGCCGCCGATCGACCCCGGGATCCCCGACAGAAATTCCAGACTCGGTCAGTCCAGCCGCCGCGGCATGTTCCGCCACCGTGACATCCAGCGCGGCGGCCCCAGCCAGCATCCCGCCGGCGTCAGGCGCGATCGTCGAAAAGCCCCGCGCCAAGCGGATCGTTACGCCAGGCAGCCCGCCGTCCCGCACGATCAGATTCGAACACGCACCGATCACCTGCACCGGCACTTCGTTCGGCAACGCTTGCAGAAAAGTCGCGAGATCCTCGGCGTCCGCCGGACGCACCATCACCTCCGCCCGGCCGCCCGCGCGGAACCACGTAAACGGCGCCAGTGGCGCGTCCACCTGAAGGCGGCCCCGCAACGGTGGCAATGACTCAACGAATCCGGGCATGCAAGCGGCGGCCATCATGTCGCCGCCGCCCGCTTCCCGCCGCCGGATTGCAATGCCGCGAGATCGCCCGGCAACGCCGCCGCCCATTGCGTGATCGATCCAGCCCCGAGGCATACGACGAAATCGCCCGGCCGAGCGATCGCGTGGACCATCTCGGCGAGACGCCCAGGGTTCGGCAACGCAACGACACTGCGGTGGCCACGCGCGCGCAGACCCTCGACCAACGCATCGCGCGTCACGCCTTGGATCGGCTGCTCTCCGGCCGCGTAGACCTCGGCCACAATCACCGTCCCCGCTTCATTCATGCAGGTGCAGAATTCACCGAACAACGATTCCAGCCGGGAATAGCGGTGCGGCTGCACCACCGCGACCACATCGCGGGCGCCGGCCTGACGGGCGGCTTTCAGTACCGCGGCGATCTCCACCGGATGATGGCCATAGTCATCAATCACCGTGATGCCGCCGGCCTCGCCGGTCTTGGTGAACCGCCGCTTGACGCCCTTGAAGCTGAGAAAGGCCTCGGTCAACGTCTTGTCGCTGATCTCCATCTCGACCCCGACGGCGATTGCCGCCAGGGCATTCTGGACATTGTGCGCCCCGAGCATCGGCAACCGGAACGGACCCATCCGCCGCGTTGTATTGCGGAACCGGTCGGTCACCACGACATCGAACGTCGAGCCAAACTTGTCCGGCGAAACGCGCTCCGCCCGAACATCCGCCTGCGGCGAAAATCCGTAGGTGACCATGCGATGATCCGACAGCCGGGGTATCATTTGCTGCACCTCCGGATGGTCGATGCACAGCACCGCGAAGCCATAGAACGGAATGTTGGCGACGAACTGATCGTATCCGGCGATCATTGCCTCGGCGCTGCCCCAATGATCGAGATGTTCGGGATCCATATTGGTCACGACAGCGATCAGCGCCGGCAGCCGCAGAAACGACCCGTCGCTTTCATCCGCCTCGACGACCATCCAGTCGCCGCCACCCATGCGCGTGTTGGTACCGTACGCATTGATGATGCCGCCGTTGATGACGGTAGGATCCAGATGCGCCGCCTCCAGGACACAGGCGATCAGACTGGTCGTCGTGGTCTTGCCGTGCGTGCCGCCGACCGCGACCGACCATTTCAGGCGCATCAGTTCGGCTAGCATCTCGGCGCGCCGCACCACCGGGATCAGCCGCGCACGAGCGGCTGCAACTTCCGGGTTGTCGCGCCTCACTGCTGTCGAAACGACGACGACCTGAGCCTCACCTATATTCTCCGGCGCATGACCAATGACCACCGGAATTCCCGCCTCCCGCAGTCGCTGCACATTGACCGATTCCGCGATATCGCTGCCCTGAACGGAATAGCCGAGGGTGTGCAGGACCTCGGCGATGCCCGACATTCCGATGCCGCCGATGCCGACAAAGTGGATGGTGCCGATGGAAAGCGGCAACGCTCTCATGTGCGCTCTCCGGCGTCGGGGCTTCGGTGGGCATCCCTCTGACCGTCAGTGGCGAGCCGGACGCGTGTCGCCTTCTTGGCGGGAGTGGAGGTCGGGGCAATGTCTGAGGCCCCTGCTTCGCTTTGAGGCCAAACCGCCACCATGTGCTGCTCAACCAGATCAGCCAAACGCGCCGCGGCTTCGGCATGCGCCTGACTGCGCACGGCAACCGCCGCTGCAACCAGTGCCACCGGATGCGCCAACAATTCCTCCAATCGTTCGGCCAGGAACGCCGGAGTAAACCGTGGTTGAGGCACCATCCACGCACCGCCGGCATGCGCCAGGGCACGTGCGTTGGCGGATTGATGGTCGTCGATCGCTCCCGGAAGTGGCACCAGGATCGAGGGTCGTCCGGCAATCGCCAGCTCCGCCACGGTCGATGCACCGGCGCGCGCGATCACCAGATGCGCCGCCGCCAGACGCGCCGCCATATCCGGAAAAAACGGGGAAAGCTCGGCTTCGATCCCGTCCGCGGCGTAAGCCGCCCTGACCCGGGCCAGGTCTTCGGGTCGCGTCTGCTGCACGACGGCGACCCGCACTCGCAACGAATCCGGTAGCGCCCGCAGTGCCGCCGGCACCACGTCGCTGAACACCCGAGCCCCGAGCGATCCGCCGAGAACCAGAAGCCTGATCCGGTCGATGGCGGCGACGTAACTCGTCTGCCCGAGCGCGCTGATCGCCGGCCGCACCGGATTGCCGGTCACCTCGGTTCGGGCGCCTGCCGGAATACCTTCGGTCTTCTCGAACCCCAGCGCCAGGACGTCCGCCCGCCCGGACAGAAAACGGTTGGCCCGCCCTAGTACCGCGTTCTGCTCGTGCAGAATCACCGCCGGCCGCCGAAAGACCAAGGACGCCGCCAGTCACCGGGGCCACACATGGATAACCGCCGAAGCCGACAACACAGCCGGCGCCAATCGCGGGCGAGTATACCTCGCGCCTGCACGACACCCGCCGCCATCGATCCGATTGCCTTCGATCCCGCGCCATGCTCCGCGCCCGGCAATCCCGGCTCCCGGCAGGACATACGCCTCGTGCCCCGCGAAGGTCGGGCTGGACAGACCGCCCGACCGCGCATCGGTCATCAACACGATCCGATGCCCGCGCGACAGAAATTCAGCGGACAGCGCCTCAGCCGGAAAGAAATGGCCACCCGTGCCGCCGGCAGCGATGACGATGGGTCGCACGGCCGGGCCCCTCATGACGGTTCATCCCGGCCGCGCCGGCGGGTCAGCCCAGCAGCATGCCCATCCCCAGAGCCACCGCGATAACCGAGGACCCGCCATAGGAAATGAACGGCAGCGTCATTCCTTTGGTGGGGATCAGCCCCAGCGTCGAGGCCATGTTGACGAACGCCTGCAGCCCGAAACCGGTCACCAAGCCGGTACAGGACAGGACGACGAACAAATCCTGCTCCCGCAACAGGCGCAGCAACCCACGCATTACGATGAAAGCGAACACCGCCAGGATGACCACGCAGATCAGCATGCCGAATTCTTCGCCAGCCACCGCATAGACGAAGTCGGCGTGAGCGTCGGGCAGAATGTCCTTTACGCGGCCCTCGCCCGCCCCGCGTCCGATGAACCCGCCATTGCCGAAGGCTTCAAGTGCGGTGTTGATCTGATAATGGTCGCCTTCGCCCTTCCAGAACCCGTCGAACCGGACCCGCACGTGGGGCAGGAACGTGTAGGCCATGACGGCGCCTCCACCCATGAGACCCATCGCCAAGCCGACCAGGATGAGAGGCAACCCGTTCACATACAGCTGCGCCAGAAACACTACGGTAATGACAGCCAGCATCCCGATGTCGGGCTGCGACTTCAGCAGCATCAGGATCAATCCGCAGATGGCGCAGGCGAGCAACGTGCCGGGGAAGCGGGGGGACTTCTTGGCCTCGCTCAGCAGCCAGGCCGCCGTCACCGCAAAACACGGCTTCAGAAATTCGCTCGGTTGCACCGACATGCCGGGGAGGGAAATCCAGCGCCGAGCTCCCTTGATCTCCATGCCGATCACCATCGTCGCGGCGGTCAGGGCCAGAGCGATGACACACCCGACAATCGCCACCCGCCGAATGTCCTTCGGCGAGAGCATGGAAACCAGCACGACGATCGCCCCGGCGATCGCCAGAAAGACGACCTGCTTCAAGATGAACGTCTCCCGCGACGTACCGATGCGTTCGGCGACGGCGGGGCTGGCGGCGAGCATCATGATATAGCCAAAGCCGATCAGCGTGCCGATCGCGCCCAAGGTCCAACGATCGACGCCCCACCACCAGCGGCCCAGCATGGAGTTGTCAGCGCGTGACAACGGCGGCATCAGGCGCCTCCCGCTTGCAAGCCAAGAGCGAGCTTTGCGAAATGGTCGCCGCGCTGGTCATAGCCGGTGAACTGATCCCAACTGGCGCAGGCGGGCGACAGCAGCACGACAGGCGCGTGGCATGCAGTGGCGGCGGCGAAAGCAGCCGGAACGGCGGCCTCCAGAGTGCCGACGCTATCGAACGGTACGCCATGGCGGGTCAGAGTCTCCGCGAACATCGACGCGTCCCGCCCGATCAGCAGCGCCCGGACGATACGCGGAAACAGCGGCACCAGGGGCTCGATTCCGCCCGCCTTTGCCATGCCCCCGCCGATCCAGATCAGCCGGTCGTAGCAAACCAGCGCCCGCGCAGCCGCGTCGGCATTGGTCGCCTTGCTGTCGTTGACAAAGGTCACGTCATCGATGGTGATGATGCGCTGCTGCCGGTGGGGTAGACCGGGGTAACTGAGCAACCCGGCAGCGATAAGGTCGTCGCTAACCCCAAAAAACCGAGCCACGGCAGTCGCTGCTGCCGCATTTTGCGCGTTGTGCGCACCCGGTAAAGCGGGACCCGATGCCAGCGGCGCCTCGGCTCCCGACACCCGAACCAAGCGCGCGGGCCGGGAACCAAGCCAGCCGGCCATATCGCGCGAACCCGGGTCATCGACGCCGATCACCGCCAGGTCCCGCGCTGTCTGCCGTTCAAAGATCGCACGCTTGGCCATGGCATATCCGGCCATGTCGCCATGACGATCGATGTGGTCGGGACTGAGGTTGAGCATAACCGCCGCATCAAATCGCACGCTTGCGAGTCGCTCCAACATATAGGAGGACATTTCCAGCACATACACTCCATCTTGTGGGAGCAGCGGCAGCGACAGGGCTGGGGGGCCCAGGTTGGCGCCCGCCGCGGCGGGAATGCCCGCCCGCTCGAGGATGTGGGCCAACAGCGCCGTGGTCGTCGATTTTCCATTCGTGCCGGTGATACCGGCGAAGCGGGCCTGTGAGCCGGACGCCCGCACGGCCCGAAACAGCAGTTCAACGTCGGAAAGGATCGGCACCCCGGCCGCGATCGCCCGTTCGGCCACCGGATGCGGCTTCGGCAAACGATGCGGTATCCCTGGCGACAACACCAAAGCGTCGTACTCAAAGAGGCCCTGTGCCGGATCGCTCCAGGTGAGAATTCCCGGCGAAACAGGCGCTCCGCGGTCGCCCGGTCCCGCCATCGCGTCGACGGCAGCCTGCCGCGCCGCCGGATTGTCGTCCCAGGCGACGACGTCGGCCCCCATCGAGCGCAGCCCAAGCGCAACGGGCAGGCCATTCTTGCCCAAACCGACGACGGCGAAGCGCTTGCCGCTGAACACGGTGGGGGAGAATGTGCTCATCGGATCTTCAAGGTCGCCAGACCGACCAGCGCCAGGATCATCGAGATGATCCAGAATCGAATGACGATGGTCGGCTCCGCCCAGCCCTTCTTCTCGAAGTGGTGGTGCAGCGGCGCCATCAGGAATACGCGCGTGCCGGTACGCTTGTACCAGAACACCTGGATAACGACCGAAAGCGTCTCGACGACAAAAAGGCCCCCGACGATCATCAGGACGATCTCGTGCTTGGTGACCATCGCCACCGCGCCCAAAGCCCCACCCATGGCGAGGCTGCCGATATCGCCCATGAACACGGCGGCGGGCGGGGCATTGAACCAAAGAAATCCCATGCCGGCGCCGACCAAGGCCGAACAGAATACCGCCAGTTCACCCGCGCCGACCACGGGGTTTAGCTGCAGGTAATCCGCAAAAATGCGATTACCGACAAGATACGAGATCAGCATAAAAACGGACGCGGCGATCATCGTCGGCACAATCGCCAGCCCGTCCAAACCATCGGTCAGGTTCACCGCGTTGGACGCCCCCATCATCACCAGCATGCCGAAAACCGGGAAAAAGAGGCCCAACTGGATGGAGACTTCCTTGAACACCGGAACGGTCAGCGCGGTGCCGAGCGGGCCGCGTGCCAATGACGTGATCCATGCCGCGGCGAGCAGCCCGATAATCGCCTGGATGAGCAGCTTCACGCGCCCAGGTACGCCACGCGTGTTGCGCTTGGAGAGTTTCAGATAGTCGTCCCAGAACCCCAACGCTCCATAGCCAAGCGTCACAAACAGCACTGCCCAGACATAGCCGTTGTACAGATCGACCCAGAGCAGCGTGGAAATCGTCAGGCTCCCGAGGATCAGCAGGCCGCCCATTGTTGGCGTACCCTTCTTCTCCACCAGATGCCGTTCCGGCCCATCCAGACGGATCGGCTGCCCTTGCTTCTGCATCGATTTGAGCCATCGAATCATCGAGGGCCCCAACACAAAGCTCACGATCAGCGCCGTCAGACAAGCCGCGCCCGCTCTGAACGTGATGTAGCGAAACAGGTTGAAGAGGATGAACTCTTCCGCGAGCGGCCGGAAAATCACGTACAGCATCAGCCGGCTCCAGGGGCAGCGGTGCAGGGGCGGCTGGCAACGGACTCGATTGCCGCGATGACGCGCTTCATGCCGCTGCCCAGGCTGCCCTTTACCAAGACGGCGTCGCCGCGGCGTAGGGCCGCGGCCACGACCGGCGCCAGAGCGGCGGAATCCACGGCGTGGAACCCCCGAATCGCGTCTGGGACCGCGTTGAATAGCGATCGCATCAGCGGTCCGCAGGTGAACAGACAATCTGCTGACGCCACGACGGAGTCAGCTAGTCCCGCATGCTCGGTTGGCGCTTCGTCGCCCAACTCCAGCATGTCGCCCAATACCGCGATCCGGCGCTGGCCTGGTTGCAGCCGCAACACGTCCAGGGCAGCCCGCATCGAGGCGCCATTGCCGTTGTAGCTTTCATCCAGCAGCAGCGCCGTGCCGCAACCGACAGTGATCGTTCGGCGCACGCCGCGGCCGACGAGGGGAACAAACGTCTCCAGCGCGTCGATTGCCTTGATCGGGTCGAGACCCATGGCGACGACGGTGGCGAGCGTGGCGAGCGCGTTCATTGCCATATGCTTCCCGGGCGCGCTGAGCCGCAGGGAAGCTGTCTGGCCGATGAGATTGACGTGGATCAGCGAGCCGTCGGCATCTTCTTCCCGATGCACCAGCCGGATATCGGCCGCCGGGTCGATCCCGAACGTCAACACCTCGGCGTCGCCCGCGGCGGCCCGAACGCGTGCAAGATGCGGGCAATCGGCCGGCAGCACCGCGATCCCGCTCGGCTCCAGACCGCGCATAATGCTGGCCTTTTCGTCGGCGATCGCCTCGATGCTGCCGAGATGCCCGATATGCGCCTTGGCGATGGTCGTAATGACGGCGACATGCGGCCGCGCCAGACGGGCCAGCGGTGCGATCTCTCCGGCGTGGTTCATGCCGATCTCGGCGATACAGAAATCAGCACCGCGCGGTGTGCGTCCCAGCGTCAGCGGCACACCCCAATGGTTGTTGTACGACGCCACCGCGGCATGAGCGGAGCCGAACGCGGAAAGGGCGCAGCGCAACATCTCCTTGGTCGTGGTCTTGCCCACGCTGCCGGTGACGGCGACCAGGCGACCACCGAAGCGCCGACGAGCAAAGCCGCCCAGGCGCGTTAGGGCCGCGAGCGTGTCATCGACACGCAGAACCGGCCTCGCGGACACGTCCTGATGCACGATCCCTCCCGCTGCGCCTTGCGCCAGGGCGTCGGGCACGAACGCATGACCGTCGCGGCCTTCGCCGATCAAGGCCACGAACAAATCGCCCGCCGCTAAGGTCCGGGTGTCGATGGACAGCCCATCGGCGTCGAACGGGAAGACAGAGTGCCCCCTGTCGCCTCCACAAGTTCCCTGGCGGTCCATAAGCTCATGTGGCCGGTTCCTCGTGGCCGACGAGGTGGCGGATGACAGATGCATCATCGAACGGAAGCACCGTTCCGGCCACGATCTGTCCCTGTTCGTGGCCCTTGCCAGCGACCACCAGCACGTCCCCGGCGGCCAAACCGTTCAATGCCGTTTCGATTGCCTTCGCCCGATCGCCGATCTCCCGAGCATCCGGGCAGCCGGCGAGGATCGCAGCGCGGATCGAGGCCGGATCTTCGCTTCGCGGATTGTCGTCGGTCACGATGGCAACGTCGGCGAGGCGCGCGGCGGCCCGACCCATCAACGGTCGCTTGCCACGATCACGGTCGCCCCCGGCGCCAAAGACCACGTGCAGTCGTCCTGTCGTGTGCGGGCGCAGCGCGCTAAGAAGCCGTTCCAGCGCGTCAGGGGTATGAGCGTAGTCCACGTAGGCCGATGCACCGTTCAGCAACCGCCCGGCGCGTTCCATCCGGCCACGCACCCCGCGCAGCAGCGGCAGACGATCCAGAACATCCGCCAGACCCAATGCCTTGGTCAACGCGGCGGCGACCAACGCGTTGTCCGCCTGGAAGCGTCCGGGCAGATTCAGCACGACCTGCCGCTGACGGCCGTCCGCCAGTATCGTCAGATCCTGCCCATCGGGACGCGGCCGAGCCTCGATCAGCCGGAACCGCGTGCCTTGTTCGCCAACGGTGTGCAGATCCAGCCGGCGGCGCACCGCAATCTCCCGCAGCGCGGTCAGTGTCGCGGTGTCCATATCGGCGTGGGCAACAGCAGGCGCGCCGGCCGGAAGCAGCGCCTCGAACAGCCGCAGCTTGGCCTGCCGATAGGCGTCGAGTGTCGCGTGATAATCGAGGTGGTCCCGCGTCAGATTGGTAAACGCCGCAGCTGCCAGCCGCACGCCGTCCAGACGGAACTGATCCAACCCGTGCGAAGACGCCTCCATCGCCGCCTTGTTGACACCGTGACGCGCCAGACCGGCCAGCGTTTCAGCCAGGCTGACCGGATCGGGAGTGGTCAGGCCCGGCCCTGGCTCGAACCCCGGCGCGATCAGGCCAAGCGTCCCCAGGCTGGCAGCCTTCGCACCTGCCGACGTCCATAGCTGGCGGGTGAATTCCACAACACTGGTCTTGCCGTTCGTCCCGGTAACCGCGACGACCGTCTCCGGCTGCGGTCCAGCAAGGACAGCTGCGATCCGCGCGAGGCATTGTCGCGGCTCGGGATCCGTGATGATGGGGCGAGGCGGTACGCCGGGCGGCCAGGGGGTCCCCACGGGCGCTAGGATGGCGACCGCCCCGCGCTCCACGGCATCGGCGATGAAACGCCCGTCCGTCTTCGCGCGAACCCGGCAACGCGGCGAACAGATCACCAGGCACCACGTGCCGGCTGTCCGCGGTGACCCCGGCGATATCGAGATGGGCCACAGCCTCCCAGGCCCGACCAGAGCCGGGGTTGTGCAGGATGCGCCGCATGACCTCAGCGAGCATCAACGTCAGCGGCCGTTGACACGGCCAAGACCGGGGCATTGACAGGAGCCGGAGCCGTCGTGTGTTGCCTGATATCAGGCGCTGGGCGACTTATGGCCGGCGGCAGCATCGTTGCTGGTACGGTCAGGTTGGGCCGGTTCGGGGTCGTTTTCGCGGCCGCATCCACGGCGGCCGGCGCTGACCGCGGCCCGCGGGCGACGGCGCCCGGTGGCCGCCCCGGTTCCAGCGGGATAGCCAGTGCCTGGTTGATCTGCGGCATGTCGACGATGTCCGGCAGCATGCCCAGCATCGGCCCGATCCGCGCGATCACCTTGCCGGCGGCCGGTGCGATGACCCAGCCGGCGGTGGCGTAGCCGTAAGTAGCCTTGGTCGCGTGCGGTTCGTCCAGCATCATGTAGACGGCGTAGCGCGGCGCGTTCATCGGGAACACACTCATGAACGCGGCGACGTTTGCGTGCTTCTTGTAACCGCCGTGTGCCGCGACCTTTTCTGCGGTGCCGGTCTTGCCGCCTGGATAATAGCCCGGCACTTCGGCCGACTTGCCGAATCCGTCGGTGACCACCAGCCGCATCAGCTTGCGCATGATGTCCGAGGTCGACTGCTGCATCACCCGCACGCCCTCCACCGGCTCGTCCGGGTCGCGCGCCAGGATTGTCGGCTGGACCAGCATTCCGCCATTGGCGACCGCGGCCGTCCCGCGCACGACATGCAACGGGGTCACCGAGATACCGTGGCCGAAGCCCACGGTCATGGTCGCCAGTTCCTTCCAGTTTGCCGCCGGCTGGATGATCGGGCGCGCGGATTCGGGCAACTCGATGCCGGTGCGGCCGAACATGCCCATGTTCTCGCAGCCAGTCACGCTGCCGTTCGGCCCCGATCGTCAGCGCGATGTGAGCCGCACCGAGATTCGATGAGTAGGCCAGGACCTCCGGCAAGTAGAGCCAGCGATGCTTGCCCTCGAAGTCGGAGATGGTGAAGCGACCGATGGAAATATCGTGGGACGCGTCGAACTCGTCCCAGATGTGCACCAGGCCGCTGTCCAGTGCCATCGACGCTGTCTGCAGCTTGAACGTGCTGCCCGGCTCATAGGTGCCCTCGACCGCTCGGTTGAAGCGGTCCTCGGCGGGCGCGGTCCGCACGGAATTGGCGTCGTAATCGGGCAAGCTGACCATCGCCAGCACTTCGCCGGTGCGGACATCCATAACGATGCCGCAACCGCCGATCGCGTCGAACGTTTCCATGGCAGTCACGAGTTCCTCGCGCACTGCCGCCTGCACCTGCAGATCGATCGACAGGCGCAGCGGCATCGGTTTTAGTGCGAAGGCGTTCGTCGAAATATTTCTCGACGCCGGCAAAGCCGCTCTCGTCCACGTCCACGCCGCCGAGAACCTGGGCCGCGGTGCGGCCAAGCGGATATTGGCGGTGCTGGGTCGGCCGGAAATCAATCCCCGGGATCCCGAGGTCGTTGATCGCCAGTTCCTCGCGCGGCGTAATCTCGCGCGCCAGGTAGATGAATTTCTTATCGCTGTGCAGCCGTTGGGTCGTCTCGGCGAGATCCAGCCGAGGCAGCACCTGCTTCAGCTTGCGCGCGGCATCGTCGACATCACCGATCTGACGCGGATCCGCAAACAGCGACACCGTGTTCAACGAGATCGCCATCGGCTGCCCGTTGCGATCTGTGATCGTGGCGCGCTGGCCGGGCAACGTGGCTTCGACCGGTTGGTGCGGTGCGGCGGCGACGATTTCGGTCACCGAGCGTTCAGGACGATGCGGCGCCATCGGCATGACGATCGTCGCCAGCGTCAACTTCGCCAGCAGGGCCGTGAACAACGCGGTGAAGCCGGCTGCCGCGATCACCAGTCGTGACCGCGACTTCTCCAGGGCTGCGCGGCGCGCCAGATCGGGTGCGGTGACCCGCACGTTCTCCATGCGAGGCACGGCGTCGGATCTGGAGGCACCCCGGCGACGCGCGGGCCGCCAAGGCCGCTCGCCATGCGGCCGCGGCGGCACCTCAGGCGGAGGACCGGGATCGTTCGGGTCGCTCATGACAGCAGCTCGGTTCGCATGATCAGTTGGCGTTATAGGCGGCGTTCACGGGTGTCGGGCGCGGCGCCGGCGGCATCGATCCACGCGCCATGCCGAGCAGCGATCCGGCGAAGGGTGCCGAGACCACGGGCGGCGGCGTCGCCGGCCGGCACGGGGGCAGACAGCGGCTGATCGTCGATCGGGTGGGCCTTGGGTGCCGCGAGAACAATCGGCCGCGACGGCGCGGCTGGTGACCGGACTTCGGGATGCGCTTCTGCGCTTCGAGCCGCTCCTCGCTGATCTGGTGGCCGCTGATCTGACGGCCGCTGCTCGGACATCCGTTGATCCGATGCACGCGGGTCGAGCGACGGCGGCAGGCCGGGCCGGCGCCTCCACGGTGATCGGCCGGGCGACCGCCAACTTGGTATCGAAGCGGGTGCGAAGCCGATTGCGGTGGGTTGCGCAGGATGCACCGACCGGCGCGGGCGGAACCGGCAACGCCTCTTGCTGAAACACCCGCCTGAGCTGGTTCGGGCACGGGCTGCGGCTCGGCTTCTGCCGACAGCCTGCGCATCATCCGTGGCGGATGCCGACACGCTCCACGCGCGGCGTGGGCAGTTTGGCATCCAGGTCGGCGAGGCTGGTGAACTGGGCGGGACCAATCGCCTTCAGATTCAGATAGGTGTCGGAGAACTGCCGCAACCGGTCCGGATCGTTCAGCATCGTCCATTCCGCCGACAGCAACCGGCTCTGCTCGCGCAATGCCCCGGTGTCATGGACCGTCCTCTCGATCGTCCGGTCGAGCAACTGCACCTCGTGCTTCGACTGGTAGAGGTAGAGACCGGAGCCACAGGCCATCAGGAAAGTGGCGATGGTGAGAGGACGGATCATGTGTCACGGCCCTTGTCGAGACGTTCGAGGGCGCGCAGCCGAGCGCTGCGGGAACGCGGGTTCTGGTCGATTTCGGTGGAGCTCGGGCGAACTGCGCGAGCGGTTAGCAGACGGAAATTGGGCGCGTCACGCGTTTTCAATCCGGCGGGATCGTGGCGAGACGGTGAGCCCGCGCGGCCGGCCGCCTAGCGTCATGAATCGTTTCACAATGCGGTCTTCCAGACTGTGGAAGGCGACGACCACCAGGCGGCCGCCTGGGCGAGAGTAACGCCACAGCCTGCCTGCAGCGCGGCCTCGATCTGCCCCAGTTCGTCGTTGACCTTGATGCGCAGCGCCTGGAAGCTGCGCGTGGCGGGATGATTGCCCGAGCGGTCCGGTGGCAGCACCGAACGGATGATCTCGGCGAGGCGCCCGGTCGTTTCGATCGGCGCCTCCTGGCGGGCGGCGACGATGGCGTGGGCGATGCGGCGCGACGCTCGCTCCTCACCCAGTTCGTACAGCACGTCGGCCAGGGCGCGTTCCGGCAGGGTGTTCACCAGATCGGCGGCACTCGTCCCATGTTTTCCCATGCGCATGTCGAGCGGACCGTCGTAGCGGAAGGAGAAGCCGCGCTCGCGGATCGTCGATCTGGAACGAGGAGACGCCGAGGTCGAGAACGATCGCCATCCAGTGCGGTGACGCCGGCCTGCTCCAGCAGCGCGACCATGTCGCCGAACTGGCCGTGCAGCAGATGCAGCCGGCCGGGAAAGCGCGCCATGAGGCTGGCACCGCGCTCGATCGCCTCGGGGTCGCGGTCGATCGCCCAAAGCGTGCAGCTGGCCGTTTCCAGGATGGCCCGCGCATAGCCGCCGCCACCGAACGTGCCGTCGAGGTAGACGCCGCCATCGCGCGGCGCCAGCGTCGCGAGGACTTCGTCCAGCATGACCGGGACATGAGCGTGCGACGCGGCGGCTTCATGCCGGCACCGTTGTCCGCAGGGTGAACCCCGCGGCCTTGCGTTTTCCTTCGCCTCGGCGAGACGGCTTGCGCCGGCTGCGGGCTCCCAGATCTGGAATTTGTTGCGGGTGCCGATGAAGGTGACGGTGTCGGTGATGCCGGCGTGGGCGATCATGGCGTCCGGCAGCATGATCCGCCCTTCCTTGTCGGTTTCCAGCGCGCAAGCATCGCCGAACAACGCCATCACGAAATCCTCATGTTCCTGGCTGAACAGGTCGTAACCCTGTTCGACCGGTGCGCTGAGCGCCTCGAACCCGAATTCGGTCCAGCCCTCGATGCAGGCGTTCTGGTGGGACGGACGCAGGTAGACCGTTGCGACCGCGGCGCCTTCACCCGCATGGCTCATCTTCTTGAGGACGGAACGAAATTGCGCAGGTATCGACACACGCCCCTTGGCGTCCAGCTTGTTCTGGTGGGTGCCGATAAAAAGGGCCATTCGGACCCGTGTGCCTTTCGTGCTGTCGAGTTTTGTCGCGGTTGGGCAAGGCGCGGTGGCGACGGGGCTGCGGTGCTGGGGCGAGAGACCGCATCCGAGTCGTTTGACCCTGTGGATGATGGTCCACCATGGGATGCTATGGGATAGCATGGGAAGGGATGGGACGTCAAAGGAATTGGCCCCTTTTCTGGCGGAATTGACCGAAAATTTTCCGGGCTTCGTCAGACACTTACCCGCGACAGCCCGATTCACCCCAAGGCAATTCTATATCACGAAAATATTCGTGTTTCGTTCTCGCAGGATATTTGTGAGACGCTTCCGAGGCGGGGCGGTTGCCAAGATGAGCGTCCCGGCGACGTGATCAGCGAGGGCGAGGCGGAAAAGGCCAGACAGCCTGTAAGCCGGGTTCTGTCCGCCCCAAACGGAGCGGGACGACCATTCCTCTGGGACGCATCTCACGATGCGCCTCGCGCGACCAACCCGGGCGGCGGGACGGGAACGCCCCCGCAATTATCACGGGTTTCTAAACCGTGATATTACAGCCGCCCCTATTCGGTCTTGCTCCCGGTGGGGTTTACCGTGCCGCCCCTGTTGCCAGAGGCGCGGTGCGCTCTTGCCGCACCGTTTCGCCCTTGCCCGCGGGGCCGGTTCGCTGACGCAAGCCGGCCTTGCACGGGCGGTTTGTTTTCTGTGGCACTTTCCCTGGGGTCACCCCCGCCGGCCGTTAGCCGGCACCGTGTTCCCGTGGAGCCCGGACTTTCCTCCACCGGCGGGATTGCCCCGCCGGCGGCGGCCGTCCAGCTGTCTGGCAAGCGGGATGTGCGCTCCCGCGACCAGACGGTCAAGCACTGCATGCGGAGCCGGAGAAATTCCGCTGGGGAACCGGTCTGTTGTGGCGCGACGCCCTAGAAACGGTCTGTTGACTCGCGCGACACTGACGGAGTTCGGCGATAGCGGGATGGCGCGACCCGGCGCCCGCCTAATCTCAAAGCCGCCTGCTCATTCTGCTGGCTCCGCCCCTTCGGCCTCTTCTTGAACGACCGGAACGCGAAGAGAAAACAGGTCGATCAGCACCGGCAGAATGATCAGGATCAGCACCGGTGCCAGCAGGATGCCGCCCACCACCACCAGCGCCAGCGGCTTTTGCACTTGCGAACCGATCCCGTTCGACAGTGCGGCCGGCATCAACCCAACGCAGGCGACAATACACGTCATCAGCACCGGCCGCATCTGATTGTCGCAGGTTCGCAGGATGGCCGACGTCCTCTCCCTGCCGTTCTCCAGCGAGCGGTTGTAGGCAGTCAGCACTATGATCCCGTCCATGGCCGCGATCCCGAACAATGCGACAAACCCGATCGCCGCTGACACGCTGAAGGGCGTTCCCGTCACATAAAGCGCGAAGATGCCGCCGATGAGCGCCATCGGTATCACGCTCGCCGCCAGCAACATGTCTCTGAACGAGCCGAAATTGACGAACAGCAGCAGGCATATCAGCGCAATTGCGATCGGCACGACGACCTCCAGACGAGCGACAGCTTCCTCCAGGTTGCCGAATTCGCCGACCCATTCCAGGTGATAGCCGCCGGGAATCGGCACGGCTTCGTCCACCTTCTTCTGCGCTTCCAGGACGGTGGTGCCCAAATCGCGCCCGCGCACGCTGAACTTGATCGGGATGTAGCGTTCCTGACCTTCGCGGTAGATAAACGAGGCACCGGTCGTCAGCTTCACCGTAGCGACATCAGTCAATGCAACCGGTATGACACCGCTGCCGTTTGGGTTCGGCGCGCCGATTGTAATGTGCCGGATCGCATCGAGATTGTTGCGATATTTCGGCGCCAGGCGAACCATGATCGGAAAGTTGCGGTCGGATCCATCCTCATACAGATTGCCCGCTGCCTGGCCACCGATCGCAGCCTGGATGGTGGTATTGATGTCGCCAGGCGCCAGCCCGTATCGCGCCGCCTTTTCCCGGATCGACATCGATGCGCACCGTCGGCTGCCCCAACGAGGAAAACACCCCCAGGTCAGCGATGCCGGGAATGGTCGCCATCACGTCCTTGATCTTGTTCGCAGTTTTCTCAAGCGTCTCCAGATCGCCGCCGAACAATTTCACGGAATTCTCGCCTTTTACACCGGAGGCGGCCTCCTCGACATTGTCCTCGATGTATTGGGAGAAGTTGAAATCGACGCCGGGGAAATCGCCCTGCAGCCTGCGGGTCATTTCGTCCGTCAGTTTGTCCTTGTCGACACCGGCCGGCCAGGCGTCGAACGGTTTCAACGGCACAAAAAACTCGGCGTTGAAGAAGCCGGTGGCGTCCGTGCCATCATCCGGCCGACCGTCCTGCGACACCACGGTGACGACTTCGGGAAAGGACTTCAAAACGGCCCGCATGCGGTTGACGTAGCCGTTGCCGTCCTCCAGCGAAATCGAGGTCGGCATCGTCGCCCGTATCCACATGTTGCCTTCTTCCAGCTTGGGTAGAAATTCCAACCCGAGCGAGCGCATCGCCAGCCCCGCGCTCAGCAGCAGCAACACCATCAATCCCATGGTCAACAGCCGGTTCGCCAGCGCGAAGCCGACGATCGGGTGGTAGACGCGGTGCATCAACCGCACAACCAACGTATCGGTCTCGTTCTCGCGCCCGCGTAACACCAGCCCACACAGGGCCGGCGTCACGGTAAAGGTGGCGATCAGTCCGCCCGCGATGGCATAAGCATATGTGCGTGCCATCGGACCGAAGATGTGGCCCTCGATCCCGCTCATGGTGAACAGCGGCACGAACCCGGCGATGATAATCGCGGCCGAGAAGAAGATGCCGCGGTTCACCTCGATCGCCGCGTTGCCAATCACCGCGAACTTGCCGTGCAAGGAGTCGACCACGCGGGAGCGGTGCACCGACGCCGACATGACGAACCGTTCCGACGGGTGCTGCGACAGGCGGCGGATAACGTTTTCCACCAGGATGACGGTGGCATCGACCACCAGACCGAAATCGATCGCCCCCACCGACAACAAATTCGCCGACTCGCCTGTCACCAGCAGCAGCATAATGGCGAACGCGAGCGCGAACGGGATGGTCGCGGCGGTGATGCACGCGGCGCGGAGATTACCCAGAAACACCCATTGCACCAGGAAAATCAGTACGATCCCGGCCATCATGTTGTGCAGCACGGTGTGGGTGGTGACGTTGATCAGGTCGGAGCGGTCGTAGATCCGCTCGATAGACACGCCGGGCGGCAGAATGCTGGAATGGTTGATCTGGGAGATGAGCGCCTCGATGCGCTTGATCGTCGGCAAGCTTTGGGCACCGCGCCGCATCAGTACAATGCCTTGCACGATGTCGTTGTCGTTGTCCTGCCCGGCGATGCCGAGCCGCGACACATTGCCGACCTGCACCGTTGCGATGTCGCGGACGAAGACCGGCGAGCCATTGTTCTGTGCCACCATGGTGCCGGCGATATTGCCGATCCTGTGGATCAAGCCGACGCCGCGCACGACCGCCGACTGGGCACCGAAATTCACCGTCTGGCCGCCGATGTTGACGTTCGCATTGTTGAGCGCGGTGATGACCTGCGGCACGGTCAGCCCGTAGCTCAGCAGCTTTGCCTGGTCGATCGTGACGTCATAGGTCTTTGTCTTGCCGCCCCAGCCGTTGACATCGACGACGCCGGGGACCGCCTTGAAGCGGCGTTCGAGCATCCAGTCCTCGATCGTCTTCAGATCGGTAACGGAATAGCCGGGCGGCCCGACCACGCGATAACGCATGATCTCTCCGACCGGACTGTCCGGCGAGATCTGCGGCGTTGCCCCGTTCGGCAGCGGCGGCAGTTGCGACAGCCGGTTGATCACCCACTGTTCGGCCTGTTCGTAGGTAAAGTCGTAGGTGAATTGCACCTTGATGTCGGACAGTCCGAACAGCGAGATCGTGCGGATCGCGGTCACGTTCGGAATTCCGGCCATCTGGATCTCGACCGGAATGGTCATATAGCGTTCCATTTCCTCGGCTGACTGGCCGGGGCTCTGCACGATGATATCCACCAACGGCGGCACGGGATCAGGATACGCCTCGATATTCAGCTTCATGAACGCGACGATGCCGCCACCGAAGACCGCCAGCATGATCACGAAGACCAGGACACGCTGCTTGAGGGAGAGGGCGATCAATGCGTTCATCGCTGTTTCCTCTGCTTACGCCGTTGCACACCAACGGTCCTGCGGTTGATCGACCGGGTTAGCACCTGTACTCTTTTAATTCGTAGACCGCCGGGCCAACCAAGCCCTGCCCGCATTAGTCAGCCCTTCCGCCCGCTGGGAACCGTTCCGTTGCCCCGGGCAACGGCAACTCAGTCGCCGGTGACGGCGCGGTCGATGAACACGGCACCGGCCGTGACAACCTTGTCGCCGGTTTTCAGGCCATCCAGCACCTGGACCACTCCCTCGCGGGTATGTCCTACTCGGATCGGACGGATCTCCAGCGTCTTCGCATTGTCGTCTGCGAGCCAGACATGCGCCGCATCGCCCTCATACACCACGGCGCTGACGGGCACCGCGGGGCTGGTCCCATCCGGGCCCGTGATGATGCGAAAACTGGCGAACATCTCCGGTTTCAACATGAGGTCGGGATTCTCCACCTCGGCCCGCACCGGCAGGCGGTGCGTCGTGGCTTCGATCGATCCACCGACAAAGCCGAGGCGGGCCTGGAAGACGCGATCGGGGTAGGCGAGCAGGTGCACCTCCACCGGGTCGCCGACGTGCAGATAGGGAGCATCTTCCTCCCGCGCATTGGCGACCAACCAGACCTTGGACAGGTCGCCGATCATGAACACCGGGTTTGACGCGCCGGACGAGGCGCTGACGATGTTCTGTCCGAGCCCCACTTGACGCTGCACCACCGAGCCGCTGATCGGGGCGCGCACCACGGTGTCGGCGTCCAGTTTCAGCGGATCGGGCGCCTTTTCGATCGCGTCGATATCTTCATCGCTTTTTCCCAGAATGCGCAGCCGGCTGCGCACCGCGGCCAGCGCGATTTGCGCGCCACTCAGCCCACCTTCAGCAGTAGCCAGATCGACCTGCGCCTGCTGCCAGTCCTTGAGAGCCGCGCCTTGCGCCTGAAACAACGCGTGCTGCCGCTTTTCGTTGGTGTCCGCGAGGGTAAGTTGCGCTCGCGCCGTCTTCAAACCGGCGACCGCGGTGATCAGGTCATTCTGCGCCTGGGCCAACTCGGTGGCGTTTACGGCAAACAGAGGATCGCCCTTTTTGACCGTATCGCCGGCTTTCACCAGCAACCGTGTCACCCGGCCGGTGTAAGGTGAGAACACCGGGGTCACCAAATCGTCGTCGATGGCGATCTTGCCGTCGGTTTCCGCCGCATTCTGAAAGACGCGGTCCGCCACTGGCTGGATTTTCAGTGTCGCCCACTGCTTGTCGGTCGGCTTGAATGCCTGGCCCTCGACTTGCGACGGAGCCTCAGTCTCTGCGGGGGTTTCAAGCCCGAGCAGATGCCGCACCGCTGGCCCGGCGACAAAAATGATGAGAACAACGCCAAGGACAATGGCGACCAGCAGCATCTGAGCCGGAGGTGGGAAGCGGCGGCCAAGCTCGGGGGACGTATCCACGCGGGCAGACGTGTCACGGCGGGTTCGGATTTCGCGCGACCCTTTGGGGGTTTCCTTATCCATACCTCACCCTCGATGCCAACTGCCCTGGTCCTCGCCAACGGCAAGACGAGCAAGCGGCAGGCCCTCCAGTTTCGTTTGACTAGAAAGATCGCTCTAGCCCACAGGAGGGGCGGTGTCGCCTAGTCTAGTGTTACGATCAGGTTTCAGCCGCCCTCGCAACAACCGCAGGAGGCAACCCGCTCCCTTTTGAGGCCCGTTTGTCTGTTGTCACCCTCGACCCGTTATCAACGCTCCTCTTTATAGTAGGTGGCGCCGAAAGAACGCTGCGGTCGGATCGTGCGAGGTCTCGGTCCCGCGTGTGGCATTGTCGATATACAGCAATTCCAGCGCCCCCCCGGCCTTGCGGTAGTTGGCGGCAAACCGCTCCGGTTCGCTGCCGTCGAAGGTTCCTACGGGATCGCGGTAATCGTGGACAGGGTCGGGCTGACCCTGGATCCACAGAGCCGGCGGCAGGAAGGTCTTCTCCCCGCGTTCCAGGATCAGCATGGGGTTGCCTTCCTCCATCGCCGCCTCGGTCTTCCAGTACAGGTCATGCCGGCTCGGAATATCGCCGACCCAGGCCGGGGGATTGCCGGAGTCTCGGAGGCGCACCGCGTTACGATAGCGGGACAACGGGTTGATCACCGGCCATTGCATGACAACCGCCTTCACGGTTGCATCGACCGCTACCCCCTCCGGCAAGTGTACTGCCGCGTACCGAGGGTCCGCCGGACGCATTGCCGACAGCATCGCGAGGTGTCCACCGCTGCTTTGCCCCGACAGGCCGACCGCGTCGGCGCGCAGGTTCAACCTGCCGGCATGCGATTTTAGCCAGCGGATCGCGTAGTTAATATCGACCAGTGACGTCGGATAGCCCGAACCGGCGTGGCGAAAGTTCAGCGCCGCGACTGCAAACCCGTTGCGCACCAGCGTCAAATCACGCGGCTCGCAATCCTTCAGGTCCTGGTTGCACCAGGCGCCGCCATGAATATCGACCACCAGCGGAAATGGCCCGGTGCCGACGGGCATGAACAGCCGCAGCCGCTGTGGGCCGTCAGGGTGCTCGATATAGTTGAAGTCGGCGACTGTATAGTCGAAGGACGGACTGCTCATCGGACGCTCCTTTGTTTGTTCAGCGATAAAAGTCGGGACGCTTGGCGTGGCGCCCGGGCCCTCACCCGCAACGCCCGCTCGCCTGCCGCTTGAGCGCCGACCCAGACAAATCCGTGGCTGTCAGCGTCGCCGGACGTGCCGGAACCTGGACGTGGCGTCTCAAGCACATAACCAGTTCGCCATAGGCGCTTGAAACCACTCTATGCCTCCCGAAAGGGTACCGACAACCGCCGATGTCATGGGTTGTTTCGGGTTATCATAAGCCGGATGCTCGGTTGGATGTTGGCCTCCCGATTTCGCCTTGGTGCAGTGCTTGGGATCAACCAGACGCTGTCCTGGGGAATGACATTCTACCTGCCTGCGATAGTCGCCGGTCCTGCGACTGCGACGTTCAAACAGTCGGGCTTCTCTGTTCTCGGAGCGTTCTCCTGGGCGTTGCTGGTCGCCGGCGCCTGCGCGCCTCGCGTCGGGAAATGGATCGACCACCGTGGTGGGCGCGGCGTACTGATCGCCAGCATTGTCGTGATGGCGATCGGTCAGGCGGTCCTGGCGCTTAGTCAGGGACTCACGGTCTGGTTTCTCGGATGGACGATCATCGGTGTCGGCATGTCGATGGGCTTGTACGACGCCGCGTTCGCGACTGTAGGCGGCTTGCTGGGAAAGGAGGCCGGACCGAGCATCACCGGGATCACGCTGGTGGCGGGGTTTGCAAGCAGCGTGTTCTGGACGCTGGGCGCGGCATTAATAGGGGCGTTGGGCTGGCGCGGCCTGCTGCTTGCCTACGCTGGGCTGATGCTGACGGTGAACTTACCGATGGTCTGGCTACTGGTGCCGTCAGCGCCGCCTCAGCCGCGACACGCCGCCGATGCAGGGGCACTACCGAAGTCGCCGGCGCAGCGTCGGGCGTTGGTGTGCCTGGGGGCATTCTTCGCGCTGCGCTGGTTCATCACCTCGGCGGATAGCGGTGCATATCCTGTCGCTGCTGCAAGGCGTCGGCTTGACCGAAGCCGAGGCGGTCGGTGTCGCCGCGCTGATCGGTCCCGGCCAGGTCGGGGGGCGAATCCTGGAGTACGCGATTGGGCCTCGTGTCGGTCTGCTGATGAAGGCTCGGATTGCGGCGCTGTTGTTGCCCGCCGGGACAGCGCTGCTGCTGTTGGGTGGACCGATCGCGGCAACCGGCTTCGCGTTGATGTATGGAATGAGCAACGGGATCATGACGATCAACCGCGGCACGCTGCCACTCGCCCTGTTCGGCCCAGAAGGATACGCGCGCCTTCTGGGCTGGCTCGCGGTCCCGGTGTTGCTGGCACAGGCAACGGCCCCGACGCTAAGCGCCCCGCTGGTTGCCGCGCTGCCGCCATTGGATATCTTTCTGATTAGTGGCGGGGCCGCTGCGGTCGCGGTGCTCTTCCTGCTGCCTTTGCGACTGACGGGGCGCCGATAAATCGCCAGGATCCCGGCCGCAGAGACCAATTTTGCCCCGGCCGATCTCCGCACCTACAATAGTGCGACAGGAATTTACGCCATTGATGGCGGTCATACTCGATACAGTCGGTCCACTGGCGGTATGATGGGCAGAAGAGAGGCCTCCGCGGCGATCGCCAATCCGGATCATAGATGGGACATGCTCATGCAACGAGCCGGCTACGATTACAGGATGATCAGGCAGTGGACTGTCGGCTTCGAAAAGGCGACCTGGGACGGTCTCGATGCAAGGCTGTCCCAGGTTCTGGACGCGAAGTTACAGGAGATCGAAGAGATCCTGCCCCCCGCGCCGCTGGCGAACCTGCGGTCGACGGTTACCATCATGGCGGATCACACCACGCCGGACTTTCCTAGCGTGGCCGTCTATCATTGGGTCGGCTCTCAACCATGGCTGCGAGAGCACGGCGAACCGACCTGCAAGGCCGGATCGATCAACATTCTCCAATCCGCCGAATTCATCAGCCTTGTTGAGGACGTCGCTCGATATCCAGCGGCCTTGCTGCATGAGGCCGCACATGCCTATCACGACCGCTTCGTGCCTAACGGGCGCTATAATGAGATCATCAGAGCGGCCTATCAGGGCGCAGTCGCGTCAGGCATCTATGAGCACGTGCTGAACGTCACCGGAGTTATGCATCAGGCGAATGCGATCAGAAACGAAATGGAATATTTCGCGAACACCACGACAGCATTCTTTCTACGCAATGATGACTGGCCCGAGGATCGGGATGAACTCGCGCGAACCGATCCCGTCGGCTTTCAGATGATACGGCGTCTCTGGAACGTTTAGTATCCTCCCGTCGCGTCTCGCCACCTAGGGTCAGCCGACCGCGGCGAACGTTCGGTCCAGGGCACCAGCAACACAAATTGGTTGGCTCGACTTCCGGAGAATGATATCTCGCGGTAAGATCACGTTTTCGTGAGGTACGATGACCATCCACTACCTAACCGAAGAAGAACACGTGGAGAGGATGGCGAAGGCCATTTACCTCTCCCACGTCCGGCGTGTCACGTTGATCACTGGTTGGGACCACCTGAGGGAGGACCGCCGGGAAGCCTTTCGGCTGCTTGCAAAGGACGCGGTAGCAGGTGCCGACCGCATTCGGGCCGTGGCGCGGCAGGCCTCAGCTAGTTCTGCTCAAAGCAAAGCTGTTGCCTGGCAGGATTGCGCACCTTCCGACGCAACGGGCGACGGTTCCGGCTTTGCGCTGACATTCGGCTCTCACGCCGATCGGATGCACACCAGATAGCGGTCGCCCGCCGGTCGCCGGCACTTTGGGTCTGACGCGCTGATTACCCCTCGGGACGCCTCAATGCCACGTTCCGCCGGTCCGCTCGGATAGACTGACCGCCGGAACGCCGCGGACGCCTGGAATTGTACTTACATTCCTTCCCGCACCACTGGGTTGCTCAACGTTCCGATCCCTTCGATTTCTATCTCGATCCGATCGCCGTGCTGCATATTTGCGGTAGCTCCCTCGGTGCCCATCCAGACGACGTCGCCTGGATACAGCGTCAGGCAGGTCGTCATGTTGACCAGAAAATCGACCACCCCGAAGATCATGTGGTTGGTCGGGAATGCGATCAGCTGCTCGCCGTTCAGTCGAATTTTGGTAACCAAATCCTCAAGCTTCACACCGGTTTCGATCCACGGCCCCATTGGCTTGAATGTATCGGTGTTCTTCGACCGCCACATCGTCCGGTCCGCTTTCTGCCACGTGCGCTCGCTGACATCGTTGCCGATGGTATAACCGAGCACCGCCGACAAGGCATTTTCACGGGTTAAATGCTTGCATTTTCTGCCGATGATCACGACCAGTTCGCCTTCATACTGAACCTGATCGGTCGCATCCGCGGGAATGACGATCCTTTCCCCATGTGCAATCAATGCGTTATTGGCTCGGTAACCAATATCCGCCTGGGTGGGCAGACTCGGCTTCTGACCGACCTTTTCCGCGACCTCACGCACATGCTCCGGATAGTTCATCCCCGCCGCATAAAAGGTCGGCGGAATGACCGGCACCAGTAGCTTCACGTCCGCCAGGCTTCGTCGCTGGCTGGTGCGCTCCCAGGCCTCGAACGGAGAACCCCGAACCGGAATGATCGTATCACCCTCGACAACCGCATAGGACGGCGACCCATCCTGATCGAAGCGTGCCCAGCGCATGGTCTTTCCCCTTTTTCAGTTCGATCCCAGTTCCTCGGCCATCCTCTCGCGCATCAGGTACTTCTGCATTTTCCCGGTCACGGTCATGGGGAAGTCGTCCACGAACCGGACATAGCGCGGCACCTTGTAGTGCGCGATCTGGTCCTTGCAGAAGGCCTTCACATCGTCCTCGGAAAGTGTGGTCCCAGCGCGCAACTTGATCCAGGCACAGAGCTCCTCGCCAAAGCGCTGATCCGGCACGCCGAATACTTGCACATCCACGATGGCCGGATGTTGATAAAGGAATTCCTCGATTTCGCGTGGATACACGTTTTCCCCGCCGCGGATCACCATGTCCTTGATGCGGCCGACGATCGCGCAGTAGCCATCTTGATCCATCGTTGCCAGATCGCCCGTATGCATCCATCCGGCCCGATCGATCGCCTCCTCCGTACGTTCCGGTTCGTCCCAGTAGCCCAACATGACGGGATAACCCCGGGTGCAAAATTCGCCCGTGACCCCGCGCGGAACAATGCGGCCCTCGGTGTCGACGATTTTAACCTCCACGTGGGGATGCGGCCGGCCGACGGTGCCGACCTGCTTCCCCAGCGAGTTGCCGATGCGGGTCTGGGTGCTGACCGGGCTGGTCTCGGTCATGCCATAGCCGATGGTGATTTCCGTCAGATGCATGTCACGGATGCAGCGGCGCATGACCTCGACCGGACACGGCGCGCCCGCCATCATGCCAGTGCGGAGGCTTGTCAGGTCGAATTGCGCAAAATCAGGGTGGTCGAGTTCGGCGATGAACATCGTCGGCACCCCGTAAAGCGATGTGCAGCGATATTCGGCGACGGTCTGCAAGGTCGCAAGCGGGTCGAACCCCTCGCCGGGGAACACGATCGCGGCGCCATGCGTCATGCAGGCAAGCACACCGATCACCATCCCGAAACAATGGTACATCGGCACCGGGATGCATACCTTGTCCTGGTCGGTGTAGCGCAGGACTTCGCCAATAAAGAAACCGTTGTTGAGTATATTGTGGTGCGTGAGGGTCGCACCCTTCGGCAGTCCGGTGGTTCCCGACGTGAACTGAATATTGATAGGATCGTCGAATTGCAGTAGCGGCCCGAGATCCTTTAGCCGCTGGCGGTGCTCATCCCGGCCGTGGTGGGCGATCTTGTCGAACGCGAAGGTGCCCGGATCATCATCACCGATCTGGATGACCGAGCGCAGCGCGGGCAAACGTGCCGCATGCAGCTGGCCCGTTCGGGACGTAGCGAGTTCGGGCGCCAGCCTATTGATCATGCCGACGTAGTCGCTGGTCCTGAAGCGTGTCGCAGTCACCAATGCCTTGCAGCCGACCTTGTTCAGAGCGTACTCGAGCTCCGTCAGGCGATAGGCTGGGTTGATATTGACCAGGATAAGCCCGGCTTTGGCGGTGGCGAACTGAGTGATAACCCACTCGGCATTATTCGGCGACCAGATCCCGATGCGATCACCCCGCTGCAATCCGATTGCGACGAGCCCGGCGGCGAACGCCTCGACATGCGCGGCGAGTTCTGCCCAGGTCCAGTGGATGCCCTGCTGCCGGACGATCAGAGCGGGCCTGTCGCCGAACCGGGCAACGGTTCGGTCGAAACGGACCCCAATCGTGTCCCCAATCATCGGTTGGTCGGAGGCGCCATGCATATAGCTGGGCGCGGGTTCAGTCATAGGTTGCTCCCTGGAACAATCGATCGTTTACGAGCCATCATGCGTACTGGCAGCGCCGGTTACAACCTTATCTGTTAGCCCGTCCCTTTACCGCGTCCCGCCGGCCGTCACCGCCGATATCAGCCAGTACCCTCATACGCTGGATCACGCGGTCTCGGCTGCGACGACCCGCGCGTCGAGCCAGTCCGGATCGAAATCCGGCAACGGGATCGCATCGATCAATGTCTTCGTATATATCTGACGCGGCGCGGCGAACAGATCGGCGCAGGGCCCTGTCTCCACGATCTCGCCCTGCCGCAGCACGACGACCTGGTCGCAAAGCACCCGTACAACGGAGAGATCGTGGCTGATGAACACCAACGTCAGGCCGAGCCGCCGGCGCAGGTCGCGCAGCAGAACCAGGATCTGTGCCTGGGTGGAAACATCGAGTTCCGAGACGATCTCGTCGGCGACGATGAAGTCGGGCTCCAGGGCGATCGCGCGCGCGATGCCCACGCGCTGACGCTGGCCGCCGGACAGTTCATGCGGGTAGCGGTCGACGAAGCTCTGCGGAAGCCCGACGAGGTCGAGCAGTTCGGCCACACGCTTCCGGCGCCCGGCACGCCCGGAGAGGCGCCCGAATGCCTCAAGCGGACGGCTCAGGATAGAGCCAATTAAAAGGCGCGGATTGAGGGAGGAATGTGGGTCCTGAAAGATCATCTGCATCCGGGCCCGCAATGGGCGCAGCGCCGGCTCGTCCAGACCGGTGATGTCGGTGCCGTCGAATATGAGCCGCCCGGCACTTGGCCGGATGAGGCGCACCAGGGTGCGGCCGAGTGTGGTCTTACCCGAACCGGATTTGCCGACCAGCCCCAGCGCCGAGCCACGCTCGAGGTTCAAGTCGATGCCACGCACGATCTCGATTGGCGACGGTGCGCGAAACAGATGCGTGCCGACGCCGCTTGCGACGGCAACGTGCAGCCCGGCCGCCTCGATCATCGGCGTCATGAGCGCACAATCGTCATGGCCTGCGCCTCCGCCCATAACGTATCGAGCAAAGCCCGCGGGATCGGTTGCAGCACGTCAGCCGGACGGTCGAAGCGGGGCGTTGAGGCCAGCAACGCGCGGGTATAGGGATGGCGCGGGTTGGCCAGCAGATCAGCCGCTCTGCCCTGCTCCAGAACCCGGCCGGCATGCAGCACGGTCATGCTTCGGCAGATCTTGGCGACGATGCCAAGGTCGTGGGTGATGAACAGCACGGCGGCGCCGTGACGGGTCTGCATGTCGCGCAGCAGTCGCAGAATGCCCCACTGGACGGTCACATCCAGCGCGGTCGTCGGCTCGTCGGCGATAATCAGCCGAGGTTCGCCGGCAAAGGCGAGCGCGATCAGCACGCGTTGGCGCATACCGCCCGACAGTTCGTGGGGATAGAGTTCAGCGACACGAGCGGCATCGCGGATCATCACCTCGTCCAGCAGCGCGACCGCGCGGGTGTGGGAAGCCGTGCGGCTCAGACCGATCCGAAGATGGAACAGGTCGACCATCTGGGTTCGGATACGCTTGACGGGATTGAGCGACATCATCGGGTCCTGCGGGATGACCGAGATGTCACGTCCTAGGAGGCGCCGGCGGTCCGCGGCATCCAGCCGCAGCAGGTCGGTATGGCCGTAGCGGACATGGCCCGCCCGTACCTCGGCGCGTCGCGGCAGCAGACCCAGCACGCTACGCCCTATCATCGACTTGCCAGCACCGCTCTCGCCGACAAGCCCATGCACCTCCCCCGCGCCGATCCGCAGAGCGACACCACGCACCACGGGAGCGGCATGGCCGATGCTCAGCCAGAGATTTTCGATCGTCAGCGTATCTACCGGCGAAGCTACATCTGTCGGCATTGGCAGGTCCATCAGCGGTGCACCGGGTCGATCACCTGGCGCAGACCGTCACCGAGCAGATTGAAACCCAGGACCACGACGATCAGGCACAGCGTCGGCAGCAACAGCACCCACCAGGCCTGATGGATCACTTGCCGCCCCTCGGCGATCATACCACCCCATGTCGGAAAATCGGTGGTGACGGAAACCCCGACGAAAGACAGGATGGCCTCCACAACCACGGCGATGCCCATCTCGACCGATAGCAGAGTCAGGATGAGTGGCAGGAGGTTGGGCAGCACCTCGCGCAGCAGGATTGCGCCCTGACGCATGCCCAGCATGCGGGCGGCGGCGACATAGTCCATTTCCGATTGCAGCAGCGTCTCGGCGCGAATGACGCGGGCGAAGCGGGTCCAGTCGATGACGGCGATGGCGATAACGACAGCGGTCAGGCCCGCGCCCAACATCGCCGCAAGCACGATCGAGAGCAGCACCGGTGGGAACGCCATCCAGACATCGACGAGGCGGGACACCGCCTGATCGGTGGCACCCTTGAGATAGCCGGCAACCAGACCAAGGAGTGAGCCCAGCAGACAGGCCGCACTGGCCGCCACCACCGCGACAACGATGGTGACCCGCGCGCCGAAGATGAGGCGCGAGAGCATGTCGCGGCCCAGGCCGTCGGTGCCCAGGGGAAAGGAGGCGTCGCCTCCCTCGATCCAGCGCGGGGGCAACAGCGCACTCAGTAGGTCCTGATCGAGCGGATCGTGCGGGGCGAGCAGAGGGGCAAAGGCCGCGACCGCGGCCAGCGTCAGGACGATCCCGCCGCCGCCGACAGCCTTTGCGTTAAGCCGCCGCCGGGACGGTGCCGCTTCAGCCATGCCGCAGCCGGGGATCGAGGAACGTGAGACCGATGTCGACGGCGAGGTTGATTGCGACGAACATCACGGCGAAAGCCAGGATGATACCCTGGATCAGCGGCAGGTCGCGGTTGGTGACGGCATCAATCGCCATGCTGCCGATGCCTTCATAGGAAAATACTCGCTCGACCAATACCGTCCCCGCCAGCATGAAGGTGATCTGCACGCCGGTGAGCGACGCCGTCGGGATGATCGCGTTCGGCAGTGCTTCGGCCAGCAGAACGCGGGCACGCGAATAGCCTCGCGCGCGAGCCATTTGCACGTAATCCTGGTGCTCGGCGTCGCCGAGCGAAGTCTTCAGCACGCGTGCGAACACGGCGGCAAATGGCAGCGCCAGTGCGGTGGAAGGCAGAATGGCATGCGACAGCAGCCCGCCGGCAACCGCGAAGTGCCACGTCAGCAGGCTTTCGATCAGGTAGAAATTGGTCGCGAAATGCACCGTGATTGACGGATCGATGCGGCCGGAGACGGGCAAGATCGGGAACATCACGTCAAACAGCAGGATGAACAGCAGTCCCCACACGAAATCGGGGATCGCGAGCGTGACCGCAATTGCGCCGTCGACCAGCCAATCCAGTGCGGTGCGGCGAAACGCTGCCCCCAGAAGCGCCAGCGCCGAACCAAGAATCAGGGCGATCAATGTCGCCAGCAGCACCAGTTCGATCGTCGCCGGCAGCCGCCTCAACACGAGCCCGGCGACGCCGATCCGAGAGGTGATGGATTGGCCGAGATCGCCATGCAGCATGGCACCGAACCAGATCAACAGTTGCATCAGTATCGGCTTGTCGAGGCCATAGTGCGCGTGCAACGCCCTGATGTCGGCGGCCGATGCCCCCGGCGAGATCATCATCGCGACCGGATCACCTGGTACGACGCGCAACAATACGAACACGATCAGCGCCACGCCCAGCAAGGTGGGCAGCACGAGCAACAGCCTCCGCAGAAGAACCGCCGCCCTCATCTCTCGCAGACTACCCTCGTTTCCGACGCCCCGGTGGGCCAACGTTCGCCCATGCCCTCGGCTCCGCTCTTTTGCTCACTGCGCAAGAGGCGGCTATGGCCCGGACGCGCGGATGCTGGGTCAGACTTTGCCGATCCGTTGCGGCAGCACCATGTCGTTGATTTGCGCTGTGACTTTCAGTCCCTTGCGGCAAACGATCGGCTCCACGTATTGCAGCAGAGGCAGCACCAGGCCTTCCTGCGCTATCCTGGCGTCTACCATTTTCCAACCGGCGATGCGCTGTTTCTCGTCCGGTTCGCCCCAAAGCGGATCCATCATCGCACTGAGCGTGCGGTCCTTCCAGGCTGAGTGCGGGGATTTGTCGTACATCGCGAAGCCGGTCGAACTGTTCGGATCGCCGGTCGCGTTGCCCCAGTTGTAAAATGCCGTTTCCGCCAACTGGTGCGACATCCGCAGTTCGAAGTGCTTGGCAATCTCATAAACCTCGATCCTGGCGTCAATTCCGACCTTGCGCCACATGCCGACGATCGCCTGGATCATCTCGTAGTCTTTGGGCATATAACCGCGGGTCGTCTGGATCGTGAACGACACCGGCTTTTGCGGCGAATAGCCACTGGCGGCGAGCAGCCTGGTTGCCAAAGCCGGATCATAAGCGACTTTGATGCTGGCATCGTAGGCCAGGTATTCCGGCGCCTCCAGCGTGCTCAGCGGGACACCGTATCCGCGCAGCAGGTGCTTGACGATCGCCTCCTTGTCGATCGCATGGGTTGCGGCCAGCCGTACGTTGCGGTCCAACATCACGCCTCGGTTGCTGATGAAGATCATGCCAATATCGGACACCGGTGTGGTCGCGCCGACCAGCCCGGGCTTCTGGCGCAGGCGGTCATACTCTTCGTATGAGATGTAGAAGGTCACGTCAGACGATCCGGATTCGACCTCCGCGACCCGACTGGTGGCGTCGGGGACGAATTTGAAGATCACCGTCTCAAAGGCGGGCTTGCCGCCCCAGTATTTCGGGCTCGCCTTCAGGCGCAGAAAGGCGTTGCGCTCATATTGATCCACCATATAGGGCCCACTGCCGATCGGCGCCTTCTCGAAGCCCTCAGGACCTACCTTTTCGTAGTACGATTTCGGCAGCGCGTAGCCAGTGAGGAATCCCATCCATTCGAAGATGTCGGGCACAAAACGTTGCACATCCGCGGTGATGACATTGCCGTCGGATTTCCAGTTGACAAGCGAGGACCAGATAAACTGCACCGGGCTGCCGCCATCGGGCTTGCCGGCTCGCTGCATGGACCAGATAATGTCCTCGGGTGTAACCCGATCGCCGTTATGCCAATAGGCATCGGTGCGAAGCGTCAGCGATATCTTTGTGCGATCGTCGTTCCATCCCCACTTGGTGAGCATCCCGGACGCCCAGGACAGGTTCGCGTTCTGCGCGACGTAGGGGTCGAAAATCGACTGGTAAAAGGATTGCAGGGGGGGATTGACCGCGGACGGTCCCGATGTTGGGTCGAAGGACGGCAGCGTCACGTTGGACGCGATGGTGACAGTGTCGCTTCCATCGGATGCGGCGAGCGCCGAGTGTCCTAGCAAAGGGCAGGGCCGCGGCTCCGCCCATCCGGATCAGTCCTCGACGCGAAATTGGAATCATGATGTTACGCCCCCCGTTTGCAACGGTCTTGTTATCGACGGCTCCTGGATGCCCCTGCGGAACAGCGTTCGTTAAGCGGACGCTATGAGACAGCGGCTATGCTGTAAAGAGGGCGGGCTATCCGGGAGCTACGCTGAACAAGCGGGCTGATGTCGACGCCTCATAGTCCAAGCGATCGTAGCAGACCAGTTCCATCGACAAGCCCCAAGGCGTCTGGAAATAGACGAAAGTCAGCCCGCCATTCGGTTGTCCGCTGACCGGCGTCGGCGTGCCGAGTACGGTCACCCCAGGCTGAGCGCGCAGATAGGCAACCGCGCGGTCCATGTCAGTGACGCGGAAGGCGATGTGCGTAGCACCGACATCGCTGTTACGCGGCGAACGTGTAGTTTGGTCCGGCACGTCGTACTGGAATATTTCGACGTTCTGGCTTGGACCGCAGCGGACCATTGCGAGCGACGCGGAGGCGCGGCGGTCCACGCCGAGATTGGTCTGCATCCAGTCGCCGTCGGGATCGCTGAACGGCCCCGCGGTGAAGACGTGTTCGCAACCCAGGACGTCGGTGAAGAAATCGAGCGCCTGCTGCAGGTCGGGGACGGTAATTGCGACATGATCGACGCCGACCGCGGACGGGATGCCGCGTGAGCGCTGGATTGGTGACAGAGACATGCTGCCCTTCGCCTCGCTAATACGTTCAGATTACAACTTGTATACTATACTCTAGTCGGGAGGCCACAGAGCTTTTCACGACCTCAATCAGCACTGGGCGGAGATTTCCGCCGCCGACTAGAAAAATGCCCCGGGCTTTGCGGGAGAATAGAGGGGTTCACGCGAGCGTTAAGGTGGCGTCGCCACAAAAGGGCGATTTCAGTTTGGGAACCGGGCCATAATTGACGGGTAAGACGGTAGAGGCGGCTCGGTGTCCGGATGGGCACGAGGAGGGCTGATGTCGGCCATGGCCTGAAGTGCTTTAGACTGCGTGACGGCCAGCAGCAAGCGGATTTTCATCATCCAATACCGTATCGGCGCGACGGTGCGCGGGATACCACTGGGCGCGCTGAAGCGATTTTCACAGGCGCTAACAGACCAGAATCTTGCCCAAAGCTATAGAGTTGCTCAACCAAAGTATAAGACGCAGCAACTTTCCGACTGCCCGATCACACCGATGTGTCCCTCAACATTTGCGTCCGGTGGTCCCACTTAGCGATACAGCTTCGAGCCCGGCTCGAGGCAAAAGCTGTCTTTCGTCGGCGATGAAGCGGCTGATGACCGTAGGGTAGTAGATAGGTTATTGCTGTGCAGCGTGATTTGTCGGGCCGACCCCATACGGCCGGCTCAAGTCGGACTCCTGGCCAATCATGGTAAGGCACCACAAAAGACAGGGACGGGTAATGAGTTGGAATGCTTTCGACTTGAATCTTCTCGTCGTCTTCAACGCGGTTGCGCAGGAAAGGAACTTTACGCGCGCCGGGCAGCAGCTTGGGATGAGTTAGCCGGCAGTGAGCCACGCCCTGGCACGCTTGCGCCACGTGCTGAAGGACGACCTTTTCGTACGTACGCCCGAAGGCATGCAGCCAACCCCCCGCGCGGAGCGGATGGCGGGACCGGTTCGCGCAGCACTGCGAGAACTCCAAGTGACTGTGGAGCCGGACGAGTTTGACGCATCGCAAACCTCACGCAGCTATACGATCGCGGCGAACAACTACGCTGCCCGGGCGATCATCCCGGCACTTGCACGACGCATGACGAAATATTCGCCTTCGGTTGTTCTTGAGGTTCGGCCGATCGGCGCGATGCATGTGCTCGATCAGTTGGACGCCGGCGGAGTTGAATTGGCGTTGACCACGCTGACCGACGGCGGCGATCGGTTCAAGTGCGTCGGCCTCCTCGATGACGAATATGTCGCTATCCTGTCAAGTGACAACCCAGTGACTGCCGAGCCCGTGCTTTCGATTGAGGCCTTCGCCGCCATGCCGCATATCACCATTACCTCCAGCGGCGACGACACCCATTTCATTGATGACGCCCTCGCCGATCGTGGCCTGGCACGTCTCGTTTCGGCCAAGGTGCCGTTGCATTCTCTGATATTGATGCTGATCGGGTCTGAAGCACTCGCAGTGGTGCCACAGCGCGTCGCCGCCGATCTCGTCGCCATCTGCCCGCTGACGATGAGGCCCCTGCCATTTGCCTCGCCGCGTGTCTCGCTTTCTATGATCTGGCACCGCCGGCTCGACAATCATCCGGCCCATCGGTGGTTACGCGGGACGCTGCGGGCCGTTGCCGCGGGAAATTATTATTTACCCGGACTGGCAAATCGTTGTCACGCTCCTGATCGAGCAGCGTAGCGCGCGACCGGAGCCTGAAATAACGAACGCACCTTATCTGCGGACACTGCAGTCCGCGCATGTGCGATGTCAGCCGGGCCTTCCTTGCGGCCTTGACCATTGGTGTGCGCCCCCTCCCCATCGCCCACTCGATATCATTGTCGACACATTCATCGGGATTGCGTTCCGGCGCCTTGGGGCGACACGTAGAACAATGCGTTCCGATCTGCGTGCGCTTGACGATATTTCCTGCGCCGACGCTGGACAGCGGTGTCACGCAAGAATGGACGCCTACGCCGCCGAGACGTAGGGGGCGCCGCACTGACCCAGCCCGCAACCGAAGCGGGCCCTATTCTGTCGCAGCCCATAGAGCAACGATGTGTGGAGATCATCACATCCACCTTAAACTGCGTGGTCATTCACGCGCACGGTCTGCCCGATCGCCGGCTCCGTCGCCTTGTATCATGCAGCCAATTGATCGGGAGGCGCCATGAATTCGGGGCCTACGGATTCCATGACGCAGGAAGCGACGATGCGATCGATCTCGTGCATGGCCGAGGAATCCAGCTTCCAACCGGCTATTTCGCTGACTGCATCGAGTTGATCCGGCCTGCGCGCACCCCACAGGGCAAATGTGGTCCCATCACGGTCCAGGACCCAACGCACCGCGAGATGGATCACACGCTTGCCGTAGTTCTCGCGGGCAAAGCGATCGAGCCGCTGCACGGCAGCGAGATACTGCTTCAGGCGCGACGCCTGGAACTTGGGGTCTTGTTGCCGGATATCATCACCGGTGAAGCGTGTGTCCGGGGTGATCCGCCCGGAGAGAAGCCCGCGGCACAATGGGCCGTACGCCAGAGTGGCGATGTCGTTTCGGCGGCAGTAAGGCATGATGTCAGCCTCGATGCCGCGCTCAAACAGATTGTACGGCGGTTGAGCGGTGTGCAGCGGCGCGATTGCGCGGAAGACATCCATCTGCGCGACGCTGAAGTTGCTTACCCCGATTGCGCGAATCTTTCCTGCGCGGTAGAGCTCGAGCATCGCTTCAGCGGTGTCCTCGGTCGGCGTCTTCGGGTCCGGCCAGTGCACCTGGTAGATGTCGATGATATCCGTCCGCAAACGCCGCAGCGAATCCTCGACCTCCTTGCGGATGCGCTTGCGGCTGGCGTTGCGGAATACTTTGTCATCGGCCCAATCCAGCCCGACCTTCGTGGCGATGCAGACCTTGTCTCGAGCTCCAGCTTCAGCCAAAGCCTGTCCCACCAGCTCTTCCGCATGGCCGAAGCCGTAGGCCGGGGCTGTATCGATCAGTGTAATGCCGCGATCGAGCGCTGATTTAATCGTGGCGATAGCCTGGGCATCGTCGGTGCCACCCCACATCCATCCGCCGATGGCCCAGGTTCCAAGCGCGATACGTGAGGGGTTCAGCGGGTACCGGAATGCTGGCTGATTCCACAGGCGTGGTCTGCGACATCAGAAACTCCTTCGTCTGCAAAGTGACGCTCATCCGGTTCGGCTGACGAAGCGTAATGAGCGGTTCATCGTTTCAGCTCTTGAATGGGAAGCGTTCATCATAGGATCAAGCCAAATGCCCGCTCCGATCCGCGCATCTACTCATGCGGCAAACGCATTTGGAATTACCCGTGCCCGCGCCAAGTTTCCGCCACGGAAAGTCTGATGAAGGCATGGAAGTCTGCATTTTGGCCGTGCCACGGCTCCGGATGGTGGTAGCCCAGGTTAGGAGCTCCAGCCACCGCCCGGCCCCTACTGATCAGCGATCGGCCGGTATGGAAATCGAGTCCGTGGGGGACGCCACCCGGCACGATAAGCGTGCTGGTGCCGTTGTCATTGTTCATAGGGAATCCTTGTCGGTATAAGTGCAACCCGACAGCGGATCACTGCCCGAGGGCACGATCGCACCTCGCGGAATTCCACGTTCGGTGAGTTTTGGCAGGCTGGACACGTTCCAGCCGCCGCCCAGCGCCTTGACCAGCAGGATGCTGGCCTCCATGCGACGGCGCATGATTCGACGTCGTTGCGCTGGTTGGTCAGCGCGACGGTCTGCGCGGTGATCACCTGCAGGTAGGTGTCCTCGCCGCCGACATAGCGGTTGGTGAAGATCCGCAGCGAGTTGTCCGCCGCGTCCACGGCCTCGCGCTGCTGCTGCGCCTCGTCGCTGCAGGATGCGCAGCGCCGCGAGATTGTCCTCCACCTGCTGGAACGCGGTCAGCGTGGTCTGCCGATAAGTGGCGACGGCGGCATCGTATGCCGCCCGCGCCTGTCTCCGATCTGCGCATGACGCCTGCCGCCGTCGAACAGCGGCTGCGTCAGCGACGTGCCGACCGCCCAGAACAGGCTCGGCCAGCCGAACCAAGTTCGCCGCGCTGGTGCCTTCGAACCCGGACAGCGCGCTCAAATTCAGCGACGGATAATAGGCCGCCTGGGCGATGCCGATCTGCTCGTTCGCCTCGGCGACGCGGCGTTCCGCGGCGGCGATATCGGGCCGGCGCTGCAGCAATTCCGACGGAATGCCGGGCGGGATCGACGGCGGCTGCAGATCGAGCGGCGCCGGCGGCAGGCTGAACGCCGCCGGCGGCTGGCCGATCAGCACGGCGATCGCATGCTCGTACTGCGCCCGCATCACGCCGATGTCGGTGTCCTGCACCCGCGTCGTATCGAGCTGTGTCTGCGCCTGCGCCACGTCGGACTCCGGCGCGTAGCCTCCCGCCAGGCGGTTCTGGGTCAGGCGCAGCGCATCGGTATAAGCCTTCACCGTATCGTCCAGCAGGCGTTGCTGCGCGTCGGCGCTGCGCAGTTCGATATAGTCGATGGCAAGTTCCGCATGCAGGCTGAGGCTGACGGTTTCCAGATCGGCGTCGGTGGCCTGCGCCTCCTCGCGCGCCGCCGCGACGGTGCGGCGGATGCGCCCCCACAGATCGATCTCGTAGTTCAGATCGAACGGCAACTGCAGTTCGCCTTCGGGCGGCGGATTGGGGATCAGGAAATACGGCTGGTGGCTCGAAGTCCTGCACGAGCTGGTCGTGGTGCCGACCGAAATGGTCGGGAACTCGGCGGCGCGCTGGTAGCCGATCATGGCGCGCGCCTGCGCGGAAGCGCGCTTCCGCCACCTTCAGATTCTGGTTCGAGACGGTGAGTTCGTCTTCCAGCTTGTCGAGTTCGCGGGTCGCCGAAGATCTGCCACCATTTGCCGCGCGGCGTCCGCGTCGCTTGGCTGGGCCGGCCGCCAGGTGCCGGCGTGTCTGGTAATCGGCCGGCGTCGCCTCCTTGAAGCGTGTCGGTCATCGGCACCGTCGGCGTCTGATATTTTGGCCCGACGGTGCAGCCGCCAGCAGCAGTCACGCGAGTCGTTCCGGCGAGCATGTCGGCGGCGAGCGCATCACGCAGCCCCGGTCCGGCTTGCTGTCCGGCCACCCGCACGCGCGGTGCCGCCGATCAGCGAGTCGGATGGATTGACGATCACCTGGTCGCTCGGCTGCAGGCCGGACAGCACTTCCACCCTGTCGCCATAGTCGCGGCCGATCGTGATCGGCACCAGCTCCGCCTTGCCGTCGCGCACCACGCCGACGCGCAATCCCTCGCTGCGGAACAACAAGGCGTTGGACGGGAACGGTCACCGACTGCGCGCGCCCGGGCAGCGTGAAATGGACGAATACGTAGGCGCCAGGCAGCAGTTTGCCGTCGGCGTTGTCGACGTCCACCTCGACGAGCAGCGTGCGCGACGCGGGATTGATCGCGTCGTCGGTTGCGCACCAGCGTGCCGTGGAACACCTGGCCTGGATACTCGTCAAGCGTCACCGTGGGCGTCGCGCCGATCTGCATGGCGGGCGCGTCGATCTCCGGCACCGCCACGTAGATGCGCAACGTCTTGGTCGCCGTCATGTGGAACAGTTCGGTGGTCGGCGTCGCCGGCCCCGGCGTTGATCAGGTCGCCGACATCGGTGTTGCGCGCGGTGATCACGCCGTCGAACGGCGCGTAGACGTTTTCGTAGGATTGCAGTTCCTCCAGCCGCGCGACGTCGGCCTGGCGCGACGCGACGATCGCCTGATCGGCGCTGATAGGCACCGGCCGCGTTGTCACGCTCCTGCGTCGAAACGGACTGGCTCTTCAGCAGGTTCGCGGTGCGTTGCGCCGTGATGCCGGCCAGCTGCGCGTTGGCCTGCGCCGTATCCAGGTCGGCGCGCGCCTGGCGCAATTGCTGGGCGTCGAGTTCCGGCGTCTCGATCTGCGCGAGCAACTGGCCCTGCCGCACATGGGCGCCGATGTCGAAGTACCAGCGCTTCAGATAGCCGTTGGTGCGCGCATAGATCGGCGTATCGGTAAAAGGCGATGGTCTGGCCCGGCAACACCAGATTCCTGGTCCGGCGCGTCGTTCTGCGGATGCACGACCTCGACGATCGGAACCGCCTCCTCAGTGGTGTCTGTGCGCCAGACTGGCCTCCGGCCGCAGCGCGATGCTCGATGCCGTCGTAGATCCCGGCGCCGAGCAGCGACGAGCGCGACGACCGCTGTCAGCGACACGGCTGTCGCACGTCGCCGGCGGCGGCGGCGCCGCGTCCTCCGCGGCTCGCCTGACGACCGTCTGACACGTCTTGTTCCTTGAGCATCATGTCAGCCAACTCCTCATGCCGCATTGGTTGGGTCGTCCGGATCCTGTCGGCAGTGCCGTCGTGCCGCCGGCGATGCAGCAGGGAAAACACCGTCGGAACGAAGACCAACGTGGCGACGGTCGCCAGCAGCAAGCCGCCGATCACGGCGCGGCCGAGCGGTGCGTTCTGCTCGCCGCCTTCGCCGAGGCCGAGCGCCATCGGCACCATGCCGATGATCATCGCCAGCGAGGTCATCAGCACCGGACGGAAGCGGGTGAAGCCCGGCTTCGATCGCGGCCCGCACCGAATCGCCATGGGCGGCGAGCCGCTCGCGGGCAAACGACACCATCAGGATGCTGTTGGCGGTGGCGACGCCCATGCACATGATGGCGCCCATCAGCGCCGGCACGCTGAGCGTCGTTCCGGTGAAGAACAGGCACAGCACGATGCCGGCCAGCGCCGCCGGCAGGGCGGTGATGATGATGAACGGGTCGAGCCAGGACTGGAAGTTCACCACGATCAGCAGATAAACCAGCAGGATCGAAAAGCCGAGGCCGGCGAGCAGGTTCACATAGGCACCGCGCATGGTTTCGAGCTGGCCGCGCACGGTGACGAAGCTGCCGCGCGGCAGAAGGTGACGGTTGGCATCGACGATGCGCGCGATGTCGCGGCCGACCGCCCCAGATCGCGGCCCTGCACGTTGGCGTAGATGTCGACGACGCGCCGGATGTTGTAGTGGTCGACCGCCGCCATCTCCTGCGAGCGCTTGATGGTGGCGACATCGGCCAGAATCGCCGGCGCTCTCTCCGCTGGGTCCGGTGACCGGAATGTTCTGCATGTCATGCAGCGATTGAATGTCGTATTGCGGTGCCTGCGCGGCGAGATTGTAGCTGACCCCGTTCTGCCAGTTCAGGAAGAACATCGGTGCAGTCTGGAAGCTGCCGCTCAACGTGTCCAGCACGCTGTTCGCCACGTCGCGCTCGGTCAGCCCATTCTGCTGCGCTTTGGTGCGGTCGACGGCGACCTCGAGATCCGGATAGTCGAAATCCTGCTGGATGCGCGCGTCGACGACGCCGGGCACGTTGCGCACCTGATCGAGGATGCGGTCGGCGACGGCGTGGTTGGCATCGATGTCGTCTGCCGTCGATCTGGACGTCGATCGGCGCCGGCAGGCCGAAATTCAGGATCTGGGTGATCATGTCGGCCGGCAGGGTGTAGAACGTGACGCCGGGGAATTTCCGCGCCAGATCCGTGCGGATCGCCTGGACATAGCCGGCGGTCGGCTGGTGGTCGGGCTTGAGCGAAACCATGATGTCGGCATCCGCGGCGCCGATCACGCCCGACGAAGTGTGGGTGAGATTGATCGTGCTGTAGGGCAGGCCGATATTGTCGAGGATCGTATCCATTTCGCGTGCCGGAATGATCTTGCGGATTTCGTCCTCGACCAGATCGGCGAGCCGAGCGGTCTCCTCGATGCGGGTGCCGGTTTTGGCCCGCATGTGCAGGATGAATTGCCCGCTGTCGGTGGTCGGGAAGAAGTCCTGGCCAAGGTACGGCACCAACAGGAAGGCCGATACACAACACAGCAGAAAGCCCGGGATGAAGATCCCACGCCGGTGCACCGCCATGATCAGCGCACCGCGATAGGCGTGACGTGCTCGTTCGAAACGGCGCTCAAAGCCCCTTTGAAACCACACCAGGGGATTGCGCGAGGGGCGCGTGTCATGTGATTTCGCCCGCAGCAGATACATCGCCATCGTCGGCACCAGGGTGCGCGACAGCACGTAGGAGGCGAGCATGGCGAAAACCACGGCTTCTGCCAGCGGCACGAACAGGTAGCGTGCAACTCCACCGAGCAAGAACATCGGCACGAACACGATGCAGATGCAGAGTGTGGAGACCAGAGCGGGGACGGCAATCTGCGACGCCCCGTTGAGGATCGCGTCGCGCAGACCGTGCCCTTCCTCGAGATAGCGCTCCATGTTCTCGATCGTCACTGTAGCGTCATCCACCAGAATGCCCACTGCCAGCGCCAGGCCACCCAATGTCATGATGTTGATGGTCTGACCCAGGAAGCTGAGCGCCATTACGGATGTCAGGATGGACAATGGTATGGAGATCGCAATGATGATGGTGCTGCGCCAACTGCCAAGGAACAGCAGGATCATCAGCGCCGTCAGGCAGGCCGCGATCACCGCCTCGCGAATCACGCCGGCGACTGCGGCCTTCACGAAGATCGACTGGTCAGCCAGCGGCTGTATATGCAGTTGAGGTGGCAGCGTCTGCTCGACGCGGCTGAGCATCCCGCGGATACCATTCACCACATCGATGGTCGAGGCGTTGCCGGCCTTGAGGATGCTGACCAGCACGCCGCGTCGTCCATCCTGTCGCACGACGTTGGTCTGCGGCGCGAACCCGTCGCTGACCGTGGCGACGTCCCGCAGATAGATCGTCGCATTGCCAACCGTCTTGATCGGAAGATTGTTGAGTTGCTGCACCGTCCGCGGCGTCGCGTTGATACGAACGTCATATTCGAATTGCGAAATCTTCGCCGTGCCGGACGGCAGCACGAGGTACTGCATCGCCACCGAGTTCAACACGTCAGACGGCGACAGCCCTTTCGACTGAAGCAGCGACGGGTTGAGATTGATCATCACCTGCCGCTGCTTGCCGCCATATGGATACGGAATGACCGAACCCGGAACGGTCACCAACTGCGTTCGCAAGAAGTTCAGGCCCAGGTCGTTGAGCTGCTGCTCCGACATTCCCTGCCCGGAGAGGCCGAGCTGCAGAATCGGCACGCTGGAAGCACTGAAGTTGATGACCAGCGGCGGCTGGGTACCGGGCGGCAACTGCCGCAGCATCATTTGTGACGCGGCCGTAACCTGCGCGTTTGCCGTGTCGATACTGGAATTCGGCTGCAGGTAGATCTTGACGATCGCCAAACCGTTGTAACTCGTCGACTCGATGTGCTGGATGTTGTCGACGAGCGTGGTCAAGGAGCGCTCGTAGACAGTGGTGATCCGACCCTCCATCTCCTCCGGGGACAAGCCCGTGTAGGTAAAGCCCACGGCAACCACCGGAATATTGATATTCGGAAAGATGTCGGTGGGCGTCGCCAGAATCACCAGCGGGCTGAGGATCAGGATCAGCAGCGCAAGCACGACGAACGTGTACGGCCGATCGAGGGCGGTCCGGACGATCCACATGGTTATCGAGGCTCCTTGCGATCAGACCAGGTTATTGGACGGAGCCAAATTCACGTCATACGGCCGATCGTAACGATAGGGTGCCGGTATGTTGCGTGTCGCCGAAAGTGAAGCTCAGAGAAAAATTCAAGATGAATGGCGCTGTTGAGACGACAGGCTGAAAGCTCAGGCCGTCGTTCCTGAATTCGACTCAGGGAGTGGATATCGGTCGCTGCGGCCATCATCGCTTTCTCATGTTGCAGTGCACCAGAATGAGCTTCGCGGCAGATGGGACGCAACGAACACACCACCAGGGCGTGGTGGCCACATGGCAGATCTGCTCGTGGCGAGGAACTCTGCCTCCAACATCATCCGTCGCCGGCGGCGGCTCGGGCAAACCGTGCCGCCGAACGGCAGAAGCCTCTGAGGACAAGACTCTGCGAGCCCTATGCTTGGCTCGGCTCGCCACGTGCCAGCGCCGAGCGAACGCAGGCGAGCAAGCGATCGTCACCGCATGGCTTGCCCAAATAGCAAACTACACCGTCGGCCAACGCCCGTCTCCGATGGGCATCATCAGGGGTAGCTGTGATCAGAATTGTTGGGATGTTTCTACCGGACGAGGCGAGGTGCCGATACAAGTCAAGCCCAGTCATCATCGGCATGTTGATGTCCAGGATCAGGCACGATGTGCGCGTCAAATACGGAGAATCCAGAAAATCCTTAGCCGATGCAAAGGCCTGCACCGCGAATCCAGCCGATCGAAGGAGACCTCTAAGCGCCTCCCGCACCGAATCATCATCATCTACTATGGATATTTGACGTGTTGTCGGCACACCGACCTCCGGTACCAGGCGTTCAAGGTAAACAACACTCCGGCCCGAGCGTCGCTGCGATCCATAGGATGGTGGGCATGGACAGACCCGAAGGGCGATTATACGATGGTATAGGAATCCTTGCTCCGATAGGTAGGTCGCAACCGACGTGGAGTGGCGGCAGGGCCGGGTGACCGGAATGAATTGATCTTTGTGAGCGCACGGGATGACTTAGACGGACCCAACTGTCGTTGTCATCGATGACGATCCTGCGATCCGGGAAGCACTCGGCGGTCTTCTGCGGTCGATAGGCTTGCAAGTGAGACTTTTGGCTTCGGTGTCGGAATTTCTGATGACCGGGAGACCTTCAGGGCCGACTTGCCTCGTGCTTGACGTCAGGCTGCCTGGGCGCAGTGGCCTGGATTTCCAGCGTGAGCTTGCGGAGGCGGAGATTTACCTGCCGATTATCTTCATTACCGGACACGGCGACATTCCTATGTCGGTCCAGGCCATGAAGGGGGGAGCGATCGAGTTCCTCACCAAGCCATTTCGGGATCAGGATCTCTTGGATGCGATCCAGATTGGTCTGGATCGAGATCGCGCGTGGCTGGAAAATGAAAAAACGGTCGCGGCATTGCGGGCGCGCTATGATGCCCTCACCCCACGTGAGCGCGAGGTGATGGCCATGGTCATAACGGGACGCCTCAACAAGCAGGTCGCCGGGGACCTTGGCGTCAGCGAGATCACTGTAAAGGTCCACCGCGCTCAGGTGATGCGAAAGATGCACGCTTCGTCACTTCCGGAGCTGGCGCGGATGGCGGACAAGCTGAAGCTCTCGTCACCAAGGTCGCACCTGGGTTAATCCAATGTATAGCAAAGGGCTTCCTCTTCGGTAGCGGGACCGTCCGTTTGGCTAATATCTTTGTCGCACAACGTGGGGTAAGGTCTTGTTGTTTCCTCCCCCCGGCGGGGTCGCCCGCCGACTGCCTGAGCCGCCGTTGCAGGCGGCTCTTTTTTGCCCGACGCGGCAGCGTGCGCGCGCCAGTGGGGGGACGTTATGATAGTGGGTCGAATGCGAGTCACCACATGTGCGCTCAACATTGCCGCTGGCGCGATGGGATCTTTGCCACCCTTCGCGGCCACCCCTTGCATTGTTTGGAGGAAGCACGAATGCGTGGGGACCGGAGGACGGACGTTCATCAGGGCCGTTGTCGAATGAACTTTTCCGGTGTCCCGTCTTCCGGGTTCACGAATATGACGTCCTTGGGATCGCGCCGCGGGGTGTCGATCGAGAGAAAGACGACGGGCCACTCGAAGATGTCGGGCAGGGCATGGACGGTTCCACGCCGGAAAAACAGCAAGCTCCCAGGCGAGAATTCGCCCGCATTCTCCGGGCTGCCCATCCAGAAGGTGCCCCGGCCGGACAGTACGTAAAGATATTCGTCGCAGGTGGCGTGATAATGCGGCGGCGTTTCTTTATACACGCGGAAGATGCGCGCGCTAGCCGCCTCTTCGTTCGTCAGGTAGGTATCCAACAGAAGCGTATCCGCCGCCTGTGGAAATGATTTCGCGATTTCATACACGTCGAATTGGCCGAAGGGGCGATCATTTGTTAGCTCCATTATACTGATCTCCAAGGGTTTGCGTTCGTTCCTGTCGCGGAGAGGGAGCCGCCTCCATCGCCTCGGCGACCCTCCAGCCAGCTACACTTCCAGTGATCGGGCGAAGGGCGCGGTGACTATTGACAGGAGTGCAGAGACGGCGCTGCTGCAATGGCGCTCCACATGTCTGACAACGTGGAAGGCACGTTCCGGCAGGTCAAACCGGACACGGTGCAGGAGGCCCGCTTCCAGACTAGGTGCGGCCACCGATGCGGAGATCGCGGCCGCGCCCAAGCCTGCCTCGACAGCGCCCCGTACCGCCTCGTTGGATGGCAATTCCAGGGCAACGCGCAACTCCGAGGGCGATATGCCCAACGCCTGTAATGCAGCTTCGAAGACTGATCGTGTCCCGGATCCAGGCTCACGCAACACCCACTCAACTTCGACCAGCCTCCATTGTTCGAGATGATCGATCCCTGACCAGGGATGTTCGATTCCGGCAACAATCACCAACTGGTCGCGGGCGACCTTTTCCGTCAGCAGCATGGGATTATCGACCACACCCTCGATGAAGCCGACATCTGCGGCGCCTTCATAGACCGCGGTGGCAACCTGCGCCGTGTTGCCGACACCCAGGCGGATATCGATTCCAGGATACGCGCGACGAAACGCCACCAGGTGACGCGGCAGCCAATAGCTCGCGATCGTCTGACTGGCCTGCACAGCCAATGTGCCACGCTTAAGCCCGCCCAGCTCCGAGAGGACCAATTCCGCGGCCTCCGCGCGTGCCAACACTGCCCGCGCTTCGGGGAGAAACAAGGTGCCTGCCTCGGTCAGTTCGATGCCGCGGCCGACGCGATGAAACAGTTTCGCGCCATGCCGCTCCTCCAGCAATGCGATCGCTGCGCTGACCGCCGATTGCGCCAGATTGAGCGCCGCTGACGCCCGCGTCATGTGCTGCCGCTCGGCGACAGCGATGAAGACGCGTAGTTGTTCCAACGTCATGCGCGGCATGTCGCTCCCCGCGTCAATTTCACCTTCATCGCTTTGCGTAGCGTCTCGAGCGCCCGAACTTCGATCTGGCGAACGCGTTCACGGGAAATGCGGTAGTGCGTCGCCAATTCGTCAAGTGTAGTGGGTTCTTCCTTCATCCTTCGTTCGGTCAGGATGTGCCGCTGCCGGTCATTCAAAGCACTCCATGCACTGGCGAGCTGCGCTTTGCGGCTGGAGAGTTCTTCTTGATCCGCGATGGTCGTTTCCTGGCTCTCGGCCCCGTCTTGTAATAAGTCCTGCCATTCTCCGTCGCCATCAGCGTAGACTGGCGTGTTCAGACTGTGGTCGGACGCGGCCATTCGACGGTTCATGGCGATCACGTCTTGATCCGGCACGTCCAAAACTTCGGCGATCCTGGTAACGTGCTCCGGCGGGAGATCCCCGTCGTCGAGAGCACGCATTTGACCTTTCAGACGACGCAGGTTGAAGAACAGTTTCTTCTGCGCCCCTGTCGTCCCGATCTTCACCAAGGACCAGGAGTGCAGCACATATTCCTGGACCGCCGCGCGGATCCACCACATTGCATAAGTGGCGAGGCGGAAGCCGCGATCGGGATCGAACCGCCTGACGGCCTGCATCATTCCCACGTTGCCCTCACCGATCAGTTCGCCGAGCGGCAGGCCGTAGCCGCGATAGCCAATGGCAATTTTCGCCACGAGCCGCAAATGTGACGTGACAAGTCTATGAGCCGCGCTCACGTCCTGATGGTCTCGCCATCGGCATGCGAGTGCAAACTCCTCTTCGGCCGAGAGCAGGGGAAACTTTTGGATCTCGCGGAGATAACGTGAAAGATCCCCATCAGGGCCGAGCTTGAGAACGGCAGAGGTCATTGTGTATTTCCTTCGGCTGAGCGGAGCGTGGTTCCGTCGGATAACCAGGGCACCAGCGCCGCGGTTGCTACTGCTCCCCGCCGCTTAGTAGTCAAAAATCGAGCTGGCGAGGAAACGGGGAAAATCTAACGGACCCGCAGGAGAGCGCGCTATTGATCAAGAGGAAGGGAATACCATCAATGGAGAACAGCACACCTATGCTTGGGTATAAGTGGCCTCCGACACATCGACGCGAGCCCTGCCCTGGACTTGCGGCACGCATCTACTGAACGTCGGTGGCCACTTATACCCGGGCATAGGTATCGTGTTATCTTTAGATAGCCTTTCCTTCCTCTTCGCCAATAGCGCGCTCTCCTGTGGGTCCCTACGTTTCCCCATGCTCACTTGGTCGTCTCCCGGGAATCAAGTGCGTGGGATATTCAGCAGGAAGGCGGATATGATCAAAGGAATAAGTGTTCCTGACAGCAAGCTAGCGCGCGAGCTCACGGAACTCGTGCGCGACACCGAATTGCCGCTGCTGTTTCACCATTCCAGCCGCGTGTTTTATTGGGGCGCACTGACTGGGGCGCGGCGCGGTCTGGCTTTCGATGCCGAGCTGCTCTACGCAGGCGCGATGTTTCACGACATGGGGTTGACGTATCGGCACAGTAGCCCCAGTGAACGCTTCGAGGTAGACGGCGCGAACGCCGCGCGCGACTTCCTGCTCGGCCATGGGATCTCGCAGCAGGATGTCGGCACGGTGTGGACCGCGATCGCGCTGCATACCACCCCGGGCATTCCGCAGCACATGCACCCCGTAATTGCGCTGGTAACGGCGGGCGTCGAGATGGACGTGCTGGGCATTGCCTACTCCGACTTCTCTGACGCAGAGCGCGCGGCAGTGGTGCGGGCGCATCCGCGCAGCAGCCAATTCAAGGAAGACATTATACAGGCCTTCTACGACGGCATCAGGCACAAGCCGCACACCACCTTTGGCAACGTCAAGGCCGACGTGCTCGCTGACAAAGACCCGCATTTCAGCCCGGCTAATTTCTGCAGCGTCATCCGCGGCTCCGCCTGGCCGGGATGATCTTCCTCAAATAGCAACTCAGGTGTAACCATGTTCTCATCGAAGGTCTTCACGAACGCTACTGGCGCGCCGGTGGCCGACAACACGAACATCATGACTGCGGGCCTGCGCGGCCCAGCGCTGCTGCAGGACATCTGGCTCGAGGAGAAGATGGCACATTTCGATCGCGAGGTGATCCCGGAGCGGCGGATGCATGCGAAGGGCTGGGGCGCCTATGGCACCTTCACCGTTACGCACGACATTACCCGCTACACGCGGACCAAAGTTTTCAGTAAAGTGGGCAAGCAGACGCCTATTTTCGTGCGCTCCACCGTGGCCGGTGAGCGCGGCGCTGCGGATGCGGAACGCGATATACGCGGCAGACACTGAAGTTTTTCACCGAGGAAGGCAACTGGGACATCGTCGGCAACAACACGCCGGTGTTCTTCTTCCGCGACCCGCGCACCGGCCTGCGAAGCGCCGGCAACAATTGGGACTTTTGGACTTTGCTGCCCGAGGCGCTCCACCAAGTGACGATCGTGATGTCGGACCGCGGCATCCCAAAAAGCTTCCGCCACATGCACTTGTTCGGCAGCCACACCTTCTCGATGATCAATGCCACGAACGAGCGTGTGTGGGTGAAATTCCACTTCCGCACGCAGCAGGGAATTGCCAACCTCACAGACGCCGAGGCAGCGGCGAAGGTCGCCAATGATCGCGAGAGCCATCGGCGGGACCTGCTAAACGCGATCGAGGCCGACGACTTCCCGCGCTGGACGCTGTTCACCCAGGTCATCACGGAAGCGCAGGCGACACGGCACAAACACAACCCCTTCGATCTCACCAAGGTCTTGCCGAAGAAGGACTATCCGCTGATTGAGGTCGGCGTAACGGAATTGAGCCGCTACCCCCACAACTACTTCGCGGAAGTGGAGCAGGCTGCGTTCTGGCCGGCCAATGTGGTACCGGGCATCGGCTTCTCGCCCGACAAAATGCTGCAGGCCCGCCTGTTCTCTTACGGCGACACGCAACGCTACCGGCTCGGCGTCAACTTCAACCATATTACGGTGAACGCTCCGAAGTGCCCCGTTTCAAGCTACCATCGCGACGGCGCGATGCGCACCAACAGCAATCTGGGCGGCGCGCTCAGCTACCACCCCAACAGCGTAGGCCTATGGGCGAACCAGCCCGACTATTCGGAGCCGCCGATGGCGGTGAACGGCGATGCGGCGCATTGGGACCATCGAGTGGATGATGACCATTGGGAACAGCCGGGTGATCTGTTCCGGTTGATGACTCCTACGCAGCGGCAGGCACTATTTGAAAACACCGCCCGAGCGATGGGTGATGCACGGGTCCTGCACGCGGGTCGACCCGGAATATGGCGCAGGTGTGGCGCTGGCGCTGGGAATGAAAGAGCCGGCGCTGGTGCGGTAGCAGGAGGAGCGGTGGGCCCCGGAAAGCTGACACAGCGGTCTGGGGCACCACCCGGAAGCGCTCGCGGGATTGCAACGCAAACGATGCGTCCGCCGCCTGGCAGTCTGTCACCAAAATTACATCTGGCAGAATAATGTCGTGACGAACTCTCAACCCGATAGCCTTTGCAACCCATTCATACTCGACCACGACGCTGACAATGTTGCATTCGTCCATGGCGAAAAGGAATGGAAGCGGGGACAACTTTCGCGTCTGGGGATACAGATCACCACCGGGCTCCAGAAGGCCGGCGTTCGTGCCGGCGATCGGGTCCTTCTTCACCTGCGGAACGGGCCCGAGATCGCAGCGTGCTATCTTGCATGTTTTCGGCTCGGTGCGATTTGTGTACCGCTCAACCTTCGGTTCAAATCGATCGAGCTCGATGCGCTCGTCCGTCGCGTTAAGCCGACAATCTACATCGGTGAGCCAGACCTGTACCGATTGATCGCGTCAACTGATACAGACGTCCTCGGACCGAACGCGCGCTTCGTTGTCGGCGAGGCGGCAGATGGATTAGCCCAAAGCTGGACGAAACTGCTGACGAACGGAACGCCCTCGCGACTTTCGGTCCCGGATGCTTCTTTGCCAGCGGTATTACTGTCCACTTCCGGCACAACCGGCCAGCCGAAGTTCGTCGCGCACAGCCTGACATCACTGACCCGCGGGGTGTCTCAGCTGATCCATGCCGGCCCCAAAAAGGGCGATGTCAACGCGTTCTTCCTACCGATGGTTCATTGCTCGGGCCTGTTTTTCTTTTTCGCAAGTCTTCTTGTCGATGCCCCAATGATCATGCTGAACGCGAGTGACCCTGACGGCATCCTGGATGCGATCGAGCGCCATCGCTGCAGCTACATGCTTGGAATGCCAACCATGCTCGCGCACCTAATGGCGCGACAAGGGACCAAAAGGCGAAGCATCGAGTCACTTCGCGTCGGCGTTGCCGGTGGGGACGTCTGCCTTCCCGGTCAGCAGGAGCGGTTCGAAGAGCTGTTTGGCGTTCCGCTGCGCGCTTTTTGGGCGGCTACCGAGGCGCCGAGCACGTTCACCTATGGGCTCCGGCCAGGACCGGTTAGTCGTCCTGTCCCAGGCGCCGAAATTCGGCTGGTCGACCGCGAAGGCAGGTCTGTCTCGAGGGGCACGCCAGGCCAAGCACTTATGCGCGGTCCACACATCGCGCTTGGTTACTGGAATGGGCCCGGACACTGGGACCCTTTTCCAGGTGGCTGGTTTCCGACAGGGGATTTGATGCAGGAAGAAGACGATGGCCACTTTCGCTTCATCACTCGCGTAAAGGACCTGATCGTCAGGGGAGGATCGAACATCTCGCCGGTGGAAGTCGAACAAATTCTGGCCAACCATCCAGCCGTGCGCGACGCGGGAGTGGTGGGAGCCCCGGACCGGCTGCTCGGACAAAAGGTGGTCGGCTTCGTCCAGCTTGCGGATGCGCAGGGAGATGATCAACTTCAGCAGATACTTCGGGACGTCAGTCCGGACCTAGCCGACTACAAGCTGCCGGAAGAACTGCAATCGGTACCTGAGATTCCGCGGAATAGTCTCGGCAAGATCGACCGAGCCCGGCTGCTGGCGATGCTTTGAAATTGAAAGAGTGGAAAGGACTGTCGTGTCTCTCCACCTTTGCAGCGACTGCCGCGGAGCGGGCATTGCGGCTGCACCTGTGGCGGTCCACATGTGTGAATCCCACGGAGTGACGAGTTGGGCTGGACCAACGCGAGTCTTGCAAGGCAGTTCCGGGAGTCGCGTCCCGCTTCCGCCGGCTTCGTCCGTGGCGCACTGACTTGCGGATGGCTTGGGCATCCCAATCATCTTGAAATCGATATGTGAAGAGCGAACGACCACGAGCGATCTCAATCCGTTTCGCGCCGCCGGCACCAGCTGTTTACAGCAACAAGGTCAAGTCCAATTGAGGACGGAGGGTTCGAGTGCATGGGGCCGATCGCCCGCTCACGGGGATCGGCCGCCCCAGCAACTTCAACGGCGACCTACACCTGGGCCGCGGCACAGGCCGCTGTGACCGAAAAGATCTTGCGACATCGGACGTTGGCGTCTCGTCAGCCCGCGCTCTCGCACCCTCCAATTCGCGATCTAGTCGGCATCAAGCAGTCGCCCTTTTGCATTGTCAATCTTGCTCCGGAGAGCTGCCCGACGCTTCGGCAGCCACTCAGAAGGAGGAGGAAGCGGACCGCTGCCCGGTCGCGAGGCGCAGCGGTCCGCCACTACAACGATATCGTTGGCCGCCTTACTGTGTCGCTGGCGGCGTATACCCGTCGGTCAGTGTTTGCAGGAATGCGACGATCGCCAACTCCTGATCATCGGTCAAACCTAGATTTCCGGTTTGCGTGTGATTGACATTGGTTGGCACTTCGGGCGTCGGCCAGCAGGTGTGACCAACCGCGCCGCCGATCGCCGTGCCGAGGCTGGTCGGGCAGCTCGGCAGCACGTCGCGCGTATTGTAGAAGTGGACAACCTCATCCAGGGTTTTGAAGTAGCCGTTGTGCATATAGCCTTTGACGAAGGTGGCGCGCGGCCGCTTCGCGACATTTCGCAAGGTCGCCACTTGGAACGTGCCGACGAATTGCGGCGCCAGGGCTACATAATCCGGATTGCTCGAGGCTGCCAGGATTGCACCGACACCGTCATCGCGATAGGCAGGACCTTCGGGATTGGCCACGTAACCGTAGGCGTCGGGCGCATTTTCCGTATAGTACGGAATCTCGGTGTTCTGCGGAATTCCCAAGTTGACGGCGGTGAAATCGGTAAACAGCGGCTGGGTGGTGCTGTACAAGAACGGCTGAGTGCCTAGGCCGGTATTGCCGGTCAACGCGTGGCACTGATTACAGTTGGCCTGGCCGGTGAACAACTGGTATCCCTCTTGCTCCGTGTCCGTGAAAGTAGCCTTCCCGGCCGCCACCAAATCGTATTTCGAGGAGAACGGACTGAGCTCGGGGGTGGCCTCATAATTCGCCATCGCGAGGCCCATGTTGTGGAACGTCGTGTTGGCCTGGTCGCGGTCCGCGCTAGACAAGGGGACGACCGCGGAACTGGCGGTGGTCGCCGAACCCCCCGGCTGAGCGCAGAGTTGCGCCGTGTCGGCGGGCCAGGTGATGGCAAAACTCTGTGCGCCCCAGACCTGCTCGAACAAGTCCCGATATGCTGACTGCGACAGGTGATAGGCCACGCACGCGGCGTCCGGATTGGCCATTTCCACTGGATTGAGCGGCGGCCCCAGCGCCTGATCGGCGGCCGGATTCCCGGTCACCATCCCGGTCGCACGCTCGTCCCAGAAATTGCCGCCAACGAAGTCACCAGTGCTGGCCCGGTAGAACTGGACCGGAGCGAACGGCGCATAATCGTAGCTCATGGGCTTGCGTCCGCTGGCCCGCTCACCGATCGCCCCAACATACGCAACGTTTGTGTTGTTGATAAGTGAGGAGCCGCCGGTGAACCCTTCCCGGCCCGTGTGACAAGTTGCGCACGCGACCAGTCCATTCACCGACAGATTGCGGTCATAAATCATGACCTTGCCCAAAATCGATTTCGCACTGTTCGACGCGGTTGGGTCTGACGAATACTGACCCGCCAGGATCTCGTTCAGCGTTTTCGTCTCGGTTTGCGTGATCCCGTTGTTGACCGATCTGATATCAGGATCGTTGGTGATGGCTTCTTGGTAGTCGACAACCGGACAGACCGTGTACCCTGGACATGATGCGAGATCGGCTGCCGGGGCCGGGGTCTGTGCGGAAGCGGGCGCCGCCGCCAGCGTGCCCAGAACGATTACCCCAATTGCAGGGCGAGCGCCTGAATAGCCAAAGGCGTGTCTTCGGGGATTTCGTTCAGGCTGCGAAGCGCTGAGAGAAGATTGGTGTGGACCGGCCATATGCTGTTCTCCAGGTTACGATTTATGCCATGGAACATAAAGGCAGTTGCTTGGTAGGTATTGGATGCCGTCGAAGCCTCTTGTAGTCTTCATGACTATTCCATGACAGGCGGTGGCTCGCGACATCCCGGACTGCCTTCCACGAAGATTAAACACGGCTAATGCTGGGTTAATCCGCGTCGAGTTCAAGCCTCAACTCTGAATTTTTCCTTTCGTACTCCCGCCAGCAGATCGCATTAACTGCCCCTTTGTTCCAGGTAGATCTACGCAAAGTCTTCATAATCATTTCGAGTCTTGCATTTGGCTAGCCAAAAACGGCCGTAATTCCCATGAATTCGCCAAAAGGTTGATGCTCAGTTTGGAGGTCACGCTTCGGAGCTCGTGAAACCGTGATGGATCTAAAACGTCGATAGGAAAGCAACGTTCTATCGCCTCATCCGATTGTAGTCGGACCGAGTGTCGAGGTCCGTCACAAATAGAAGGCGCGCCCGTCACCGAGTGTGTCGGAGACCGCAGTTAAATCGAAGCAGCAGCAAGAAGTGAGACCGCCGCGTGCACGCTCCCGCGGAAATGGGTCCGACATAGACGCTGCTAAGCTACATTCGGCACGGCATAGCGGAGGGGTGTCGTCAGGCAGCTTGTCTGTAGCAAACCGCCGATGCAAGCTGGTGATGGCAAACCCGAGCAGAGCTCGGGGCCTGCTGAGGCAGTTGGCGATAACCACCGTGCCGGCGGAGTGCAGCAATTGGACCCACCCTTTCGGGTCGGCGCTGAGGCAGATGATGGTCTTCAGATCTTGTGGCAGGACGGCGAACGCGTCTTCTGCCGAGGATGGCGCCTGAGCTCCGACGGCAAGCGCCGTGCTGTGCTGGCCGTACTGCCCGCCACCGAGCACCCGCCACCCGCCAGCCTCGCTCGCCTGGCCCATGAATACGGATTGAAGGATGAGTTGGACGGTGCGTGGGCGGTGCGCCCGCTCGAGCTTCGGCGCGAACGCGGGCAAACCACGCTGGTGCTTGAAGATCCGGGCGGTGAGCCGCTCGAGCCCCTGCTTTGTGCGCCCATGGAAGTGGGAAACTTCTTGCATCTGGCGACCGGCATCGCGGCGGCGCTGAGCAAGGTCCACGAGCGCGGCCTCGTCCACAAGGACATTAAGCCCGCCAACATCCTGGTGAACCGTACGACCGGAGAGGTCAGGCTCACTGGTTTCGGCATCGCTTCGCGTCTGCCGCGCGAACGACAGCCGCCCTCACCGCCCGAGTTGATTGCAGGGACGCTAGCCTATATGGCCCCCGAACAGACCGGACGGATGAACCGCTCAATTGATACCCGAAGTGATCTCTACGCGCTCGGCGTCACGCTCTACCAGATGCTGACGGGCTCATTGCCGTTCACCGCTTCCGATCCCATGGAGTGGGTCCACTGCCATATCGCCAAAAAGCCGGCGCCCCCAGGCGAGCGATGGGGGAATGTCCCCACCCCGGCCTCGCGGATCATTATGAAGCTGCTCGCCAAGACGGCCGAAGATCGCTACCAGACGGCCTCCGGCCTGGAGAGCGATCTACGACGCTGCCTTGCCGCCTGGGAAGCGCAACGCCGGATTGATGACTTCCCGCTCGGCGAAGACGACAGGCCAGACCGGCTTCTGATTGCCGAGAAACTTTACGGAAGAGACCGCGAGCTCGATGCCTTGCTTGCCTCTTTCGATCGCGTGGTCAAGAGCGGCGCACCCGAGCTGATCTTGGTCTCGGGATATTCCGGCATCGGCAAGTCCGCCGTGGTCCACGAGTTACACAAAGCGCTGGTGCCCCCTCGTGGGCTATTCGCATCCGGCAAATTCGACCAGTACAAGCGCGACATTCCCTATTCAACGTTGGTGCAGGCTTTTCAGACCTTGGTCCGGCCGCTTGTCGGCAAGAGCGAGGCCGAGTTGGCAAGCTGGCGCGAAACGCTTCTGGAAGCGCTAGGGTCGAACGGACGGCTCATGATCGACCTCGTCCCCGAACTAACCCTGGTCGTCGGCGAACAGCCGCCTGTCGCCGAACTCCCTCCACAAGACGCGCAAAGGCGTTTCCAACTGGTGTTCCGGCGGTTCATTGGCGTGTTCGCGCGGCCGGAACACCCGTTGGCGCTATTCCTCGATGACCTGCAATGGCTCGACGCAGCCACGCTTGATCTGATCGAAGATCTGCTGACCCAGGCGGGTGTGCAGCACCTGCTGCTGATCGGCGCCTACCGGGATAACGAGGTCGATGCCGCGCATCCGCTGACGCAGAAGCTTGAAGCAATCAGGAACGAAGGCGGAAGGGTAGAGGAGATCACGCTCGCACCGCTGGCCCATGAGCACCTCGGGCAGCTGATTGCGGATGCGCTTCGCTGCGAACCGAGGCACGCCGCACCGCTGACGCAACTTGTGCATGAGAAAACAGCCGGCAACCCGTTCTTCGTCATTCAGTTTCTTTACGCGCTCGCCGAGGAGCATTTGCTCGCGTTCGACCATGGCTCCTCCCGCTGGACGTGGGACCTGCAGCGCATTCGCGTCAAGGGTTACACCGACAATGTGGTGGACCTTATGGTTGGGAGGCTCACGCGGCTTCCGGCCGAAACGCAAAAGGCGCTGCAGCTTCTGGCCTGCCTCGGCAACGTCGGCGAAATCGCCATGCTTTCGATCGTTCTCGGGACCTCGGCGGAGCAGATCCAGACGGCGCTGTGGGAGGCCGTCCGCCAGGAGTTGGTTGAGCGCCTAGACGGCTCCTACAGGTTTATCCATGACAGAGTGCGGGAAGCCGCCTATTCGCTGATCCCCGAAGCATCGCGTGCCGCGGACCACCTGCGGATCGGCAGGCTGCTGACAGCGCGGACGCCGCCGGAACAGCGGGCAGAGGCGATCTTCGAGATCGTCAATCAGCTCAATCGCGGCGCGGCGCTCATAACGGCGCGAGACGAACGCGAGCAGCTCGCCGAACTCAACCTGATCGCCGGCAAGCGAGCCAAGACTTCGATCGCCTACGCCTCTGCGCTCACCTATCTCGTCGCTGGTATGGCTCTATTGGACGTGGACTGCTGGGACCGTCGCCACGAGTTCGTCTTCGCACTCGAGCTCAATCGGGCCGAGTGCGAGTTCCTCACCGGCGCGCTGGCGGAAGCTGCGCAGCGGCTGGCGGAGCTGTCAGCTCGCGCCACTAATACGGTAGATCGAGCCACGGTCGCGTGCTTACGCACGGATCTGTACACGACCCTTGATCAGAGCAGCCGTGCCATCGCCGTCGGCCTCGACTACTTACGGCGTCTGGGTGTCGACTGGTCGCCGCATCCGACCGAAGACGAAGCGCGTCGCGAATACGAGCGGATCTGGTCGCAGCTTGGAAGCCGCAGCATCGAGGAGCTCATTGATCTGCCCATAATGAGCGACCCGGCGTCCCTTTCGACGCTGGAGGTTCTGACCAGGCTCGGACCGCCTGCATTCTATACAGATGCGAACCTGCTGTCCCTGGTCACCTGCCGGGCGGTCAATCTCAGCCTCGAGCGTGGCAACTGCGACGCTTCGTGCTCCGCCTATGCCTACTTCGGCATGATCGCTGGTCCCCACTTCGGCGACTATCAGGCGGCATATCGCTTCGGTCGGCTAGGCTATGACTTGGTCGAAAGACGCGGGCTGACGCGTTTCCAAGCCAGAACCTATATGGACTTTGGCAATGTCGTTCTGCCGTGGACGAGACACGTCCGGGCCGGCCGCGAGCTCGTGCGCCGCGCGTTCGAAGCGGCAAACAAGAACGGCGACCTCACCTACGCCGCCTATTGCGGCAACCAGCTGAACACGAACCTTCTCGCCGCGGGCGATCCGCTCGACGAGGCGGAACGTGAAGCCGAGCATGGCCTCGCCTTCGCGCAGAAGGCACGGTTCGGGTTCGTCGTCGACACCATTGCCACCCAGCTCGGCCTGATCCGGACGCTGCGCGGCGTGACGCCAACATTTGGCTCTTTCGACGATGCCCAGTTTGACGAGCGCCGGATCGAGCGCCATTTTGCCGAAAATCCGGATTTGGCCTTTGTCGAGTGCTGGTACTGGGTCCGCAAGCTGCAGGCGCGCTTCTTTGCTGGCGACTACGTGGGCGCCTTTAGCGCCTCGTCGAGGGCGCGACCGCTGCTGTGGACGTCGCCGTCAATGTTCGAAACGGCGGAGTATCAATTCTACGCTGCACTCGCTGAAGCGGCATCCTGCGACTCCGCAGTGGCCGACCAGCGACGGCAGCATTTGGAGGCTCTGGTCGCGCACCACACGCAGCTGGAGATCTGGGCGGTCAATTGCCCGGAGAATTTTGCGAACCGCGTCGCGCTGGTTGGCGCCGAGATTGCACGCCTGGAGGGCCGCGATCGAAAGGCCATGGACCTCTACGAACAGGCTATTCGTTCGGCTCGCGCCAATGGGTTTGTTCACAATGAGGCGCTCGCAAACGAACTTGCAGCTCGCTTTTATGCGACGCGTGGATTTGAGAAGATCGCGCATACGTACCTCCGGGACGCCCGCTACCTCTATCTGCGTTGGGGAGCTGACGGAAAGGTGCGGCAACTTGATCAGCTCTACCCGCATCTGAGCGAGAAAGAACCAACACCCGGGCCGACGAGCACGATCGGGACGCCGGTCGAAAATCTGGACCTGGCAACCGTCATCAAAGTGTCGCAGGCGGTGTCGGGCGAGATCGTGCTGGAGAAGATGCTCGACATGCTCATGCGCACAGCCATTGAGCAGGCGGGTGCTGAGCGCGGCCTGTTGATACTTATACGAGCGGCTGAGCCGCGGATCGAGGTGGAAGCGATGACCGACGGCGAGGGCGTCATCGTCCACATGCGCGATGAAACCGCGAACCCGTCCGCGTTGCCGGCTTCCGTTCTCCGCTATGTGCTGCGTGCCCGGGAGGGCGTCATCCTCGACGATGCCGCGACTGAGCCAGCGTTCGCCGCTGATCCCTACATCAGTGAGCGCCAGGCGCGGTCCATTCTCTGCCTGCCCTTGATCACCCAGGCCAAGCTCGTCGGCGTGCTTTACCTGGAAAACAACCTGGCCCCAAGCGTCTTCGCGCCGGCCCGGATCGCGGTGCTGAAGCTGCTCGCCTCACAGGCTGCGATCGCGCTGGAGAATGCTCGTTTGTACCGCGATCTCGAACAACGCGAAGCCAAAATCCGGCGTCTGGTCGACGCCAACATCATCGGGATCTACCTCTGGGACGTCGAAGGCCGTATTATCGAGGCCAATGACACGTTTCTCCGCATGGTGGGATGCGACCGTGAGGATCTCGTCTCCGGTCGCGTGCGCTGGACGGACCTGACGCCGCCGGAATGGTACGATACACGGCCTGTCGAGCAGGTGAAGGCGACCGGGCGCATGCAACCGTTTGAGAAGGAGTACTTCCGCAAGGACGGCACCCGTGTGCCAGTGCTGATCGGCTCTGCGGCGTTTGACGAACAACGAGACCAGGGCGTCGCTTTCGTATTGGATCTGACCGAGCGCAAGCGGGCTGAAGCTGAAGCCCGTGAGAGCGAGCGGCGCTACCGCGAGATGCAGACGGAGGTCGCCCACGCGAACCGGGTCGCGACGATGGGTCAGTTCACCGCCTCGATCGCCCACGAAGTCAGCCAGCCCATCGCCGCGGCGGTCACCAACGCCGAAGCGGCGCTGCGCTGGTTAGGTGCACGGCCGCCGGAGCTGGATGAGGTCCGGCAGACGCTCGGCCGTATCGTCAAGGACGCCAATCGCGCCGGCGACGTCATCGGCCGCATCCGTGAGCTCATCAAAAAAGCGCCGCCACGGAAGGACCGAGTGGACATAAACGAGGTGATCCGTGAGGTAATCGAGTTCACCCGTAGCGAAACGGAGAAGCACCGCACGTCGGCACAGGCGGCACTTTGGGAGGATTTGCCGCTCGTCGAAGGCGATCGCGTACAACTGCAACAAGTTGTCCTCAACCTCGTAGTGAACGCTGTCCAAGCAATGGACGCGACGGCGGAACGGCCGCGGGAGTTGTTCATCACCACCGCTCAAGCCGAACCGAATGGCGTGCTGGTCGCGGTGAAGGATTCCGGGCCAGGCTTGGCCCCGGATAGTCTTCCGCATCTCTTCGCCCCCTTCTACACGACGAAGCCCGACGGTCTAGGCATGGGACTGTCGATCTGCCGTTCAATCATCGAAGCTCATGGGGGCCGATTGTGGGTGGAGGCCAACGAACCGCGCGGCGCCATTTTTCATTTCACGGTGCCCAGCCACAGGACAGATTAGGTAAATCCGTCGCGCGAGAAGGTGTCGCCGGTGTGCCGCGATCAACCCCACAGCGCGGCAAAGAACGGCACCATGATCGCGGTCAGGAGCCCGTTCAGCCCGATGCCGAGGGCGGCGAATGCCGCGCCCAACTCATTGCGGGACGCAACCTGCGCGGCCGCAATTCCGCTTCCGGCCACTCCGGCCGCCAAGCCGTGTGCCCGCCAGTCCCTGATCCGGAGGCAAAGGAGCAGCTGTTGGCCGACGATCGCAGCCACGATCCCGCCGAGAATGGCCAGCGCAGCGGTGAGCGCCGGCACACCGCCGATCTGCTGCGACACGGCCATTGCGATGGGCGTGGTAACCGCCTTGGGTGCCATGGAGAGAGCGACAGTGCGCGTGCCGCCCAGGAGCCAGACGATGGCGGCGCCGCTCATGATCGAGGTCACCGATCCGGCCAGCAGCGCAAGCCCGATGCCATGTAGATTGCTGCGCACATGGCTCAGGTTTTTCGCAAGAGGGATCGCCAGGGCGATCGTCGCCGGGCCAAGCAGGAAATTGATGAATTGGGCGCCGGCAAAGTAGGTCGAATAGGGAGTGCCCGTGGCCAGCACCACAGCCGAGACCAGAATGATGGCGATCAGCACCGGACTCGCGAGGGCGGAGCCTCCGCACACGCGCTGCAGCAGCCGTCCCGTGAGATAAGCCCCTATTGTCACGGCCAGCCAAAGGAGCGGCGTAGGCGCAAGAGGTGTCCATACATGCCCGATGGCCGCGTTCATGATCGTCCTCGCGACGGTTCCGCCAGATGCATAGCGGCCTTGCCTGACGCCTCCGACCACCGCGTCACCCAGTACATCGCCAAGCCGGTCACCGCGATGCTCAGAACAGTTGATCCAAGCAGAGCAGCAACGACGGATAGCCATTGGTGCCGCAGCAGACCCGCCTCCGAGATGATGCCGACACCTGCGGGCACGAAGAGAAGCCCCATGTGGCTGATCAGCTTTTCCGCGGCCTGGTCGAGAGAGGCTGGAATGGCGTCATCGGCCTTACCAGTGCGGAGCGCAAGTGCGGCGGCGAGAAGGAACATACCGATCACGGGACCAGGTATCGGAAGGCGAAACACCTCCCGGAGGATTTCCCCGATGAGCTGGCATCCGATGAGGCAAAGTATTGCAGCCAACATGGCATGTGCCTCAGGACTGACGTCTGCCGGCATCAAACGAAGTGCGGAGGCCCGCGTCACGCGCCGCGAGGAGACCCAGGGCAGACCAATCCAGGTCAGCCCATCCGCCTGCCACCAGTCCGACGAGGCGATCCCGCACGAGGCTTGCCGCGGGCATAGGCACGGCCTCCTGCTCGGCTTCCGCCAGGGCGAGCCGCAGATCCTTGATCGCAAGCGGCACGGCCATACCCGCGGGACTATAGCGCTCATCGACGATCTTGCCGCCATAGGTCCGGTGAATCTTGGAATCGAACAGCGAGTTGGTCAGAACATCAAAAGCCAGGTGCTGGTCGATGCCCCCCTTCCGCAGCAGCGCGAGAACCTCCCCCATGGTCTGCAGCGTCGTGGCGGTCAGCACATTGCCTGCCAGCTTCATCAGGTTCGCGGCGGCGGCGTCCTCGCCGACGACGAACAGCCGCTGACCGAGGCACTCGAGCAGCGGCCGCGTCCGCTGGAGCGCGGCGGGCCTCCCGGCGGCTAGAACAAAGAGGCCCCGCGCCCGAGCAAGGTCGGGGTTGCCCAGAACCGGTGCTGCCACATAGGCTTGCCCGTGCGCCTCGTGCTCTGTCGTAAGCCGGCGCGACAGGCCGGGGCTGACCGTGCTCATTGAGAGATGGACAGCGTCAGGCCGCATGACATGCACCAGCCCTTCGGGATCAAGGCTAACAGCGGCCAGCGCCTCGTCGTCGGGCAACGATGTCAGCACGACCTCGCAGGCCGAAAGATCGGCAAGTCCCGAGGCGCCCTCGGCTCCCGTCGCCCGCAACGCTTCCACACGCGCGGGATCGCGGTCGTAAGCGACGACCCGATGCCCGTCGGTGATCAGATTGAGAGCAAATGCCGTGCCCATGTGGCCGAGTCCAACCACGCCAACAGAGCAGCGTCGAAACTCCATCACTATAGAGTCGCCTGGCAAATCCCTGGTCCCTAAAGCTCTTTTGAATGCTTGACCGGTGCTTGAATCCGCCAATGTCATCGTACGCTCCTCAATTCTGTGTTGCGGCAAATGCGACGCCTCCCTGCAAAGACAATAGCCCTCGGAGCAAATAATTGTTGCGCTAAACGGAAAGATGAAAAGTCGATGGATTAATTGGCCGCCATGCGCGCCTTCGTGCGGTCGGTTGATCTCAAAGCTTCTCACGGGCCTCGACCGAGGGCTGGTGCGAAAGTTTCGACCGTTTCGCTTTAAATCAGTGGGCTCAAAGTAGGCTTAGGCGCCGTTCTTCTCCCCCGCTGAACATGCTGTCTGCACCTGACTGAAGCGGGCACGATGTTCTACGAGCGGGGATGCATATTCTCGCCAATGCCCAGGAGTCGCGCTACACTGTGGCCTCGCTGAATGAACACTTGCAAGGTCCAGGGAGTAAGTCACGCCCGGGCTGCCGATCGTCCGCCTGCCAGCACATAGTAAGATGGCCGTTCCGGGATTGGGGAGCTTATCCCGGAGGCTAGACCGATCGACAGCCGCTTCAAAGTAACGACCAAGCGTGCGTTTGGCTACAACGTGCGCAAGAAAGCCACCAGATCCTTCTTCTCCTGCGGACTCAGCTTGTCGCCGAGGACAAGATTGAAGAACTCGACCGTATCTTCCAAGGTCAGTAGGCGCTCGTCATGCAGGTAGGGCGGGTTGTCCTTGATACCGCGTAGCGGGAACGTCTTGATGCTCCCGTCCCCAACCTCCATCGCGTCATTCACCAGTTCCGGCTTGAAGAAACGTTCAGTTTTCAGATCGTGCATCAGATTGTCGGTGTAGTAGGGCGCTTGATGGCAGCTTCCACACTGACCCTTGCCAAAAAAGATGTCCTGTCCGCGCATCTCGGCCTGGTCCGCCTGCGCCGGGTCAAGCTTGCCGAACACGTCGAGCTTGGGCGCCGGCGGGAAGTCCAGCATCTCTTCGAAGTCGGCCATGAAGTCTACCTGGCTGCCACGCTCCAGCGGGTTCACCCCCTTCTTCGCCGCAATCGTCGTGTCGCCGTCAAAATATGCCGTGCGCTGTTCGAATTCGGTAAAATCCTCGATCGTCTTCAGCGCGCGCTGCGATCCAAACAGCCGTTGGATATTAACGCCGCGCAGTGAAACAGTTCCGATCCGGTGTCGGAACCACTCCGGACGGGCGTCGGGGGCCAAGTGCGTGGTGCCGTTTTGATGACCGTTTGAGTGGCAGTCGAAACAAGCTGCACCTTGGCTGGGTATTGCCGATTTGCGATCGTCAGTGGCATTGAACTGCTGCTGCGGGAACGGGGTCAGCAACAGGCGCAGGCCCTCCAACTGCCGGGGTGTGAGGATGCCGTTGAACATTTCGAAGTAATTGGTGAGGGAGACCAACTTGCCTTGTGAGACGTCTCCCAGATCAGGACGCTGAACCAGGTACATGGCTGGTGGAAACGCAGCGAGGAAGCGTTCCGGGATATCGAAATCGATGTCGAATCGTGTCAGGTCGCGCCCGTCCTGTCGCTTGATTGCGTCGATTTCCTCTTGTGGAAAAACGAAACCTCCGGCTGCATGCTTCGGATGCGGCAGGGGAAGAAAACCCTTTGGCCATAGCCCCTGGTTACGAATTGCATCTGGAGTCATTGTCGCGAGCTGCTCCCAGGTTACGCCCTGCGCCAGCTTGACACGCACCCCTTCCTGCAGCGGCTTGCCGTGCTCCATAGTAACGCCCTGGGCCGGGTGATCGCTAAGGTCGTAGCGTTCGTCTAGTAGCGCCTGGTGGGTGCGCTCAACGCCGGGCTTATCCGCGACTTCCTGCGCCATTCTTGAAGCGAACGGCTGATCGATAGCGATAGGCTGATAGCTGGTAAGACCACGTGGTCCCTTACCGTAGCCCTCGGACCCCATCAGATATGGGTTTGGATTGTTCGGTGGGGGCGATCGCTGGGCGCTCGCCTGTTCAATCGCCACTGCTAAACTCAGCAATGACAGGGCTACCATCCCCACCAATGAGGGAAGAGTCCGATTGTTGGTGCGCGATCTGGTCATGTCACCTCCCTTCGACATTTTGTTTAGCCAGAGCGAATTCGTTTGTAACAACACGCTGGCAAGCCCTCAATCCCTCCCTGCATGCGCCGATAACATGTCCTCATTCGTGTGGAACATGGCGACTATAGCCCCTGGCCGGATTGCCGTCCGGGCCGGGCTGCCTATCTTGGGCCAGTCACGTCGAGCCCTCTAAACTAGCGCCTCGCGCAGTCCCTCCGGCATGGCAGTTTTACCATTTTGGAACGACTGATTAGGAGGTCGTAATGAGGACGATGTTTCTTGCCGCGGCGACCACCGCTGTACTCGACCGGCTGGACTACCACTACATACACATTGGACGCCAGAGACAGGGCTCCGGCCCCCGCAAACCAGGCCCCCAGCATATCGACACAGCAGAAAAACCCCACGGGTATTCCGTCCAACCTGATGCGTCCGGACGGGCTGACGACTAATGGGCTGCTGCCGAGCAACGGCTGGCAGGGCTAAGACCGCCGAAACAGGAATACAGGCTATGAGTAGACATATCGGCCCTACGTTCGCGGTGACGCTGGGGTTGATGGTAGCATTGGGCATGACGCTGGCATCGGCGCCGCCCGCATTCGCCGCAGGCAGCACGGTATCCGACCACGTCGGATGTAAGTGCGTTTACTAGGAGACCAGGTTGATGTCCAATCCACCACCCCTCGCCGTTGAAGAGCGCCAGTCTGGCGAGGCCGTCTGGGTCGCGCTACGAGCACGCAGCGCGATTTGGTCCTGGCTGACGCCTGACGAGGCAATCCAGATTGCCAAAGAATGGATTGAGAAATGCTCGAAATAATCTGGTATATCGTATCGGCAGCGGCCCGAGTCTTGCGATAACAGCGTCGGGGCTGGCCGCTGTCAGGCCAGTTGCCACGCAGGCTGCGGCCAGTGTGGTGATGTACCTATGAACAGGCTGCTTATCGCCGAGGGTGGCTACGATCGCGCCGGCCCGGACGGTGGCCGGACACCCGACCGGCGGTGGGTGGACGGGACGTCCGATTACGGCCGCACGCCCGATCCGACGCGCGAAAAGTTTGTGGGGCAGAAGCCCCGAATTCGAAGGCAAAGCTCATGAAGAGGTTTAGATATGCCGTGTCGACGGCGGCGGTTGTTCTGGCCCTGGCGCTCGCTCCAGCAGCGATGGCGGCAGCAGGACACGCCGGAGGAGGGTTTGGTAGCCATTTCGGTGGCTTTGGTGGTCACGTTGGTGGCTTTGGCGGCCACATTGGTGGCTTTGGCAACCACGTCGGTGGCTTTAGTGGTGAGCGAGCGACGGGGCCAGCCCTTGCGGGGCACCCCTTTGACAGCGAGCACCTGGCTGCTGGGAGGGGCTTTGCTGGCGGGGGGCATGAGTTAGGTGGTGGCTTCGCTGGCGGAAGACATGATCTGGGCGATGGTATCGCCCTGGACGGCAGGAACATCGGCGGGGGCCACCTGATGTATGGTCGCGTGCCAAGGTTCGGACGTGGCGGGGTCTTCCTCGGCTACTACTACCCGGGCCCCAATTACTGTGCCCAATACCCAGAATACTATGATCCTGCGGTGGGCTGCTACGGCATAAACCCCTTCGGCTAGGACAGGACAGTGTCCGGATCCCGGCACGCCCTCGGCCAACTACCCTATTGGGACCAGCCGTAGCCGCCGACGTCATGCTCGCGACAACGGGCCCAGGGCGGGGTGCAAGCGCCTACGGCTTGGTGCTTGGACGGCCACCGGTGCGGATCGGTTCCGCTCTGCTCCACCATCCGGACGACGCGTACCATGCTGCCACCGCGAGCAACGGGACCCGGAGCGTGACACGCTGAGACAGCTCCCGATCGGCCACTGCCGCGTCGACCAAGCCGGTCTCCTCGCCCGTCGAGGACAGAATGAGGTGCGAGTAGCCGCAAACACGTTCACGGAAATCGTTCCATCTATTGTCGCCGAGTAACCACGCCGTACGACCGCGGCCAAGTCGCCATCGAAGAGGCGCAGATCCGAAAACCGTTCAGCTGTTGCGGCAACGCTGAGTGACGTTGACTTCACCGAGCTCAACAAGTGGGCACCGATCGTTCAGGGTGCGCTCGGGAAACTGCCGCAGATCATCGACCTGACGAGCGATCATCAATCGGCCGCCCCCGCAGCTCATGTTGAAGATCAATAGGGATGTCGCTTCCCAGCTGGGCAGTACGCCGGCGGCCATCGACTCCGTCCTGTACGACGCCCTTGGGCAGCGGCAGATCTCGCAGTTGTTCACCCCTCTCAATCAGTACTTCGCCATCATTGGCGGTAAATCCGCACTTTCAGCTTGGGCCGGATGAAGCGGATCTGGTCCGGTCGCAGACGTCCGACATGTGCCGCTCAGCGAACAGGTGACCCAGCAGACAACCGTGGCGCCGCTCAGGGCTGAGACGGCATCACGGATATTTTAGATAGGGCCGGCCATGCACGGCATAGCACGGAGGCTTCGCGATCCGATTTGCAGCGCGCGTCTCTACCGGCTTGATCGCCGTGATGAAGGATTTCACGCATGCAGAATAACACCATCACCCGCTGGGTGGCATCGCTCGTTCTGGCCGCGGCTGGCTCGTCCCCTGCTTGTCTAATGCTGCCAACAGCATTAGCGCAGACTGGCCAGCGCGCCACTGCCGCAGCGACCTGCACAGAGAACAACACAGGCATCACTCTACCGCCAGGTTTTTGCGCCACCGTGTTTGCCGATAAGCTCGGCCATCCGCGGCATCTGGTCGTGGCCTCTGACGGCGTCGTATACGTCAACACGTGGAGCGGCCGCTACTATCAGAACGACACGCCACCGTCCGGCGGCTTCCTGGTCGCGCTGAAGGATACGAAGGGCCGCGGGCACGCCGACAACATTCAACGCTTTGGCGAGACTATGGCGCAAGGCGGACACGGCGGCACCGGCATCGCGATCTACAACGACGGACTCTACGCCGAAATCAACGATCGCATCGTCCGTTACCAGCTGAAGCCCGGCGAGATCCTGCCGACGGGGACGCCGACAACCATTCTCTCCGGCATGCCGCTGACGGGCGACCATCCGATGCATCCGTTCAGCATTGATGCGACAGGCAACCTATACGTGGACATGGGCTCCGCGACGAATGCCTGTCAGGCGGAGAACCGGATTCCCCACTCAGCCGGTATTCAGCCGTGCACCGAGTTGGAAACCCGTGCCGGCACATGGCTCTACGACGCCCACAAGACGGACCAGCATTTTTCCCCGGCGCAGCGCTTCGTAACCGGGCTGCGTAACGGCGAAGGGATCTCCTTCGACACGCAGGGGCGCATCTACGTGACCCAGCACGGCCGCGACCAGCTATACGAGAACTGGCCGAATCTCTACACGCCGCAGGAAGGTCACGATCTGCCGGCCGAACAACTCGTCGTGGAGCAGAAGGGCGACGACTTCGGATGGCCGGAATGCTACTTCGACAATTTCCAGAAACGTTTGGTGCTCGCCCCGGAATACGGTGGCGACGGCAAGAAGGTGGGCATCTGCGCACAGAAAAAAGCGCCCGTCGCGTTCTTTCCGGGCCACTGGGCACCCAACGACATGCTGATCTACAACGGCACGCAGTTCCCACAAGCTTATCGCGGCGGGGCCTTCATCGCCTTCCACGGCTCGTGGAATCGCGCTCCGGCGCCGCAGGGCGGCTACAACGTGGTGTTCCAGCCGCTGGCCGACGGCAAGGCCGAGGGGGCGTTCGTCGTTTTCGCTGACGGGTTTGCAGGCGTCCACAAAGACCCCGGGGGGGCGGCGCATCGCCCGACTGGCCTCGCAGTGGCACCGGACGGCTCGCTTTACATCGCCGACGACAAGGGCGGACGCATCTGGCACGTCACCTACACCGGTAGCCCCAACGCGGAGATTGCGGCGGCGCCCGCACCGGCCGCGCAGGCGGAGACGGCCTCAGGCGATGTCCTGCCGCCGGAAGGTGTCCATCCCAACGCGGGCAACGACCTCGCCAGCCTGCAGCCGCCACATGGCATTACGCAGGCGCAAATCGCGAGGGGTGAGCAGATCTTCCAAGGCCAGGTCGACAATGGCACCTGTGCCGGCTGCCACGGCACGGACGCCAAGGGCACTGCGATGGGCGCCGATCTGACAAGCGGCAAATTCCTCTGGGGTGACGGCACCCTGGCGTCCATAGCCCATACGATCACCGCGGGTGTGCCGCAACCCAAGGAGCATTCGGGCGTAATGCCGCCGGATGGCGGCGCACCACTCTCACAGGCCGATGTGGCAGACGTCGCTGCCTACATCTGGGCTTTGAGCCATCACGAGCAGCACCATGAAGCGAATTAGCGGGACCTGCTTTATCGTCCCGGAGCGCGGTCGCACCGGCCTCGGACGACACCTCGTCAGCAGATCTCGCCAGTACCCCGTTAGGTTGACGCCGACCGGATTGCCGAAGCCAATGGGATAACCGAGCCCATACACCTTGCCGTTCAGCAGATCGATCCCGACCAGCAGGCTCAGCGTGCCGTGACGTTTGTATTCATGGTCACGTGCCAAGCCGGCATGAGCCCCGGGCTTCGGCGGCGGGTCGGGTGCCGTGTTGCCGCCAAACCGCAGCGCGCGGCGCAAGCACCGAAGCTGGGTCCGGTGGGGCACGCCGACCGCCGCGTTCACCGCATAGGCCGACGGATCGGCCCAGTAGGCCAGAAGGATAAGGGCTCGCTCGACCCAATCGCTGGTTCGGTTCGAGACCGGCGATCTTTTGCAGTTGCGTCAGATCATTTGCGTCAATCAGGATATCGATCACACGCTGCGGTGAAGGAAACACCTCCAGCCTTGAGCGCGTTTTTTGGAGCCGCAAAATTATTGGAAGCCCAATGATTTCAACTTGGTGCCCAGGGGCGGAATCGAACCACCGACACTGCGATTTTCAGTCGCATGCTCTACCAACTGAGCTACCTGGGCACCGGGGCCGCCCGTGGGAGACAGCATCGGAGGCGGGTGCTTAGCCCATGCCCCCACTAGGATCAAGCACCGTCCGGCGGCTTCTTCTCAAGCCGCCCCAGGCGACGGCGGCGGGTCCTCATCGAGTTCCGCCGGCGGTCCAGGAACCCGGTAAACCGCGGCCAGCCAGCGCCCGAGGTCGACCTCCTGACATCGCGGCGTGCAGAACGGCCGATACGCCTCCGAGGATCGACGCCCACAGATCGGGCAGGTGGATGGTGCTTTAACCATGATGCTTCTCCAGCACCCAGGCCGTCGCCAGCAGCGACGGGTCAGAGCGCAGTGTAACCCCACGTCCAGTGCGCCGCACAAGATCGGGCAAAGCGACCGGGTCCGCCTGCAATGCCGACACCACCGCCGGATGCGCCCGAACCGCCGGTATCCCGCGCGGATCCCGATCGAAGGCCGCCATCACCGCCCGCAGAGCAGCGAGCCCTGCAGCCAACGGCCCCGCTAACAACTCATGCAACGGTGGATGGACCCGTGACCGCACAATTTCCGCCAATCCCAGTGCGGTAAACCCAAGGAACTTAGGTCGCAATGGATCATCGGCCAGGGCCGTCACCAAATCCGGTCCCAGCGCCGCCCGCTTGCGCGGCGACAATCCTGCCAGATCGACGACAATTGCCCCCGATAAATTCCGCAGCCGGATCTGGCCCGCAAGGGCCGGTATCACCGTCCGGTTCGCGGCTTCATGCCGCACGCGTCCCGCCAGCACCCCTCCGGCGTCAACGTCGATCGCCACCAGCGCCGGCGTGGGAAAAATGGACAGCCTCGCCCCGCTCGCCAGTTCAACAACTGGCCGGGTCAATGCATCGATTGCCTCCGCCACATCCTCGTCGAAGACCGGCGAGGCAATCGTCGCCCCCAACCGTCCCGCCATTCCCGCATCATCCACCACAACCGGAGCGTTTGGATATCGTTTGAGGAACCGCATCACCGGATCGGGCCCTCGCCGGACCAGCCCAACCGGCCCATCCGCCGGCTCGACAGCGGCGGTCAGTCGGGGGCCCTTGTTTCCCTGCGCCGCCCGAGTAACGCGAACCGTTAACACCGTCCCCGCCGTCAATCGCTTGGCGCCCTCGCTGTCCGGTAAAAACCCCTCCGCATCCGCGAGAGCCACGAACGCCCCCGCCATCGCTGGAACCGCGGCGATGACCCGCGCCCGATGTACATCGCCAACCCCGTCCGGCGACCCTGGGCGCCATAAGCAAAAATCCACCAGACGCCGCCCCTCCACAACAGCGACCTGTGCCTCGCCAGGGCCGGTGGCGAGGCGGATCGAAACGCTCACGGCACCTGCCAGCCGCGACCGCGCAGCAACTGCGCCGTCTCGAACAGCGGCAAGCCCACAACGCCAGAATAACTGCCGGACAAAAACCGAATAAAACTGGCCGCGTGCCCATTGATTGCATACCCGCCGGCCTTGCCCTCGCCCTCGCGCAACGCGACGTAACGCTCAATCTGCGGCTGTGTCAGCCGGTTAAACGTAACCGCGGTCTCGACCAGCCGTCCGGTCGAGCGCCCGTCAGGCGCGGTCAACACAATGGCGGTCAGGACCCGGTGGCGGCGGCCAGACAGCAGCGTCAGGCAGGCAAGAACCGCCGCCGCATCCTTCGCCTTGGGTAAAATACGACGGCCAGCCGATACAACCGTGTCCGCAGCCAGCACGAGATGATCCGGGGAGATCGCAGCCGCAGCCTTCTCCGTAGCCATGCGCTGGGCATAGGACCGCGGCAGTTCATTGCGATTGGGAGATTCATCAATGTCGGGGGAGACGACCTGATCGGGCACGATGCCGATCTGCTTCAACAGCATGAGTCGTCGCGGGCTGGACGAAGCCAGGATCAGCGGGAGTGGCTTCCCGCCGGATTCGCTCACTACTTGAAGCGGAAGGTGATGCGACCCTTGGACAGATCGTAGGGCGTCATCTCGACATTAACTCGATCGCCAGCCAGCACGCGGATGCGGTTCTTGCGCATTTTGCCGCTGGTATGAGCGAGAATCGAGTGCTCGTTGTCCAATTTCACGCGGAACATGGCGTTGGGCAATAGCTCCATTACCGTGCCGCTGAATTCTATCATGTCCTCTTTTGACATCAGGCCTCTTGGTACCGTTGATTCGGGCGAAACATGATGATCGAGCGGTGCAAGGTCAAGCCATGTCCGTTCCGGGTCGATCCCCTGGGGCGTAACCGGGGAGAGGCGTCTGCGCTCGTGATGCAAGCGCAGCACAGGAAGCCGAGAACTGCAGAGTTTGGGGCTGGCCTGGGCAGGTGAATGAAAGCCCACCGACCAAAACGTAAATCGATCGGGCTCACCGAATGTTCGCCTCCGAATTTCTCGTCATTGCGCCTTATGCCCGCCCGCGCGGCCGCTGCTGCGCGAGCGGTTACACAGGAAGCATTCACTCGAACGCGTCGCCCTCCGCCCGCGGGCAACCGCGGTGTCAGTCAATATTGGCATTTTTCCCGGTTAACATTTTAGTAATCATTTAATGTGACAATGGGTCTTCTTCAAGCGACTTGCATCGCCCGCGGTCGAAGCGTTACCGAGCGGCGCATAGCGCCGGAGACCGTAATCATATGGGTACAGCCGATCGCCGCCAAAGCCCGGGCTCCGTTCTGGCTGGGCACTCGCAGCCGAGCTCGCGGCGGCCCATTGATCTGCGTCGCCTGGCGCTCCCTGCGTTATCGATCGTTCTTTGCGCGATCCTTCTGGGGGCGGTCCAAGGCCTTTCGACGCGGTTCGACTACCACACGATCGTGCACACACTGCGTGATTTCCCAGCGCGGCTGCTGGGCGAGGCACTGCTGGCGACCGTGCTGAGCTTCGCGGCGCTCGTCGGACGCGACGCGCTGGCGCTGCGCTACCTGCGCGCGCCTATTCCGCGCTCCACGCTGTGGATCGGCGCCTTCGTCGGCTCCGCCTTGGGCAATGCTGTCGGATTTGGTGTTCTGACCGGCGGCGCCGTACGCTATCGGGTGTTCGGCGCCGCCGGGATTGGCTCGGGCCAGATCACCCGGCTGCTGATCCTAACCTCGGCCACGTTTGCCCTCGGCTTGGTCCTGTTCGGCTCGCTCGCCCTCCTTGTGGCGGTTCCCTCGCAGCAACTTCCAACCTGGCTGCCGCAAGCGGCACTGAACGGCATCGGCGCCGCTTCGCTTATCGCGTCGCTGGCGGCAATTGCGCTCTGTCGCGACGATCGCAAGCCGCTACGCCTCGGCCGCTTCGTGCTGGAATGGCCCGACCGTCGCTTCGTCCTGGGACAACTCGCGTTGGTCGGCGTTGACGTGCTTGGTGCCGGGCTCTGCCTCTTCGTGCTGCTGCCAGCCGGCGGCATCGGCTTCCTTGGCTTCATCGCTGTCTACACCGCGGCGCTGTTGCTCGGCGTGATCGGTCACACGCCGGGCGGCGTCGGCGTTTTCGAGGTCGTGGTGGTCTTCGCCCTCGGCCACCGCATGCCCGCCGGGGCCATCGTTGCTGCGCTGTTGGTGTATCGGGCGATCTATTTTGGTCTGCCGCTGCTGCTCTCCACCGCCCTGCTTGTCGCCTTCGAGAGCCGTGCCGTTGCGGCGAGGCTGGCGCCAAAGGCCGCCGAAGCCATCGCCCGCTTTCCGCTCCTTGTGCCGATGTTCCTCGCCGTAATCACCTTTGTCCTCGGCATAATGCTGGTGATCTCGGGTGCCACCCCTGCCTTCCATGCGCGGCTGGACCTACTGGCGACCATCTTGCCGCTCTGGATGCTGGAGGGATCGAACCTGGCGGGCAGTCTCGTGGGCGTGCTCCTCCTCTTCGTCGCCCGCGGACTTTTCTTCCGCCTGGACGCCGCGTGGTGGCTGGCGCTCGTCCTGTCAGTGATCGGCTTCATTGTTTCGCTCGCCAGGGGCCTTGCCTTCCTGGAGGCGGGAATGTTCGGCTTCCTCATCCCGGCATTGCTGCTGGCACGGCGTCGCTTCGGCCGGCCCGCCTCATTGTTCCAACGACCATTCTCTATCGGCACGGTGGTCTCGGTCGGCATCGTATTGGGCGTGGCGGTCTGGGTGCTGCTGTTCGCCTTCCGTAACGTGCCTTACAGCAACGATCTCTGGTGGCAGTTCGAGTTCGACGGCAAGGCGTCACGTGCCCTGCGCGCCACCCTCGGCGCCACGTTACTCGCCAGCGGCATTGCGCTTTGGCAGTTGCTGCGCCTCGCCCCCGGCCGCTCGACGCTGCCGACGGGGCAGGACATGCGGGAGGCGGAGTGCATCGTTCGTGCCCAGGAACGCAGCGACGCTATGCTCGCGATGATGGGTGACAAGAGCTTCCTGTTTTCGGCGTCCCGCCGCACCTTCCTGATGTACGCCAAGCGCGGGCGGAGTTGGGTCGCGCTCTACGATCCGGTTGGACCGCGTGACGAATGGCCCGAGCTGATCGCCCGCTTTCTCGCACTGGCGCATGAGAATGCGGGCAGGGCGGCGTTCTACCAGGTCCGCTCCGCCGCGCTGCCGCTCTATCTCGAAGCGGGGCTTACGCTGACGAAGCTGGGTGAGGAGGCGCGCATTTCGCTCGCCGAATTCCGCCTGGAGGGGGCGGCCCTGGCACACCTTCGCTACGCGTTGAGGCGCGGCGAGCGCGACGGCCTGACGACGGAGTTGGTCGAGTCCGGCAGCCTTGACCCTGTCCTGCCGATCCTGAAGCTGGTCTCCGACACCTGGCTGCAGGCACGCCATGCAAGCGAGAAGGGATTCTCTGTCGCTGCCTTCGATCCCTCCAATATGTGCTGTCAGTCGGTGATGCTTGTGCGCCAGAACGGCCGGCCCGTCGCCTTCACCACCTTCATGACGACCGATCTGCGCGCCGAGGCGACTGTCGGCGTCATGCGCCACGTCCCTGACACTTCCCCCTACGCGATGGAGTTCCTGTTCACTCGGCTCGCCTTGCATCTACGCGCTGCGGGGTTCGCCAGCATAAGTCTTGGCATGGCGCCCCTCTCCGGCCTCGCGCCCACGCCACTCGCATCGGTCTGGCATCGCATCGGCCGTCTGCTCTGGGCTTACGGCAGCCGACTGTACAGCTTCCGCGGCCTGCGCAGCTTCAAGGGTAAATTCCACCCGGTCTGGGAGCCACGCTACCTGGCGACCTCCGGCCTGCTCGGCCCGATCCTGACCCTCGCCGCCGTCGCCGCGGCGCGGCCAACTCGTAAGCCATCCTGATGGCGCGTGCCGTTAGGCACAGAACGATGCGATGGGTGCACCGGGGAATCCAGCGGCGAACCGCCGGGCGATGGGCAATGCGGCTGGCCCTCTGCCTCGGCCTCGCCTGTCTCGGCATGACTTAGGCGCTTGCGCTGGACGGCGGCCGCTACGGCCCGGTGCGTCTCGTGCAGCCGCAGATCGCTGCGACCGGGGTCGTCATCCTGTTCTCTGCAGGCCCAGGCTGGGATACGGCGGACCAGCAGGCCGCGGATCGGCTCGCCGGCGAGGGTGCGCTGGTAGTCGGCGTGAACCGCGCGACCTATGTTTCCTCACTCGATGCCGCCACGTGTTATAACTTGGTGGGTGACGCTGACGGTCTGGCCAAACAGCTTCAGCGCGAGCTTAGGATTGCCACCTATCACGCGCCGATTCTAGCAGGGCTGGGCCAAGGGGCGCGGCTGGCACAGCTAGCGCTGACCGAGGCGCCCGCCAATACGATTGCCGGTGCCGCCTCGATCGACCCCGACGCTGCCCCTGGCCTGCGCTCTCCCCCCTGCCCGCGCGACCCTGCTGCGAGCGACATCCTACTCGGCTTCTGGAGCGTCGGACTGACGCCGGAGGCACCCGCGTCCGGGCGTGACTGGGTCGACTCAGAGACAGGGGCCGGCCGGATGCCCGAGTTACAGCGCTTCGAGCCCGGGATGTCAGAGGCCGACATGCTGGCGGCGCTCGTCGTCCCCAAACTGGCACAGCCCATCCCCTCGGGAGACGTGACCGATCTGCCGTTAGTGGAACTGCCGTCCGAGCAGCCGTCGGACATGTTGGCGGTGATCCTGTCCGGTGACGGCGGCTGGCGTGATCTGGACAAGACAATCGCCGACCTGCTCACCCGAGCAGGCGTCAACGTGGTCGGCTGGGATTGCCTGCGCTACTTCTGGAGCACCAAGACGCCGCAGCAGGTCGCCGATGACCTGTCGAGGGTGATGCATGTCTACGGAGCCCGCTGGCATACGAGGCATGTTGCGCTGATTGGCTACTCCTTTGGCGCGGACATTCTACCCTTCGCATACAACCGCCTGCCAGAAGATGCGCGTTCGGAGGTGTCGCTGCTGTCCCTCCTGGGCTTCGCCAAGGCGGCCGATTTCGAGATCCGCGTTGGCGGCTGGCTCGGCCTCGCGTCGAGCGACGCGGCGCTACCTGTTCTGCCTGAGATGGCGAAGATTCCGCCCGCCATGGTTCAGTGCTTCTATGGCGAGGCTGAAGACGACTCGGTCTGTCCGACTCTCGACGGCACCGGAACGATGGTCATCAAAACGCCCGGAAGCCACCATTTCGGCCGCGATTATGAAGCCTTGGCGCAGCAAATCCTGGCAGCCTGGCGCAAGCGGATCGAGTAGTCTCGGACGACGGAGGCCGAGCGACCGTTTCGGCGGGCCGCCTCGTTACCGACCAGTCACTCACTTCGCCGCTGTAGCCTCAGGTTTGGCTTTCACTATTACGGTTGTCCCGCTGACCAACAAATCCGCCGGGTTGGCGACGACCTGATCTGTCGCCTGAAGACCGGAAATGACCTCAACAGTGTCACCGAAATCGTGCCCTATCTTGACCGGCACTAACTCCACCTTGCCGTCTCGAACGACCCCAACCTGAAGTCCCTCCTTCCGGAACAACAAGGTATTGGCTGGAAGGGTCACCGTGCTCGCCGATGTTGGCAACAAGAAATGGACATGGACGTAAGAGCCCGCCAGCAGCTTACCGTCCTTGTTTGGAACGTCGACCTCCACCAGCAGGGTCCGTGATGTCGCATCGATGGCGTTTGCCGTGCGGACCAGATGACCCTCGAAGGTTTCGCCCGGATATTCGTCAAGCGTCACCGTCGCCACTGAGCCAATACGCATAGAAGGCGAGTAGGTCTCTGGGACCGAGACATAAATCCGCAGCCAGTCGGTCGCGACCAGATGGAACAGTTCGCGGGCCGACATCGCCCCGCCGGCGGCAATCAGCGCCCCGACATCAACGCTCCGCACGGTAACGATACCGTCGAAAGGCGCCTCCACGCGCTCGAACGCCTGCATCTGCTGGAGCCGCGAAACCGCTGCCTGGTGCGACTGGACACTGCCCCGGGCGGCCTCCAGATCGCGCACCGCGTTATCGCGGTCCTGAACCGGCGCGAAGCCAGTCTTCAGCAAACTTTCCTTGCGCTCCGCGGTGACGCCCGCCAGCTTCAATGTTGCCTGGGCACTGGTCAGATCGGCCAATTCCTGGCGCAGTTGGTCGTCGATTTCTGGCGTTTCGATTTCCGCCAGCAGGTCCCCACGCTTCACGTGCGCGCCGATATCGAAATACCACTTCTTCAAATAGCCGTTCGTGCGGGCATAGATTGCGGCATCGCTGAACGGCTGCGTGTTCCCCGGTAGCTCGAGCTTGACGTCGGGTGCGCCCTTCTTCGGATGCATGACCTCGACGGCCGGCACCGCTGCTTCGTTGGTGTCGCGCGCCAAGTCTGCTTCCGTGGCGGCTCGGGTCCTTATGCCGGCATAAATCGCGACCCCCGCCGCCACGACGACGACCGCGATCAGTAGTGGGCCGACCCCTCTTCCTCGGCGGACGGTTGGGCGCTTGTCAGGACTTCGATAGGGCGCTGCATGGTCTGCCGGTTGCAGACCATGCAGTTCCAGATCATTTGGTGACATCAACAGCCTCTCCAATGAAGTATCACAGCGGCGCCAGCCCTGGGTCGGAAGGCGGTGTCTTGGGTTTTCGATGATGCATGACTGCGAATAACGTAGGCACGAAGATCAATGTGGCGACCGTCGCCATCATCAGCCCGCCGATGACCGCCCGGCCAAGGGGGGCGTTCTGTTCGCCGCCCTCACCAAGGCCCAGGGCCATCGGGATCATGCCGATGATCATGGCGAGCGCAGTCATGAGGACCGGCCGGAAGCGAGTGAAGCCGGCTTCGATCGCCGCCTTGATAGCGTCGCTATGCTCCGTCAGGCGCTCGCTTAGCGAAGGAAACGACCAGAATGCTATTCGCCGTGGAAACACCCATGCACATGATGGCACCCATCAAGGCCGGCACGCTCAGGGTGGTGTGCGTGAAGAACAGGAACAGAACAATTCCGCCAAGTGCCGCTGGCAACGCCATGATGATGATGAACGGATCGAGCCAAGACTGGAAATTAACGACGATCAGCAGATATACCAGTAAAATCGAAAACGCCAGTCCGCCGAGCAGATTGAGATAGGACGTTTGCATCGTCTCAAGCTGGCCGCGGATCGTCAGGAAGCTGCCACGCGGCAGCGACTTTTCGTGCGCATGGACGATCTTGGAGACCTCGGCGCCGGCGCTACCGAGGTCGCGGCCCTGCACGGTCGCGTAGATATCGATGACCCGACGAATGTTGTAGTGGTCAACCGCCGACATCTCCTGCGATCGATGGATTGTCGCGAGGTCGGCGACTACGCCAGACGCTCGCAGCCGTCGCTGACCTGATAGGGATGTTCTGAAGATCCTGCAGGGACTGGATCTGGTACTGCGGCGTCTGTGCGACCAGATTGTAGTTGACGCCGTTGCGCTGGTTCAGGAAAAACATCGGCGTCAATTGCCGCTTCCACTCAGCGATGTTGAGCACGCTGTTCGCGACATCGGCCTCGGTGAAGCCGCCCTGGAGGGCCTTGGTGCGATCCACCGCGACCTCGAATTTGGGGTAGCTCGAAATCCTGCTGGATCCGGGGGTCGACGATCCCAGGCACTTGCTCGATCTGGTTGAGGATCTGACCGCTACCTTGCGATTGGCCATGATGTCGCGCCCGTCGATCTGCATGTCGATGGGCGCGGGCAGGCCGAAATTCAGCATCTGGCTGACGATGTCGGCCGGCAGGAAACTAAAAGGTGACGCCGGGGAATTCGGTCGGCAGGATCTTCGCGCAGACGCGCGACGTACTCCGCGGTCGGGCGATGACCTGCCGTGAGCGAGACCATGATATCCGCATCCGACGAGCCGATCATGCCCGGAATGTGTAGGTGAAATTGATCGAGCTGTAGGGCAGGCCGATGTTGTCGAGTACTCGCCCGCATTTCGTGCGCCGGAATCTGCCGGCGGATGGTCGCCTCGATCTGGTCGGAGAGCCGTGCGGTCTCTTCGATGCGCAGTGCCGGCTTTGGCGCGCAGGTGCAGGACGAATTGCCCGCCATCGATGTCGGGAAAGAAGTTCTGCCCGAGCCACGGAACGAGCAGAAACGCCGAGAGGCAGAAGCCCAGAGAAAACCGTGACAAAAATAATCGGCGGCTGAACCAAGGTCGCTGAGCAGAACCGGGTATACGCATTGCGGAAACGCTCAAAAGCCGTTCTAAGCCGCGCTGAAATCGCATGAAAGGATTGCGCGTAGGCGCTGGAACGCTGGTGCGTCCTTCGCCCGCAGCAGATACATCGCCATGCGTCGGCACGAGGGTCCGCGACAGGACATAGGACGCGAGCATGGCGAACACGACGCTTCGGCCAGCGGGACGAATAGATATCGCGCGACGCCGGCGAGAAGAACATCGGCACGAAGACGATGCAAATACACAGCGTCGAAACGAACGCCGGCAAGGCGATCTGCTGGCGCCTTCAAGAATGGCGCTGCGCAGCTCGTGCCCTTGCTCGAGGTGGCGATGGATGTTTTCGATCGTCGACCGTCGCGTCGTCGACCAGGATGCCGACCGCCAGCGCCAGACCGCCGAGGGTCATGATGTTGATGGTCTCGCCCAGCGCGCTCAGGCACGATGATCGAGGAGAGAATCGAGAGTGGGATCGAGAGCGCGATGATGAACGTGCTGCGCCAGCTGCCCAGGAACAGCAAGATCATCAGGCCGTCAGGCCGGCGGCGATGATGGCTTCGCGGATCACGCCGTTGATCGCCGCACGCACGAAGATCGACTGGTCGGAGAGCGGCTGGATCTTCAGATCCGGCGGAAGTGTCTGGACGATTTTCGGCAGAGTTGCCTGATGCCCTTCGACGATGTCGAGCGTCGAGGCGTTGCCGGCTTTGAGGATCGTCATCAGCGCGCCGCGATGCCCTCCTGGCGCACGATGTTGGTCTGCGGCGTGTAGCCGTCGCGCACATGCGCGACGTCGCGCAGGTAAATCGTCGGTGCCGTTGCTGAGCTTGATCGGGAAGATCGTTCAGTTCCTCAACCGTGCGGGGCTGGCGTTGAGCCCGACGTCGTATTCGAATTCGTCCGATCTTCGCCGTGCCGGACGGCAGGATCAGATTCTGCAGGCGATGGCGTTGACCACATCGGCGGCGAAAGACCCTTCGACTGCAGCAGCCCAGGATCGAGATCGACCATGACCTGGCGCTGCTTGCCGCCGTAGGGATAGGGCATCGACGCCCCGGAACGGTCACGAGTTGGGTGCGGATGAAGTTGATGCCGAGATCGTTGAACTGCTGCTCCGAGAGCCTTTGCCGGAGAGGCCGAGTTGCAGTATCGGCACGCTGGAGGCGCTGTAGTTCATGACGAGCGGGGGCTGTGTACCCGGCGGCATCCCTTGCAGGATTGTCTGTGACGCAGCGGTCACCTGGGCATTGGCGGTGTCCACGCTGGCGCCGGGCTGCAGGAAGACTCGATCGATGGAGCGTCCGGATTAGGTCGTTGATTCGATGTGCTCGATGTTGTCGACCAGGGTGGTCAGGACGCGTTCGTAGACCGATGTGATCCGGCCTTCCATCTCTTCGGATTCAGGCCGGTATACTTCCAGCGACGGCGATGACCGGAATATTGATTTCGGAAAATGTCCGTCGGGGTTCGCGAAATGACCAACGGTTGTGATCAGAATGATCAACGCCAAGACCACAAAGGTATACGGGCGGTCCACGAAGGCCAACAATCCACATGGCAGGCCGGTTTCCCCTGGTTCATCGGCGTCGTTCCGGGTATCGAGGTAACGCTCCGCCGCCGCGACCGGCTATATTCACGGCAGGGTGCAATTGACACAAGGGCTGCGCCCCCTCGAAGCAGGGCAACGCCCCCTCGAAGCAGGGCAAAATGGCCCCGGGCGGGACAGTGCAAGACCGCTCGCGGCACCGACGAGCGCTGGCAGTGAGCTAAAATGCCGCCGGGGACGGACACAGTTAAGCCAAGGTGTTGGCTGCAACCGTTGAGACAATGCTACGAAATCCGGACTTTAAGATTTCCGCCTTTGTACCCTGAGCGGCGTTTCGAGACTTGCGATTTTTGCATAACAGCAATCACCAGG